>NZ_JBQENA010000004.1:0-708944 GCF_052044425.1 Paenibacillus sp. 22594
TTGGCAACGATGTTTGCCTTCGCATTTAACTCCGTATACGTCAGCTGCTCCGTCCCGCAGGATATTGCTATCCGATCCGGTGTTTTCTTAACCTGCGCCTCAAATAGGCTTTTGATCGATTCCTCGTGCGGATATTGCGTTGGCTTGGTTTGAAACTGGGTTAAGATTTTATCTCTATCCTCATCGCTCACGAATGAAATATCACCTACCTTCCTTTCCGAATCCTCAGCAAAGGCAGATAAAGCAATCGTTAGCATTGTTAGTATATTGCTTATTTCAAATTTGGTATAATTTAATTCATCAAAATGAATCACTACGTTCAACTGATTACAATCAAAAGAAAAATCAAGAAGCAAATCAGGTGAAATATCAGATAATTGTTCCTCAAGGGGGAAGTGTACGAATGGTTTCCCCTCGTCCGTTGTTCGATCCTTAATTGTACAAACCGTTTTAATCAAGTGATTGATTTTTTGGGGTAATATATCACAGTGGACATATTTCCTACTTTCCGCTTCTTGTTCATTTAGTTGCTGTAAAAGATCAAATAATACGTCGTCTTGATTACACCTCATTCTTACCGGAATAACACTGTTCAAAAGTGGATCGTCGATTATTGTTCCAAACATGACATCATCAGTATAATTATATTTTTGCAAAACAAGTCCCCAAGCAGCATCTATAATAACGTTCATAGAGATAGTGCATGCTTGGCTAAGTTTTGTAAGTTTTTCGCATACATGTTGTGGAAATACCCAGTCAATTTGACTCGTATCCGCTGTCCTTTTTGAACTCATTTTGTACGGGAAGAGTGGCTTAATCGCAGTCGGATTATCATCATCAAGTAAATATGTCCAATATGAAGACTTGTCTTCTTCATGTTTCCTGTTTGGAACGAATTTTCTCATAATGGCTCGCTATCCTTTCAATTATTCATTCTTTTGCTTTGCTACTTGCATACCGCCCATGATAAGCATAATAACCCCAATTACTCCCAGAATAACCCGAACTAAGAGTGGACTCACTGTAAACACAGTTTCACCTTGCCAGAACAATCCAAACTTTTCATTCAGCCCCAAAACCGCTAACAATGGCTTAAGGAACAAACTCAGCGCTAATAATACTATCCCCCAAATAACATTACTGTTCATTGATTAAAACCTCTTTTCTAATTAAGATGAATGAGGATTAGTTCACAATTTGCCTGTCTAGAATGTTATCCGCTATTCTCAAAGTTTGCTTGATAATATCCACAACAGGTCCATAATTCTCTGTAACAAAAAAGTGTCCACCATCTACCGAATGAAAAGCCGTTGCCCCACCTGCATAATACCCCCACTCGCTCATGTCATACATTATGGCACTGTGGTCGTTGCGGCCATTAATGACAGTAATATCACAAGCGATCTTATCCTTCTTCTCTTGGTGACAATACGTCTCTGATATCTTAAAATCAGCACGTAATATCGGTAAGAATAAATCAAGCAACTCTTGATTTTCAACTATTTCATGCGTATTGCCCCCATAACTCATAACTGCGTGCAAAAATTGTTCGTCTGGCAATCGATGAAATGAAGTTTTGTTATGCATATTTTGCGGTGCTTTACGTCCACTAAAAAAAATATGCTGCGGTTTATGAACACCGTTCTCGATTAACTTGAAATACGTTTCAAACGTAAGTAATGAACCTAAACTATGTCCATATATCGCATAATTATCGTTCGAATTAAGATTGCTTGCTATCGTGGCAGTGATATCCTCAACAATAGTATTTATATCGTCTTGAAGTGGCTCAAATAATCTCTTGCCATGACCCGGCAATTCTACCGGGAATAATTGTATATCACTATGTAACGATTTGTTCCATCTACGATATACTTCGGCGGAACCCCCTGAGTAAGGAATGCAAAATAACTTGATTTCATTGCCCATATCAATAACTCCTTTCTTCAATCCGACAATGCGAGATGTAATGATACAGTCATGTATCATTTATCATTTGTTACTTTTAATTACTTTTATCGCTTCATCGAAAGAGGATGCATTGCCTTGTTCCACATTGTCTAGCATTGACATAATATCATCATCTGACAATTCATAATTTGGTACATTAAACGCCATGTCATCGGATTGATCTGGACTGATACCGCGCTTCTTATCAATGAGCCCCGCTAATTCTTCTACTGAAGAGTGAGTAAAAATATCCGTGATATCAATCGTTCTAGGATATATTACATTTATTTCCTTTAAAAGCTCCATCGCGTGAATGGAATCCCCTCCGAGAGCATTAAAGCTCTCATAGATATCAATCTCCCTTAAATCCAAAACGATAGCATAGCGGAACGCCACTTCATTCTCTGTAGTCGTATAATTATCATTTTTACCTATAACGTGTACATCATCTGGTGTAATCGTCTGTTTTACTACTTGTTTTCTCTGTGTATTGTTACGACTTATATGACGATCAAGATTTTTCTTCAACCATGGCGATAGTTTAAATGGAAGATTATTCTCCCCTATTTGTTGAAGAATGTCATAATTAATTTTCCCCGGTACAACATGACTTAAATCGTGCTTTATGATCTCATTTAGCGCCTGAATAGCTACTTCTGTCTCCAGTGAACGGAACAAGGTAACGGCATCAGCAACCTGATAATCTACTGCCATGCCAACTTCACTCCATCCTGGCCAGTTCACTGTTTGTACAGGTACACCTTTTTTGCGAAGGTATGGCGCATATGCATCAAGGAAAGCGTTAGCTGCGGTATAATCACTCTGCCCTGGTCCTCCGAACAAAGATGTCATCGAAGAAAACAGAATAAAGAAATCAAGCGTTTCTCCTCTTGTCAGAGCATCCAATACTACCGTACCATTAATTTTTGGTCTTATGACATCACGAAATGAATTCATATTTTTGTTAAACAGAAATCCATCTCCTGCTATTCCCGCGCAGTGGATAATGCCATTAATAGGACCATATGCAGCTTTTAGCTCTGATAGAATGCTTTCCATTTGTACCATATCACTAACATCCGTATATCGAAGCAAAACAGTACATCCTAGGTTTTCAAGATATAAGATCGATTCAATAAGGGTTTTAAGTTTAGGATCCCCATTCAACAGTACTGTTTGCCACGTTGACCGGTCAGGCAATGCTTTACGAGCTAGAAGGCAGATTGTTCGTGCTCCCTTATTCCCTAAATCTAATGCCATTTGTAAACCTAATCCACCGGTACCTCCTGTAATTAAATAGACACCTGTTTGCTTAATCTCTATCTCCCTTACCAATTCTTGTTTCTGCTCGATTACAGTAAGTGCCTCCGTGAATCGTTGATTGTTTCGATATGCGACGCGGAAGGTTGGATACTCCGTCAACACCTCATCTAGCACAGTCTCCAAATCTGTTACCTCATCTATGTCGATACAACGATAGCGAAGATTAGGATACTCTGTCACAGTTGACTTGGTTACTGCCAGAAAGGCTGCGTGTGCAGGCTTGATACAAGCTTCTTCCCCTGTTACTTCATGTGCATAGTCAGTCAACAACACAAACTCGACAGAATCACGGATCGTTCTAAGTATCGCTCTGGTCAAATAAACTACACTATAGAGACCTTGATGTAATTCTTCTCCGTATCGCTCTGCTGAAACATCCGTTCGTGTAAAGTCAACGGTACTGAAGTGGTATACTGAACAAAGATTATCCACACCAATCGCAGCAAGCAGTTTATCATAATCTTCCTCATCTTCACCAACAGTAAACTGGGTTGCATTGATTTGGCTGAATTTTTTGCCAATTGAGACAAAAAACAATTGGCTGTCTTGATGCTGGACTCGTTCTGCAAGTGCACGAGCATAGTATTCACCCTTATCACAAAAAAACAATATATTACCTTGCACATTCCGAGTTTTTTGCATCGTTACCGGCTGCAGCATCCAGTTTATACCGTAGAAGGAGTTCTTATTAAACTCATTCATTTTTCTGATTTGCCTAAGTGTGACTTCTTCCACCTCTGCGATGAGATTTCCAGACATATCCACGAGTGAAACGCTGAACGTAAAAACTTCCGTGTTAGCATCCTTCGTCAAAGCAAGCTTACTGTAAAAATGACTCGGAATTCGGCGATAAAATTTTAAGTTTTTATACGATAAAGGCAATAATCTAAGCCCGCCCGAATAAATTCGGATAACAGGTACATTAATTGCATCGTCAACTAATGCCGGATGGAAAGAAAAATGGTCTAGATCAGACAAATACTTGTCTGAAATTTGTATCTCGGTTATAACTTCATCCCGATCACCATTTTCTTTGGTGAAGAAGTTTAATATGGAATTCCAACGCTCACCAAAATAATTAGCACTCTCCCCCCCCCAATTATTTTGAAACAGTTCTTCTTCTTCCGACGTTTGTTTAACATTAAACTTTATTAAAGCGGGATCTGATTCTATTTCTGAAAATGATAACTGTTTAGGCGGCATATCATCATGAATACAAACCGTACCTTTGGAATGTTCTATCCACACGTCCCCAGTAGATTCCTCATGCCTAGATACAAGCGAAAATTCTGCATTAACGTCATTGTGAGTAATAACAATATGGATATCCCTCTCCCCTTCATATGCTAGCAACGGAGCCATAAAAACGAGATCCTGAATCACAATATTTGCATTGTTAAAACAATGCTGGCATGCTTCTTTAATCATTTCAACAATTGCCGTTCCGACCAGCAGATGGGTGCCCATAAGCTTATGGTCGGTTATAACCCATTCTTTTGTTAGTTCGGGATTAATGAGATACACACTTTGCTTCATCGAATCAACAATACAATGATGAACAAGCGGATGTAATATCGTACTATCCGGTTTATTAAGGATAGATTGTGCCGCTGAAACCGCTTCAGCCCAATAATGCGTTCTATCAAATGGATATGTTGGTAAAGAAACGCGCTTATATGCGCCATTTTGATACAACTGCTTCCAATCAACTGTGGCCCCTTTCACATAAAGCTCACAAAGCTGGGAAAGATGTGAACTATTTTCACCCAAATCGCTCCCTGTTAATACAAGGTTTTGCGCTTCTTGTGTTATGCGATTTAGCTCACTAGTTAAAATATCGCCTTCATTTATACTTTGCCGCTTATCTGATACGACATAATTTTTTCCATAGTAAATGCGATGAGTGGCCATACTTTTTAAATCATTTTTGTTCAAAAGAGCAAGTTTTTCTGTTAAATCTTTGAGAGTATTGAAGACAATAGCGATTCGATAGGAATAATGCCCCCGGCCCGTGTTCGCTGTATAGCATAGGTTACCGACCGGTATATTTTGTTCATTTTCAAGAAACTGTTCATAATTATGAATTAAGCTTAGCAAAGCAGTTTCTGTTTTTGCCGATAGAGTAAGTACATTATCTAAAGTCGTGTCCGGTAACAGAGCAGAATCCTTATATTCTTCCACAATAAGGTGGCAATTTGTTCCACTGAAACCAAATGCACTTATTCCTGCTCGCAGCGGCATTTCCCCGCTATCCCAGTCCATGCATTTGTCGACTACATATAATGGTGAATCGATAAAATTAATGTATGGATTCGTCTCCTCAAAATGAAGACTCGGTGGTAACATCCGATGTTTCATAGATAGAAGAACTTTTAATAGATTTGCTGGGCCGGCAGCACCGATCGAATGTCCAATGTTTGTTTTCACAGAGCCAATTCCACAGAATTGCTTTTTATCCGTAAATTTTGAAAAAGCATTAGATAAGCCAGTAACTTCAATCGGGTCACCGAGCAACGTTCCAGTACCATGTGTCTCAACGTAACTGATAGATTCAGGTGAAACGTTAGCTCTTTTCCACGCATTAATGATGACTTCCTCCTGAGCAAGCGGATTCGGAGCAGTGATACCGTTTGAAGCCCCATCATTGTTTACTGAGCTCCCCTTTATCACACCATAAATGTGGTCGCCATCTTTTATCGCTTTCTTTAGTGGCTTCAATAAGAATACAACTACACCTTCAGAGAACACTGTACCACTGCTCTTCTTATCGAAGGTGCGGATGCGATAATCTGTGGATTGGACGGAGTCCATAATATTCATATCCTCATCTGAAGTTTCCTTGTTAGCACTATCTTGCATATATAGACCAGCGGTGCCGAGGTTAATCCCACCTGCTAGTGCCATATCACACTCTTGATTGCGAAGCGCACTACACGCTTCATGTACGGCGACAAGTCCGGAAGAGCAGGCAGTATCAACGATGAAAGCTGGCCCTTTTAAGTTAAACGTATAGCTAATACGACTTGCTAAGATACCACTCCAAAATCCACTTAGTTTCATCTGATCATCTACGGTCAGGTGTTTATAATGGATAGAGTTTGTTTGATCTTTTCCTACAAATACACCCATGTTCGAATTGGTTATCGTCGGAATGCTATAACCGGCATCTTCGATTGCTGTCATCGCAGTTTCCATGAATACCCTTTGCTCAGGTTCGATATAGCGTGCTTCCCGTGGAGGAATCCCGAAAAAGCCGGCATCAAATTTATCCCAATCCGTAATATAACCACCTTGAAACTGCTCAAGTTTGTCATAATTTTCTGGCGAAGGTGTATAGCCGATATACTCGCCAAAAGCCATATTCTTTAATATCATCTCGTCAAAAATGAGTCTATCTTCAGGTTTCGGTACAAAACACAACCTACCATTCACTAAATTATCCCAGAATTCCCCTGAATTTTTTGACATAGGCAACTTGCTTGCAACGCCAATGACCGCTATTTCGGTTAATTCATCTTCTTCATTTTTTTGAAGCTTTGCTAACAAATTTACTGCTTCTGTTTGGGAAATATGCTGCTTGCTGAGTTGATCTAAAATAAATCTCTTTACAGTGTTCATAACTAAATCACTCCTTTTAATTGTGCTTATCAAGCAAAGATAGCACTTGCTCCATATTCATATCCCCTGCAACGAATTGGTCTATCATATCTTTTATGTTATTACTACTTTCTTTCTTAACTGTTATCTTGTCGCTCTTCATTGTCTTTGCCTCAATATGTTGTGCAATTTCTACTACTGTAGAATATACAAACATATCAGTGATCACGATGATGCCAGGGTAGAACTTATTCAGTTCTTTTTGAAGATATGCAGCAAGCAATGAATTGCCACCCGATTCAAAAAATTTAGCATGGATATCTACTTGATCTTTACCGAGAGCTTGCGACCAAGCGTAGATTACATTTCTTTCAATAACAGTAAGATCACTCTTATTCTTACCGATCACAACGATCTCTTTGTCTTCGGGGTTAGTTTCCTTAATCCAATGGCTCTGGTCGTTACCTCTAAGATTGCTATTATCCTCAAACAAACTGATAATAAGATTGCCGTGTTCCCTCTCTAGTGCTTTATAATCTATATCTCCGATCAGTACCTGTGGCAACTTTGTTTCCAAAGCATGCCAGAGAGCGGCAGCTCCTTCCTCATCATTAAGGAATCGCGCATACACCCCTTCTTCTCTTATACCACTTACTACCGCCATTCCAGATTCACGCCACCCTGTCCAGTTAATTGTCAAACTAGGCAACCCTAATGTACGGCGGTAATATGTAAAACTATCCATAAACGCATTCGCAGCGACATAATCGCTCTGTCCCGCTGAACCGAATATGGAAGAATAAGAAGAACACATCACAAAAAAGCTTAATGGATCATTGCGTGTCAGTTCATGCATTATCCAGGTTCCGGCAATTTTCGGTCTTAAAACCGATTCATATGTTTGCCATGTCTTATTCATAATGAAACCATCTCCAGCAATACCGGCAGCATGTATCACCCCGTGGATCGCTCCATGTGCATCTCGTATTTGCTGTAATGTAACATCCATTTGTACATAGTCAGAAATATCAACCTGCATAATATCCAATGAGAACCCTTGAGACCAAAGGTTCTGCACCTGCTCCAGTTTCTTGCGCAGAATTGGATCAACAGGATCCGATAGAAGCGAAAATGTATCTCTCGAATAAGTTCTATTAAGTAATACGATATTAATAGTAGGATTAAGACTGAATAAGTGCTGGGAAATGGCTAACCCCATGCCGCCTAAGCCACCTGTGATGATATAAACCCCGTTATCGATTAACGTCATTTGTTCATCATCAAGAGTTGTTCCCTGTGCGATATTGTTAAGTTGTTGCATATACTTAACATTTTTTCGATAGGACACAGCATGCAACGCTTCATTGCTAAGCATGTCTTCGATTAGAACGTCTGCAGAAGTATCGTCATCAATATCTATTACGCGTGTCTGTATGTTCGCATACTCTCTGCCAATCGAATTGACCATACCACTCAATCCGTAGCTCAACGGTTGAATCCGTTCTTCCTCACCGGTTACTTTTGTTGCATTCGAGGTGAATATAACCAAGTTTATAGAATGACGAACTTCTTGGTTAAGTAATTCCTTTACCAGGTTAAATGTGCTTTTGAAGAGCAATTCCATCTCTGTTACAAGCTGTGAGGCTGTTTGCACCTCTTCATACATAAGCGAAGCAATATGAACAATATATTTGATCTTCTCCTTCGCCAATGAAGATAGAATGGTAGCAAAATCATATGCCTCTCCTAACTCTACAGCTATCATCCGTTCTCCAAAGTACTGTCGCATCTGCAACATCAAAGACGAATTGAGTTGCTCTCGACGATACATGATGAGAATGCAATCGTCTTCCTTTACAACATTCACCGCTTTATCAAAGGCGTCAGGGCAAGCAATCCAGTGTGTCGTTCTATACTGATGTTGGGATGACCTCATAAAGTTTTCCTCATCATGGATTTTTTTAATAACATAATTGTTCAGCTCCCCAATGATACGACCATTCTCGTCCAGTAGCGTGATATCAAAAGCCGCAAACTCCTCCGTTGCACGCTCTTGCTCTTTTAATTTAATATAGCTATACATTCTAGCCGGAAGAGGTTGATAGAAGCGCGCTTGTTCACAGGAGAACGGCAAAAAGACATCATTAATAATCAAATTTCCAGAATTAATTGCCGGATCAAGTAAAGACGGAAACAGTATATATTGATCCAATTCTTTTAGTAAGGCTTTATCAACTGAGAAATAAAGTAAAAGTTCTGTATCATTTTTATAAAGTGCCGATAAGTTATTCCATTTATTCCCTTTAATTTCCACGATTGATTTAGGTGCCAATGATGTATGCCTATCAATTACCTCGCAACGAGCTATTATCGATGGGACATCGATTGATATATTTTTAGGAGGCGCATGTTTTCTTGTGCGCACAGATACTTCTAAATGATGAATCCATTCAATTTCCTTATTATTTTTACTAAAGCAGTTTACAGTAATACCATCATGTTCTTCTCTTATAATGGTATGGATTGTACGAGTTTCATGGGTGCCACAAGCAAATGGAACAAGATATAATAAATTCTCAATATTAAATTGAGCATGTTTTAGAAACCGCTCACTTACAAATACTGCCATTTCAAAAAAAACAGTGCCAGGTAAAATATGAACACCATTTATCATATGACATTTTAATTCCCAACATTGTTCAACATTCATCTCTGTCATATATACATGCATACGATGGGTGTCTACTACACATGTATGAACTAATGGATGAAGATTCTTTTTGCGAGATTCAAACATTTCTTTTTCTTGCCTAGACGGTAACGAAACCCAATATCTTTTGTGATCGAACGGATAAGTAGGGATGCTCAACTTACGTCGTTCTTCTCTTCCATATAATTGTGCCCAGTCAATAGTCGCCCCTTGGACATATAGTGCAATTAATGCATTTAACAAGTCTTTATTTGGGTCCTTGTCCGACTCATGGATAATTTGCTGTGTTATTTCAGCAGCTTTTTGCGAAATTAATTGCACCGTATTGCGGTGAATATATCCATCCGTAATATCTGAATCCGTTATTTTATGTTCGCTGTAGACATACCGGTTATCCTTAGAATGCTCTGTGAAGCTAATTGCGAAAAGATCTTCCGGAGAATGAAGAATCATCGCAAATCGACACCCAAAATGAACTCTTCCGACATTGGCGGTATAGCATAAATCATCAAGATTGCAGTTTGGCGTTTGCATTAGGTATTGCTTATACTGCTCAATATAACGGCGAACGGTCTGTTCATCTTTGGCTGAAACCGTAAAGATTCTAGACTGCTTTGGACTATGTATTACACTATCTGTTTGGGGAGCTTCTTCTAAGATGATGTGGCAGTTTGTTCCGCTCATGCCAAAGGAACTAACGCCACACCGTCTTGGATAATGCGTTGACTCCCAATGACATAACTTATCATTAACATAAACAGGAGATGATGAAAAATTAATCTTTTGGTTAGGTGCTGTAAAGTGAAGCGTTGGAGGTAATTGCTTATGCTTTAGCATTAAAACTGCTTTAAGCAGCCCTACCGCTCCAGCTGCACTATCAAGGTGACCCACGTTGCTCTTCACAGATCCGATTGCACAGAATTGTTTTTTGTCTGTCACTCGGCTGAACGCACGTTCGATACCATTAATTTCAACAGGATCACCGAGTTTTGTTGCTGTACCATGCGCTTCAATATATGATATCGTCTCAGGATTAATTCGAGCATCTTTCCATGCCCCTCTTATGACAGATTCTTGAGCTTCAGCATTTGGTGCAGTAATGCCAATTGAAGCTCCATCCTGGTTGATACTCCCCCCTTTAATAACCGCGTAAATATTATCGCGGTCGCGGACAGCTTCGCGTAACAACTTGAGGATGAAACATACAACACCTTCTCCTGTGCCTGTACCATCAGCATCATAGTTAAACGTCTTTGTTCTGGAAGAAGAAGATTCAACTCCCATCTTGTTCTTAATCACTTGTGGTGCAGGTGTCATTTTGAAGCGAACAGCACCCGCAATCGCCATTGTAATACTACCATTTTTAATTTGCTCACAAGCCATATGTACAGCTACCAAAGAAGAAGAGCAAGTCGTATCAATATTAACTGCAGGTCCTCTTAAATTTAATATGTAGCTGATTCTACTTGCGATAATGGCATCCACATTTCCAGAAACTGAAATTCCGTACGTATGCTCATCACTCTCTTTCAGCAACGAACGGTAAGAATCAGGTGGACTTGTATGGCCCAAAAACACACCTGTCGGACTTCCCTTTAAACAACCGCCACCATAGCCTGCATCCTCAAGTGCTGTCCAAGCCGACTCCAAAAACATACGTTGCGCCGGATCCATGAATTCAGCTTCCCGGGGTGAGATATTAAATACACTTGGATCGAATAAATCGATTCGGTCCATATACGCACTTTGCCCTAAACTTTCAGGTATCTCCTTCTGGTGCATGTACTGATATGTTCGAACCGCATCTTGATACCGTTGTTGCGGAAAATCAGTGACCAAATCCATCCCATCACGGATATAATCCCAAAACTCTTTAACATTGTTGGCTTTTCCAACTTGTGCATGTAAACCAATGATCGCTATATCTTGAATAGAAGGTTCATGACAATCGGAATCAGATAGCGAATACGGTATTTGCTTAATCATATTCAAATCCACTGGATAGCCCCCTTCTTTTGTTAAATTGCATTGTAATCAAAAGGCTCAAAAATGGTTTCCGTATTGGAATCTCTAAATAACTCTTTTAATCTTGCGATCTGTTCTTCCCGGCTTGTTTGTTTCGTTTTGAAAACCATTAGCATCATCGTAATAGCCTGTTGCATCTCATCTTCAGTAGCAGTTCTTCCTTCCTTCTCAATCTCGCTCTGAAGTGCACTTAACTTGTTATAGGGTTCAATAACCCCTCGTTGGTATTGTTCACTATCCCAGTTATTATTACGGGTAGCCGCAATAATACCTAAACTTCTGGACAAAAACGGAATAGCAGTATTCTGAATATGTTTTTCCAGCTTTGCGATATCTTCAACATGATCATATGCAAATATAGGCGTGTCACCGAAAATGTTATTCATCAAGTTTTTAAGTACATGTCCCGGACCTACTTCCACGCCATACTGGATCATATATTTTTTAGCATAGAGCATGCAGTCTACCCAGCGAACAGGTGTATACATTTGCGCTGTGAGATTAGGAATGATATCTTCACTGCTAAGGTAAGGCTTAGCTGTTACGTTAGAAAGGACAGGTATCGTAAAATCTTTAAACCGGTATTTATTAAGTTCTTCTTCAAAAAGCGTTGCGACTGGTTGCATAATGTTACAGTGAAATGGAGCACTTACATTGAGATAAACAGATTTTATTCCTTCTTCATTCAATACATTTACAACCTGATCAACAGATTTACGATGCCCAGAAATAACAGTTTGTGTGCGTGAGTTATAATTTGAGATACTTACCATTTGGTTTGATTGAGAAACCGAACGACAAATATGCTCAAGTTTCTCCACATCACGCATCAACACTGATACCATGCAACCTGCTTCCGGTGCAATCGCTTCTTGCATCAACTCTCCCCGTTTGCGCACAATTCTGACAGCATCCGCAAAATCAATGGCACCTGCACAAGTGAGTGCAGTAATCTCACCTAAACTATGTCCAGCCATTAAATCGGGTTTAATCATGTGCCTGTCCATCAGTACACGAAACATGGCTACACTTGTTGTTAATATTGCAGGCTGGGCATTATGTGTTAATGTCAAATTTACTTGATCACTTTCAAAGCACAACTTCTTTAGATCAAGTGACAATACCTCACTCGCTTCCGCAAATACATCTGAAGCAATTTTAGAATTTTCACATAGTGCTTTTCCCATACCAACATACTGTGAACCTTGTCCTGGAAAATAGAATGCTTTTCTCATCATTATAATTGATTAGGCCGTTCATTAACGCCCTAATCTACCCTCCTATCCAACATTTCGATTGTGTAAAACAGTAACCTGGAACATCTATCAGTTTGGGCTTTTCGTCATGAAACAACTTATTAAAATCAATGGCATGACCATTCACATAGTACTGAGCTATTTCACGCATATCGTGATTGGCAAAAGAAGATAGCATGCCTTGCTCTACATCACGATTTTCTGCAACGCTCTTTTTTCTTTTGTTATCATAGTAAATATCACAACTGGATTTGTTTTGGACGATCCATTGGCTTAAAGCCTCATAGAGTTCATCAAATGTACGGTAAACAACCGCTAGACGAAATGGACTATAATGCTGGCGACGTGCTAGAACCGTATAGGAAAAATCAAGCGTGTTAGCCTTCTCCGTATCTTTATATTCCTTTATAAATTCTGTGAACTTGCTAATTGTCTGTTGCAAGGAAACAAATGTGTGCCCCGAAATACAAAATAAATAGGAGTCTTTAATCCACGGCTGGAAATTATGTTCATCAGGAACATACTCTTCATATATGGCTAGTGCATTCCCTCCACCATATCCACTAGAAAACGATGCAGCAATACGTTTTTTTCCTTCCTCAACTTCCCAGTCTTTTAATTTGTCATTTATGTAAAATGGCGAATTGATTAAATCCAAATAGGCGGAAGGGGTATCAAATTTATAGACAGGCGGTATCTGCTTATGCTTTAAGGCAAGCACACAACACACAGCATTACTCATACCTAGCATTGCTTCTGAATAGCCTAAATTAGCACTCGATATGCCAAGTGCACAATATTGTTTTTTCTGTGTAGAAGTTTGAAAGCCATTAATTAATCCTTTAACTTCTAACGCTTGTTCAATTCTTTCACAATACCCTTCACCGTCAACATACGTAATATCTTCCGCTCGTAGATTCGCATCGATAAGCGCTCTCTGTACGACTTCTGTAATCATTTCCGAACTTGTTTGAAGAAAGTCACTGGAAGCCCCACCACTATTATTTGTATCTACTCCCCTGATAATTCCATGTATCCGGTCTTGATCTGCCACAGCCTTATCAAGCGGCTTTAAAAACAAGGCGATTGCTCCTTCACCTACATAGTTACCTCCAGGCTCATCATCATAGCCTTTACTCGCAATATCCGGCGCATGATGAAAAACTTCATTCAATACTATTCTTTTATCAAGCAAATGCGAAATATTGATTCCCCCGACAAGTGCTGACGTAATTTTACCCATTTCAAGCAAATTGCAAGCCTCATAAAGCGCTAATGCAGCACTAACACAGCTATTCTCAATCACAGTTGAAGGACCTCGCAAATCAAATTGATTTGAAAGGCGTGTAGCAAGAAAGCTTGTCCAATTCAACATATACGATTTCATGTTAACATCACCGATGTACTTAAGATAATTAGTTATTTGATTAGCAGTAAAATTAGCGGCGATATACACACCTGTAATCTCATTTCTGCGGTCTGTGCTAAGATACCCCGCATCTTCAAGTGCCCGGTAAGCAGCTTGAAGCATGATTCTATGGCTAGGTTCCATCAATGATGCATCTTCATGCGATAATCCAAATAATTCATAATCAAACTGATCGATATCTGATAAAATGGCACCGTAATGATAATTACGCTCATCTGTATCTAACCTACCCAATAATTGCGTAGCACATGTTATTCTATCCTTTGGACATGCCTGTATTAACGTGCGCTTGTTTGATATTACATCCCATATGTCATTATAATTATCTGATACAGGGGATTTCCAACCTATCCCAACTATAGCAACTGGTGTCTTTTGCGAATTCAGACCCTTTAATATTTGTCCTGCTTCTGCTTTATCTATTCTCCCCTCTTTGAACATGGAGATAACGAGGTCCATTGCAACTGTCTTTTTAGTTGTTATCACATTGTTCGCTCCTTCCTTAAAACAAACCACTAACCGGTGTGCCATTTGTTAGTAACGTGTTCTTATTCAAATCAGTGAACATATCAACATCTTCGATAAGCGTTTCTTCCTGAAGATCGGATAGCCTTAGCTTTATCTCATTTGCATCACTCCTTTTCCCATGCATAATTTGCATAAAATAGCGGCTTGCATCTGCCATATCTAAGTCGGAAGGTTGTTCATTGGAGTACGAATACTTATCATAGATGTCATTCAACTGATTGTACGGCATCACGACATTTTGAAGATAATCCTTATCGTTAAAATTATTGTTTGGTACACTAACTGCAACTCCTAACATTCTTGACAACAAATACGTCCTGTTAAATAACTTCTTTTTCTTAAACAGTTCGGTGGAATAATAAGGGTCGCCTTCATGATCCATGGTAAGAACGCGTGCTGCAGGCTCAACCTCTAACACCTGAGGACGTAACATGTTGGAAGGACCTATTTCAATGTAGCGATAAATACCTTGGCCCGTCATATATCGAATTGTATCTTGCCAACGTGTCTGAGTATAAGGTTGTAACATTAGCCTTACGATATCTTCACTGTCTGTATATATTTTGCCATCTACAGCGGTGACAACGTTTTCAACATGCCTTTTTAAGGGTATTTTTGCGATAATCTCCTGTAACCGAAACGATATTTCTTCCCTATCTGATGTATCACTTTGGGACAAAGTAATTTGGTTATGTTCTACAATAAAATTAAGTGCGTCTGAAAAATCGATTGCCCCTGAACAAACTAATGCCGACAGTTCTCCTATATTGCGACCTGCATAATAATCCGCCTTGATATTAAATACATCTTGAAATACAGTAAAAAACGCAATACTCGTTGTCAAAATAGCTGCCTGCACAAATGTTGTATCATTGAATTCCTTACTATCACCGTACATAATTCGTTCTCGAAGATGATAACCTAGACACTCGTCAGCAATATCATAAACTCTTTTTGCAGATGCATAGTTGTCATACATGGACTTTCCCATCTTTAAATATTGTGATCCCGTGCCTGGCAGTAATATCGCTATGTTATACATAAACGCTCCCTCCTTGGATGTTAAGACAGGTCGTAATCCATTGGATTACGACCTGTCTTAACATATCATTTACTTTTTTGATCTATCAAAATTGTTTCTATGTTCATATCACGTCCTAACCTTTTCATTTCTTACGATAAAAGAAACAAATATAAGTAGAGCTGCAAAGCTAAGCATATATATCAGTTGCTGTGAAGCAGCAGCAATACCTTTCCCGGCTATAACATCCCTACCTGCTTGCAAAAACCATGTCGTCGGAAAAAAATCTCCGATCTGCTGCGCAAATTTAGGCATAATCTCCCGCGGCCAAAAACACCCCCCCAGCATTAGCATAGGAAAGTAAATTAAAGTCGAGAGCGAACTAGCCATTAGGCGGGTGTTCGAGAATCTACTGATTGCTACACCTAGAGCGACACAAACAAGAGAGAAAGCCAAGCACACGAGCAACACTTCTTGTTTCTCCTCAGAGGTCTGCCCGAATGGAAAATCTACTATGCTAGATATAATGTTCAGTAACAATACTGATTGAATAGCAGCGATAACAAAACATGCCAGCATATTTTGTATGAGATAACTTAATCTTGAAACGGGCGTAACTGCAATACGATCATACACACCTGATAGTTTATCCTGCAAGATTATTCTGGTGGAGAATGTCATGAGAAATATCATACCACAAGCAATAAATCCTAATGATTTTACTGCATTCCTGACATCTCGTTCTGAGCCTGCATACTTAAGCCCACTTTCATATGTAACGTTGAACATGCTGTTCTTGTAATAGTCCATGCCTTGGTGAAAAATCTTCTCATCACCTCCAGACGCTCTTGCAATTTGTTTTGCAGAAGATACATAGCTTGACACATACACTTTTACAGGACCAAAGATGTCAGTACCTGCTAAATCATAGATTAATACAGAGACGTCCTCACCATTCAACAAGCTTTCAGTGAAGCCCTGCTGAAAAAGCAACCCACCGTCTAGTTCTGAATTGATAACCATGCCTTTGACATCATCATTACTCGTCAGATTGATAATCTCGTACTGCCCCTTCAATTCTTCTATAAAATCTTGCGTGAACATGGTATTGTCTTCATCTATTATCCCAACTTTATATTGAACTTCCTGAGATGTCACCACAATCAAAAAAACAATCAGTAAAATAGGTATAACAAAAATAAACAACAAACTCCAACCCTTCTGGAAAACACGTCTAATACAATTAAGAAATATTGTCATTCTACCGTCCTCCTCGAAGCAACCAGGCTTACAAGCACTAATCCGACACAAATTAATATCATTACTCCAATATTAATAAGTGCCTGTTCCACTTGATTCCCATATATGACATTGAAAAGAGCAGTCTTAGCATAATAGCTTGGTGATAGATAGGCAAGTGATCCAAAGTCCACGATTACAAAACCGCCAACGATGAAAGTCCCCCCCAGCGTTATAAAATTGGATAATGATTGTGCTTTTTCAATGCTACGTGTAATAATAACCAGCATCATCCCAAGTAGTGTAACGAGTATGGATAATATAAACAAAGTAAGAAGTACAACTACGATATGGTTTCCCCAATCCACACCATATACGTACTTTGTTAACAAAAGTAAGATGACCCCTTGGAAAAATGTCACCAATGACAAACCAAGTCCTTTGCCAATATATTGTACATACGGTTTCACAACAGACAAGCGCATTCGATTACCTAAAGTGCCTAAATAGTCTTCAGACGCCATAAAAATACCGTATTCTTGCCCGTATAATAAAAGCATCAGTATCATCGCTATGCTGTAATACCCCATCGCAGTCGTCGCTTGCAAACTTGAATTTGAACTTGTTAAGGATTGTTCTTTGACATTTTCTTCATTATTCTTCTGCGGCTCGGAACTCATCGCATCGACTTCTGTTTGTCCTGTTAAGTTGTAAATAACGCTAGACGTATTCATCAAATTGGTTAGACTGCTTACAATGTTCTTAACAACCAGCGTAGGTACACCGTATTCTGTTGATAAGTAAACATTGACGACATGGGGGAGATCTCTATCGTTAGAGAAATTATCAGGAATATAAATAATGGCATCTGCTTTATCCTTATTAATAAGAACTTTGCCATCATCTAATGACTTAACCGGCTTTAGTTTCGCAAGCTGAGTAACATCATTTGAATGCAAAACAGCATCAAAAATAGCGCCATACCTGCCTGAATCAAGGTTTACATAAGCTATTGTGACCTTCCCCAATGACTTTTGTATATCATATGTACTACCGAATACCGAACCCAAAATGAGAATAATGATAGCATATGTAAGCAGATTAATTAAAATTGCTTTTGGATTCATGATTATCCGTTTAACCGCATAGAACATCTGGAACAAAATATTCATTTCATATCCTCTTTTCCGAATTAATCACGCAACTTTTTACCTGTTAATTGGAGGAAAACAGTTTCCAAATCCGGTTTTTCTACTGTCATAAATTTTATGTTAAAGTGTTGCTTGATTAATTCTTCCAATAAACGAGGAATACAACTGTCACCTTTATCTAGTTTAATTTCTAATATCTCTTTGTTAACACTAAAGGACAAGACTCCATCAAAGGACTCGATTACTTTGACAACTTCTGCTGTATTAGCAGTGAGTTCCAATCTTAGGCACTGTTCGTGGATATGGTCTGCGATTAATTCGTCAATTGTCCCAAGTGCAATTATCTGGCCGAAATCCATGATAGCAACACGGTCACAGATTGCTTCAATCTCTTCCATATAGTGAGTCGTATAAATGACCGTCGTGCCTTCTTTGTTCATTATACGGATAGATTCCAAGATATGATTGCGTGATTGCGGATCAACCCCAACCGTCGGTTCGTCCATAAATAGAACACGCGGTTTATGCACAATCGCACAAGCAATATTGAGCCTTCTTTTCATGCCGCCTGAAAAAGTGCTCACTTTCGATTTCCGTCTGTCCCACAGACCAGTAAACTCCAGTGCCTTCTTAACCATTTTTGCTAATTCATTTCCTCGCAGACCATACAATCTGCCCCAATAAGTGACATTATCTATCGCATTTAACGTTTCAAATATAGCAATTTCTTGAGGAACGTAACCAATTTGACGTTTAATTTCTGTCGCATGTGTAGAAAAGTCTTTGCCAAGTATCTTCACTGAGCCACTGTTAAAACGTAAAAGTCCTAATATCGCATTCATCAACGTAGACTTTCCAGCCCCATTAGGTCCTAGCAACCCAAATATCTCACCTTCACGTATGCTCAGATTAACCCCTTTCAACACATCGAGTTTATTGTACTTTTTGACCACGTCTGAAACTTCGATTATCATACGCATATCCTCCATAATACAGGTCGTCATGTTCTACCCCCACATTAATAGTAAAAGAATCAATCCCATAAATCTCAGCCCATGTAATAACAAGGTTCTTCAGGAATAAAAAAGGAGTGCCTCCCCAAATCTCGAATAGGTTAAGCGACTAAGCAAACCAAAGAGACGAGGTGAACTCCCTATGACCTATATTCGACACAAGAGTCTATTTACACTACACAATTTGTTTGGATTGGAACGGAAACATTGATTTGATGTTATATTTTTTTCAGCAATGGTCTATTCTCTTGTTGCTTGAATTATTATTAAACATTTATTGAAAAGACTAGATGAGCCATCCTATTTCGCTTTGATTGTGGATTCTCTCTTGCAGAAGCGATTCCTTCAGCAGCTTCTTATTCCCAATTAGTAGCAAAGTTCTCGAAGACATTCAGGAACTCGTGCTCAAGTAGGCTGTTGTTGAGGGATTTATTACAGACGATACTATTGCCATAAGATGCAACCCATATCGAAGCACGAGATCAAACCCCAGCCAAACAAGGAAATAGCCTGGTCGAAAGCTTAAACACGAGCGTGAATCTTGGCTCAAAAAAAGCAAATGGAAGAAGAACAGAAATCAATCTATGAAAAAGAGAGCGCCGCTCAACTAACCGAAACATATTTTACGTTAAGAGACGAAATCCCCATCAATCCTCACTGGGAATTCAAATGACGGAAAAGCTGCAATTCCATTATTGAATGGGATCACTTTACAGTGTCCAAACTTCACAATTAAGTATGCAACTACTATAGATGCAGGATATGACTACGAAGCAATTTACCAAGAAGTTAGTAAAACTAAAGCATTTGCTATTATTGCATGTAACCGACGGCGAGAAGCTGAATTACTGGATTTTTACGAGTACTTTGCTCCAACTTGTGTGCGAGAGTATACCTACCGATATGACAATCGCAAAGCAACGATCTGCTGTAGAACGAGTTAATGCTTTTTTAGAGGAATATTTTCAACATAACAATGTAAGACACCGTTCAGGACAAAAAGCTAAGTTTCATTTTTAACTTGGTCACTTTGGTGTACAACTGTACAAAATTAGCTTGTGACCGCATAAACAAACAAGCTCAGTATAATGCAGCATAAGATTCAAAAAAATGAAGTTGATGGGATTGAAGTACTCTGTTGCTCTTTAAGGCAACGCATTATGAAAATGATTCAAATGTTAGAAGATTCGAATAAATTCCATCAATAATGATCTACTTGATCACGCTCCACATTGTGCAACTCAATCTACAAAAAATAGCGACCTATACATTCATTTACTTATAGGTCGCTTACTCTTATTTATTTGTGCCTAATTACTCATTGAATAATCTATGACATTTTTCAAAAATAAAAAAAAAAAAAACATAGCTTCGCCCTCTCGTCCAGCCGTGTTTTTCCGCCGGCACTACTCAAGCTACTTGTTATGTCTCCTTATGACCAATAACGTGCCGAAACATCGATTATTGCCAGTGAGGTATTGTTATATTCATCTTCATCAATATCATTAATAGTGTTAATATGTATGATCAAATGATACTCCCAATCATAAATATTGTCAATAAATATCAAAATATAGGTTGAATACAGGTCGGTACCAATTTGTTCAAAGTTTTTCCACACTAGTTATTGTTTAGATATTAAAATGATTAAATTTGTTTCTTTACTATAGTCTTTAACACACTTCACGCATACGTGCTAATGCATATACGGCACTTTAATCCCAGATGTGAATACACGAATCACCAGTAGCCTTGCTTTGACATCGTTTAAGAGTTTCTTGATTTCCTCCTCGAATACAGGAAGATCATTTTTCTTCACGGCTCGGTATAGATTCTGCTTATATTTCTCCGCCGATTTCTCCCGCCACCAACTATTTCATTTTCTTCTGGTATTGATAATAATCTAAGACGACAAGCCGCGTACCATTGTCATATCAGCGCTTTGGCAAGAAGCGTTTTGTGCACATTTCTACGCCCGCTTGGCCTGTTCCCGCTGTCATATTGGTTTTGTATGGTCGTATGCGTGGGTTGGACCGAAGGAACAATACAGTCGGCTCTTTCGAGAAAAGACGGTTAACCAGGCGCTCGTTTCCGCAGCCGCCTATAGCGCGAGAATGCAAGAAGCACCGGCTAGTACGGTTTTGTTATGCATCAAAGGGCGCTTCCCTTCGAGAACGAGCGTCTGCTGGAGTAGCCTTGGGGTCAAGCGAAAGATACCGAGAAACTGGTGCTGGGCATCGACGATTCTGCGATCAAAAAGGGAAATACCTACAATACCGGCATTCAGCTCTTCGAGGTGAATCCATGCTGGATCTGATTGACGGGCAGAAGCTGGAGGACTCTCCGTACGTATGTCGAGCAGCACCTGGAGTTCCTGAAGCTCGAGCCCAAGGCGGTTGTCATGGACCTCGCCCAAACATATCACACTTAAATTCGCGAGTATTTCCCTCGGGCGATTCGAATTTCGGATCGGTTTCACATTCATGGTTACGTAATTGAAAGCGTCCAGACCGTCCGAAAGTTTCAACCGCTAATTTTGTGTTGAGCCGAAAATTGAGCTTTTTTCCGTTGAACTAAACAACATTTGAACGAACTGACCTTGTTTTGCACCTCTTGAAAATGCGGTCAATGGCCAACTTATATTGCTTTAATCGTGTATGTGCTGATTAGGACTCTTTATGACTATGATAGTTCAGCTGTCCCCAAACATGCATCGCTTATCTTTATGCAATTTTTTCGTCTTCTTTTGCTGGAATTGTTGCCGGATATGTGGTTAATCAACAGGTGTGGTACAGTATTTTGATTTAAAATCCTCTATTTACATATTATGTTTTTTAAATATTTACACTTATTTAATCACATAAAAAACAAAATAGAATTATCAAAATTCTACAAATTTTGCAGGATAAAGGTTGTATTCTATATCTGTAATAATATCCAAATTAAAGGTGGAGAGGAAAATGAAATATTGGTACGCATTATTTGTTGAAAACAATCAAGAAGAAATGGTGCTCAAACATCTTAATCTGCATTTTGACTCCTCCGTTTTAAACGCCGTAGTTCCTAAGCGAAGAGTGCCCGAGAAAAAAAACGGCAAGATTCAACATGTTATAAAGAAAATTTTCCCTGGCTATGTTCTGATCTATTGTAGGTTGACCGACGAAATCTACTATAAAATTAAGAGAATCCCCCGTTGCTACCGTATCGTCCATAATGGAAAGAGCTTTAATAAAGAGGAATGTAAAATAGAGCCTCAAGAAATCAAACCCATTATTAAATTGCTTGATGATAGAGATACACTGGAGTATTCTAGGGTTTATCTTGTTAACTCAAAAGTACTTGTCACTTCAGGGCCTCTAAAAGGATTAGAAGGAATCATTAAAAAAGTAGATAGCCGTAAAAATAGAGCTAAGATTGCACTGAACTTTTTGGGAAACGAAAAACTGGTAGATGTCGGAGTTGAAATTATTCATAAATTAAATCCACGTTCCATATGAACCTTCAAATAAAATTATATTGTTTTGCTTGAAATGGTTTGAATTTACTTTGAAATTCATCTTTATCTCAAGTGGATCGTCATACAATCCGGTAATAGTTATAGAATTAATTTCCTATACTTCTATTTGAAATCCTATTGTTTTTAAACTTATCTTTCCGCGAGACCATTGCTATTAATTTTCTTTTCATTGCTCTCGCCGCGATCCCAGTTTGGCTATTTGAAATGATCTTTCCTCAGAAAGTCATCTGTTGGGGAGATTCGAATAATCGAAATCGAAAGAGTATATCAAAGTACACTGGGATTCAGCTATTGGTTTGCTTTATTCTAGCTCTGATTATTATTCCTAAATCCAATATCCTGTTTTAAGTTCAGCGACACCATCACCATCTCCGGCCGATAGTGATGTCAGTACTATTTTTAAGGCAACAGACCAACTTAAAGAACCGAGTAAAAAGCCTAAGGCTATAAAAGAACCAGTCCAAGATGTCTTTTATTAGAATTGTGATGCCGTTCGAGCTGCGGGTACTGATCCTATATATGTTAGAGTTACAGGATACTCACGCACGCAAACTTGATCGTGATGGTGACGGAGTAGTTCTGAGCACCACTTCACTATTTGTTCTCTATTCCCTTCGTGTATCTTTATCAGTTGATTTAGCACACAATTTTTTCGAACCACATCATCTGTCATGAAAAATTGTTTCTTATAATAATCTATCTGTTTCTGATACGATGCTCGATGTTTTTCATGTTTTTCGTATGTATGCAATAATTGAACAGGAAGATCATATATATTTTTGTAGCTACTCATTGTAGTCGATTACCTCTTTTCAATATTGTCTGTGATTAAACAAAAGCAACTTATCCGTAGACAAGTCGCTTAGAAGATCACTCTACTGTTTGAAATACACTTGTTTAACCTTTACCGCTCACCGCTTCGCCTTATAAAACTCATGATACAGCTTTATTAGCGCCCGTTTCTCTATCCGCGACACATAGCTCCGCGAGATCCCCAGCTCCTTCGCGCTCTCCCGCTGCGTCCGCTCTTCCCTGCCTGTATCCAGGCCGAAGCGCCCGACGACAACCTCTTTTTCTCTATCGTCCAAAATATCAAGATTGCGATATATCTTACTCTTCTCAATCTTCAGATCCACTTCTTTAACAATATCATCCGCATCGGAGCCAAGGATATCAATCAGCGTATCTCATTGCCTTCCTTGTCCGTCCCGATCGGATCATGCAGGGATACGTCCTTTTTGGTCTTTTTAAGCGATCTCAAATGCATGAGGATTTCATTCTCTATACAGCGGGCGGCAAAAGTGGCGAGCTTCGTGCCTTTGTTAGGCCGGTAACTCTCGATGGCTTTGATCAGCCCGATGGTGCCGATGGAGATGAGATCCTCCATGTCTTCGCCGGTGTTATCGAATTTTTTGAGGTTATGGACACGATGCGATGTAAAAAAACAAACCAATTACGATCGTTCCTGATTCAAATTGACTTGTTTTTATATTCAAATACGCGATCAAAACCAGCCTTGGACCGCTTAATCAACTGCTCCGGCGTTTCCACCGGCGCATGCAGAGTAAGTATTTCTTGTGATACGACGCCATCATAACCGATATGCTGCAAAGCTTGCACAAATCCGGCTAAATCAATCACCCCTTCTCCGGGATACAGCCGATCGTTATCCAGCATCTTTTCCACCGGCACATTTCGTGCATCATTGATATGCACATGAACAATTTGATAGGCCTGCAGCCGTTCGATATCCGCAATGGTCCCACCGTTTGTATACCAATGATAAGCGTCCAGCAGCAAACCGACATTCGGTTCCCCGATGGCATCAATCCAGTCCAGCGTCTCTTCCATCGTCCAAATAAATGGATATTTCCAGGATGTCCGCAAATGATACGGGCCGACGAATTCAAGTCCAAGCCGCAGACCGTAAACGCCGAGAATCTGGGCGCATAGCTTCAGCCGCCGGGTGGCAAGCGCCATGAAATGCGCTGGCTTCATATCTGTTGACGGTAAAATGTAAGTGCAGCAGCATGTGCAGCCAAGGGCTCTTGCCGCTGCAGCTTCTTCTATCAAGGCAGACAGGCCATCCCGGAATTCCTCGTCACTCGCCCGCCATTCTACTGGTAATCCAATAGAGCCAATAATAACGCCATGCTTGGTTAGCTTCTCTCTTGCCCCCGCTGTTCCGAGCCGGTCGATCAGCTCTTTGGCACTGAAATCCACCGCCTGAAATCCGGCTTCAGATGCCAATTCGATCATACGCTCCGGACTTTCAACTGCCCCAATCCCCTCCCGTGTCAACCCTCTTAACATTGTCGTATCCTCCTTAAGTTGTGGTAATTTCCGAACGCCCACACCTTCTAAACTGATTTACTATATTAACCTCAAAAACGAGCTTTAAAGCGGATACCCTGTTACTCGTTAAAATAAACCGCTTTACCTGTACGTGCCGATTCGTAGATTGCTTCCAAAATTAATGAAACTGTATATGCCTGCTCAGGTTTTACGAGCGGTTCCTTGTCCTGATCAATTGCCTCGATCCACTTTCTCATCTCCAGGTCAGGCGCGCTTTCCTCTTTACCGTCATAGAAAGCCACTCCGCCTGCTCCAAGCTCAATCTGGTTCGTATACATACGGCCAAATTGTTCACCATTAATACGCAAGCCATTCTTCATGTCCGCGCCTGCTTCCGTTCCGCTTAAGCTGCATTTGGCCTCATCCACTTCCAGCGAGTTAAGCGCCCAGCTGGATTCCAGCATGATTGTCGCGCCATTCTCCATAACAATCATTCCAAAGGCCGAATCCTCAACTTTAAATTTCTCAGGGTCCCAAGGTCCCCATGCGTTGGCGGCATTTTCCCGTTGCGACAGCTCATGATATTTAGTACCCAAGACGACCTTTGGCTTATAATTGCCCATCATCCATAAGGTCAGATCAAGTGCATGGGTGCCGATATCAATCAAAGGCCCTCCTCCCTGCTTTTCCTCATCCAGAAAAACACCCCAGGTCGGTACAGCTCTTCTTCTGATCGCATGAGCCTTAGCATAATAAATGTGACCCAGTTGTCCTTCCTCGCAGAGCTTCTTCAAATACAAGCTGTCTTCTCTAAAGCGGTTGTTGTAGCCAACCGTTAATTTCTTTCCGGTTCTCTCAGCTGCTTCTACCATTCTTTTGGCATCTGCTGCTGTTTTAGCCATTGGCTTCTCACACATTACATGCTTGCCGGCTTCTAAAGCGGCGATGGAAATTTCCGCATGTGATTCGTTTGGTGTCAATACATGAATAACATCTATTGTACCGTCCTCTAATAAGGCTGTGTAATCTGTATAGACTCTGGCGTTTTTGCCTCCATATTGCTTGGCAGCCTGTTCAGCCCGCTCTTCCACAATATCGCAGAACGCAACGATTTCGATATTCTTTAACTTACTTAAGCTTGGAAAATGTTTACCGTTCGCGATTCCGCCACATCCGATTATTCCAATACGATAGCTTTTAGTCATCCTTATCATCCTCACTTTATAGAGTTTTCTCTGCGATATACAGCGGGGGTCATGCCGAGGCGCTTGCGAAAAACATTATGCAGATAGGTCGCATTGGCAAATCCTTCGGATTGAGCAATATGTTCAATAGAGAGAACGCTTTCAGATAGCTTGTGACAGACTCCTTGCAAACGTATATCCTCGAGAATTCTGCTAAACGTTTGTTCAGGGTTAACCTTTTTAAAAACCCTTTGCAACTGCCTGGAGCTGATATTCAGTTTTTCAGCAACAGTGTCCAGGGTTACTCCGCTTGAAACATTAGCCTTCATGTATTGAATGGCAAAATGGTACCTGTAGTTCAACATATCCCGTACTGGAGCTTCTGTAACTATTCCGCCCAGATCATACGCTCTTACGGCCTTCAACAGAATACTGATTACCTGATGCTTGATGGAGGTATAATATCCGGACAGCTTCCCGTCATATGCTTCATAGGCTTCAAGAAAGCAATCCATGGCATGATAACGATCCAGGATAGGAAAAAGGGGCAAATGCCGCAGCTTCCCGACACATTCTTCGGCTTCCGCTACCTCCCATGGGTCCGCTCCATCTCTAGGTTTCTCTTTGATATCAATATGCAGGCAAAATTCATCCATCGCCTCTTCGCAGTTCGCTTCCTGGTAATGCATAACACCTGGTCCGGTTAAGTAAAGCATCCCCTCTGCTAATGCATACTCCTGCTCACCTAAGATTACCTTTCCCTTACCTTTGGGGATGAAATGAAATTCAAACTCGGCGTGATTATGGAAATCAATGATTTTCCCAGGCGGAAAGGATGTTAAGTGAAACCTGAGCACTGTAATTTCATAATGTCCCCATAGAATCGAGATATCAAGCCTTTCCAGAATATCCGGTTTTTGAGACATCATTTGGTAGATCAAATCTTTACCTCAGACAAAGCAACCACACGTCCTTCTTTAGCCGAGCGGTTAGCGGACTCCATTAAGGCAGTAAGTTCAACAGCTACCCGGATATTCTCGTCAGCGCGTGTATCATGTTGAACATGGCCCACCCACTGCTGAAAAGCGCTCTCCCTATTGTCTTTCAGAGCTATTTCCGTCCAGTTGCCAGAGATTCCGTTACCTAAATTGGTCTTAAGCAGCAATTTTTCTTCCGGTGTTCCAAATAAAAGAGACCCTTCGGTTCCATGGACCTCGATCGTAAACGGGGAATGACTGTTCACAAACCCGGCTTCTACGACTCCGATTGCACCTGATTTCGTAAAAAGTGTCACAACTGCATTATCTTCTACTTCTTTGCCTGTGATGTAGCCGAAATTCGCATTCACCCCGGTAACTTCTTCGCTCAAAAATAGCCGGGATAAATACATAGGGTGGCAGCCAAGGTCAATTAGCGCGCCTCCTGCGCATTGCTCCAAACTATAGAAATGATCAGGCAACCAGTCCGCAAGCGCCCCATTATGTGATAAACGGACCCGGACATATGTGATCTCACCGAGCAAGCCTTGACTTATCAGTTCTTGAATGGATAGGGTATATCCATCGTTTAACCGTGGCAATGAAACCGTTAATTTCAGCTGTCTTGCTTCAATCGTCGAAATAATATCATTAACTTCCTTTACCGTTGGAGCAATCACCTTCTCGGTGAATATATGTTTTCCCGCCCCGGCAGCAGCCACCAGTATTTCTGTGTGCCTATTGGTTGGTGCATCCACAATTACGGCATCCACATTTTTTTGCGCAAGCATATCATTTAATGAAGTGAAGAAGGGAACTCCCAAAGATTCAGCCGCTTTCTTCCCTCGCTCTGCATCTTCATCCCATACTGCTGCAATAAAAGTATCCTTATGCTCTTGTGCTTGTTTCACATAGTCCCAGGCATGGACATGCCAAAAGCTAATTACTCCTAACCCAATGCTCATCAGCCTTACCCTCCAATATATATAATCATGACATCTATTTATAAAGTATCATGATCGCAACTATTTTTTAATAGAGAATAACGACAATCAATATATAATATTACGACATTTGTTATTTCACAATTATTACTCATTCGAGAGCATCGTGCTTCGTCTTAGATAGTGTCCTTCCTTCTCCAACCTTTTAGCTTAACACCTTAGGTTCGGTGCATAGTTAATAAAGAAAAGCCGAGCTCCTGCTGCTCGACTCTTCAAAAAGTATAACTGAAATTGCAATAGAAACAGGCTTTAACTCCTCAAGCTACATAGTTAAATCAGGCACCTTCTCCATCCGGAAATCTTACAGAGACCTATTCTTAATTTGCGCCATGTCATCTTAGGAATATCCATTGGTTCTTATCATTTTTTTCGTAAAGATGTAGCAATGGGATATGTAGATCATAAACCAAAAAGCAACTCATCCGCAGACAAGTCGCTTTCTATTGGCTCTATCATTAACGAATACCGCCTTAATTTTAAGCTTACCGCTTCGCCTTATAAAACTCATGATACAGCTTCATGAGCGCCCTTTTCTCAATCCGCGATACGTAACTCCGAGAAATCCCCAGCTCCTTCGCAATCTCCCGCTGTGTCCGCTCTTCCCCGCCCGTATCCAGCCCAAACCGCCCAACCACAACTTCCTTCTCCCGGTCATCCAGAATGTCCAGATTACGATATATCTTGCTCTTCTCGATCTTCAGATCTACTTCCTTAACAGTATCATCTGCGTCGGAGCCGAGGATATCGATGAGGGTGATCTCATTGCCTTCCTTGTCCGTCCCGATCGGATCATGCAGAGATACATCCTTTTTGGTCTTTTTAAGCGATCTCAAATGCATCAGGATTTCATTCTCTATACAACGGGCAGCAAAAGTAGTGAGCTTCGTGCCTTTGTTCGGCCGGTAGCTCTCGATGGCCTTGATCAGCCCGATGGTGCCGATGGAGATGAGATCCTCCATATCTTCGCCTGTATTGTCGAATTTTTTGAGGTTATGGACACGATGCGATGTCAAAAAAATAAACCAATTACGAACGATCCCGATTCGAATTGGTTTACTTTTGCATTTTATATTTAGTCTGTAATCTCCGATCAATTATTTGTGCCCATTCAGGCAATTCATCTAAATAATACTTTATTCCACCTTTATCTACTTCAAAAATAATTTCACCATCAGCTTTACTATTATCTATAACGACTAGATGATCTATTTGGTCCAAGTGAGACAATAGATTGTTCATACTCGTTACATTGCGTCTAATAATATCTTCGGTTTCAATATGATGACCACCATTCTTTACGCGCATAGCAACACGTTCAATGTTAAGTCGAACATCTCCTAGTCCTACAAAACATAATGATTTCAAAGCCTCGTTCCTTTGATCACGTATCTGTCGAATAACATTTCCACCCGCTAAAGTAGTTTCCACAGTGAAGTCCCACTTGTTTCGGATACATTCTCTGGCTATTCTTATGGCTTCTTTTCCAGCAGATACTTTGCTCCGCTCAGGATGTAGAGTGTTTATTTGCGAGCTAGTGCATCCGGATCGATATTCACACTTACTCCAAGCCGATCAACAATCAAGTTGCGGATTGTACTCTTACCGCTTCCATTATTACCAGCAAAAACGAACATGGTTGCAACAGTCTCATTCATGGTTAAGTTCCTGTTCGTTCATTTTCTCAATCTCACCTGTGCTATATTCTTTAACAATTTGCCCTTCAGCTGTCTTATATACTATATATGTCCCATTTGCTTTAGCATCCAATTTTGCACGATCACCTGTTAATCGAATCAATTTAGCAAGGTCCTGTGTAAGATTCATCATTATACATACACCTCATTTTCTACTTATAGTTCGAGTATACCACAGTACAGCGCAATTTCTATTTGCATAAGACTATGTTCATCACAGAACAAATCAGCCCGTAAGAATTAACAATGTTTAGCTCACTCTAACGGGCCAATCTATTCTTCCGCTCCCTCATTCACGCTTTAGAATTAACCCCGTCACTTTACTCCAAGGTACAGTAGGATCATGATGCACAATGTATGCTTTGGAGAACCGGTCCAGGTAGGAGTTCTCATGCGACTTCGGAGACAGGATAATTAATTTCCGCCTTAGCTCGCTGGCATAGAGATCAAATACCTTTAACTTCCGCTGCTCATCTAACGCACTATCGAATTCATCCATCACAATAAAGCCTGGTGCCGTTTGCAGATTCTGTAACAAAGCGAGTGCAAACAAAAGTGAACTAAGCGATTCCTCTCCGCCAGAGACACCTTTGCCAACTCTTCCTCCCCGTGCCTTCACACTGACATCCTCTAACGTTCCACGGTGCCCTTCCTTACGGGCTCTTATGAATAAATGGAACAGTACCCGTCCCTTGCGATCCTCTTGCTGCTTCCAATCAATCTGCCCCTCGAATTGAAAACCGCTCATATAGTTCTTAAATCGCTGCTCTATTTCAAGCACTCTCATATTGATGGTCGTCTCCAGCTGATCTCTCAACGTCTCAGCCCGTTCTTGATTCTCTTCAAACAATAAGCTTGTCCGCTTATACTCATCCTGCAGCCGATGAACATCTTCTTCAATGACTTTGTAATTGTCAGGTGCTGCGGGATCAAGACCCGATTCATATCTGGCATTATTAAATGTAACTTTCCCGGACTCGTACTCTTGGCGAAGCTTGGCCAGCGACTGCTGTTTCTTCGCATTATTGGGTTCTGGTTCAGGCTCGCTAACCAGCTCAACATAAATAAACCGTGCTGTTCCTTTGAAATTCTCAATTTCTTCGATAACCGTAAGCAGATTTATTTGTGATGCATCAAGCGCTTCATTTGTATCTTTTAATTGAACATTCATTTGCTGTAATGTACGCGTTACCTGTTCAACTTCGTCTTGATTCTTGGCCTGCTTGCGGTTTTGTCGGCGTTCATTGTCTTCTATTTGATCAAGCTGTTCTTCGAGTGTGGCAGATTGCTGCTTCATCGTATCCTGCTGCGCGGATAAGCTCTGGCGGTGTTTCAACTTCTGCTGCAACGTTTCATACTGTTCCTTCTGCTGTCCTAATCGCACATAAAAGTCCGCTTCATGCTGCAGGATATCCTGCGTATGCTCCAGCTTGACCTGTTTCTCGATGAACTTTTTGTGCACTGCCTTTAGTTCCTGAAGCTGCATTTTCTGCTCGTCAAGACGCAGCACCTCTAGTGTATATTTCGCGACCCTTCCTTCACGTTCATGCTTCTTGGTGAGGAAAGCTTCGGATTCACGAACAGATTGAATAATGGCATGCAATTCCTGCATAGTCTGCGTATCACTCTTAATGGAGTCTTCGATATCCGCAAGCGCTGTATTCAATTGGCTAATGTTCTTCTGAATTTCCTCTTTACGTTTCTGCAGAGCCTTCTGGCTTAGGATATAGCTCTTCTTCTCCTGTGGACCCCGAATCCCCTTCAGGTCGATCAGCAGACCATTCTCTACACGCATTTCACCTGCCCGATAGAATTGCTCTATCCACCAAAGAACCTTAACTGCATGCGGGAATACTTCATCACTGATGCCTTTTTTCACATGGATCTGAAGCTCCTGAATGTCAGTAACCGATCGATCCGGCACGATACTCCGCAGAGGAACATGATACAAATCATTCGGAGCCTGTACATGCATACCATCAAAAAACACTGTATATTTAATAGCTTCGAATTGCTCCTCTGCTGCCGGCCGGGCGGACTCATCTAATTCAACCAGCTCATTTAAGGTATAAGCACGTACCCCATTTGCTTTAAATAGCGCAAGTGATTCTCTTTGGCGGTCCGACCATAATCTATTATGCTCAAGCTGAAGTCCCTCTTCAGTGAATTCCTTAAGCAACTTCACTTTCCTGTCTTGCTCATGCTTGAAATCGCGAATTCTTTGCTCTAATGCTGCAATATTCTTATTCACATTATAACTGCTGTGATATTGCCATAACCGACCCTGGTGTTCATACTCCAGTGCCTTATCCTGCTGAATCTGCGCATGCAGAATATAGCTTGAATTCATTAATTCTTCTATAACAGCCTCAGATTCCTGAATGTCAGCTTCGGCTTTCCCTATGTTATTATTCAACGCTTGAAGCTGTAAAGTGATTGCCGCGAGCTGCCCCTGTACCTCTTCTTCAGTCCGTGTAATTCCAGACTTTTCTTGATTAAGCTCCTTCAGCTGGTTGTTCAATTCATTAATAACGTTCGTGGTGTCATTTATTTCATTGTTTACAACAGATAGCTTCTCCTGCAATAAAATGATTTCCTCATTGATCCGTTCTTTTTCCGTTTGGACCTGCGTTAGCTCATAATTAATCCGCTCGGCTTGTTCCTGCAGTAGGTCAAGGCTATCCTTCGCTGTTTCCTGGTCCACGAGCAATTGTTCTTGCTTCGCTAATAAATGTTGTTGTTCCTGCTTGTAAAATCTTTCTAATTTCAGCAGTGCTCCAGCGTACATCCGGCCTCCTTCTACAAGGCGCTTGCGATTATCCTCATATCGTTCCAGCGCTACCTTCGCCATCCCAAGCCATTGCTTTTTATTGGCCACGTTTATATCCGCTGTTCTTAGACTCTCCTGTACTTCCTTCAACTTCTCCATACTTTCTTCCCAGTTGTGCTGTACCTGATCAATGCCATGCATTTCAGCAAAAATACGAAACCGCTCCTGCGGGTCCATGACCGCGAATTGATTGACCTCCTGCTGATACCAAATCAGGTAGAACAGATCGGGATCAATTTTGTATTTGTACTGGAGGTCCTTCTTGTACGTGGTGAAATTGTATTGACGGTCACCGGAAGTATACTTAATAGTCTCATCCCATTGCTCCGGATCATCCCCCGATTGAATGATAAATTCCTTCTTCGCGGGCTGTCCCGGTTCCTGCAGAATATAAATCGAGAATTCGATAAAAGCAGGGGCATCAATGCGCATGCTTCCCTCGTTCTTAAACAATAGCTGAATATGAGCTTTCCACGTATCATCCGGAAGGAGATTGCGGGATTTCAGACCATCTATATCTACCTTGGAAGAATACAAAACAACCCCCATACAGTACGTTATGGTAGATTTCCCTGCTCCATTAGGGCCGGTGATCAAGATATGTGATTCTTTTCCTGACAAGTCCATCATCGTTGGCTGATAATCCCGAATGCCAGTAAACCACATTTTCCAAGGTATCATTATTCTTCGTCAGTTCCTTCCTGATACAGATTATATCTTTTGAAAAACTTCAGAACTTCCTCTTTGTTTAATTGATTGGATTGACTAAACTCAACCGTACGTCGCAGAAAGGAATCCGAGAACATATTAGCACCAATTCCAGTGATGGTATACGCCTTCTCATTTGAATTTGTATCATATTCTTCGAGTGCCCCGATTTTTTTTAATTGGTCAATATTTAGAATCAAACGCTGATTTGCCTTTGTCGTCTCATGTCCAAGGGCATTTAGTAACTGATCGAATAGCGTGAACTCATGCTGCAACACTTCTTGCTGATAAAAGATAAACAAGAGAATGGCCAGACTTTCTTTAGACAACGTACTGCGTGCCGATCTGGCAGGAACCCGCATCATCACAATCACCTGATCTCTTTTCACATCATAGATTACTTTAAAATACCGGCTTACCGCCTGATTAACCCGTATTAAAAACGAATTGAACTGTTCGCCATCATCAGAGATCTTTAATTGCTTCTCAACCTCACGCCGGGATAAGCCGAAATTGCCCACACGTATTGTTGCAGAGGATGAGAATAAAAGATTCATGAACACGATCTCTTCCGCCTCGGTCAGCATGCCTTTGATTGCCTGCATGACATTAAGCGGATTTACATTTAATTCATCCGTCAAGCTCATCGTCACTCCTCTTCTGCCTGTTCATTGAAGATTTGTTATGTTTAACTACTTGATTAATATCCCCCGGATTCATCCAGTCCCATTCTTTGTCATATAGCGGAGCTTGGGATTCTGAATTCTCCGCGGCTTCCTCCATCGTCAGCTTCTTGCTGCTTACTAACGCAGATAACGCCGTAAGTGCATTAATCGCATCGCCCCACTCCGCAGATGTCGCTTCAATGATTACCGTCTCTAGCGAAGCTTGCTCCACTTCCTGCATGAATACTTCAATGGCGTCCGTCTCAATTATAGATTTAGTCAGCAACCACTCTGAATCTCCCATCATAACCTCTAATTGTGCAATATCTATTTCCTCATTGATATATTGGGTGTCCTGGGTATCCTCCTGCATCCTGTCAACCAGCGGCTCATAGTTCTCCAGATATTGAATAGCTTCACCAATGGCTACACCGGACAGCGGCGCGGCGAATTTAACAGGCATCCACAAACCATCCATGGACTCCCCCTCGTATTCATTCTGCTCCATAAAACTCATAATCTGATGAGCATTAGGAATGTCTGATTCTTGAGGCGGGTCATACATTTGTGTAATGAACAACCTGACTTTTTCCGGATTAATCGAGGACAAGAGCATCGTTTGCTTCATCATCGTAAATTTAAGATATTTATTAATCATTCCCATACTCAGATTCGTGCCATCGGCAAGCGCAGAAGTTCCTGCCTGCATTAAATGACTGAGCACAAGACTGTCTTCTAACGTATGGAATTGGCGGAAACGCTCTGTCAGCTTCATCTCCAGCTCCTGCATCAACTGATGGATAATCTCTAGCTGGGGCAGTGCATTACGGTCTGCCAGCATTTCTAATTCCCGTTCTTTCATCAATTGAATAGCATTTTCCACGTTGCGAATCATACTGGCAATTTTGTTGCCGCCGGAAATGCCATGATCGTCATAGGCTTCGCTAAGTTCGGCATCCCGTTTGGCCTGGAATAACGATCGGCCAATATCATCATGCATGTAATAGGCTAAGGAATCATTAGCAAGACGTATGAGAGTGTCCATCATCCGCTTCCCTACATCACGCATTTTAAGATGTCTTGTTTGTTTGGATATCCAGTTATACTTCACCAGAACATTTACAATCTGTTCAACCTTTTTCTTGCTTGGCGGGTCAAGGTCATCATAGCGATTTCGGTAACGGAAATACAGCGTATCTACGTTCTCAATCGGTTCATCCAGACCCAAAGCTTCCTCATTAATCAGTTGAATAATTCGTAAGAACCTTAAAATTTCGATAGGCGTTTGCAGAAAATTCTGGGAGCCCAGATCATTCAGAACCCCGGATAATAGAGCTATATCCCTTAAAGCCTGGTGCATTTCCGGCCCCAATTCGTTTGTCTGAAAAATCGAAATTAATGGTTGATCCAGCTTCTCCAATCCTCTGCCCCCCCTAACACAATCTCTTGTTCCAATTTCATATATTGCAGCAAGCTCTCCATGTGCTGTTGATACTCCGCCCAATTCGTTAATATGGAATGATCGGGACAGACCCATTTATGCCGCACATTATATCCCCTAAGCGAGTGATACATTTCCCTTGCAATTTGCAGCCCCGCCTCGTCATAATCACTCCATAAGATCACTTGGTCGATAGAGCTACTATGCAATAATTGTCTGATAAAATACTGATGCACACTCCGAAGATGGCCGTCTACACATACAATCAAAGAATTAGTCTCCTGCAAGAAATGAGGTTCTGCTGACATCCGCGTCAAAATAGCCCGGTTCTCAACTAACCATAATGTGGTTGCTCCGGTTAAATACTGATCTTGTGAAACTGAAATATTCGTTACGGCATGGACAGGACCTGCCTGGAAATTCGACCATTTCCCTTTAAGAGTACCGGCGAAATAGATGGGCGTAATTTGCCCCCCGCTAATCATCCCTAGCGCTTCCGCTGGGTGACCACTTATAGTCTCCAAGATGCTGAGAAACTCTATTTTAGACATATCAAATGCTTTAGAGCCTCCGATACCCGGGTAATACTGCGCGCCAATTTCTTTCCAGTCAAATATTTCTTTGGTACAAGAAATCATGCCAAAAGCCAGTAAAAAGTGTAATGAATGGATTCGTTTAGATACACTCCAATTCGCAGGAAGAACAGGCTGATCCTTCAGAGCACTAAGACTCCACCCTAAACTATCCGCTAAGAATACTGTCAAACCCTTCAACTGAGACAATCGTTCGTCCGTTACACACGTAATTTGTTCCATTCTTCGGGCAGCGTCCGACTGGTATAACATAAATTGACCTAATAAACCCCGTTCCCCATCTCTTTGCTTATTCAATAAATGAACATATAATAAATACCCCATCCGGTACTGTATCCGGTCTACAGATTTACCATCTTGCTTGAAACGGACCTCCTTCACAATCCATCCCTTTCTCAGCCAGTCAAAAGTTTGTTGATTGTCATCTAATAGGGCGCGCTTCCCCACTGTCCAGCGTAACAGCTGCTGCTCCGGAGTTTCTTGAGCACTTAAGCCATACTGCCATGCCATTATAATGATCCCTACTCTTCGTAGCGTACGGGCAGTCCTTTTTACAATATTTATATCAATAAGAGAATCATCACTTATTATTGTTGGCATCTCCAGTTGCTCATCTTTTTTCAAATAATTTCGGCTTATAAACGAAAGGATATCATCTAAAGTTTGCACTTTTGCCTCCTATCCGAAGCTCTTTAATGGCATATTCAAGCTACTTAGATAAGTATAGCGGAAAGTAGAATGCTCTACGATGATACCCAAAATTTGTTCATGATATAGAAACATAAATAGCCTGTAGGAATGAGACGTTATTCTCTCATCCCTACAGGCTATTATCCTACATTTAACAACTACTGCTCACCGCTTCACCTTATAAAACTCCATTTTTAGACACGAAATCCAAATTACCTCTATTAGTTTTTCTTAAGAAATGATTTCTATAGTTACCGTATAAACATAGATACCTTTCTTAATTTGATATGGATCGTGAATATTTTTGGTCCAGCCGGTATCTCCACCAAGACCTGCATGTTTGTAATCAATATTAAGAAAAACAGAATCTGAATTTCCTAGCTCGTCTTCATAGGCGGCGTTGTCATATTGCTCAATACTGTGCCCATGAATATCAAAATGGAAATGTCCCGCTGCCGATACTTTTACTTCTTGTTCTTTGGATGACAAATATAAATATCGGACATCCTCCTTACCACCGCATTCTACCGGTAAGATATAGGGTACGTGCTGCTGTTCTACAGTGCTTTCATATACTCCAACGAATGCGGCAGATTTGCGATCCGCGTAGTTTTCCCATGGCCCACGACCATACCATTTCATATTCTTCCAAGCATCAGAGAACTTAAAGCTTAGCCCAATTCTCGGAAGGGTGTCGACCTTGGCATTGTTCACAACTGTATTTGTGATTTCTATACCTTTGCCGCCGACGGTATAATTGGTTTTTGTTTCAATGCATCCATGATAAATACAATTAACTTGAATGATAACAGCAGCTAGTGCTGCAAATACCCGAATATTCTTGATTTCTTTTTGATTGGAATGGAGCCCGAGAACTTTCCATTCATCTGCATAATTGGACGTTTCGAGATGAATACCTGCATCAATGCCTGTTGGAGGGCGATAGAAGTTATTTGTTCCTCCCGTGAAATAATTCTTGTTATTGTATTTTACAGAAATGAACTCTGCTGTTTCTTTCGAGAAAAGAACCGTTGTATTTTCATTATATATATGAATTTCATTTGTCGTTTCATCATACTTCAAACTATCATTTTCTATATCTCCAGTATGCACTTTATTAACAGAATCTTTAATCTCTATCTGGCATGCATAAATACAGGTTCTCTTATTAGAATAAAAGGTGTCCTCGTCCAAATAAGCATGGAAATTAAGAAAAGCTTCCCCGGAGACTTTAGACGAATCGTAAGGCGCTTGAAGCTTATCAACGGATCCGGGTGCTGTGTGATATCTAGGCAAACTACCGCTTTCAATCACATTTCCATCGCAAACCAGCTCCCAAACCATATTCAAATGGCTTAAATCCCGATGCGTGTAATGATTATAAATTCGATAGCCATTATTCCCAGGCATGTAATCAATTTGGATAGGAGATTGTACATTTTTTATTTCATACGCAGCCGGCTTGAGAGTTAGATCAGGAAAAACAATACCATTCAGGCACATATCAGGAGCAGGATCAGTAACTTCTTCATGGAATGCCCCGCCATAAACATACTTTTTATTACCGTCTTTATCATGCTTAACAAGCGCTTTATCCTGAAAATCCCAAATAAATCCTCCTTGAAACCGAGGGAATTTATGAATGAGATCCCAAAATTCCTTAAAGTTTCCGTTACTGTTACTTTTCGCATACGCATATTCACACATAATAAAAGGACGCAAATCTTCGCTATCAGCCATGACATCCAAGATCCAATCTTTCTGAGGATACATAGGCGCCACAATATCGGAGATATTTGCCGGAGGATTCAAAGATTCATACTGAACATACCTTGTTTTGTCATACTCCTTAATCCAGCCGTACATTGCAGCATGATTCGCTCCATAACCGGATTCATTACCCAGAGACCAGAGAATAATGGATGGATGATTTTTATCTCTCAGAACCATCCGTGTAGCCCGTTCCATATACGCATGTGTCCATTCGGGGGATGCGCTTAACTGGCCGCCAAGACCGTGTGTTTCAATATTGGCTTCATCCACCAAGTAAATGCCCAGTTCATCACACAGGTCATACCATTCGATTGCGTGGGGATAGTGACTTGTTCTTACCGCATTGATATTCAGCGATTTCATGACCTTGATTTGCTCACGCATATATTCTGTTGTTACGACTCGTCCTGTTTCAGGACAAAAGGCGTGAAGATTGGTTCCCCGTATAATGAGACGCTTCCCATTAATTCTCAGGATCCCTTTTCGATCGATATTCACTTCACGGAAGCCGACATTCGCGCTCTCAATATCAACTACATTTCCAGAACAATCAATCATTTCTAACACCAATTTATAGAGATAAGGGTTCTCGTCGCTCCACAATTGAGGATTTGAAATGGTTTTTGTAACCTTTGCTACATATTTTTCTCGCAGGTAGAAATCACAATCCGCAAACTTTGGCGTTTCGAACTCAGTAACCAATTGCTGATTGCTATCATAAAGGGACAACCGCACATGGGCCTCACCATAACCATTCGCTTGATTATTAGGTAAAACCGTCACGGTTAATTCGGCATTGTTGTAATTACCTGAAAAGAGGGTTTCGATCTTATAATCATGGATGCGCATCTGTGGTTTTGCATAAATGAGAACATCTCTGTAGATCCCCGAGAGATGCCAGTAATCCTGATCCTCCAGATAAGTACCGGCTCCAAACCGCATAACCTGAACAGCTATACGGTTTTGTCCCTTTTGAATGTAATCAGTGATATCAAAAGAAGCGTTAAGCTTACTGTCCTGAGAATAACCAACCCGTTTGCCGTTTAACCAAAGATAAAAGCACGATTCTACACCTCCAAAATCGATAAATATATCCCTTTCGTTAAAATGTTCGTCAACTTCAAACGTTAGGACGTAACAACCGGTAAGGTTACTATCTGGCACATGAGGCGGATTCAAAATGTATTCATTATTCTTGAGTTGAATTTCGTGATGTGAACCCTCCCCTTTTTGAACAAAGGGATACAACATATTGGTGTATACAGGTTTTCCATACCCCGAAAGTTCCCAATTGGAAGGAACCGAAATATTATCCCAATGGGAAACATCATGTTCAGGACTATAGAATTCATTCGTTACTTCATCGGGAGACCCGAACAATTTAAACTTCCACATTCCATTCAAGCTATTTACGTATTTAGACTTTCTCCGATCTCCGCTTAAAGCCTGTTCAACGGTTTCGTATACTCCGTAGGGCTCATGCATGGGATAACGATTTTTTTGAGTAACATATTGATTTTCCCAATCTCTGTTCGGCTTCATTGGCTTAAATAACACTCCCATCAATTGTTCTAATTGGTTGATCTTTCAATGTAGATACCCTTATAATACAAGGAAAATCCCTTATAATAAATGTTGAGTATGGTATTTCATTTATCCATTTTGGTAGGAGTGTGAATACATGAATTTTGAAGACATTAATGAAAATGATGTAATCTACCGATGTATCGGCAAAGATTTTAATCAAGGTATTTTATCTTGCGGCTTTATGCGGAAAAGATCAGCAGAGCGTTCTCAATATGATTTTAAGATAGGATATTACAGCTGTTTTTTAGTATTGCAAGGCAGTGGAAAGTTTATTTCTACGGACGGTACCGTTACTCATATGCAAGCAGGTGATCTTGTTCAACGTCTACCTGAACGTTTGCACTCTACTGCAATTGAACCAGATGGTAATTGGATCGAGTTTTATATCAGTGTCGGGTATCCTGTCTATTCATACTTAAAGACACTTGGAATTATTAATTCCGATAAGGAAGTTCAACCGACACAGTATACGAACGATTTTTTCTTTGATTTTGTTTCCTTGCTGAAAGCCTTGAAAAGTGCAACAGATGAAAGTCTTCCCTCCCTGCTAATGAAGTCTCAGGATTTGATTATCAGATTACACAGTAGCATTCATAATGCTCATAGCAATGAAAATGAAAGTAAAATAACAAAAGCCTGCGAGCTTATTAGTGTTTCCAATGATATTCACTTTGATATTCAGGAAGTGGCATCTGCCGTGAATATGGGCTACGAGAACTTTCGGAAATTTTTTAAAGATACTACGGGGATTTCCCCTAAGCGATATCACACTGAACATTTAATGAGACAGGCAAAAATGATGCTGCTATCTGGACTTCCCATCAAACACGTAGCCGTTAGTCTTGGTTACGGGGATATATATTCATTCACAAAACAATTTACTAAGTCAGAAGGGGTATCTCCAGGACGATATATTCGTAAAACAAAACCTATTCAAAATTAAGTTTGAGCTTCGAAAACAGATCCTCAGCTGTAAATCTTGAGTCGAATACACTAGCCGGGAACCCCATACAGCCTTTCCACAAAGTTTGGGAACCTTCTTGCTAAACAAGTTCAATTGAGAGGATCATATCTGCCTAAAAATAAAAAGAGTCTGTCTATAGACAGACTCGGATGACTTACCGCTTCACCTTATAAAACTCATGATACAGCTTCATGAGTGCCCACTTCTCAATCCGCGACACATAGCTCCGCGAGATCCCCAGCTCCTTAGCTATCTCCCTCTGCGTCCGCTCTTCACCACCTGTGTCCAGACCGAAAGCGGCCGACCAAAACCTCTTTTTCACGGTCATCATAGGTAAAGATATTTCGGAACCCACATTTTTACTTTATAGAACATTTTCCCACTTGCTGATAGAATAAAACTATTGTCGCTACATGAGATCACTAAGATAAGTATTAAGCACCAATCAATATTCCAGATTAACACAAATTGTTTTAGAAAGAAGAGGTTACTAGCAATGTATAAAAAATTTTCTGTTTTGCTCGTTTTCAGCCTAATTTTTTTCCTTACCAACAAGTCAACTTACGCGGCAACTATTGATGCCAAGACTATCTTATTAAAGAATTATCCTAACGAAGTCATACGGCTTAGTAAAACAGCAGATTTAAATGGGGATAAAAAAAATGAAAGCATAATGCTTACGGAGTCAGGAAATTTATTTTTAGTAAATTCTAAGAATGTTGTCGTACTTATTGCTAATGTAGCTTATGAAGAAGATGACCCAACCATCCAACTCATTTCTATTTCATCAAAGGAGAAACATGCAGCTGTTTTTGTAGATTATTTACCATCCAACACTCAAGTGTATGTATACCGTTTAGAACAAGGAACATTAGTGAACAAGCTTAAGTTTATGGCTGACTATTCTGCTGAAGTCGATAAAAACGGCCAATTTCATCAACATTGGAAAAAGTATAATGCTGATAGCGGGTTTGATTTAGCACATGGCATTTTTATATGGGATACTAAGACCAACAAATACAAGGGCAGCGGCCAGTTCGTGAGTCAATAAAAAGCGACTTTGTCAGATTTATCTAAATAAATGAGACCGAGACTCTTAAAAAAAGTCTCGGTCTCATTTATTGTTATCGCTTCGCCTTATAAAACTCATGATACAGCTTCATGAGCGCCCTCTTCTCTATCCTCGAAACATAACTCCGCGAAATCCCCAGCTCCTTTGCAATCTCCCGCTGTGTCCGCTCTTCCCCGCCTGTATCGAGCCCAAACCGTCCAACCACGACTTCTTTTTCCCGGTCATCCAGAATGTCCAGATTGCGGTAAATCTTACTCTTCTCGATCTTCAGATCCACTTCCTTCACAATATCATCTGCGTCGGAACCGAGAATATCGATGAGGGTGATTTCATTGCCTTCCTTGTCCGTCCCGATCGGATCATGCAGAGATACGTCTTTTTTGGTCTTTTTAAGCGATCTCAAATGCATCAGGATTTCATTCTCTATACAACGGGCAGCAAAAGTAGCGAGCTTCGTGCCTTTGTTCGGGCGGTAGCTCTCTATGGCCTTGATCAGCCCGATGGTGCCGATGGAGATGAGATCCTCCATGTCTTCGCCGGTGTTATCGAATTTTTTGACGATATGGGCAACAAGCCGCAGATTATGCTCGATCAGCAAATTCCGTGCCTTGGCATCTCCCTCGGCCATCATCCCTAAGTATTTGCTTTCATCCTGCTCCGAGAGAGGCTGGGGAAAAGCATTATTCCTTACGTAGGATACCAGCAGTGTCAGTTCTTTGATCAGCAGCGCTATCGTGCTTATTATTCCTGGCAACTTGGCGACACCTCCCGCACATGTACAATGAAACCGATCAGTAGTGAGAGCAACGGGTTCATGGTCTTTTTATTGTATGTGGGTAGATGCCCAGAAGTGCATGTACGGGGAAATAGGTACGGGCTGTGAAGGGCTTTCAACTATAGACTACGCCAGATCAGAAAATAGTTCTTATACCCATAACCATAGTCTGCAGTGTCTGAACTGTTCTTCAGGATTTGTGCAGTGAGTTGCCCCAGCTCCGCTTCGGCGATTTCCGGATTCACCCGAACAGAGATTACCGGTTCATCATGCTTCAGCAGCTTTTGCAGCACAGCTTTGAACTCTGCAGCTGAATGGATTTCCAGTCCGTTTTTGACATAATAGTCGTTGGCTTCGGTTACTCCCTCGAATGAGTCCACCTCTTTATCCAGCCAGAACAGGTCATCCTGGACGTACTCTAACCCGGCCGCGGTGGCATCGTTGGCATTATAGAGCAGATAAGGAATTCCCGCATTGGTCAAGCCGTTGGTAGGATCAATATTGAACCATTCTGAACCGATCTTGGCCTTAATCCACGCATGTGGAGTTCCTTCCAGTGTCCCAGTAACGACAATCGTCTCAAGACCGGCCAGATCGGCGAGCATTTTGTAAGATGACGCGTAGCTCATACATACCCCCTTCTTTTTGACCATAATACCGTAGGTAGTAAACGCGTCATTGATTTTGGCATCGAACGGGCCTTTGCTGTCTTCTACGATTGTGGATGCAGCGTCATCATAGATGGTGTTATCATTCAGGTATTCGTAAATCGCCCTGTTTTTTTGCCCGGCGCTCATTCCTTTATGAAAGATGGCGTGGGCAATACGCTCTGCCTCAGCAGAAATTTCTTTCTGTTTACGTTTGAGTTCTTGGAGAGAATCTTTATATTTGATGTGCAGGGTGACTGTATTATAGTCGTAATAGTAAGTGTCCACACCCAGAATCTGTGGATTCTGATAGATCACCTTCGTTACGTAATCCACCAAGACATCCTTGTTCTGCAGTTCAGGAAAAGCTAATAGCGAAAACTCCTCCTTGCCTTCCACCATATTGCGAGCCAGATATTCTTCTACCGCCGAATTCACATTCAGTCCAATCTTCCTTAGAATCTCCGGTTCAGGAACGGGCTGTTCATCGCCTGCTGCCACCTGCTGTTTCGTATTCAGTCTTTGCCGGCTAACCAAATCAAGTCCTGTGCCCGAAGCCTCTTGCGCCTTACCTCCACCAATGATGGTCTGAACATTCGGAGAAACGGCCAAGGAACTGGAATTCTGCGGCTTGGCCAGTCCCGTATTCGGTGCCTTATAGGAATGCGATTTTACGAACGACTGGTATTCGGCATCTGTCGCATCAAAAATCAGGAAGTCCCCTTTAAGCTCCGTGCCTTGAATCCGGTACTCCACGATGCTGTCTTTCATAAGCTTGTTCTTATCCATAATATAGATAATATCGCGATCTGCTAAAGAATCATCCAGAAATTGAATGGACATCTTCTTGGGCAGCTCAGACAATGTATCATAGCTTTCATAGGAACCCCCAAGTGCAAGAGGCAGCTTATCAGCCAACTCCCCAATACTGATCATATTTCCAAAGTTGGATTCCTGCTCTCCTTTATAAGCCGTTACAAAATACCCAAAAGGGCTTAGGAGATTCTGGAGAGAACTCCCATCCTTCCCATTTACATGGGTCAGGTCATACTCCGTACCCTGGATGGTTGCATCCAGAAGAGGATAAACATCTTCATAGCCCTCTTCCGGACCGTTAATTTTGGCAGACATGCTATCAGAATACACATTATAGATTTTATATCCTTCCGCCCCCTCTACCGGTTTCCAGGTCAATTTGAGATTGCCTGATTCATCAATGACATAATTCAGTTCAGGCGTAGAGACTTCCGATTTCACTGTAAACGGGGTAATAAGTGGCTTGGCCAGCTTCAGCGGGGTCGGGGATTCCATATCATAATTCACGCGGATGTAATAAGCAGGCGCGTTGCCCCAAATGTGATCAAATACCCCATCATGTTCTAACAGTTCTAAAAACGGCTTCACCACAACCACGTTGTTACCGGAATAATGAAAATATACCTTTGCCTCAATCCGGCTTTGCGGCAGCGCCTTAGGGTCCGTATGTACAGAGATGATATCTTCTGCGGGTATTCCCGTCATATCCGCTTTAAAACTGAAGGTAAACTTCTCGTCCTGTTTGACATTGTACAGTGGCATCAGCACTTCCGTAGATTCCTGCTCATATTTTTGCTTCAGGTCATGAACCGTCAATTTGCCGGTAGGCGGTCCGCTGAGCACACTTTTGATGATGATTTCCTGCCGGACCTCCGGGGCTTCTGTCAGTTCTACCGGTTCTGATTGTTCTGTCGGTTCAGCTTGTTCCGTTGGTTCTGGTTCTGTTGGTTCTACCGATTCTAATGGTTCTGCTTGTGTGTCCTTAAGGGCTGTAGCCGCCTCATTGCCGGGTGCCGGGGAATTCCCATTATTGTAGCAACCCGTTAGTAACACAAGTATAGTCAGAATACTCGCCAAAGCTTTTAACAAGATAACACCTCATGCTTTCTAGTAATTTACACAAAATCACTTTATGTAATTGATAACTGGTAATACTTAACTTTTACTATACTATAATGTGGAAATTGGGCACAGTAAAAATATGAAAGAACGGCGATCTGAATCGATGTTTATATGATAATCCCTTAATAGTTTACAGAGTTAATTATTTAAATTAATCCTATCAGCAAAGATCATCTTTATAATTAACTTCACATAAGCAAGCCTTACATACGATACTGCATTGGTGTATACAATGAATCTTTTAGATTAAGAGGAGAGAAGAACATGTTCAAAAAGAGTATTCACCGAAGGTTGTCATTCATATCACAAAGAGCAACGATGTTCCTGCTGCTCATCACTGTTATCATCAGTACTCTTCAACCCGCAGGCCTCATTGCCGCTGACGCGCCCCTCCCCCATTCGATCGTCATCGAAGATTTCGAGAATAACCTAAGTGATAATGTACTGGTTCAAAAAAGAAATTTCTCAGGTGCCATGAGTTTGGAAGCGGATCCCCTGCATGTCCGTTCAGGGAATAATTCCGTACGTTTGGATTATGACTACATAGGTGTTAAGGAGAACCCTTCCTATGTGTATGTTGGACCTAAAGCTCCTTATCCTATTACCGGCCTTCCCCAAAAAATTGGGATGTGGGTGTACGGGAACAACGATGGACATCTTATTTTCAGCAAGTTCAGAGATGGCAACGGAAAGTCCTTTGAGGTTGAATATCTGGACGAGAATGTTGGCGTGAACTGGAAGGGCTGGAAATACATCGAGGGGGATATCCCGCAGGACAAAGTTGGACCGATCCAGCTGGAGATATACATGCGGATTGAGCAATCCATTTTCGACAAGAAAAATAAAGGTACCGTATGGGTAGATGATCTACGCTTGGTCTATGAGCAGGACCCTGCTGAAGATATGAACGTCCCGATACTCGGCATAATGTCCCCGGCGAATGAAGCCGTTATCGATACGCGCTCACCACATATTCAGCTTTCGGCCACCGATTCTCAATCGGGCATTGCCCCCGGCTCTGTTGCCTTAAATCTGGACGGACATCCTGTGAAGAGCGAGTATGATGCGACTACAGGCATGATTTCCTATCAGCCTTCTTCTCCTCTGGCAGGGGGGTATCACACCGTTCAGTCAGCTGTATATGACAGATCGGGTAATCCCGCCGAGCTTGTCAGCTCCTTTTTCATTCAAGACGGCATTCAATATCATCTGGACGCCCCATCGGAAGTCATCAGCAACAAAACGTTCCAATTGAAGCTCCAGATCAACAATGCGGCTGACTTAACGGATGCCTATGCCCAGCTTAAATACGATCCGCAGACCCTGGAAATCACCACTGTTGAACCTAAAGTACAAGCATCGCTCGTTACGCAGAATGAGACTGACCCTGTAAAGGGCCAATACCAGCTGTCGCTTGCCGGACTTAGTAAACAATCGTTACCGGCTGACGGTACCGTTGCGCTATTGAATATAGCTGTAAAGCCCAGTGCCAAGATGGAACGCGGCGAGGTATTCAAATCGATCGAGATGAGCGACGGCAGTTTTCGAATGACCGCAGGGGAGGCTGTCTATGCACTGGCTGCACCCCACAAGTATACGATCGGGTTCCCTTATATCCTCACTGTAAAAGGGAGCTCACTCCATACGAAAAGTACGCTTCGTGTCACGGATGATGCAGGCGTGCCGGTCGAAGGGGTCTCGATTATCCCGTCCGATCCTCTTCTTCCCCAGTCTTTTGCGGAAGTGACTTCTGTATCGTCTGATGTCTATGCGGATGCTGACCCGGGATCGGCCAAGCTCGCTTCCGCCGCTCCAGGTGAACAATTCTTCTCGACTGGAGTGACCCGTGGAGATTATACCGCCATCCGGCTACCGGACGGCAAAGCAACGGGCTGGATTTCAAGTGCAGCGGTTCAAGTGAAGCTCCTGAAGGATGGATGGGGCCTAACCGATGCGAAGGGTGAAGTCCGGACATCTCTGACTACCTTGGCCTTAACGAACCTTAACCTCCAGGCAGTGAATGGGGATAAAGTCAGCAAGGTGTTCTCACTTTCTGTTGTGCCACAGCTGGGATCAGAGGAGCCTGAATATGTGCGGACCTATGTTACAGAGGATTTAAAAACCACTCAAAGCATCGTCTGGAGAACCGCCCCGCGTGTGGAGAACGGTGTCATTCAATATGTAAAAGCCAGTGAATTCACAGGTTTTGACCAGTCGAATGTCAAGGAGCAGGCTGCTGCACCGCAGCTGCTGTTAGCTCCTGACCGTGTGGGAGAAACGTTGTTCCATAAAGGGATGCTGCAGAGCCTGTCACCGGGTACGAAATACATTTACCGTGTGGGAACTCCGGGGTTGTGGAGTGCTCAGCATACGTTTACTACAGAGTCAGCAAACCCGGAAGCATTTTCCTTCTTGTTTGTAACTGATTCTCACACCAATACCGAAGAAGCCTATCATATTCATCAGAACCTGATGAGCAGTGCTTTTACCCATTATCCGGATACACGGTTTGTCATGCACGGAGGGGATATTGTCGATGATGGCGGGGTTATGAACGAATGGGAACAGGATATGAAGGCTTCGCAGTTATACAGCAGCAGCATTCCTTCTGCCTACACCATGGGGAATCATGATGTGAAGAATGGCGGAAAGGACGTATTTATTAACGCTTTGGGTCAGCCGGGTAACGGAATGGACGGGCAACAGCATTTGAATTATTCGTACGATTATGAGGATACGCATTTTGTAGTGCTGAATTCGGAAGCCGATGAAATAGACATGCAGAAGCAAGCAGAATGGCTGCGGAAGAACGTAAATGCCAGCTCCGCGAAATGGAAGGTTGCTATGTTCCACCGGCCTGCCTATCATACGGAGGATGGGCGCGGACCGGAACTGGTCACCAAATATCTGGCTCCTGTCCTTGAGGAGCTTGGGGTAGATCTGGTGCTGGTGGGCCACGATCATGCACTCGCTTGGACCTATCCTATGAAGAATGCCCAGCCCAGGAAAGATGGCAGCCCAGGCACTGTGTACCTGTCTGGCGGTTCCTCCGGCTGGAAGTTCTACGATGCGGTCAAGTTTGATTACCTGGAGTATCTGTATGATGATAATTTTCCGGTCTATTCCGCCATCTCGATCGACAAAGACCGGATATTGATTGAAGCAAGAACGACAGATGGCCAAAAACTGCAAAGCCTGACTATTGAAAAAGCAAAAACCGTTGACCCTAATCCCGAACCGGAACCGGAGCCAAGCACAAAACCAAGCCCGAACCCAACTCCGGCTCCAAGCTCAGACCCAAGTCCGGTACCAAGCACGAACCCTAGCCCAACTCCTGGTACAGGGACAGGACAGAACCCTGGCACGGTACCAAGTGCAGTGCCTACAGCAACACCTTCAGTTGTTCCTTCAGATAAGCCTGTTCCGGTTAAGATGCCGCCATCTGCTGTTTTTGCTGAGGGAGTAAGCGCTCAAGCCCTAAAAGAGACACTGAAGAGCATCATTGCCGCGAAAGACGGGGACATTCCCGTACCAGCCCTTAAGGATATAGCTGACCTGTGGAGCACCCGGACGATCACGGCCTTCCTTAAGTTGAAAATCATCAAAGGGTATGACGATGGCTCTTTCAAACCGAACCAAACCATCACCAGAGGGGAATTTGCCACAGTCCTTATCAAAGCCTTTGGTTTGGTGAAGTCGGATACCTCCCTTCCATTAAGTGACGTTAATGCCCATTGGGCCCAAGAGGCCATTGCCGTGTTAGCCTCTAATGGTGTCATTGCCGGTTACCCGGATGGAACCTTTAGGCCGGACCGGGAAATCAGCCGCTCCGAAATCGTTACCATCCTATCCAGGATTGTGAACTTCAATAACGTGTCACCGGTAAAAGGGGGCATCGCCTTCAGTGATACGGCAGGTGCATGGAACAAGGACCAGATTGCCAAAGCTGCCGAAATCGGTCTGATTAGTGGTAAAGGCAACGGCAAATTTGCCCCGGCTCAATCATCGACCAGAGCAGAGGCTTTGACCATTATCATGAATGCCCTGTGCCTGGATCCGGAAATCAAAGCATTGATGGATCAGATCTCGAAATAAATCGGCGTTGAACCTGTATACATGATCAAAAGACCTTTATCTCTCGAAATCGTGGAGATAAAGGTCTTTATTCATCCGACTCAATTTCCCGTGACCCGAGCGTTTGTACGGGACGGTTATCATGCGGGAAAATTGCTGCAAATTGGCTGATTTGGGCTTCAGACCATTGAACCGGATGTTCTAGAACGATCCATTGCACGCCTTCGGTGCATGGCGGCGTGGTGAGCGATCCTTGGTAGCGGAAGGAATGAAGGTCTGCCGGAAGCAGCTTGTTCATGTCAAAATTACCCGGAACCGCAATTTCTTCTTTGTTTTCTTCGCTCGGAAGCACGGACCACAGCTTGCTCAGTTCGGCATTTTCTGTGCCTTTAGTGATCAGCACACTTAGTACTGCAAGCTTACCCTCATCACTTTTATGCACAAAATGGAGCTCCATATCCGCATGCTTGTCATCCACCTCATGTTCGCTGGGCAGGTGAAAGTGGAACTGCTGCAGCATATACGTTTTCCCTTCAATAGTGATGCGGTTGTCCTGATTCTTCAGGTTAACCTGAATCGTGTGTCCGTTGTTCATTATAGCTACCGGGGACGGCGAATACTCCACAGAGACTGGTGACAGGCTCGCTTCATCCTTTACTTTTTCCTGTGGAATATTAATGGGTGACTGTGCCTTACCTGTACTGCAGGTGGTAAAAAGTTTGTCTAGCTCCGCCCAATGTTCCGGTGATGTTTCTCCCTCGTAGGACCAATGCGCCTGATGAGCGCTAATCGGGGTCGACGGCTCCTGCTTGCTTGCTGCTTCGCTATTCTGTGTGTTATCACCGCATCCCGCCATCACAGACATGACCATGACCGGGAACAGGATTTGGGATAACCTTTTGCTCAGACTCATGCAGATCCTTCTTTCATATGTTTTGTGGAAAACTCCTATACTTCAACCTTGGCCTGGCAGCGCGCCTCATAGGCTTCCGAATACAATGCATATACGGGTCTCATGTACAGCTTGCCGATCACAAAATAAAGAATAACCAGAACAGCAAAAAATCCATAGACTACGCCCCGTTCCTGCCCGTGCACAAAATACAAGATGTCGAAATTATCCGTCATATTGAGATTGAACGTTACCTTTAGTGAATCCATCAGCATCATGCCGAACAGCCAGTAAAAACCCGTACAGAGCAGGATGTGCACTGCCGTTCCCCACACGCGATATGCAAAAGAGAGCTTCAGGAATCCCGTGCTGAACAGATAGCTGACGATACTTAATGCAAAGACCAGCAGCATCAGGACCTGACTCTTTTGAGGGTGGAGCGAGTAGACAAGGACACTGGTAAGAATCAAAAAGATCAGGACATCAGCTGTTACTTTTTTCACAAATTCTCTCACACCGTTTACGCGAAGACGGCCATTAGGGGGCATCCACACGAACTCCAAAATATAAATAACAAGCATCAAGCCGCCGAACCAGGCCAATACACTGGAAACCGGCAATACGTCCAAATATCCCACGGTTATGATCACCCCAAATTTTTCCTTCATTATAACATGTGTGGATTATTATATACATGATTATCCAATTTATATATTGCATCGAACCAGACTAGACAAACATAATATCCACAAAAAAAAGAAGAGTACCCGCTCCTTCCTACAGAGCCAGTGCCTCTTCCGTAATCTGTCTGATATCAATTGAAGATATCGTTTCTTCGTTTACCATGTCCGGCAGAATCTCCGCCAGAAAATACTCGACACATTTCAAATCGATGTTCTTGATCTTGATCAGGGCATTGCGGTACATCACCACAAACTCCTTCTCCGTGTTCCCTCTTTGCAGTTCGGCAAAAGCTTCATACACCTGGTCCATCTTATCGGCCACCTCCAGAATCAGCCCTTCGAGCGACTCATCCTTGCCTTCACGCAATTGGTGGTAGAAGATGCTTTTGAACTCCTCCGGAATATGCTCCTTAATGAAATTATCGATCATCCCCTCCTCCACCTGCTGGATTAAGGACCGCAGCTGCAGAGATGAGTGTTTCACCGGGGTTTTGATATCGCCAATAAAAATCTCACCGTAATCATGGCTGCTCGTAATTTCATATAGCTTCTTCCAGTCAATGACTGCACCATTTTTCTCCTCGATGTCGGCCAGTGTTTTGGCATACTGCACGACCTTCCAGGAATGGGCCGCTACGCTGTGCTCCTCAAATTTGAATTTGCCGGGGCAGCGGATAATACGTTCCAGTTCGTTCAGCGAGCGGAAATATTTGTGGATTCCCATGCCAGTCCTCCCTTGTCTTGATCTTGATATGATCCGGTATTGTCTAGCTAGTATAAGCATTCAATGTTAATTCCAAATAAACAAGCTGACAAGTTATGTTAAAAAAACGGGATCACTATGGTCTTATCCTGTCACGGGACAAGCCTTCCCCGCCTTACTGCCGATGCCGTCCCCGACTAAGGTCGAGACTAAAGAACAGTCTTCAGGCCGTTTTGCAGCATCATCAATAGCTATACAATAAACACATAGACAACGGCTAAGACGAACTGCTAACCCGGTTCAACCCATAGGAGAGGAAGAGATTATATTATGAAAAAATTGTATCGTTCCGAAAGTGACAAGAGAATCAGCGGCATCTGCGGAGGTTTGGCCCGTTCCCTAAACATCGACAGCACCATCATCCGGCTCTTAGTTGTCGCCACTGCCCTATTCAGCTTCGGGACTGTAGCGTTCCTGTACATTCTGGCCAGTATCGTGGTACCTAAAGAGAACTATAACAGCTACCCTGAAGGTTATGAGTATTACTAATTCAGAGCCGCCACACCAGCGCCACCATATATGAAAATAAAAGGAGAAATGAACATGAGTATTTTTCAAAGAATTACAACCCTGACCAAAGCAGCCATCCACGAAGGACTGAATAAATTGGAGGACCCGGTACTGCTGACCGGACAATATTTGCGGGATCTGGAGGAAAAAATAGCCGGTGCCGAAACCAGACAGCGTGAGTTCAAAGCCGCAGCAAGTGTTCTGGAGCGCCGCATTTACGAGAATCAGGTGCTGGCCGATCGAAGCGAGGCTGAAGCCGTGCAAGCCATGAGCGAAGGGAATGAGCCAGCCGCCAGAGCAGCGGTCATGGCAAAACTGCGCTACACTGAAAGTATCCAGGAATGCACCGCAGGACTGGAAGAAACCCGCGAAGCCCTCGTAGTTCTGGAGAGCACTCTGCTGAATGCCAAGGAAGAGCATAAACGGCTAAAGGCCAAAAGAGCTGAACTGGCTGCCCGTGCCCGTAAAGCGGCCGAGCTGAAGCGTTCCGCCGAAAGCACCAGTTATACTGCCCATACGGGTAACCCTGGACAGATCTTGAATCCCGGTGCTGCCACCCGCGGCTTCGACCGCATGGAGGACAAAATCAGCGAATGGGAAGCATCTGCCGAAAGCTCCGGACATTATTCCTCCGGCATCGCTGAATCCCCGCTGAACAGTGCCGTTGAAGCTGAGCTGGAACGCCTCCGTAGCCGCAAGGCCGGTGAGAGCAAATAAATTTGAGCTTGTTCTAACGGCCCTATGACTGGGACAGCTCTCTTCATTCTTATAATCACAAAAAACATGCAATAGCAGCGATTCTCCCGTGATAGGAGGATCGCTGCTTTGCATGTTGGGACACCCATGTAAGAATTGCATTCCTCTATTTCTGCAATCACACCTGCCGCGCAGGTTCCGAAGCTTTCGCATAGCGGTTTGCCGGAACAGGAAGACCCAGATTTCCCCGCAGGGTGTCACTTTCATATTCGGTACGGAACAATCCCCGTTCCTGAAGAATCGGAACCACATGATCCACGAATTCTTCCACCCCGCTTGGAACTGCAGCAGCGATCATAAATCCATCCGCCGCTCCGCCTTCGAACCAGGCCTGGATCTGATCGGCAACCTGCGCCGGTGTGCCGATGAAGCTGCTACGCGGAGTTGCAGCCTGCAGAGCGACCTCCCGCAGGGTCAGGCCTTTTTCCCTGGCATTTTTCTTGATTTTGTCCGTGCCGCTCTGGAAGCTGTTCCGTCCCAAATCTCCAAGCTCCGGAAAAGGCTCATCCGGCGGATATTGTGAGAAATCATGATGCTCAAAAAATCTCCCCAGATAGTTCAGCGCGTTCTCAATCGTTACCAGTCCGGCAACCTCCTGATATTTGCGCTCCGCTTCCTCCGGCGTCTCGCCAAGAATGGGGGCAATACCTGGAAAAACCAGCACCTCATCCGGATTTCGGCCAAAAGAGGCTACCCGCTCCTTCACATCCCGGTAGAATTCCTGCGCTTCCTCTAGCGTGTCATGCCCCGTAAAGATAGCGTCCGCCTCCTTCGAGGCGTAATTTTTACCAACCTCCGAAGACCCTGCCTGGAAAACAACCGGCTGCCCTTGTTTGGAGCGGGCGATATTCAGCGGCCCCTTAACGGAGAAGAATTCTCCTTCATGGTCCAGTGTATGCATTTTTTTCGGATCAAAAAAGACTCCGGTCTGCTTATTGCGGACAAATGCATCATCCTCCCACGAATCCCACAAGCCCCGCGCCACCTCCAAATATTCGGCAGCAATCCGGTAGCGCTTGCCATGATCAGGATGCTCCTTTTTGCCATAGTTCAAGGCGGAGCCTTCCAGTGGAGAAGTCACCACATTCCACCCTGCGCGTCCGCCGCTGATCACATCCAGCGATCCGAACTGCCGGGCCACGGTAAATGGCTCACTATAGGAGGTGGACAATGTGCCAACCAGGCCGATTCTGCTGCTGACTCCCGCAAGTGCGCTAAGAATCGTCAGCGGTTCAAAACGGTTCAGGAAATGCGGAATGGATTTCTCATTAATATATAATCCGTCCGCTATGAAGATCAGATCCAGCTTGCCTTCCTCGGCCTTCTGCACCCACTGCTTATAAAGCTCAAAGTTTACACTGGCATCCGGCTTGGCGTCCTGATGGCGCCACATAGAGGTGCTTCCCCCAACCCCGTGCAGCAGCGCACCCAGCTTTAATTGTTTTGGCCTCGTCATATACATTCCTCCTAAAAGTTAGTTTTATGGAGCCAACTACCAGCTTAATGGAATACGGCAGCTCCCTGCTTGATCCGTTCAATCTGAGCAAGATGAGTCTGCACATGGGCTGTAAAGCTGCGGACAATATCCGTAACGCTGACAACCTCGCCTTTAAAATTAATCCCGCTTTTCTCCCATTCCCCGGCGCTTAGCCGGTTGAACAGCAGGCCATTGTAGTGAAGCAGACTGCGGAACAGCTCCAGACTGTCAGCGGCATGGCCTGTATTGGAGTGCTGCCCGCTAACCCAGGCGTCCTGATGAAATGCCGGGAGCTGCACCTCAGTGCCGGCCAGAATGTCACGGATGCGGAAGGAAACGACAATGCTGTGATCGGCCAAATGCGCCAGCACCTCGGTGACACTCCAGCTGGCCGGTGCGGCTTTCCACTTTAGCCGTTCCTCCGTCAGACCTTCCAGTGCTTGTGCCAATTGGTCATACGTATTCAGATAATCCCGGATTTGCTCACTGCTCATTAAGTCCCCTCCAAAGTAAGTCCAGACTGCGGCTGGACCTGTGATGAGTCAAAGCGGGGCAAGGAAAATGGCCCGATATTCAGTTGTGAAAAGGTACAAGCGTCTCTCTCCGCTTCGGCAAGCCACCCAACGATAATAACGTCATAACTGCGGGAATTAGCTATGATACTTCACCCTCTTCTGCAGAGAAGCGTTCCAACACCCTAACAGCCAGATCAGCAAAGAATGCGGCTTCCACTGGCAGTGCCGATTCATCCAGATTAAAGGAGGGATGATGCCACTCCCAGTTCCCGGCAGAACCCACGAAGACGAACAATCCGGGAACCACGCGCTGATAAAAAGCAAAATCCTCCCCCGCCGGCGAAGGCTGAGGTTTCACACGGTGAAAGCCGAGCGAATCGGCTGTTTCTTCTCCGAGCCTGGCCAGCACGGGATCGTTGTTCACCGGCGGAGGACCGCCTAGCCAGCGCACCGTCGCTTCCGATCCTAAAGCAGCGGCCACTCCGACCGCCACCTGCTCAAACCGTTCAAGAACCCTGCTCCGCACAGCTTCATCAAAAGTGCGAATCGTACCCTCCAGCACCGCTGTCTCGGGAATAATGTTCCAGGAATTTCCACTGTGTACTTTTGTAACACTGACCACTGCACTTTGCAGAGCGCTGACATTGCGGCTGACAATGCTCTGGAGCGCGGTAATGATATGCGAAGCGGCTACGATAGGGTCGGTCCCTGCCTCCGGCACCGCCGCGTGTGATCCGGCTCCCCGTATCTCCACCATAAAACCATCTGCTGCAGCCATTAACGGACCACCGGTAATTCCAATCGTTCCTACTGGCAAGTCCGGCTTATTATGCATGCCGATGACTGCACGGACGTTTTCGAGCGCTCCGCTGTCTATGATCTGCAGTGCGCCTTTCGCCTTTTCCTCAGCCGGCTGAAACAGAAACCGTACCGTACCTTTTAACTGACTTTCCTGCCGCTTCAAGTGTTGGACCGCTCCAATCAGTGCCGCCGTATGAAAATCATGACCACAGGCATGCATTTTGCCGGGATACAGCGAAGCATAGGGCAGACCGGTTTCTTCCTGAATCGGAAGCGCATCAATGTCGGCACGCAGAGCAATCACCGGTCCCCCCTGCTGTCCGCCCACTTCCGCGATAACTCCTGTTTTCAGTCCGTAGTCCGTGATGGTCGCCCCGGCCTGTTCCAGCAGCGCTGTGATATATGCTGTCGTATGATACTCTTCATTCGAAAGCTCCGGGTGCCGGTGCAAATGCCTGCGGATTCCAATCAATGTCTCCGTAAACGCCTCCGGACTGAACTCCACCGTTTGATTCGTCATACCTGACTCCCTCCTCAAAGTGTTGTAAGGACTTCAGCAAATGCTTCCCTCAACAATTCAAAGGAACGGACCCGTTTGTCAAAGGGCTGCACATTGGTTGTGACGATAAACTCTTCAACACCGGATGCCTTGGCCAAAGCTTGCAGCTGCTCGCGGACGGATTCCTTTGTGCCTTTGGTAATCTCCGGCTCCCGTTCTTCCAGCGTAAAGGCCTCTGTGCTTTGCCGTGTGAATTCCTCAGCCTGCTCACGGGTTGCTACCGTTAGCGTCTTGCCGCTGGCAAGATGAATCCGGATCAGCTTGTGCGCTCCAGCCAACTCCCGGGCCTCCTCTTCCGATTCTGCGACCAGTACGGCAAGTGCAAGTATCGCTTGCGGTTCCTTACCTTGCGAGGTGTCAAATCTGCTCTGGTAGACACGAATGGCTTCCACAGCCACTGCCCGATCCCCGCCTATGAACAAAGAGAACACATACGGCAGCCCCAGCTCGGCAGCGATTTCGGCACTCGCTACACTGGCACCTAACACATAAAGCCCGGGCGGAGTACCTGGAGTCGGCCCCGCCTTCAGCCCAAACAGCGGATGATCCGCCTCCAGCCGGTTATGCACATATTTCTCAAGCTCAATGATTTTGTCTGTCAAGGAAGCCGCTTCTTCTCCTCCCTGCCGCAGCGCCTGCGTGCTTCGGGGCAAACCTCCGGGTGCACGCCCAACCCCCAGATCCACACGGCCCGGAGCAAGCGTTGCCAGCACGTTGAAATTCTCCGCTACCTTATAAGGGCTGTAGTGCTGCAGCATGATGCCGCCGGAGCCGATTCGGATGCGCTCTGTCTTGGCCAGCAGATGTGAGATTAGCACCTCCGGGGAGGAGCCCGCTACCTGTTCGGAGTCATGATGCTCCGAAACCCAGAATCGGCGGAAGCCCAGCCGCTCGGATAACTGCGCCAGCTTGACCGTATGCTGAAAGGCTTCCTCCGGCGTTTCACCGGGAAAGATTGGACTTTGATCCAGTACGCTTATTGTAATAGCCATAGGGTTGCCTCCTAAATGGAATAGTTCAGCTCCGGCGTGATCCGCTTCAGAAACTGCTTGGTTCTTTCTTCCCGTGGATGGTTGAACACCTCCGCTGGTGTCCCCTCTTCGACAATAACTCCGCCATCCATAAACACCACGTGATTCGCCACATCGCGGGCAAAGCCCATTTCATGCGTCACCACAATCATCGTGATACCTTCCTTGGCAATTTTGCGGATAACTGCCAGCACCTCGCCTACCAGCTCCGGGTCCAGCGCGGACGTAGGCTCATCGAATAGAATCACTTCCGGCTCCAGCGCCAGCGCACGGGCGATGCCGACGCGCTGCTGCTGGCCCCCGGAGAGCTGGCTCGGATACGCATCCAGTTTGGCACCGAGACCGACCTTTTCCAGCAGTGCTATGCTTCGGTTACGCGCTTCCTCCTTCGGAAGCTTTTTTACAATCAACAGCCCTTCCATCACATTCTCAAGTGCTGTTTTATGGCGAAACAGATTGTACTGCTGGAACACCATCGCTGTTTTTTGCCGCAGCTGATGAATCTCCTTTTTGCGGGCATGCTTGCAGTTCAACCGGAAGTCACCGATCGAGATCTCTCCGTCGCCAGGCTTTTCCAGATAATTCACACAGCGTAGCAGAGTGGTTTTGCCTGAGCCGCTGGGTCCTAGAATAACAACCACCTCACCCTTGGTAACGGTTAGATCAATATTGTTCAGCACCTGATGGCGGCCGAAGGACTTGGATAGATGCTCAATCTTAATCATACGACTCCCCCCCGATTGTATAGGTTGATCCGTTTCTCGATCAGGGCAGTGGCCCGTTCAATCAGGAGCGTAAGCCCCCAGAAGATAAGCGCAGCCGCCAGATAGGCCTCAAAAAACTTCCAGTTCGTCGAAGCCACAATCTGGGCCTTGGCGTTGATGTCCACAACCGATACGGTAAAAGCAAGGGTTGATCCGTGTAGCATCCCAATGACGGAATTGGACAGATTCGGCAGACTAGCCGCCAGCGCCTGGGGGAAGACAATCCGCCGCAGTGCCTGGGGTGTGGTCATGCCCACGGAGTAGGCAGCTTCGATCTGGCCGCGGTCGACAGCAAGCAGACCGGAGCGTACCACCTCGGACATATAAGCTCCTGCTGTTATTGAAAAGGAAATATAGGCAAAACCGATCATTGGAATCGATACCGACCGGAAGGCCCAGCCAAAATGGACAGCCAGCCCGTCAATCATCACCGGTAGCCCGAAATAGATCAGCAGCAAATGGGTAAGCATCGGAGTCCCGCGGATAAAAGTGACATACCCTACTGCCACGGGATACAGAAGCGGGACTTTGTAAATCCGGATTAGAGCCACGGCCACTCCGATCACGAACCCGGCCACAACAGAGACCAATGTAATGTACAGCGTGGTAGGGATTGCACTCAGCATTTGTACGAACGCCGTCCATATAAACGAAGGGTCCAGCTTCACAATCCGCCACCTCCTTTACCCGGTCCCAGCTCTGCAATGATCCGCCGGTAAGAACCGTTTTTTTGCAGTCTGAACATTTTTTTCACGGGACTGCTCCGTTCCTCATGACGCAAGAGGCGCCGTTCCGCCACCAGCAGCAGCTTCTCAATCGTAAAGCTGATCACCAGATAGATAAGGGCGAGCGCAATATAGGTCTCAATAAAATGCTGGCTGATGCTGCCGAGCGTCTGTGCCTTTCCCGTCATCTCCATCACCCCAAGGGTAAAGGCAAGTGAGGTATCTTTAAGCAGCGCGATGACCAGATTGGAGAATACAGGAATGGCAATTCCTAACGCCTGAGGCAGCACAATTCGTGAGAAAGCCTGAAAGGATGTCATTCCTGTCGCATATGCCGCTTCTACCTGCCCTCTGTCCACAGCCGTTACAGAAGCGCGGATCATCTCGGACATGAAGGCTCCCGTATGCAGCCCGTAGGTCAGAATTACAAAGAACAGTACAGGCGTCCGCGTCACATCCACAGAAACAAGCTTCAAAATTTCCGGCAGGCCGTAATAGAACAAGAACAGCTGGATTAAAATCGGGGTCCCCCGGAAAAATGAGATATAGATCTCCGCGCAGGTCTTCAGGACCGGCACCTTGTACAGGCGGGGGAGGGCAATAAGGAATCCGACAAGGACACCCGCCAGTAAAGAGCAGGCGACAATCAAAAGCGTGGTACCCAGTGTAGTCAACAGCTTGGGCAAAAATGAGAATACATAGCTGATATCAAACGGTGCGCCCATACAGCACCCCCTTCCCCCGATCTATAGTTCTGTTCACTTCACCGATGCATCGGTAACATCCGCTCCCAGCCATTCTGTGCTCAGCTTGCCAAGCGTGCCGTCTGCCTTCAATTCCTTGATAGCACCGTCAATAGCATCTGACAGCTTTTGCGATTCAGCTTCATTTTTGCGGAAGACATACAGAATGTCTGCGGAGGACAGTTCACCGCCTACGGCCTTCAGCTTGCCCTGCGGATCAATGATCGGCAGTACAAAATCTGCAGCGAGCGTTGCATTCACCCGTCCTGAGCTAATTTGGCTTACCGTATCATTGGCGGCTCCGTTCTGATAGACGATCGTAATCGCATTGTCATGCTCCTTGTTATAGTTCTCCAGAATGGTGGACTGCGCACTGGTCGCACTGGTCAACACCTTTTTACCTTTCAGATCATCCAGCGACTGAATTGGATCGTTATTGTCCTTGGAAACAATAATGCGGTTTCTCCAATGGGCGTAGGCTTCTTTGTTAAAGGAGTACTTTTGCTCCCTCTCCGGGTTTTTCTCCATGACGTGAGCGACCAGATCGATTTTTTTGGTGTCCAGACTCAGCAGCAGATTACTGAAATCCATCGTCTGCAGTTCAAATTCGTACTCCGGCAGACGGTTGTCAACTTCCTTGATCAGTTCCACATCAAAGCCTGTCAGCTTGCCGTTCTCATCGATGTAGCATACCTTGGGAAAACCAGTTCCTGTACCGACGACGATCTTGGTCACTTGGGCTGGCTTTTCTGTTGCGGCAGTTGTTTCTGCCGTAGTTTGTGGTGCTGCTTCAGCTACATTGTTGCCCTGATTGCTGCTCGCACTATTATTACCGCAGCCCGCAATCGCGAGCGTTAAAATCAAAGCATAGGCTAGCGAGATTGTCTTCTTCGTCTTCTTCATCTTTTATATCCCCTTTGAATGGAAGTTGTTTGGTCTGCAAGCTTCTTTCTCATCAGAACCATAATCCCGTCGCCATTGCGGGGGTCCAGCTCCACAAATTTTTCGTACCCCCGCCGTTCATACATAGAAACCAGCCAGGGATGTTTTTGTGCTGTAGCCAAAGTAACAGCAGATGCTCCCAGCTTGCCGAGGATGATATTCTCCTCCACCCAATCCAGCAGCTTGCCGCCATACCCTTTTCCGCGGGAGTCCGGATTGACCGCAAACCACTTGACAAAAGGAAGCTCAGTGAGTGCCTTGATCTCCTCGCCCATTGACAGCGTGACCGTCGCCTGCACGGTGTTGTCAATTTCAAGCACATAACACTCGTTAGTGGCTATATTATCTTCGATCAGGGCCACGTCGGCTGTAGCTGCCGGCCATTGCAGCCCGAGTTCACGAATCATGGCATAGGCGCGATATGTAATATCCTGCAATCGCTGCGCATCTTTAAGCTCTGCAAGCCGGTAGACCTCCCCCATCTCCTATCCCTCCAGCAAATAATATTATATAATCCCTATAGAATTAGTGGTGATTATATGCAATTAACTTTATCACTGCATGCAATCATGCGCTAATAGAGTTTTTTAATCCATTTATACAATAAGTCGATTAGGCGTTTTGCCCGGCACGATCTCCAGCAGGCTTTCAATAAATCCGGCATGCTCCCCATTCAGAGAGATCAGGCTGGTCCGTAATGAGATGCCCTCCGTCTCGGCAATATCCACCCGAATCAAAGTTCCGGCTTTCACTTCATCCTGAACACTCAGGGCCGGGAGAAAGCAAATACCCGCTTTTCTGATCACCAGCTTCTTGGCTGTCTCCAGATTATCTACCTGATACACAATATTCGGCGGCTGCTCCATGCTCTCAAATACGCGGTGGAGCCGCAACCAATCCAAAGAACCGCATTCAAAGAAAACAAGCGTCTCCTCGCGAATACTCTGAATGGAAGTGCGGCCCGGCCCGGACTGTGCCAGAGGATGTCCCTCATACACATATAATGAGATGGGGTCTTCACAGAATGGATAGGCCTGGATCGCCGGATTCACTACTTTTCGGATAAAGGCAAGGTCAATATCCTTCGCTTTCAGCTTGTCAATCAAAGCTTCGGTAGACGCTGTTGTCAGTTTGAGCGTCAGGTTTGGATAAGCGCTCTTCAAATGCAGCAGAAGATGCGGCATCAGATAATTGGAGACTGATACCGTACTCCCGATTCTCAGCTCATCCGGAACAAGTCCCTTCGATTGGATTTGATGTTTGCCTGATTGGTAGACCTGCAGAATTTGCTGAGCGTAGGGGAGGAACTGCCTGCCTTTTTCTGTGAGATGTATCTGTTTGCCGAGCCGGTCAAATACTCTGCAATCCAGCTCCCGTTCGAGCGACTGAATACGGGCAGTCACTGTAGGCTGGGAAATATACAGGACATCTGCGGCCTTATTGAAGCTCCCATAGTGGTTGATATATACAAAGGCCTCAATATTTTCGATGTTCAATTGCCTTCCCCTCCATCTCACACATATAATATTCACTTTTCCAATCGATTAACAAGGAATTAAAGCAGTACTTACCTATAGATTTAGTTTATATCTTATTCACAGCTCCTTTTCTTGTCAACTAATCACTCTTATAAATAGAACTTTTCTATCCTTTTATCAGAATTGTTAAATCCCTCTTATATTCATCGGATTTGTCAATTATAATTAATCTCAATCATTTGGATTAGGAACAGGAGGCATACTATGTCCAGCTTTAAAAAGATCCATATCCGCAACGCAGCGGATTCAGACCGTGATGCCATTGCCGAACTGCTCCTGGAGGCCTATGGTCAATATGCAGCCGAACTGCCTGAGCCCTTTTGGGCTGAATACCGTCATTCCATTCTTGATTCTGTAGACGGAACTGCTCCATATGCGCGGATCATCGCTGAAATGGACAACCGGATTGTCGGAAGTGTGCTGCTCTTCCTCTCCTCCGAGAAAGCGTACGGGAGACCGGAACTGGGCATCCATTCCCCTATTATCCGTCTACTGGCCGTCTCTCCGGGTACCCGGGGCCGCGGGATCGCAGCATTACTGATCCGTGAAGCAGCCAGAAGATCCAAGGAGCTTGGAGCCACTACCTTGAATCTCCACACCTCGGATATGATGGCTTCAGCGATCAGGCTCTACGACAGACTAGGTTTCCAGCGGGCCTATGACACCGATATTATGAACGGAAATACCCTGGTCAAGGGCTATTGCCTTGATCTGGAAACCTTCACCAATCCTTATAGATAAGAGATACCATATTAACTAACCTTTGTAAATTGAATAGATTGTAATTGATCATCCGCTCCTTTAAAATTACCTTATATGATGAATAAGGGGCTTTACCTATGAATTTTACAGCGATTGACTTTGAAACTGCCAACTCCAGCCGCTCCAGCGCCTGCGCTTTGGGGCTTGTTCAAGTGAGAGAAGGAGTTGTGAGCACCGAGCATGTATGGCTGATTGATCCGCAGCAGCGGTTCGACGGCATGAATATTGCGATTCACGGGATCACCCCCTCGATGGTTGAGGGTAAGCCTACGTTTGATGAACTGTGGCCAACGCTTGAACCGCTGCTGCAGGGAGAGGTTGTGGTAGCGCATAACGCTGCCTTTGATATGAGTGTCCTGCGTTATTGTCTGGACCGCTCGGCCTTCAGCTATCCGGATTTTCAATACATGTGCACCTACCTGCTTGGCAAAAAGATGCTGCAGGAGCTGCCCTCCCATAAACTGAATGTGATATCCCAGTATTTCGGGATCAGCCTGAAGCATCACGATGCACTGGATGATGCCAGGGCTGCAGCCGCCATTCTACTCAAGCTGATGGAACGAGAGCAGCACACTGATCCCTTACATCTGGCCGGGAGTCAAGGCTATAAGGCCGGAACGATGTATGCCGGCGGCTATACCCCTTTCAAGTCTCCGCCTAAGAAAACTGCCAAGAAACCTGCTGCCAAAAAATCTGCCACCAACAAGCTTTCCGGTGCTCCCGGTGCTCCGGGTCTTTCATCCTCTTCTGCTTCCCTGGGCCGGAAAGATTTCGGCGGTTCATCTAACTTTAGCAGTTTCTTTTAATTCTGCCCTGACCACAGCGCTTCCCCCAGCACACAGAACCCCCGATCCATTTAGCGGATCGGGGGTTCTTCCTGCTTCTTCTTGCTACACAACCCTATCTATATCCGTTGAACTTGAAAACTACTAAAAAGGGTAAATGACGGAGGAGAAGTTTGGAACTGGAGGAGCGAACGCGTCCGCCTTTATATTTGGATTTCTACCGCGTCCAGCGGTTTCAATCAGGAAATCCAAATATAACAGCGGCCGGAAGTCCAAACATTCTCTGGAGTCACGGCAAACCCTAAATAGAAAACTTTCATTTTAATGGAGATAGAACTATATCTTCATCCGATACACAGCCTTATTCTCCAGCCCCCGGATGAACGGCGTCCACTCTTCTGTCTCCGGTGTCGTATCCAGCGCATCTTCCACCATTTGCAGCTTCGCATCCATCGCATCAATATGGTGAAGAGCCACGGCCTCTGCCGTCTGCGGCTGAACCGGGCTTCCCCACTCACCCAGGTTATGGTGAGATAATACGAGATGCTGCAAGCCGAGCACTTTTTCCGATTCCAAATCAATATCTGAGCGGATCGCAGCCTCGGTGATCCAATTGGACGCCATAGAGATATGGCCGATCAGCTTACCCTGCACACTGTAGTCAGATACAATCCCGAACTGCGAGATCATTTCCTCGGGCTTGGCGATATCATGCAGAATAATCCCCGCCTTCATCAGATCGGGATTCAGGAACGGCCGCTGCTTGCAGAGGAACTCGCCGATTTCCAGCATCCGCACCATATGATAAGCAAGACCGGCGAAATACGCGTGATGATGGGTTTTGGCCGCCGGATAATGCATTAATTTCTCTTCCACTTTGCCCACACAAAACGATACAATGGTCGCAATCTCCGGGTCGGTGATGCTATTCATCACCCCTTTGATGGTATGAATCAGATCCACCGGACGGATGGGTGCGGACCTTATAAAATCAGTGAGTGAAACATTATCCGAATCACTTGCCAGTCTGATCTTGGTAATCTTCACTTGAAGCTTCTCGCGGTAAGTATGCGCAACCCCGCGTACCTTCACAAGCGCCATCGGGAAAAAGGTTTCTTTATCGGTCGTACTTGCATCCCAATATTTAGCGGATATTTGGCCGCTGGAATCACCCAGAACAATATCAAAATAATCCTTCGGAGGAGTACCGTTTGTTTGTTTGATTGCCAGCTCCCGTAACAGATAAAAGCCGACAAATTCATCCTGCGGAGATAGCTGTTTAATAAGTGTCATTTTGGAGCCTCCCATTACTAACAGGCTGTCACCTGTTGTGTATATTAAACTTTAGACATTCACCTCCAAAAACCCTTTAAATTACTATACGATTGCCATCGCAATTTATGTCCCATCCCATCATAACCCGTTCTTCATCGATATAAAAAGGGGTTATCCCAGGCCAATTGCAAATGACCAAGGACAACCCCTTCAATGCTTATTAGGAAATTACTTACCTGCTGTTTCCAGAGCGGCTTTGATCGCTTCTACCACTTTGGCAGAGACTGTTTTCTCATCATCGTTGGAACCGAATGCAGCCGGACGATATCCGTACTTGTGCAGACCAGAACCGGACGAGGTAGTCTCAATTTCAGCTTTTACTGCTTTTTCAGCGTCGGTCAATTGATTGAGTCCCTTTACTTTTCCTGCATAGTCCAGGAAGTAGAGAACCATGTTCACAGGAACACCGTTTTTGACATAGACCATAACATTTACCGACTTGTCAGTACTTACACCAATGAAGGTTCCGTCAAAGTAAGCTGCTTTGTTCGCTTCAGTAACTTCGGCTTTGCCGTAAGCTCTGTCCACAGCAGCCTTTAGTGCCTTGCTGCTGCTGGTTGCGCCAGATACTGCATCTACTTGCTGAACGCCTTCTCTGGTGCCTGCGGCAAGGAAGCTGGCTGTCAGCTGAGGAAGGGCTTTTTGTACTTCAACATAAGCGTTTTTACCCAGGTCAACCATGTTCATGCCTACACGGGTAAGCGTTACATTTACGATTTTACCATTACGCAGGGTAACATCAGCTTTGTTGGTTCCTTTATCATAAGCATCACCATAGGCGGTGAATGTACCGTCTTTATAAGTGCCTTGAACTTTGGAAGCATTGGTCAAAGCGTCAACCAGAGCTGCCTTTGCTGCTGCAGACAAGGTTTCTTGACCGTTTACATAATCCATTTCTACGCCTTTGTCCAGCATAGCTGCTGTAAGCTGGTTCACCAGCGTTTTTTGTTCTGGAGTCAGCTTGTCGTCAGCAATCAGCTTGCCGTCGGTTCCAAACAAGCTCATTTTAATACCAGTTACCTGGTCTGCTGCTACATCAACAAGCAGCAGGACTTTGGAAGCATTGTCTACACCGGCAAATTTTCCGTCAAAATACTGGCCGGCTGTTGGAACTTTCAGAGCCTTTTCGAAAGCTCTTTCTACAGCCTGATTCCAGCCGTGGCTGCTTTCAGTAGCGCCGGAAATGCCGTCTACCTTCTCATCATAATTAGCGATATAAGAACCATTAGCAAGCAATTTTGCAGTCATTGGTGCATTGGCTTTAACCACTTCCGCATAGGCAGTTGCGCCTCTGTCGATCAGGTTGGTACCCAGTCTGTACAGCTTTACATCTACCAGCTTGCCGTTGCGGATAATAACATCTGCTCTTTCTACGCCTACGCTTCTTGCAGTACCGTAAGAAGAATAGAATCCGTCAATGTAAGCGGAAGTGTTGTTGATGGTAGCGTTTTGTTCAGCATCCCAGAAAGCCTTGATAGCAGCCTTGGAATCCGCTTCGTAGCCGGCAACTGGCTGAGCGGAAGAACCGTTAGCGAGCAGTACAGGTGTAATTGCCGTAATCGCAGCAGTCTGTTCTGCAGTGTACGCCTTCTCATCCACGAAACTTCCATTGGCATTCAGCGGATACAGCTTAACAGCAGTAAGCTTGTTCGCATCATAGCTGGCGAATACTGCATATTTGCCTTCTGGATCCACACCCATGTGATCTCCGGCAAAATAAGTAGCATCAGCAGGTTTTACCTCAAGCGATCTTTCAAACGCTCTGTCTACCGCCAGTTTCCAGCCGTTGCTGGAGCGTGTTGCGCCGGAAACAGCATCAACTGCTGCTGCACTGTCTCTGGTTTGGCCAAGCAGTCTGTTTTTCATTAATCCGTAAGCCACCCATACGCCGCTGTAATTGTCGCGTGCGTTGGCATCGATGATTTTCGGATTGGTTCTCATAAGCTCGATAGCCGTAATCTTGCCATCTTTGATTGTTATTTTAGCACCTTCTGTGCCTTTGGAGTAAGCGTTGCCATAAGCAACGTACACTCCATCCTGATACACAGCTTGTTTTACTGTTACGGGTTTAGCAGTTGCTACCGGTTTAGCTGTGGCAACTGGTTTAGCTGTAGTAACTGGTTTGGCTGTGGCAACTGGTTTGGCTGTCGCAGCTGGTTTGGCTGTCGCTTTTGGCGTTGCAGCCGGTTTTGCTGTCGCAACTGGCTTGGCTGTCGCTTTTGGCGTTGGTTTCACTGTTGGCTTTGGTTTTGCCGTTGGTTTTGGTTTTGCTGTTGCTTTCGGTGTTGGCTTAGCCGTAGCGGCCGGTTTGGCTGTGGCTGCCGGTTTGGCTGTGGCTGCTGGTGCTTCTTCCGATGCTGCTGAAACCGCATCCACCTTCAGGTTCAGAGCAGGTGCATTAATCGTGTACGCAAGTGGTGCGAGCAGCAAAGCTGCGGTGACTGTCAAAGAAATTAGCTTTTTCAATGAGTATTCTCCTTTACCATATCCCCAGTAATATGTAGCATTTCAAATACAAGCTTCAACATGCTTATCTCTCTTCTGTTCTTATGAAGATCCTCCTTTCTCTTCATAAGACATAAGAGTTCATCCCCCCTCTCCAGTTCGTGCGCGACCCATCCCGTGTACGAAAGAATACATCCATTTTATATGGTCTATACAAAAGGTGAATTAATTCACAAAAGGATTCAAGCCTGCCAGCGGTAATTTCTGGCTTGATGGTATCAAATTTATCCTTTGATTCTCTGTATACAAAATCACATACCCTATAAGAAACATCACTATTTCGCAATTAATTCAAAATAGATACTTTTTATCTCTCTCAATTCCTCCCATTTACTCCGGGTTATGATAATCATGTGATTCTTTATACTGTATTCTCAATAATGGATGTGATATTTTAAAACGATGTCTATTGGATAGAAAGGAGTCCTAACCATGCTGTCCCCCCCTCCTATCGGAGTCATTCTTGCTCAGATTGGAACTCCCGAAGCCCCCAATGCCAAGGCCGTCCGGCCCTATCTGCTCCGTTTCTTATCAGACCGAAGAATTGTTGATTATCCGCCGCTCTTCTGGCAGCCGCTGCTAAGGGGAATCATTCTACGCGTCAGGCCGCGCCGTTCAGCCCTGCTGTACAGCCAGATCTGGCATCAGGACGGCTCACCACTGCTGATTCATTCACTAGCCCAGTGTGCCGCGCTTCAGCGGATACTTGGCAGGTGTTACCAGGTAGAGCTCGGGCTCGCCTATAGTACGCCAAGCATGGAGCAGGCGATCGCTAAGCTGGAAGCGGCCGGTGTAACACGGATGATCATCATTCCCCTTTTTCCGCAATATTCTTCTACTACAACCGCTTCCGTCTATGATGCTGCGAGCTTTGCCGCTCTTGGACGTCGCAGCGCCAGCGGTCCGGTAACCAAAAGATTTGTCCCGGCCCTGCGATTTGTGGAAGCCTACTATAATGAACCCGGCTACATCTCGGCGATGAAGATGCATCTTCAGCAGCACATAACCCGCTTAAGTTCAGTGCCGGATTATTTTGTGCTGACCTTTCATGGCATTCCCCGCAGATATGCTGATACAGGAGATCCCTACCCGCTGCAGTGTCTGGAAACGGCAAGGCTGCTTGCGGAAGCCATGGATTGGAAGCCAGGATGCTGGCAGGCTACTTTTCAATCCCGCTTCGGACGGGAGGAATGGATTGGCCCTTCTACCTCTGATGTTCTTAAGGAGCTCGCCAGCCGTGGAGTCTGCCGACCGCTGATTTTCTCTCCCGGGCTTGTAACCGATTGCCTTGAAACACTGCATGAGCTGGCCATCGAAGGCCGGGAGCTGTTCGAAGAGGGCGGCGGGCAAGCAGACAACCTCATCGCTGTTCCTTGTCTGAATGAGAATGAGGCATGGATTAAATTTCTGGCCCAGCTGGTAGAAAGGCATGGTCAAGGCTGGAGGTGAAAGTCCCCTCCATATGCGGACAAAAATAATACAAGCCGCCTATCCGCATAAAAACATGCGAGTAGAGCGGCTTGTCAGTCTGATTCCGTAAGGACTCTATGAATGAAAGTTAGACTCATGCAGTCAACTGTTTGTATTTGGAAGTCAATTCCTCGAACCATTGCTTATCCTGCAACGACAGTGCAAAATCGATTAATTCGGCGATTTCTCCCGGCTGCAATTCAGGTGAATCATTGAAACTCACCTCAGCCCACGCCACAGCCCCTCCATCAGCACCTTCTGCAAAATCATAAGAAAAACGAAGCTTGATATCACTCTCCAAAAATTCGTTCCTCAGGAAGTACAGCACCTCACACATCAGAACCGGCCGGGTATGGTTGTCAAAGACACACTCCATAACCTTGGCCCAGTAGTGCTGGTTGTTGAGATGCAGCTTGTCATTGGTTAACAGATACTGCTCACCTTGAAAATCATTGACGAACCTCAGTTCAAGCGGCTCCATTTTAAAAATGGCCGCGATTTGCTTTCTGGTGATATTCACGATGTCTTGCGTATCCAATCTCATCATTTCATACACCCCGTTCCTCATATTTGGGCTTTCCGTACCTTGTCATCATCACAATAAGGCAATAATTTTAACTAATTTAAAAGTATTATCGTCTATTTCCTGCTGTTTGTTAATCTTTTTCATAAAAATTTTAAAAAAATATGTTTCTTAATGTGATGAAATGGTTAATTTATATGTTTTGATTACAATATCGTTACTTTTTACGGCCCGAGGAGTCTAAAAGTACTACGTCCAGCGATTATTTCCATAGTAAAAATGGGGTATCCCAGTCAAATGAATGACTGTAGACACCCCATCGTTTGAATTGGCTATTTTGAACTATACAAACAAGGAAACGAGTTGAATTCCCTCTTCCGGTGAGATGCGGACCAAGCCTTTATCGGAGATGCGCAGAGTCGGAATCACGGCCAGCGCAAGCAAGGACAAGGTCATAAAGGCATAATTCAACGTACACCCCGAATCATAAAGCGCTTTGCTGATCGCCGCAGATTGTGCCGCTGCAATTTCGAACGGCTCTACGGACATCAGTCCGGCGATAGCCAGCGGAAAAAGCGTGGTTCCGGTGGCTGTGAATACAGCCACACCGCCCTGAGTTTCCGCTACCGCCCTTGCTGCTGCCGCCATCAGTTCATCATCATTGCCAATCACCAGCACATTGTGGCTGTCATGGGCCACGGTCATGGCTATGGCCGCAGGCTCATGGAAGCCGATTCCTGCTACAACACCAACCGATTTGTTGCCGGTTCCTTTGTGACGCTCAAAGACAGCTATTTTGCAAAGGCCGTTCTCTAACTGCAGTCTTCCTGCTTCTACGGGCAGTTGTAGAATAAGCTCCTCCGTCTCCACATGGTTCTCAATAACCCGAATGACCCGTGTTGGCAGACTACCAGATTCAATGGGGGTACGGATCACAAAATCCTCAGCCACTGGGAGCTGCGGCAAATGAACCGAAGTCAGCACCTCATCAGGATACGTATACGTCTCAAGGGGAACAGTCATGAACCCATTCTCGGCCACCACAACACCTGCCGCTATAGTCGTCACTACATGAACATCCGCCAGATTGCCGTCCAGCAAAATCATATCGGCACAGGACCCCGGTGTAATCGAGCCGATATCACGGGCAACCCCAAAGCGTTCAGCGGTGTTGATCGTCGCCATTTGAAAGGCTGTCACCGGCTTCACCCCTTGCGAGATGGCATGGCGCACCACAAAATCCATATGACCTTCGTCGCGCAAGGATTCCGAGCTGCGGTCATCGGTCACGAGCAGCATCCGGCGCGGGTCCAGCCCATGCTCCGTGTGTGCGGTAATCGTCTTCGCCACATCATGCCAGGCGGAGCCGCGCCGCATTTTGGCATACATACCCAGACGGACGCGTTCGATTACATCCTCGGCCGTAACACACTCATGATCGCCGGTTACGCCAGCGGCCGCATACACAGGCAGCCTCCAATCATTCGAAGGCCAGGTGAAATGCCCATCCACCACCCGGCCTGCGCGCAATGTCGCCTGAATTTCCCCGAGCATTTTTGCATCGCCGTAAACCACACCGGGGAAGTTCATCACTTCGCCCAGGGCAATAACGTCGTCGCCCCAGGTATAGGCTTCCGCTACCTCATCCGGTCCTATGGAAGCGCCGGTCGTTTCAAATTCGGCACCCGCCGAAGGCACGCAGGAGGCTACCTGCATATATGCAGCGAGCGGTGTTCCGCGCATCTCCTCCAGCATCAGCTCAATACCCTTCAGTCCGAACACGTTGGCAATCTCATGCGCGTCGAAGAATCCGCCTGTAGTACCAAGCGGTAGCACAGCGCGGGCAAACTCCGTCACCGTCAGCTGCGTACTCTCAATATGACAGTGTCCGTCCAGCAGACCCGGAGCCAGATATCTACCGGCGGCTTCAATGACCCGAGTACTTTCGCCGGTCATGTGTGAGACGTCCTTGCCCACATATGCGATACGTCCGCCCTGAACGGCGACAGACATTCCCTCCAGAATTTCACCAGAGCATACATTGACAAGTTTGCCGCCAGTAATAACCAGGGTAGCCGGCAGATCGCCTCGCGCGGTGGCCACAAGATCGGGGACACAATCGGCAAGCGGTTTTCTTTCAAATAACATATACTTCTCTCCTCCCGTTGACATATACAAACAGCATTATACCGGATAGGATAGCTTTATTCCGCATTTGCCTCATATTCATCTAATGCTGCCTGAACGCCAAGCCCGCAAGGAACCGCATAGCCGTGCCGCAGCAGGGCAGCCTCCAGTGCACCCAGCACACGCAGCACATTATTCTCGCGGCAGCTGAAGCCCATGGTGCCAATGCGCCAGATCAGCCCTTTTAATGGACCGAAAGAGCTGGCAATCTCAATGCCAAAGCGGCTAAGCAGCATCTCCCGCACCGACTCGCCGTCCACCCCTTCCGGAATGAGTACACAGGTCACAACCGTCAGCTTGCTCTCCGGGTCTCCATACAGCTCTAGGCCCATTGCCGTAAGTCCAGCGACCAGAGCCCGTTCGTGCAAGGCATGCCGGGTATGCCGCTCCCGAAGCCCTTCTTCCAGCACGAGCCGCACCCCCTCCCGCAGTGCATAGAGCATGGAGGTCATTTCAGTATGGTGATTCAGCCTCTGTTCGCTCCAGTAATCCTGCAGCATGCCCAGATCAAAATAATTGCTGCGAACCACTGGCAGCTCACTGCTCTGAGCTCCGCCTGTGCGCAGTCCGCGTTCTACCTGTTTACGCTTCATAAGTTTGGCTTCGGCGCGCTCATTATAGGTTACCGGCGCCATGCCTGAAGGAATGGACAGGCATTTCTGAGTGCCGCCGACAACGGCATCCAGCATCCAGGCATCTGTCTCCACCGGTACCCCGCCAATAGTCGCCACAGCATCCACAATCAGCAGCGCATCGTGCTCACGGCAGGCCCGCCCAATCCCGGTCAGCGGCTGCACCCGTCCAGTCGAGGTCTCGCCATGAACCATGGCAACCACGTCAGGGTTGACGCTCTTGATCGCGGTGATGACCTCCTCCGGCGTAAATACACTGCCCCAGGTTTTCTCGATCGTGAATACCTCGGCACCGCAGCGTTCGGCGATCTCATGCAGCAAATGGCCGAACCGCCCATAGATCGGGATCAGCACCCGGTCACCCGGAGCGATCAGGCTGACCATTACTGCTTCAATACCGGAGCGTGAGGTACCGTCCACGGGATAAGCCCATTTATTCTCCGTTGCAAACAGCTCGCGCAGCATTCCCATCGTCTCATTCATAATGTCTGTAAATTCAGGATCGAATTGTCCAAGTACGGGAAAAGACATTGCCCGCAGCACACGCGGATCGACCTCCACCGGTCCGGGGGTCATAATGCACCGCAGGGACGGTGACAAATCTTCGTACCGCTTCATGATTATCTCTCCCTCTATAAGTTCAGTTTTGCTCGTAGGCAAGCTTATATAGTAATGCTGTCAGAACATCCAGCCCAGCCGCCAGCTCCCCTGGCGAGGAATATTCCTCCGGAGAATGGCTGATCCCCGCCCGGCTGGGCACAAAAATCATCGCCGTCGGACACCTTGGCGCGAACAGCTGAGCATCATGCCCCGCCCCGCTCACCATACTGCGGAAGTCTCTCCCCTGCTCCTGACAGATATGTTCAAGGGCTTCACATAGCGCCTGGTTCATCGGAGCGGGAGACGTAGCCAGCGTCTGCTCAAGCTCAAGCTTAAGCCCGCGCCGGGCCGCAATCTCTCTAAACTTTGCCATGACCCGGGAACAGAAGCTCTCCAGCCGCTCTGTCTCACTGTGGCGGATATCCAGCGTGAACTGCACTTCGCCCGGGATCACATTCGATGTTCCCGGAAAGACTTCCAGCCTGCCAGTGGTGGCTACCAGCGGCTCCCCCTCTTCAACAGCAAACTGCTCAAGCGCAGACAGCATCTCCGCTGTACCGGCAAGCGCATCCTGGCGCAGCCTCATCGGCGTTGTTCCGGCATGATTCGCGGTTCCAATGACTCTGGCAGTGAATCGTCTTTGGCCAACAATCGCCTGCACCACCCCAATTTGCTGAGCGGACTGCTCCAAAATGATGCCCTGCTCGATATGTAGCTCGACATACGTCCCGATATCGTCTCTCCGGGCGGAAATCATGAGGCGGTCAGCGTGATCATCATGGTTTGGCTGGCTCCCCTGGTTAAGTAGACCGCAGGACTCCATTGCCGCCATAAGTGTAATCCCCTCCAGATCAGAGACAGACTCCGCCATGCTTCCGTTGTATAGGCCCGTCACATTCCCGGAACCCCAGAACGTCAGCGGAAAGCGGCTCCCCTCCTCCTCACAGAACGCAGCAACCTCCAGCGTCCGCAGCGGACGCCCGAAAGTCTCTGCCAAATAGTGCATCGCGGTGACAGCAGCCGCTACTCCATAAGCTCCGTCATATTTGCCGCCGTTCACAACGGTGTCGATATGGGAGCCGGTAAGGATTACTTTATCAGAATCCTGTGATCCGCTCAGCCGCCCAAAGACATTACCTACTGGATCCGTATGAACCTCCAGCCCGAGCACAGCCATTTTTTCCTGCAAAAAATGCTGTGCCCCGCTCCACTCCGGCGTATATAGCAGACGGGTAACACCCGGTCCCGGGGTGCTGAACGCTGCCAATTCCTCGAGCAGCTCCAGCATGTCTGCAGCCGGGGCGTGCAGGAACGGCCTCTTCATAGAGCCGGCTGCCCATAATTAATTTGCAGCCATTTTCCTTTGTCCGGCGACACCACACCTTGTTCAGCGGTATATACCACATTCCCCCGGCAGATCGTGGCTGTAACCTTGCAGGATAAAGTCATTCCGGTATAGGGGCTGTGCTTGTGCCGATAGAACAGATCCGCCGCAGCCAGTGTGTAATCGGCCCTTGGATTCAGCAGCACCAGATCGGCATCCAGCCCCGGCGCGATAGAGCCTTTGCGGTGGTCAAGTCCGAATCGCCGCGCCGGCTTCTCCGACAATAAAGCCGAGACTAGGGTAACCGGCAGTCCGCGCACATGAACTCCTTCATGGAACATTAGCTCCAGGCTGCTCTGAGCCCCCGAGATCCCGCCCCAGGCTTCAAAAAATGTTAAATCAGGATTCAGCTTAAGCTCAGGCGGACAAGGCGAATGATCTGAGGCGATCAGATCGATTTTGCCCTCAGCCAGCACCTCCCACAGCTTTTCCTGCTCTTCTGGGCTTCGGAGAGGCGGAGCGCATTTGGCTACAGGCCCCAGCTGTTCCATGCTGTCTTCACTCAGCATCAGATAATGCGGACAGGTTTCTGCCGTCACATCCAGTCCGCGCTGCTTGGCAGCATGGATCATCTCAATCGCGGCAGCCGTGCTGATATGCACGAAATGCAGCCGGCAGCCGGTACGTTCACTGTACAGCAGCGCCCGTGATACTGCCTCAAGCTCCGCTATCGCAGGGCGGGAAGCAGCGAAGTCCCGCGCTCCAGTCTTTCCGCTGTGAACAGCATCCGCCGATAACACGGCCGTAATATCTTCACTCTCCGCATGCAGGGCGAGAATACCGCCGAGTGCGGCGATTTTTTGCATTCCCAAATACAGCGTCTCGTCATCCACCTCACGAAAACGCCCTTCTCCTTCACCGCCAGGATTAGAGATAAAGGCCTTGAAGCCAGTCACGCCGGCCTTCGCCAGATCCTCTAAATCCCCTAGATTTCCAGGAACAAGACCGCCCCACAATACATAATCCACTGCAGAATTCCCGGAGGCAGCTTCTGTCTTGAGCTGAAGTGCAGCCTGATTTACCGTAGGCGGATTCCCATTCAGCGGCATATCCGCATAGCAGGTACATCCTCCTGCCGCCAATGCTGCCGAACCGGAACGAAATCCTTCCCAGTGGCCAAACGCCGGTTCATTAAAGTGCACATGCATATCGATCATTCCCGGCAGTACATAGTGCCCCTCCGCATCAATGAGCGTGGTATCTGCCGCCGCCTGAAGCCCTTGGCCCAGTGCAACGATCTTCCCGTCCTTAACCCCAATATCCAGCTTCCGTACTTCTCCGGGCAGCACGACATCTCCATTTTTGATAATAACCTCGTATGATTCCTCCATGAATCGGTCACCTCCGGTCATTAACTCTTGCTCTATTTAGCTGCCCCGGTATGTACTGTAGCCTCCGGGAGCAACAAGCAGCGGAACATGATAATGATCTTCTGTCTTAAGGATATTGAACCGGATCGGGACCTGTTCCAGAAAAAAGACTCCTTCCTGTCCGCTATCCCGAAAGTAATCTCCAGCCAAAAACAGCAGCTCATAGCAGCCCGGGACTAGCTCCACTCCTTCCAGCAGCGGAGCATCCAGTCTGCCGTCATGGTTCGTGGTTGCCTCACGCAACAGCTCGCCTGAGCCTTCTACAAGGCTCCAAAGTTGTAGTTTCATCCCTGCAGCCGGCATTCCACGTGACAGATCCAGCACATGAGTTGTCAGACGGCCGCTCATGCTCCAGGCCCTCTTTTCCAGCTATGTCTATCTATCAAGCGGATGCTCACAGACCGCTGAACCGTTCCCGCATTCATTTCCAAGTCATCAGCAATCCCAAGTGTGCTTCCCGAATTCCCCAATTCACAGGCTATACCAACTATCCCCACTCCAGTCATGATAGAGCACCTCCGCTGGTTCTATTGGTCCTATATCTTCTGTTTCAATTTACTCTCGCTTTATAGCTCTGGAGCCTTCTCCTGAATCAGATCATTCAGCCGGAAAGCGGTGATTTTGCCAATCTCTGTAAGCGCCTGCTCCCACTCTTCCTCCAGTGTCCGGTTCACACGTTCTTCAATAGACTGGATGATATCATCCTTATTCTTGCCGCGCACAGCCAGGATAAAAGGAAAGCGGAATTGTTTCGTATATGCCGCATTCAGCGCGGTAAGTCTGGTGAATTCCTCCGGAGTCAGGCGGTCCAACCCAGCCCCCTGCTGCTCCGCTGCCGATAACGGACTGACCTGAAGCCGGGTCGCCAAATCCGGATGTGCGCGCAAAAGTTCCTCTACCTGTTCTTGCTCCGCATTACGCGCCGTATGTACCATAATCTTATGCAATTCTGCGATGGAGTGAAACGGATTATGCGTATACGCCCCCTCCGCTACCCAAGGCGAATGTTCGAAGATTCCCCCAAGACTCACTACAAATTCCGCTTTGCTCATACGGTTTATATCTTCCAGTGTCAGAAATATAGGCGGTGTCGTCGTCACAGGCTTTCCTTCTTTCTCTAGTTAACTCATTCCCGATTGTTTTTAATTTTAACTTCTTCAAGGTACGTTTCATAGCTTAATCGCCGCATATTTATACATTCAGAAACGCTGCTCCCTAACGTACGGTGTTCCCAGTGATTCCGGTGTGCCGGAGGGCTTGTTGCGGTTGCGGTAACCGAGGTACATCAGTACCAGAATCGTTACAACGTATGGAATCATCTTGAGGAAATAGGGTGGAATCGTACTGCCGAGCAACTGCATGCGAAATCCGAGTGAATCAAGCGCTCCGAATAAATAGGCACAGAACAATGCGCGAAGCGGATTCCATCTGGCGAAAATCACCAGACCGACGGCGATCCAGCCCCGGCCTGCCGTAAGCCCTTCATTCCATGTAGGCGCGTAAGACAGCACCATGTCGGCACCCGCAAGGCCAATCAGCACCGTCCCGGCAGTGACATAGCTGTAACGGATCAGCTGTACGCGGATGCCCATAACGTCAGCTGTCGCCGGGCTGTCTCCAACAGCCCGCAAATGCAGACCCCAGGAGGTGTGGTGAATCAGCAGATGCAGCGCGAGCACCAGCAGCAGGCTTAACCATGTCAGAACATCCATCCGGCCAAAGATATCACCGACCACCGGAATCGACTTGACCCAGCCCAGATCCAGCTTGGGCGAAGGACCCGGCAGCGGAATCCCACTGATAGACTTGCCCAGATAAGCACTTAGGCCACTGCCGAACAGCGTCATCGCCAGGCCGGACATGGTCTGGTTGGCGCGCAGTGTGACACACAGGAAGGAATGAACGATGCCAAGTACAGCAGTGATAGCCATGGCCGCTAGGAGAGCCAGCAGCAAATTTTCTGTGCGGATATAGACGATACAGGTGGTGACCGCCCCCATCAGCATCAATCCTTCCGCACCCAGTTGGATAATACCTGCCCGTTCATTCAGGATGCCCCCGAGTGTAGCTAGCAGCAGTGGTGTTCCGGCAGATATGGCGGCTATTAGTAACTGTGTAGTGAAATCCATGGGTAAACTCCCTTCTCTAAGAGGATGCTGCTATGCACTCCGGCGGATGCGGAAACGGTGGATCATATCGCCGGCAATCAGGAAAAACAAGATTGCACCCTGCAGCATTTCCGAAATGGACGAAGGCAGTCCAATGGTCTGCACACTATAGCCGCCAACAATAAGACCGCCGAACAGGATCGAAGTGACGATCAGACCTAGCGGATTCAGCTTGGCAAGCCAGGCGACGATAATAGCGGTGTAGCCGTAACCCGGCGAGATTCCCTGCATCAGCTTGTGCGTGACCCCAGACACCTCGGCCATGCCTGCAATGCCGGCCAAACCGCCGCTGATCAGCATGACAATAATAATATGCTTCTTGATGTGAATTCCTGCATAACGCGCAGCGGTCGGATTGGCACCGATCAGCCTCAGCTCATAACCCCAGCGGGTGAATTTGATCATCAGATAATAGATGGCTACCGCCACCAGACCAAAGATCAGCCCGATATGCAGTCTCGTGGTTCCCAGCACCGGCAGCGACTGGGCGACGGTGAACATCGGTGAGCCCGGGAAATTGAAGCCCTTAGGGTCTTTCCATGGACCAAACACTACGTAATCCAGCGCAAGCAGTGCTACATAATTCAGCATCAGAGAGGTAATCAGCTCATTAACGCCGAAATGGGTCCGCGGAATCGCGGTCATGAGTCCCCAGAGAGCTCCGGCGGCTGTTCCGAATACCAGCATCAGTGTAATAGACCAGAAGGAAGGCAGATCGGGAAAATAGATGGTTACCGCCGTAGCAGCCATTGCCCCCACAGTAAGCTGTCCCTCCGCGCCGATATTCCATACGGAGATGCGGTATGCAACCGCAATCCCCAGTCCGCAAAGCAGCAACGGTATCGCTTTAACCATCGTTTCGGTGAAGCCATAGGAGGTGCCGAAAGCCCCGCGGAACATTTTTTCGTATACAGTAATCGGGCTCATGCCGTTAGCGGCAATGAACACCGCACAGAGCAGAAGCGCCAGAATGATAGACAGAACCGGTGACCACCAGGGGGAACGCGTGCGGCTTACGTCATACTCCAGACGCATGGGGAACCATTTGCCGGGTTTGGCCGGAGCGGAGTTTATCAATACGGCGTCACTTGTATTTTTGGGACTCATATGGCGCTCGCCTCCTTGTTCCGGATTCCGGCCATGAGCAGGCCGATGTGCTCCCGGTCCGCATACTCATGATCACTCTCACCTATGATCGAACCGTTGTACATCACCAGAATCCGGTCAGACAACTGAAGCAGTTCATCCAGATCCTCGGATATCAGCAGCACTCCGCTGCCCGTACTCCGCAGCTCCATCAATAAATCATGCACACCGGCAGCAGCGCCTACATCCAGCCCCTGCGTAGGATGGACCGCTACCATCAGCTTCGGCTGGTGGCTCACCTCACGGGCGAATAACAGCTTCTGCTGGTTGCCGCCTGACAACTGCTGTACCGGGGTATCCAGCTCTGGCGTTTTGACATTGAAGCGTTCGACCAGAGCCTGCGACCAGGAACGGTTTTTAGCCACCTTCAGGAATCCGAATTTGGAGTGTTCGTCACTGCGGTAAGACTTGAACAGCAGATTATCTACAGAGCCCAGACGTCCGGCCAAGCCGCTCTTCATCCGATTCTCCGGCACATGGGAGATGCCCGAATCAATAGCACCGCGCACCGAAGCCGATTTTACCGGCTTGCCATCAAATTCGATGTCGCCGTTCTTCCAGGTTCGTAGCCCCGTCAGTACTTCTGCCAATTCCTTCTGTCCATTGCCGGCAACCCCGGCAACCCCTACAATCTCGCCTTCGCATACCTTGAGGGATAAGCCATCAAGCGCCTTGCGGCCGTGATCGGCAGTGACCTCCAGATTATTGACCACTAGCAGAGGTTCTCCAACGGAGGCATCGCGCTCCTGCCGGGAGATTTCAACCTCACGTCCAACCATCAGACGGGCCAGCTCCAGTTCATCCGTCTCTGCTGTGGCCAGCGTTGCAATCATCTTCCCTTTGCGCATGACGGAGATATGGTCAGAGGAGGCCATAACCTCCTTCATTTTATGCGTAGTCATGATGACCGTCTTGCCAGCCTGCTTCATGACCTGCAGGGTCGCAAACAGCTGCTCCACCTCACCGGGAGTCAGCACCGAGGTGGGTTCATCCAGAATGATGATATCTGCGCCACGGTAGAGTGTCTTGACGATCTCCACACGCTGCTGCTCGCCCACGGACAGCTGCCAGATCGGACGGTCCACCGGGAACTTGAGTCCGAACCGCTCCGCCAGACCTTCAATTTCCCTGTGTTTATTCTTAATCCATTTGCTGCCACGCCAGAAAGACGACTTTTCGCCAAGCACGATATTTTCCGCTGCCGTGAGACTTTGCACCAGTCGGAAGTTTTGAAATACCATGCCGACGCCAAGGAGGGCAGCATCTTTGGGGGAACGGATTTTGGCCGGCTGGCCGTGAACGAAAATCTCGCCTTCATCCGCTCTGTATACCCCTGAGAGCATACTCATGACCGTGCTTTTACCTGCTCCGTTCTCACCAAGCAGCGCGTGAATCTCACCCGCATTTGCCGAAAAATCGACTTGATCACTTGCCGTCACAGAACCAAATTTCTTCACGATCCCGCGCATCTCAACCGAAGGGTCCTGCATGATGGGACGCTCCCTTCCTTATAGTTGTAGTACGGGTGGGGAAGGCTCCGCCTGTACGGAACCCGCCCCACCCATAAGGCCTTGCACTATTCACTTGGTTGCAGCGCTTATTTTGGGATGGTACCTTCAATGCCTTTGGCCAGCCAGTTCATGGACAGAACTTCTTCAAGGGTCAGCTTTTGGCCTTCCTGTACCTGAACCTTGCCCTGGTTGTCAGTGATAGGGCCGGTGAATACATCCAGCTCTCCGCTGATGATTTTGGCCTTGGCATCTTCTACAAGCTTCTTTACATCATCCGGAACTTTGCTGCCGAATGGCGCAATGTCGATCATACCGTCAGCCATATCCCCGGAATACTGTTCGTTCTTCCAGGTTCCGTCCATTACGGACTGAACAGCCTTCACATAATAAGGTCCCCAGTTCCATACAGGGTTGGTCAGATAATTATCCGGAGCGTATTTTCCCATGTCCGAGTCATTCCCCCCGGCAAAAGCACCGCGTTCTGCTGCAGCCTGCAGGGTTGCAGGAGAATCCTGGTAGGCGAGCAGCACATCTGCGCCTTTATCCAAAAGACTGATCGCCGCCTGCCGTTCCGTTGCAGGGTCATACCAGGTATTCGTCCAAACCACGTCCACCTTAATATCCGGGTTGACGCTCTGTGCGCCCAGTGTAAAGGCGTTGAGGTTATAGATAACCTCACTGATCGGGAAGGCTCCTACATAACCAAGGTGATTTTTCTTGGTCATTTTGCCGGCTGCAATGCCCGCCAGGTAGCTGCCTTGATAGTTTTTACCGAAATAGGTTCCCATGTTGGCGGCTGTTTTGTAGCCGGAAGCATGCATGAATTTCACGTTTGGAAATTTATTAGCTACGTTAAGGGTATAGTCCATATACCCGAAGCTCGTTGTAAATACGATATCATGACTCTGGGCAAGCTCGGTGATGATACGTTCGGCATCGGCACTTTCCGGAACATTTTCTACAGTGTCCGCTTTAATGCCGAGCTCCTTCTCCATATACTGGCGGCCCTGATCATGCTGGTAGGTATATCCGCCGTCACCCGGAGGTCCAATGTAGACAAATGCAACCGTCGGCTTCTTCGCTGCCGGCTCTGTTGTTGCCGCCGCCTCTGTTGTTGTGCCCGCATTCGATGCTGCCGGTGCTTTCGTGCTGCTGGCGTTGTTGCCGGAATTATTGTTGCTTCCACACCCTGCCAAAACCACCGCTAACAGGAACATTAATGCGAAGCTGAAAGTAAACGCTTGACCCCTTCTTTTCATAATTCTCCTCCTCCAGTAAATCTCTCATAATAGCACAAGCCATTAATGTATCTCTACTATACTGAGACGCAGCGTTCGCGTAAATTTATATAACATACGTTTGTGCCATTTTATAAGAACTGATGTTTTTTTTGTGCTAAACGCACTAGGATATCTCGAATCATCCTTAAAATATGTGATAATTCATAACACAAAACTTGATATCGATGATTTTCATGTCAGTTCACATTATATGAAGTCAGTTTATCTATCACATATTTGAAACCGCCAGGGTGAATACTTCAACCTTGCTCTAACATGCTGCGGAAAAGAAACACGAGCTTGAGGCGCATGAGATCATTGATCTTTTTGAAATCAACATCCAGCAGTTCGCTAAGCTTCTCAATCCGGTAGGTGGCGGTATTGCGGTGAATAAACAGCTTCTTTGCAGTCTCATTCACATGTCCGTCATTATCCAGATAGACCTCCAGGGTATGCAGCATCTCCCTGACATACTCCGGTTCCCGGCTCTGAAGGCCGCGCAGACTGCTACTGCAGTATTTCTCCATGGTTTCAGCCGGTATCTGGCGCAGTAGCAGGTTCAGTTCAAGCTGACGGTAATGCACAACATTTCCGTGCCCTCCCCAGTGTTGGGACATCCCCATACATTCCTTGATCTCGGCAAAAGCTTCCTTCAGACCCTCCGGCTTCATCTTGGAGCTGCTGAGTGCAGCACGAGGATAATAGCCTTTATCAAATTTCAAATTATCGAAACAGGTATTTACCCATTCCCGAAATTGTTCCGGGCTGTGCGGACCCGCCGGATACAGCGATAACAGACCTTCGTCCATCATCACATGGATGCTATTTAGCCCATGCAACTCCGGCTGCTCCAGATATTCTTCCTTTAAGCGAAGCAGTTCTCCGAGGCGCGTTTCTCCTGAAGCGGCAGTATCGGTAAGCATCAATTGAAACGGAGCCTGCAGCAGCTCCACCTCCAGCTTGGCTGCAGCCTTGGCCATTTCACCGCCGGACATTCCACCGCTTAGGAAGCGCCGTAAGAGTCCGCTGAACTCCCTGTGTTCGGCATGCTCGAAATAATCTTCATAACCGGAATGAATATGGTAGGATATCAGCTCGCCCCCCTGAACAAACAAGCTTTCTTCGACAGGCAGCAATAAAGGGTCAATGGAGCAGTATAAAAGATAACCGGAGCACTTGTCGCCCTGTAGCAAGGGAATCCGAAACCCGGTTTTGTCACCGATGCGGAAGCGCTGGTTCCGGTTCTGCCAAGGCCAGCCTTCCAGCAGCTGCGGCGCTGCGTTGTCTGAATTATTGAACACCACATCTCCACGGGCGCTGATGACAGCCAGCGGAGTCTCAATCACTTCCGATACCGATTCGAACAGCGGGCGGCTGCGCCCGGACCGCAAAGCGAAACGCATTAGCTTACGCTGCTTATCCATGATGCTCTGGAGCACACTGGTGCTGCGCGTAAGCTCAGCACGGAACAGTCCGTTCATCTGGTCGGAGAAAGTAAACTGGAACGGCAGCTCAATCAGCGGAAAATTCAGCGTCTCCGCTTCAGCAATCAGCTTCTCCGGAACGGCGTCCCAGAATCGGCCCAGCTTGATGCCAAGGCCCGCAGAGCCGCGCCGGTTCAGGGTCTGAAGCAACGCCGATGCATCCTCCAGACTATCCTTAATTAGATAAGCTGTCGTAAGCAGCATCTCTCCTTCTTTGATCCAATCGGAAATATCCGGGGCATCCATCACATTGATAGATTTGATAATTCGGTGTTTGCCCTTCGAGCCAGCGATCAGCCTCGCTTCGGACAAAGGATAAATGGACAACGCTTCTTCGACCGTAAGATGCATGGCCACTCCTCCTTCTATTAAAATCATGTATTGGAAATCCATTCGCTCTTAATGTTATGTTATGTAACATTATAGATAAAGATACCTATGATGGAAAGAGGAAAATGCAGATATCTGATAATTATGTCAGGTAACATTACACATGTCACATAATCTTAACGATCGGGCTCAGAACAGTAAGCCGAAATAACGCAGAAACGGATCCCCCTTAAGTAAGGACGGCATCCGTTTCTGCGTTATTTATGGTAAATCAAGGGAATGCCCATACATGTTCACCGAACAACATCACCCTGGCGGGTGAATACACTTTCTCATTGCAGCAGGTAACCCCAGTACGCCCATTTCAAAGGTACTTTTACTCCCCGCTTAAAACATCACCCTGGCGGGTAAATACATTTTCTAGCGAGCGGTTACTCTTCCACTGGCTCTTCTTTTCTCACCAAACAGTTTTTGCTTTGTCTCATTCGCCAAACTCCTGACAAGATCAAACTCACCTGAACGGGTGAATCCAGCATCTCATTGCCGCAGGTTACGGTATTGCTCCCAAATCAAGGGTGTTTCTACCTCCCATTCTGCCTGCTAGCCCGTTTACGGCGAGATCAGAGGCATTTCTACCTCTCATTCTGCCCGCTAGCCCATTCACGGCGAGATCAGAGGTATTCCTACCTCTCATTCTGCCCGCTAGCCCGTTTACGGCGAGATCAGAGGTAGTTCTACCTCTCATTTTGCCCGCTAGCCGTTTACGGTGAGATCCGAGGTATTTCCTCTTAGGGCCCCTACCTCTCATTTCGCCAATTTTCCTGCCTGCGCTGAATTCAAAGGTACTTATGCTGGTTGAACTTCAAATCCGTCCAAACGTATGAATCACGGGGCCTAAGAAACGGTAATGACACACCCACTTCTTACCGAGCTCACTCTTGATTTCCGTCAATAATAATATTGAATTTCTTTATCGACTTGGTTGTTTAGTTCATTTCGTTTCCTCCAGTCTGTTTCTTCACGTTTATCCCTCTCACCTTTCATTCAGAGTGATCCACAGTTTTTTGACACAGTATAATTTCCTATACAATAAGAGAACTCCTGACTCGCAGGGTATGCGAACCAGGAGTTCTGTCGTCTCAAAGAACTGCTCATTTCCATATACGCCGGACCCATGAGAGCAGCCGCATATCCTGACCATGACCGCCTATCACGGACAAGCCCAGCGGCAGGCCGCCGGGTCCCGGCACCGGCAGCGTCACTTGCGGCAATCCGGCTAAGCCGGCGATACAGCTGAGCATCATCGCGCCGCTGCGGTTCTGCTCCAGCTGTGCCAGATCCCCGCCGCGCAGCGGTGCGGGGCCGGGCACGGTCGGGAGGACGATGCAACCGTCCTCTCCAAGCAATTGCCGCAGCCGGGCTGCTATCTCCGCGCGCACCGACTGTGCGCGGCTGTGATCCTGCCCGGCCAGGCCCGCCGCCCACGCGAAGCGGGCGGCGATATCCGGGCCGAAGAGCGGCTGCGCATGCTCAATCCATGCCCCGTGGGTCGCCCATATCTCGGCGCCCTGCAGTTCCCTGAAGACATCCATCCATGTCTTCAGCCCCTCCGGCGCGATCTCCGTCACGCCGGACCGCCTTGCACCGGCCTGGAGCTGGCGCAGGCCCTGCTTCAGGCTGGCCGCGCTGTCCGCACTGGCCAGCGCCCAAGCCTCCGGCGCGATGTGCAGCATGTCCATCGCGCCTTCCCCGCTGCCCGGGGCCGCTGCTCCGAGCAGGACCTCACCCGCCCGCTGAAGCAGCTCCGGGCTGTCGGCGATCCAGCCTACAGTGTCGAAGCCCGGCGCGAGCGGAATCACGCCTTCCATCTCCACCGCACCATGCGTCGGGCGGAAGCCGTACACGCCGCAGTACGCTGAAGGCACACGAATGGAACCGCCCGTATCTGTTCCCAGGGCAAAATCCACATAGCCTGAGGCCACTGCCACCGCCGAACCACTGGAAGAGCCGCCAGGGATACGGCCTTCGGCACGCGGATTGACCGGTGTGCCATAGTGGTAATTCTCCCCGCCGAGGCTGTACATCAGCTCATCGGTATGCGCGGCCCCCCGCAGGCTAGCCCCGGACTGCAGTAACCTGCGGACCGCTGACGCATGGGCAGCTGACGGCGGATGGCTGCGCAGCCAATCTGGGTTGCCGGCAGAAGAACGGTGCCCGGCCACTGCAAATACATCTTTTACAGCAAAGTTAAGTCCAGCCAGCTTGCCGCTTGCCGAACCCTTTATCTCAAGCTCCAGGTCTATAAATGCACCATTCTGATTATCCAGGCCCATCAGTTCCCCTCCTCTCCTCCCGGACAACCCGGGCTATCTCTACCTGTGCATGTAAGCCTCTCTCATCTAGCCTCTAACCTTTAGCCCTAACCTCTACAGATTGAACATAAAAATTTGATGAAGGGGGGCGTTATCCTTAGTGGAAAAGAAAGGATCACTAATTTAACTCTTTCGGCTAATGGAAGATCCTATGTGGGAAAAAGGATCACTAATTCCACTGACAGCGGTCGTTTGCTGTGAACATGCTTGAATTAGGTGTACAAAATCCCATTTTCCCCTTCTGTAGCCAGGGTCACAGCCAATTTAGTTTACCTTTTTCCACTTAGCTTAAGTTCATAGGAGCTTCATTACGTTCGTCAAGCTCTCAAGTCTCAATCAACTCTGCTAGCCTCTAGCCTCATAACCAGTATGATTGCATTATCTGCAATAGAATTCCCATACTGCTAAGGCAAATCGCATTCTACTGTATTTCGTACAGTTGATTTCCGGGATCTCAGATCCAAAGGCACTTTATCCGAGAAGTTACTGTACAAAGTGCAACAGATTCTACTTTGCGGTCAATCTAGAAGCAATCTGTTGCTGAAAGTGCAATAGAAGGCTTTTCCCCGACATCATCAACTGAACTTCAGCTTCAAAGTGAAGAGCATAGAGTGATCAGCCGATATCTGCCTCTGCCAACAAAATCCAGCCTTCTCCCCGGCCTACCAGCCAATAGCGGCCCCATCGCAGCGAGGATCTGTTCCTCCGCTCCGATAGCCGTTGCCATCGATAGCAATCGCATGGGCATGCCCCACAATTCCATCATAGTCCCCCACGGTGCGCACCAAATGGCCAGCTTCGGATAGCTGGCTTAGCACCCCGGGTGCCACTCTGCCTTCCACCTTCAGCTCCTGGGTAGGCTCGCCCCAGGTTCTGCCCCACACAAAACGCGGCGCATTCACCGCCGTCTGGGGGTCCATCCCGTAATGCAGCATACGGGTCAGAAGCAGACTCTGAGTCTGCGGCTGGCCTTCCCCGCCCTGGGTGCCGTAAAGATAGGCCGGCTTGCCGTCACGGCAGGCCATCGCCGGCATCAGCGTGTGAAACGTTCGCTTATGCGGCTCCAGCGTATTGATGTGCCCGGGGTCCAGCGAGAAAAATGAGCCCCTGTTCTGCAGCAGAATCCCCGTATTGCCAGCTACGACGCCTGAGCCAAATTCAAAGTACAGGCTTTGAATGAAGGAAACCGCGTTTCCTTCATCATCTACTACCGCCGCAAAGGCGGTATCCCGTCCCACCGGTTCAATGCCACGCGCGGCTGCCTTTGCAAGTGAAATCGAAACGGCCAGTTGCTCCGCATACTGTTTATCCAGCAACTGCTCCAGCGGAATCCGGCTGAATGCCGGATCCGTGAGTACCCGGTCCCGGTCGCGGAAGCTCAGCTTTAAAGCCTCTACCAGCAAGTGGTAATATTCATAGGAGCCATGCGGGATGTCTCCAAAATTGTAGTGTTCCAGGATATTCAGCGCCATCAGCGCTGTGAACCCTTGGGAGTTCGGCGGAACCTGGTAGACCGTGTGACCGTGATAATCCGTAGATATCGGCTCGTCCCAGTTCCCCTCATGATCGGCAAAATCCTCCCGGGTGAGATACCCGCCGGAAGCCCGCATATATTGACTTATATCATCGGCAATCTTTCCCTTATAAAAGGTGTCCCTGCCCCCTTCTGCCAGGACCCGCAGCGACACAGCCAGCTGCTTCTGCACAAACCTGCTTCCGGCTGCCGGAACCACGCCGCCGGGAAGATAGATCGCGGACGCCGCCGGGGACAGCGCCGCTCCTGCCAGCACGCTGTTGCCGTACTGGTCCGGCGACAGCGGAAAACCGCCCGCGGCGTAGCCGATCGCCGGCTCCAGCACCTCCCCCAGGGTCAGGCGTCCATACTCGCGCTGGACGGCTGACCAGCTGTCCGCCATTCCGGGTACCGTAATGGCACTGCGCACCCCGCGTCTCGGAATCGCATCCTCGCCGGCGTAACAGTCTCTGCGGACCCCGTAGCCGGAACGTCCGCTGCCGTTGTAAGCCCGGACGCGCCCTTCACCGGCGCTGTAAGTGAGCCAAAAAGCATCGCCGCCCAGTCCCGTCATATGCGGATAGACCACAGCGAGCGTGGCGCTGACCGCTACTGCCGCATCAAAGGCGTTGCCGCCGTTTTGCAGAATTCGCGCTCCGGCGGCAGAAGCCAGATAATGGGGGCTGACCACCATCGTTTTTGTGCCGATTACAGGACCTGTCGTCATGCTACCCATCTCCCATTCCTGTCGTTCAAGTTAGTGTCATTTAACAGCACCGCAAAAACCTTTGTCAATCCGGGCAAAAGAAAACGCACGAGCCGCTTCTGTTTTTTGTGAGCTGTGCACAAAGTTTCGTGGAACCGCCTTCCTCCAGGTAGCTGGGAACCGATGAATTGTATAGAATAAGCTCAAAAAAACAGACTTTCGCTTCCGACGTGAGTATGGACGACATGCAATCAACGCAGCTATCCGATGCCAACTGATCCGTCTGCACTTGCGCTACCCGCTTTGTATAGAATGAAGCCAACTTTAGTATCACTCACCACATTTACTAGGAGGAGTTACGTGAACAACAAAGACAACCCATATATACAGCTCGCTGTCGCCATGTGCAGAACGGGCATACTCGGTTACGGTGGCGGCCCCTCCGTGATTCCCTTAATCCGCCATGATGCCGTGACCCGTTACGGGTGGCTGACAGATGATGAATTCGGAGAAACGCTGGCTATCGCGAATGCCCTGCCGGGCCCCATCGCCACCAAGATGGCTGCCTATCTCGGCTATAAGCTGAAGGGAGTCAGAGGTGCAATCCTCTCTGTGCTGGCTCATATCCTTCCGAGCGGGATCGCCATGATCGCCCTCCTCTCCGCAGTCAACTATTTGAGCGGTTCCAAGGTAGTGGGCGGAATGATCGCCGCCGTTTCGCCTGTCATCGCGGTGATGCTGGGACTCATGGCTTACGAATTTGCCCAAAAGGCCTTTAAAGGCCTGGGCAAGCGGATCGGCTCCGCTTTTCTGCTGCTCGCCCTGGTGCTGCTTGAAGTACTGCATATCCATCCGGCGATTGTGATCGTGCTGTTCCTCGGTTATGGAACCGTTCACTACCGGATACTCGCGAAAAAACAAAAAGGAGGGACCGCCTAAATGGAATGGCTAAAACTGATTTACGGCTTTTTTATGGCTAATCTGCTAGGGTATGGCGGCGGCCCCTCTTCCATCCCGCTGATGTATGAGGAAATCGTGCCGCATTATGGCTGGCTTACCGATCAGGAATTCTCAAATATGCTGGCACTTGGCAATGCGCTGCCCGGTCCGATCGCCACCAAAATCGCTGTTTTCGTCGGTTATGATGTCTACGGGTGGCTGGGAATGACCGCAGCGCTGATCGCTACTGTGGTTCCTTCCGCGGCGGCACTAATCATTCTGCTGGGCGTTATGCAAAAATACAAGCAGTCGCCCGTAGTGAAAGGCATGACCCTGCTTGTACAGCCAGTAATCGCTATTATGATGATTATGCTTACCTTGAAAATGGCCAAAGGCCCCGCCGAAACCATCGGCATCTGGCAGACGCTGATCATTTCCGCAATCGCCTTTTGGGCGATACAGAAGCTTAAACTGCATCCCGCCCTGGTGATCCTGGCTGCATTTGCCTATGGCGGACTGGTGCTCCGTTATACGGTTTAGCAGCCTTGCCACCCTGAGCTCACTTTAAAATATACTGGGACAGCACCGCCTGAACCTCGTAAATATTAACTGATTTGTTGAAGGTCTTCTTAAGCGGCAGTGCGCTTCCCGAGACATACAGGCATAGCTCCGCATCCAGATCAAAGTGACCGGCCGTCTCCACGGAGTAATGCGATATGCTCTTGTAAGGGATGGAATGATATTCTGTCTTTTTGCCGGTTACCCCCTGCTTATCCACGAGAATCAGCCGTTTATCCGTAAATATGAACATATCTCTGACCAATTTATAGGCCCGCTCGATTTTTTCCTCCGGCGCAAGAATCTGTGCGTATTCCCGCTGAACATCCGTCAGCGCCACCTGGGTGGCATTGCCCAGCAATCCGTTAAAAATCGCCATCGCCAAGTCCCCGTTTCCTAGTTTGATTTGGCAAATCTTCCTCTGCCATATACTCATACTACTTAAGAATTCCATCAGATATGCACAGGCGCTCTACTTTTGCTCTTGCATATTCAGCCGATATTGGTTACACTATTCCTGAATTTGTATGAAGGAGGTGTAGGAGGAATGGATCACAATCAGACCAATGGTGTTATTAGCCGGCTAGATTATATTATGGCTGGCATCGTTCATGTAAATGCCGACAACGGGAGAAGTCTGTCCATTTACAAGAATTCAATAACACTACAACATTGTGAAATGCCTTTCCTGCCTACGCTTCAACGGATGCTTTAAGACCGGAGAACGATAAAGGCCGCGGGGAAATTTCCCTGCGGTCTTTTTGTTTTTGAAGATGGAACCAGCGCAGCGATAGGGCATTCCTATAAAAGGAGAATACCTATGATCATCTCATGTCAAAATGTTCAAAAATACCATGGTGCCCAGCTCGTGCTGAGCGATATTACCTTTGATATACACCAAGGCGAAAAGATCGGCCTAATCGGCCGCAACGGCTGCGGCAAAACTACCCTCTTCCACCTGCTCAGCGGCGAAGAACGTCCCGAGCAGGGGCAAATTTCCATCCGTAAAGGCAGCATCGTTGGATTGCTGGCCCAAATTCAGGAAGTGAATGACGAAGAAACCGTATATGCAGTCCTTCAGCGGAGTTTTGCTGAACCACTGAAGTGGCAGGTACGCCTAAGGGAGCTCGAGCTGGAAATGTCCGTACCGGATGCCGCCGCAAGCGAGCAGAGCTGGAATCGGCTGCTTAAGGAATACGGTACGCTTCAGGAGAAATTTGAAGCCGCTGGAGGCTATGAAATTGAATCCTCTATCCAGCGTGTAGCCACAGGCCTCGGCATCGGTACCGGACAATATGACCGCCGCTTCTCTTCCCTCTCCGGCGGCGAGAAGACCAAAGTCGGCCTGGCGGAGCTGCTGCTGCGCCGTCCGGATATTCTGCTGCTGGATGAGCCGACGAACCATCTGGATATGGAAGCCATTGAATGGCTGGAGCAGTTCCTCCAGGATTACGACGGAACGGTAGTAGCTATCTCCCATGACCGCTACTTCCTCGATGCTGTAGTGAAGAAAGTGATTGAGATCGAAGACGGTGAAGCCTTCACATTCCATACCAATTACAGTGGATACCAGATCGAGAAGGAAGCCCGGCTGCTGCGGCAATTTGCCGACTACCAGGAACAGCAAAAGAAAATCAAGCAGATGCAGGAGAGCATCAAACGGCTGATTGAATGGGGCAACCGCTCCAATCCGCCGAATCCTTCCTTCCACCGCCGGGCTGCCTCGATGCAGAAGGCACTAGACCGGATGGTGAAGGTCAAACGTCCGATTCTGGAGCGCAAAACTATGGATTTGCAGCTCCAACAAGAGGACCGTACCGGTAATCAGGTTGTCATTCTTGACCGGATCGGCAAAAGCTACGGAGACCGCACCCTCTTCTCCAAAGCCAGTGAAGTTCTGCGGTATGGTGAGACCACTGCACTCATCGGCGGCAACGGCGCAGGCAAAAGTACGCTGCTTCGGATCATTCTGGGCCAGGAACTGCCAGACGAGGGAAGCTGCACATTAGCCTCCAGAGCGGTTGTCGGCTATCTGGCACAGGAAGCTGTTCCCGAAGACGGAACACTGTCAGTGCTGCGGTACTTCCGCGAGGAGGCAGGTCTCGAGGAGGGCGAAGCGCGTGGACAGCTGGCGCGGTTTCTCTTTTACGGAAGTGATGTGTTCAAGAGTATCGCAAGTCTCTCCGGGGGCGAATGGACACGGCTGCGGTTCGCTGTGTTGATGCACCGCCGTCCGAATCTGCTGATTCTGGATGAACCCACCAATCATCTGGATATCGATTCCCGCGAGGCACTGGAAGAGGCACTCGAGGAATATCCCGGCACCGTGCTGGCGGTATCCCATGACCGTTATTTCATCAACCGCTGCTTCGGAAAGCTCTGGTCCATCGCGGACGGAAGATTCAGCGCTTTCTCCGGGAACTACGAGTATTTCAAGGAAAAGCAGGCAGAGAAGGCTGCACGCTTGCTATCTTCGAACAGCAGTAGTAAAGGGGAGCTACAACCGTATCCTGCCCTAAGGTCCAGCAGCAACCCATCTGACGCTAAAACTATCACTTCAGAGGCGAGGCCAATGGAGAAGGGCGAGGCCAGACGCAGCAGTTCTTCCTCTGCAGCAGCCTCCGGAAAGTCACGCCCTTCAGGATACTGGGAGCAGATGATTGCCGAAACGGAGGCGCAGATTGGCTCTATCGATACTGAAATGCTTGCCCCGCTGATCTCCAGCGATGCACACAAGCTCGCAGAGCTCCAGCTCATCCGGGAAGCCGTGCAGGAGAAACTGGATGAATTGTATGCCTGCTGGATGAGCGAAACCGAGCAATAATTATGGAAAGGAACTGGTGAAGATCATGCTGGAAAGCCCGGCAATCGATGAATACTGGAATGCTTATCTGGAGTTATATCCTGAAGCGGCAGCGTTGTACGACAGTGCCTGGTCATTTGGAGACAATGCCCGGCTGGCCGATGAGCTGCTTGCACTAGTGCTGGAGGGAGTCAAGACCGGAACGGCCATGAATTATGAGCTGAATGAGACACGCGGACTGCCTCTGCCTTTTGTCGGCGGGCATTCCATCCTGCTGGACAGCCAAGGTGCCCCGCGCGGAATAATCAAAACCACAAAATGTGAAATTATCCCCTTTCACGAAGTGACAGCGGAATTTGCCTATTCTGAGGGTGAGGATGACCGAACCCTGGAATCATGGCGGTTTCATCATGAAGCGTATTTTACTAGAGAGATGAAGGCTTATGGTATGACCTTTAATCCAGATATGCGGATAGTCTGCGAGAATTTCGTACTGGTATTCCGCAAATAAATACAAAAGCCCAAATCAAAAAGGCTGCTTCTTCTTCACGAAGAGGCAGCCTTCATTGTATAGTTGCAATTTGTTGGAAGTAGTAGCCCTGTTGTAAGCTCTAGTGCAAAAACCCCATAACCCAGCCTATAACTGAAATCCATAAAGGAATACTGATGAGGATGCCCCATACCAAGCCATTGGCAATGTTGCCTTCTGCAGGACGTGTCATGCTCTCCTGCGCAATCGGAAGTCTCAATTCTTCTTGTTCCATGCGATCCCCTCCTAAAATATCTATCGTCACAGTAGAGGAAAAAATGTAGACCGCCTGGCCCAAAAAGTAAAATTATCGGTGATTTTTTAGATATAAAGGCTCAGCGGATTTGTTTTGCAAAGGCTTACATAATTATCATTAACCAGTTTTTTACTCCATTAAAACTTATATTTTATTTATTCATACATTATATGCATCGTTCTAGTCCAAAATGACCGATTTATCGGGATTCCGCAAAAATTGAAACATTGTTCGCAGCTGTTCCTTTGTATTCCGTTCTTCCGACAGCTCCGGCAGCTCGTCCTCGCCAAAAAAATCCACACCGCTCGTCTCCACGCCTTCGGACGCTTCACCGCCCGTAATCCGGCAGAGGATAAACATTTTATAGACGTGATACGGCTCAGGGGGATGGTGATGGAACTTCTTGTCCAGCACCGCCAGCAGACGCGCAGCCTCAGCCTTGAAGCCTGACTCCTCAGCAATTTCTTTGACCACGACTTCACTCGGTGAAAGTCCAATATCGGCCCAGCCTCCGGGAAGTGCCCAGTTGCCGTCCAGCTTTTCGCGGACCATCAGGATCTTATCCTCACGGAAAATCACGCCGCGCACATCAACTTTAGGTGTAGTATAGCCCTCTTCACTGGCAAAAGCGAGTCTGATCTTCTCCTTGCCCTCATAGGTATAGTTCGCGAGAATATCCACGCTCAATTCCCGCAAGGCCTGATAACGTTCAATATCATAGACATCCTTGGCATATGTAAGTCCAGTCTGGGCAATCGCCTGTATCTCCTTGGCCCAGGTTAACCATTTCTGTTCCATTACAGCACCGCCTTCAGTAGATATCAACATTAAATCACCGGTTTACTCACAAAGCATCAAATGTCGGGAGAACGCACCTTTCTTCGCTATGCAGCGGTCGATAATGGTGAAGCCTGCCTCAGCTATCATCCCGTCCACCGCTTCAATGGCGACAATGACGACCCGGTCAGCAATGCGGCGGGTATGAACCAGGATTGCAAGCTGCTCTTCAGGTGTAATCCGCGAATATAAGTTGTAGGGCATATCTACAATCGCTACATCATAATGATCTTCAATATCCGCGATGTCTCCAAGCGTAACGGTGCTGCTGAACCCAAAATGGGCGATATTCGTGCGTGCACCGGCAACAATTTGAGGATTAATGTCACGGCCAACGATATCAATGCCCATTGACAGCGCCTCTACCATTACCGTGCCAATACCGCAGCAAGGGTCTATAGCCCGTACACCGGCAGGATCAGGAATTGCCATATTGACAGCCGCCCGCGCTACACGCGTGCTTAGGGCAATCGAGTAGCTGCGCGGTTTTTTCATCTGACGGAACCACGTTGCCTTATTCTTATGATAGGCTCCGAAGTACCAGCGTCCGCCCAATGTTACAATACCATACACCAGCTGCGGATGATTGACATCCGCTTCTCCCTCAATTCGCAGGCCGATTTCCCGCTCGATCACTCTGCGTTCATCATACTCTATTTTTTCCGCCGGGGACAAATCATTGGTCTTCACAAAAATCACCTTGAATGACTGCCCTTGCACTTCAACCTGCTCGGTCTGACTATAGATCTCCTCCAGGCTGTCCCCGGCATACATGACGTCAATCCGTTCCTTGATAAACGGGCTGCGGCTGACATCAACTCGAGTCCCGCTCTCAAAAATCGCTGCCGGAATCTCCCGGCCAAATAGACACCGCAGCTCCATGCCGCATAAGGATTCTTCATCCCCGGTACAGGCGTAGGTATAGATGTAAGTTCTTGTATTTGAATTCACTGACACTCTCTTATTCCGCTCCTATCGTTTCCGCGTCATGCGCAGGTTCTGCCTATTCTACAGCGGGATAACCCGCCAATTCCGTATCTTGATGATCACTGTCGTAGCCGCTGCGTGCTTTGGCTATTTCTCCACGATTCCCGTTCACCCATTCCACCAAAGAGGCTAGTGGCTGCAGCAGGGATTCCCCAAGCTTCGTAAGCCCGTATTCAACGGTTAAAGGTACCGTAGGGGTTGCTTTGCGCCAGACCAGTCCATCCCGCTCCAAATGGCGGAGCGTCTGCGTCAGCATGCGCTGGGAAATACCGCCGGATCGCCGCTGAAGCTCTTTGAACCGCAAGGATTCAACCCCCAGATTGACAATAATCAGCACACTCCATTTATCTCCAACCCGGTCTAGAATCTGCCGTGTAATCGTGCACTCTTCCAGCATGGGCAGCTGCCGGATATCCTCCAGCCGATGACTCATTGTATGGTCCAAAATGGTTACCTCCATGTAACTTAAGCAAGTAATAGTGCCTTCTTGCCGCTCAAGCTCATTCAGTCTATCATGGTTACTGAAAGTAATCAACAACCTGAAGGGAACTGATAAAGAATGCCTAAAACAATAGCGATCGTAGGTGCAGGGCCAGGACTCGGTCTGTCCATTGCCAAGAAGTTTGGTACAAACGATTTTCAAGTCGCTTTGATCGCCCGTAATGAAGAGAAATTGAACATACTTGTAGATGAACTCAAGGCGATAGGTATCGAAGCGGCGGCATTTCCGGCCGATCTGTACCATAAGGAACAGCTGATCTCCGCTTTTCAGGGGATCAAAGATAAATACGGATTTATCGATGTGCTCGAATTCAGCCCGGTCAGCGGCAATTACCCGCCAACTCCTGCTTCGTCGGTAACGGAAGAAATAGCGATTGACGCCTTTCAGGCTCTGGTTGTAGGAGCCATCCGCAGCGTAGACCAGGTACTGCCGGCTATGCTGGAGCGACAAAGCGGTGCTATTCTATTTACAACCGGACTGTCCTCCATCTACCCGATACCGATGATGGGCAATATGGGAATTGCACTTAGCGGCCTCCGCAACTACGCCAACAATCTGCATACCGATCTGGCTCCAAAGGGAATCTATGTAGCACACCTGGCCATAGGCGCATTTATCAAGCCAGGCACCGCTGCCGACCCTGGACTTATTGCCGATGCCTGGTATGACTTATACACAAACAAGACTCAAGCCGAAGATACTTTCCCTCAAGGTGTTACTCCCACAACCATCCTCTGGTAGGGATAACCGATTCCTTTGATCCATCGTGAGTTCTCCAGTATAATGGAGGCATTACACTGCCAAAAAAAGACTGCCATGCATTGCCCTGAGCCTCAGGCTCAGGGCTTGCACTGCCTGTTTTGCGCAGCGAAACTCCAAGGAGGTACATATACACTATGTCTTACGAAACTTATTTTCAGACTGAGCGTGAAGCTCAGCTTGCCGAATTGAAGGAATGGCTGACGATCCCCAGCATTTCCGCTCTCTCTACCCACAAGGATGATGTATTGTCCGCAGCACACTGGCTTCTGAACACACTAAAGCGCGCCGGGCTGGAGAATATTGAGCTTCATCCCACTGCGGGCCACCCTGTGATCTATGCTGATTATCTTCATGCCCCCGGCAAACCAACCATTCTGGTCTACGGCCACTATGATGTGCAGCCGGTCGATCCGCTTAACTTATGGACAACACCACCATTCGAACCAGAAATCCGTGACGGCAAGCTGTATGCGCGCGGAGCAACCGATGATAAAGGCCAGGTATTCATGCACATCAAAGCCATTGAAGCCATCCTGAAGCAGGAAGGCACCCTGCCGGTCAATATCAAGCTGTGTATTGAAGGTGAGGAAGAAATCGGCAGCGTCAATCTGCCGCCTTTCCTGGAAGCCAGCAAGGACAAGCTGACAGCGGATGCCGTGCTGGTCTCCGATACCTCCCTGCTGGAACGCGGACGCCCTGCCATCTGCACCGGCCTTCGTGGCCTCTGCTCGCTGGAAGTCATCGTAAACACAGCATTGACCGATCTTCACTCCGGTTCATACGGCGGCGGGGTGCCGAATGCGCTTCATGCGCTGGTCTCTTTATTAAGCTCGCTTCATGATGACAAGGGCCGTGTCGCCGTTGAGGGCTTCTATGAGGGTGTTCCTGAGCTATCTCCGCTGCTGCGTGAAGAATTTGCCAAGCAAGGCGTAGATGAAGACAAAATCAGAGCAAGTCTTGGCCTGGAGCAGCTGTATGGCGAAGAGGGCTTCAGCTTCGTAGAGCGGGTTGGTGCCCGGCCAACGCTTGAACTGAACGGTGTCTACGGCGGATTTCAGGGCGAAGGCAGCAAGACCGTTATCCCTAAAGAAGCCCATGCCAAAATTACCTGCCGCCTTGTCGGTGACCAGGACCCCCAGCATATTCTGGATGCTGTCGAAGCTCACCTTATTTCCAATATCCAGGCAGGAGCGAAGGTCCAGGTGAAGCAGATGGAGAAAGCCCGCGCCTTCAACATCGACCCTTCCCATCCAATCCTGCAGACGGCGGCTGATGCCTACGGCAAAGTATACGGCACCCGCGCTCTCTTCACCAAAGACGGCGGGTCCATACCGATCATGGAAAGCTTCTCACGTATTCTAAAAGCACCGGTGGTGCTGATGGGTTTTGGTCTGGATGACGAGAACCTTCATGCACCGGATGAGCACTTCAATCTCGAGAACTTCGATAAAGGCCTGCTGACCATTGTCGAGTTCCTGAAGACCGTCTAGGCACGCCCAGTCGGGTATGATAAAAGCCAGGGCTTCCAGCATTTCGCGGAGACCCTAGCTTTTTATTTTGATATGCCCCATTTTCTGCTTTACCGGTATGAAGTAGTTAAACATTAACCCAAAAATACACAAATAAAAAACCCTTGCATAACAAGGATTTCGGAGTTTGAAATTTGGAGCGGGTGATGGGAATCGAACCCACGCTATCAGCTTGGAAGGCTGAAGTTCTACCATTGAACTACACCCGCATTGGGTTGTGAAGACAAAAGATATTGTATCATTCCCAAGAATAAAATGCAACCCTTCAAAATTCACCTACTTGTTAAGAGGGCATTCCCAGCGAGGACTTCAGAAAAAACAATTCGAATTCGGCAGCCTTAATCGGTTTGCTGAACAGGTAACCTTGCGCCTCATGGCAATGCTGCTGGCGTAAGAATTGCAACTGCTCCTTATTTTCCACACCTTCCGCTGTTACTTTCAACTTCAAGTGATGGGCCATAGACGTTATAGTCGATACGATAGCTGCGTTATTGCTGTCCTCCATAACTTCTGATACGAAGGATCGGTCGATCTTTAGCCGGTCAATCGGCATATCCTTCAGATAATGCAAGGAGCTATATCCGGTCCCGAAATCATCAATACTGATAAAAACTCCGAGTCTCTTCAAACGGTTCAATTGATCGAATGCAGTTTCTTTGTCCAGTGTCATACTCTCTGTAATCTCCAGATCAACATAACACGGGTCGAGCCCGATATCCTTTAGAATGGCATCGATTTTACCGGCCAGATTCGGCTGCAAAAATTGGCGCATGGACAGGTTAATCGAGACGCAAATCGGCCGGTATCCGGCGTTCTGCCAGTTTTTGTTCTGCAGGCATGCTGTTTTTAGAACCCATTCCCCGATCGGAACAATCAGTCCACTCTCTTCAGCAATGGGAATGAAGTCCACGGGAGATACCAGTCCCCTCTTCGGATGATTCCACCGCAGCAGTGCTTCCATGCCCACAATTTCTTCCGAATCGAGCTGAACTTGCGGTTGATAGACCAAGTAGAACTCGTCCCGCTCCAGTGCCCGGCGCAGATCATTCTCCAGCTTCAAACGTTCCTTCGCTTTCATCTGCATAGCTGGTATGTACCGGCGGATTTCAACCCCCTGGTCCTTGGCATTGTGCACAGCAGTATCTGCATTCTGAATCAGCTGTTCTGCCGTATCTCCGTCACCAGGGTAAATACTCATGCCCAGACTGAGTGAAATGTGGTATTCTCCTGATTCCAGCTCTACCGGTGTTTCAAATAACTTCAAAAGTTCATCCGCCCGAATCAGACAATTCTCTACACCTGTCCGGTCGGACATTAGAAAAGCAAACTCATCCGCTCCCATGCTGTACAGTTCTTCATTCAACTTCACATCATTTCCGATGCGCTTCGAGACCAGTTGAAGCAAAAGATCCCCGGCGTAATGGCCAAGCGAGTCATTGATATTCTTGAAATGGTTAATATTCATAATCACTAGTGCAGCGAATCCGCGACTTTTATCCTGTTCTCCTTGGATCACGATTTCTTCCATCCGCTGCTTAAGGCGGCGTCTATTCGGCAGCCCTGTCAGGTCATCATGGTATGCCAAATAGTTAATCCGGGCTTCAGCCTCCTCATTTTCTTGAAAAGGCTCTTCAATTGTAAGCCGGTATACGCCCTTTAACAGAAGGTAATAGGCGACTCCACTGCTAAACATGCCAAACAAGTGATCCATTTCCCCTAGGCTAAGCGGATTCATGAAGAATACCTGTCCGAGGGCAAAAAAGATTAAGGAGCGGATAATAATCAGAAGGGAGGCCGACTTGTCGACTTTGCCAGGGTATACAATAAGCCCCACCGCAAGCAGGTATACAAAAAGAACAACCAAATCCGTTAAATGCTGCAGTCCTGAGACCCATAAATATCCCGATATCCATGGTGCGATCATGTAGCCAAAAATAAACACAGCTAAAGCCGCCAAAATCATCATAAAAGAAAACCGGAATACCTTATACTTGTCTGCAGCGGCTACCGGCTTATCCGCTCTGCTGAAAATGAGTAAAATCCCCAGCGCACTGGCTAAACGGGAGAAGGTGAGCAACCATAGGGATTGTTCTGCATTTATATAGGAAGATATCGCAGGAATGCCTGCAAAGCTTAGCGTATGCAAAAAGTCTAAAATGCAGACACCCAAAAAAAGAGCAGAAGTGTACAGCCTTGCTTTGGACAGCCGGTTAGCAAAAAACAGCCAGCCCTGGGCAAAAATCGCAAATGCGAAGGCCACATTGCAGCAGCCAATGATAAGATAGAGTGCAGACAGCATATCTTTATCTTCTATATTCCCAAGCGGCGTCCGAAAAATTTGAATCAGAAGGAACAGTACGGCCCCTATAATCGCCGCATGAATGGTCTTTTTCTCTTCTTGTCTCATAGGTCCCTCGCGTCTGAAATTGATATCTATAATAAGTGAATGGATATAGTAATGTCCTATGTATAAATATCGGTTTGATAGCTCCTTAAAGTTACATTCAGCTTCTTATAAAACAAATAAAACAAAGAAAAAAGCACTTCACCCTGTTGAAGAGTTCAGTGCTCCTTATGAAGCCTTTATTTATCTCCAAAATTGACTTCAGACGTGGTCAGCTTGTCATAGAATTCAACGGCTTTGTCTTTCTCTTCAGATGCACGCAGTGCCATTGCAGAACGCGGATGCTCATCCAGTGTTCCCGTAATCATGTACGGAATGATATAGCCCCATTCTTCCTTCTCACGAAGAGGAATCATCAGTCGTTCAACAATATCGATTACAGGACGGAGCGTGTATTTGGTATTCTTCAAATGAGTAACCAGCAGTTCGGTTGGGCAGTTGCCCGCAGCACGTCCCATCCCGTAGCAGGAAGCATCCAGCAGTTCTACACCTTTTTCGGCAGCTACTAGTGTATTAGAGAAAGCCAGCTGCAGATTATTATGGGTATGTACGCCCAAACGCTTATTCGGCAGATGAGTTTGGAACTTCTCCACCAAATAATGAACGTCTTTATGGTCCAGGCTTCCGTATGAATCCACAATATACACGACATCTACAACACTCTCGCGAATCTGTTCAAAAGCCTCCAGCAATTCGTTCTCCATAACATTCGACAATGCCATAATATTAATGGTAGTCTCATAACCTAGATCATGGAAGGTCTGCACCAGTTGCAGTGCCTTGTCCACATCCTTGCTGTAGCAGGCTACACGGATCAGATCCAGCATACTTTCACTGCGGGGCAAAATATCATTCTCATCCACCCGTCCAATATCCACGAGTGCGGAGAGCTTGGTATGACCCTTCTGCGGAATAACTTTTCTCAGAAAATCATCATTCAAAAAACGCCAAGGCCCTGCCCCTTCAGCTCCTTTAAGCAGCTTGGGCGAATTCTTATACCCGATCTCCATATAATCAACACCGGCTTCATTCAGACCGGCATACAAATTTTGAACAAATTCAACACTGAAATCCCAGTTGTTTACCAGTCCGCCATCACGGATGGTGCAGTCGACAATTTTGCTCTGATTACTCTTGACCATTGTGTTCTCCCTTCAACTATAACCTTCATTTTCCCGCCAGGATAACTTCCTATGCAGTCATTATCGTTCAATCATACTGAGCAAAGAAACAATTGTAAAGGAAATTTCAGATTATCTACATAACCCTTTTAGCCAAGTCTTCGCTATGACAAATATCACTGTAAAAAGTCGCCTAAAATGCTACAGTACAAGAAAACAATTGAGATTGATTATCAATCTCTCTCAGGGGGATTACAAATGGCTTCTACATCCTGCTCCTTACTGCGCTTAGAACCGGGCTCAACGGGCTCCATCCAACGAATTGAAGGAATGAATCCCATCTTGCGGCGCCGCTTGGCTGATCTCGGGGTGTCTGAAGGCGTTATGATCCGTCTGAAAGGAAAAGGGCCTTTTCTTGGTCCCATTACCTTAGAATGCAACGGTCAACTGTTCGCCATCCGCCGGAAGGAAGCTTCCATGATCGAGGTGAACGTTTCATGAGTTCAATAGCTCTCGTGGGGAATCCTAATACTGGTAAGACCTCACTTTTCAATACATTGACCTCTTCCTACGAATATGTGGGTAACTGGGCGGGCGTAACGGTAGAGAAAAAAGTCGGAAGCCTGAAGAATGGTGCCGGCAAGCTTATAGATCTTCCAGGCATATATTCACTGCACCCGCTCTCCCGTGATGAGGGTGTGGCCACGCAATATTTGATCGAGGAATCCCCGGAAGCCCTCATTAATATCGTTGACGCCTCCCAGCTTGAACGGAACCTGCTGCTCACCCTTCAATTGCTTGAATACGGCAAACCTACTGTCCTGGGGCTCAACATGATCGATGTAGCCAAAGCCCGTGGCATCTCGGTCAATCCTGAGGTGCTGCAATCACGTCTTGGTATTAGCGTCCTGCCGCTGATTGCCAGAACCGGCAAAGGTAGCGGACAAGTGCTCAGCATTCTGGAGAAAACCTCGGCTATTCCCCGGGTAACCTTCAAACTGGAATACGGTGAATTGGCCGAGGAAGCCATCACTTCTATTGAAAAAGAATTACAGGCTATTCAGGGTCTGCCTAATCTGCGCTGGATTGCCCTTCAATTAATGGAGCAGAACCCGGTGGTTCTTGAATTACTCAAAAAGCGCATGGATACTTCCCGACTTATGGCTATCTGCGACAGCTGTCAGAGCGAACTGCAAAGCCGTAAGCTGGCGTTGACGCTGCCTCAGTGGATTCGTTCGGTCCGTATGGACTTTATCCGCTCACTATGTGCAGCTGCAATGGATACCACGCTTCTTAAGCCGCATAATTTGACCGAACGACTGGATGCTGTCCTGACTCACCGTTTCCTTGGCCTCCCGCTGTTCATCGTTTTCATGTACGCCATGTTCAAGACAACCTTTGACTGGATCGGCGGTCCTTTGTCTGATATGGTGGATGGCTTTATTTCCGGCCCGCTCAGCGATGGAGCAAATTCACTGCTTCAGACGATTGGTGCATCAGGATTTACACATGCGCTTATCGTAGACGGAATCATTGGCGGGGTTGGTGGCGTAGTGGTATTCGTCCCGCAGATTTTTATTCTGTTCCTCATGATTTCTTTTCTTGAGGACTCCGGCTATATGGCTCGTGTCTGCCTGCTGATGGACAGTACGATGGAACGCATGGGCCTGAACGGTAAAGCCTTTATTCCTTTTATTATCGGCTTCGGCTGCAACGTGCCTGCTATTATGGCTGCGCGCAGTATCGAACAGCCTAAAGACCGCATGCTGACCACACTCCTGATGCCGCTTATGTCCTGTTCCGCCCGGCTGCCGGTATATCTGCTGTTCGCGGCAGTATTCTTCCCGGCCCAGCAGGCCACTGTAGTGCTTACGATGTATGTGCTGGGCGTGGTGTTCGCACTTATTTTGTGCAAATTGTTCTCAAAATATCTGTTCAAGAATGAATCCTCCGTATTCATCATTGAGCTGCCTCCTTACCGCATGCCGCAAATGAAGACCCTTGGACGCAGCACGTGGGAAAAAGGTAAAGGGTTCCTGCGCAAAGCCGGAACGATTATTCTCGCCGGTTCGGTTATCATCTGGCTGATGTCCTATGCCGGTCCTACCGGATTCAATGTGGACATGGACAACAGTTTCCTGGCTAAGTTTGGCGGAATGATTGCGCCGCTGCTGCATCCGCTTGGATTTGGCACATGGCAGGCCGGTTCCACGCTGGTTCCAGGTTTCCTGGCCAAAGAGGTGGTGGTGTCCACCATGAATATCATCTACCACGCCCCGGATGCTGCCGGACTGGAGGGCCAAATCTCACAGGTCTTCACACCGCTCAGCTCGGTCAGCTTCATGGCCTTTATCCTGCTCTATACTCCTTGTCTGGCTACTGTGGGGGTAATTAAGAAAGAAACTGCTTCATGGAAATGGACCTTTTTCTCCATAGGTTACTCCGTTGCGCTGGCGTATATTGTTGCACTGGTCATTTTTCAAGGCGGCAGCTTACTCGGATTGTCTTAAAGTCTGGTTAACCAAGAGTAATTTGAGCGAAAGCGGGGAACAGCAATGATTATTAATATACTAATTATAGCGCTTGTATTTGGTTACTCCGGTTGGATGATCTACCGTCACGTGCAGAAGGGCAAACAGGGCGCTTGCGCCGGCTGTGATAAAAGCAAGACCTGCGCAGCCGCTTCATCCGATTCTCCTTTCTCCTGCAGCGGAGGACCTGTAGATACCAAACATTCGGCCAAGGCTTGACCAGCCAATGCAAGCAGCTTCGTTTAGGATCCCTGGGATGCGGGTATGTTACTAATAAGCAACTACAGCCAGACCACCCAAGGAGGGAATACACATGAATACCAAAAAGACGTTATGGACTACAGCAGCACTTGGAGCAGCCTACCTGCTCAGAAACAAGGATGCGCGTAACAAGGTCATGAATGGCATTCAAACCATCACTTCCCAGATGAGAGCCAAAAAGAACATCTAGCCGGAAGTTGAACAGATTGGACAACGCTTATAGGTTATTATAGCTACCCTGCAGAATAGGCGAATTCTTATATCTTTGCCAAAAGCCGCAAGACCTTGTAATCGAGGTCTCGCGGCTTTTGGCTATAATCGATTTGGAAATGGCTAGCCTTCGACTGTATTTGCAGAACGTTCTGCTTCGTAGGGGTTTAAATGAAGTAAATATTGTAAAAGCGTGCGCACCATTACCCCCGTTGCTCCCTTAGGATTCACTCCGCGTTCCTTGGAGAGAAATGCCGTTCCGGCAATGTCCAGATGAATCCATGGCAGACCCTCTGCGAACTCACCGATGAACAATCCTGCCGTTGTGGCTCCACCGTATCTCCCAGCCGCATTGCGGATATCAGCCACCTCGCTCCTCAACATTTCCCGAAACTCGGGATACACTGGCAGCTTCCAGATCCTCTCTCCAGCTCTAATCGAAGCCGTCTCTAGTTCCTCCATCATTGCCTCGTTATTGGTTACAGCGCCTGTGGCAATATCACCTAGAACCGATAGTACAGCACCTGTCAGGGTCGCTACATCGATAATCCGCACTGCGCCCCACTCCCGGGAATAGGTGAGTGCGTCCGCCAGTACAATTCGGCCTTCCGCATCGGTATTTAGTATTTCAATGGTTCGTCCGCTCATCGAGGTAACGATATCTCCCGGTTTGAAGGCATTAGGTGCAGGCATGTTCTCAGCGGAAGGAATAACCATCACCACGTTAATCCGGGGACGCAACGCCCCAAGCGCATCCATGACCCCGAGCACCGCTGCTGCCCCACCCATATCGCTGATCATGTCTTCCATACCCGGCGCTCTTTTCAAAGAAATGCCACCGGTGTCGAAAGTAACGCCTTTGCCTATAATTGCTGTAACATCCTCCCATTGGCTAGCCCCCTGGTATCGGATTACGATCATCCGCGGTGGATGCACGCTTCCCTTGCCGACCGCAAGCAGGCCCCCCATGCCTTTTTGTCCGATCTCCTGTTCATCGAGTACTTCTGCAGGGAATCCGTGCCGTTCAGCAATTTCTATCGCCGCCCTTGCAAGTGCTGAAGGAGTCAGTAGGTTGCCCGGAAGATTGGTAAGACGGCGTGCCAAATTGGTCGCTTCACCAAATGCCTTTCCCTGCTTAATCCCACGAATCCATTCATCAGACTCTGCGGTCTCCGCTATCCGTTCCATATGCAGCGCAGCAGACTCAAGACCGGTGTAGACTGGCTGTTCCCGTTTATAATGCGTCCGGAGGTAGCCACCTAGAATAACCCCCTCCGCGAGTGCTTGACTGGCCTCTTCAGCTCCAATAGCAGTCAGCAGGCTTAAGGTGTCAGGCACCTGAATAAGGAGTCTGCTAGCCTTTAGCTTGAGTGCAACACGAGCGACCTGCGCGGCTAGAAGACGGAGTTCCTCCGCTTGCAAAAGGCCGCTCCCGCTGCCTGCCAGAATGATAACAGGTAACTCAGGCGACCCTTCTACCGGGATAGCATAGGTTTGGTTCAGCTTGCCGGCGAATAACCCGGCTTTAGCCAGAATACTTGTCTGACCGAACCATCCAGCAGCCATATTGCCCCCTTCACATTCTGCCTCTGAAATAATGATGCATAAGGCATCACCCTGAAGTGACTTTGACGGGATGCCACTGCTCCAATGAATCTCGATAATAATCCCTCCTGTCTATAATCCACAATAATGGTTATCCCACAATAACACAGCGAGGCTGATCTCCCACACAGATGCGCTGCGCGGGAATCAGCCTCTCATGAATCCTATTTTATAGTAAACGAGTGTGTTATTGAATTACTGAATTAGCGGCAGTGAAATGACAAAACATGTCCCCTCGTTAACCCGGCTGCTGACCGAAATGCATCCCCCATGGTTTTTGATAATCCGGTCGCTAACAGACAAACCAAGTCCAGTCCCGTTTTCCTTCGTGGTAAAAAAAGGATTAAACAACCTGTCCAAGGTGCAGATATCCATCCCTTTGCCATTATCAGAGATAAAAATGCGAACCTCTGCACCTTCTCTGCGTGCACCCAGCTCGATCCTGCCTATAGCGTCATCAACTTTTTCAGTAATCGCTTCCATCGCATTTCTTATCATATTAAGAACGACCTGCTTCATCTGTTTGATATCGCCAGAGATGATCATATCCTCCTGAAACGGCTGAAGCTGGATCTCACAGCCTTTCATTAATGCTTCACTTTCGGTAAGCAGGACAACTTCCTTAAGCAGCCCCGACACAGAAATCATGGCAACCTGAGGCACTGAGGGTTTGGAGGACATGAGAAATTCATGAATAATATCATTGGCCCGATCAATCTCCGCTAATATGATCTTGGCGTATTCCTCCTTGCCCAGTTGATGAAGATGGGGATGCAGCAATTGAATAAAACCGCGGATCGCTGTAAGTGGATTACGGATTTCATGAGCAATCGAGGCTGATAATTTGCCCAGCATCACCAGACTGTCGTTCTGATATGCTGTTTGCTCAATCAGCTTGTAATCGGAGATTTCCTTGAACGTGAACAGATAGCAGCCTTTCATTTGCTCACCACTGCATAAAGTAACTTTCCAATACCGGCCGTATTCATCTACAAACTCATAGCTTGGCTTACCTTTTTTCATCATTTCACGATATCCGCGCAATACCTGTTTCTTCTTGAACCGGTTCATCTGGATATTTGACAATAAATGAATCATAGTGCAGCCTAACAGTGAATGTCTGCTCAGTCCCAGAATGGCATACATTTGCTTATTCACAAATGTTAGTACCCCTTCTTCATCAAAAAGCATAATTCCGCTGTCCATTTGCTCGAGTACATCCTCATATGTAGAATTCATCGGTCCAGTTTGAAACGTTCTTGCCGGCAGAAGCAAGCTTTCCTGATATTGGCTTATCACGATACGAAGTTCCCCCTTTTACTGCATTTGACGAAGACGCTTAAGCGACATCAAATTACTATGTATATGAGTATATGACGAAGCCGCCAGAACATTCGGAAATCGTATTATATTATCCAACCGTTTCAACTATATTCCAATCATATCCAAGAGAAGCAGACAACGCAATCAGAGAAACTGTCGAATTGCAAAATTATTCCTAAAATGATTCTAAAGACACACTTATTCCTACTGTGAAACCAGTTTCGTTCCTCTTTTAGCTTCAGTGACTGCAAAAAGAGCCTCCGCTAAAGCGAAGGCTCTTGGATCTACATATCAGGCTGCTGCAATAACAGTCTGTTTCTTTCAGGCTTTTTGCTGCAAGCGGTGGCGCCGCTGACTCATAACAGCCAGACGTTTCTTAAGCTCCCGTTCCCATTTGGTATCTTCGATCTGCTTGGCTACGGCCAGCAGGTCAAGGGCCATATCAATCTGGCTTCGCACGATGTGCAGTGGATCTTCACTTTCTACATTGATGACGTTCTCGAAAATAGCTTCCTCGTCTTCCATCACATAATCCTGGAAATCAACATCTGTCACACCGTCACCATGGGCATATTCGGCCAAGATTTCATATTCATTTTCAACTTTATAATGTACCTCTACCCGATGGCACACCGGGCAAAAAAGCAGGGGAACATTATGGACTTGCGTGCGATAATGCTTTAGGGTTCCCTTCGTTCCAACCATACTCGCTCCACAGCAAAAGCTCATTTTTGTTCACCCTCCTTGGTATTTTACATTGATTTACTATTATATTACACAATCGCAGTGGAGATTCCTCTCCATGGAGCTATATATTAACCTTTGCGCCCATTTTCAAACGGGAGTCCCGCTGGATATGGATGATTTGGTGCAAAAAACCCCCTCGCCGGGAATTACTCCCGCAAGGAGGTTCTTTAAATATCTCAAAGATCGGTGCTTAACTGAACCGCTGCTTACAGGTTCTTGTCGCCGGGTTTCCAGTTCATGGCACACAGTCCGCCGGACTGCAAGGCTTGCAGGACACGAAGAGTTTCTTCTACACTGCGGCCTACATCATTGTGGTTAACTACCTGATACTTCAGTTCACCGTCAGGATCAATGATGAACAAGCCGCGCAGTGCAATACCTTCTTCTTCAATCAGGATGCCATAATCGCTGGCAACCTTCTTCGTGATATCAGATGCCAGCGGGAAGTTGATGGGACCAAGACCGTTCGAATCCTTAGGTGTGGTGATCCAAGCCTTGTGGCTGTGTACCGAATCGATACTAACACCAAGAATTTCGGTATCAAGTGCCGTGAAATCAGCTGCTGCATCGCTTAATGCTGTAATTTCTGTAGGACATACAAAGGTGAAATCAAGCGGATAAAAGAAGAATACAAGCCATTTGCCGCGATAGTCGGACAAGCTTACCTTACCGAAATCTTTACCGTCGCCCGTTACGGTTTCCATTGTAAAATCTGGGGCTGGTTTACCTACCAAACGTTCTGCCATTGCTTAAATCCTCCTTTGAGTATGTAAGAAAAACAATTGTTGAAATCCACTTCCAGTGCAATATGCTTTTCTTGATTGGATGAGTTGGTGAATACTTGTTGCTATACAACAAATGGTATCATCGTACAAAATCAAAGTCAATATTACAGTCATTACTTTTTTATAATTATTATAAATAAGCAATTTTCTGTGAAGTTTTTTGTTTTTCTGCTTCAAAAGGAGAACCGCTGGATTACATCCTAGGCTGTACGGATAGCGGCGACAATGAGATCACCCATCTCTGTAGTGCTGATAGCCTTACTCTTGTCTACAGCGATATCACTGGTGCGGTGTCCGGCATCAAGCACTTCTGCCACTGCAGCTTCAATGGCCGCTGCCGCTGCCTCATAACCAAAGGTCATACGGAACATTAGAGCGAGCGACAGAATCGTAGCAATCGGATTTGCCAGGCCTTGTCCGGCAATATCAGGCGCAGAGCCGTGTACCGGTTCATACAGACCGTAGCTGTCTTCGCCCAGCGATGCCGATGCGAGCATGCCGATCGAACCGGTCAGCATCGCTGCTTCATCACTCAAGATATCTCCAAACATATTCTCAGTCACAATAACATCAAAGCTGGCAGGACGACGCAGCAGCTGCATAGCGCAGTTATCAACGAGCACATGCTCTAACTCTACCTGCGGATATTCCGGAGCAATTCTGTTCACAACCTCACGCCAGAGGCGCGAAGTCTCGAGAACATTCGCCTTATCGACACTTGCCAGCTTGTTGCGGCGTTTGCCGGCAATTTCAAAGGCCTGGCGCACGATGCGCTCCACTTCCGTAACGTTATATACGCAAGTATCCACAGCTTCTTCGCCGAATTCACCTTGACGGCGCAGCTTGTCTCCGAAATATATGCCGCCGGTCAGCTCGCGGACCACCATAAGATCCGTACCTTCCAGCACTTCCGGTTTCAACGTTGAGGCATCCTTCAGGCAGTCGAAAACGACAGCCGGACGCAGATTGGAGAATAGTCCCAGCGCTTTACGGATACCCAGCAGCCCAGTTTCCGGACGCAGTTCCTTCGGGTTGTTATCCCATTTTGGTCCACCGACCGCACCCAGCAGCACGGCATCCGCCTTGCGGCAGATCTCCAGTGTGTCCTCCGGAAGCGGAGTTCCCCGTTCATCAATAGCGATTCCGCCAAAGAGTGCCTGCTCGGTTTCAAATGCATAGCCGAACAAATCTTCCGTTTTTTTCAATACTTTCAATGCTTCTGCCACAACTTCAGGTCCGATTCCGTCCCCGGCTATTACGGCGATTTTTTTGACCTCGCTCATTCCCGTCACTCCTCTGATTTCTGCTGCTCGCAGACATAGTTCTTCTGTATATTGTTGTATCATACCTAGGCCCAAAGGACAAAGATATAGATTCTATGGGAGTGATAGGCCCAGCCTATAACGCAATGTAAATGAAGACGGGCCAGCTGACTGTGCGTTAGCTATTCCCCTTCCGGCTGGGCCTGTCTGTTCATTTGCTCTTGTTTCTTAAGATGTTTACAATAAGTATGTACTTATTAACTAATCCGCTTGGCCATTACATTTAGAGGAGTTGTTGTGAGGTGCAGTACGCAAAGCTTGGCAAATCCGGTATGAAGGTAAGCCGTCTTTGTCTCGGAACGATGAATTTCGGCCCCATTACGGATGAAAAGGAAGCTTTCCGCATTATGGACGCCGCACTGGATGCGGGGGTTAACTTTTTTGATACAGCCAATGTGTATGGCTGGGGTGAGAATTCCGGACTTACCGAGACGATTATCGGACGCTGGTTCAAGCAGGGCGGCGGTCGTCGGGAAAAGGTAGTACTGGCCACCAAAGTCTATGGCGCCATGAGCGACAAGCTTGACGGCCCTAATGATGAAAGCGGTCTCTCCTCTTATATTATCCGGCGGCACCTGGAAGGCTCGCTCCAGCGTCTGCAGACCGATCACATTGAGCTGTATCAGATGCACCATGTAGACCGGAGTGTCTCGTGGGACGAGCTATGGAGCGCTTTTGAGCTCGCAGTCAGCCAGGGGAAAATCGGCTATGTCGGCTCCAGCAACTTTGCCGGCTGGGATATCGCAGTAGCCCAGCAGGAAGCCAAAGCCCGGGGATTCCTGGGGCTTGTATCGGAGCAGCATAAATACAGCCTCACCTGCCGTCTTCCGGAGCTGGAGGTTCTTCCTGCATCCCAGAACCTCGGTCTGGGGATTATCCCCTGGAGTCCGCTCGACGGGGGACTGCTGGGACGCAATGCGCTCAAGAAAATTGAGGGCAGCCGCAGCGGCGGGAACGCGGATCGGGTCGAACAGTACAAGAACCAGCTTGAGGCTTTTGCCGAACTCAGCCTTGAGCTTGGCGAACCGCAGGACAATATCGCTCTGGCCTGGCTGCTGGCGAATCCGGCAGTCACAGCACCAATCATCGGGCCGCGAACGCTGGAGCAGTTCGAAAGCGCGCTGCGCAGCCTTGAAGTCGTTCTGGACGAGTCCGTACTGAAGCGTCTGGACGAGATTTTCCCTGGCCCGGGCGGCGCAGCACCGAAGGCCTATGCCTGGTAGGACCGAATTCCATGGAGTTCAAGTCGCGCTCGCGACCGCAGGAGCAAGCGCTGGTTAACAAGCAGAAGCAATATATGGGGCGCTGATCCCTCACTTCACACCGCAAAAAAGAAGCTGTTGTGCATGGCAGTCATTCTGCCATGCACAACAGCTCTTTTTATCCGTATCCGGTCTACTTTTCCAGCACCACGAATACTTAACTTAAACTCCCAGTTATTCTGCCGTATCTACCGTCACTGATCCGTTACTCGTAGACAAGGAGACTTTGTGCGTCCCGCTCCCGAGCACAGCAGTTCCGTGACTGTTATCGTCACCATCCCATTTGACATTCCCCTTGAGTGAACCGTTGCTGGTATCTGCTGTAATTGTTGCATCGGTAACAGCCGGCAGGCCCACTACAATCTTGCCGTTGCTGGAGGAGCACTCCCATTCGCCGGTGATCGCCGAGTTAATCGTGATCTTGCCGTTGCTGCTCTTGGCGTATAGTGAACCGTCGATATTGCCAAGATTCAGAGCACCATTGGAGCTGACCAGCTTCACTTCACCCTGCACATTCTGCACAGTTAATGTCCCGTTGCTGGTGTGCGCATCTACACCGCCGGCTACATCATGAATGTCCAGTCTTCCATTACTAGTGTCCATTTCAACACCAGACTTCAAGTTTCCAGCTTCAATCGATCCGTCACTGGTTTCAACCTCTACTGCAAGATTGCTGGGAAGGTTGACATTTATATAGGGATCTTTGAGATTAAATCCAATATGAATGTTGGAGAGCCAGCCGGAATCACCTTCAAGCTTCATGGTCAAGGTGTCTCCTTCGGCTATAACTGACCACTTCTGCTCCAGTGCGCTTGACCCTTCACTTTCCGATTTCCCCGGCACTTCCAGTTTCCCCTCATAGTCAAGCGTATTTCCGTCCACACCGCTCAGCTTAACCTTACCGTGTGGCAGTTCAATCTTCACTTTTTTGATCCCTGCCTGCACATCCACTGTTCCAGTTACCGGCACAAGCTGTGTTCCTCCAAAAATCCCGCTGAGCGAGCCGTCGGCCAGCACCCTCTGGGCTCCACTTGCTGCGACCAATACCACGATCAGGACAATAGCCCAGCCGCTGACACGGGTTTTGGCATCGGACTTAATAAATATCCGGAGCAGTGTCTCCAGCCCGAACAGTATAAGTAGTGCAGGCCAGAGATAAGCAAGCGCCTGGTAAGTAACCACATCAAATTGGGCCAGTGCAATAATCCCCCCCAACATGATGCAGCCCAAGGCTGCGGTAAAACTGCCGATCTTCCATCTCGCCATCGTTCATTTCCCCATTTCTCTATACCTTTGGATTTTTCTTCAGCATTCTTAGCCCGTAGCCGATCAGAGCCAGCGACAGTAGGATGGATCCGATATTCATATCGGTGAGTAAATCCCAGAGCCCCGGAAAGGTGGTAATGATCAGCAGCAGAATGCCTGCAGCTACACAGCCGAAACCGACCCAGACCGGACTCACTTCATCGTTCGGGTAAGCCGGACTGGCAGGCATCCCCATACTCCAGGGCACCCCGTAGCTATCCGGGTGGAACATCATGCGCTCATGCTCTTCGGCGGCTATTTTCATCCAGGCTGCTTTCTGAAGGGCATCAAATAATTGATAGAACCACAGAGCAGCCAGAGCGAACGGGAATACCGTTGGCATGGAGGGGATAAAGATAATACACAATGCTGCTCCAATCATATACTCAAGCCCCAATTTTTTGAAGCCTAAATACAGATGTCCGATTCCCGGAATCATAGCCAGAAGAAAGGTGAGCCAACGTCTTTTTTTGATCATAACATATCCTCCTATTTGAATTGCTAATGTATTAAATAAATTATTTATTTGAACCGTCAGGGTTAAGCCAAGCGCTGACCGATGTGGACATATGTCCATTAATCTCAGTAATACCGTAGGCCATATCCTTGAACACACCAAGCTGCAGCAGCAGGAAGGTCAAGCCAACCGCGACCCCATAGTGTACCCAAGAGGTTTTGGGAGCAGTGCGGCGTCTTGCCATAGTTGCTCTGACCGCCCTTTCCCGGCGACCCGATTCCAGTTGTTCAATTTGTCCCATAACACCGGCAGTAATATCCGGAAAATCAAGTGTGTCGAAGGACTCTTGTCCATTCTCCATTTCATTCCACAGCGCAGACATTTCTCTTGCTTCCTCCAGCCACTGTGCGCAATCGGGACAAGACTCGATGTGCAGACGGATTCTCAGCTCCGCTTCCGGAGACAGCAAGCCTTCGATATAATGCGGCATCCATTCTTTGACTGTTGCACAATTCATCGCCATTCCTCCCCGTTTTTGCGCATCATCTGTCTGGCCCTGTACAGCTGTGACTCTACCGTTTTTACCGAAACGCCTTTTTGCTCGGCAATCTCCTGATATGAGTGTCGCTGAAAATAATACATCTGCACGACCGACCGGTACGGTTCTGTGAGATGGTTCAGATTCTCGCCCAGCTCCTCCGAAGCTTCCTTGCGGAGCAGCACATGCTCAGGCGTCTGCGATGTCACCCAATCATTCTCTGTATAATCCGCCGTACTACGGTGCTTCCATTCCCTGTCATTGGCCCGTTTCCAGTCCAGACAGGTCCGGTAAGCAATCCGGTATAGCCATGTGGAGAATGAGGATTGCCCTCTGAAGGAAGGGAGTGCCTTGTAGGCTTTGATAAAGACTTCCTGGGCCATATCCTTGGCCGACTCGGCTTCTCCTGTAATCTTGATACATACCCGATACACCATGCCTTGATAACGCGACACCAAATGCCCAAATGCCTGATGCTGCCCGTCTAGCACGGCTGATATCCATTCTGCCTCTTCCAAGTCGTTCTCCCCTCCTTCAGCTTCATAATATTAGACGCCGGGCCTCTGACTACCCCTGCAACTTATTTTATTTTTTTAATCCCGGTAATTTCAAATCCTCTATTCTATATCCTACAACAAGAATACTCTTTTTTTGAAGGGATACCCCTGAGTTTGTCGAACTATGTAACACTATGACAAAGAAAAAACTTATTGTGGTAATCGTACTTTTCCTGATAGGACTTACCGGCTTGCGTTTCCTGTGGATCGGCATTCATCCCCTCCCGGTCCCGCTTAAGGCGTTACAGGGTGTACTGGATTTGCGCGGCACCCCGTTCTCGGACGACAAAATTTACAGTTTGGGTGGCGAGTGGGAACTCTACCCCGGTACACTGCTTGCTCCCGCCAGCCGTACCCATACAGTTATTTCTCCGGAGACTAAACGCAGCTACATTCACGTTCCAGGCAGTTGGAAAAAAGCGATGAAGCATGACCATGGAGCTTACAGCTATGGCACTTATCGCCTGAAGATTCTGACGGAGCAGCCGGAGCAGCGGATTGGGATGATTTTCCCCAAAATAAATTCTTCCTCAGTCCTTTATGTAAACGGCAAGACAGAAGGGCACTCAGGCTTCCCTGCTGAAAAGGCACAAGAATACACAGCCCGGGCTGTTCCTTATCCAGTATTTTTCAACACAGTCGATGGTGAAGCTGAACTGGTATTGCAGGTGGCCGACTTTGACACAGACTCAGGGGGGATTCTGCGGCCGGTCTTGTTCGGAAACGATCAGACCATACATAAGGAGCGCTTGCTTACCATCGGAATGGAGCTTGCGGTCTGCATTGTGCTGCTGCTTCACGCCGCTTATGCCGTTATTTTGTACATGATCATCCCGCGTCAAAAGGTATTGTTGTATTTTTCATTGATGGTGACCTTTGCAACAGTCAGCATTTTGTCGGATGACGACAGATTGTTAATGCTCTGGCTGCCAATCAGCAACGGATGGTCGCTCAAGCTATTGCGGCTGGCTTATTTAGGAACGTTTTTTTTCATGCTTCATCTGGCCAGACAGCTGCTATTTCCGAATGAGCGTTTAAAGTGGCTGCGGGTGTTGACCATTATTACCTCTTTCTACGCAGGTTTGTTGATTACCGTTCCCAGCAGCAGTGTTCTCTTTTCGGTACTGAGCCATCAATACGGACATCTGCTACTAGCTCTGGCTATAGGCATTTTTATCATCATCTACAAATCCTTTATACGAAATGAGGACGGGACGATTTTCCTGCTCCTGGCCATAACCAGTATCATCAGCAGCACCATATGGGGTTCAGTCAAAAACAATACCGAGTTAGGGCTCAGTTTCTATCCTTTTGATCTGATTTTTGCCTTTCTGGCTTTTGCCACGTTCTGGTTCCGCCGCTTCTTCTGGAATGCGGAGCATACAGCCAAGCTGGCCGTAAGCCTCCAGCGGTCAATCAAGCAAAAGGATGACTTTCTGGCCAATACCTCGCATGAGCTGCAAAATCCGCTTCACGGCATTATAAATATAGCTGAAGCGGTGCTGTCCAGCGAAAAGAGCACGCTGCATAAGCAGAATGCCGAGGATTTGAAACTTCTTATCACCGTCGGCCGCCGCATGTCCCTGCTGCTCAACGATCTGCTCGATCTGTCACAGCTTCGCGAGAGCAATATCCAATTGAAGCTTGAAAGCCTCCACATTCAATCTGCGGCTTCCGGAGTACTGGACATGCTTCGTTTTATGACTGGGGACAAACCCATAGAGCTTAAGATGGATATTCCGCCAAACTTTCCCAATGTAATTGGAGATGAGAAAAGAATTATTCAAATTCTGTTCAATCTTCTGCAAAATGCCGTTAAATATACAGAGAAGGGCACTGTCAGCGTGTATGCGGATATTCACCAGCAAACTGCCCGTATTCATATTATGGACACTGGAATCGGAATGGATCAGGAAACACAGCGCAGAGTGTTTGATCCCTATGAGCAGGGTGATTCCAGTATGACCGCCATGGGCGGGGGTATCGGTCTTGGACTCAGCATCTGCAAAGAGCTTGTTCAGCTGCACGGGGGAAGCTTGAGCGTAGTCTCAAGCCCACATGAAGGCTCGGTCTTCACCTTTACTCTGCAATTGGCCGATGAGCCGGAAGGGACGATTGTTAATAACGATGTCTTCCTTCCCGAGGCTGGAGAAGCAGCGCCGGTTCCATATGCCCAGGTTCAGGATCAAAGCAAAGGTCGTTCTGATAGAATGTCCAAGTCCAGAGTTCTCGCGGTAGATGATGATCCTGTCAATCTAAAGATACTCACCGCTCTTCTCGCCGATGATTATGAAGTCAAAACGGTTACCACCGGACAGGGAGCATTGCAGCTGCTGGATGAGGAGTCATGGGATCTGGTTATTTCGGATGTAATGATGCCTGTGATGTCTGGATATGAGCTTACCCGGCGGATACGTGAACGTTTCTTAGTCACAGAATTGCCGGTTCTGCTTCTTACAGCCCGCAACCAGCCGCAGGATATCTATACCGGGTTCGTCTCTGGAGCTAATGACTATGTAAGCAAACCGGTAAATGCCATGGAACTGCGGATGAGGGTTCGTTTTTTATCTGAAATGAAACAATCCGTCTCCAGGCAGCTCCGCGTAGAGGCCGCTTATCTGCAGGCGCAAATTCAGCCGCATTTTCTATTCAATACCTTAAATTCCATTTCAGCGCTGGCCTCCTTTGATACAGGAAGAATGAGTGAATTAATTGATGCGTTCAGCTCCTACCTGCGGTTAAGCTTTAACTTTCTTAATGCCGAACCGCTAGTCCCGTTTGAACGTGAGCTGGAGCTGGTCGAGGCTTATCTCTATATCGAAAAGGAACGCTTTGAGAACCGTCTGGAAATCGCCTGGTCACTGGAGCCGGATCTCCATTTCCTGCTTCCTCCGCTAACGATTCAACCTCTCGTTGAGAATGCGGTCAGACACGGAATTTTGAATCGTGCCAAAGGCGGCCGGGTAGAGATCTCCGTCAGACAGCTTGGAGAGGGCGCTGAAGTTACCATTGCCGACAACGGCATTGGGATAAGTGCAGAACTTCTAGCCGAGTTGCTTACCGGGCCCCCTGAACCTGAACGGGGAATCGGGCTGCAGAACACCCACAAACGGCTGATGCGAATGTATGGCCGTGGACTGACTATCGAAAGCACAGTCCTTAAGGGTACTGTAGTCAGCTTCATTATTCCTTTCAGCAAGTCGGAAGCTTCTCCGGGAGCAAAGCCAAAGAATACTTAATGAGGTGGTGGAATCCGTTATGATTCAAGCCCTGCTGGTAGATGATGAACGGCTGGCGCTTATGAAATTGCAGCTGATGCTGGAAGAACTGGGCACAGTTACGGTTACCGGTGCTTTTACAGACACGGCAGAAGCCCTCAGTACCGCACCAAGCCTAGACCCAGATGTAATCTTTCTTGATATAGAAATGCCGGAAATGAACGGTATGCAGGTAGCCGAGCTTATGCAAAATCTTTGTCCCAAGGCAAGCATTGTGTTTGTAACCGCCTATAATAATTATGCTGTAGATGCTTTTGAGCTGAATGCCCTTGATTACGTGCTTAAGCCTGTGCGGCGTGACCGTTTGCAAAAGACGGTGCAGCGCCTGGAATCAGCCAAAGCTCAACTAGTGCTGGAAGATCCAGCCAAGATTATGCTCCGCTGTATGCAGTCGATCCGCTTTGAGCTTAGCGGGCAGCCGTTACAGAGCATTCGCTGGCGAACCTTAAAGGCCCAAGAAGTATTCGCCTATTTATTCCATAACCGAAACCGCTTTATCAGCAAGGATTATCTGATCGAATGGCTATGGCCGGAATTGGATTATAAAAAGGCCTCCACTCTTCTCTACACCACTATTTATCAGGTGCGGCAATGCCTGAAGCAGGCGGGTATTGAGCTCCAGATCAACAGTGCCAATGAAGGCTATGTACTCGAAACAGGAGGTCTGCTGATTGATACTGTAGAATGGGAGAAGAGTATTCTGTCACTGCCTGTAATTAACGAAAAGAATTATACGGAGCATCAACAGTTATTAGATTTCTACACCGGTGATTATTTAGGGGATTATGGCTATGTATGGGCCGAAAGCGAGCGTCAGAGGCTACGCACCATCTGGCTGCATCATGCCACCGGCCTGGCTGAATTTTTTGTCAGCAACGGTAAGCTTTCTGCAGCCGTTACGACCTATCAGCGGATTGTTCTGCTCCAGCCCTATTTCGAGCAAGCCCATCTGGACCTCATGAAAGTCTATGACAGCATGGGTGAGCGAAAAGCGGTAGAACAGCAATACAACATGCTGTGCGACTTGCTGAACCGTGAACTGAACATTGAGCTGCCGCCCCATATCATAGGCTGGTACGAGAACTGGAAGCATATTAATCTCAGCATATAACACCTCTTTTTCCTATATTCATTTTGTTAATATACAACACCAAAAACACCCGGAAGCTCCGGGTGTTTTTGGTGTAATTTTGCAACCTATTCTCTCAATCAGCGGCCGTTTACTATTTCTCTTATTTAATGTGTGTCTTGAATCTTCTGGCGAGAAGAACTCCCAGTACAATCAGAGCTCCACCTGTCAGATAAAGCGGAAGCGGACTGTTCTCTCCGGTCTGCGGAAGCTTTCCGGGCAGTGCGTCATCAGGTTTACCCGCTGTATTGGTTACTGTACCTTTTGGTACATCATCGATCCCTACCTCAATGACAACTTCTTCTTCATTGCCGTCTTTATCAGTTACTACAATCGTAAATTTATCTTTTCCAATATAGCCGGAATCCGGTGTATAGGTCCATTTACCGTCCGGAGTTATAGTAACAGTACCATGATCCGGCTCGTCTCCAATGCTTGGAATGCCGCCCAGCGGAATCTCTCCTTCAATTGGAACATCAACAATTGTAGTAGCCTGAGTGGCTTGTGGAGCAGCAGGCGTGCTGCTTACCACAGGCTGGCCCGGTGTGGCTGCTGGTGTTGCCGATGCCTGCACAGGCGTGGCAGACGGTACAGGTGTGGCAGAAGCCGTAGGCGTTGCTGTAACAATGACTCCAGGTATCGTAGAAACCGCAGGTGTCGGCAGCGAAGTCGGTGATTCCGCAGGCGTTGCTGTTGGCATTGCCGTAGCTGTCGCTGTTGGTGATGCTGTAGCCGTTGCTGTTGCTGTTGCTGTTGCTGTTGCTGTTGGTGTTGCTGTTGGTGTTGCTGTTGGCGTTGCTGTTGCTGTCGGTGTCGGTGTTGGTGTTGCTGTCGGTGTTGGCGTTGGCGTTGCTGTCGGTGTCGGTGTTGCCGTAGGCGTAGGCGTTGGCGTTGCTGTTGGTGATGCTGTTGGTGTTGCTATCGGTGTTGCCGTAGGCGTCGCTGTCTTATTGTCAGTCACCGTCATCGTTGTTTCTGTTGTTGAATTGAAGATTACAGCAAACTTAGTCGGATTGAGATCGTACCCGGCTGGAGCGGCAACCTCCTGAAGTACATAGGTTCCGGGCCACAGATTATTAAAGGCAACGGCTCCGCTCGAATTTGTCGTCAGCTGATTAAAGAGTACTTCCGTCGAACCTGATTTGCGGTACAGGGCAAAGGTTGCCCCGCTCAGAAGCGCCTGATCCGCCGCATCTTTTTTTAGAACATTCAATGTCTTACGGGTTCCTGTTCCCACTGCGTCTGCGCTTGATAGAGCTACTGTTATCTCATTGCTGCTTTGTTTGGTGATTGTGGTCGAGTTGTTGCCGCTGAGCCGCACACTATTGGATACTTTATCATTGTTGTTGGCCACAATCAGTGATTCATATTCAAGAATATAGGCCTTCTCAATATCTGTTTTGAACGTAAGCACAAATTGCTGTTTTCCGGTATTCTCATCCGTGCGGATGACCAGCTCATAATCTGTTCCGTGCACCAGCGGTGTTGTCACTTTAGTAATATCGCCGCTTGCATTAACGGTTGTCGGGTACAGCTTGAACGAATCCGGCAGCAGGATCTGATTGTCACTTGGATCATCCGTAAGTACTGCATCTTCGATGTAGGACTGGCTGTTGTTGATATTAATAGTCCATTTTATATTGGTATTGCTCTGCATACCGCTCTTGGCCACATATTCTCCAGCCTTAGGAATCGTCAGTGAAGCGGTCAAATCCTTGGATTCAGCCGTTGTGCCACTGTACAGATTGGCGGTATTGGCAATGGTAGGTGACTCAACTAGTTTTCCCTGAAGGCTTGTTTTGAAAATGATGTAGTAGGCCAAATTAATATTATTCTTGAATTCTACCTGCAGTAGCTTGCTGCTCTCTGTATAGGTCACGGTGTAATCATCCCCCAGCACAAGCTTCGTACCTTTGGAGGGGTCGCCGTTTTTGGCAACACTCAGATTATAGACCTCCACTGAACCCGGCACATATTGCTGATTACTCTGCAGTACATCCGTTACACGAGCATTTGCCAGCGGATTGCGGTTGTAGTTAACACCTAAGGTCCAAGTGATTTCCTTACTTACCGCATTGTACGCACCGCTTTTGAAGCCGTTCGCTTTTTCCGATGCATTTGGATCAAAAGCTGCAGTTACCGTCTTAGTCTTTACTGTTGTGGAACCAGGATCTTTCCAGTCCACTGTAGCCTTATTCTCGAACTTGGCTGCTGTACTTAACCAGTTGTAGCTAAGCCAGTTGTTATCAAAATACGTATCGTAAGTAATCGTATACGGTCCTGTAATCTGTGAGCTGAATACCACGTCAAATCCGGCAGAATCATTCAGGTTCTGAATGGTATAGCCTGTGGTAGTCGCAGACGACCCTTTTTTGACCACAATCGAGCCGGGTACCATTTTTAGACCTTTGTACGTGAATACATCCTTAAGCACCACCTCGTTCATCGGATAGCTGTCAGCATTTAAGGTTACAGACCATGAGACGGTTTTAGTAAGGTAGTTGTAATCCGCTACTTTTTTGCTGATGATTACCTGACCGATGTCCCGGGTGCCTGTTACAGTGGTAGTTCCGGAAGTAGCCGAATTAGTGATTGTTGTATTATCTTCTACACGTTTGATGGCTCTAGTCTGATATTTAATTTTGTAAGCGCTGCTGATATCACTGGTAAATTTAAGTTCAAATCCGTTTTGCCCACTGACCGGGACCGAAGGTGCGCTCATTGTATAATTGGTAGCTTCAGTGGTTCCTACCGTACCGCTTGAACTGGTCAGGAAATTAACCGGGAACACTTGCAGGGAACCAGGCACCAGCTCTTGCGTGTTGTTAAAGTAATCCTTCAGAACAGCATTTGCCTGGGCAAGCTGCATCTCATTATAGTTGTAATCAATCTCCCAGTCCGTCACCTGTGTTGCCGAATTATAATCAGTAGACGACTTCTTTATAAAAGTGCCCTGCGATACGTTCACAGTCGCTGATGCTGTAGCCGCTGCCTGGTTTGAACCGCTAAAGACTGCACTATTCGTAAAGCTCGTTTTGGCAGCATCAGTTATGTCCGTAGTAAATTGGATACGGTATGCTCCTGTGATCGTTGAATCTTTAAAAGCAACATTCAACTTGCCGGCAGGTGTTGTAACAGCATATTTTGAAGCGTTGAGCTCTGCTCCCTGCGTTACGGAACCATCCAGCTTCACATTAAGGTTATATACCTTGACGTCCAGCGGATCCACCAGCGCCAGGCCGGCAGGAATCGTATCGGTAACCGTCGCTCCTTGGACACCCGACAGCACTTTGTTCACGTCCACAGTCCATATAATCTGCTTGGCGTTCAGGTTATCCTTGTTGGAGCCGGTTGAGACTCCGCTCTTGGCGATAGTAGAGGTGACATCCGGAATAAACGTTAGCGTTACCGTCTGGTTGCCCCCGTTGATCGGGAAGACTATCTGCTGGACAGTCGTTTCCGTAAATTTGGTTTTATCGAATTTCGTGCTAATGGTAAAGGAGCCGTGTACACCGAAGTAACTTTCAATGTCATCGTTAAAGGTCATAATAACTTTGTTTGGACTGCCCTTCAGGACATTAATATGACCTAGCTGAACGCCGTCAAACATCAGGGGGATTCCGCTAATGTCACTTGCAAGCATAAACTTGTCAGGCATCTCAAAGCTATATGTATCACCACCCTTATAGGTTGAATCCGGAAGCTCCCAATTATAGGTAAGCTTAACTTCAGCACCCTGCTTATAGACAACGTCTGTTACCGGAACCCCGTTGTCATACACGGACATCGTTACACTGGTGATAATATTGTCGGTGATTTCCGCTGCGCTGACCTTTGTGTTGAAGCCATAACTGTATGCCCCTTGTATGAAAATGATAAGCAAACTAAGTATGACCGCCATTCTTTTTTTATTCATTGCCAGTTGTCTCCTTTTTTCTCCCCGAGTAATAGATCAGCCTTAACTGTAATCTTCACGAATGAACAATTTCTGAACAGCCTATGTACATACCGATATATTTCTTCTATTTCCGATTGTTTTTTCACAAAAACGACAAAAAATCCAGAGTTAATATCACTGATAACATTCTATTTAGTATCGAAAGTCACTGATAAAACACTGATAGCTTCCAACAAACTCTATGGGCAACTGAGCTATCTGAAACATCCTTCAAATTACTGCAGCACAAAAAAAGCCATCCGGTCAGCAGAGGGGACTCCACTGAAGGAATGGCTTCGAAAATTACACAAAATAAACAAAAGTCTTAAGGGTTACAACTGCGCATGATCACGCTGTGTATACGTCTTACGTTTCTCTAGCAGCTTGTTCAAGGCATTCAGATAAGCTCTGGCGCTCGCCTCCAGAATATCTGTGCTGAGTCCTCGGCCTTGTGCGGCAACCTCACCCTGTGACAATACAACATGCACTTCACCCTGCGCGTCCTTGCCCCGGCTTACGGCCTTGATGGAGTAGTCACCAAGCGTAACTTCCTCCCCTGTCGCTTGATCAATAGCATTATAGATCGCATCTACTGACCCGTTGCCTTCAGCCGTTGCAATAATCGGTTGCGGGTCTGGTCCGTTAATGACTACCTTGGCTGTAGGTGTGGCTTCATTGCCGTAAGTTACATAAATTGTCTGCAGGCTAAAAACTTCCGGCGTATCGATCAGTTTTTCTTCCAGCAATGCCAGAATGTCCTCATCGGATACTTCCTTCTTCTTATCTGCCAGATCCTTGAATTTGGCAAACGCAGTATTCAGTTCATCCTCCAAAAGCTCATAGCCCAGATCACTGAGCTTGTCGCGGAATGCATGACGACCGGAATGTTTGCCCAGTACCAGCTTGCTCTCTTTGAGTCCGATGGTTTCAGGTGTCATGATTTCGTAAGTGGTTTTCTCCTTCAGCATGCCGTCCTGATGTATCCCGGATTCATGGGCGAAGGCATTGGCCCCGACAATCGCCTTGTTGCCTGGAACAACCATGCCTGTCAGCTTGCTGACCAGACGGCTGGTACGGGCAATCTCAGAAAGTACAAGCGATGTCTTGGCATCAAAAAACTCACTGCGTGTCTCCAGCGCCAGCGCTACCTCTTCAATAGCTGTATTCCCGGCGCGTTCGCCGATGCCGTTGATGGTGCCTTCGATCTGATCCGCACCGTTCTGAATCGCAGCCAGCGTATTCGCCGTAGCCATTCCCAAGTCATTATGACAATGGGCACTAAGTTGAACTTTTTCAATATCCGGCACGGTGTCCTTAAGAAACTTGAAGATTGCACCATATTCCGAGGGGTTCAGATACCCGACAGTATCGGGAATATTGACCACATTCGCACCTTCACGAATCGCCATCGCCACCATTTCAGCCATGAAGTCGCGTTCGGTGCGGCCGGCATCCTCCAGTGAGAATTCCAGCTTGGAGAAATATTTCTTGGCATAACGGATGGCAGCCTGTGCAGTCTCCAGAACCTGTGCCTTTTCCATTCGGAGCTTATGCTGCCGGTGAATCGGTGATGTCGCCAGGAAAAGATGAATGCAGGGGTCCTGCGCTCCTTGAAGCGCTTCTTTAACTGCATCGATGTCGCTCTCTCTGGAACGAGAGAGGCCTATCAAAGTTACATTCTTCACGGCTCGCGCTACTGCGTTTACCGCAGCCAGGTCTCCGGGTGACGCTGCAGGAAATCCTGCCTCCATCCGGTCAATCCCCAGCTTCTCCAGCTGGTACGCAATCTCTACCTTTTCACGTGTATTGAGATTGACGCCCGGCGACTGCTCTCCGTCACGCAACGTCGTATCGAACACATATATTTTCCGCAAAGCTGAGCACCTCCTGAAAAAGATTGTGCTTAAACCCTCAAATGCGGCCCGCAAAAAACACGGCCGCATCTGAGAATCACACTATATTACGTTCTTCATTTGAAGTATATGAGACTATTTCTTAATCCAGTGCATCATTTCACGCAGCTGGCTGCCGACTACTTCTACCGGATGAGCAGCTTCGTTGCGGCGGGTGGCGGTCAGGAAGGCACGGCCGGATTGATTTTCAAGAATAAAGTCGCGGGCGAATTTACCTTGTTGGATATCGCTGAGCACTTCTTTCATAGCTTTTTTGGTTTCATCTGTAATGATGCGAGGACCTGTTACATAATCACCGTACTCGGCAGTGTTACTGATAGAATCGCGCATAGTTGCAAGTCCGCCTTCATACACAAGGTCAACGATCAGCTTCATTTCATGCAGACATTCGAAATACGCCATTTCAGGAGCATAGCCTGCTTCGGTAAGTGTCTCGAAACCTGCTTTGATCAACGCGGATACGCCACCGCACAGAACGGCCTGCTCACCGAACAGATCAGTTTCGGTTTCTTCACGGAACGAAGTTTCGATAACCCCTGCACGTGTACAGCCGATGCCTTTGGCATATGCCAAGCCGATTGCCTGAGCATTGCCGGTTGCATCCTGTTCAATTGCAATCAGGCCGGGAACGCCGAAGCCTTCAACATAAGTACGGCGAACCATGTGACCCGGGGATTTAGGAGCTACCAGCAGCACATCCGCATCCTTAGGAGCTACGATTTGACCAAAATGCACGTTGAAGCCGTGGGAGAACATCAGAGCCGCACCGTTTTTGAGGTTTGGTTCGATCTCATTTTTATATACGGATGCCTGTGTTTCGTCTGGCATAAGAATTTGTACTACATCTGCACGGGATACTGCTTCAGCTACCGGCAATACTTCAAAGCCGTCATTTTTGGCGGTTTCGAACGATTTGCCTTCGCGCAGGCCGATGACAACCTGAAGACCACTGTCACGCAGGTTCTGTGCCTGGGCATGCCCTTGGCTGCCGTACCCGATTACTGCAATTATCTTCCCTTTTAGTACACTAAGTTCTGCATCCTGTTCATAGTACGTTGTCACTGCCATTGTCAATATCCTCCTTTAATTTGGGACCCATCGTAAAGAGCGGGTGCTTCAAGAGCCTTCAGTCCTTAGGGTTGGATAGGCTGCTCTTCAAGCCCCCGCTCTTTCGCGGGAATTGCCTTACCCTTATCTTATCAAATTAATGCAAACAAGCAGTAATCCGTTAAAGCCGTAAAATATAACGATCAGGCATTTCCCCGAATCATTGCCGTAACTCCAGTGCGGGACAGCTCTTTGATGCCATAAGGCTTGAGCAGTTCAATCATTGCATCAATCTTCTGGGTATCTCCAACCACCTGGACGAGTAAGCTGGTTGTACCAATATCCACCACAGAAGCGCGGAAAGTCTCAACAACACCCATGATTTCCGGACGTTCGGCCGGTTCTGCTTTGACTTTGATCAACGCGAGCTCGCGGGCTACCATTGGTTTAGAGCCTAGATCCACTACCTTGATTACATCAATCAGCTTGTAGAGTTGCTTCTCGATCTGCTCAAGGGTGTGCTGGTCACCCAGTGTAACAATCACCATCCGGGACAGGCCTACTTCTTCAGATTGCCCGACGGTGATGCTCTCAATATTGAAGCCCCGGCGGCCGAACAGGCCTGACACCCGCTGCAGCACACCCGGCTGGTCATTCACAAGCACAGCAATCGTATGTTTCATCACTGTCATTCATCCCCCATCAGCATTTGATCGATGGTTGAACCTTGAGTTACCATCGGGTAGACATTCTCGTCCTTGGGAACAACGAATTCTACCAGAACGGGTCCCGGCGTTTCGAGTGCTTCTTTCCACGCAGCGCCTGCTTCTTCCTTGTTTGTTGCCCGTAATCCTTTTACCCCGTATGCTTCTGCCAGTTTTACAAAATCCGGGCTGCCTGCGAGGTCGGTATAGCTGTAACGCTTCTCATAGATGAGGTTCTGCCACTGACGGACCATCCCCAGAACCTGGTTGTTGATCACTACAATTTTAACCGGAATCTTATTGATCGCGCAGATTGCAAGCTCCTGTGAACACATTTGCATGCCGCCGTCACCGTTAATGGAGACTACCAGCCGGTCCGGATGCGCCATTTGTGCTCCGATTGCCGACGGAAATCCGAATCCCATTGTTCCAAGCCCGCCGGAAGTGATCCAGGAACGCGGATGATTGAACTTATAATACTGAGCTGCCCACATCTGATGCTGGCCTACGTCTGTAGTTACGATGGCTTCCCCTTTAGTGGTGTCATTAATCATCTCAATGACCCACTGAGGTTTGAGTTCAGTATCAGAATCGTTGTAGCGGAGCGGATAATCCAGCTTCCACTGGGCAATCTGAGTTCTCCACGCATCGGCATTGGCCGCACGGCTTACTTCAGGAATCAGCATCTCCAGTACCGTCTTCACATCACCGACAATTGGAATGTCCGGCGATACGTTTTTACCGATTTCAGCCGGATCAATGTCGATATGAACAATTTTCGCTTTTGGTGCGAAACCGTCCAGCTTGCCCGTCACACGGTCATCGAACCGGGCACCGATATTTATCAGCAGATCGCATTGCTGAATGGCATTGTTAGCCGTGTAAGTACCATGCATACCCGGCATTCCCATCCACAGCTCTTCTGCACTCGGATAACAGCCCAGACCCAGCAATGTTGTGGTGATAGGAATTTCTGTCCGCGTTACGAATTCGTACATGGCCTCATGAGCTCCGGAGTATATGACACCACCACCGGCAATGATGATTGGACGTTCTGCCGATGAAATTGCGCGGACCAGCTTATCCAATTGAAGCTTGTTCGGAACCGTGCGCGGATTGTAGCCACGAAGATTGACTCCCTGCTGTTTGGCCGGGGCAAACAGTGTCTTGGCAGCCGATACATCCTTAGGAATATCAATCAGTACCGGACCTTTGCGGCCGGTGTTTGCGATATGGAATGCTTCATGAATGATGCGCGGAAGATCCTCAACATCACGTACCAAATAGCTGTGTTTTGTAATCGGCATGGTTATGCCTGTAATATCGGCTTCCTGAAAAGCGTCCGTTCCAATCAGGCTGGAAAAGACATTACCTGTGATTACTACCAGTGGAACGGAGTCCATAAAAGCGGTGGCGATACCTGTTACCAGATTGGTTGCTCCTGGACCAGAGGTTGCTATACACACACCCGCCTTACCGCTGGCTCTGGCATAGCCGTCCGCCGCGTGAATCGCGCCTTGCTCATGCCGTGTCAGGATATGGTTGAAATCGGTGAAGCCATGAAGGGCATCGTAGATGTACAATACGGCACCGCCCGGATATCCGAATACGGTATCTACCCCTTCCAATACAAGACTGCGCAGCAGCACTTCGGAACCCGTAATCACCTCGGGATTTTTCCATTTCTCACGTAACTGCTCTATAGACTGTACTTCCGGTATTTGCGCGCTCATCAGTATTCCTCCCTTCGATAGTTAACATTCATTATGCAAATGACAGAACGTCTTATATACGACCGATAATGTTCCTGGCAACAAAAAAACCTTTCGCCGCCCACGCGCAGAAGACAGCGCGTGAGGGACGAAAGGTTGATCTTCCGTGGTACCACCCATGTTTGCATTGCATCTCACGATGCAACACCTTATCAGGATACAAAAATCCATCGATGTAGGCAGGGCCCAAATCTTTGTAACCTGAAGTCCCTAACGCGGACCAAACGATTCCCCCTAATAATTCCACCACTCTTGCCGATGGGCCTTTCAGGGAAACAGCTCCGAGGTGAGCTCGTATATAAGGGATTCTGGTGGAGGTTGCAGCAATTCCTCTCACTCTCTGAGCAAAAGAGCCCTTAAAACTTCGTCCTCATCATTGCCGATGCATGTATGTTCGTTAAATGTTTAGACACATTATATGATTCCTCACACGGTTAGTCAATACCCATCTTTTCTGCAATCGTCATAAATCGTTGTTCTATTCTTGCCGGAACGCCCACACCCCTCTGGGCATATGATGTACGACAATGCGTGAAGGGGGCGCTTTATGATTCGTTACCGCAGACCCAAGCAGGATGACACCGTCATTCTTGACTTGATTGAGAAACAGCTGGTTCCATTATCGCATCTTCCGCAGACGGTAATCAACCAGGTTCGAAAAGATCTGCCCCGGCGTCTGGGTCAAGGGGTTACTCTTGTCGCTTGTCCGGATTACGAAAGTGATCCACTGGGCTTCGTTCATTTCATGTTGCATGGAGATTTACTCTATATCGACATGCTGGCTATAGCCCCTGCCGCGAGACGCAAACGTTGGGGGAATATGCTCATGGATAGAGCAGAACGGTTTGCACTATCACGCGGGTGTCAGAGGGCCAAAGTTTCTGTAGATATTGGCAATGTGCCAGGCATTTCCTTTTATCAAAAATTGGGCTACAGCGTAGCCCGTTATCAGCCGCAAAACTTCTGCTACGAATTCGAAAAACCTTTAGCCGGCAGGCTCAGAGCTTAGAAGAAACCAATCGGCGGGACACCGTAACCAGGTCCGTAGCCAGGTCCGTAGCCGCCATAAGGTCCGGCTCCAGGTCCTCCGTAAGGTCCGGGAACCCCACCACCATAACCATAACCTCCGCCATAAGCATAGGGTGCTGTACCGATGGCCAGCAAATCAAACAGCACCAGCGGAATCAAGGCTTTGGTTTGCACTTTTTTACCGGTGTTCCGTTGCAGTACCAGACGACTACCCGAAACTCGGAGCAGCTTGCCCGTTACTTTCGTGCCATCCTTTTTCACTGCGACAATATTTTTGCCTACCAGCTTCATCACCTGTCTCTTTGTAACCGGCTGTGCCATATTATCCCTCCTAAAAGTTTGTAAGCATAGGCTTTCAGAATTCACTTTGTACAAAATTAGCTTCGAAAGCATAAACTCAAGTTTTGTAAGTATAGGCTTCCTGATTGGCTCCGTACAAAACTCGCTTTCTTCACAACAGTCTATTCGAGCCTAGCGTACTTCGCCTGTACACCTGTCCCTGTCGACTTTACGTGGAATTTCAACAAAAAAAACGCATTTCCGGATCATACCGGAAATGCGTTTTTTTGATCTATGCAGCAAGTACTACATTAAGATTAACGTTTGCTCGGGTCGTATGGTTCACCCAATGCCTTGGGGGCCGAAGAACGGCCAACCGCACTGACTAGAACAATAATCGTTAACACATAAGGAATCATGAAGATAAATTCCTGCGGGATGTCCTTGGACCACTCGAACAATTGCACATAGTTGCGGATCGCTTGAGATAACCCGAAGAATACGGCAGCGCCGAACGCGCCAAGCGGGTTCCACTTCCCGAAGATCATCGCCGCGATAGCGATAAAGCCCTGACCGGAAACCGTGTTGTGCGCAAAGGTGCCTGTTGTCGTAAGTGTGATGGTGGCTCCGCCAATCCCTGCCAAGAGCCCACTCAGCATTACGCCGATATATCTCATGCGGTTTACGTTGACACCAAGCGTATCCGCCGCACTTGGATGTTCACCGACTGCACGCAGGCGGAGACCAAATGGAGTCTTGAAGAGTACAAAATAAATGACAATAACCAGGATAATCGCAAGATAAGTCGTCGGATAGGAATTAAAAATCCCCTCGCCGATAATCGGAATCTTGGAGAGCCCAGGGATAGCCACTTTACTAAATCCGTCCAGCAGCGGTGTTTCGCCAGCTCCGTCAAAAATCAGTTTAACTACATAAAGCGTACTCCCGGCAGCCAGAAAGTTTATGACTGTACCACTGATGGTCTGATCTGCCTTGAACGTAATCGATGCTACTGCATGAATAAGTGAACCAAGCACCCCGACCACCATAGCGCAGATTACACCGACCCATGGAGCCCATTCACCCATACCTGCATCCTGTGCATAATATCCGCCTACAGCTGCAGCAAAGGCACCAAACATCATCAAGCCTTCAAGTCCAATGTTCACGACACCGGAGCGTTCAGAGAAGATGCCACCGAGGGCGGCAAAAATCAGCGCTGTGGAAAAAACGAGCGTTGTATTGAGCAATTGGCCTAATACTTCCATCTATAACACCTTCTCTTTCTTGCGCTTGAAGTAGAACGGTTTAAGCACCCAGCGCACAATTCCTTGTGCCGCAATGAAGAAAATAATTGAACCGATTACGATTCGGATGAGTTCAGGAGGAACATCCGCTCCAAAGCTCATACCTGCAGATCCATAAGTCAAACTACCATAAAGAATAGCAGCCAAAATCACTCCAAGTGGATGGGTCAGACCAAGCAGCGCAACGGCAATCCCGTCAAAACCATAACCTGGAGAAGCCGCAAATACAGATTGGTAATGGAATACACCAAGCACTTCTCCTGCACCTGCCAGTCCGGCAAAAACACCGCTGATGAACATGGCTTTGATGACATTGCGGCCAACATTCATACCTGCGTATTCTGCAGCATGCGGGTTCAAGCCTACGGCACGCATTTCGTATCCCTGTTTGGTTTTCCACAGATAGACATAGAAGAACACTGCTGCTGCTAGTGCGATTGCAGTCCCCCAGTGAATCCGTGCATTATCAAACATTGAGTTTAAAAATGTCATGGACAGCGAGGCCGAAATATCCTCAGAACGGTTCTGCCCCTGAAGCAGCAAGAACGTTCTGACAATATAGTTGGACAGGAACAGTGCAATCCAGTTCAACATAATAGTTGTAATAACTTCGTTGATTCCGCGTTTTGCCTTGAGATATCCTGCAATGCCTGCCCAAAGACCGCCACAGACTCCAGCAATGATAACTGCTAGCGGAACCAGCAAGAAATTCGGCAAGGTTCCGGCCAGCTTAATGCCAACAACAGAAGCTGCTGTCATTCCAATAAGCACTTGTCCGTCCGCACCGATATTGAACATCCCCGAACGGAAGGCGAAGGCTACTGCAAGTCCTGTGAACATCAGTGGTGTCATCTCGCGGATGGCCTCACCAAAGTCATAAGGACTGCCAAATACGCGTTTGAACAGCGCTGAGTATGCGGCTATAGGGTCGTATCCGCCGATCAGCATAACTACAGCACCTACCAGGAAGCCCATCACGATTGCGACCAATGGAACGATGTAGTTGTCTGTCGCAAATATTTTTTTGAGTCTATACATCCGCATGGCCTCCCCGCTTCAAGCTTCCCGCCATCATCAGACCCAGTTCCTGATCATTGGTATCCTGCGGGAATACTTCACCGACAATCTGGCCTTCATAGATTACGGCAATTCTGTCGGACACATTCATAATTTCATCGAGTTCAAAAGAGATCAGCAGTACTGCTTTGCCTTGGTCGCGCTGAGCAATCAGTTGCTTCTGCACAAATTCGATCGCACCGACATCGAGGCCGCGAGTAGGCTGGGCCGCAATCAGCAGTGTCGGATTTTTGTCTATTTCCCGCGCAATAATCGCTTTCTGTTGATTACCGCCTGACAAAGAGCGAGCCTTGTTTTCAATAGAAGGGGTTCGCACGTCAAACTGCTTGACCAGATCCTCGGCATGCTTATCGATGACTTCTTTGTTCAAGAATCCATTCTGATTATACGGGCTCTTATAGTACGTCTCCAGCACCATATTCTCGCTGACTGTAAAGTCCAGCACTAGCCCATGCTTATGACGGTCCTCCGGAATATGGGAAACATTCATTTCAGAAATTTTGCGTGGACTCAGATTGGCAATCTCCTTGCCGGATACGGTAATAGAACCGGAGTCAATCTTACGCAGGCCTGTTATGGCCTGGATCAGCTCACTTTGTCCGTTACCGTCCACTCCTGCAATACCGAGGATTTCGCCAGCCTTCACTTCAAAACTGAGGCCGTCCAGTACCGATACGCCATCTTTACTCTTGCTGCTGACATTCGTCAGCTTGAGTACACTTCCGCCAATATGCGGAGGCTGCTTGTCTACCTTGAAGGTTACACCGCGTCCTACCATTTTTTCAGCCAGCTCATTCGGATTCGTATCAGCAGTCTTCACGGTATCAATGACTTTCCCCCGGCGGATGATGGTAACCCGGTCAGAAATTTGCATGATTTCCTTAAGCTTATGTGTAATCAAAATGATGGATTTGCCTTCTGCAACGAGCCGCTTCATAATCGCCATCAGTTCGGTAATTTCCTGTGGCGTAAGCACAGCGGTAGGCTCGTCGAATATAAGTATATCCGCACCACGGTACAGGGTCTTCATAATTTCTACCCTTTGCTGCATACCAACCGAAATGTCGTAAATCTTGGCATTGGGATTGACTTGAAGACCGTACTGCTCCGATAGCTTGCGAACCTGCTCCGCAGCGGATTTATAGTCGATTTTAAGACCTTTTTTCGGTTCCATACCAAGAACAATGTTCTCAGTTACCGTAAAAGGCTCTACAAGCTTGAAATGCTGGTGAACCATTCCAATGCCAAGCTCAATCGCTTTATTGGGGTTATCGATAATAACCGGATTCCCGTCGATTTCGATGCTGCCTTCATCGGGTTGATACAATCCGAAGACAATGTTCATCAAGGTGGATTTGCCTGCTCCGTTTTCACCTAGCAGTGCATGAATTTCTCCTTTTTCGAGCGTAAGACTGATGGAGTCGTTCGCAACGATACCGGGAAAGCGTTTTGTGATTTGCTTCAACTCTACGACAGGAGCCGCAGCACTCATGGAATCACCCTCATCACAGAATATATATATTTCCTTGTAGACACGGCTGTACCGTCCTATGAAGGACGGTACAGCTCTGTCTAAGTTATTGCATGTTACATTCCACTAACAAGGAACAAGGCCAGCTCAATAACCGGCCTTGTTCCTTGTTCATTATTGTAAGGCAAGAAACATCAAGTCAGTCTTACTCGGTAGGAACTTTGATTGTTCCATCAATGATTTGTTTGCTGTATTCATCAACTTTGGCAAGAATTTCAGCCGATACGTTAGCCTTGGAAGTTTCAGGAAGGCCTACACCGTTGTCTTTCAGACCCAGTACAGTTGTAGTGCCGCCTTTGAATGTTCCGTCAACAACCTGCTGGGAAACTTTCTTAACCGCTTCGTCAACACGTTTGATCATGGAAGTCAGAGTTACATCATCACCAAATTCCAGGGATTGGTCTTTATCTACGCCGATTACCCATACTTTAGCACCGCCTGCTTTGTTACGGGATTTAGCTTCGTTGAATACGCCGTTGCCAGTTGCGCCGGCAGCAGGGAAGATGATGTCATTGCCGTCATTGTACAGGGTAGCAGCCAAAGATTTACCAACATCCGGCTTGTCATAAGCACCTGCATAAGTAACTTTTACTGTTGCATTAGGGTTAACAGCTTTTACACCAGCAACGAAACCTACTTCAAAGCGTTTGATTACTGGGCTTTCCATACCGCCGATGAAACCTACTTTGTTGGTTTTTGTAGTCAGACCTGCAACTACACCAACCAGGAAGGAACCTTCATTTTCGGAGAAAGTAACGGATTCTACGTTAGGAGCATCTACCACACTGTCGATGATCGCAAGATTTGCATTCGGATTCTCGGTTGCAACTTTCTTAACAGCATCGCCCAGGTCAAAACCAATACCCCAAGTCAGGTTGTAGCCGCCTTTAACAAACTGGTTGAGGTTTGGCTCGTAGTCTGCATTGGATTTACTTTGCAGATATTTGATTTCAATACCGGATTCTTTTTCAAGAGCCTGCAGAGCTTCCCAAGCAGATTGGTTAAACGATTTGTCGTTTACGCCACCTACGTCAGTAACCAGACCGACTTTGACGTCAGTTTTAGGAGCATCCGTTGGTGCTGCTGTTGCTTCAGCTGGTGCGTTAGTTGCAGTTCCAGCGTTGCTTGCTGCATTGCCGGAGTTGTTATTGTTCTTTCCGCAGCCTGCCAGAATGACAGTGAACGCAAGCAACATAACAAGAGATAGTTGGTAAACCTTTTTCATTGAGTGTGATCCCCCTTAAGAAATTGGATGTCTTCTGTGTTCTTGGACATACCATTAGATCAAATTATAACTGGTAAAAACCCTAAAATCCAGTCTATTAATGACCTCAGGTCAATAATAATTTGCATTTTTTCACAAGAAACCGTTTACTGTTACATTGTGTGTCAACAAAACATTCAAACCATGTCAGAAACACTCGAATTGCTTGTTTGTCTTCAGCACATTATAAATATTATTGCACGGATATGTGTTTTCTATTATCATGAATGTTTACATATTGTATAAAAAGGGAGTACTGAAAAATGGATGATCAAAACCAACCCCAAGCTGCACCGGATTTCAAATACTGCCGAGAATCCCGCGTGTTCAAAACAGGCCGTGTATTCCCGAATGATGTCAACAATCACAAGACGCTGTTCGGAGGCAAGTTAATGAGCACGATTGATGAAGTCGCATCCATCTCTGCAATGCGTCACTGCCGCACTAATGTAGTTACCGCCTCTGCGGACTCTGTAGACTTCCTCCTGCCTATTAGGCCCACAGATTCAGTATGCTTCGAGTCCTTTGTCTCATGGACAGGCAGAACCAGTATAGAGGTATTCGTCAAAATCATTTCAGAGAACCTGTATACCGGCGAACGCGCTGTTGCTGCTACATCTTTCCTTACCTTTGTGGCCGTCCATGAAGACGGCACGCCGGCACTGGTTCCCGCAATCATTGCCGAAACCGATGAGGAAAAGCTCATCAGCGCCTCAGCAGATCAACGTTCCGAACTGCGCAAGGTCAGAAGAACCAGCAGCAAACTGCTGGCATCCCAGCTGAGCACAACCAAGTACTGGGAGTGAGCATTGCAGGGGACTAACCATCTCTGAGCCAATACCACACATTGAAGTCTTGACCCTTTCTTCTAGTGACTGTAAACCCTTTGCAAGGCCCAAAAAAAAGCACCGTCACACGGGATGTCCCGCAGGCGGTGCTTTTCGGTTACTTCTAAGTAATTACGCGTTGATCTTCTCTTTGGCTACTACAGCCAGGGAGTTGAATGCGTTAAGGTCGTTTACTGCCAGGTCAGCCAGCATCTTGCGGTTCACTTCTACTCCAGCCAATTTCAGGCCGAATACAAGCTTGCTGTAAGACAGGCCGTTCAAACGGGCTGCTGCATTGATACGCACGATCCACAGTCTGCGGAAGTTACGTTTCGTCTGACGACGGTCACGGTATGCGTAAACCATCGATTTCATTACCTGCTCGTTAGCAGTTTTGAAAATGCGGTGCTTGGAACCGAAATAACCTTTTGCCAGCTTCAATACTTTTTTATGTCTACGACGAACTACAAATCCGCCTTTAACTCTTGCCATATTAATAAACCTCCCAAAAATGTGTGATAAAACTATTTCAAGTTAGCGAGTCCTTGTTTCAAGCGTCTTACATCCCCAGGGGCCATAACCGGATTGCCGTTCAATACGCGTTTTGCGCGTTTGGATTTGTGGGAAAGCAAGTGGTTCTTGTGAGCTTTGTAACGCAGTACTTTGCCAGTTCCGGTGATCTTGAAACGGCCTTTCAGACTGCTGTGAGTTTTCATTTTAGGCATGGTGTTTCCTCCTTGAATATTATGCGGCGCCAAATTGCTGTGCAAGTGACTCCAAATTTATTGGGCTTTGGGAGCCAAGATCATAATCATGCTGCGGCCTTCCAGCTTAGGCTGGCGTTCTACAACAGATATATCTTCAACTTCGCTCTTTACACGTTCCAAAATCTTCTGACCGATGCTGGCGTGTGTAATCTCACGTCCGCGGAAACGTACGGAGCATTTCACTTTGTCGCCTTCACCCAGAAACTTGATAACGTTGCGGAACTTAGTCTGATAATCATGCTCCTCGATGTTGGCACGGAACCAAACTTCCTTGATGTCCACGATCTTCTGGTTCTTGCGTGCTTCCTTCTCTTTCTTCTGCGTTTCATAACGGAACTTGCCGTAATCCATGATGCGGCATACTGGCGGTTTCGCCTGCGGTGCTACGTTGACTAAATCCAGATTAAGATCAATCGCCATCTGCAACGCTTCGCGGATCGGTTTGATACCGATTTGCTCGCCTTCCGCTCCAACCAACCGAACCTCTTTGGCCCGAATTTCATCATTGATCATATGTTCCTTACTGATAATACTCCACCTCCGGATCTACTTGGAAAAATCACTTCTGCGGTTCTCCATAAAAAAGGGGTGCCGGTAACTCCCGACACCCCGTTTGATCAACGTTCATGAATTATAACATCCATAAAGCATTGAGATCAAAACCAGCTGGCTTATAGCCAGTCAGGTGAGAAGCCGGTGCTTCTGCTTGCAATCCCTATGTTTTGCATACTTGAATACTATACAACACTGTGCACATTGTGTCAACAGTTACAATATCTTTTTTTCAGGAACAACCTTCGTTAAGAAACCTGCTTGCTCTGCACTTCCTCAAGCCGTACGACACGCGTATGCTTGGTATGGCTCCACTGCTTGTTATTCTGCGTAAAGAATGCATAGAACGTGATGGGGTACCATGAGATCAGGTAGATCGGGAAGACCAGCAAGTACAGATATACCTTCTTGAACTTGACCTTCTCCAGCGCCATCGCGAGCAGGAAGGTTAGAATATTGGCACCAACCGCAAAGTAACTGAGCCACAATGGCAGCTTGCCATAGATGTTGGCTATGTGCGGGCCTCCAAACATGGAATTGTCGATAAACATGACAGCAGTCATCAAGAACGTCAGCAGTACGATGTAGACATTGGCACCGTATAGAGCCAGGTCAAATTTCGTAAGACTCCGTTCTTTAATGCTTTGCCACAGCAAAGGAAAGAAATAACGGCGAGCCACCGTAAAGTGACCCTGCATCCAGCGCAGCCGCTGTCTTGAGGAAGCTTTGAATGTCAGTGGCTTCTCGTCGAACACCTTGGCGTCGTAATTAAATCTTGGATAGACGCCCTTGGAGGCACTCCGCATAGTAAATTCCAAATCCTCTACAAGGCTTGTCGCTCCCCAGCCCATTTCCTTCAGCAGATTGGTCTCGAAGCACATACCTGTTCCACCAAGGAAGTTCGCCATGTTGAGATTGTGACGCGACAGCTGCCAGAGCCGGTTGATATACCAGTAGGATACACCATAAGCGGCAGTGATCCAGGAATCCTCCGGATTCTTCGTATCGATGTAGCCTTGAATAACGCGTGCGCCTGTGCAGAGATCATTGTTCATCTCCATCAGAAATTCTGTGTGAGCCAAGTTGTCGGCATCGAACATTACAACCGCATCATATTGCCGCGGCATGGCCCACAGTTCCTTGAGCATCCATTCAATGGCATAGCCCTTGCCCCGCAGGTTGTTGTTGGTGCGGACGCAGGCATTCATGCCGTGTTCCCTTACAATCTTTGCTGTACCATCCGTACAGTTGTCGCAGATGACAAATACATCGTACAGTTCCTGGGGATAATTAAGCTGTTTCAAATTCTCCATCAGCGCGCCGACGACTTCTTCCTCGTTATGTGCGGCAACCAGTACAGCAAATGATTTTTGCGGAGCGAAATTCGCCTTATTCCTTTTCTTGTGCAGTCCGAATAACGAAAACGTAAACTGATAGACTGCAATAGCCGCCAAGATCACTTGGAGCGTAACAAACAGTGCGTCTGCCATGACCTTTGATGCCCCCTTTTCAATCTTGATGTTCTTTTTTTTCTCTCTCTGGCATTGCTAACGTTCTTGCTGACCCTTTTGTTGCATCCCTTACAGTAAGACCAAGTGCTTCCCTTTTTGCTAAGGCAGACTTGCCTGTATGTGTATCACGTTAAAAGATAAGGTCCGGATGCCTCTGTCTTCGGCTCCTCTTTTTCTCTGTTACCTTATAAACGCGTTCCGCCTGCTTGAATCATTGTAAGGCGTAAGTGGTGATGAAGTCAAAACTGGCAATTTCCGAGCGAACCCGAGCTTTTCCTTGAAATGGACTACCTTAAAAAAGTATGATAAAGACAGCTTTATGGCATAGACCGGATTGCTGCAGCTGCGACTATGATTATCAGCCGGACTATCGGAGGGACAAGATATGAGACATCTGTTCATGAAAATGCATCTCTTGGAGCAGCGCCTGTTCAAGTGGATTAACGGACGATTGCATCACCCTTTCCTGAACTTCTGGCTTTTTTATTTGACCCATCTGGGTGGAGCCACAAGCGCCATTGGCATTAACCTGCTGATCTGGGCGCTGTCCCCTGAGCCTTTGAGAACTACGGGGCTTAAGGCTCTGACTGCCCTGGCTATCAGCCATCTGCCTGTTGCTGTGGCCAAGAAGCTCTATCCGCGTATGCGGCCGTATCTGGCGCTCCCGGGCACCAATACGTTTCACAATCCGCTTAAGGATCATTCTTTTCCTTCAGGCCATACGACTGCCATCTTCGCTTCTACAGTGCCTTATATGATGGCCTTTCCTGCCCTGACCGCCATACTGCTGCCTTTGGCCTGCATTGTCGGATTTTCCCGAATTTATCTCGGACTTCACTATCCGTCAGACGTCTTTGCAGGTGCGGTAATTGGTTCTGGAGTCGCTGCAGGTACAGTTGTCTTATGGTTCTAAAGTGCGAGATCATCTTAAACCGGCGAATACCATTCACGAAAACAGGTGGATTATACATTGCGTAAAAAGAGAGTACTATTGCTGTCTGAAGGTTTTGGCGCAGGGCATACGCAAGCAGCTTACGCGCTGTCAAGCAGCCTGCGCAAATTGTCGCCTAATCTGCAAACAAAGGTGCTTGAGCTTGGAAGCTTTCTGAATCCCAAAATGGCGCCTCTGATTGTGTCGGCATACCGTAAGACCGTAATCTCCCAACCCAGGCTGATGGGATATGTGTACCGTCACCAGAAATCATTCAATCGTCTTACCACACTTGCCCTGCACCGCATATTTTATACACATACACAAAATATTGTGAAGCAGCTGAGGCCCGACATTATCGTCTGTACTCATTTCATTCCCAGTGCCGTCGTTTCCCGCCTCAAGCGGCTCGATCCGGCCTTCAAGGCTCCCCTGATCACCGTCATAACCGATTACGACGCCCATGCGACTTGGATCAGTCCTGAAGTTGACCGGTATCTGGTCTCTACTCCAGAGGTCAAAGCCAAGCTGCGCGGCCGAAGCGTCACTGCAGCCAAAATCCAAGTGACCGGCATGCCGGTTCATCCAAGCTTCTGGGAGCATCCGGGCAGAGCGGATATTCTGAAGCAGTTCACTCTTCAGGACATGCCAACCGTTCTGGTTATGGGCGGCGGCTGGGGAATGATGAACGACGAGGTCATTAACGAAGCTTTAGCCGGCTGGCGGGACAAAGTGCAGATTATTTTTTGCCTGGGCAAAAACGAGAAGCTGCTTCATGCGATGCGGGAGAATCCACTGTACAGTCACCCCAACGTTTCGCTGATCGGCTTCACACGTGAAATTGACAAGCTGATGGAAATCTCCGATCTGCTGGTTACGAAGCCGGGTGGAATGACCTGCAGCGAGGGTCTGGCCAAGGGAATTCCCATGCTGTTTTATGATCCGCTCCCCGGGCAGGAAGAAGAAAACTGCCGTTATTTCACGGCAGCTGGTCTGGGCGAACCCATTTCTTCACTTCAGGTGGTCGACGGATGGATGGAACGGCTGCTGTACAGCTATGACGAGGTGCAAGCCAAGCGTCAAAGCCTGCTCAAGGAGATCGACCGCTTCCATCCCATGCAAAGCGCCCAGAGCATTATTGATATGCTGGAATAGCCAGGGCAAGAACCCGAATCTATGGCAATCATACCGTTCATGAAGCACAAAAGGGCGGTCCAGGTATTTGTTTACTGGACCGCCTTTTTGTGTACACACCGGCTCATGAAGTCGAACTTCTTCGCCGCTGAGATCCGATTACAGGCGGTATTTGTCCAATCGCGAGGCTTGATAGCGTTCCAGTGCTTCTGCACCGACAATCGCCTCACAGCGGTGAATATTGACACCCCGGCCAAAAAATTTGGTTTCGTACTCCGTCATAACCTGCTCTTCGTTCATCACTCCGTCCGGATGCAGATCGAGAGAGATGTTCTTCATCTGCAGACCATAGTCGGCAAAGGCATTCAGAGAGAACTCAAACAGGCTGCGCGAATCCGTCTTCAGATGGATCTCGCCAAGCGGACTGAGCAGACCGCGGTATTTGTCGAGAAAACGCGGATGGGTCAGCCGGCGGCGCGCATGCTTGCCCTTGGGCCACGGATCGCTAAAGTTCAAATAGATGCGCTCGAGCTCTCCAGGGGCAAACACTTCCTCCGCATAGTTAATATTGGCAAGCGCCACTCTGAGGTTAGGTGGTGTCTCCTGCCCTGCCGGCTCCCAGACCGCACGGGCCTTCTCGGCCGCACGGCGGATCAGCTCATCATACATATCAACGCCGATAAAATTTATATCCGGATATTTGAAGCTCATCTGGCTGATGAACTGTCCCTTGCCCATGCCAAACTCTACATGAATAGGATGATCGTTGCCGAACAGTTCAGACCACCGCCCCTTCAGGCTGCGTGGATCCAGGATGACCAGATCGGTCTGTCCTTCCAGACTTTCACGTATTCCTTTTCTTCCGCGTAAACGCATAAGTTTTCCTCCGCTTTCTCTGATACAAACACTGTTACTTGCAATATTGTGCCGAACTTACCCGCAAAAGTAAAGGGATTTTAACAAGAAAGCAGGCAAAAACCGGAGAATAGTGAACAACGCGAAGCTCAAACATCCTCAAGCTTCAAACAAAAAGGAACTCTCCGCTGGCCTGGATACGGCCGGACAGAGAATTCCTTTTTGATATATTTGGAATTGGGGTCCAGTTTTCATGCAGCTAATAGTCTACCTTGCAGGAGATTGAAAATCAAATCTCTTCTCAAAGGCACTGCGGATCTTGCGTTGTGCTTCGGTCTTGATCTTGTGATTGCCATTAAATTCAACACCCGTGAGCGCAAGCGCTTCGTCGGGAGTCAGCTGCACGTCAATGGAGCCTTTTCCTTCGGCATAAACCGTTTGAGAATTCATCGTGATCACCTCTTGGTTTTATTATGGACCTTGCGACACGAAATTATGAATTCAAGAAATAGAGATTATGGTTGCTGCAGCGGTGTTTTTACACCCTAAATATAACATAATGTGTAAGCAATATCAAGATGAAAGCGCTGTTATCCCGGCCTATTTTCCGCTGTATTTATAGAGGCCTGAATGTTACGTTCACCGCCGATTTTTGATACAATAGAAAGGTTAAATTGAAACGGTGCCATCTCAGCTAGGAATATAAGGATGATGGATGGTGTGAAATATATAAATCCTTATGTTGTAAAGAAAGGAGTACCCCATGTCTAACCTTCTACAAACCTCCTCACCACTATTGTGGGGGGATAAACGTTTCCATACCTGGAATTACGAAATGCGCGAGCAACTGGACGCCAAGGTATTCAAGGTAATGCTCGATGCCGGGTTTACCTGCCCGAACCGCGACGGTTCCATCGCCAAAGGAGGCTGCACCTTCTGCAGCGCGAGAGGGTCCGGGGATTTCGCCGGCAGCCGCCGCGACGATCTGGTCACCCAGTTCAATAATGTAAGGGACAGGCAGCACTTGAAATGGCCGAATGCCCAGTATATCGGTTACTTCCAGGCCTATACGAACACCTACGCTCCAGTTGAGGAACTTAGAGAATATTATGAAGTGATTCTGCAGCAGCCCGGCGTAGTCGGCCTCTCCATCGCAACGCGTCCCGACTGCCTTCCGGATGATGTGGTCGAATATCTGGCGGAGCTGAACCAGCGCACCTATCTCTGGGTAGAAATGGGCCTGCAGACCATTCATGATTCCACCTCGGAGTTAATTAACAGGGCACATGATACCCAGTGTTATATCGAAGCTGTCCAGAAGCTGCGCCGTCATGGGATCCGCGTCTGTACCCACATTATTCACGGTCTTCCGCAGGAAACCCATGAAATGATGCTGGAGACGGTGTCAGCTGTTGCGAACATGGATGTGCAGGGCATTAAGATCCATCTGCTGCATCTAATGCGCAAGACGCCAATGGTTAAGCAATATGAAGCCGGACTGCTGCGTTTTCTGGAGCAGGACGAGTATGTGAAGCTAATCGCTGATTCTCTGGAAATCCTGCCGCCGGAGATGATTGTGCACCGGCTGACCGGCGATGCTCCGCGCGACCTGCTGGTCGGACCCATGTGGAGCCTGAAGAAATGGGAAGTGTTGAACGCGATTGACGATGAATTGAGTGCGCGCGATACCTGGCAGGGTAAATACTGGAGGAAGAGCTAATGGGCTTTATGTCGGTCCTTAGCTTTGCTCATAAATTAACCGAGGAACGCCTGCAGCCAGGCGGCCGGGCCATTGATGCTACCGTCGGCACGGGTGCCGACACGCTGTTCCTCGCCAAAACGGCCGGTCCGCGTGGCGGGGTGTGCGGCTTCGACATCCAGCCTGCGGCGCTGGCTCTTGCCGAAGAGCGCCTGCGGCTGGCCCGGGAGGAAGCGCAGGCGGCGCTGTCTCCCGTAACGCTGCTGCTGCACAGCCATGCAGCTATGGTAGAAGCCGTTCCGCCGGACTGGCGCGGAACGGTCTCGGCGGTGATGTTCAATCTCGGCTATCTGCCCTCGGGCGATGCCGATAAGACGATCATCACCGAGCCTGTGAGCACGCTGGCCGCGCTGGATGCCGCCCTTGCGCTGCTGCGGCCGGGCGGTATCATCACAGCGGTGCTCTACCCAGGCCATGAAGGCGGCCAACATGAAGCCGCCGCGGTGGAAGCCTGGGCAGCGGCCCTTCCGTCCCAGCAGGCACAAGCAATTGTCTACCGCCAGCTGCAGCGGGTAACCGCCCCCTACACGCTGGCAGTCGAGAAGAAAAAAGGAGCTGATCTGTAAGTGGCCGTAACCAAAGTCGAGCACATTGGTATTAAAGTGAATCACCTGGAGCGTTCACTGCAATTTTACCAGGAGGTCATCGGTTTAACCCTTCAGAACATTCTGGGAGAGCCGGGAGACGAGGTCCGTCTTGCTTTTCTAAGCTTCCCTGGCCAGTCCAGTGTGGAGATAGAATTGATTGAACGGGCATTTGAAGGCCTCCCGCAGGAGGGCAGAGTCAGTCATGTCGCCTTTACGGTGGATGATATTGAGCAAGAACACAGTAGAATTACCGGACTCGGCATACCCGCTCTGACCGGCATTTCGACACTTGCGAACGGCTGCCGCTATTTCTTTTTTGACGGGCCAGACGAAGAAAAGCTGGAGTTTTTTGAATCCACACGAACCAGGTAAACCAAGCAGGACATTATTCTATAACTTGGAAAGGAAGATGAAGAAATGACTAAGCCTTATCCTTTAAAATTTCAACCGGAGTTCAAAGAACGTGTGTGGGGGGGCCGGGCGCTGGAGAAATTCGGTCTCGAGCTGCCGGAAGGGCACATTGGCGAAGGCTGGATGATTGCCGACCATCCGAATGGCACTTCATCTGTGCTAAATGGTGAGCTTGCCGGACAAGGACTGGATCAGATTCGCGAGCAATTCGGTCAGGAATGGTTCGGAAGCAAGGGCAGCCCGAAGGAAGGCGGACGTTTTCCGCTCCTGATCAAGCTCCTGGACTGTAACGACAATTTGTCGGTGCAGGTGCATCCAACGGATGAGTATGAAGGATTGCCAAAGGGAGAATTGGGTAAAACAGAAATGTGGTACGTACTGGATGCCAAACCAGGCGCCAAAATCATCTACGGCCTCAAAGACGGGGTAACCCGCGAAAGTCTGCGCGAGGCGCTGGAAAGCGGCAAAGTGATGGACAGCATGCAGGAAATCACCGTCTCGGCCGGGGACGCTTTCTACATCCCTGCAGGAACCGTTCACGCATTGTGCGCCGGTGTGGTTGTAGCGGAAATTCAACAAAACTCCGACACTACATACCGGATTTACGACTACGACCGTCCGGGTCTGGACGGCAAGCCGCGTGAGCTTCATATTGAGGATTCGCTTAACGTGACCGCATATGAAGGCGCTGGTGCCACTTCCATGAAGACCGATGGGGCTGTAGCCGGAGAGTGGCTGCAGATTGCCGCCTCCCCTTATTTTATTGTAGAAAAAGGTGTCGTTAACGGAGAGTGGAACCTCTCTACCACTCCGGACAGCTTCACAATCCTCGTGGTCTGCGAAGGCAGCGGACATCTGACCTGGGAGGGCGGCTCCCAGCCTTATTCCGCGGGAGAATGCTACCTCCTTCCGTCCACTCTGGGTGCCTACGGAATTGAAGGCCACTCCACTGTGCTCCGTTCGTATCTGCCATAAGCCATGCCTGGAACGGCATATAATTAAGGCAGAAGGTCCCAAAACTAAGGCCTATGCTTACGAAGTGAGTTTTGTATGTGGCATCTCCAAGAAGTATTGCTCACAAAACTTAGGCCTATGCTTACGAAGTGAGTTTTGTATGTGGCATCTCCAAGAAGTATTGCTCACAAAACTTTTAGGAGGAACGGTATGAGGGAGAACAGCTTTAAGATGACTGATCCGCTAGGGGTAGCCATTCATGTTTATGAATGGCTGCCGGAGCCGGAGGCTCCGGTGAGGGGGGTTGTCCAGATTGCCCACGGCATGTGTGAAACGGCTGCCCGCTATGCACGGTTTGCAGCGGCGCTCACCGGAGCAGGTTATGCGGTATATGCCAATGACCACCGGGGCCATGGGCAAACCGCAGGCCGGATCGATTTGCTCGGCGACACCGGTGAGGATGGTTTTTACTGGATGCGGCGCAATATGCTTCAGCTTGCCGGCATCGCCTCTTCCCGGCATGAGGGCCTGCCGATCTTCCTCCTGGCCCACAGCATGGGCTCCTTTCTGGCGCAGAAGCTGATGTGCGAGGAAGGCCACGACATCTATACCGGCTTTATTCTGAGTGGTACGAACGGGCCACGCAGCATGCTTCGGCTTGGAGAGTCGCTTGCCGGACTGCAGTCCAGGCTGCAGGGGATGCGCCACCGCAGTGTTCTAATGAACGGGATTGTTTTCGGCCCTTATAACCGTTCCTTCTCTCCGGTTAGAACAGCTTTTGACTGGCTGAGCAGTGATTCGCAAGAGGTGGATCGCTTCATAGCCGATCCATTCTGTGGAGCGGTCTGCACCACCCGCTTCTTCCGCGATTTCTTCCGGCTGCTGCGGGAGATCCATAACCGGGAAACGCTCCTTACCCTTTGCAAGGATAAGCCCGTATACTTATTTGCGGGAGCCAAAGACCCTGTAGGTATGAACGGCCAAGGCGTGCTCCACCTGGCTGAAATCTACCGGGAGCATGGGATATCCGATGTGGAGTACAGGCTGTATCCCGAAGGCAGGCATGAAATGCTCAACGAAGTGAACCGGGATGAGGTGACTGCCGATGTGCTGGATTGGCTTGTACGCCACCTTCCGGCAGAATCGCTCCTGCTTCAACCCGCTGCTCATTAGCATACTATAAAAGACAGGCTTTCCGTCAGTTCCGGAAAGCCTGTCTTTGTATTTTTCCGCTATAAATCTACTAATGATCCATTTTTTAACACACGGAATGTGATATGATTTTCTTGTACAACATTGTTCATGAGCAGTAGGCGCGCTCTCCTATAGAGGAGGTGACGGTAATGGACGTAAAAGATGCTATTACCCTGATGTTCATGTTCGGTATGTTCCTATTGGCTTTGCTAGGCTACATTAAAAAGAAATAGACCGCCCTTGAAGGTAACGGTCTACTCCAAACCACAAAAGATGAGACGACCGGCTGCTCTACAGCAGTGGTTGTACACCAGGGCTGTGCTGATGACACAGCTCCTTTTTTACTTTATTAAAGCACAATCCATTTTATTACATAAAGGACTGCAAAGCAATCTCTCCGGCTAACATCCCTTTCCGAACATTCCCCATCCCTGACGCTGAGGTATGGAACATTATGACCCCCATGGGAGAACCGCAAGCTCAGGCCATTTGTTCTTCCACTTCTGAGTCTTAGCCATATAGACTTCCTCACCAATCAGCGCCTTGTTCGGCCTAAGGGTCATATGAAATAAATCCCGTAGGCCAAAAGGAGCGTAAATCTGCCATTCACCATCCGCTGCAAGTCTGGCCCCAAGCGAAGTCACTGTAGTCGGCCAGCAGTCGATTGCGGCCTCAAGTGATTCGTAAGGCTTAATCTGCAGACCAAACTTCTCGGGGTACCAGAGATGCACCCGGGCCTGGTTCTTCAGGTCTACCGGAATCGCGATCCCTTCAAAAAGCACCCGTACCTTCGCAATCATCTCATCCTCTGTGGCATAGCTCAAATCATCCGCATCATAATAAATGATGTCTATATCACTGATCCCATACCCGGGCGAGCGTCCCGTAAGCTCATTCCAGACCGTCTGCACCAGGCAGCCTGCACCAACGAAATACGGATAAGGCTCCAGGCCCTGCGCACGCTCGAACACCTCCACCAGCAGCGGGCTGCGCTTAAAAACCCCAATTAGCCGTTCCTGCAAAGCTTCCTCGCTTTGCACCAACTCCCCAGTCTCCGCCCAGGATTCGCCTAATGCATAATGCAGCACTTTTTGTGATCCCTTATGGCCGCTGCGGCGCAGACCCTGATCAAGAAACCCCGCCCCGGAGTAAAGATTACCGGCAGAGATATTCTTTTCATTAACAGCAAGAACAATTTCACGGACCGAAGGAAAATGAGTCCTCAGGAAACCGGGGAGCTGCGCCAGCGCGGCTTTGGCAACCCCTTGGCCTTGACTGGCATAGTTGATCAGAAATGCGCGCAGGAGTATTGCCCGGGTGGTATCCCGGTAGAAGTCCGCAATGCCCTCTCCGCGGTGCAGGATGAAAAACCCTAAAGCCCGTCCCCCCTCTGCAATGACAACCGCAGTCTTGCCGGGATTGGCTAAAGCTTCCGACAAGGTCTCTCCCGGCAATCCGGTAAACTCCGCCTGCTCCGGGGGAAGCTCAAAAGCAAGCAGGTCCTCCTTGTACTTTTCTTCATAGAAACACAATGAGATCGGCCCTTTGGTATTCATTCTGTGTCTCCTTCCCTGGCAATCAAGAGATAGACTGTCTACACAGGCAGTGAATAGTACTGCGCCCGCTGACTCTCGTCCTGCTGGTACATGACGATCAGCAGCGTGCTTCCGGCGGTATGCGCCAGGGGTTCCGCCAGAGCAACGGAACTCTTGTCTGCAGCAGCAAGCGGCGGCGTAGTATCCATTGCCAGATCCGCTGGCTTTGTCTGAACTGCAGCAGCTGCCGTGCCTGTCTGTTCGCCACCCGTTACAATGGGGTTCCCCAGCGTACTATCATCTATTTTCTCGGCCCCTTCAGCTTCATCGGCAACGGGATCAAAGCGCAGTCCGCTAATCGAATCCAGCACGGCATCCAGCCGGAATGGCAGTACTTCGAGCACTGTGAACTTCTGCAGCTCCCGCTCGCTGAATCCCGCCTCTGCCAGCTTGGCGGACAGGCGCTCCGGATGACTGGTGATTTCCTTCATATAACGGGACCAGTCGGATTTGTCCAGCGTGATATCCCACCAGATTTTACGTGGCTTATATTTGTGGCCCAGGAAATAATCCAGCTTCATCAGCCCGGTGATTATTTCCATGGAATCCGTTCTGCGGTCCGTCAGAAAGGCATGCAGCCGGGTGAACAGATCCTCCAGCTGGTGCCCGATCTTTTGCCAGCCCCGCTCCTCCCAATAATCGCCGAACTCCTGGAAGAAATCGAACGGAGATGAGAACACATGCCGGATCAGGTACTTGACCGAATGATCCAGCCGGTGGCTGTTCCAATATTTCTCCAGCACATCCTCCAGCCGTTTGAGCCGGATGATGTCAGAGAAAGGCATCACGTGGCTGCTGAGTATTTCGTAAGGGGCGTGCTCCATATACGTATAATCGTATTTGGCCGCCTGGGCACGCAGGCCAGTGCCGCGCAGCATTTTGAGGAATCCGAGCTGCAGCTCTTCCGGCTCCATGGCAAATACATCGTTGAAGGTTTTGCGGAAGGTGGAGTAATTCTCCTGCGGCAGACCGGCTATCAAATCGAGATGCTGATCGATGTTGCCGCTGGCCTTGATTTTCATGACAGTGCGGGATAGCTTGGTGAAGTTCTGACGGCGTTTGACCAGCTCATTCGTCTCGTCATTGGTGGACTGCACGCCAATCTCGAACCGGAAGATGCCCGGAGGCGCGTTCTCCGCCAGGAAGTCCAGTACCTCTGGACGCATAATATCGGCTGTAATCTCGAACTGGAATACACAACCTTGATGGTTGTCGATGAGGAACTGGAACATTTCCATGGCATAATTGCGGTTGATGTTAAAGGTGCGGTCGAGAAATTTGATGACTTTTGCACCATTCTCAATCAGATAGAGCAGATCGGATTTTACCCGTTCAATATCGTAGTACCGCACCCCCACCTCGATGCTGGACAAGCAGAACTGGCAGTTGAACGGACAGCCCCGGCTAGTCTCAAAATAAACGATCCGCTTGCCGAGATCCGGCAGATCATCCGGGAACCGGTGCGGCGTCGGCAGGGTGTTCAGATCGCTTTTGGGACGCGGCGGATTGACGATCAGCTCTTCGCCCTTGCGGTAGGCAGCCCCGTAGACAAAATGGAACTTGTGATCATCCCGCAATTCCTGCAGCAAATGATGGAAGGTCTCTTCCCCGTCTCCGTTCACTACAAAATCAATCCCGGCCTCGCGCTGCATCCAGTATAGCGGCTCATACGATACTTCCGGCCCGCCCAGCACTATCTTGACCTCCGGCATCACTTGCTTAAGAATCCCGATCAGCTTGACGGTCTCCTCGATGTTCCATATATAACAGGAAAAACCGATCACATCCGGTTTCTTCTGGAATAGGTCCGACACGATATTCATCACGGGATCTTTGATGGTGTATTCTGCCAAATGAATATCTTGAAACTCATGCTCGCTGTATGCCTTCAAGAGACGGATCGCCAGCGAGGTGTGAATATATTTGGCATTTAATGTGGCCAGGATGATTTTCATGCCTCATAACCTTCTTTACATTTCATTTTGAAAAAATTCCAGGAATGGCTTGCCGTACTTCCGGTATTTCACTTCGCCGACCCCTTTGACTCTCAGCATTTCGGCTTCGGTCTGCGGGCAAACCACACTCATCTCGCGAAGGGTCGCATCATTGAAAATAATGTAGGACGGCACATGCTCGCGCCCTGCCAGCTCGCGGCGGATCAAGCGCAGCTGCTCGAATACCGTCTCATTGACAGCCGACGGCGACAGATCGCGGACACGGCTGCGGTCCCGCGAACCGGATGCACCTCCGGTACGGAGTGGACGAGCCACCCGCTGCAGTACCTGCCGCTGGCCGCGCAGCACTTCAGCAGCCAGGGGCTGAAGCCGTACAACAGGATACTGTCCCTCCGACAATGCCAGATAACCTTCTGAGATCATTACATTGATGGTCTCTGTAATTTCCTTCTCCGTACGGCTGGACATCGCCCCGTGGGTGGGCAGATTCTCGAAGCCGTACTGCAGCACCTTTTGGTTACGTGAGCCTTTCAGTACAGAGGATACCAGGGCCACGCCGTAACGCTCGCGCATGCGGTGGATACAGGAGAAAATCTTCTGGGCATCCACTGTCATATCTACCAATTCCCGTTCATCCGTACAAGAGCTGCAGATTCCGCACGGCTTGTCCCCGTGCTCCTCGCCGAAATAATCCAGCTGGGCACTGCGCAGACAACGGGTGGTATAGCAGTAATCGATCATCTGCTGAAGCTTGCGGTATTCATTGGCTTTGCGGTCCGTGTCCTGCGGATTCTGCTCAATCAGGAATTTCTGCGTCATAATGTCCTGGGCGCTGAAGAGCAGAATGCACTGGCTGGGCTCTCCGTCCCGTCCGGCACGGCCCGCCTCCTGCACATAGGCTTCCATATTCTTTGGCATATTGTAATGGATGACGTAACGCACATTAGACTTGTCGATACCCATCCCAAAGGCATTGGTAGCGACCATGACGCGGATATCGTCGTAGAGGAACCCTTCCTGGCTCTCTGCCCGTTCCTGATCATTCATTCCCGCATGATAACGCCCGGCGGCGACACCGGACGCCTGCAGCCGCTGATAGAGATCATCGACCTCTTTGCGCGTAGCGGCATACACGATTCCCGGCTCATTAGAGTGCCGCGCGGTATAGTCCATCACGAACTCGCGTTTGTTCTCCCCGCGCAGCACAGACATCGCCAGATTGTCACGGCCCAGCCCGGTCATGAAGACCCCGGGCTGGCGAAGCCGCAGCAGCCGGACCATATCCTCCATCACCTCAGGTGTAGCTGTTGCGGTAAAAGCCGCAAGAATCGGCCGCTCCGGCAACTCCTCCACGAACGGGGAGACCGCAAGATAACTGGTACGGAAATCATGTCCCCACTGGGAGACACAGTGTGCTTCATCCACTGCAACACAAGAGATGGACAGTCCGGCCATTTCCAGGCGGAACCAGTCCAGCTCCAGCCGCTCAGGAGCCACATAGAGGAGCTTCAGCTCGCCCCGGCGTGCAGCGCGAATGCGATCATTTACTTCTTTGCCGCTGAGTGTGCTGTTGATATATGCGGCTGGAATTCCTGCTGTGGTTAGCGCATCCACCTGATCCTTCATGAGCGAGATTAACGGGGAAATAACCAGGGTAAGACCCGGCAGCAGCAGTGCGGGAACCTGATAGCAGATCGATTTCCCCCCGCCCGTCGGCATAATTCCCAGCGTATCGCGGCCTTCCAGCAAATTCATGACAATTTTCTTCTGGCCTTCCCGGAAGTCGGGATAGCCGTAATATTTTTGCAGTTCAGCCTGCGCCTGTTCCATGGTAGGTGCTTGCATCTTCATCTCTATCATAACTCCTTAAGACATTCTATCTTTAGTTTACATAAAAAACCCTCTACTAACCAACACTTTATAGTGATCCTCCAAACTGTCAGCCCAAAGGAGGCGGCCGAATGCAAGCTTGGAAAGAGAAATACGCTTCATATATGCAGAAGCAAAATCAGCCCTCCCCTGCACCTCCTGTTCCCGGCAATGACAAGATAAGCCTCAGCCTGAAAGACAATAAGGAAGATCTGCTTACCCGGCTCGGCCAAAGCGGAGATCTTGTCGTGCGCGATTTTCTGCTGTTCGGCAGATATGAGGCGGCGCTTATTTTCTTCTCCTCTCTGGTCAATCAGGAGCAGATTCAGGAATACATTCTTAAACCGCTCATGGACCGTTCTGCCGGTCATCCCGGAATGCCGGACAAGCTTGCTGATATGTCCCATTATATCTGGAATGTAGCGGTACAAGTCACACAAGGAACCACAGAACAAGACCTGTCCGCATTGCCTCCCGCAATCGTCAAGGGCCAGCTGATTCTGCTGATAGAAGGTTCAAGCGAAGCTCTAATGCTGGATATGCGGCAGATCGACATCCGAAGTGTAGAACAGCCCCAGACAGAACAAGTGATCCGGGGCCCGCGGGAAGGATATGTGGAGAAGCTCGAGAATAACCTCTCGCTCCTGCGCTACCGGCTGCAGAGTACGGACTTCCGGATTGAAATCAGTCCGCTCGGGACCCGAACCCAATCCAGGGTGGCCTTGTGCTATCTGGACAGCTTGGCTGACCCGAAGCTCGTAGCCGAGGTGATGCGCAGAATTTCAATTATTCATACCGATGGTATTATCGATGCGGGCTACATTGAACAATTTATCGAAGACCAGCCGTTATCCCCCTTCCCGCAGGTTCAGAGCACGGAGAGGCCGGACAAAACAGTAGCTTCTTTGCTCGAAGGCCGGGTGGCTATCCTAGTGGACGGCTCCCCTTTTGCACTCATTGTTCCGGCTTTGTTCAACCAATTCTTCCAAACGGTTGATGACTATACGGAACGTTTTATTATGGGCAGTCTTATCCGGATGATCCGTCTGATCGCACTTGCTTTCTCCCTGTTTTTCCCGGCTCTGTACGTGTCCGTAATCTCCTTTAATCCAGAGCTGATGCCTACAGATTTCGCAGTAGCCATCTCCGGCGGCCGGGCCGGCGTTCCCTTCCCGGCAGTGCTTGAGGTGCTGATCATGGAGGTATCCATGGAGGTGCTGCGGGAGGCCACGATCCGCCTCCCGCAGATGATTGGCGGGGCCCTCTCCATTGTGGGCGTGCTCGTGATCGGCCAGGCTGCGGTATCGGCCGGACTGGCGAGTCCGATCACTGTGGTCATTGTCGCGCTGACCACTATCGGTTCTTTTGCCACCCCGGCTTATAATGCCGCAATTGCTCTGCGAATGCTAAGGTTTCCCCTGATCTTTCTCGCGGGAATGTTCGGACTCTATGGTGTAATGATCGGTACGATCCTGATCATCAATCATCTGTTATTCCTCGAATCCTTCGGTGTCCCGTTTATGTCACCGTACATCCCCGGCAAATGGCGGGATTGGAAGGATACGCTGGTGAGGGCGCCTTTGTGGTGGATGCGCCGGCGGCCCAGTTTTTTGTATACCCAGGACAGCACCAAACTTCCGGACTCTGTGCCTGGAACCTATATAGACCAGATTCTTCAGCAAGGAGGGGAGACCGGTGAAGTATTCCCGTCAGATCACGACCCTGCGCGCGGCAGCCGTAATCAGTAGCACAATCATTGGTGTAGGGTTACTTAGCTTTCCCCGCTACATGGCCGTTGCCGGAAATAGTGCCGGGCCTTTTGTGGCGCTCACCGGCATCCTGATTTCCTTCTTCAGCTTTTGGCTGCTCGCCTCCTTATGCCGCCGTTTCCCCACAGAATCGTTGTTTGTATTCAGCCGCCGATTAATTGGCCGCCCGCTGGCCATGTTCTTCACTTTGGTCATATGGCTCATATTCATGACGCTTACCGGTCTTACCGCCCGCCAGTTTGGAGATGTCGCTACCAGTGTTTTATTCAATAAAACACCGATCGAAGCAACCATTTTTTTGATGCTGCTAATCTGTCAGCTGTCAGCCAGAAGGAATATCATCAAGTTTTCCTACATTCATTTCTTCTACCTGCCGCTGATTATCGGATCTGTTCTGGTAACCATTCTGATTTCCTTGAGGAATGTTGATCTGCTGAACCTGCAGCCTGTTCTGACGGCTCCTACAGCCTCATTTTGGAAAGGCGCTCGTGAAGCCAGCTACCTGTTCCAAAGCTCCTTTGTGATCACGCTGCTGATCCCTTTGATGAAGGTGCCGAAGCAGGCGGTACGTGCAGGGGCCATTGGTATTTTTGTATCGGGGGCGGTCTATTTGCTGATTGCCCTAGCATGCATAGGCTTGTTCGGCGCAGAAGAAACCAAGCTGCTGATTTACCCCACGCTGGAAACCGCCAGATCAGCAGCAATAGGCGAAGGGTTTTTGGAACGGCTGGATGCCCTATTTATTGTCATATGGGTAATTTCAGTCTACACCACCATTTACACTACCTATTACTTGGCATCCTATCTCCTGCAGAATCTGCTGGGTCTGAGAGATCAGCGGATGACCTCAAGCGCCGTGCTTCCTTTCCTTTTTGTGATCGCCATGCTTCCGGAGAATGTCTTTGAGACCTATACCTGGTCACTGGCGCTGGGGAATGTCTCCATGCTCCTCTTGCTTGGCTACTCCATGCTGCTATGGGCGGTCTATTGGCTCCGCTGCTCCGGAAAGAGGGGCCTGTCATGAATAATTTGCTGCGAAAAATAGGCTCGGTATTATTGCCGGCTGCCGTTATAAGTCTCTTCCTTGCCGGCTGCTGGGATCAGGTTGAAATTGAGGACCGGGCATTGGTGCTGGGCTTATCCATTGATACCGCCCCGCCCGAAAAGGCAGCTGAGGAAGAACAGGTCACCCATCTTAAGGATACTGAAATGCCGAAGGAAATGATCAGTATCACAGCACAGATTGCTGTTCCAGGGCGAGTCCCGCTGGGCCCGGGCAGCGGCGGAAGCCAAGACGGAAAGACAAGCCCGGTGTGGGTGGTTACGGTGCTTGGACATTCGCTTGATGATGCCATGAACAATCTGCAGCAGCAGATCGCAGACCCCCGGTATCTCGTGCATTTGCGTGTGATCGTCATCAGCCAAGATATCGCCCGGGGAAGAATGGACGATCTGGATGACTATCTCCGGCGCAATCCTGAAGTCCGGCGCAGAACCTGGCTGCTGGTATCCGAAGGACGTGCCTCGCAGTTCATGGATGTCAAGCCTCCGCTGCAGCGCGTGCCTACGCTCTATGTGCTCTCGATGATGGAGAAAGCGGTAACCTCAGGCAAATTCCCCCCGGACTATATCGGCACCTACTGGTCGGCAGATTCCAAATGGGGACAAAGCGCCTATCTTCCTTATGTGGCGCTCCGCAACAAAGAGAATATTCTGATTAACGGTCTGGCTTATTTCAGCCAGGGTAAAATGATCAACACTACACAGCCGCTTGAAATCGGCGCTTTCATGGCCGTCGAGGGAATGGACCCGGGCGGCTACTCCACCCTTTTCAAAACGAAAGAGCTCGGTATGGTCATGACCAAAATTAATGAGCGCAACACCAAGGCCCGCAGCTTCATCCGGGACGGCAAGCCGGTTCTATCCTTTGATATTAACTTTGAAGGGGATCTGGATGAGCACTATAACGGCAAGAAGCCTGCCGATTCCTCTGCAAGACTGCATGAGATTGAGGGTGAATTCGAAAGGAATGCGAAGGGTGTAATCCGAAGGCTGATTCGGCAGACCCAGAAGGATCATGCCGATATTTTTGGAATGGGAGAGATTATCCGCGCCCACCACCCTGCGTATTGGAGACAGCACATTCATAACAAAAGTGACTGGGAAGAGCTCTACGGCAGCATTACCGTCGACTTCAACCTCACGCTGCACCTGCGGAGAGTCGGACTTAAAAAGACTTAGGAAACGGGGAGATGCTTATGGTCAGTCTATTTTCCAGTTCCGCCGCCATTGCGATGTTCTCCGCACTGATGCTGCTGACTGTAGACCGGAATATCTACAAATCCAGCGGATGGGTAAGGGAAAAAAAATACGCCTCCGCACTGGGATGGTGCTTTGCCGGTATTGCCTTAATCGTTGTCGCCTGGCGGATTATGATGATATAGCCGGCCTACAGCAGCCTGATGAATCCCACTCCCGGCGCTCCGTAGTATTTCTTAACTGCTCATGGTATATTGAGGAGTACATTATTAGAGGACGGAGAATGCTTTCATGAATACAAGACGAAATCCCAAAGATAGTTCCAAACGCGGTGCGAAGCCGGGAATGAACGCAAAAGTTCAGCCTAAGTCCGGCACAAGAAGCGCTAATAGCAAAACGGGCGGCAAGCCGGGGGCCACAGCCAAGACACCCGCGCCAGTTAAATCGTATACAGTGGCCGAACCTGCCGAGCTGTTGGCTTTTCTGCTGAAGACCGTCACAGGCCGTGGAAGAAATTCCATCAAATCCATGCTCTCCCGGGGGCAGGTGTCTGTGAACGGCAAGGCTGTGACCAAACATAATTTCCAGCTGCACCCCGGCCAGACCATTACCATTGACCAGGAAAAGCCGGTCCAGGTGAAGGAAATGATCGGACTGACGATTGTGCATGAGGATGACGATCTGATTGTCATTCAAAAGGATGCGGGTCTGCTGTCCATCGCCACCGGCGAAGACAATGAACTGACCGCCTACCGTCAACTGATGGAGCATGTTCGCCTAAGCAACCCCCAAAACCGGGTCTTTGTGGTACACAGGCTGGACCGCGACACTTCCGGGGTAATGATGTTTGCCAAGAGTGAACCGCTTCAGCAAATGCTGCAGAATACGTGGAAAGACACGGTGAAGGAACGCTCCTATGTAGCTCTTGTCGAAGGTGTTGTCAAAAAACCGGAAGGAACCATCAGCTCCTGGCTGAAGGAAACCTCGACGCTCAAAATGTATTCCAGCCCCCATGAAGGGGATGGCCTGCACGCCGTGACCCACTATAAGCTTATTCAGGCCAACCGCCACTTCTCTTTGCTGGAGGTACACCTGGAGACCGGACGCAAGAATCAGATCCGTGTGCACATGTCCGATATCGGACATCCGATTGCCGGTGACAAGAAATACGGTGCAGAGACCAAAGCTGTGGGCCGGCTTGGACTGCATGCCCGCGTGCTCTCCTTTGTACATCCGACCACGGGAGAATTACTCACTTTTGAGAGCGCCATCCCGAAGACGTTCCTGAAATACTCTGCACCTGCACCAACGAACTAAAGTTTATTACGAACCGCAAATGGACAGGATTAAATGCTTCCATTCATCCTTAAAGGGGTGCTTATCCGGCTGATCAGTGGGATAAGCACCCCTTTCATTCGGCATAGGGAGTGCCTCCGGTCCAGCAACATTTTCGCAGCAATTAGCGTCATGATACAATATAGAGAAACATAAGAAGGTGCCATTCATGTTCCATCCTACTGTCTTTGACAATATTAAAATTGCTTTTGAAAACCAGCTCTACGACTATGATAATCTGGACGGTATTCTAGTGATAACAGACCGGACCGATCTACTGAACCTCGCGTTGATGTCCCGGGAGTTCAGCCTGTCCTTCAAGCTGACCGAAGGCAGAAATGTGACCTCCGAGGTGGTGCTGCTCTCATCTGTGAAGGAGCTCAGCGACGAAATTCTGGAAACTCCGGGCAGCGATCCCGGCTGCGGCCTTCTTTTGCGCTTCTATATGGAAATTGAGGATGTTAACGTCCAGTGTCCGGCGATTGAGAATGTCCTCACTGCGATCTGGGGACCTGATTTCCAGCCTGCCCAATCCCTGAGTTACCTTTACGGACAGGATGGCGATACGTACAACAACTGCATCGAATTGCAGTTCAAGAGACAAATTACCGAAGATCAAATGGAGGATATCCCCAATCTTCTAAAGTTCCTTTTGCAAAGCGCCGAGGAGCTGGCGGACATCTAAATATTCCTATAAACGAGGTGGAGAGTTCATGAGTTTCCTGCCAACCGCCAAAAGCAACCGCTGGTACATCTGGTTTCCCGTCTATGCCCTTCTTCTGTGGCTGCTGCTGATTCTGCACCGTTTTGTCCTGCTGGACAAGGAATTCAGTGTTCTCCTGCTCGGCCGTTATGCCGTGCTTGCGCTCGGCATGTCCATCATCGTGAACGGCTCCGGCTGGCTCGGCGCAAGGCTGGTGTGGCTGATTACCACGGCAGGGATTCTGATCGGGCTGGGGCTCATGATCGTCTACACCTACCGGGAAATGTCTGGATGGGAGGATCTGGCGGGCTTTCTCACGTTTGCCATGTTCACGCTTGGAGGCTTTGCGGCCGGCCTGCTCACGGAGGGAATTTATTGGCTGGTCAGACGCAGGCGAAGCGCATAATTCCTTATGAACAACGAAGCTTTGTTAACCATCAGGACCACACGATAAGGGGGTAGCCCATGTCCAATTCCCTTCTAACCAAAAAAGCCCTCGCCCATTCACTGAAAGCCCTGATGGAGCATGTCCCGCTGAACAAAATCTCCGTTAAGCATCTGGTAGACGATTGCGGGCTGAACCGTCAGACGTTCTATTATCATTTCCAGGATATTTTTGAGCTGCTGGGCTGGATTTATCAGACAGAAGCTGTGGAGAGCATCGCCAAGTACCGCAGCTACAGCACGTGGACGGACGGGTTTTACCGGATCTTTTGCTATATTGGGGCCAATAAAGCCTTTTGCTGTAATACGCTGGACTCTCTGGGCCGAACACATCTCGATGCGTATCTGTATGAAGTGACGAATGACCTGATTATGGGGGTTATTCAAGAGCTCGCGGGTGAACTAGAGGTTAGCGGTGAGGACAAGCGGTTTATTGCCAATTTTTATACGCTGGCTTTTACGGGACTAGTGATCCAGTGGATGCGCGGCGGCATGAAGGAAGAGCCGAAGGTGATCATCGATAAGCTCAGTGTGCTCATTGAGGGCAATTTTGCCAAAGCGCTGCATCAATATGCAAGTGGAGACGGTCTTACCGACCTCTAAGAGAGGCGATTTCCGTCGGAAAACCTTACACTTTGTCTCAAGTGACCAAAATTCATACACTCGCAGACTTTTGACCATACCCTCCGCGTCAGCCTTGGTTTACATTAGGGACAGCAACAGCAAACAGCAACCCTATGGAGGCGACTCACAGTGAAAAAAGAGTACGGTAACAGCCAGGTTTATTTTGTCGGCGGCGGTATTGCATCCCTTGCAGGTGCGGCCTACCTCGTCAGAGACTGCGACTTTCCCGGACAGAACATTCACATTATTGAAGAGATGAAAATCCTCGGCGGCAGCAATGACGGCTCGGGCAGCGGCGAACAAGGCTATGTCATCCGGGGCGGCCGGATGCTGAACGATGAAACCTACGAGAATCTCTGGGAGCTCCTGAGCACCATTCCTTCGATCGACCATCCGGGGCAATCGCTGCGGGAGGAAATTACAGCATTCGATGATGCCAACCCTACACACTCCAATGCCCGCCTGATTAACCGGGAAGGTGAAGTTGAGGATGTACTATCGATGGGCTTCGACATGGCGGACCGTCTGGCTATGGGCAAGCTGATTATCACTCCCGAAGACAAAATGGGCAAGGCACGGATCAACGACTGGTTCGGCCCTCATTTTTTTCATACCAATTTCTGGTACATGTGGGCAACGACGTTCGCCTTCCAGCCCTGGCATAGTGCGGTTGAATTCAAAAGATACATGATCCGCTTCATGCATGAATTCCCGCGTATTCAAACGCTTGAAGGAGTCACCCGCACTCCCTATAACCAATATGATTCCATTATTCTGCCGCTGCACAAGTACCTTGAGCCTTTCGGCGTGGATTTCACCCTGAAATGCACAGTCACCGATCTGGACTTCAAAGACGGCGAAGGCATTACAGTTACGAAAATGCATGTGCTGCGCCAAGGCGTTCCGGATGTCATCGAGATTGGCGAAGAGGATCGCGTGATCATTACGAACGGCTCCATGACCGAAGGCTCCAGCCTCGGTTCGATGACAACCGCTCCGCGCCTGAACGGCAAGGGAAGCTCCTGGAAGCTATGGGAGAACATCGCCGCCAAGAAACCGGGTCTCGGCAATCCCTCCCCTTTCGACGATCATGTGGACGGCTCGAAATGGGAATCGTTCACCGTAACATTCCAGGACTCGGCATTCTTTGATCTGATGGAAAAGTTCACACGCAACCGGGCCGGTACAGGCGCTCTTGTCACCTTCAAGGATTCCAGCTGGTTCATGTCTGTGGTGCTGGCGTTCCAGCCACATTTCCGCAATCAACCAGAGCATGTCAAGGTATTCTGGGGCTACGGGCTGTATCCGGACAAGGTCGGCGATTTCGTAAAAAAGAGAATGTGCGACTGTACCGGGGAAGAAATTATGCAGGAGCTGATCGGCCACCTTCATTTCGAAGCGCACAAGGAAGAGATCATGGCTACCGTGAGCTGTATCCCTTGCATGATGCCATACATTACCTCCCAGTTCATGCCGCGGCTGAACAGCGACCGACCGCAGGTCGTTCCAGCGGGGTCAACCAACCTCGCCTTTGTCGGCCAATACTGCGAGATCCCGGACGACGTGGTATTCACCGAGGAATACTCCGTCCGGGCCGCCAGAATTGCCGTGTACACGCTGATGGGTGTGAACCGCCCTGTGGAACCGATCAAGCAGCATCACTATGATGTGCGGACGTTGTTTACGAGCTTTGTGACTTCGTTCAGATAACTGCTGAGCGTAGCCGTTGCTTTTCCCTTCATCCAAAAGCCCCCTCACCGTTAGCCATTTCTAACGGGAGGGGGCTTTTGTGCAGCTTCATGTAAGCACTATTCATTCATCCGCTCCAAGACAGGATGCCCTGGTTTCGGTCGGGTATTCAAAATCAGATACTGCAGGAGCCGTCGTCACAGCCCTCGGCATCTGCTGCTTTGGACTGGGGCTTACCGACAACCTGAAGCTCAGGTGTGTTTTTCTCTTCAGCCCAGACTGTATCCAATACTTCGGAGAATACCGGCCCCGGCTGAGCGCCCGAAACGGCATATTTATTATTGAAGACAAAGAAAGGCACGCCTGTGATATTCAGCCGTTGTCCTTCCGCAATATCAGTGTTCACCGCATCTGCATAAGCGTCTGTCTCCAGCATAGCCGCTACATCTGCAGCATCCAGTCCAACCTCGGCAGCCAGGGAAGCCAGCTCCTGACGGTCTGCCAAATTATGCCCATTGGTAAAATAAGCCGCCAGCAGCCGCTCGGACATCTCGGGACCTTTGCCTTTGGCGGCAGCATAGTGGCCTAAACGGTGGCTGTCAAACGTGTTTGTATTCTGCACGATATCAAAGTTGAAATCCAGACCAACCCCTTTGGCTTGTTCTGCGAGTTGAACGTTCGTCGCTATCGCTTTCTCACGGGTCATGCCATATTTGGCAGCCAGCATATCATAAATATCCATGGTTGCCTGAACCGGAGCATTCGGATCGAGCTGAAAGCTGCGGAAGACTACCTCTACCTTGTCTTGGCCTTCGAACTGGCTCAATGCGTTCTCCAGTCGTCTTTTGCCGATATAACAGAACGGGCAGGCATTATCGGACCATACATCTATTCTCATAGGGATTCCTCCTAAAGTTAAGTAACTAAATATTTGTCACTTACAATTGTATAGTTAAAAACCGAAAATTACAAGTATATTTCATCCCTTCAGCCTTATCTTCGCCAAAAATGCACCGAATCCGCAAAAAAGCGCCTCACTCCGCAAACAGCCTGCCTCATCTTATCCTGCTAAGCGGATTCGGAATCTGACAGGTACGCGCGGATGGCTCTCTGTTGAAGTGAACCCCCGGCTTTTTTTGCGGAGCGATAGAGCGCTATAGAATCGGTTTATGTTTGGTTCTATACACGTTGCCACACACTCGGGCTGTTTAGACGGGAGTGCTCAGCTCCGGTGCGAATCCGTCACCGCCAAATTGGGCCGCCGAAGGGTCAAGTCCCAGGCTTTCCTGCAGCAGATTGTACAGCCGGGCACCGATGATCTCCTCAGAATAGTCAGAGCGGACGATCTGCAAGGCGGCTTCCCCCATTTCTGCACGCAGCTCCGGATTTGCAAGCAACGTATCCAGTGAGGCGGCGAGTGCGGACGGGCTCAGCCCTTCAGCAAGCAGGCCGTTCACCCCATGCTGCACCAGCCCGCGTACCCCCATTACATTAAAGGCAACCGTCGGCAGCCCGCAGGCACCGGCTTCCAGAATGACCAGTGGCAGCCCTTCATACCGTGAAGGCAGTACGAAAAGCTCGGAAATACTGTAGTAGCTGGCCAGGACATCCTTGTTGCGGATCGTACCGAGGAGAATCATGCGGTCCTCAAGACCTTTTTCAGCAATCAGCGCCTTCAGGCTCTGCTCATCCGGCCCGCCGCCGGCGATCAGTACCTTTAGGCCCGGAATGGACTGTAACTGCTCCATGGCCTGAACCAGCAGAGAATGTCCTTTTTGATGCTCGAACAAACGCCCTACGGTGATAATATATCTGCTGTCCGGGTCCAGGCCCAGCGCCGTCAGCGCCTCTTCCTTGTCCCGCTTGTAAAAGATCGCTGAATTCACAAAGTTCGGCAGCAGCCGTATCCGGTCCGCGATATGCGGGAAATGACCAACCATGCTTTTTTGCTCATCCTCATTAAGTGTGGTCAGAAAGGAGGCCTTATGAAGCGTATGTTTTTTGATTGGCAATATCCATTTATGAATGCTTCCTCCATGGTACGCGGCTATGATTGGAATGTTCAGCTGCTTGGCCGTTGAAGCCAGCCGTTCAAAACGTCCGGAAGCATATTCCTGGGCATAGATCAGATTGATCCCATCCCCTCGCAGAATCCCGGCCAGATCCTTTTGAATGGTGGATATATATTGGGAGATAAATTTACCAATGGGCGTCCGGTGCGAGTGCGGGATCAGACAGTACGATTTATAAAGTCTCCCTACAGGGATAAATTTAACCGTGCAATCCACCATGCCGTGCTGGTAAGTTCTGACCTCATCACCGACACGGGTGAAGTTATAAATAGTGGTACGGATGCCTTTGGTGTGCAAGAGACGCGCATAATCGAATGAAAAATCGTTATGATACGAGCTTACATATTCCTCTTCACTGAGACCCAGGCCCTTTACGAAGAAATCTTCAAAGTAATTAGTATGCATAAAGATTCCGACATGCATAACGTCTCCTCCTTAAAGTTTTGATAGCATAAGCCTTCTGAATCAGCTTCGCAAAACTGACTTCGGAAGTATAGGCTTAAGTTTTTTAGCGTTCACTTCCTGTATCAGCTTCGTAAAAAAACTGACTTCGGAAGCATAGGCTTAAAGTTTTGTAAGCATAGTTCATATTACTTAAAATCAAATGCAACTAATTTCCTAATAATTATAATCGCAAACGCTATAAAAAAAAGTAAACGAAAGTGGTATATACGGCCTACCTGAAGGGGGGTAAACTTAGAGCAACAAGAACTTTCGGTGCATTATATTCTCGTTAAGCGGACGCTTAAGGCGTCCCGGAAGGAGTCAGCGGCATGCATGATGTTTCTATAGTAATTCCCACGCGCAACCGGATCAAAGATCTTACGCTGTGCATTGAGTCCATCGGCAGGCAGACCGAACTCGAAGATGTCTCGATAGAGCTGCTGATTGTTGACGATGGTGATATTGAAGAGTCTGTCCTGGAGTATTTCCGCAAAGTACTGAACCGGATGCCTCAGACAGAGCTGCGCTATTACCGCAAAAACAAACCCGGCGTCTGGCTGTCCCGTTATGAGGCACTCGGACTCATTAACGGAGATATTCTGCTCAGCTTCGACGACGATGCCGAACTGGATGATCCGCTGTACATCCGCCGGATGCTGGATACCTACGCGGCGGACAAGTCGATTGTCGGCGTCGGCGGCATAGCCAAAGGCATGTCCAGCAGCAGATCCGGCAAACTGCTCGGCATGCTGACCTGCCAAATGTCGGCTTCGCCAGGCAGATTATCTGCCAGCACCCTTGCCGGCTCCCTGCTGCTCTGGGGAGAAACCCAGGACACCTTTGAAACGGATTTTTTCCATGGCTGCAATATGTCATTCCGTGCTTCGGCCCTTAAAGACATGAAGCCATATCCTTGGATGACCAGCTATGCTGTGGCTGACGATATTTATATGTGCCATCTGGCCAGCAAATACGGGAAGCTTGTAATCAACCCAGATATGAAAATCACCCACCACGAGTCTCCAAGCTCCCGCGACAAGGCGGGACGTGTGGCACGGGCGACAGCGGTCAATCACTATTATCTGCTGAACCTGCGCAAAGCTCCGGTGAAAAATTACGCTGCCCTGTTGTGGACATTGACCTACCTGACCGGCAAGTTTACGCTGAAGCGCAACTTCAATGCAGTATCAGGCTATGTCAGCGGCATCCTCTTTGTACTAAATCCCCGTAAGGATAAGTACCGCGAATATATGCTGGACTGATCTTGAGCTTTAACGGCGTATATATCCCTGTTATTCTAAAATACAAAAACTCCCGTTTGCCCCTTCAGGGGTGCGGGAGTTTTTGTACTGTATACTAACTTTATGCTGCCTTGCCAAATAATTAGAGTTCCCGGACTACCCAGTGTTCTCTAGTGGGAAAAAGTACACCTACATGAGAATACCCTTCGAAATAAACAAAATCATATGCTCCTTAATCCGGTTTTTATCCAGGGGCTCATGCCCTCTGTTCCATTCGGTGGTCAGAGCCAGGTATAAGCGCAGAATCATAAACGCCGCCACACTTGGGTCGCAAGGCTTCACTTCTTCCCGCTCGATCGCCCGCTCTATCTGCTGCCGCAGAAAATCAAGCGCATATTCCTCCATCCGTTTGACCCCTTCGAGTGCCTGGACGGTTCCGATATCGCGTACCTCCTGCGCCAGCTTGACGAACAGCTCATGGTCGGAGCGAAAATCCAGAATGGAATCGAGCAGATTGAGCAGCTTCTCAGTAAACGTGTGATCTTCCGAAGCCAAACGGTTCATGACCGAGGTCAGCTCCTGGGAGGCCTTGTCCAGAATTTCTTCGAACAGCTCTTCCTTGGTTTTGTAAAATGTATAAATCGTACCCTTGCCTACATTCGCGATCTTGGACACTTGATCCATAGTAGTGGCTTTATAGCCAAACTGCACAAAGGACTTTGTCGCTGCCTGCAGGATTAATGCTTTGCGGTCGATGGACATGGTTCAAGCTCCTTTTCTAAACGAATCAGCTGGATTTTGACTAATTTTAACTTATGGTCAGTCGGTCATAAAACAATTTAACATGTCTGCGCCCTTATGACAACAATTTTAATTAAATTCCATCTGGTGTATGAATCTCATCTATTTCTTATGCCCAAAATGTTATGAAATAAGTATCCTTTGCCTCCATATCTGGGGTATGATAAAAAAGATGTAATCAAGAAACTAACTTTATGGATGGTGGAATATGTTTAAGAACAAAAAATCGGCACTTGTCCTGCTCGCTCTCGTCATTGTCATGGCTCTTGCTGTCTCAGCCTGCAGCAACAAAAAGGACAAGAACAGTAGTCCCGAAGAAACCTCCGGCGGTGCAAAGGTTACTACGGATGGGGGAACGAAATCCCTGGAGCAGACGTTTTATATTTATGATACCGTCGTGAATATCAAGGTGTTCGGCGACAAGGCAAAACAGAAAAATATGGATGACATCCAGCAAATGCTGGAGCGCATGGATAAAGAGTTCAGCCGGACTAAAGAAGACGGAGAATTATATGCCGTGAATAAGGCTGCCGGCAAAGAAGCCGTTGTTGTCTCCGATGAGACGCTGGATATTGTCAAGCAGTCGCTGAAATATGCCGAGGAAATGAACGGGCTGTTCGATCCGACCATCGGTCCGCTTGTAGATCTCTGGAATATCGGCAGCGGTGGAGAATCGGTTCCACCTCAGGCGGATATCGACAAAGCCAAAGCCTTGACCAACTATAAAGATGTGATTGTGGACGATGCCGCGAAGACGGTCAAACTGGCCAAAGAAGGCATGGTGCTGGATATGGGCGGGATCGGCAAAGGGTATGCAGCCGACCGGATTGCAGATTATTTGAAGGAGCAGGGTCTGGACAGCGCGATGATCAACCTTGGGGGCAGCAGCATTATTGCCCTGGGCAACAAGCCTAACGGCACCCCATGGAACATTGGCCTGCAGGACCCTGACCAGAGCCGGGGTACGCAGCTGGGAACCATTAAAATTTCCGACGAAGTCATCGACGCTTCTGGTGTATACGAACGTTTCTTCATGCAGGATGGTGTGCGTTATCATCACATTCTAGATCCGCGAACTGGCTTCCCATCCCAGAACGGGCTGAAAAGTATTACGATTATGAGCCCCAATGCAACGGATGCGGATGCCCTGTCCACCGGGGTGTTCCTCATGGGTCTGGAGGACGGCATGAAATATCTTGAATCGCTGCCGGAGAAGGTTGATGCCTTCTTCATCACGGACGACAACAAGATTTACGCGACCTCGGGACTGCGGGATCGATTGCAGCTGACTGATCCTACGTACACTTTTGCCAACAAGTAGAAACGGCTACGCCGTCCTTTAAAAGGACGGTACCGTTTCAGCGAGAAATAGAAGGATGATTTGTAGCGTGAAACATATAAATCCTTATATTTTTAAATATCACCTGTTATTAGAATTAGCAGATAATATCAAAAGCGGCAGAGCCTGGGCTCCGCCGCTTTCTTTTTGCTGCGTATAGTATAAGGACAGGGATAGGGATTCAAATCAAAGGAAGCTCGCTAAATTCCCGGTAACTGGTGAAAATATGGCTTGGCTTATGCTCCGTTCCCGGCTGACGGCCGCGGGGATTGTACCAGCACACCTTCCAGCCTGCCGCAAGCGCACCGACCACATCATTATCCCACGTATCTCCTACGTAGAGTGACTGCTCGGCCGTTGTCCCTGTTACCCGGTTCACATGGGCAAAGATTGCCGGGTCCGGCTTGGCCAGTCCAACCGCATCCGAGATAAAGATCATATTCTCAGGGATCAGCTTGTCTACGCCGAGTCCGCGCAGCTTGCTCATCTGATGGTCCTGCGGGCCGTTCGTAATGATGCCTACTTTGTGGCCGAGGGAGATGAACCGCTGAAGCTGCTCAGCCGCGCCCTCAATCATCTTAATGCTGTACTGTCGGCCGATATATGCTGCCTGTATTTTCACCGCCTGTTCGCGTTCCAGTTCTATGCCATATTCCGCAAAAGCCAGCTCCAGCCGCCGCACCCGTGTTTCTTCTAATGCAAGCTCGCCCCGCAGATACTTCGGCCAGAGCAAATCACTGTGATGCCTAACCTTGTAGAAGAGATCCGCATAGATCAAACGGGTCTCGTCCGGCTGCAGCACCTCGCGCACCGCTTCCCGGAAAGGCACCAGATGGTCGTACAGTGTATCATCCAGATCAAAAAATATGGCTAGCTTTCCATTGCTGTTATCCACGTTAACGCTCCTAACTTTCTTTTCACAAATGTACTTACTCCTTGGAATCGTAGAAAATATGGCGTGCGCTGATCTTGCCTTCTTCAATATCAATCAAACCAAAAGAGTATTGTTTCTCCCGCCGCTTGTCCGTAGGAGAGCCGGGATTGAACAGCAGAATATCGCCCTCCTGCCGCAGCAGCGGCTGGTGCGAATGGCCGAAGAGAATGCAGTCCACCTGCTCGCCTTCAAAAGCAAGCAGTGCATTGCCGTCGGTTCCCTTGCGCGAATAGGGTGCATGTCCATGAATCATTCCGATCCGCTTGCCTTCGAGCGTAACGATCTTGCGCTCCCCGAACCGCTTGATAATCTCTCCTCCGTCGTTATTGCCGGCAATCCCCTCCACCGGGGCCAGCTCTGTCAGAAGATCATAAATCTCCAACGACACCCAATCGCCCAGATGGAGAATGATATCCACCTTACTGAATTCCTCCATAAGCACGGATGGCAGCCCTTTGGCTCTGCTTGAGAGATGCGTATCCGATACTACTCCTACCTTCATCTGCTTCAACTCCTAATCTGCGAAAACTAATTTTCAGATAATTGTACGATCTGCAGGGGTGAGAAGCAAGTGCAGCAGTTACAGGGGAGGTCATCACAAAGCGCTGAGCCGACTTATATCACCTGTTCATTTCCCCCGGTCCCGCCAGTTCCACAGCCGCACTTCCCCAATCCGGATATGGCTGACCCAGGGTTCTTCTTTCAGCTTCAGCAGTTCCTTTACCGGTCCGGTGACAACAGCTCCATAGAGCTGAACTCCGTGCTTCTGCAAATAGCTGAGCGCTCCGTCCAATTGGAGGAATGGGGCAGCATTACGGGCTAGTGTTTTATGCTGCTGCAGAAGCTGCAGCGTCTTGATGAAGTTTTCGTCCCGCAGTTTGCCATCCCCGTAGGATTCAACGGACGGATACGCTATACTTCTGGAGCTCACGCTGCTGAACCAGCCTGTCTTTTCCTTGGATTCCTGCAGAACCTTCGCATCAGACTCATGCCACATGGGCATGTAAGGGAACCCGAGTGGAGCAGTGGCAACCGTGCTTCCGGACGACACTGGTCCGATATCGGCGGCAAACCACACAGGCAGCAGATTCAGCGGTTCAAGCTTTTTCAGCAGTGTATCTGTTGCGGACAATTGATCGAATGACAAGTAGGCTTCGGCCACTGTACCTTCGGGAAGCTTTTGCAGCTTCGTCCACTCTGCACGGTCATCCACTCCCCCGCCGGAGCCCGCTGCATTATCCGGGTAATAGAAATAATAGTTCCCGGCGTTCCTCATATCCGTCCAATTCATCATACCTGGACCGGACAACCCGAAAAGATAATTCTGTGTATATTCCCCGGCATCCACCTGCTCCCCGCCGATTTGCTTCTGCAGTCTTCCAGTTAACTCCATTCTAAAAAGGGTCTTGACGTTTGCACTTAGATTTACTATCGTATTGGGCCGGGAGACGGCTATGGCGGAGGTCACAACATCACGGTAGATGTCCGTCCGGTTACCTGTGCTATAGAATAGTGCAGTAATTATGGTACTAATGATCATAAAAGCCAGAAGTGCCGCGAGCACGGTAAATGTATTTACAATCCGCGCCTTCCATTTGCCCCGGCGGATTATTTTTTTGGCCTTGCCTGGCGGCGGAGCTGACTGAGGGGAAAGGGTTTCTTTTCGCCACCCGGGTGGCTGATCCTCATGCTCCATCTGCTCCTCCAGATAGACCTGGTATGCCTCCAGCTTCCCCAGCTCCTGCTCCATTTCTTTACGTTCTGCTTCCGGCAGCTTGCCTTCACTGTATTTCCGCAGCTTCTCCTTGAACTCCTCACTCATCGCCGTTCCTCCTCCACTCCACTTCACGCAGCTTTTGTCTGGCGCGGAATACGAGTATTTTGTATTGGGACAGTCCGATCGCCATGATCTCTGCCGCTTCAAGATAAGACATTCCATGCACTTCATGCAGCAAAAGCGCATGACGCTGCTTCTCCGGAAGCTGGTCTACAAACAATGCTACCTCCTCCAAACGTTCCTGACGAAGCAGCGTTTCCTCCGTAGTATCCGGGTGAGCCAGCTTGTTAAAATAATCCGCATCTGTGATGATGCTCCTCTTCGCTTTACGCGTATCATCCACAAAAGCATTGTATGCAACACGGAACAGCCAGGGCTTTAACTTGTCTTCCGGGCAGTTCTCCAGGTACAGATAGGCACGGTAAAAGGTCTCCTGCATCAGATCCTCGGCAAGGTGATGATCATGGCAAAGGGAGCGCAAATAGATGTATATATCCTGAACATAGATCTGATACAGCTCATCCAGCGAATTCGGCTCCATTCCCTCCCCCCTTACCCCATCCACGTATAAATTCGCCGAAAGTTACACCTTCGCCTCCATTTCAGGAAAAATCATCCTAAAGACTAACGAGGTGATGACCGAAGTTGTTGATCCTATGCAGATGTCTAAACTGTCGGGCTCGGATAATACGGATAGGATTAGACTGGCTTCTAATAAAAAACAGCGGCAGTCTTGGACTGGAAAAAAGCCCTGGACTGTCGCTGTTTTATTGAATTAACATGTCTCGCTTAGCAAAGGGTTGCTCTCTTGGTAGACCTTTATGCTTCAGTTAGTGACTAAACACCAAACTGATTTAAGTGATGGTCTAGGTGCTTAAATAATCCTTTTCCCCATTGCTCAGAAGTCAGTTTCCCAAAAAAGGGATGTGGATGAGACGTGCATTTTTCCGGGCCATTGTTCTGGAATGTTATAATTTTTTGTTTTAGTTTTTCTTTTTCTGTTTCAAATTCTTTTTCTTCTACAATCAAAATTGTAGGAATAGTGGACATGTTGCGGGTAAGCGGCTTGTCATTAAAAAAAATGGGTTTCACAAACGTTCCAATTAATACGCCTAACCAACCTCTTGGGGGAGAGGCATTTCCCATTGCAATGTCGTGGAACGATGAGCAATGAGCTAGCATTTGGGCGACATCCATCGTACCCCATTGAGGGCGTAAATTTGGACTCAATTTGTCTATTCGGTTCAAGATCTCCACTGTGTCCGTTTGATTAAAGATGTTCTTCATAACAGACTCCTTTTAATTTAATGGCTGAAGATTGTATGGCTTGACAGTTACCAAGTTAATTTTACCTAATATTCGCATACTCGGTTTCTTCGGGATTGCTGATTTTTTTTACAGTCCGTCTCCTCGGTTAATATCAATATTTTGCAAAACGCTTCCACGTGTTGGAAAATTTCGCTAAACTGCCCGTTCGTATTATGGGTCAGCCAGCTTTCACTGGTTGATCCTTTTTTTATTTGCATAAAGGATTAAGGTAGCCTGGTCGAACGTACCTGCCTGTGGGACTTGATCCCAAGCGCTATAGTGTTCACCCCTACTTGTCATGACCATGATTGAGGCTCGTTGGGACGTAAGATCCCGTATGTCAAGCGACGCTATTAAGCGACAAGAAGAACCTTAGGGATGCCGGTAAACATGAGTCGTTCAAAGGAGTAGAGTATGCAAGCCAGCTAATCAATTTGAAAGTCCTTATTACCCTCATTCTTCAGTACCAAGAGCATCTTACTAAATTGGAACAGAACATAGATGCAATCGCTGAAGAATTTGAAGAATATGAATACATTCAGTCGATTCCCGGTATTGGCATAAAATAGCTGCAATAATTTTATCTGAAATTGGAGAAGTCGACCGATTTGATCATCCTAAAAAGCTTGTCGCCTTCGCAGGCATTGACCCGAGTGTCTTTGCTTCTGGCAAGGTCACAGCGACTCGAAATCGAATCACGAAACGTGGTTCCAGGCAGTCGAAGCGGATATACGCATGGAAATGCTTTACTGCGGCATGCTGGGTTAAATCTAGCTGAAGCTAGCTCCGGAAAATGGCGGGGAAAGATGGTGCTCAGCAAACGAGGCCGGCCGCGTTTACGGCATTTTCTTTATCTCATGACAATGAGTATGGTTATGATAAATCCAGAAATACGAGCGGCACATCGTTATAATGTAGAGGAAAAGAAACTGAAGAAGATGAAATCCATTATGAAATTAATCGGTAAAGTATCGCGAGTCGCATTGGCTAAGAGCAGTACCCTTTACGAACCGATCAAGGTATTCCCGCAAGCAGCATAAAACCAATCAATCCTCATCCATAATGGAACAATATGGGTAATCCTTATTCACCCTTTATTTACGCAAACCCAATTCTCCATCTCCCAGCTACCGGCTCCTTCATCAGCCTCTTCTTCACTTTACCTACAGGATGAAATCCTGCGAATTCATGAGTCTGAGTGAGGAAACTGAATCATTTCGAGTGAGCTTAAGTTTTTTGTGAGGAGTATTTCCAATGGTTGTGCATCAAGTATTAAGCATCCTGCATCTTTGTAGCCTAGTTTTCTATAAAAATGTTGGGCTCCTTCATCAGCCTGAGTGGACGTCATAACTAGATTGAAGCCTTTTTGTATCATTTGTTCTTCCCAGAAGAGGACAACTTGCTTTCCTGCCCCCTTGTCTCGATATTGTTCATCAACCCAAATCATGTTCATGAAAGGGGTGTTGTCCCAAAAGTATCCATACCTCATCCATCCGATATTACTTTCATCCTGATTACGAAGAATGTATATCTCATTTTCCTTTATTTTTGACAGTATTAAGCTCTCATAAATATGAGGGTCACGGTTCCGTATGTATTCATAGTCTGAGTCAGTTGCAAAAACGATCCTCAACTTTATTCCTCCTTTATGCCACATTAGTAACTAATGGCATTCTAACAGAACACAATTAAGCACGGACAATAAATAACGTCTTTAATCAAACTCTACTGCCCGTTACTTCAATGAAAAAAGCAGACTGCCAAGGCAATCTGCTCAATTCCGCGATCGTTTCCCATTCGAGGAATGTTCACCTATTAGAATGAATCAAGGCACTTTTATAGATGTTTTTAGTTCATCCAACTTTTCTTGAGGAATCTTCTTTCTTATACGCAGGACTATATCTTGGCCAGCTATTACTGCTTATTGCGAAGTTACTGAGCGGAAATCTCGAACTTCGTCCCGGCATCTCCAGCGAAAACTATGGATCCTCCTGCGGGCAGTTCGACCTTATCTTTGCCTCCGATGACACTGAAGTAGATGCATGTTCCCTTCGCCTCATAAACAGCAAAGGAGGCGTTCGGGGACATGCTCACCTTAACGACCTTGCCCCCGTCTTTGTCGCTTATCGTGTACCACCTGGCATATCCGCTGGGCGGAATCGTAACGATTGACTTCTTAGCAAAGTTAAAAGGCTTCACGGCGTCTTCGTTCACTAAGAGGGTTCCACGCATATTCAGGTACTCAACCCCGTCTTGTGTAAAGAACGTAAGACCTGAGAGATCCCGCCCGTTCGATCCAGAAATTTGCAATTCAGAGACGGCCGTATTCGGGCCGGTTATTCGCTTATCCAACACGTACCCCGGCAATTGTTTCGACAGATTCAAGTTGGTGGTTACCTTTGTCAAATAAGAAATCGACGAATACTTCTCAGTCAGCAGATAATACTTCTTTCCGTCGCGCTGAATCCATGCTTCCTTGGTCTCTGCCGGAAGATCTTGGGGCTGGAGCCTCTCGGTGTTGTACATGGATATAGCCACCTGCCCCATACCCGGGACTGAAGCATATCGGTGAAGCCATTCGTAGGTACGGCCGTTCTCCTCCGTCACAAAGCTGATCATCGTATTCCCATCCGCACTCCGGAACGTGCCGTCCGCCGAATATTCGAAGATCTCGGCTGGATGATCGGGCGATTGCTCCGAAGTGATGGACATTACGCCGTTTTTGGTAATATCTATGTTTATCGTTGTATCGGATGCGCCATAAATTCCTGAATACTGCAGCACGGACTCCGGCATATCAGCCTTTACCGGCGTGCCGTATGACTTCTCAGGTTTAAATTCGTCAATTGTGCCTTTCTCCTTTAGCGCCTGAAGCAGGATTTCGTTCGCCAGAAGCTGATCGTACGTGCTGCTCCCTCCGGAAGTGACAACAGCTGCCGCCATGTCCTGTTCGGGAAGCACAACGAGCGAAGCGTGATAGAGAATCGTGTCCCCTCCTTTGGTCAACGCCTTCATCCCGTATTCACTAATGGGGTACAGATTGACGCTGTCCCAGCCAAGACCGTATCCGATGGAGTTATCCGCATCGTCAGGCCACAAAGGCGTCTTGTACTCGTCTTGCGCCATTGCCGCAGCCGATTTACCAGACAAGACTTTTTCTGCTTCCCCCGTGAAAACTTGCGAGAATCGAGCCAAATCTTCCGCCGTGGAATAGATACCTCCAGCTCCGATCACGTTGATCGTCTCGTTAGGAAGTTGTCCTGTATAGGTAGGATAATAGAGTCCCGCCATCTTCGCTTCGTCTGGAGAATCGAGCGGAGTCTTCGTATTGACCATACCCAGAGGTTCGGTAATATATCGATGGATATAAGAGGTAAAGTCCATGCCGCTGACCTGCTCGACCAGAATCTCGGCCAGCGTAAATCCGTCATTGCAGTAAACCGAATAAGCCCCCGGGTCCGCTTTCAAGGTCTGACCGGACAGTTGCTTCAGCAGTGTGTCGTGGGCATAAGTATCATTATCTTCGAATAAACCGGCGTTCGTAGGCGAGGTTCCCTTCAGCCCGGAAGAATGATTCAGCAGCATGCGCGGTGTAATCTGCTTGTAGCGTTCATCCTTCATCGTAAAATCGGGGATATACTGGACAACCGGCGTATCGAGATCGATTTTCCCTTGATCGACCAACTGCATAACGGCAACCGTGGTAAACATCTTACTTGTCGAGCCGATCCCGTACATCGTGTCTTTCGTGAGCGGTTTCAGTCCCTGCTCATCATTCTTGCCGGATTGGCCGGATACGACGATGTTGCCATGATCGATAAGGGCGTATTGCACGCTGTTCGTATCGTGAGCTTTCGTGAGGAGATCGGCTTTCTCCTTTGCAGCATCCCGGGTGATTTCGTAGGAGATCACAGCCTCGTTAGAAGGCGAGCCCCCTTCAGCCTTCGGCACGGTTACCGGAGCAGCACTTGACTCGTTCACCTCAGATGTATTCAGTGCCTCTCTTGTGTTCTGCATCTCAGCCACTTGTGTATTGTCGTTGCAGGCGGTTAACAACAGAAGCAGACACAAAAATAGCACAGCTACCGTTATCCATCGGTTTTTTATCATTCAAACTCCCCTTCAGGCTATTGAATTATTTATTCAAAATAGGCAGAAATAAGATAATTTCAATCACCGGAATGGCTACCGTTGCGGCGACTATAATCTTACCTCGCGGATTGGCCATATTGATCGTCCAGCCGAAACCATGAATGTTCGGAACGATCCACGCCGGGTCTTCCGGGTTCACGTAAATGCTGCCGAGGAACTTCCAGTGCCTATCTTCCATCGATGGAACATCCCTTAACTGATCAATACCTTTGATTCTCAGGTAAAGCATGACGCCGATCAGCGCCAAGAAGAGTGCTGCACAGAGCGACATGCCGGAGAGGAAGAGCAGCTTTCCCTTCCAACCGTACAACGCTATGGCTTGCGCCACCCCTACGAATACAACCATGAGGAGCGAAGCGCCCCAAGTCAGAATCGAATGGATTTTCTTGTGCTTCAACTGTTTTTGCAGTGAACCTTCCTGGTCCTGGGGATCCAGCGATGTCCTCGCACGGCTGATTATCAGATTATAGCAGACGAATACAGTGATATTCAGTACTTGTACAATGTTCAGTATGAATACGTTCCACACGGATTTGTTAATTTCAAAATTTCCGAGAATCAACAATTGCGGAATCGTATCCCACTTGGCAATAGCAAAGAAGATGCATAGCGCCATCACGGCGGCATTCACCGAATACCACCAAGTGTTTAGCACCGGGCTACGCATCCGTCCAGCTACAAGGCTTGCTGCGCGCTTTGTCTGCAAGACAATCTCCCAGCCTCTGGCCGCCTTCAAGTGTTGCGCGGACATCCGGCTGATCCAAATAGCGAAGCCTGACGCAATCATTAAAAGCACGATGGCTGTCGTCCAAATCAGGAGACTCCGCGCAGGCTGATGACGCATCCATAAAAAGCAAACTCCTCCGATGACGACCGCAAAACCGCTGGTAAGCAAAGCGTAGTTCCGGCGAATGGCACGGACGGCAGGGTCCTGCAGGGCCTCCGCAGGCAGCACGATGCCAAACAGCACGTTCCGCAAGCCGATATAGACCTGTAAACTGAGCATCAGAGCAATCATCAAATAACTGCTGGATATCATAATCATCGGTTCTTGTATCAACGTTGTTCCCCTCCGCGATTCGTAATCATCTCTCGGTACACCGATCTGCTCTCCTGCGCGAATACCTCTTCCGCCATGCCTCGTACCGCAGCTGCCGCCGCAAGAGACCGTAACTGCCGCCGGAGCTTCTCCTCGAATGCCTCCGTCACGCCGGGCATCCCGTCGGGCTGAACGATAACGCCCTTCTTACGGTGTATTTGAAGTAAGCCCTCCTGCTTGAGCAAATTGTAGGCTTTGTTAACGGTATGGAGATTGATCCCCAAGTTCTCCGCCAAGCTTCGGATCGACGGAAGCGGATCGCCAGGCCGCAAGGAACCGGAGGCGATCCCTTCGACGATTTGGTCAACCAGTTGTGTGTAAATCGGGGTTTCCGATTGCAGATCAAGCTCTATGAACAAAAATATCCCTCCTTATGGTAGCAGCTGCACGTCATCAGATAGAAAGGGGGCCACGCAGAGTAAAAGCAAGTCGGCCGCCATATAGATGACAAGTACGTTTACCGTCATCTATACAAACGAGGGAATCGGAGCACTTTTGGAGCGAATCAGCTTTGCCAGATGCCACGTGAACAGCGCCATCGCCGGATTCTCGTCCTTCGGAAGCACTTTGAGCGATTAGGGCATCAGCAGCCCTCCGGCAATGGCGCAGGGTATCATTAACCATATGCGATTTTGACATGTCGAAACCATTCCATATCAAACCAACCTCCCTCTTTGTTTGTTATACTACATATATAACATATATAATAATACTATTCAAGATCAAGTTGAAACTATTTCCATATTGTCTAGTATGGTCATTAATGTTCTTAAAGGTTTGAACTAAAGTGTCATATGCGTAGGCTATAGTACTAAACAATCCTGCACTTAGCTAAATGAAAACGGCAGCTGATCTTCTGGTCAGCTGCCGTGGTATCCTTATTCAACTATCCGAAAACGGAAGCCGATCTTTGGCTGGTTGCCGTCGTAAGTCTATAAAGCTAACGTTTCCCGTTAACTCAGCACGGTTATCATACGGTTCAGCGTGATTACTTTTCAACTAACCTGCCCGTTAGTCGAATAAAATCTGTTTGTAATCTATGGCACAGATCATGCAACTTTATTACAAATGAAAGCTACTCGGCTAGGAACTTCGCCGTTTCTTAATTCTCCTTCTCTTCATACCATGTTTCGAGGGGGTGATAAACTATGGCAAATCCGGTTACCATAGGCTCCAATTGTATTGCACAAATAGGAAGTAAATTTTTTCTAATATCTGAAATTGAAGCGAAAACGAAAGGGGTAGAAATAGACCCGATTTTCGCGGTTAGAACGACTACTGAACAAGCACGCCGTCTAATACGTGCGGGTGTAATGCGTTGCAAAATTCAAAATACTGTTCCAAGGCCAACCCGCGGAAAAGAAGTTGAGCTTAAAGGAGTACTGTTCGCCAATGGGCAGATCTTTTCAGTATTCGACGTTGAGAACTCTACCGACGTAGCAGTGCTCGTTAGAATAAATGTGGCTAAAGCACAAAGACTGATTAGTGAAGGGGCACGCATTATTAAAGTAATTCGCCGTCCTTTTAAATGAATCTAACAACTCCCATCTTTTTAACAGGAGAATAGTAGTAGCAAGTCCTTTTATATAAAAGGATCGCACTAAACTGCCTGGTTAGTAAAGAAAAACAAAAGCGGTTGCCGCGAAGGAACCGCTTTTTCTATCGTTTTCAGTTAGCTCTAAGCCATCCAGTAGTAAATACTTGCTAATTGTCGTAATTGTCGAAAGTGCGAAGTAACTTATAGTTTAATTTATCAAATTCCCCGAATTTACAAATACTAATCAACAAAATTACCACTCCCTCCATTCTTCTGTAATATCTTGATCCTCCTCAATTTCTAATCCAGCTAGCCTGGCTGCCTTGTCAATAAAATCAGCCAATTCTTCACGCTCCATCGTTTCAATAAAATAGCCATTGTCCTCATTCATTTCGTTAAACGTAACTACAATTTCTTCCACAGCCTTCATAATACTCTCAGGATGTTTAGTTTCTTGTAATAATATTAATCGGTTTATAAATTTATCCAGGACTAGCCTAAGTTAAAGAAGTCTCACATCCATTACGTTATCCTGTCTGATAGTGCTTAAAGAAAAAGCAACCGATCTTTTGAGCGGCTGCTTACTTGTTCCTATTGAATTAACGTTTCCCGTTAGCATTCAATAAGCACGCCTTCTTTTATTACACAATATCTTCGTACTGCGCAATAACCGCAGACTTTCACTAAGCACTAATTTCTTAGATATGGTATTATTTAGGAAAACACGATGAGGTGACCTTGATGAGTAAATATAAACGCTCAGATAAAATCATCATTTCCTCTCTTCTGGGACTGGCCGCTCTGTTTATCATCGCTTTCTTCATAATTCGATATATCTTTTTAAATGTTTCATTCGCTCCGTAAGGGGCTCTTTTTTGTGTGAGTTTTATTGAATCCTGCACAGTATGCGTCAAATGCGACATAAAACCTCCACTTATCTTGTTCAACTAAACTGCCCGTTACTACAATGAAAAAAGCAGACAGCCAATGCAATCTGCTTTTCCGCTATCGTTTCCCATTAGCGCAAATGACTTGGAAAAGCCCATCTAAGTAGCGTTCCTACCTTCACGAACCTTCCGGGGTTTAGTCTTCTCATTCTCGATTAATCCACAATTACTAAGTTTTTATAATATGAGCCATCGCCGATGTTGTCAGCGGACAGCCATTCAAAATAGCTTAATCCTAGTTTATTTGCGATAAAATAAGCTGGAGGCTCTTCACCAACATCTTCCGCTAAATCTAAAGCTTTTTCCAAGTCTTCAATTGAATTACCTTGCTTAATAATTAATTCTCTAAGTAGAACTATATCAAGCTCATCTTTCTCAATGAATAGTTCCTCAGTCCAATCGCATTTATATGTAGATATGAGTTCATCCTTCTCAAAAAATGATAGTGCCCATCCGTGATCTTCCATATATGAGTAATGAACTAATAAGCCTGGATTTAGTGATACAATCGCTTTCCGGATACCAAATGCCGGTCCCTTAACAATAAAAGTTACCCAACCATTAGACTCAGGGAAAACAAATCCTTTATTGTTTGAAGCTCTAATTAATTCAACGGCTTTTTGCTGATCGTTTGTCTGTAAATGATAACTCGCACTAAATTCGCTCATCTTTCAGCTCCTAATGAGTTTTTTATAGCGTACCACCACGTTCTCTTTTATGCCTACAAGCTCAATGGTTTTTTAACCGTTCTGCTGAAATGAAGCAGAGAATTCATCAATAATTTCTACTACTTCGATTTGTCCGTTGATCAATAGCTCAGGAAGTTTGTTATGTATATTACCTTTCCAATATTCTCTGGCTTGTTCGATTTTTTTGGAAAAAGGAATTGCATCTTCCTTTGGTAGAAGATTCCCGTCACCTTCAAAAATATTCCCAATGACCCGAAGTTTAACGATCTGCAGAACTTTTCGATGGTAAGCATCGAATAGTTCTTTCCATTTCTGAGCGTCTTCATAGCTCTTTGCAGCATATAAGCAAGACAAACGTGAAGGATATTCAGGATATTCTTGCAATCTAACCATCTCACATATGGCTTCTCTAATAGCCCTGATTGTCTGCCCCATATATCTAATCGTTACATCTGCATTCTCTATATCCATCTTTAAGCCGTCATTTGTATAATGATCATGCAAAATTTGAATCATATCTTCACCTTTAGAATTCATCTGTTCCTTCTCAAAAAAGAAGTGATATAAGGTGTTTTTTTGATTTTTGTCAAAGCTAATGATCTGCCCAAGGTCCATTTTTTTCCTAGTGACAATGTGATAAACATACAACTCGCTTCCTTGCATGGACTCCCCCCTATTCGCCATAGTTAACATAGGTAAATTCGGCATTTACCAGCATTATCCTGCCTGTTCGGGTGACTTGCGGTCAGTCTATCTCACAGCATAACAGCAAAAAGGGAGCCCTCCGGCTCCCCTTCATTGCAATACAGCTTATCTGCAAATGTAATAATGAAAATTACAGTTCTAATAAAATCCGATAGTCGACGCAGCGTCCTTCATCCATTCCCGCTTGCGGCCTTTATCTAGCTCGCCGCGCATCCCCCGGACAAGGGCCTCGACATCGGCCCGCCCGTTCTCGTGCCATTCCAGCGCAGCGCTGACATACAGCTCACCGAGCTGGGTCAGGGAGAAATCCGCCGTCAGGCGCGCTGCGGTGGCCACTCCCTCTTCACCGGCAAACGCTGTGAAGCCGCGCAGCTTCAGATACTCCATCCGCAGCTCCTCGTCCGGCATTCGGATCTCATAGGCCCGGTCGAAGCGCCCGGCGCGGTTCATGAGTCCGGGATCTATTTTCTCCGGATAGTTGGTGGTCCCGATTAGAAAAATCCCTTCCTTGGAGGTGGCCCCGTCCAGCGTATTCAGGAAAAAGGATCTGACCTCCTGCGGCATCGAATCGATATCCTCGATCACCAGCACCATAGGCGCCAGCCGGGCTGCGGCTTCGAACACCTCATTCACCGATTCACTGCTGGTGTATTCGGTAATCTGCCAATAGACGACCGGACCAGGCACGCTTCCTGCAATAGATTTGACCAGCGTGGTCTTCCCGTTCCCCGGATGTCCGTACAGCAGAATTCCTCTTTTGTAGGGAATGTCATAGGTAACATAGAAGCTGCGGTCCGAATCGAAAAACTGGTCAAGCGAACGGTAAATTTCTTTTTTGATTCCCGCTTCCAGCACCACATCCTCACGTCCGACAGAACGTGTAATCGGTTCATCCTCACGGAAGATCCCATTGCGTCTGTCGGTGTACACCGTCACCTTATTGATGTTCTGTTCCCGCTGCCGCTTGCGCACATTGCCGAGAAAAACCTGCAGCTGTCCATCGGAGGCGGCAAACACATAATCCTGGAAGTTGATGCCGTTCTCCTGAAATACAGGGACCCGTGCAAGGGCCACGCCCATATCCGGATAGGCCAGCACGTTATTGCGAATCGACAAGTGGATACTGTATTCCGGCTGCTCCTTGTCATCGTCATACACAAACGTCCGGTCCTCCAGACGGTCAAAAATCCGCGCCACATGCTCCACACCGGGATTGCCGCTCTGCACATCATTCTCCAGCAGCTTCCAGTACTCACTGTTGGGGTCGTCACTGGCATACAGCTCATAACGGACACCATAACGGGTGTGCAGAGCCTCAAGAATGCCGTCCACCAGACGTGCGTAGGCATCGTAGCCCTTGATCATACCGGTGGTATTCTCGTCGTATTTGTAAATTACAGTATGCTTCTTGTTCTCCTTCTCCATGGTTACTTGGTCCCCTTTATCGCCGCGAGCGGCTTGCATTTGGCCACGACTGCAGCCAGCCCGGCGCCCGTAACGCTCTCTATAATCTCATCTACATTCTTATAGGCTTGAGGCGATTCGTCAATGATAGATTCCAGAGAATGCTGATTGACCACAATCTCATCCTCTTCGCCTACTCTCATCGACTTGGAAAAATCATGGACCGATACCAGCCGCTTCGTTGCCGACCGCGAGCGGATGCGTCCGGCGCCATGACAGATGGAATAATAATTCTCTTCCCCTCCCGGCTGACCGACCATGATATATGAGGCCGTACCCATGGAGCCCGGAATCAGCGCCGGATGGCCGGTAGCCGCATAAGGCCGTGGATTATCCGGGTGTCCGGCCGGCAGCGCGCGTGTTGCCCCTTTGCGGTGGACGAACTTGGACCCGGAAGCGGTCTGTTCCTGCCAGGCGTAGTTGTGCATCAGATCGTAAAGAGTCCGCAGCTCACATTTGGGTCCGAATACTTCGCGGAACCCCTCGCGGACCGCGTAGGCGATCAGATGGCGGTTCACCACTGCATAGTTCAGCGCTGAGTACATCAGATTGACGTAGCGCTGGGCCTGAGGATGTGCCAGCGGTGCATAGATCAGGCGCGGATCGGCGCTGCCGAGACCCAACTGGCCCATCACCTTGGCGAAGGCCGGTGTGCAGAACTGGTTGACGATACCTCCCCAGGCCCGGGAGCCGGAATGGATCATTACGACGATCTGTCCATCGTACAGCCCCCAAGCCTCAGCCAATTCACGCTGCTCCTCCGCAACTTCAATCGATTGGATCTCCACAAAGTGGTTGCCCCCGCCCAGGGTTCCGAGCTGGCGGTGTCCCCGGTGCCAGGCCATGTCGGGAAGCTCATTCAGAATCTCCTCGTCAAAGGTGAGCTTGCTGATCTCAACATGCGACAAAGCGCTCGACTTCTTCGGGGTATAGCTATCCGGCACATACTTGTTCGGCAGCCCGTGCAGCCCTTTGCGGATAATGTTCTCCAGCCGGATATCACTGTAAGTTCCCCGCTGCTGCTGCTCCATCGGTAAATATTTCTCAATAGCGTGCACCAGCTTCCTGCGCAGCTTCACTTCACGCAGATCATCCTTATGCAGTGTCGTCAGATGCACGCGCATACCACAGCCGATATCGCTGCCCACAATGGAGGGAGACACATACCCTTCAGCAGCATCCCATACTGCCGTGGTGCCAATGCATGTTCCGACACCTACATGCACATCCGGGGTGTAGCTCATGTATTCGATATTAGGAATTTGCAGATTGTTGTTCGCCATTTCCAGTACTTTATAATCCAGTGAAGCAAACAACTGCTCGCTGGCATATACCTTCAGGTCGCCGCCCGGCAATGCAAGCTCATGTTTATAGCAGGGGACATAGCCGCCCGCTTGTTCTTCGTTCATATTCATAATTGTTGTTCAATTCCCTTCAAAGTGTAAGCTATTAATGTGTGGAGTAAATAAAATGGGTACGCAAAAAGAGCCGCAGATCATCATTCTGATCCACGGCTCTTCGCAGAGTTTCCGTATATAGCACCCTGCCAAAGGTTCATTACAGTATGCCAGTCGCACCTGTCCTGCGTAAATTCAGCAGAACAGGCCGGTGCACATCATGTTTCCCGAACGGAGCCGGTGAGATCAGATCTTCCATATGCGGTTGTAAGCTGTGTATTTCCAATCATGACTCATCGACCTCCCTTTAATTTGATAAACCCAATATAAACGCACGTTCCGCTTCATGTCAATCCTTTTACTGGAAAAATGTTTATTTAAAATTGTGCCAATCCTGGCTGCTGTTCTCCAGCAAATGGGCAAAATCATTCTCCAGACGCTTCTGCTCCGCCTTGCGCTGGTCCTCCACCGCCTTACGGGCGGCTTCTTTTTTGTCGTTCTCTTCGGCCTTGAGTGCATCACCCTGCGCCTTCAGCTTCTCCAGCACATCGCTGCTCAGCAGATCCTTCAGGGTTGCCGGAGCCTCCGAAGCTGCGGGGCGCGGTGTATGGGTTGGTTTTTTCTTTTTAGCCAATTCAATCATCCTTTCGGGGAAAACGCTATATACTTCAAATTTGTTTTAGTTAAAGGTCATTTCGTTTATAATGTTAATTAAGAGGTGAGCCTTATGAAATCTACAGACTTGTGTCCACGGTTACAAAAAAGTATGGATATCATCGGCAGACGTTGGACGGGCTTAATCATATACCAGCTTCTACAGGGACCCCAGCGGTTTAGTGTTATCGAAGCCTCTCTGCCGGTCAGCGGCCGGCTGCTCTCTGAGCGGCTCAAGGAACTTGAACAAGAGGGCATTGTCCTCCGTGAGGTGTTTCCTGAGACACCTGTTCGAATCCAGTACTCTTTGACGGACAAAGGACGTGCACTGGAATCGGTTATTCGGGATCTTCAGCAATGGTCGGATTCATGGATTACCGCCGAAGAGTGCCAGTCTGATTCCGTCCGTCCGCATTAAGCCAGAATACGGGAACGGTACCGGAGAAGATGCCATTCATTACAGTTTGCGGCCGATAATCACCAGATCACGCAGAATGCCGTCCATCTCAGCAACACCGGGCAGCAGGCCCCACTGTTCAAAACCGAATTTCCGCAGCAGCGACAGGCTTGGCTCATTATGGCCAAACACAAAGCCGACCAGATTCTGCAGGCCAAGACGCGGGCACTCCTCCAGAGCCTTGGCCAGCAGCAGGCTACCTGCCCCTGTACCGCGGAATTTTTCATTTACATAGACGCTGATTTCCGCAGTTCCGTTATAGGCCGGACGGCCGTAAAAAGACTGGAAACTAAACCAGGCGGCGATTTCACCGTCTTTTTTGAGCACCCAGAGCGGCCTGTGATGACTGTTATGCTCCTGAAACCACTTCTCTCTGTCCTGAGTGCTCACCGGTTCCAGATCAGCAGTCACCATCCTTCCTGCAACGGTTGAGTTATAAATATCTACAATAGCCGCTAAATCCCCAGCCACCGCATCTTCAATCCTGTAATTCTGCGCTGCCATTGATCCATTCCTCCTGCAAATATATGAATTTCAGACGTTCCTTCAAGGGCATTCCGCAATGATTGTTATCCATTCTCAAGTTCATCTTATGTCATGAAGTTATCATGTCAGCCCGGTCTGATCCAGACTCCACTGCCACAATTGTGCTGCGGCTTCAGCATCCCGCGCTCTGGGGGTTAGCTCCTGAACCTTACGGCGGTAATAATACTCTCCGCTTATTTCCCCCAGCTCCGGCGCTGTTGCCAGCCAAATGGCTGTATCTGCTCCCTGCTCCGGCGTCAAAAAGAAGTGAGACAGCAGCTTCAGAACCGGGCGCCCGAAGCCGGTCTCCCGGTTCACTCCGATGCTTGTTCCAACTGCACCCGGATGCACAGCGTTCACTGTGACCCTTGTCCCCTGCAGCCGTGAAGCCAGTTCCCGGGTGAACAGAATATTGCCCAGCTTGGAACGGGCGTAGGCCTTCGCCGGATTATAACCGCGCGAGAGGGTATGATCATCCAGATGAAGTTTGCCGATCTTATAGGCTCCTGAGGCAACCACTACAATCCGGCCCTGCTCCGCCGCAGCCAGCGGCTCAAGCAGCAGATGGGTCAGCAGAAAGTGGCCCAGATGGTTCACGCCGAAGTCCATTTCATACCCGTCTGCCGTGAGCTGCCTCTTGACTGTAACCACTCCTGCGTTATTAATCAGCACATCGAGCACGGGATAGCCGGCCGTGAATTCCTCTGTAAATGCGTGGATGCTCTTGAACGAGGCCAGATCGCACAGCATCAGCCTGATCTTATCGGACCCGCTTTGCCGCTTCACTTCCGCCAGCGCTTCTTCTCCCCGCTGGCGGCTGCGGCAGGCCATAATGACCGCCGCTCCCCGCCGGGCCATTTCAATGCTTGTCGCCAGTCCCATACCGGAGTTGCCTCCGGTGACCAGCACCGTCTTCCCTAGCATGGGCAAGTCCCCTCTCCTCCAGGTGGAAACGGCTTCGCCGTTCTTTTTTGGACGGCATCCGCTTCGGCCTGGCCTTTACAAAGCACATGATTTAAGATTATGTTACATCATATCAGGGGATGAAGAAAAGCTCTAATACACAAATAGGCTGGCCCGCCCGTAGAATGTTATCTACGTGCAGGCCAGCCTTTAGTTGGTTATAGGACAGTTTACTCTACTTAAGCTGATAAAGTCTGTAGATCAGTGCTGCTGCTTCTGCTTTGGTTGCCGTTTGTGCTGGACGGAAGGTACCGTCTTCAAAGCCCCCAAAGAGCTTGCTGCTCTTGGTCAGAGCTACACCTGCAGCTGCCCACTTGGCAATTTTACCGTTATCGGTAAAGGCTGCATTTACATTCCCTGGATCGGAAACGTTCTTAGCCCCGTTATAGAGAGTAAGAGCGCGTGCCAGCATTGTGGCCATTTCCTGACGGGTAATTGTCGCCTTAGGGTCAAAAACCGAAGCAGATTTGCCTGTAATGATTCCTGCTGCATAAGCAGCGGCAATTTCATTATAACCGGCGCTTCCGGCAGCCAGATCTTTGAATGGCAGAGTCAGCCCTGTGCCATCCAGACCATAGGCTTTGGAAATCCAGGCAGCAAACTGTGCGCGGTTTACCTTATCCGAAGGATTAAACTTGGCAGTCTGCTCCACAATTCCCTTGGTTAACAGGTAATTGATTTCTTTCACGGCCCAATGATTTTCAGCTACATCCGTAAATGCACCTTTTCCAAGCATTACGGTATAACGGCTGAAGTGGCCTCTCAGCGCAGTCACGGTTTGTGTAACCGGATCAAACTTACCGCCAACCGCTTCCCAGGTCAGGCTGGTCTCATTCAGCACATACACTGTGAGATTTTCAAGGTTGGCCGCCGAATATTTGGATGTATCAATTGCGGATACATCGAAAGACACGTTGATCGGCTTCTCGAAGCTTTTGACTGCCTTATCTCCTACCTTTGCGCTGAATTCCATCACCGGCAGGGTAGCCAGCGGTTCCGCCTGGCTAGGCTTACCGATCACGGCATTCTCCACAACTTCAGCTGCAAGGGTAATCTTCTCTCCAGGTTTCACCGTACCGAATGTATCCGGCTCAATGGTAAATGCTGTTTTTCCCATCTGTAGCTTGAGTCCATCAATACCATTGTTCTGTATCATCGTCAGAATCTCCGATGGGAGCGAAGTGTTCAGCTTATTCACACCTTCACCAACCGGAGGAATCTCTACGGTCAAGGAAACTTTAAGTTCACTGGCCAGACCCGCACCGAGCTTGGCGTTCAGGTCCTCTGATACAGCAGCCAGTGCCTTTTTGGAGGCTTCAATCTGTTTGCTGACCAATCCTTCTGTCAATTGCGAGGAGACAGAGTTACCCTCCACCGTTACATTTTCCTTGGCGATCGTTACTTCGCCCGCTTTGTTCAAGGCTGCTTGGCTGGAAGACACCACGCCATTCTTGATTTGCAGGATATCTGCCGCAGCGACGCCCTGTGCGTTATTCAAGACTGCTGCTGCATTCTGAATCAGCGACTGTGCAAAGGCAACTGCCTTCTCACCGGTTTCCAGATGATTCATCACATATGGAGCACTGCCGACGAGTTCATTGATGGAACTGACAATCTTCAGCTTCTCTGCCGGGTCTTGAATTGTTGCGAGTAATTGGGCTGCGCTGTCCAAGGCCTGGGACAAGCTCTTGCTGTTCTGCTCAGCCCCTTGGGACGTTGTAACGGATTTGAGCGAAGTTGCAATGCTGCTCAGTGCACTTTGAGCTGCGGCTGCCTTCTCTGCCGGTGTTCCTGTCACGTTTTTGACCAGTTCCCGAAGTTTGGTGTTCTGTTCATTTACACTTACATTCGGCGCTTGGGTTGGTGCAGGAGTTGTTACTGTACCACCACCCGTGCCACCGCCTGTACCGCCACCGGTGCCGCTTCCAGGATTAGTTCCGTTTCCAGGTGTGCTGCCACCGTTCTCCAAATCTTCACCTGGAGGAGTGGTTCCAGGATCTACTATTGTGCCTTCTTTCGTTTCCAGTACGAATTTCTTGTTGAGGGCGTAAGTATGTCCGTCAATAGTAACATTCGCTTTCACTACATAGCTTCCGTCTTTTAACATTACGGAGGCATTTAATGGATAGCTTAACGAACTTCCTTCATATAGCTTGTTCCCTGCTTCATCCTCAATGCTGTAAGAAGATGCTTCCGGATTAATTGTGGTATGACCGCTGGATGAACCATAGCTTGTAACCAAAATTCTTGGTTTAGACAGTTGGCTTATTGCATTACCTGCTGTATCAACCAATCCGATTTTCAACCAGTTATAGGCGCTGCTGCGGACCAATTTGCCGTTCTTCAGTCCGACTATATCCAATCCGGCAATAGCGCCGGGACTCAGCTCGGTGAAGGTTCCGGCTTTGAGTGTATCTCCTGAAAGGCGGATATTATATTGATACTCCAGACTACCGATCATCTGGTCCAGATTCACAATAACTTCGCTGGGCGTCAGCTGAACCTTTGTAGCATCATAAGCATAACCCTTAAGCTTCGATTGATCTGGTGTGATGAAATCCACAGAGTAGATGCTTCCTGATTCCGGTGCTACCACCGTAGCCAGATCACTAGCGGAATCAGTATACAACCATGTATTATCACCTTCGGTGACCACTACATTATCACGATAGATGAAAGTGTCTCCACTCGTATGCGCCAATACGCTGTAAGTTCCTTCTGTGGCATAAAAGTAGTTCTGGTCACTGCTGTTGCTGTCGATTACGTAAGGAACATAATCCACACCGGACAACCCTTTACGGATAATAGATAATTCTTCCATATACTTTGTAAGCTTGACTTTACTTACCTCTTGAAGAGCTTCTCTGGCATCCAGCACCAGTGAATATTCCTTGCCTGGATTGGTTTGCACAGAACCGTACATATAGTACCCGAACTTGGACTCTACTCCCATATTGCTGCGGTTATAGCGCATAAAATCTACACCGACTACCGATGGCGCTTCTACAATAAGAAAAGCCTGCTGATCATCAATGTTGATAAACTGGGTCTGTTGAATATATGTGCCGTCGCTTTTCTTGATATTAGCCTGTACGTAGGCATAATCCAGTGGCACTCCGCCGGCATATTCTCCTTCCGGCTTATCGAGTCCCCGGATCCGTATTACGGATTGCGTTTTTGGATCTATAACGGCTACCGACACCGTTTTGGACAAATAATCCGATTTTTGGAAGAAGAACTCTCCAAGATAGGAGCTTTCGCTTGCAGGCAGCGTGAATTGCCCTTCTGCATCAGTGACCCCTATTTCCTGTCCATAACGTGTAATTTTCACACCCGGCAGAGCTTTGCCAGTAGCGCCTGTTACATGTTCACGTACGGTGAAGGTAATCTTTCCGGCCTGATCCACGGTTAAATAAGGTTTGTTCACCAGGTCAACCAGCTTACCTGCCTTATCGCGGATTTCCACTTCCAGCTCCTGCTTCGGCAAGACTCTTAGGTCAGCTTCAGCGAGAACCTCACCCTTAACATATGCGCCACTCTGATAGACGTAAGGAACAAATTGGACTTTATAGTCTCCGGACTTCACAGGTTTCCATTCCCGTTTGTTAACACGCTGGAGATAGCCATCCTTTTCTTCCGTAGTCCAATAGAGCGAATTCTCTTCAACGATAGCTCCTGCTGCATCCAGAATCTGAATTCTGTAGTTGCCGTTCAGATCCACAACATTCTCATTCTCGTCAGTCATAACCACCCGCGTCTCCAGATTTTCACCCAGAACGATCTGGTTGCGGACTTCATCCTGAGCATAATAATTCGAGCCCAGCACATTCAGAATAATTTGCGATTTGTAGCTGCTTCCAGCCTTAAGGAAATACTCATTTTCGGTTGGTGTGAAAAAGGATTTCAGAACAACCTGATTCGTGTAGTTGCTGCTGTCCCCATTTCCAACTGTTGTTGTCGCAGTCAGACGGTGAATTTCTTCCCCTTTGTGAACATACACGGTAGAATCAGCTGAAGGCACTGTTACGCTGACCTGGTTGAAATTCAATTTGGCATTTAAAAAAGATACCTTGATCTGACCTTGACCTTGTCCCCGATCCGGGACCTGGAGCTTCAGTGCACTGAAGTTCTCAGACTTGGCTGCGTACTCTATGGTACTAACCGGTTCAACCGGCTTTACCTGATGATGCAACACAACTCTGCTGTTCGACCCCGGAATAGCGGCAACGGCTGTGATATCGTATTCTATGTCTTTCTTAACATATATTACATTTGAAGCTATATCCTGAAAGATGTTGGAACTGCTATGCTGTTTATAGTGATTATTCGTTGTAACAGAGACCGATTTCACCTCTAATGGCGCTCCATCCCAAGAGTACTGCAGGTTCAGGCGGCTATAGTCACTGCCATTCTGGATAATAGCAAGATGACTTCCGTCTACGGCGGAGTACAGCGCCGATTGGCTAGTATGGAACATATACATTTCATTCTTCGCGGATTTAATGAGTGTTTTGAAATCGCCCGATACTCCGGCTGTTTTTAGTACCAGTATATCTAGTCCAGAAACACCAATTCTTTGAACAACACCGTTTGGCCAACTAGTATTGTCATAGCTCTGCTGCATCAGATTTCCTTCAGCATCAAGATAGCGGATAGCTGCTGTATAAGTCCCGGCCTCCTGCTTGTCAGTAATATACACAGGTGTGACTTCATAGTTATCCGTTCCTGATTTGACAGAAAAAATCAATACAGAGTCAACTAACGAGAAACCTGTCTTGCCCACCAGTTCGATCTGACCAGAGGCATTAGTAACAAAGTTACTATAATATTTAGTGTTCGCCCGTACGTCAATTCTCTCGTTTGCCAGTGGCACCCCATCGCTCAAAAACGAGATTCTGATGCTTTTATCATCACTGCGAACTTCCCCTGCAGCGGCTTCTACGTATGTATCCGAGTCTTTTGCCATATGTTCTACGACAATTTTAATTTTTGTTGAAGCAGGGATTGTTATGGTCTGGGGATCTGTAACGACTACCCCCGTCTTTCCCTGGTACTCTGCCCGTAGAGTGTATTCCTCCCCTGCATTCAGCCCCTCAAAAGCGATGTTAGAATAATAGACAGAGTAAACGGAGTTTGCCGCAGACATATGCTCTATCTGATATTTCTGCCTCGTTTGACTGGTTACTTCATTCCCGTCCTTAAGAAGGGAAAATTTCACCGTATTCAGCGTCGTATAATCACCGTAGGTTACATCCAGCACGCTGTTGACGGAGATTTTTTGCTTCCCGTTCAGCATTTTTTCCGAGGTTACCACCCCCGCTTTCAAAGATGCCGCCGATACCTGCAGAACACTTAGAAAGGATAAAAGTAAAACTAAAACCAGTGAAACCGTAGTCCTCAATCTTTTTGAATACATAGATGTCTCCCATTTCCCCATGATAGTATCCTACCCATGACTACTCCCCCAGCAGAATTGTCATAATTAGATAGACCTAGTCGAATCGTAACCAACGGCCTATTAGATGTCAATCTATTCCTGTATTAAAACCTCTTATTTTATCGTAAAAAAAGATATTTTGTCACATTTCTCCAATAAACCTACGATAAAGATAGGACTTAAGTTTCATTTTTCATAAACACACATAGAAATATATGATCCCTCTAAATATTTTCACAGGTAAAATCAGTACAATCAGATGACCGTTTCCCGTTCAATAACCAGCGTCACTGCACGTGCACCCTGACGGGTTATGATCTATAATGAGAACGTTGATTTTAACGTGAATCCGAAAGGGGAACTAATGAAATGAATAAGGCTCTATCCACTTTGGAGCAGGGAATGGCTGGCGGGAGCCTGGATGCGCTGCTCGTCACCGATCCGAAGCATGTGTACTATTTAACCGGGTTTGCCAGCAATCCTCATGAGCGTTTTCTGGGACTGCTGCTGATCCGCGGCGAGGAGCCGGTGCTGATCGTTCCCGCACTCGATGCCGAAGCCGCTTCTGCTGCCTCCTCAGTGACCAAGATTCTGACACACAGCGACACGGACAATCCGTATGAGCTGCTGAAATCATGTTTTGCAGGCTTGAGGCCCGGAACGCTGGGCATCGAGAAGGAGCACTTCACCGTGAGCCGTTATGAACAACTGGCAGAAGCGGTATCTGCGGATGTTTTTCGTGATATCGGTCCTATCCTGCGGGCCATGCGCGCGAAGAAAACTCCTGAGGAAGTCAGCCGCATGAAGCATGCCGCCGAGCTGGTAGAGGAGGTACTCCGTCAAGGCCTCACTCATGTCAAAGCTGGAGTCAGCGAAATCGAGCTGGTGGCCGAGCTGGACTATCTGATGAAAAAGGTTGGCGCTTCCGGCCCTTCCTTCGATACGATGGTCCTCTCCGGTCCGAATACCGCACTGCCCCACGGTGTGCCTGGCAGCCGGGTCATTCAGCCGGGTGACTTCCTGATGTTCGACCTCGGCGTATACGCCGCAGGCTATGCCTCCGATATCACCCGCACCTATGCCGTTGAAGAAGCAAATCCCAAGCTGGTTGAAATCTACAACACGGTTCTGGCTGCCAATGAAGCCGGTATTGCTGCTTCGCGGGCCGGAGCGACCTTCGGTTCGGTGGACCGCGCGGCCCGTGAAGTGATTGAAGCCGCCGGCTACGGCGAGTATTTCATGCACCGGGTCGGACATGGCCTCGGGATGGACACGCATGAATATCCTTCACTGCACGGAATGAATGGGGATTTCATCGACATCGGCAATGTCTTCACTGTAGAGCCAGGTATTTATGTAGCGGGTCTGGGAGGCGTCCGGATTGAAGATGATGTCTGGATTACACCAGAGGGGCCCAAGACGCTGACGACTATGCCGAAAGAGCTGACGGTGCTGCATTTATAGCGTAAAGCCTTCAAATCATAAAAAAGCAGCAAACCTGCTCCTCCCGGAGTGGTTTGCTGCTTTTTTTGATGCAATGATAAGGCACCTTCTGTGGTGCGGCGATTCTTCTCCCGGGCTTCAGGAAGCGCTGCGTGAATCTGCCGCCGGGTGAGCAGGCAACTCGTCCTCTGCAAATTTGAAGGAACGGGCAATGTACAGAATTGGTGTTCCGGCACCGGTAAGCAGAAATTTCACGATATACGTGGTCAGCAGAATTTCTGTCCATACCCGCAGATCATAGGTTCCCGCAAAGGCAATGGTGCAGAAAATCAGTGTATCGACAAAAGAGCTGACCATCGTACTGCCGTTGGAGCGGATCCAGAGCTGTCTTGAACTGCTGTAATATTTTCGAATCCAGGCATACAGCCGGACATCAAGAAACTGGCTGATAAAATAAGCGGTTAGGCTTCCCGCCGCGAGACGCGGCATCAGACCAAAGATGGTCTTGAGCGAATGTTGGGCGATATCCGTCTCCTGGGGCTCGAACCACAGCACCATCTGCATGATTACCGTAGTCATCAGCAATGTGAAAAAACCAAACCACACCGCATTCCGCGCCTCGGCTCGTCCATATTTCTCATTCAGCAGGTCACTGGTCATATAGAGTGTGACATACATCGTGTTGCCCAATGTCATCACAATATCGAAGGGCAAGGCAATCGTCTTGGCGACCTGAATGTTGGCGATGACAGTAGCCACACCGACCCAGGCATACAGGCCTTTTTTGCCAAAAAGCCGGTAGCAAAGCAGATAGAAACCAAAATTGACAACGACGAACAACATTCCCCACAACAAATTAAACACGAATCTATTATTCCTCCTAGTTTTGGTTACGCGGGATGGTTACGAACCGCGGCGTTCTTTTTTTGAGAACAAAACATTTTTACTCTACCACAATCAAAGCTAACATGCTATGAAATATAAATTCATTTTTTTCACAAAACAGCTAAAGTATTCGACAAATATACATAAATTTTCTGAAAATTCTTCAGCATTAAGCAAATTTTCACTATTCAACCTGAGGTTAATTCTATAGAATAGTTATCAATCACATTCCTGGAAACGATAGCTTCATATATGACCCTACCTACGGAATATATTGCTGCTTGCCTGCCCAAAAAGCATTGGCATGGGATAGAAGGATGTAATTGAAGGAAAAGGAGAGAATGAAATGTTTCAAGTCAAGAAATCCATTGGCCGTAGATTTACGTTTTTGCTGTTCATTGTTCTGTTGCTGTCATCTGCTTTATTAAGTACCAGCTATTATTTCATATCTATCAATACCTTTGACAGTTATGTGATCCCGCAGATTGATAAGATTCTGACCAGTTCCGCGCAGGACATCTATAAAAATATGAATGCGACACATGCCCAGCAGACTCTGAACAAAAACGAACAATCGAAGACAACGATCGAATTTTATTTTCAGGATAAACGAAAACAGCATGGCCTGGAAACCATCTTTCTCATCGATTTGAAGGAAGGCAAAGCTACTGTACTCACTGCAGATCATGGAGCGAAGCTGCAGCCGGATGAGAGCATTGAGGTTCAACCCGCCATGGAGCGGGCGACCAAGGGAAAAGCCGGACTTAGTGAAATATATAGTGATAGTCACGGAATACATAAGACTGCGTATGTCGGGGTCCCCGGCACTACAATGGTCATCGGAGCAAGTTCAGATGTTGCTTTTATCCAGGATAAAATGAACAGCATCCTTTGGATTAGTGCAGGAATCACTTTGGGTGTGCTGATCGTTGGTGTGGGCGCTGCGCTGCTGATGACCCGCAGAATTACACGTCCGATCACACAGCTTGCAGTCTACAGCACGAAGCTGGCCAGTGGGGACTTCACCCAGCAACTGGAGATTAAAGGCAACGATGAAGTAGGCCAGCTGGCCGGGAGCTTCCGGACCATGAGCGAGAGGCTGAGAGAGATGATTGGACAGGTTCTGGATACCTCCAGCATTGTGGTCGCGGATTCCAATGTCTTGAAGGAACGCACTGACATTCTGAACGGGATGGCTGAGGAATCCGCCCTGTCTGTTGAGGAAATCAGCAAAGGCAGCACGGCCATTGCCGGCAGCGCGCAGGATAATTCCCGGGCGATGGACGAGATCAATATCGGCATCCAGCATATTGCTTCAGCCGCAGGTGAAGTTACCGAACAGATCATTGAGGCTTCCCAAGAAGCCTCAGGCGGCAATGACATCGCTCAAAGCGCTGTGGATCAGATGCGCCATGTGGCAGAGGCTTCGGTGAAGTCGCTGGAGCAGTTCCGCATCATGAATGAGCGTTCTATGCAGATCGGTGAAGTTGTCCAGGGAATTACAGAGATCACCAAGCAGATTCAAATGCTCTCGCTGAATGCTTCCATTGAAGCTGCACGGGCGGGTGAACATGGCCGCGGTTTTGCAGTGGTTGCCGGAGAGGTCCGCAAGCTGTCCGAGCAATCCAAAGAATCGAATGAACAAATCCGTGAGTTCCTGCTTAGCCTGCAGGAGGATATGAACCGGTCGGTAGAAGAAATGAATCATGTGAATGCCGAGGTGGCTTCGGGTGTGGGCAAAGTGTCTGAGGCCGGAAATGCATTTAGCCACTTGCTGATTCTTATTCAGAGCATCAACCACAGCATTCAGTCCGTATCTGCCGCTACACAACAAATCTCGGCAGGCACCGAGGAGGTTAGCGCCTCCGTGGAGGAAACCGCCCAGATCACTTCCAAGTCACAGCAAAATGCCGACACGCTTGCTGCCAACTCCGAGCAGCAGCATCAGGAGCTTGAAGTTCATGCTGAGACTGTAGAGCATTTGTACCAGCAGGCCGTGAAGCTGCAGGAAGCGGTACAGCAGTTCAAAATTTAGTCCGGTGGAGAATGGTGATAATCGCCGCAAAAGCATACAGCAACGGGTGCCGTCCTATGAAGAAACGGCACCCGTTGCTGTTTTTATGTGCATGTGGCGCGGCCTTGAGTCCCGGCACACTGGTGAGCATTCACGCTTGCTGCCGGTCAATGTCTCGGTGCCCAGAGAATGACAGCCACTCCGATTACACAAATGCCGGCGCCGATCCAGTCATAGAGATCCGGTGCTTTTTTATCCACCAGCCAGCCCCATAGCACGGCCAGCACGATGAATACACCGCCATAGGCTGCATAGACTCTGCCGAAGGAAGGAAACTTCTGCAGGGTGGGTATAATGCCGTATGCTACGAGAATCAGCGCTCCAACTCCTCCATACCAGAGCGGACGCGATTCGCGCAGCCACAGCCAGACCAGATACCCGCCGCCAATTTCGGCCAGACCGGCAACGATAAAGAGAAGAATCGCTATGGCCATGGTTACCTCACTTATTGAGTTAACCCCATGATCTCATAGACCGCTGCCATGTCAAGGTTCGCACGCACGCTATCCGCCAACCTGTCAAACTCCTGTTCGCGCAGTGCTGCTGCCGAGAAGGTCTGCCTAAGCGGTATAAGCCCTTTGGAAAGTCTTAGACCATCAAGCCAGGCTCTGCGCAAGCCGTCATTGTGGAACAATCCATGCAGATAGGTTCCCCAGACCTGGCCCTCCGGTGTTCCCCAACCTTCGGGCTGCGTACTCCCTTCCGGTCCCTTCAGCTGAAAGAGGCTTCTGACCAAAGAGGGATCATGGTTCACAGTGGTTCCCATATGAATTTCATACCCTTCAATAGAGAGCGCCGTTTCTGATCCGGGAGGCGTCCCGCCTAAGAGCAGCGGATGGTTCTGAGCCAGTACACCGCTGGCACGGACCGTAGTCTTCTGCTGGAGAAAAGAAGTGGACAGCGGTAAAAGTCCAAGCCCTTCTCTTTCACCTGGTTCTGAACTTTCTACCGCATACGGGTCATACAGCTTCAGCCCCAGCATCTGATACCCTCCGCAGATGCCAACAAGCTGCCTGGTCCCCTGGTTCATTGCGGCTGCGATGGCTTCCGGGAAACGCTGTTCCCGCAGATAGTCCAAATCGGCCCCAGTGTTCTTGGTCCCCGGCAGGATGATGGCATCCGGAGTTCCCAGCTCATCAGCGGCTGTCACATAACGAACAGCAGTATCCGGCTCGTCCTCCAGGGGATCAAAATCGGTGAAGTTGGAGATTCTCGGGTAGCGGATGATGGCGATATCCAGCTCCTGGCCCTGTGTTGCCCGCAAACGTCCCGACGTTCCTTCCAGAACCACGGAATCCTCAGCTTCGATCCGCAGTTGAGGGAGAAATGGCAGGACTCCCAGAACCGGTATGCCTGTCCGCTGCTCCAGCCAATCGAGCCCAGGCTGCAGCAACGACAGATCGCCGCGGAATTTATTGATAATGAAGCCTTTGACACGGGCCCGCTCATGCGGCTCCAGCAGCTCCAGGGTACCGACCAGAAAAGCAAACACACCGCCCCTGTCTATGTCAGCCACTAGCAGCACCGGGGCATCCGCCCATCCCGCCAGATTCATATTGACGATATCCCTCGCCTTTAGGTTGATCTCAGCCGGACTGCCTGCGCCCTCCATCAATACGACATCATAAGAGCTCCGCAGCCGTCCGAGCGCATCCATCACCGTGCTTTTGGCTTCCGGCAGGAATTTCTCCCGGTATTCGCGGGCGCTCAGCGCTGCATGCGGCACGCCGTGCACTATAATCTGCGCACTCATCTCGCCGGAGGGCTTCAGCAGAATCGGATTCATGTCGGTGGTGGCTGTAGTGCCGAATGCTTCAGCCTGCATGCCCTGGGCACGGCCGATTTCCTTGCCGTCCACAGTGACGTAGGAATTCAATGCCATATTCTGCGACTTAAAGGGCGCAGTCCGGTACCCGTCCCGGGTCATAATCCGTCCAATGGCAGCGGTGACCAGGCTCTTCCCGACATCCGATGCCGTTCCCTGGATCATCAGCACAGCCGCAGGCTGTGGCGTCATTCGTGTAGTAGCTGCTTGATCTTCCATGCCAAGCCTCCTTGCTATTATTCTGCTGCAAGAGAAATATAAGGATTATTCAATTCATAACATGAAACATATAAATGCTTATATTTTAAAATAAGCCGGCACACAGGCCGGCTATGATAAGCGTTCTAAGGCTCGGCGCGCTACAGGTTATGCTGTAGCAGCACCAGCAGCAGCAGGAGCAGCGCCTCCAGCAGCTCGTTCAGCGCGCCGTACACATCGCCGGTGAGCCCGCCGAGCCGGCTGCTGATCCGCCGCGCCGCAAGCGTGCCGCAGGCCAGCGCCAGGGCCGGCGCAAGGATGGCCGCTGCCAGCAGCTGCGGCCAGGCGCTATCCGCGCCGAGCGCCAGAGGCGCGGCGGCTGCGGCCAGCGAGAGCAGCGCCGCCAGCAGCAGCGTGCGCCGCTCCTGCCGGGCAGGCAGCCCCTTGAAGCTGGCGGCCAGCCCTTCATTGCCGCGGGCGAGCGGGTAGCGGGCCATAGCCCGCACCATGTACCAGCGGCTCCAGACCGGCGGCAGCAGGAGCAGCGGCAGCTCCGCCCAGGAGCCGCCTTCGATGAATGCCGCTAGCAGCGAGGCCTTCAGCAGCAGAAGCAGCACGCAGGCCAGCACCCCCATGGCCCCCACGCGGCTGTCCTTCATAATCTCCAGCATTCGCTCACGTGTACGGTAACTGAGCAGCGCATCCGCGCTATCCATCCAGCCGTCCAGATGCAGGCCGCCGGTCAGCCCCACCCACAGAATGAGGGTGATCACAGCAGCAGGCAAGGCAGGCAGCAGCCAGGCCGCGATGCCTGCACCCAGCGCCGCGCTCAGCCCGATGGCTGCGCCAACCAGCGGGTAATAGACCACACTGCGCTGCAGCAGATCGCGGGAGAAATCCCCGCCACCCTTGACCGGAAACCGCGAAAGAAACTGAAATGCGGCGGCAGCATCCCCCCGTGCGCTCATAGCAGATACTCCCTGCTTTTCAGCTCTATCGGAATGCCGGCAGTGACCAGAAAGACCTGCTTACTGCTCCGGGCCAGTAGCGCATTCATGCGTCCGGCCAGATCCCGGTACAGCCGGCCAAGCGCATATTCCGGCACAATGCCATCCCCCACCTCATTCGTCACCAGCACCAGCGTACCCTGAAAGGACGATACACTGTGCTCCAAGCGGGCGATTTCCCGCTCCACCCGCTCCTGTCTGTCCTCCTGATCCTCCACGGACAGCAGCACATTGGAGAGCCATAGCGTCAGGCAATCCACAAGCACCGCCTTTCCGCCAGAAAGACGGTCCAGAAGCGCTGGCAGAGCATGCGGCTCCTCCATCGTCTCCCAGGCACTGCCATTCGCTTCGCGAAGCTTGCGGTGCAGAGCAATCCTTGCCTTCATTTCTTCATCAAAGGCTTGTCCGGTAGCCACATATACGGCCTGATCCGCCAGGGAGAGCGTCAGCCGCTCGGCAAAGCTGCTTTTGCCGCTCCGCGCTCCTCCGGTTACAAGGATGCTCATTTCCCCTCAGCCCCGGATACTCCGGCGCTCTCGAAGGTAGCCATCTCGGTCATGATGCGGCTGACCGCGTCAATCAGGTGAAGGCTAAGCACGCCTCCCGTTCCTTCGCCCAGACGCAGTCCCAAATCGAGCAGCGCTTCCAGTCCCAGGCGCTCCAGCATCAGCGTATGGCCCTGCTCGTTCGATACATGGGAAGCGATCATATATGCTGTGGATTCAGGCGCAATGGCCTTCGCCACAAGTGCAGCGGCACCGGAGATAAATCCGTCAAGAATGACCGGTACACCCAGTGCAGCAGCTCCGAGAATGAGACCGGCCAGACCGGCGATCTCAAGTCCGCCTACCTTGGCAAGCACATCCATCGGATCTGCCGGGTTCGGAGAATTCACGCGCAGTGCACGCGCCACGACTTCAATTTTGTGCAGCAGCCGTTCATTATCAATCCCTGTTCCTCGGCCTACAGCAACCTCCGGCGAGATGCCCTCCAGAGCGCACAGAATGGCGGCACTGGCCGTTGTATTACCGATGCCCATTTCACCGGTTATAAAAATCTCCGTTCCGTTCTTAACCGCTTCCCGGGCAACATTTACACCGACAAGTACAGCCTGAAGAGCCTCTTCCCGGCTCATGGCTGGTCCAGCTGCCATATTGTCCGTTCCCGGCCGCACTTTGTGGTTGATCAGTTCCGGATGCTCCAGCTCCGCATTGATTCCGATATCCACGAACTGCACACTTGCTCCAGCCTGACGGGCCAGGACATTGACCGCTGCCCCACCTGTGAGAAAATTATAGGCCATCTGCACAGTGACTTCCTGCGGAAAAGCACTGATCCCCTCACAGCAGACACCGTGATCGGCAGCCATTACAACAACAGTACGTGTACCGTAACTGGGCTGCGCCTTCTTCGAGATACCGGCCAGCCGGACAGCTAAAGCTTCCAGACGTCCGAGGCTTCCCGGCGGCTTGGTCAGACTGTTCAGGCGAAGCTCTGCCTGCAGTTCGGCTTGTTCATCCGGCGGAGCAATCCGTCCCGTTACTTCTTCAATTGCTGAAATCATCATTATAGCCTCCTGTTTGTTCTTGCATTGAAATTAGAAGGGCCCCCTTCTTTGAAGAAGAGGGCCCTCTGCTGCGGCTCGCCAGCTATTTCGTCACTATTACTCCCTATTTCTTCCTTATGGATTATAGGGGATAGAGATTAATCTTACAATTACATTTTCACCTTCATAAAACCTTCCATCCGTTCGAGCGCTTCGGTCAGCTTCGCTGTGGAAGCTGCATAGGAACAGCGGAGATGACCTTCACCGCCCGTACCGAACACTTGGCCCGGCACAGCAGCAACCCCTGCTTCCCGCAGCAGACGAAGCGCAAAATCTTCTGATGTCATTCCGGTATGCTTAATAGAAAGGAAGGCATAAAAAGCCCCTTGCGGCTCATGGCAATGCAGCCCGATGGATCTGAGCCCTTCTACAAACAGTGAACGGCGCTGCCGGAAGCATTCTTTCATTTTGTTTTTGTCCGGCAATCCGTGGCGCAGCGATTCTATCGCGGCAATCTGGCCCAGAACAGGCGCGCACATCGCCGTATACTGATGGATTTTCAGCATTGCAGACAGCAGCTCCCGGTTCCCGCAGGCATAACCGACCCGCCAGCCGGTCATGGCGAAGGCTTTGGAGAACCCGCTGATTACGATCGTCCGCTCCTTCATACCGGGAAGCGAAGCAATGCTGACATGTTTGCTGTCATAGGTCAGCTCGGCGTAGATTTCATCCGAAAGTACGATCAGATTATGGGCTTTTACGATTTCTGCAATCGGAAGCCAATCCTCGTAAGACATGACCGCCCCTGTGGGGTTATTCGGAAAGTTCACCATCAGCAGCTTGGAGCGCGGGGTAATAGCTCTGCACAGCGCCTCGGCGGTAAGCTTGAAGCCCTGCTCCACAGTAGCCTCCACTTCCACCAATGTTCCCCCATTCAAATAGGCGATCGGCGAATAGGCAATATAACTGGGCGAAGGAATGATTACCTCATCACCCGGAGCGGTGAAGGCACGCAGCGCCAGATCAAGGGCTTCACTGCTGCCCACCGTTACCAGCACCTCCTCCATAGGCTGATAGGACAGCCCAAAGCTTTCCTGCTGATAGCGGGCAATCTCCTCCCGCAGCTCCGGCAGCCCGGCATTCGGGGTATAACTCGTCTCTCCCCGCTCCAATGCACGGATACAAGCAGCTCTGATATGCTCAGGGGTAGCGAAATCGGGTTCGCCCACACCCAGTGATATAATCTCGTTGTTACCCGCACTGAGATCAAAAAAAGCACGGATGCCCGAAGGCGCTATCTCCCGTACACGCGGAGCAATCCGCTCGCTCAGCTGGGCGCTGTGATCCTGTTGCTGAAACCGTTTGTGTTTATCCATAGTTGACAGCCCCCTGCCGCACAGTCTGCAGTGCCTGCGTGTCCCGCAAACTCTGAGCGTCCTGCTTATTTTCGTTACCGTCTTCTCCCTGTGCGCCCCAGACTCCCGGTATGCCTGCTGCGACTGAAACCTCCGGTCCCGCCGCGATCCCCCGTCGCTCTGCAAGCGAGCCGGAGATAATCTCATCCAGCAGCCCGCTGAAGGTATATCCGGAAGCAAGCGCACTTCTTGGCAGCAGGCTCGTTTCTGTCATGCCCGGCAATGTGTTTACCTCAAGCACATAAGGAATGCCATCCTTTAGCAGCATATCCACCCGCGCATATACTGTACACTTCAGCGCCTGATAGCAGGTCAAAGCCGCCGCACGCACCCGTTCTTCAAGCTCTGCTGGCAGCTGAATAACCTGCTCCTCCGCACCGCCCAGCTCATATTTGGCACTGTAATCGAACCAATCCGCTCCAAGTGAGCGGATGCCGATAACGGGCAGCATCTTTCCTCCGAGAATGGGACAGGTGATTTCCTGGCCTTCGGTATATTCTTCGATCAGCACCGAACGGTCAGCGGCAAAAGCCTTCTCTACCGCGCTCCGCAGCTCCGCACGGCTGTTCACCTTTGTCATGCCGATGCTGGAGCCGCCCGAATTTGGTTTTACCATCACAGGATATCCGAGCTTCTCTACAGCTTCCGGCACGAAATCCTCCATACGGTCCAGGCAGATCCAGGCTGGGGTGTTCACACCTTTGCTGCGGAGAATGGTCTTGGACAGCGCTTTATCCATGCACAGGCTGCTGGACAGCACACCGCTGCCGGAATATGGAATACCCAGCGTTTCCAGCGTCCCTTGTACGGTCCCGTCCTCGCCGTAGGCTCCATGGAGGGCAAGCAGCGCGAAATCCAGACCTTTTACCGCATCAACCAGCTCTTCCCGCGAAGAAATGACTACCGGGACGCCTTCATATTTACTGCGGTCCAGATGCTTCAGCATTTCTCTGCCCGTATTCAGCGACACCTCATATTCCGAGGATACCCCGCCCATAATTACGCCTACTCTTCTCATTCTCTTAACCCCTCTTCATCCCAGTAGTTGCCGTGCAGTGCTGCCAATAATTTCAACGCCCTTACGGATATCCCCGTCAGCCACCCTGGAGAATCCCAGCCGCAGTGTGTTCTGCCCTTGCCCATTCGTATAGAACATATCTCCCGCCGTAAAAATAACCCCCTGCTCCCGGCATGCCGTAAGCAGCTCCCTCGTGCTGAAGCCCTCGGCAAACGTTATAAAAAGATGCAGGCCCCCATCCCCGGTGAGGGATGCATACGGAATATGCTCCTGGCAGCAGGCCAGGGTCAGCTCGTATTTGCGCTTATATTCCGCTCTCGCCCGTTTCAGGTATTTCTCCAGATTGCCGCCAAGCAGATATTGATACAGAATTGATTGATCCAGCGTTGAGGTATGAATGCTTCGCGCTCTTTTGACGCTTTCCAGGTAATAGATCAGCTCCTGATCCGCAAGCACCCAGCCCACACGCAGTCCGGGAAAAAGCACCTTGGAGAAGCTCCCCAGATAGACCACGCTATTCCCGCCGCCCGCTGCTGCGATCAGAGGAGCCACGTGGGAACCCGAATACCGGAGTTCCTCGTTAAAACCGTCCTCGATCACCGGTACCTTGTACTCCGTCATCAGCTTCATCAGCCGCTGTCTTTTCTCGGGAGACATGACGATGCCCGTTGGATTGTGGTAGGAAGGGACAAAATACGCACAGTCATACTCACGCGCCTCAAGCGCCCGCTTCAGCTCACCCAGATGGATGCCGTCCCGCTCCATAGGCACACCCGCAATCTCAAAACCGTGCAGCTTCATATTCTTAATCGCCGTGTGATGCGTCGGATTCTCGCAGAGCACCGCCCCAGCCTTGCGGCCGAGTGCGGTCAATACGACATCAAACCCTTCGGTAAAACCGTTCGTAATCAGAATGTCCTTGCCCCGCGTATCTACGCCCTTGTGCTCCATATATTGCCGTAAATAGTCTATTAAAGGCTTATACCCCTTGGCATAGCCGTAGTTCAGCAGAACATTGCCTTCCACCGCCATTCGTTCCATAAACGCCCGTTTTACATTTTCCAGATCGAATAGGCTCTCATCGGGTGCGATGCTGGTAAAAGAAATTGTACCCTTCGCAGCGCGTATCCCCCGCTTCATGATATCCAGTTCCTCGGCCAGCCTGGCCTGGCTGCTCAGCCGCTCTTTCCAGTCTACTGTCCACGCGGAATCCCGGGGACTCCCGGCTTGCTCAGCTGCGGCTTGTGATACATAACTTCCCTGGCCCTGAACCGCATAGGTGAAGCCGTCATCCGTAAGTGCCTCGTAGGCGGAAATGACCGAATTGCGGCTGACCCCCAGCAGTGTGCTGAGCTCGCGGGTAGACGGCAGCTTTTGGTCTCCCTGAAGGGCGCCTTTGAGGATCAGCTGCTTCATGTAATCTTTCACTTGAATGTATACCGGCCGGCCGGCAATGAGCTTGAAATCCTTGAACATGCTTCCATCGCCCCCATAGCTATCATGGCACAGTCCTCTCCGTAAAAAAAGAACCACAGCCCGGGAATTTCTTCCCGCTGTGGTTCTATGGCTGTAAAAGCTGAAAAGGCCGGATGCCCAGGGCGCTCGCTTACGGCTGTTTGGAACACAAATTCCCCCTATTTGCGAGGTAGCTAGCTTTGGTGGAATTTATCCACTTCTTTCTGCTGAGGGACCACCATGGAGATGTTTAGCTGAAAAAAATTCCATATAATTCTGCCAGATAGCGCTAGATGGATGAAAATGAAGGTGATTAAATCTACTTTTTCCACCTATTCATCGAAAAATCAGTGAAATCCACAAATTTGTTTTCCTTTTTCAACTTTACTCAGTGACAGCTGCCTTCTTCCCCTCCGCGCCACCGCAGCCTCACCGTGGTTGCAGTTCCCGGCGGAGGTGCCGCGGCTTCACGGAAGCAAAGCCCCGCGGTTGTCCGAGCCAGCATCTGGCGGATAACGCCGCCGTGAGTCACAATCAGCACACGAAAAGGTCCATTCCTAAGGCCAGGCGCCTCGGCAGCTATATGGAGCAGTTCAGACAAAAAACTCTCCACGCGTCCGGTGAATTCTGCCCAGGATTCTCCGTCCGACGGGGTAAACGCCGTAGGATCATCAATCCAGCTCCGATAGCTTGGATTATTTTGCAGCTGCTCATAATTCTGTCCCTCCCAAGCGCCAAAGCTCATCTCGCGCAGCCGTGAATCGTACACTGCCGACTGCCCAAGGGAAGGGGCAATGACCGCCAGTGTCTCGCGGCATCTGCGCAAATCACTGCAGTACACACGCCAGAAGGTGCCGGCGAGTTCGGGCTGATGCCGAAGAGCAGACAGCTTCACCTCCGATTCAGGCAGCAGTGGAAGATCGGTGCTGCCCAGGTAACGGTGTTCAGCATTCCACTGGGTATGTCCATGACGGATCAGCACCAGCTCAAGCTCAACTTGAAGTTCTACTTTGCTCTCACATGCCTGTCCATTCTCAGGGTCCGGTTCACACTCAGGGTCCGCATCATGTCCAGGGTCTGGTTCATGCTCAGGATTCAGTTCTTCCTCAGGTTTCCGTTCATTCCGAGCGCCCAGCATAGATTCAGGATTCAGTATATGCTTAGCGTCCAAACCGGCCCGATCATTTGCCATCTCTCTGACTCAGCCTCCAATCCCGTGCCACAGCATAGCCGCCGCTGCACACAGGCAGACAAATATGGCGGAAGACCACAGCATCAGCCTTGAGGCAAGAATAATATCCTTCGGCTCCATAGAGCGGAGGGGGTCGCCCATGTAGGCGCGGAACGAGGCCACTCCGTGGTATACATTTTCGCCGCCCAGACGGATGCCAAGCGCTCCGGCTACCGCCGATTCGGGGAACCCGCTGTTCGGGCTGGGATGGCGGCGCGCATCGCGCCGCACAATACGCCAGCTGCTGCGCCAGTCCAGATGCAGCAGACAGGCGCACAAGACTAACAGCACTGCTGTCATCCGCGCGGTTATGTAATTGGCTACGTCATCGAGCCGGGCAGAGGCCCAGCCGAGATCACGGTATTTGTCGTTTTTGTAGCCGACCATGGAATCCAGCGTATTCACCGCACGGTAAGCCATGGCCAGCGGTGCTCCGCCGAGCAGGGCGAAGAACAGCGGAGAAATAATTGCATCCACGATATTCTCCGCCACGGTCTCCACCGTACCCCGGACAATATCCGGGCTCTCCAGCTTGGTGGTGTCGCGGCCAACGATCATGCCGAGCGCTGTCCGGGCTGCAGAGATATCTCCCTTGCGCAGCTCCACATAGACGGCCATCCCGGCATCTTTAAGTCCCTTAGAGGCAATAGTTGTAGCGATCAGCCAGACCTCCGCTGCCCAGCCCAGCCAAGGCGAGACCCGGGACAGCAGCAGTAGAAGGGCTGCTGTCACTCCCCAGGCTCCGCCTGCTATCAGCAGCGGAAGCAGGATTCCTGCGCGTTTCAGAGTGCGCGGTTGAGAGCAGAAACGGCGGATCAGCCGTTCAAGAGCTGTGATCGCTTTTCCCATAAGCACCACCGGATGAGGGATACTGCGCGGGTCGCCTATAATCCGGTCCAGCACATAGGCTGCAAGTAATATAATAGCAAGCATCACCAGGCAGCACCCGCAAACGGCTTGTTGCTTATGAGGCTCATTGGCTGGCCTTTCTTGCTGGCTGGGCCGCCTTCACTGATCCGAGGCTTGCCGTTACAGCCGCGTACACCAGCCTGCCAATCGCTCCACCCAGGTCGGTGGCGGTTCCGGCGTAGACATGCTCTGCGGCGTAGCGTCCGCTCCCACTCACTGCGAGCACAACAGCATCTGTAGTGGTACCAGTGGCAATCAGGCCATTCTCGGGATCCGTGACCCCGAGATCGGCCAGTGCGGCAGCCTTCGCCTCGGTTGCCGTCATCACGGCATTGACCATCGCGGACGGAGTCAGTCGACCGTCAATGCCCAGCATGATATTGATCGTCCCGGAGTGGTAAGCGGCCAGTACGTTCCGCCGGACTCCAGCGCGCGCGGCATTACCGGAGGCTGCGGTAACACAGCAGAAAATACCCGCCGAGCCGATATCCTCCTCGGCAACGGCAGCATGCTCCAGCGGCACCGCTGTCATCAGACCGGCGCAGCCTTCCAGCGGGTAACCCCATTCGCGCAACTTGTCCTCCATATCGCGCACCGGATTGCTGCACTCATAATCACGGCTGACGAACTGGTTGACGGCCCGTTTCAGACGGACCATCCCGCCGCCGTACACCGCGCTCGACAGCCCTTCCGCTTCAACCGGGAATTCCAGCAGCAGATGCTCCTGTTTCCATTCGAGCACAAGTCCAGGCCAGACGCTAGAGTGATACACCGTAGCGCCGCTGCCTGGGTTAAAAGGAAGCTGTACTTCGCCCATTTGATCCCGCTCCTCTCGCAGCATTAATTTAAACTTAAAAATCCTTTGATGAACAAAATTCTATTTATCTTCATAAAACACTAGAAGTGATTTCAAATCATACCCATCTGACACAGAAAAAACTCTAATTCACAAATGAAATAACGTTACCACATGTTCCATCATGATATACAAGATTTGGACAAGATTTTATGATTTCATATTTACCATCCGTATATTCATTAATAATGCTATCCCAAAATCCAACAGACGAAATATTATCCGGATGTTCTCCTATTTCCCATTTCCCGCGAAACATGTCAAATACAGCTTTTGCCGCATATCGTCCTACTCCGGATCGACGATACTTATGCAAAATAAAAAATTCACCCATTGAATAATCATAATTAGGATGTAATACAAAATCATCATCAATTAGTACAAACCCTGCTAATATTCCATTAACTTTCACGAAAAACGGATAGTGTTTTTCTTTATCCCAATAATCAGAAATATGATATTCAAATTCATATTCGCCTTTGTCATTTACATCAAATTTATTATACTGTGACCACTCGTAGCAGTACATTTTTAATAGATTTTTCAATATTGCTTTCTCTTCCAAAGGTACTTTTACAACTTCTATATTCATAATTTCACACCCCTAAAATGATTTTTCTGTACAATAGATAAATAGTTTCATGTCGCTCTTATTTACCATTATGTATGATTTGATATGAACATCTTACCATTCCAGTGGAATGGGGACATACTCAGACGACCTTGATATATAAGTGGAATTCCTCCCATTAATCTGCACCGGTCCGCTCTCCAAAAAGCAACAGTTGGAAAAAGTAAACCTAATCCAGCCCTATCGGCCGATATGTAGGAATTCCGCCTGATTTAGTTGTAGAAAATCCCACTAATGCCGCTGCAGCGTGGATTTCAGCAAATTAGTTTTACTAATTCCACCTAGCAATCAACTCTATATTCAGATTAGCGAGAAGAGCCATTCCGCCACACTCATTTCGCCTATTTTAGTCAGCTTAATACAGCCTGCTCCGGACCTTAGTCCATCCTCCGTTACCGTCATCATTTACTTACTCTGCTGCTATAAGCCCTCAGACTCCCGCCCGCACCGTCTCCTCCAGTTGGTGAAGAAAACGTGCGTTGTCCTCGTATCCTTTGACGGCGACGCGGATGTGCCCCGGCGTAAGGCCCGGATACATCGCGCAGCTGCGCACAAGAATGCCGCTGCGGCCCAGCTTCTCCTGCATAGCTGCAGCGCTCCACCCTGCGGGCAGTCCGAGCAGCAGGAAGTTCGCTTCGCCCGGCGGCACCTCGCAGCCGAGCCGCAGCAGACCCTGCCGCAGCGCTTCGCGCTCTGCCGCGATCAGCTCGCGCGTGCGCTGCTCATACTCGCGCCCGCTGCGCAGGCAGGCTTCTCCGGCCAGCAGTGCCAGGCTGTTCACGCTCCAGGTCACCTGCTTGCCGGTCATGGCGGCGGCAAGCTCCGGAGCTGCGATGGTGAAGCCTAGCCGCAGCCCCGGAATGGCGTAAAACTTCGTCATCGAGCGGATCAGCACCGTATGACGATAAGTCCCAAGCTCCGGCAGCAGCGACTGCCGCCGCTCTTCGGGGATGAAGTCGATGAACGCTTCATCCACCGCCAGCACCGCCCCGCAGCGCTCCGCCTGCTGCGCCAACAGCCGGAGGTCGTCCAGCGCATACTGAACGCCATTCGGGTTATTCGGCTGTCCGAGGAACAGCAGATCCACCTGTTCCAGCAGTCCGGCGATGTTATCCGCACCGGCACGGTAGCCCTGCTCCTTCGTGCCTTGAACGGATATGACCTCTGCACCGAACTGCTCTGCGAGCTGGCGGTATTCCGAGAAGCAGGGCTCGATGATGCCCACCTTACGCGGTTTCACAGCCAGGAGCAGCAGCGCCATCGATTCCGCCGCCCCGTTGCCCACCGTAATGCAGTCGTTGTCTACCCCCAGATTCTCCGCAAGCAGGGACTTCAGTCTGCGGTGCCCTGGATCCGGATAGGCCGTCACAACAGACAATGAATTACGCAGCAGGTCCAGCACACCGGGCGGCGGACCAAGGGGGTTGATATTAGCGCTAAAATCAACAAAAGCGCCGCTCCCCTCCCCGTACAGTTCCGCAGCCGTCAGCAAATCGCCGCCGTGGCCGTATTTTTCAAGCATGCCTACACTCCTCTTCATCTTTCTATTCACTCATTGTCCCCATTATTGCTCCATTGCCGGAAATACGTCAATGTTTCGCATCCCCGTACCGCAAGACAATGCCGCTTGCCGCAGACATGCCTCTGCCTCACAACCATTGGTTCTTTTGTACAATCCACACTTTTGGTTTAAAATAACTACAGCAGTTAATCATGCCCAAGCGGAGGAATTTACTATGCTTTTTATCGATAACACCGGAATTACAGACGCATCGATCAATCTCGCGATTGAGGAATTTGCGCTCAAGAATCTGCCGATGGACGACAGCTATTTGCTTTTTTATATCAACAGCCCGTCCATTATCATCGGCAAACATCAGAATACCATTGAAGAGATCAACCAGGAATACGTGAAGGACAACAATATTCAGGTCGTGCGGCGGTTGTCCGGCGGCGGGGCTGTCTATCATGATCTCGGAAATCTCAACTTCAGCTTCATTACCAAGGACGACGGACAGTCTTTTCATAACTTCCTGAAATTCACCCAGCCGGTCATCGACTACCTGCAGTCCATGGGTGTGAATGCCGAGCTGAGCGGACGCAATGATCTCCAGGTCGGGGAGCAAAAAATCTCCGGCAATGCCCAGTTCTCCACACGCGGACGCATGTTCAGCCACGGCACCCTGATGTTCGATCTCAATCTGGACGATGTGCAGGCCTCACTGAATGTGAACCCGGAGAAATTTAAATCCAAGAGCACCAAATCTGTACGCAGCCGTGTGGCTAATATCAAGGAGCTGCTTGGAAGCGACATGACCATTGAGGAATTCCGTGAGGGCCTGCTGCGTTCCATCTTCGGCATGGAGCCCTCCGAGGTTCCGCAGTACAAGCTGACCCAGGACGACTGGGTGCGGATTAACGAAATTTCCAAGGAGCATTACCAGAACTGGGATTGGAATTACGGACTCTCGCCAAAAAGCAACGTGAAGCATACCCGCAAGTTCCCGGCAGGGCTCGTCGATATCCGCATGGACATTGAAGATTCCTACATTAAGGATATCAAAATCTACGGCGATTTCTTCGGCGTCGGCGATGTAGTGGACGTGGAGAACGCGCTGCGCGGCAAACGCTATGAAGATGCAGAGGTCAGAGACGCCCTATCTGGGCTTGACCTGAAGCATTATTTCGGCCGGATTGAGCCGGAGGACTTCATCGGTTTGATTTTCCTGGAGGAATAGCTCCCGGTTAGCGGAGCCGAATCTGGAAAGAGGGATGAGACACTCTTGCAGGATAGAGCCCTCCCTTTTTCCAACGACCAAAAAGGCCTTCTGTGAATGATCCGCAGAAAGCCTTTTTGATGTCCTCGGGCAAAAGCACTCTATATACCGGGAGTAAGCACAAAAACATACGTAACCAGTGCAAGCGTAAGTATGATGCAGAACTTCTCCACCGCATTGCCCTTCTTCGTCCCTGTGCTCATCAGCTTCAGACGAAGCTTGAAGGGCAGAGGAGGCAGCGGGGTAATGCCGCGCTGGGTCAGGGAATCGGCCAGCAGGTGCAGCGCGTAGGACATGCCTCCGGCAATCCACAGGCTGCCGCCGTCATTCATGCCAAGCGAGGCAAAATAAAGCAACGCTCCCCAGCCGGCCACGCCGTACAGCGTATGTGTCAGTCCGCGGTGCGGAACAACCGAGGATACGACAAGTACGCAGGCTGCAATGTAGTTCCATGGGTCGTAGTCCTCCGCGAACGCAAACAGCCCCAGTGCCAGCAGCAGCATCACCAGATGCCGCAGCCGCCTGCCCGGCAGGAAGGATACGCTTCCGACAAGCAGCGCCAGCGCGACGTTCCAGGGCGGTGCGGCGATTCCGGCAAAATACAGATAGATGGCGGCCCCAATTAGAGCCACTTGCAGGATCCGCAGCAGGAATTCAGGCAGAGCTTTGCGCACCAGCAGTGAATTTGGCTCATCGATATCAGGTAAGAGGGCGCTAAGTCCCGCTACGGCAACCGCCGGAATCGTAATCTCATGGCCGAGCAGGCTCATGACGGATAGGGTAACCCCGGTGCTAATGATGAAATGGGATTTGCCCATCATGGTGTACCCGCTCCTTTCTAAGGTGTAGGGTTATCTTATACAAAAATAAGAACAAGTGTACGGTTATCGAAGTATATCAATTGCTGGCTTTTTTGTCCAGCTTTTGGTTGTTTTTCGGGTACCAAGGCCCTTATCCCGCCTGCCCTGCGCATAGTTCTGTCTTGTCCTCCCCCCTGTTTTAAGATACAATTTGGACAACTTGATCCGAAACTCTCGTACCAAGAAAGGATGACCACTGTGAATCGCTCCCGAATAGCCGATCTCAGTCTGCTGCTGGTGGCGATGATGTGGGGATGTACGTTTCTGATTGTGCAAAACGCAGTCAAGGTGCTGCCGCCGCTCGCATTTAACAGCATCCGGTTCATCGGTGCCGCCCTGCTGCTGGCGCTGATCACCGCCGTTTTCTACCGCCGGGAATGGAGATTGCTAAGCTGGCGCATGACAGGGCACGCCTTACTGCTGGGTCTTTTTCTGTTCCTAGGCTATGGCTTCCAGACGATGGGACTGCTCTATACCACCACGTCCAACACCGGATTTATAACCGGACTGTCGGTAGTGCTTGTCCCTTTCCTGTCACTGGCGCTGTTAAGACATGCCATTTCCCGGTATACCTGGTTCAGCGCGGGACTCGCGGTGGCAGGCCTCTACCTGCTCACCTTCACCGGCTCCGCGCTGTCCCTGAACCAGGGCGACGCACTGGTCCTGCTATGTGCTGTCGCCTTTGCGCTGCAGGTCGCATATACCGGCGTATATGCTCCGCGTTATCCGGCGCTGCCGCTGGCCACGCTGCAGCTTGCCTTTGTCGGGCTGCTCAGCGTCCTCGCTTCCCTGCTCGTGGATGGGCCTGCCCCGCTTGCGCACAGCGGGGCACTGATCATGAAACCAGAGGTACTGTGGGCACTGCTCATCTCCATCGGCCCGACCAGCGCGTTTGCCTTCTGGATTCAGACCGCCTGCCAGAAATACACCACACCCTCCCGGGTGGCGATTATCTTTGCCACGGAGCCGGTATTCGCCGCCCTGACAGGACTGGCGTTTGGCGGGGAATCGCTCGGCGTGTCTGTGCTACTTGGATGTCTATGTATTCTTGCCGCCATGCTGATGGCTGAGCTTAGCCCTGAGCCTGGACCTGCAGCCCTAGAAAGTGAAGAACCTGGCCTTCTGATTTCATCAGACAAATGATTTGATCAGGCCCATGATTTCATTTGTCATCATGCGGCAGCAGTCTTCACCCCGGAGCAGCATCATCACTCGCCACATGGGGAGAGGCCGCAAGCTTGCAACGGACTGAGCAGCCCTTATTTTCAATGTAAACCATATTTTCGCCAGGCTAGCGCTCTGCTAGCTTGATTAGAGAAAGAGCCAAGCCTTCCGCATAGGCTCACAGCACACTTACTACAGCGTATTCCATAGTGTGGAAACACTCCTACGGCTGCGCTCACCAAACCATTAGGAGAGAACCTGCATGTACAAATTGATTGCAATTGATATTGACGACACCCTGATTACGGATACTAAGGAAGTTACCCCTGCTACACAAACAGCGCTGGAACAAGCCGTTGCCGCAGGTGTTGTGGTTACCCTGGCTACCGGACGTGCCTATGCTTCAGCGCAGGCTATCGCCCGCCAGACCGGACTGAACGTGCCGATTATCACCTACCAGGGTGCACTTGTGAAGAACCTGATGGATGAAAAGGTGCTCTACGAGCGTTATGTGCCACAAGATGCCGTACGGAAGCTGTTCAGCTATTGCGTAGAGCATAACCTGCACTTACAGACCTACATTGATGACAAGCTGTATGCGCGTGAAGAAAATCAAAAGCTGATTGACTATGCCACGCTCAACGGAACCCAATACTTTATTGAGCCGGACTGGGAAAAGCTTGTTCCGCAAAAAACACCAAAAATGCTGATCATCGACGATCCGGCCTTCCTGGATGAGCTATCTCCGATTCTGCGAGAGCTGCTGGGCGATTCTGTACACATCACGAAATCCAAGCCGCATTTCCTGGAAATCATGCACCATGAGGGCACCAAGGGTCTGGCTCTGGAGTTCCTGGCAGCCCACTTCGGCTGCGAGCTGTCCGAAACCATCGCCGTGGGCGACTCCTGGAATGACCACGAAATGCTCGAAGCTGCCGGCCTTGGCGTAGCGATGGCTAACGCGATCCCGGCGCTGAAGGACATTGCCGATTTCATCACCCTCAGTAACAATGAAGACGGCGTGAAATACGCCATCGACAAGTTCATCCTGCACACTGTGGAATAGAGAGCGTAAGCTTGTTCTGCAGCAGCACAAAGGGTGCCTTACTCCGGTTCTTTGAACTCGGCAGTAAGGCACCCTTTGTGCAAATTTATACATTTCTCGCTTGAAACGGATGCCTGAAAGCGATGCGTAGTATCGCTGCTTCGGAAGCATAAGCTTTTCAGAGGATGGCGAATCCGTTTCCACTTGATATCAGATAACTAAAGACTCCGTATAGTTTCATGTTTATCTTACGAAGATTCAGCAAACCGGTAGGTCCAGAACTGTTCTGTTCCAAACCGGTTCCGGATTTCCTCTTCCGTAAGATCCTGGTTCCCCACAAGCTCTGCCGCTTGGAATTGCGAACGGTGCGCCTGAATCGAGGCCATTTTCTTCGCAAGGAATGCGGTCACGTCTACGGTAACATCCGCTTTTCCGATCATCTGCTCGTGATTGCTGGCGAACGCGCTGCAATATACCAATGGGCGCTCTGCCGCAGGGAGCCGGCCAATCGTTCGGATGACAGCAGCTCCGGTGGCATCGTGATCGGGATGCACACTGTACCCTGGATAGAAGGTGATGACCAGCGATGGGGTCAGTTCCTTGAGCAGCTCCATAATCTGAGAGTCCAGAAGTTCCTGGTCTTCGAATTCGATCATTTTATCGTGGAACCCGAGCATTCTTAGATCCTGGATACCAATCGCAAGGCAGGAGGCTGCCAGTTCATCCTTGCGGATTGCCGGCAAGGTGACACGGTTCGCGAACGGCGGGATGCCCATGTTGCGCCCCATCTCTCCTAGGGTCAGACAGGCATAGGTGACCTCGGCACCGCTGTCTATGTACATCGAAAGCGTCCCTGATGCAACAAAAGATTCGTCGTCGGGATGGGGTAATATAACAAGGATTCGCTGATGCTTGGCTTGCTTATGATTCATAGGTGCTTGATCCTCCGCTTTCATCAGAACTTTTCCCGGCTCAGTTGCAATGCAACGATTAGCTTTCCTTGACTATCGTGGCCGGCCAGAATTAGCCGTTCCTTGTCCATCTCATCAACGTGTGTAAGGCCCTCGGCATAAATCCAGCCGAGCGTTGTCTTTAAGCCCACCCGGTATGGACCCGTACCAGAGATGGAACCTTGCGTATATCGGATGACCGCATTGGAGATGAACGCCGACGCCGGGTGCCGGGTGCTGTCCAAATGACTGGCATAGGCGCCTGTCGTAAGTTCAAGGTGTACATATAGCTCCTGACCGGTAAGATCATCGATCCGGAACTGGATATCTTCGGGGAGTATCGGCTGCATAGCGGCCTCCTTGTCTGGTAGAATGTATTAATGCCATTTTAACATACGTCCTGGGAGAATAAACAATAGCGTTTGGGCCCAGGTGACTATTCGACCGAAAGGGGAAGCCCTACATGATTACGCTTAGAACAATCACGTTGGAAAACCGGCGTACCGTATTCAATCTGGAAGTTTCAGAAGATCAGAACCGCTTCGTGGCATCCAATCTGTCAAGCGTGGCTTCGTGTTATGTCCTTGCAACCAATGGGGGACACCCATTTCCGTTTGCCATTTACGCGGATGAGCAGCCGGTTGGTTTTGTGATGCTCACTTATGGAATCACCGGATACGAACTGCCGTCCATCGCGGACGACAGCTATTGCATCTTGCGGCTGATGATCGGCAAGCAGTATCAGAACCGGGGCTACGGCCGGGAAGCCATGACAAAAATCCTGGAATTTATCTGCACCTTTCCGGCCGGGCCCGCACATTACTGCTGGATCCCATATGAAGCCGATAACATCGTCGCCAAAAAGCTCTATGAAAGTTTCGGCTTCCATGACAACGGCGAAATCTGCGACAACGAGCCGATCACCGTATTGCGGCTATGATTTTATGCTTCCTTTAACAGGAAGATTTCAAGTAATGTATCACGGTATTCCAAGCAGAAGATGTAGGGTTAATGATTTGAAAATGTTCGATTCCTGGAATAACTATTAAGTGTGCTTTCCCACCCTGCTCAACAGTTTTTTGAGCGTATTCAATACTGAATTCGACTGGCACATGAAGATCCATTTCACCATGAATAAGAAATTGCTCGATCTGGGAAGACTGCCTTTCCATTGGCGATACCAAATGATATCTTTCTGGAACTTCATTTGGTGACCCTGCCAACAAGGATTCTACAGGACTAAGGATATCCTTTTGGGTATGTATTTCCCACATTTTCCGTAAGTTCGAAACGCCTGCCAAACTAATAACCCCACGAATGGACACCAGCAATGGTTCGAAATTTTCTTCACTACCGTTTTCATGAGCAAGGGAAGCTAACCAAAGCACTAATTGTCCGCCAGCTGAATGACCCAGAAGCATGACACGCGAGAGATCAAGTGGAAACTGCTCACTAAGCGTTGAAATATAATTCACTGCTGAAATAGCATCAGAAAATGTCCCTTTCCACCCCCCTCCTTCTTCTCCAATTCTGCGATATTCTATATTCCAAACTGCAAATCCACGCTGGACCAAATCCTTTACTATCTCCTCGGTCTCCTCAAGGCCAAATTGTGATCTCCAGAATCCGCCATGAACAGTTATAATCACCGGGAGCTTCCCTTCTGAATCAGGTAAATGTAAAACGCCGAACTGAGATGGGTGGCTGCCATAAGAAAATCTCATAGAATTATTCATTCAGAATACTCCTTTTAACAATATCCTCAGCCTCTTGAGCGCAAGGTAAACATTCCATCTATTGGGATAATTCCAAGAGCAGGTCGCCGCCGCGCCTGCTCCGGAATAATCCAATCGAATTCTTGACATCACAAGTTTTTCTCTGCACTATACCTCGCCAGCTGCAACCTCTTGTCCGGGCAGCTTATGTCCTGAACGGTCCGTGTTCTCCGTACCTGCCACCCGAGCCCCCTGCTTTTCCGTGTACTCCTGTGTTCTTTCTTCCTGCCCCTCTGCTTCCTCCTGCTCCAGCTGGGAATTGTAGAGATCATAGTAGCGCCCTTCTGCCGCAAGCAGCTCCTCGTGACCCCCGCGCTCTACAATCTCCCCGTTCTCCATCACCAGAATAACGTCGGCGCTCTGAATCGTTGACAGACGGTGGGCAATAACGATGGTGGTTTTGCCCTTCATCAGCTTGCGGATGGCCTGCTGCACCATTTTTTCCGATTCGTTATCCAGCGCGGCTGTTGCTTCATCCAGCAGCAGAATCGGCGCGTTCTTCAGCATCGCTCTCGCAATCGAAAGCCGCTGGCGCTGGCCGCCAGAGAGCCGCGAGCCATGCTCGCCGATCTCAGAGTCTACCCCTTCAGGCAGCTCCATTACAAAATCATAGGCATTGGCCTGACGAAGCGCCTCTATTACCTCTTCCTCCGAGGCGTCCTGCCTGCCATTGCGGATATTTTCGCGGATACTGCCTGTATACAGCCCGGACTCCTGAGGTACATAGGCAAAATGGCTTCTAAGCTGCTCCAGACTCATCCCCTGAACCGTTTTGCCATTGATTAAAATCTCACCTTCATCCGGTTTATAGAAGCCCAGCAGAAGCTTGAATAGCGTAGACTTCCCGCCTCCACTCGACCCGACCACCGCCATCTGCATCCCCTGCGGCAATTCAAGACTAACCTGGTTTAAGCTAAGCTTCCCGGCCCCGGGATAACTGAACGTTACCGCCGACAGATTAAGCTGCTCAAACTCGGGATGCTGCATTTGTTTCTCAGGCAGAGCCTCTACCTCAGCAGGCGCATCCATCACCTCAAAAATCCGCTGCGCCGCTCCCAGCGACTGCTGCATGGAGGCCACAAGTCCCGGCAGCGCCGAGAAAGGCATAACCAGATAATTCATCAATTGAATGAATGCGATCATGGCTCCTACCTCAAGCGAACCTTTGGCGACAAAATATCCGGCGATGACCAGAGCCAGCAAAAAGGTGAGATTTCCTAGCACAGAGGACAGTGCCCCCGTAGCCCCTTCAATCCGTCCCCGATTCTGTTCTCCGGCATTAATGCTGTCACTGTATCCTTTGTACTGCTTCATCAGTCTGCGCTCAATCGAGAATGCCTTGAAGACCATACTGCTGCCCAGAATATCGTTCAGAAATGAAGTCGTCCGGCTCATATTCTCCTGTACCTGCACACTGTTCTTCCGCATCGCTTTGCCAAAAACCTTACCGACCAGATAGAGCAGCGGCCCCATCGTAATGCAGATCAGTGCAAGCAGCCAGTTAATATAGATCAGATAGGCAAAAGACGCCACAGCCAAGAGCGGATTGCGCAAAAGATCAATCATAACCTGTCCGCAGGCTTCTCCGACCGATTGATTATCATTGGTAAAACGGGATAATAGATCTCCGGAATGATTGCGGTCAAAATAGGACTGTGGCAGCAGCAGCGTATGGTTCATCAAATCCAGGCGCAGCTCATTTCTGATCTTGGCGGAGATATTGATTTTGAGGTAGGCACTGAAATAGCTGCTCACGCCTGCGGTAATCAGGAAAAGCCCCCCGAACCAGGCAAGGCCGGAAAAAGCATTCACATCCATACGGACCGCTGCATCCGTAATTCTGGCCAAAAACCAGGCCATTGTCAGATCCAGAACAATGCTGAACAATGTGATCAGCAGCAGTACGGTATAGAGCAGCTTGTGCTTCAACATATATGTACTCAACCTCGAAAATGCGCCTTTCTGTTTCAATCCATCATCTCCCTCTAAAATTCTGTTCCCTGCACCTTGACATACACCATAGAGTCGTGCAATTTCCCATTCATGGACCACGTGCTTAGGCGCAGGATGGGGACAACCGATTTGGATGTCATTTCAGCACTAACCTCCTGTTCAAATCAGTTTAAATTTCAATTTTCAACCAAATCAACCACAGCTGATTCCCATTATATAGGTGGTTATCTTTCTTTGAAAGGAAAATTAATATGCAGGAGTGGAAAACATGGAAAGGAAGCCCATAAGTACAAAATGGCAGGAAGGCGCATGATCCTCATGCTTCTCCCTGCCATTTTCTAAAGACTGCCCGTTTCATGAGCAATAGTCTGGCTATTTTCACGGCATACTTCCCGGGGTTCAAGGCTCCCCTTTTATTCAGATGTTATACCTGATGCCCCGTAATCTTCAATTTCCACCTTCACCTCATAAGTAACCGGGATCTTGGTGAATATTTCTTCCCAATCCTCCTTGACCTTCCGCCATACGGCGGGGTGCTGGATGCGCAGGCTGGTGCCGAATCCCGCAACATCGACCTTCAGTTCATGCTGCATTTTGTTCACAGTGGATTGAACCAGCTCTTTCGCCTGCTTCTGCAGTGTTTGCTCATCTTTCTCCACCAAGGCCTCGTCCAATTTTTTCCCGCCGGGGGTGAATGTTTCAGCATATCTTCCTGTAGACTCTATCTTAACGACAAAAGAGATGTCGTCGTCCTCCACTTTCGCCTTGATTTTACTGCTCATCGATTTGATTTCATACGTAATGAGCTTGCCGCTATCCGGGTCATGTGTCTTGAGGACTCCACCCTTCCCCTTTCCCTTAAGCCAGACCAAACCCTCCAGCTCCGACTCATCCAGAAAGCCGCTGAGCGTTCCCGTTTTACCTTTGATCACGCCCGCTCCCGCAAATTTGACCTCCTTGCCTGAAATAATTACATTTTGCAGTAAAAAGCTTGTTTTCCCATGCAATGGACCGATTACCTTAGCTATAGTCAGAGGCTCCCATATTCTCGTGTTCCGGTCCCTGTTCTCATAAATACCATCTAGCACAAAGGCGGGGATTTGCCCCGGCAGCGCATTACTCAGTATGTCCCTGGCCCTTCCACTGCTAACCACCAGCAAAACACTTGGCCGAATGTCATTATCCCGGATGTAGAAGTCTACGAGTTCGGAGATATTCCTTGAACGTGCAAGCTGCTCTCCAATCACTATCGTTTTCAGGTGACTACCAATCGGATTACGGCTTTCACGCAGTGAAAGCTCCCGTAAAGCCTCAAAAATGGAGTCTCCCGTTTCAGTCATATTATGATAATTTTTGGTTTTGGTTTGTGAGCCTCCTTTTTGGGGTCCCACCGTACCTTGCGGAATAAAAAATTGGTAGGTACAAGATACTTTTTTCCGTTTCGGGTAATCTCCGCCTTCACGCTCAAATCCCGCTTCAACTTCCGTTTCATCCTCGGTGTCCAGTGCAACACCTACTATCAGATTTACATTCTCAATCAGCGAGCTGCTCCAGCAGCCGGAGAGCAGTACACATGCTGTAAGCAACAATAAGATTACACAGCCACGCTTCATGAACCACCCCTCCTAAAGTACGCGATGATCAGCAAGGCTCCCTTTTATTCAGATGTTATACCTGATGCCCCGTAATCTTCAATTTCCACCTTCACCTCATAAGTGACCGGGAGCTTGCTGAAGGTTTTTTCCCAATCCTCCTTGACCTTCCGCCATACGGCGGGATGTTGGATGTGCAGGCTGGTACCGAATCCCGCAACATCGACCTTCAGTTCATGCTGCATTTTGTTCATAGTGGATTGAACCAGCTCTTTGGCCTGCTTCTGCAGCGTTTGCTCATCTTTCTCCACCAAGGCCTCGTCCAATTTTCCCCCGCCAGGGGTGAATGTTTCAGCATATCTTCCTGTAGACTCTATCTTAACGACAAAAGAGATGTCGTCGCCCTTCACTTTCGCCTTGATTTTACTGCCCATCGATTTGATTTCATACGTAATGAGCTTGTCGTTATCCGGATCATGTGTCTTGAGGACTCCACCCTTCGCCTTCCCCGTAAGCCAGACCAAACCCTCCAGCTCCGACTCATCGAGAAAGTCGATGAGCGTTCCCGTTTCCCCTTTGATCACGCCCGCTCCCGCAAATTTGACCTCCTTGCCTGAAATAATTACATTTTGCAGTAAAAAGCTTGTTTTCCCATGCAAAGGACCGATTACCTTAGCCATAGACATAGGCTCCCATATCCTCGAGTTCCGGACCCTGTTCTCAAAAATGCCATCTATCACAAGAGCGGGGATTTGCCCCGTCAGCGATGTACTCAGTAAGTCCTTGGCCTTTCCACTGCTGACCAGCAGCAAAACGCTTAGGCGGGTGTCATTATCCCGGACGTAGAAGTCTATAAGCTCAGAGAGATCCGTTGAACGTGCAAGCTGCTCTCCTATCACAATAATCTTTGTGTGATGGCCAATCGGAGGACGGTTCGTACGCAGTGCAAGCTCCCGAACAGCCTCAAAGATGGAGTCTGCCGTTTCAGTCATGTTTTTAAAAGATTGCGGGCCTCCTTTTTGAGGACCTACCGAGCCTTGCGGAATAAAATATTGGTAGGTGGAAGATATTTTTTTTCGTCTTGGATAATCTCCGCCTTTATGCTCAAATTCCACTTCAACTTCGGTTTCATCCGCACTGTCCAGTGCAATACCTACACACATATTTTTATCCTCAATCGGCGAGATGCTCCAGCAGCCGGAGAGCAGCACACACGCTTCAAACAACACGATGATTATACATCCGCGCTTCATGAACCAGCCCTCCTAAAGTGCGCGATGATCAGCAGTGGCAGCGGTATGAGTCCGAATACTGTCATTGAAAAGTTCCCCAGCCCCGTCCCTAACGCGAACAGACCGTTAATACCGGGCGGAACCTGGGAAACGATATAGACAATCGGCAGCAGGGCAAATAGGCAATTCTGGAATTTCTTGTTTATCATTTGCGATAGACCCAGAGCCGCAGCGTAGAACGTGATGCAGAATGTACAAAATATTTGCATGATCCAGATCGCCATCAATAGTGATTCAAACCGTTCTAATATGAGATACTTCACCTCAAAGCTGCGTACCAAATCAAGGAACGGCCATGTTCTAGTTACCACTCCCTCTATAGAAAAAGCCCCGATTGTCAGTACAACAGCCACGACATAAAAAAGCATGGGGATCAACGTCCCAACTACAACCACCTTCATGGCCTTATTCGGCTTATCCATAAACGCTACAAGGATTAACATAACTTCCCCGGCTGTAAAGGTCAGAGCCGTCGGCTTAATGGCTTTCCATACGGGTCCAAGTCCTTCCCCCAGAACGGGACGAAGATTATTGAGATCGAAGAGCTCGAGACTAAGCAGACTGGCTCCGAAAAAAACCGTCCAGGTAATCGGAACAATCAGCCGGCAAATGCGGGATATAGCATTAATCCCACCCATGCATAAGTAAAGGCCAATCCATATGAATATCGCCGAAATAGCCCAGGCGGGTGTCCCTTCCAGCAGAAAAAAACCGGTCACTTCCTGTACGGTACGCATTTCAAAGCTGGCTACACACAGAAAATATCCGACAGCTAATGTTCCCAGCAGTATCCCCAGCGGCTTGCCGATAATGAGCCGGCAATATTGAAAGAAGGTCTGGCCCGGAAACCGCTGACTGAGCTTCGCTATTACAGCGGCTGCCAGCATACTGAGTAAGCCGCCCAGAATTACGGATATCCATACATCGGGAGTTTTGCCAGCCTCAACCGTTACACGGGGCAGGGTAAGGATGCCTGCTGCGAGTATATAATTCACCATGATAATCGTCGCTTGAGGGGTTGTTATTCTATCCTTTGCTTTAGCCTTCATTTCCTCTACCTCCATTACCCGTATTTCTTATCCTTTGCGCATAGGATCTTTCGGTTTCATCATTGCCGGCCGGCGTCGCAGAAATTGCAGCGGCATCCTAAAGATAAAATCCTTCCAATCGCTTATTCGATATGGTACCGTCATACTGCTATACGGCAAACCAAAGCTCTTCATCTTGATTAAATGGCTGCTGAGCAGGAGGAAGAAAAAAATAACCCCATACAGCCCGAATACCGCTGCAAAGAACATGGCTACGAACCGGAGCAGGCGCAGCGTAATGCCTGCGCTATACATCGGCATGGCGAAAGAAGAGATTGCTGTAACTGCGACCACGATTACCAGAATCGGGCTGACAATCCCCGCTTCTACCGCCGCCTGACCGATGATCAGACCACCGACAATCCCCATTGCCGGACCTATCGGTTTGGGAAGACGTAATCCGGCCTCCCGCAATATTTCTATAGAAACCTCCATAATCAGTGCTTCAACCAATGCTGGAAAGGGCACCCCTTGCCGTGAGTTGATAATTGAAATCACCAGCTTGGTTGGAATCAGCCCGGGATGGAACGACAGAAGGGATATATATAAAGCTGGTGCGAACAGCGAGACTGCCGCTGAGAAAAAACGCAATGTACGGAGCAGCGAACCCACAATCCAGCGGTCATAATAATCCTCCGGAGACTGCAGCAGCATCCCAAACGTAACCGGCATAATCAAAGCAAATGGTGAACCGTCAAGAAGAATAGCAACCCTTCCCTCCAGCAGAGCTGCCATTACACGGTCCGGCCTTTCTGTATTCTGAACCTGCTGAAAGGGGCTGAGGTAGTTGTCTTCAATCAGCTGCTCTATATAGCCCGATTCTTTGACATCATCGATATCGATCGTCCGGATTCTTCGTTTGACTTCCTCTACAAGCTCCTCGTTAGCGATACTTTTGATATACGTTAGCACCAGTTTCTTCTGTATTCTTTTGCCTACTATAAAAGAAATCATAGCAAGGTCGGTGTTTTGCCCATGCCTGCGCAGTAGAGCCGTATTATCACTAAGCGTCTCGTTAAAACCAACTCGTGGACCGCGCAAGAGCGCTTCTGATATCGGCTCTTCTACCCCTCTTGCCTTTCCCCTTGGCGCACCCAACACGATGACCTCTGCCAGGCCCTCGACCAGCAATACAGCAGAGCCGTACAATACCTTTTGCAGCGACATCATCGGATTCCCGGTACATCCGATTTCCGAGACCGAGACCACCCTATGTATAATAATGTCTTTCAGCACGTTCGCTTCCGGAGCGGTCGTCATCCCTTCAAAGGGACGTACCGTGTTCATTAAAGGCTTCAAAATATTCAGGTCCATGCTGTCCTTATCCGTAAGCCCATCCACGAACAGTAGCGCCGCCTTAATCTGCAAATCTCCGATGCGCAGCTCTCTCACATTGACATCAGCCATATCTGCGCTTATAGCTTTGAACGTCTGCAAATCCTTCTGAAATTGGCCGGTATAAGTGAGGGAAGGGGGAGCTTTGGACGTACTTGTTGCAGGATCTCCCGCAGCCATGGTATTTTGTGGAACTTGGTTTTTCTTCTGAGTATTCCCTCCTGAATCTCCAGCATTTGGAATGCCACCACCCTTTTCACCTTCAACCCTGAGTCCCCTTGTACTGATTTGTCCCTCCTTTACTTTGGCCCAGTTCATTGTATACGTTATGGCAGCAGGGACGCTGAAGATCATGAATCCCTGGAAAAGCAAGCTCCAGCTAGGGAATAACTCCACTATCGTCTTCCACACCATTAACGCCTCCTTTATAAGCTGTAGCCATATTTTTACCGAAGCAGGATAATTCATGCACGAATAAAATCATCCTAACGGGTGAATATTTTCTTTATCCTAGCCGGTACACAAGCACCATTCGGTTCTTACAGCATGGACAGAGCACCGGGTCTCGCCCGTAGCTCCAGTGCTCGAAAGTATTCAGTCCGTGCTTAGAGGGAACGTTGCTTTTCCCATTTGATTTTTTCCCTATGAGGTGCGCTGCACCCCTTATTTGCGTTGACTTTTAGACAGGCAACTGAATAGTTACTCCTACACAACACAAAAACCACCTTCCGGTTCCAGGAAGGCGGTCATCTCTCTTACACATCACAAATCATTCATGCGCCTTGCTCTCTTCCCAGGCTATACGGGCAAGCGGAAACGGTGATATCGCCCGTTCCAGAATACCCTGGACATAGGCAATCGCAACGCCATAATTGACGATGGGCACCCCGGCCCAAATCGCTTGCTCCACCCGCCAGAGCATCTGCCTGTGGTTCAGCATACAGCCGCCACAGTGCACAATAAGGGAATAGTCCTCCAGATTGTCCGGGAACTTCATGCCACTGGCGTATTCGAATTGCAGCTGCTTGCCGGTGGCTTGCCGAATCCAGCGGGGAATTTTGACTTTGCCGATATCATCTGGCTGCTGGTGATGTGTACATGCCTCGGCAATCAGCACTCTGTCACCGTCCTCCAGGCGGTCAATAGCACGCGCCCCTCTCACCATCTCTTCCAGATTACCTTTGTGCCGGGCAAACAGGATAGAAAATGAGGTAAGTGGTATGTCTTTGGGCGTATCTGCTGCAGCCTTCAGGAATACCTGTGAATCTGTCACCACAAGCCGGGGCTTCTTGCCGAGACTCTCCAGCGTTTCCTTCAGCTCGAATTCCTTCGTAACCACCGCAATGGCATCGCTCTCCAGCAGGTCACGGATGGTCTGCTGCTGCGGAAGAATCAATCTGCCTTTGGGCGCTGCCTTGTCAATCGGAACCACCAGTACGACCAAGTCTCCCGGAGAGACCAGATCGCCGATAATGCGGAATTTATCCTCAGCATCCGGCACAACAGCAATCAGTGCCTTCATCAGTCCGCTAATTCCCTGCTGCTCAAGTGCAGATACAGGGATCACCTTACAGCCCAGTTCCTGCTCTGCCTGGTCAACAAGCGCGGTAAGACCATCCGCATGAGATGTCTCCTGGTCCGCTAACAAATCTATCTTATTCAAGATTCCAATTGCGGGGATGCCCTTGCTGCGGACGGTTCCGGCAATCTGCCGGTCACATGGGTTCACACCGCAAACAGCATCAACAACGATCAGGGCCATATCAGACTTGTTAAGAACTTCAAGCGTCTTCTGTTTCCTCAACTCACCTAGCTCACCCTCTTCATCCAGGCCGGCGGTATCAATAAATACTACTGGCCCGAGCGGCAGCAGCTCCATCGCTTTATACACAGGATCTGTTGTCGTTCCTTTAACAGGTGACACAACCGCAGCATCCTGTTTGGTGATTGCGTTAATCAGGCTTGATTTCCCTGCGTTGCTCCTGCCAAACAGGGCGATGTGCAGGCGATTTGAGCGTGGGGTATCATTCACACTCACACGGCTCTCTCCTTCCCCCAGCGGTTAGTGCCGATCTATACTTATTTGCCGGGCACACCCGGTTTGGTCACTTGATAGGGATTCAGGATTTGATCGATTACAGCCTCAGGTAGAAACTGAGCCTCCACCAGCGCCTCCCGTACCGTTTTTCCTTCTTGGCTTGCCCGCTTGGCTACCTCTGCACTTTTCTCGTATCCGATGTGGTGTATCAGTGCGGCTGCCAAAGCGGAGGATTTCTCAACCCCTTCATAACACCGCTGCTCACAAATGCGGATGCCACGGACGCAACGCTCTTCGAACAGCCTTACGGCATTGGCCAGGATCTCCAGGGACTCCAGGAGCGCATCCGCGATCAGTGGCATAAACGCATTCAGCTCCAGCTGGCCGCCCGCAGCTGCCAGCGTTACCGCGGTATCATTGGCAATGACACGCATCGCCACAAGCCCCGCCATCTCTGCCATTACCGGATTGACTTTACCCGGCATAATGGAGGAGCCTGCCTGCACGGCCGGCATTTCAAGCTCCCCGAGGCCTCCAACCGGCCCGCTGGCCAGAAGCCGCAGATCACCCGAAATTTTCAACAGATTAATAGATGCAGCCTTCAGCAGCCCGGATACTTCAGCGAAAACATCCATATTCTGCGTAGGGTCCATTGGATATTCGCTCCGGGCCAGCCCGTAACCAGTCAAATCCTGCAAAAGATCAGTTATCAAAAACGTATATTTTGCCGGTGCATTAAGGCCTGTTCCAATTGCAGTACCCCCAATGTTGATCTCCCTGAGCCGTTCCTCCACTTTGTACAGCCGCCAGCGGTCCCGGGCTACCGCTTTGGCATAGGCCCCGAATCCCTGCCCTGCCATCATCGGCAAGGCATCCATCAGCTCGGTACGACCCAGCTTGAGCACATCTGCGAAGGCATGCTCTTTCTCCTGAAGGGCTTCCTGCAAGGAGGCAAAAGCTTGACTCAGCCGCCGAACCAGGCCGATAGCAGCAATTCTCAGTGCCGTGGGATAGATGTCATTGGTGGATTGGCAGCAGTTGACGTGATCCAGAGGATGTACCCGTGAATAGTCCCCCCGCTCCCCACCCAAAAGCTCAATCGCTCGGCCCGCGATAACTTCGTTCACATTCATATTCGTTGATGTCCCGGCACCACCCTGCAGAGCATCTACAGTAAATTGCTCCCTATAGGCGCCTGCCAGAAGTTCATCACATGCCTGAACGATAGCCCGGGCAATCGCCGCCGGATAGGTATTCAGTTTCAAATGAGCCAGCGCCGCTGCTTTCTTCACCGTTATCATGCTATGGAGCAAATGAGGGTTAACCGTTCTGCCGCTTACAGGAAAATTATCCATGGCCCGCGCTGTATGAATACCGTAATAAGCAGCCGCTGGTATATCCTTTGCACCTAAAGCATCCTGTTCAATACGGGGAGATTCCCGCGATATCTCCATCTTATACCGCTCAAGCCTTCACTTGCAGGACTTCCAGCACACGCGGCAGAATCCCACGGAAATAGGCGAAAGCGATGCCATAGTTGGTAATCGGCACGCCTTGCACTCCTGAACTCTGCAGCCGCATCATCAGCTGCTTGCGATTAAATATACAGCCTCCACAGTGAACGATCAGCTTATACCCGGAGATGTCAGCAGGGAAATCGGGCCCCACACTCGTCGTGATATCCAGAGCGCCGCCAGCTATTTCCTGAAGCTTGGCCTTGACCAGCACACGGTCGATCTCTCCGTTATGCGGGTGATGGATACAGGCCTCTGACAAAAGGACCCTGTCTCCGGGCTTCAGGGTGGATATCATCCCGGCACCGGCCACAAAGGTATCTAAATCCCCCTTAAACCGCGCCATCAGAATCGCAAAAGTAGTTAATGGTACACTCGCGGGTATACTCTCGTTCACTTTGTCAAATACCAGTGAATCTGTAATCACAAGATCTGGCAACTTATTCAAGCGGGAGAGCAGCTCTGGCAGTTCTTCTTCGGTGACAGACACAGCCATAGCGTGATGATCCAGCAGATCGCGAAGAATTTGCTGTTGCGAAGCAACCAGCCGGTATTTAGGAGCAGGTATCATCTCAGGCATCACCATAACGACCAGATCACCTGGGTTAACCAGATCACCCACAATGCTGTTTCGCTCAAACTCGGCAGGAGCAAAGTCACTCAAGGCGTGGCGTAGACTTCCAAGGTTAGTGTTTCGCTTCACGCTGATCTTCACGATGGGGATATTCAGTCCCGTCTTTAAAGAATCAATATCTACATAATGATCGTCGGTTTTGGTGATAACCCCGATGACAGGAATATTCCGTTTAGCCAGTTCGTGAACCCATTCCTTCTCCAGCTTGTAGTCACCGGTCTCATCCGAGAAAATCATGATCCCAAGATCGGTTAAATCCATAACCTCTCTCGTCCTTTGAACCCGGAAGAGGTCCGCATCATCAATTCCAGCCGTATCTACGATAATAGCGGTCCCTATATTTTTTATTTCCACATATTGAAAGACCGGTTCTATCGTCGTTCCCGGCAAATCGCTGACCAGCAAGGTCGATTTACCGGTGAGTGCGTTAACCAAACTCGATTTACCGGAATTTCTTCTGCCAAAAACAGCGATATGCATTTTGTTCGATTGTGGAGTAAATTGCATAGCGATTCTCTCCTTAATAATGCGATTTTAGAAACGCAAATCCCGTTCGCCATTTTCGATGCGCTGGAGCCGATTAATCGTTGCTTTTCTCGCGGCTTCCTTCGGAATATCATCGAGTCCCTTGCGAATAATCTCTTCCCCTAAGGTACGGGTCTCATCGTCTGCATAATCAAGCAAATATTCCTTAAAAGTTAACAAAGAGTTCGGTTGGCAGATATTATGAATCTGACCGGATTTAGCAAGCCTCATAAAACGGTCGCCTGTACGTCCTTCCCGATAGCAAGCTGTACAATAACTGGGAACGTACCCGTCCTGGCAAAGTCCACGGATAATCTCCTCTGGTGAACGATGATCACTGACTTCAAATTGGGGCTTCTCGTTCGACTGACCTGCGGTTCCCTGCTTGGTCTCCATGTATCCACCGACTCCCGTACTGGAGCCCGCGCTCACCTGGGAAATACCAAGCTTGATTACCTCGTCACGGAATGACGGTTCTTCACGGGTGGATAGAATCATCCCGGCGTAGGGAACAGCCAAGCGCAAAATGGCAACAAGCTTCTTGAAATCCTCATCCTTCACCAAATGCGGATAGGTTTCCAAATTTACATTTGCTGCCTCACGCAGTCTGGGAACGGATACGGTATGGGGACCAACACCAAACCTCTCCTCCAAGTGCTCAGCATGCATGAGCATTGCGATTGTATCGTACTTATGGTCATATAGGCCGTAGAGAACGCCTATCCCCACATCATCAATCCCCCCCATTTGAGCACGGTCCATCGCCGTAGTATGCCAGTCGTAATCTCTCTTGGGTCCTTGGTGATGCATAGCAGCATAAGTGGGTCTGTGATACGTCTCCTGGAATAAAATATATGTCCCTATCTCCGCATCCCTAAGCTTCGTGTAATCCTCGATTGTGGTAGCTGCAATGTTAATGTTCACGCGGCGAATGCTGCCATTATCCACCTTAACGGAATAAATCGTCTTGATCGATTCGACGACATAGTCAATGTCACAGCTCGCTTGATCTTCTCCTGCTTCCACGACAAGCCGTTTGTGACCTAATTCCTGTAGCACGCGGACTTCATCCGCCAATTCATCCATACTGAGCTTCCGCCGCAGGAAATCTTTGTTGCTGTGTTTATATCCGCAGTACTCGCAATTATTGACGCAGTAGTTGCTTATATATAATGGAGCGAATAATACAATACGATTGCCGTAAATTTTTTCTTTAATGACCTTAGCAGATCGGTTGATACTTTCCAGAATATCTGTATCCGTAACCTCTAGAAGTACTGCTGCCTCCCGGTGGGTAAGCCCTTTACACGCTCTTGCTTTCTCTAAAATAGCCTGGACATAGGCTTGATCGCCTGCCTTTACTTTGGCTTCTTCCAGACTGAGCAGGATTTCCTCGTCATTGATGAAATCAGCTGGTTCCCAATCTTCCCGCAACTCGTCAACCTCCTCAAAGTTTTGTACTACGGAAACGTAGGCTTAAAACTTGGAACGCGTCACGTAATGCGTATGCAGCAGTTCGTGCGCAAGGTGACTGTTAGGCTCCCCTAAGAACTCTTCATAAAGAGCTTTTATATAAGGATTGTTATGCGATTTACGAACCGTTTGGGCCTCATCTTCCGTGTAGATGGCTTTCGCGCGTTCAGCCTTAATATCAATCCGCTCGGAGGTTCTCGCATCCACGATGGGCTGACCCCCACCCGTAATACAGCCACCGGGGCAGGCCATTACTTCTATGAACTCATAGCTTTTTTCACCACGTTCCATCGCTTCCATAAGCTCACGCGCATTGCCGAGACCATGAACAACAGCCGTACGAATCTTCTGGCCATTGGGCAGTTCGATGATATTTTCTTTGATGCCATCCATTCCCCGGACAGCAGTGTAATCAACAGTCTCCAGTTCCTTACCTGAGGTTATTTCGAATACGGTACGAAGCGCAGCTTCCGCAACACCACCGGTTGCACCGAAGATAACGCCAGCACCAGAGCCCTCGCCAATCGGATTATCGAACGCTTCATCCTTCAGGTTAACAAAGTCGATACCCGCTTCTTTGATCATTGCCGCAAGCTCGCGGGTCGTCAGTACCCGGTCGACGTCCTGCAGCCCTTCCCTTGACAGCTCTTCCCGCGTACCCTCGAACTTCTTAGCGGTACAAGGCATAATCGAGACGACAACAATATTTTTCGGATCAATCCCCATTTTCTGAGCGAAAAAGGATTTAACCATTGCCCCTTCCATTTCATGCGGTGATTTGCAGGTGGATAGGTTACCCAGCTTGTCAGGGAAGTTATGCTCCATAAATTTCACCCAGCCGGGGCAGCAAGAGGTCATAAGCGGCAGGTTCTGTCCGCTGGTGAGACGGGAGATGAGTTCCGTACCTTCTTCCATAATCGTAAGGTCAGCAGCAAAGTTCGAGTCGAATACTTTATCAAATCCTAGCCTCCGAAGTGCTGCAGCCATTTTACCGGTTACGCGAGTCCCCACGGGCATCCCGAATTCTTCTCCAAGTGCAACACGTACAGCAGGTGCTGTCTGGACAACAACATATTTGCCTGGTTCTGCAAGATCATTCCACACCTCATTGATGCTCTCATGCTCACTAAGAGCGCCTACGGGACAAGCCATAATGCACTGACCACAGTTAACACAGGTTGATTCCGCAAGTGAACGACCGAACGCGGTCGAGATCACCGTATCAAAACCGCGCCTCGCGAAGTTGATAGCCCCCACAGTCTGCACAGTTCCACAGGCCCCGACACAGCGGCCGCAAAGGATACATTTGGATGCGTCACGAACGATTGCCGGGGAAGTATAGTCTTTCTCTTGGCTGGACTTTTCACCAATGTAAGTCACTTTGCGGATATTAAGATCGCTCGATACGGATTGCAGCTCACACCCCCCGCTACGGGAGCAACTGAGACATTCCTGGTCATGATCGGACAGTAACAATTCTATAGAAGTTCTCCGGGCATCCCGGATTTTCTTGGTGTTCGTCTGAATGTTCATGCCTTCCTCTGCGATCAGCGTACAGGAGGCAATGAGTCTAGCCCCCACTTCAACCACGCACACCCGGCAACTGGAAGAATGGTTGATCCCTTTCAAATAACACAGAGAAGGGATATGAATGCCCTGATCACGGGCCGCTTCAAGAACAGTCATCCCTTTGGGGATTTCTGCCTCGATGCCATCAATCATTATTTTTATGGTATTCAACTTGATCACTCCCATCGTCAGACTATCGCTACGGCATTGAACTTGCATACATCGAAGCAGACACCACACTTGATGCAGGCCACCGTGTCGATGACAAACGGTTCTTTAACTTCGCCTGAGATCGCATCATTCGGGCATTTTCGTGCACAGAGGCTGCAGCCCCGGCATAGATCAGGAACGATCTGATAAGAAATTAGGGATTTACAGACGCCAGCCGGACATTTTTTGTCGACAATATGGGCCATGTACTCTTCACGGAAATATTTAATCGTGGATAATACCGGGTTAGGAGCGGTCTGGCCTAACGCACACAGTGACGCATTCTTGATCTGGACCGAGAGGTTCTCAAGCTTCTCGAGATCATCGATACTTCCTTTGCCTCCAGTGATTTTATCGAGCAATTCAAGCAGACGTTTCGTACCTATGCGGCATGGCGTACATTTACCACAGGACTCATCACGTGTGAAATCCAGGTAGAACCTTGCAACGTCAACCATACAGGTATCTTCGTCCATGATGATCATGCCACCGGAGCCCATCATCGAACCGAGACTGGTCAGTGTATCAAAATCTATGGTGCAGTCCAGGTGTTCTTCTGTCAGACAGCCGCCAGAAGGCCCGCCGGTCTGTACAGCCTTGAATTTTTTCCCATCTGGAATTCCACCGCCAATTTCAAAAATAACTTCACGCAGGGTTATGCCCATTGGCACTTCAACCAGGCCGGTGTTCACGACTTTTCCGCCAAGAGCAAATACTTTAGTGCCTTTCGACTTCTCGGTTCCGATACTTGCATACCACTGCGCACCTTTAAGAATAATCTGGGCGACGTTAGCCAGTGTTTCAACATTGTTGATAATCGTTGGCTGACCCCACAGGCCTTCTACGGCCGGGAAAGGCGGCTTGGGTGTTGGCATTCCCCGGTGGCCTTCAATGGAGTGAATTAAAGCCGTTTCTTCTCCGCAGACAAAAGCTCCGGCACCCAGCCGCACATCAATGTTAAAGCTAAATCCGGTTCCAAGTATATTATCACCGAGCAGCTCATACTCACGGGCTTGTTCAAGCGCTTTCATAAAACGCTTAACAGCGATTGGATATTCTGAACGAACATAGATGAACCCTTGGTTTGAACCAATGGCATAACCGGCAATAGCCATGGCTTCAATCACAGAGTGAGGATTGCCTTCCAGGATCGAGCGGTCCATAAATGCTCCTGGGTCTCCTTCGTCCGCATTACAGATGACATACTTCTGCTCCTTATTCTGCTTCGCTGCAAATTCCCACTTCAGACCCGTGTTGAATCCGCCGCCGCCGCGTCCCCGAAGACCGGATTGCTTCATCGTATCAATAACCTCTTGGCGGCTCATGGTCTTCAGCACTTGGTCAAGGGCTTTATAGCCATCACTGCCGATGTACTCATCAATATTTTCCGGGTCAATGACTCCGCAGTTGTGCAGAGCGATCCGCACTTGTTTTTTGTAGAATTCGGTTTCTTCAAAGTTCAGGATTTCGCCGTCCTGTTTGGTCTTCTCGTAAATTTTTTTCTCATATGGTTTTCCGTGAAGCAGATGCTCTTCAACCAATTTCGGAATATCCTTAACCTCTACGCGGCTGTAAAAAATCCCTTCCGGGTATACAATGACGACTGGACCAAGCTCGCAGAGGCCGAAGCAGCCTGTTCGTACGACTTCCACCTGTTCCTGAATGCCATGACTTCCTATTACCTGGTTTAATTCGGCGATGATCATATTGGAATCCGACGATGTACATCCCGTTCCCCCACACACCATCACGGACCTGAACTTGATGGAATCAGCGGATTCTTCGGTGATTTTCCGGTTGTCGAGACGACCCTGCGTGAGCGTTCTGATGGCATCAAGATCCGTTAAAAGCTTCATACCCATACCTCCCGTTTCAATTGCGCCAGAAGCGCAAGATCATCATTTGTATTCGTTCAGAATTTTCGGAATGTTATTGGAAACCAGGCGCCCATGCACTTTCTCACCAATGGTCATGACTGGCGCAAGGCCGCAGGCCCCAAGGCAGCGGGTCGCTTCAAGTGTGAACTTGTTGTCCGCTGTAGTTCCTTGCACAGGCACATTAAGTTCCGTGCTCAGACGGTCAAGCACAGCTTGTGCGCCCTTGATATAGCAAGCTGTGCCGAGGCACACATGGACCACATTTTCCCCTTTAGGTGTGAGCGAAAAGAAATGATAAAACGACGCCACACCATAGATTTCACTCATTGGCAAATTAAGCTCCGTGGACACGATCTGGAGTACATGCTCCGGCAGATAGCCGTAGATATCCTGAACTTCATGGAGCACAGGGATCAAGGCCCCTTTGATTGCTTTGAACTGCACGATAGCGGACTGTACCTTCAAAAGCTTCTCGTCTACTTCAGCTACGTTTACACTGCTACTGTTTTGTTGATGTTCCATTAAGAACGCTCCCTCTGTATTAGAGTGATATTCATTGGCGAGGAAGAGGCCGAAGCCCTTTAACTATCGGCCTCCGTAGTACCATCCCTAGAGCAGCGAACTCTCGTGTCTGAGCTTCAAGCGGCTCCAGCGGCGCTCAATCTCGGCTTCGAAGTTTTGCAGCAGCTCGTCATCCTTCAGTAGATGTTTGGTCTTGCCCATTCCCTTCAGCCATTCCACTACCGGGATGCGCTTGCCTTTCAATTCTGGATTGTAGGTGATATTGGTGATGCCTTGCTCAATTTCATATAACGGGAAGAAGCAGGAATCTACAGCCGCCTTCACCAGGTCATAGCCGCTATGGTCAGAGGTTTTCCAGTTCAGCGGGCAGGCACAGAGAAGTTTGCCATAGGCAGTACCCACGTTATTGGCGTACCACTGTGCTTTAGCTGCTTTTTGCAGCAAATCCTGGGGATTGGATTCAGCGCCAGTGAATACATAAGGGATGTTGCAAGCCGCCAGAATTTGAGCCGTATCCTTGTGATGCCCCTTCTTCCCTTTTTGGGTTTTACCGACACCGGAGGTGCTGGTCATGTGTCCCATTGGCGTGGAGTAGGACAGTTGGGAACCGGTGTTCATATAACCCTCATTATCGTACTCAAGGATGATCATCTTATGGTTGCGAAGTGCCGCACCTACGGTTGCGCCCATCCCGATATCCATACCCCCGTCGCCGGATACCATCACGAAGGTAACATCGTCACTCACCTGCACTTCGCCTCGCCGCTTCAATTCATAGAAGGCATCAACCATACCGGCTAAGGTAGCTGCACCATTCTGGAACAGATTGTGGACAAAGGTTTGTTTATGAGATGAGTACGGATAACTTGCCGTGACAACATACGCGCATCCCGTTTGGAACAGGACGACCATATCGCCTTCGATTCCCTTGAAAAACAGCTCCAATGCGGAGAGTGCACCACAGCCAGGACATGCGCCATGTCCAGAAGCCAAACGATGCGGCTTCACAGTCAATTGATTAAGTGGCGGAAGCTTAACTTTTAGCAAACCGGTATCTTCGTTTTGGGTGACCGTGATCAGGCCGGTTTTAAAGGCATCACCATGCATCGGTTCCATCACCGGAACAAGAGCGTCTTTTTCTTCACCAGGGTAGTATCCATGATAGTCAAAAGGTTTCTCCGCATAGCCCTTTTCTGCCGCCTCTATAGCCAATTTAAAGAATGCTTCTGCATCATCAGCATAGAAGTCTTTACCGCCCAGGCCAAAGATACGGGAGACGATGATTGTCTTGTTCTCTGGATCTACTTGCAGAGCGGAGCGAATTTCGTGAGTCAGGTTGCCGCCCTTGGCTCCATAAGAGTCTGCACGTTCACCGACAAGCAGTGCCTTGACGTTCTTGAGCGCTTGCCGCAGCTGTTCGGCCGGGAACGGACGGATGATGTTCGGACGAACTAGCCCCGCTTTGATGCCTTTGGCGCGCAGAGCGTCAACGGTATCCTTGGCTGATTCACCTGCAGAGTTAAGCAGAAACACAGCTACTTCAGCATCATCCATACGATACAGGTCGAGAACCGGATATTCGCGTCCTGACAAGAGGGCATATTCCCGAGCGACTTCCTCATAGACCCCGCCCGCTTTTTCAAGCGCTACTGATAGCTGGTAGTGGTTATTCAGCAGGTCATCGCCACCCATATGTGCACCAATGGTTACCGGATGGGATGGATCTGAGACGTTCGGATAATTGTGATTCGGATTCGGGCCTACAAAATTCTGTACGACTTCGTTCTCTTTGAAATATTGGACCTTGCGTTTCTGGTGGGATGTGAAGAAGCCGTCATAAGCAACGATAACAGGTAGACGCACTTCAGAATGCTCAGCAATTCTGAGTGCCATGATGTTCATGTCATATACTGCTTGCGGTGTACTGGCAGTTAGGATGACCCAGCCTACATTAAGACCATAATACAAGTCTGAGTGGTCCCCACGAATATCAAGCGGCCCACTGACAGCACGGGTTACGAGGTTAAGAACCATTGGAAAACGTGTCCCGGATTGGGTGGGGAGCTGTTCCAGCATATACAGAAATCCTTGAGAACTGGTGGCGTTGATGACCCGTGCACCCGCCATAGCTGCACCGTAGCATATCCCGGCAGAACCATGCTCACCATCTGCTGCAATCAGCTCTATATCGTGCAGACCGCGTGCTTTCATCTGATCCAGGTACTGAGCAACTTCCGTGGAAGGCGTAATCGGGAAATACCCCATGATATGGTAATTAATTTGAGCTGCTGCTGTAGCAGCCATTTCATTTCCGGATTCGAAGTGTGTGACTTGCTCAGCAAGCTTAACCTCTTTCAATTGATTTTCAACTACAGCCATTTTTTTGTATCCTCCCTTTCGATTGATTTACAACACTTGAGGAACACGATGTTGTTCGGCAAACCCAACTTCTTCACGAAGACTGGTGAGGGCCTCTGTTGGGCATACATCGATGCATTTCAGACAGCCTTTACAGTATTGATAATCGATCCCGAGCAGCTGCTGCTGCTGGCGTCCCCGTTTATCTTGAACGGTCTCCCAAACAAAACAATAATCAGGGCAAACATTGTCGCAAGCCGCACAGCTAACACACAAATCTGAATCAAGTACCGGCAGCATACCAGACCGCGAGCCGCTCAAATCCTTCAGAGTGCTGTTGCCTTGAGCCGTAATAACGCCACCGGGCAGCTGTGTTAGATAGCCAAGTGCGGATTTTGCACGTATGAAAGGCTTTGCTTCGGGACCTTCCGGTACTTCATAGGTTTTAAATTTCACCTCATTGTAACCGCGATCGAAAGTACGGATGTTTGGCTCTACCAAGTGCGGGTATTTGTTCTCAAAGGTTCTGCGGATTACCGTACGCATTGCTTCCGGATCAAGGAAGTCGCAGATACGGAACATAGCGCCAAGCATCGAGGTATTTACTTTGGTTTTCTCTTCAACGGCTATTCCCATCGCATCTACTAATGCAATCGTGCCGTATTCAAGCTTCAGGTCTGCCCGAACCTCATCGAAGGCACGTGAGGTGTTAACCAGTACAACTCCATCTGGCTGCATGCCGCTTACCACGTTTACTGTCTTGTACAGGGCTTCATGAAAAACCGCAACCAGATGGGGTTCCTCAATTGGACTGTGGTCCCTAATCTCAACCTCTGGATCGCAGAAGCGAACGAAGGTTTTGATGGGGGTGCCTTTTTTCTCAGAACCGTAAGACGAGAAGTTGGCTGCATTGAAGCCAAGTTCAATTGCGCCTGTCTCGGCAAGCATTTTACCCGCAAGGTTGGCACCAAGTCCGCCGATGGATTCAAGACGGATTTCGTAAAAACCTAGCGCATTCTTTTTTGGCAAAGTTGACATTAAATCTCCTCCTTAAACGTGAAAATATTCACTTACATTATTAAAAATGATGTTCACAGCATTAGCTTTTATCTGGTGTGCGAATGAAGCTGCAGTGATCCCCTCTACTGAGTTCAATCTTAAATCCAGCGGCTGCGATTCTCATTTCAATACAGTTCCTGCAATGTGAAGCTTCGTCGCCCATGCAAATCTTATTCTCGTAAAGGGCATATTTCTCGCGAACCTTCAAGGGGGATAGAATAGGCATGACCACATTGCTTCCTGCCAAAAGTGCCTTCTCCCTACCTTCTCTATCCAGAGTCCCCATTGCCGTGGTAGCAGGCATCAGAGCATCTGGAACGAGCAATCTTGCCATGGCAATCATCACGAGCGTGTCCTCAACAGTTCCACCTTGAGCATCTTTAAGCGGCGTTGCGCTATGCGGGATGAATGGACCTATGCCGATCATTTCCGGATGGAGTTCTTTAAGAAATAGCAGATCCTCAGCAAGATGCTCGTAGGTCTGGCCCGGAAGTCCAACCATAAAACCGGCTCCAACCTGGTAGCCAATATCCTTGAGAGTCCGCAGGCAGTTCACACGGTTATCGTACGACATCCCTGGATGTAAAGATTGGTACAGCGAACGGGAGGCCGTCTCATGCCTTAGCAAGTATCGGTCAGTTCCTGCATCGAAAAGCGCACGATAAAAAGCTTCACTTCGTTCTCCAATGGACAAAGTGATTGCCACATCAGGATAACGAACCTTCATGCTCGTGACTAGGCGTATCATCCGTTCTTCCGTGAAGTAAAAATCCTCTCCACTCTGTAAGACAAACGAGCGATATCCGAGACGATAGCCCTCTGCCGCACACTCCAGAATCTCTTCCTCTGTCAGCCGGTAACGCTCCACCCTGGAGTTGGACCTGCGCAGACCGCAATATAGGCAATCCTGTTTACAGAAGTTTGAAAATTCTATTAGGCCTCGCATGAAAACGCTTTCATGATAGTGCTTCTTTCTAGTTTGTGCCGCTAGAATGTACAAGCGATCTTTGAGATCAGGAGTCAGATTCATAAGGAAATACACAATTTCTTCCTTAGTCAGCTCATTCTGCTCAACTAATTTGCCGAGCAATACCTCCATCGGGGCGTATTCCTCCATTCCGTATGCTGGCTATTCGATTAACTGCTTTTTTCTCAATCCTTTGTGAAGTAAACAAGTTGGAATAAACAATGAATTACTTAAGATTATGCTGAGTATGAGGGTTACATGTCGGCGTGATCTGCACATTTTGCTTTTTACGTATTTCTAAAAAAGCTCATCCATAAGGAACTGCAAAATCAACAGCGTATGTTTGTACTAGAGGGGTTTGATGAGGAATAAGTTGGAAATTATTAATCTGTCTACATTATATTTTGTGAATACTGACTCTGTATGTGAGAACTATCATTCGCAAAAAAAATAATTTGACAAAAACAGCGGGCCTCCGATAACCGGAGGACTCACCGGAATCGGCAAGGGAATCGCGGACAAGTTCCTTGAGGCCGGAGCGAATGTGGGGCTGTTCCTCGCCAGCCCGCTGGCCTCTTTTATGACAGGCCCGGCCATGAATGAACAAAACGGCTGCGCCGTCCTTCAATGGACGGCGCAGCCGTTTTGTGGAGAAATCCACTTATAGGATTGGGCTTAGTCCCGGACAGTCAGCCTCTCTTCAGCCTCGACCTTCGCCGTGACCCAGTTGTAGCTTCAGCCCTGTTACCGCGAGGGTCACATTTCCCGGAAGAATGTAGTCTTTTCTGAAGTCAACATCATGCGACATATGGGTATACACCGCACGGATTGGCTGTACGATGTCCAGCAGTTCTGCAGCTTCGGTCATATCATAGACTGAACGGGTGGACAGCTCAGCAGATTCATAATAAAAGCTTGTTCCCAGCACCAGGAGATCCGCCCCATGCATGTGCTTCGTCTCTTCTGGCGAGAGGGAAATGGAGTCCGGGCAATAGACCCAGGTGTAGCCGTCCTTTTCCAGCCTGTAGGCATAGGAATAGCCGTTCTTCCCGTGGTTGACCCGCCAGGTGCGGATCTGCCAGCCGTCCAGTTCAAGTCCGTCATCGCACGGAATCATATCAATGTGGCCGCTAAGCCACGGATACTGCCGCTGAATTACCGGAATCACCTCCGCCGGCGCGTAGAGCTCACCTCTATACCCCATCCAGCGGCAGCTGTCTGCCCATTCCGGCAATCCGCCGATATGGTCGAAATGGGCATGCGTCACCAGCAGCCTGCGCATGCTGCGCCGCCCCTGCAGCTCCATCTGGCGCCGCCAATCCGGGCCGCAGTCTATGACCCAGAAATCACTGGCGTTATCTATCAGCACTGAGGAGCGCAGCCGGATATTTTCTCCGCTGCTTCTCGCCTCCATGCAGGTCTCACAGCTGCAATATACCCGGGGTACGCCCATGGCGTCCCCGGTTCCCAAGAATACCAATGTGTCCACAAGCCAGCCCTCCTTAAATTTCGCGTCACGCGTCACGGATGTTCAGAAACACTTTATCATTATAGAACAGCTCAGCCACCTATTGCACCCTGTAGTAAGAAGTGGCTCCGATCCATCGGACTAACCCTGGCCGAACATAAAAAAGAGGGGCCTCATCCGCAGGTTAGCCCTGCCGATGAGACCTCTCTTTTTTCATCCGAATGCCCAATCTAGATTCCAGCCAGCACCTGATACCAGATGCCCCGCTTCGAATACAGTGTAGTGCGCACCTTATTCCAGCCGCCGAGATACGAAATGTCGAACAGACCCGCAGGAACCGGATAACGGCTCTCATTCTCTGCATAGACCTGCTTGTCAACGGGCCGGAACCCGTATTTGGCAAAGACCTCCTGCGCCTCTGGTGTAGTCAGATAATCCACCAATGCGTCCGCAGCTTCGCTGGTGCCATGTTCTTCGGCATACTTATCCACGACCGCAGCCGGATTTTCAATCAGGATTGTATTCTTGGGAATAACCACCTCATATTTCACACCTTGTGCAATCCGGGCCAGCAGCTCATTCTCGTAAGTGACGATCACATCGCCCACCCCGTATTCAAAAGCCGCCATGGAAGCCCGTCCGCTTTTGTCCAGAGACTCTACGTTCGCGTGTATACTCTCCAAAAATGCTTTGGCGGCAGCTGGATCCTTTGCCCCCTCCTGCTCCTCAGACAGCTTCAGGCCCGCCCCGTAGATGGCGTTGATATCCCACTGTGCTCCGCCGGAGGTCTTCGGATTGGGATAGAGCACCTTCACCCCTGGCTTCGCCAGATCCGCAAAATCATGAATGCCCTTCGGGTTGCCCTCCCGGGTACCCAATGCAACCACAGAGCGGGTCACCATTCCGTTCACCCCACGGTCCTTCCAGCCAGGTTCAACAAGTCCAGCCTTTACTAACTTCTCCACATCGCCTTCCATCGCCAGCAGCGTCACATCCGCTTCAAATCCGCCAACAATGGCCCTTGCCTGGGTTCCCGAAGCCTCATAAGACTGCTGAAAGGTGAGTGTCTGCCCCGTTTTGGCCTTCCACTCTGCTGCGAACAGGGGCAGAATCTCACCCATGGCATCCTTCGCAACACTATAGGCTCCAATCACTAGCGTAAGATCCCCTTGCTGCGGGCTGTCAGCCGCCGTACTTTCCTTACCATTCCCGCAACCGGCCACGGCCAGCGCAAGCATTGCCAGCATTAAGGCTGCTAGCCATCCGTGCAGTTGTCTGCTCCTTTTGATAAGCCTCATCCCGGCGACACATCCTTTGACAAGATACCCCCCACAATATGGAGATTTGACTTCGAAGCTTACTCCAGTACTTTATTAAATAAATACAGGCATTGGATCTTCTTTCAGTCCATTCTCTTGAATCCAGCTCCGCTCGTCATTGAACAAGTAGGCACGGTGGACAAGCACAGCGATTTCCTGACCCGGCGTAAGGGTTTCTTTCTCCAGAGAGCGGTAGGTCACCAGCTTGTGTCCGTTCACTTCCACCTCAATCAGCCATTCACTGCCGCGGAAATGCAGATGCTTCACGATGCCCTGCTCCGTGGCCGAAGCCATTTTGAATTCATTGATGTGGCCTACTTCGATGTATTCCGGACGAATCAGCGCCTTGGTAGGCTTGCCGCCACCTGCATTCTTGAAGCCCTTCAGCTCGGATGCGCTCCCGATCAGTGTGGATTCCCCGATAAAGGTTGCCACAAACGGCGTTTTCGGCTCTTTATAGATATCCCAAGGTGTACCCTTCTGCTCCAACCGTCCCTGATTAATAATCATAATCTCATCCGCCACTTCAATGGCTTCATCCTGGTCATGGGTCACGAAAATGGAGGTGATACCAACGCGCTCAATCAGCTCGCGAAGCCATGAACGCAGCTCCTGCCGGATCTTGGCATCAATCGCGGCGAACGGCTCATCCAGCAGCAGCAGCTGCGGCTCAGGTGCAAGCGCCCGGGCAAAAGCGACCCGCTGGCGCTGCCCGCCCGAAAGCTGATGCGGATAGCGTTTCTCAAAGCCCTTCAGTCCCGTAAGCTCCACCAGCTCGGCCACCCGGTGCTGGATCGTGTTTTTGTTCACCTTTTTCACCTTAAGTCCAAAAGCAATATTCTCATGCACAGTCATGTGCTTGAACAGCGCATAGTTCTGGAACACAAAGCCAATCTCACGTTCCTGGGGCGGAAGATTATTTACGGTCTTGCCGTGAAAAATGATCTCGCCGCTGTCCGGTGTCTCAAGGCCCGCCAGCATGCGCAGTATCGAGGTTTTCCCGCCGCCGCTTGGACCGAGCAGGCCAATAAGATGGCCTTTGGTAATTCCGAAGTTAACATCCTTCACCGCATGAAAATCTCCAAAGTGCTTATCGAGTCCCCGGACTTCCACATGCATATTAATGCACTTCCTTTCTTCTTTTGCTCCATTCCATAAGCAGCAGCAGACCCGCGGAGAATGCGGCCAGCACCAGCGCTATACCGCCCGCAGCCGTTACATTGAAGTTCTCAACGTCCTGATAGACCAGGGTAGTGGCAGTCTGGGTTTTGTTCATGATATTCCCCGAAACCACCAGCACTGCTCCGAATTCACCCAGTGAACGCGCAACCGTCAGAATCACACCGTAGATCACAGCCCAGCGGATGGAGGGCCAGGTTACCTTCCAAAAAGTAGTCCAGCCATACGCACCAAGCGTTGAAGCTGCCTCCTCCTGCTGTGACCCGATCTCCTGAAGCACAGGCATGACCTCACGTACCATCAGGGGAAAGGTCACGAAGAGTGTTGCAATGACCATTCCCGGAAAAGCATACACAATCTTCATCCCGATTTGCTCAAATACAGCACCCAGCGCACTATCCGGCCCGAGCAGGAGCACAATCATCAGTCCGCCAATAACCGGCGATACGGCATAAGGCAAATCTACGATGCTGTTCAAAAGCCCTCTGACCCGTCTGCCCAGCCAGTTCGCCCTTACCAAATACAAGGCCATCATAATGCCAAACAGCGTATTGAGCAGCGTGACCACCACAACGACGAATCCTGTCATCATCAGCGCGTGCAGCGCCTCCGGCCGGGTCAGGGCATCCCAGAAGCCGCCGAAGCCTTCACTGAAGGCACCGATCGCCATTTTCCCGAGAGGTGCAGCAATCAGCAGGAAAAACACAAGATAAGTCAGTCCGATCCATAGTCTCCTCATGCTCTTCTCCCCCGCATCTGCAGCATATTGATCAGCCAGAGAATGAGAAAGGACAAGGTTAACAGGATGATGGACACCGCTGCGGCACCGACCGGATTGTCACTTTCAACTTCACCGAAAATAAACACGGAGGACACTAGCGTCCGTCCCGGAATATTGCCCGCTACGAGCACGACGGCTCCAAATTCGGCAAGTGCCCGGGAGAATGCAAGCATGCCGCCACTAATCATCCCGGGGGACATGGAAGGAAGAATAACCTGCCAGAATACCCGGCTGCGTGTAGCTCCCATCGTATAAGCCGCTTCTTCTTCAGAGGCATCCAATTCCTCCAGCAGCGGCTGTACCGCACGGATCACAAATGGAAAAGTTACAAAGACCATGGCAATCACAATAGCCGGCTGGTGAAATACAATCTCAAATCCCAATGCTTCAGCCATTCCGCCGATCAGACTGCCCGGACCCAGCAGCAGCAGAATCATTAGCCCCCCAACCGCCGTAGGCAGCGCAAATGGCAAATCCACAAGACTGTTCAGCAGTGCCTTGCCGGGAAATTGATAGCGGATCAGCACCCAGGCAATCATCGTGCCGAGCAGAACATTAATAACTGTAGCAATAACGGCCAGTTTCAATGTCAACAGTACCGACTTCCAGGCAATCGGGTCGCTGACGCTCTCGGCAAAGTTTCCGAAGCCCAGAGAGAATGAGTTGTAATAGACACCGAGTATCGGCAGAACAATAAGTACAACAAAATAAAGAAGTATCGTCGTGCGGAATCCCCAGGTCCATCCCTTGTGTCTAAGCAGCGTATTCAAGAATAAGTCCCCCCACCTCCGGCTTACCGGTCGGTATACTCGCCTTTACAGCCATAATTATTCCTATTAATATACTTGGTTTAAAGTTATCATTACTTTACCAAATGCCCCATGCCCCGTCAATTACTTTCATGCCGATTTGGGGTAAAATATAGTATATTGGCAACACAGAGAGGGGATAACGTTATGCTGCACACTATGGAGATCAGTACCAGCAAACGGGATGAACTGCGGGACATCACCCGCGAAGTCATTTCCTATGTCAAAAAGAGCGGTGTACAGAATGGCATCATCGTCGTCTACTGCCCGCATACCACAGCCGGAATAGCCATTAATGAGAATGCCGACCCTGATGTCAAACATGATGTGCTAATGAGGCTTGACGAGGTTTTTCCTTGGGAGCATCCCAAATACCGCCATGGAGAAGGTAATACCGCTTCTCATCTGAAATCCATCACCGCCGGCCCCTCACAAAGTATTATTATTCATGAAGGCGCACTTCTGCTGGGACGCTGGCAGGGCATTTATTTCTGTGAGTTCGACGGGCCCAGACGCCGGCAATGCCATTTTAAGATCATCGAGGGCTAAGACAGCCTTAACCGCCAAATTTCAAAAGTACTTCTCTGCCTAACAAAAATAGCGGCTCCGCCTATTCCGGCGGAGCCGCCTTTTATACACCTATACCTATGAGAGCTGCCTTCACACTTTCGTCATTGAAAGTAATAAAGTAATACCAATGCAACGCGCTAAATTGATGAGTGATAAAAAAACAAGCCCTACAAACTGCGGCTTAATACCTTGACATGCATGATTGCAGCCTGCCTGACATCTTCGAAGGATACCTTATCCTGGATATAGTAAGAAATAAATCCGTGTGCAGACAAGAACAAGGTTAACGGGATGCTCTGCCAGTCTTCGGACACATACCCCTCTTCCTTCATGTGCGAACGTACAATACCTGCGAATAACTCAAAACATCGGCCCTGTTCCGCACGACAATAAGCAAGCAGCTCTTCGTCACGGATCATGAACATAATTTCATACTGATAAGGATGATCCAAGCCAAACCGGATAAATTCCAGAATCAGCTGTTCCACCCGGGTCATTCCCGGTTCAGGAGGAGTCTGCATGACTTGATTCAGCAATGTGGCTACATGATTGAAATCCTCGACGACGATGGCGTAGAACAACTCAGCCTTTTCCTTGAAGTGATAATAGAGCGACCCATGGCTGTACCCCAAATGCTGGCCAATGCTGCGCATCGATATGGCCCGGTATCCCTTGGTAATAAATAAATGCCTCGCCGCTTCCAGGATTCTTTCCCTCGACAACTCCTGCTCGACTGCTCTTCTTGCCATATCTTATTCCCCTTCGCTGTAGTAAAGCCGCCGCCCTTCTGTAACCAGCGCTTGCCCCTGGGTAAGATCCGTTATCCATGCCATAAACGCGTCGCCATCATCATTGCGTGGAAGACACAACAGCGTAACCTTATCCGTAAATAAAGTTTCACCAGTCTGAATGCCTCTTCCTCTAAGCTCGTTCTCAACCTTGCCCAGCCAGGTATAGTCGATTTCAACAAATACCTCCCGCCTCAGCACACGGGTGATCACTTCTCCAGCTTCGAGTGCCAGCACAGCGCCGTCCGTATAGGCCCGGATTAATCCGCCTGCACCCAGCATAATGCCTCCAAAATAACGGGTGACAACAATTGCGACATTTTTAACGTTTTGGCTGCGAATTACTTCCAAAATCGGTTTACCGGCCGTTCCACTCGGTTCCCCGTCATCCGACTGTCTCTGGATCTCGTCCCGCTCACCAATCATATAAGCTGAGCAGTTATGTGTGGCATTCCAATGCTGCTTCTTGATATTCTCGATAAATTGTACCGCTTCTTCTTCGTTCTCTACCGGCATAACATGACCGATAAAGCGTGACTTACGGATTACGACTTCCCGGGAACCGGGAGAGCGCACCGTCCGGTATTGTTCCAGCATCATTATTCCATTCCTAACATCTATATAATAACTTGATATATATTAGGAGCAGGCCATGGTATTGGATTACCTATGGACTGCTCCCGGGTGCTTACTGCTTGTATGAATGATCTTCGGTGTTCGGCAATACTATTCGGTAAGTCTGGCTTCGAGCTCTGCTTTTTCTTTCTCGTAGCCCGGTTTGCCGAGCAGTGCGAACATATTCTTCTTGTATGCTTCTACGCCCGGTTGGTCGAACGGGTTAACGCCCAGCAGGTATCCGCTGATTCCGCACGCTTTTTCAAAGAAGTACACCAGGTACCCAAAGGTATAAGGCGTTTGATCCGGGATGGTCACGATCAGATTCGGTACTTGTCCGTCTGTATGTGCCAGCATCGTACCCTGGAACGCTTTTTTGTTGACAAAGTCCATAGTCTTGCCAGTCAAGAAGTTCAGACCGTCCAGATCATCCGGATCATTCTCAATGGATACATGATGCTGAACCTGTTCAACCTGGATCACTGTTTCGAAAATATTACGGTTACCCTCTTGAATGAATTGGCCCATGGAATGCAGATCCGTGGAGAAATCAACGGAGGATGGATAAATACCCTTGAAATCCTTGCCTTCGCTTTCGCCGTATAGCTGCTTCCACCATTCGGATACAAAGTGCAGGGAAGGTTCGTAGTTAACGAGAATTTCCGTTGTTTTGCCCTTGCGGTACAAAGCATTGCGGACTGCAGCATATTGATAGCTCTGGTTGGTAGCCACGTCAGGATTGTTGAACTCATCGGCAGCGGCTGCGGCCCCTTGCATCATTTCTTCAATATTGATTCCAGCTACTGCGATTGGCAGCAGGCCTACTGGTGTAAGTACAGAATAACGTCCGCCTACATCGTCAGGAATAATGAACGACTCATAGCCTTCTTCATTAGCAAGCTTCTTGAGTGCGCCCTTCTCCTTGTCAGTAGTGGCATAGATACGTTTGCGTGCTTCTTCTTTGCCGTATTTCTTCTCCAGCGCTGCGCGGAAAATGCGGAATGCGATTGCCGGCTCAGTAGTTGTTCCGGATTTGGAGATGACGTTCACGGAGAAGTCTTTGCCTTCTACAAGGTCAAGCAGGTGTGTGATATATGTCGAGCTGATATTGTTCCCTGCAAAATAAACTTCCGGTGTTTTGCGTTTGTCTTTGGAAAGGTTGTTATAGAAGGAATGCGAGAGAGCTTCAATCGCTGCACGCGCGCCCAGATAAGAACCGCCGATACCGATAACGATAAGCACATCGGAATCCCCTTGGATTTTCTTGGCAGCCTGTTGGATACGGGCGAACTCTTCCTTGTCATAAGCTGTAGGCAGATCGATCCAGCCCAGGTAGTCGGAACCTGCTCCACTTTTGTTATGAAGCTGCTCATGGGCCAGCTTCACCGGGGCGGCAAAGTAGTCAATCTCATGCTGGCTAAAGAAGGAAAGGGCTTTGGTGTAGTCAAAATTAATCTTCTTGGACATCGGTATTGGTAACCTCCTGTATATCTCTTTAGATTTGACACCGTTTGTTACAACTTTATAATAGGATACTTTAATTTGCCTTTACTGGCAAGGTCTTAAGGCACATCCCGGGCTTTAGAACCATGTTTTTGAAAGTTTTGTGGAAGCGTTTGCCGCTAGAGCAAAGCACGGTTTTGTGGAACAAGCCCTGGGGGCGTGATAGAATATAACAAAGCATGCCATTTCAAAGAGCGAAGGTGGAAACGGAATGAAACAGATCGGCTTTATCGGACTCGGAACAATGGGTGCACCTATGGCTTCCAATCTGCTGCGCAGCGGATTTGGGGTTACAGTGTACAACCGGACATCAAGCAAAAGCGAACCTCTCAGGGCAGAAGGCGCCCAGGTGGCTGCAACATCTCAAGAAGCCGCCAAAGGCAAGGATGTTATTATTACCATGATTAGCAATGATGATTCTATCCGTGAAGTATTCTATGGCGCAAACGGTATCCTGGACGTGATCAAACCGGGAGCAACCGTAGTCGATTCCAGTACAATATCTCCTGATTTGGCCCGTGAAATTGCCGCAGCCGTGGAGGAACGGGGTGGAAAGTTCCTGGATGCGCCAGTAACGGGCAGCAAACCCGCCGCCATTGAAGGCACACTGGTATTCATGGTTGGCGGCAGTGCTGATGTCATTGAAGAGCACCGGGATATCTTCGACTCTATGGGCAGACTGCTGCTGCATATGGGCGGCAACGGCAGCGGTGCAGTTGCGAAGCTGGCACATAACGCTATGGTCGGCATTCATAATGTCGCGCTCGCCGAGGGCTTCTCCATCGCGGTAAAATCCGGCGTTCCCGCTGACAAGTTCCTGGAACTGGTGAAGAACGGATCGGCCGGCAGCAAACAAGCTGAGCTGAAGGGCCAGAAGATCATCGATAATGATTTCAGCAACCAGTTCTCCCTTGCGCTGATGCTGAAGGATCTCAAGCTGGCTTCCTCACTCAGTGACTCTACAGGTGTGCCCTCACCTATGCTTGGCGTAGCCAAAAGCATGTTCCAGGCCGGGTTCAACCACGGCTTCGGGGACGAAGACCTGTCCGCAGTGGTAAAATCGTATGAAGAATGGATTGGCCAGAAGATCGGCGACGGCGCAAGCAAGGAATAAGCATTCTTTTCTCACATACCCCGGTTTTAATTTGGCGCAGCTGGAATTTCAGGCTGCGTCTTTTGATGGCTAAAATACCAAGGAGGAAATCAATATGCTGTTTATCCAGTTAGCTGATCCATTAGACGCTCCTGCGTTAGCTAAAGTCCAAAAAATCACATTTGATCACGACGCCCAGCGGTTTCAGAACAAAGCTGAAGACGGACCACCGGGATATAGCTCCAGTTCCTGGCAAAGCGAGATGATGGGGAAAGGCCTATATTACAAGCTGCTTGCAGATGACTCTATCATCGGCGGAATGCTTGTATTCGCTTCACCGGATGAACGGGAATGTCATCTCGGCCGTATTTTCATCGACCCTTTATATCAAAACCGGGGGTACGGGCAAGATGCATTCAACTTCCTGTTCAGCACTTTCCCCAATGCGCAGAAATGGACACTGGATACCCCTTCATGGGCGGTCAGAAACCAATATTTCTATGAAAAGCTGGGATTTGTGCAGATCGCAGAAGTTCCGCTCGAACATAGTGAAGAAACACTGATTCAATATGAACGAACCCAGAAGCAGTAATGAATTTGATTGATATTACGGAGTAGTTACAGGTTCTAACTGTATACCCCCGGATGTCTCCACTTCCGTAGCCGTATTTTGCCCAGTATCCTCTATTGGCCACTTGAGCTCTGCCTTACGCCCGTCAATCCACCAAGTTCCGCTTGGGGTGGAGGCCAGCAGCCAGGTTCCCCATCTTCCCGATACTTGAACGGTTTGCGGAGCGAGGACAGTCACCTTAGGAGAGAAGGCATCCGGATATTTATAGGCGGGTGAACTTACTTTTAATTCAGCAGTTGCCTTGATCTCCTCGATGATCGTCAGCTTTCCCGGTGATGGATGGATCCATCCCTGTCCTTCATTGGCCTGAACCTGGTACCAGTCTCCCTTCCGGGCAATCACATGAATTTTTTGCGGTTGCAGCTGGACACCGCCCGCCTGCGCTCCTATTTTAGAATATAGCTCTGTTCCCCCTACCAGACTCATAGATTGCTGAAGATACTGAATAGTCTGCTTCGTAAGCCATAATGAATAGGATTGCGTTGCGGAATACAGCCCAACCTCTTTATTTTCAGACCAGATTCTGTTGAACTGATTTAGCGGAACACTGCTCTCACCGGCATAATTTGCAATCTCAATAGTAAACCCGGGACGGCCATACTCTTGAATGAACCAATCCTTATACCCGCCGCCCGAAGGGTTCTTCTCCGGAGTCACCAGAGAGTAGCCTGTCAGGTTGCCAAGTGCCCGGGCCATCGTTTTGTCGCGGGTCAGATTGCTGTTCAAGGTATTGAAATGCCAGAATATGATTTCACCGGAGCTATGGTAGGAAATGGTGACTTCTGGATCAATCTTATGAGTAAAATCCATCATCATCTGAACTTCAGGTGCTTGCCCCGGCTTCTGCCCCTTATAATTCTGATACGAAGGATACTTAGCCGCATTCTTAATCGTATTCCAACTTGCCGGATATTGACGATTAAGGTCAATTCCCTGCATATTTGCTTTCCAGCGGGTAAAATTTGTGCTGTTTCCGTTATACTGACGCAGCGTTTGGGCTAGACTTACCGGCAACCCTGCTGTACCTTGTTGAGACAACGTAACTCCATCCGGATTTACCATCGGAACGATCCAAATGCTGACTTCATCCAGTAAACTGCGTACGTTGTAATCACCGATTTTACTATTACTATTATAGGCCTCAGCATAAGTATCGATCATTTTCATCAACAATGAACTTGTCATCCACTCTCTGGCATGATGAGAACCGTTAAGAAACAGTACGGATTCCCCTCTCCCTAACTTCACTGCAAACAATTGCCGCCCATATGCGGTTTGTCCCAGTGATTCATAAGATACGAGGTCGGGGTATTGCTTCACTACTCTCTCAATATCCCTTTGCATTACCGTATAGGAGTATACCTGATTGGGGTTCACAAGGTTTGCCGATGCCTGTGCTGGTCCGGTAGTAACGAACAAAGAGCCTAGTAATATAAAACTTAATAAAAATAGCGTAACCTTATGTATTTCCTTGCAAAACCCTGACTTTATCACATTTCCATCTCCCATTCTATCTGCTTGAGGCACTCTAGCCTCTCTCGTAGCTAGTGGAAGTATATGAGAATGTATTCATGTCGTCAATATTAATAATTAGTAGATTTATCTGCCTGAAACAAAAAAAGTGTCCCAGCAGCCGAAGCTGTTGAGACACTCTTCATTCCTTGGCTTAAATTACAAAACCGGGTAAGAACAGCAATAATCAGTTAATGCGAATACTTCCAGCGAAAATTTGGAATTGCCGGGAACGTGGAAGGTGTCTGTGCCCTTGATTTCTTTCCAAATGTCTGAGCCGGGAAGCAGTACTTTTAGATCGCCGGACAGAATTTCCATCGTCTCAGGGCCTTCGGTACCGAATTCATACACTCCAGGCAGCATGATGCCGAGCGTCACCTTAGTGCCGTCCTGCAATGTAACTGTACGGCTGGTAACTTTTCCATCGTAATAAATATTAGCTGCTTTTTGAATTGTCGCGTTGGTGAACTGACTCATCTGCTTATTCTCCCCTTTGTCCTTAATCCGTCTATTATAGCAGGGCCTTCACGCGGCTGACTACATTTTCAACCGTAAAGCCATATTCTCTGATTACAGTATCGCCAGGTGCGGAAGCGCCAAACGTTGTAATACCCAGGATATCACCCTGATCACCGGTGTAACGTTCCCAGCCGAAGGATTGCGCCATTTCAATAGCCAGACGCGCTTTGACTTCAGGCAGGATAACAGAATCACGGTAGGCTTTATCTTGCTTCTCGAACAGATCCCAGCTCGGCAAACTGATGACACGGACATCGATGCCTTCTTCGGCAAGAGCAGCCTGTGCTTTCACAGCCAATTGAACCTCGGAGCCTGTTGCGATAATTTGTGCCTGCGGTGTACCGTTCTTGGAATCGGAAACCACGTATCCGCCGCGTTTGATGTTATCACGCACACCGTCTACCGTTCCTTGCAGGATCGGCAGGTTTTGGCGGGTCAGCACCAGCGCTACCGGATTTGAAGTGTTTTCCATTGCATAGGCCCAAGCGGCAGAGGTTTCATTGCCGTCAGCCGGACGGATAACCGTAAGGCCCGGAATGATACGCAGGGAAGCGAGCTGCTCGATAGGTTCATGCGTCGGACCGTCTTCACCAACAGCGATACTGTCATGCGTAAGCACATAAGTTACCGGAAGCTTCATAATCGAAGCCAGACGAACCGCCGGACGCAGGTAGTCGGTGAATACGAAGAACGTACCGCCGAATACTTTGAGACCACTATGCAGGGCAATCCCGTTCATCGCCGCAGCCATACCGAACTCGCGTACACCGAAATAAATATTGCGGCCATCATAGGAATCCGGAGTGAATTGTTCGAGACCGTTCAGATGGGTCATTGTCGAGCTTTCCAGGTCAGCAGAACCGCCCACCAGTTGAGGAACTCCCGCAGTCAGTCCGTTCAGGGCATTACCGGAGGCAACACGGGTGGACACCGCTTTGTCTTCAGCTTTGTAGAATGGCAGATTCGCATCCCAGCCTTCAGGAAGTTCACCCTTCAGAGCCGTTTCGAGCTGAGCTGCAAGCTCTGGGTATGCTTTTTTGTATGCCGCGAATTTCTCGTCCCATGCTTTGTTGGCTGCAATGCCTTTTTCCTTCACTTCGGCAAAACGGGCACGGACTTCATCAGGCACATAGAAGTTTTCTTCATATACCCATTTGTAGAAATCCTTCGTCAGCTTGGCTTCGTCTGCTCCCAGCGGGGAACCGTGAGTACCGCCGTGGCCGCCTTTACCTTGTTTGTTCGGGCTGCCATAGCCGATAACCGTCTTCACTTCAATCAGTGTCGGCTTGCTGCTGTCGGCTTGAGCTTCACTAATAGCTTTGCCCAGCGCAGGAAGGTCGTTGCCGTCTTCCACACGCAGAACCTGCCAGCCATAAGCTTCAAAACGTTTGGCTACATTTTCGGAGAACGCCAGATTCAATTTGCCGTCCAGAGAGATATCATTGGAATCGTACATGACAATCAGTTTGCCAAGCTTCAAATGGCCGGCAAGCGAAGCAGATTCGGAAGAGATTCCTTCCATTAAATCGCCGTCGCCGCAGATTGCGTACGTATAGTGGTCAATTACATTGTGTTCGCCTTTATTGTAGGTAGCGCCCAATTGAGCCTCAGCCATCGCCATCCCTACTGCCATCCCGATACCCTGACCCAGCGGACCAGTAGTGGCATCAACACCTGCAGTATGGCCGAACTCCGGATGTCCCGGTGTCAGGCTGCCCCATTGGCGGAATTGCTTCAATTCTTCCATCGGCAGATCATAGCCGCTAAGGTGCAGCAGGCTGTACAGCAGCATAGAACCGTGTCCTGCGGACAAAACAAAGCGGTCACGGTTGACCCAGGTCGGGTGCTCCGGATTATGATTCATAGTCTTCGCAAACAGCTGATACCCCATTGGAGCTGAACCCATCGGCATTCCCGGGTGTCCGGAATTCGCTTTTTCAATCGCATCGATAGCAAGCGTACGGATCGTCGTGATGGCCAGGTTGTCCACTGTGGAGTTTTCTTTTTTGTGGATTGCTTGTTCTTTTGCCTGTTCAGTCATGAAAATAATCCTCCTCTAATTCAAGAATGTCATTTTGACTATTATTGTATCACTAAAGTGGAAGCATTTCCAATTGTTTTTGTAAACTCGATGTTCGAACAGCTTATATTTTGCGGTTTCAGTCTAATCTATGCATCAATTTTCCAGTGTTTCACAACAGCTAACCCCCTCACAAGAGCAGTAAAAAAACAGCCCGCACTTTGAAAAGAACAGGCTGCCAGAGCAAAAATAGAGTATGATAGAATCATAAATGAAAACGTTTTATTTCAGATGTAACGAAGGAGCTATCCCCTTAAACGTTCTGCAACATACATAAGACCAGTTCACAACTTAGGCTTTGGTCCAGTACCCGAATTAGACTAAAGTTTGTTTTACAATGCTGGAATATACAGTAAGATGGAATTACTTAAGTGAGCGGTTATACCAAATTATTCATATTTCCAGCAGAAAGGAATCGCGAAGATGACAGCAAATCATAATATCTACGTTGTGCTTACCGGAACGGGCACTGCTTTTAGCGGGCTCATTAAATGGTTTACCAAAGCCGAGCTCAATCATGCTTCGATTGCTTTTGACTGTGAACTGCGCGAGGTCTATAGCTTCGGGCGAAAAAAAGCCTACAACCCCTTTGTCGCAGGGCTGATCCGCGAGGACTTTATCCATCCCTTTTATAACAGTGCGGACTGCGCAATCTATCAGCTCAGAGTGAGCAAAGACGAATATGAAAAGATGTACAACCACGTGAAGGGCATGATGGAGCATCAGGACCGCTACAAATACCATTTGTTAGGCTTGATTGGAGTTCTCCTGAATGTGAAAATCAATCGGGAAGACGCTTATTTCTGCTCCCATTTTGTCGCCTCAGTGTTCGAAGAGTCTGCTGTTCATCCGGTAGCCAAGCCCTCCTGCTTCGTGACTCCCGAAGATTTCGCTGACTCTCTGTGCGCTCACAAAATCTTCAGCGGCAAGCTGTCCTACTATATGCGCAGAACACACAGAATGACAGTCCACAATTCTGGTGTACACACTTCTTCAGGGTCCGCAGTTCCGGCTTCCGTTGCGGCAAGATTGATAAGGCTGCAAGATGAGCGTGCGGAAGGGGTTGTCTGAACGCCCGCTCTCCGCACGCTGCTGCTTACATAGAATACCTAACTACAGTCTGGTTCAAAATGCTCAGGTTCAAAATTCACAAAGCTAAGATTTGCTTATCCGCATCTTCTATTTGACCCTATGGCTCTGAAAATATTCTGTCCAGTCTCCCAGCACGGTAACGGTTACCGCATCTATTTTGGTGTTGTACTCATTCTTTGCGGTGAAAGTAAATGTAACTGGACCGTCAGGCAGTTTTTCAAAGTTGGGATCGTACAATTCACCGCTCCATAACGTTTTCCCGCTGTCTGTAGGACTAAGCTGCGCCGTATACCCGCCAGACATTACTACATCAATCGTATCTGGCAGCCCGGTTGCATTCGCTTGCAGCACAAAACGTTCTCCTGCCCAATACACACTATACCCGCGCGGACTCTCTGCACTCCCGCCTTTATTCAAATTGTAGGCTTGACGGTTGGCATTCCACTCTGCCGTATGCTGAACCCCACCCTTAACTGTAAGCAAATTGACCATAAAATATTTCCGCGGGGACACGGTGCTCCAGTTGAAGCCGTCATAGACCTCTACCTCGGCAGCATACTTCTGATTCTCTACCAAGGCGCTGGATGGTATTGGCCACTGTTTGTCGCTTGATGCTTGTTCGCCGGACTGCACCGTAACTTCTCCGGTAGTCAGATTAATGATTCTTACCTTATAACGCTGCTGCAGATCTCCGTCTTCGTCATGATACTCCCATTTGATGATTGGAGTCAGCGTACTGACGATCGTTGGACTAGCCTGGCTAGTGCTGGCCGGGTATGTGATATCAGCTGTAGGGATACGGTTCACAACCGTAAGAGTTTGAGTCAGTTCCCGGTACAGCCCCAATGAATCCGTAATCCTCTGCCGCAGGGTAAAAGTACCGTTCGAACTGAATTGCTTGGTAAACATGCTCTGCGTACCCGCCAAGCTCTCCGCCCCACCTGATGGCTTCAGGAAATATTGATGCTTAATGCTATCACCTTTCGGTAAATCGGCATCTGTAGCTGTACTTTTAATCTGGAGTACATCTGTACGGTAGATTGGTACCTGTGCTGCGTCTCGTCCGGTATCTGTGATCAGGGTAAAGCCCGGATGCGGCGGGTTGTCGATGATGAATGCTTTCTCATTCGAAAGATCCGACCAGGACTCTTTAGAGAATACACTTCCATACAGGTAGAAATATTTAAATCTTTCGAAAGTTTGATCTGGAACTTGATATTGCCGCAGCGACCCAGTACTATCCGTGTTTTCTACAGAATACCTCAGCAGATCGTCTCCTTTCGAGAAAAAATCCAAGTGGAACTTTTCCTGAACATCATTCTCCGGGTCAGAGTAGGTCCACTTAATCAAAGGATCTCCTTGAAGCTCGGCATCTATAATCGTTGGATTACTCGGTGCTCCTGGAGGGGAAGTCAGGACCATAGATGGTGCAAGATTCTTCGTCACACTTACTTGGAGTACGGCCACATTGGATTTATCTCCGATTTGGTCTATGGCCCAATGCTCCAGGGTGTACACTCCCGGCTCTGGAAAGGTAAGATTCACATTTGATGTTCGGTATGACTTTATGGCCCCATCACTGTTTGTTACTTTCCAGTAGTAGGCTAAGGAGCCTTGATCGGATGTATCTTCGTCCACATCATTTGAAGAGTAGGTCAGGGTATCATACTGATGGGCCGTTGCAGAACCGTTTATAGCGGCTACAGGCGCGTGGTTCTTTACAATAAATAATTGTGTAGCGTTTGAACTAAGCGATCCATCCGAAGCCGTTAGCCGCATTTCCCAGCCGTCTGAGATTGCCTGCTTCGGAGAAATCCCATTACGGGCAATGAGGTCCCGAATGGTCAGGGATTGGTACCGATTGTTACCAGACCAGTAATACGGACTGCTGTTTACCCTTGCATTCCATGTGTACGTGAGTGCATCGCCATCTTCATCCGGATCTGGCGTTTGATTATCCAGGGTGATCAGCGTGTCCCTATAGACTTCATTGGGCATGTTAAACGCAGCTACCGGCGGATGATTCACTACCTGTACGTTTTGGCTGTAGGTCTCGGACCATAGCCCCCGGTTGTCACGGACCTGTAAGCTAATTTGATAACTCCCTACCCCATATGCCGCGATATTAGGCGGTGTATTCGCTCCACCATAATGCGACCACACCATATTCCATCCATCCTTAACCACACTCCATTTATATGTATCCAGTGGGTCATTGTCCGGATCGAAGGATTTATCTATAATCGTCGTGGCCTTACGGTATGACACAATGCTAGGGTCAACGGTGAACATGGCCACTGGGGGTAAATTCCCTGCAGCAGTTCCAATGGTGCGTTGGCACCAATCACTCCATGCACCAGCTCCATTATCTCCATCCACATCCCGCACCCTTAGCCGGATATCATAATTATCTTTGGTAGAGATAGCGCCTGTTGGTTGGCCATCGGTCCACATTTCCTCATAGCTTTTTTTGTACTGCCACTGCCATTGCATGAGTCCTTTATCTGCTCTGGATACATGATCCAAGTCGTATGAACTGTCAACGAGTTGCACGGTAGAGCCGACAAGCTTCGCGGCAAAAAGTGCAATTGGCTTCCGGTGGACCTTGAAACTCATGGTTGATGCTGCATCCCTGCTCCACATCTGATAATCCGAAAATGCGGCATTCGCTTTGGGATTGTCCTTAGCCTGATACGTCACCACATATTCCCCCGTGTATGGGAATGAATTGTACAATTGAGTCCTCCATAATCCAGAATCATTGATCATTCCCATTGAATTTTCAAAATAGTTCGGATCATGATCATATCTTACACGTTCTGCATATTTAGGGTCACTTTCATAGTCCTTGTAGGTTGTCCCGCTGTTCTCAACAGGTGTGTTTACCAGGACAAATGCACTTCGCTTCAGCCTAATCCTGACTTTTACAGTCATTGATGTAGAAGCAGACATATCAGATGGATCTGCGACCTTTACATTGATTGTGTAATCCCCAGGAGGAATAGAATCCGCAATTACATCAATAGGTATCGAGAACGGTTGATAACTTTTCGTCTGCTTGACCACCGTTTTTTTGTAGAATACGTTTGGTATCTCTGCACTCACAATCAGATCATCATTGTCCGGATCATGAACATAACCTTCGATATTCATCGTGTTCCGCCCTGGTTCATTCTGCAATACCTGATCGTTAGGCGAATTCAAACTAATCGTCGGCGGTCCATTTTCTTCTAATGGAATGACAAAATTCATGATACGGCCTATCATGGGGGTACTAAATCCATATTGTGGACCTAACTTCCATAATGGTTGTTTTCCTGCTGTCCAGGCTAGTCTAACAAAAAGAGCCATAGGAGTTCTACCGGGAACAACACCATATGAAGTACCGAGACTATAGCCTGTAGCATATGGAGCATCTGCAGCCAAATTAAAAGATGTGGCAAAACTACCACCAGAGACGGAGAGTGGACCCTGGAAGTAGTGATTATCTAACATATTAGTTGCCAAACTAGGATGACTCATTTCATATATACCACAACCATAATAATCCAAATTATCAGGATATTTTAGCGGGTATTCATCATCCCCTAATGCTCCTACACAAAATTGTAATTCCTCTACTCGTGCATCATCTGAATCAATAGGTGCGTCCAATGTCGTATTTGTTGTAAGTTTTGCATCTGGATTAAGATCATAAGTGATTTTTCTTGTTGTTTTATCATATTGTATATTGGAGAAGATTAACGTATTGGTACTCCCTGTTGTTGCTCCACCATAAGGACTGTTAAAAGTGGATTGTGATGCAGGAATAGTGATTTTTTTATAATTGATAATATTCGGATTATCACTCGTTGCATATGCTGTTTCGGTAAAAACGTTCAACTCAGAAAGAAGGCTAAACAGCATTAAAAATGGCATAATATTTAATAATATTCTTTTAATCCGCACCATCTTGCTCACCCCTTACCAAGACCAGTCAACTTCTGGCCCGCGGTTCTTCACTTCGACAATTCGCTCTGATTGCGCTTGCCCATCCGAATTTGTTGATCTACGATCACTCTCTGTCACAAATTCTTCTATCGTCGGTTGGCCAAACTCCTCAAAAACGGTTAACCGGACCTCATATTTCCCAACCTCACTTACTTCCAGGTTTAGACGGTCCTTATTTTCATTGCTGTATATTACCCACGGCTCGTTGTTGAAATTGCCATCATTATTGGAATCATAACGATACTCCCATAGCCGCCGACCAATAACATCTTTATCCGGTGAGTAGGACATATCGTCAATTGAAACAAGCGCTTTATTCCCATTTTCAGGGCTACGATAAGCTGTACTCACCATGGAAAAATAGTTTACGGGTGCTTCATCCGGAACAATAGTAAATGTAATGGATGTGCTTGAGGAATAACCTAAAGTATTCTCCACATAAATAGCAGCTTTATAGGTACCAGGTTTTTTGAATAGTAAATCCTTCGTTTCAAAATGCCCCAATGCTCCGCTGTACTTTATATCTGCATTCGTTCCTCCAGTAAGAGCCGTTAGGGTCACATACGTTTTTTCAGGCACCAACGGAAACCGTGTAGGACTTGTACTGCTATTTTTCAGTATCACCTTACGATTTTGCTTAAGGGTCCCTCCTACGCTTAAACCGGCTTCAGGTTCTGGCTTAATCACTGTAATCTTTGTGCTCGTACTACCAAACTGCAGATCATTATCTACTACGGTTAGTAGAATGTTGAACTCCTTACCGACCTGAGCCTCGCTATACCAGGTGGTGCCTTTAGATACATTGCCTATGTTTTCCTTTGCACCTGGCGTATCCCACCAGTAGTCCTTGATCGTTCCATCGGGATCATAAGATAACCGACCATCAATAAGGACATCATCGCCTGCTTTCACCTCACTTGGAGCATTGATGACGGCTACAGGCGGCTTTCCTTTGGGTGCCGGCGTTGATGCCGGTGGTGGAAATGTGACTGTCGGAGTCTTCTTGTATACGCCTGCCGCAGATTTCAATTTAACTTCTAGCGAATCGATCTCTCCTGCTTTGGTATAAACCTTTTTATTGAAACGCACGATTACTGACAAATCATAATTTTGCGTAAATTCTTCTCCAGAAAAATCTGCCGTAGAAATTTCAAAGTCAAAATCTTTGCTTGCCGTTAAGGATTTGGCGTTTTCCTTTTTTGTCTGCAGTGTCCCGTTTTGGTCTTTCTTTTTAGCATAAAACACCCATTCTTTGATATTCGCTACATCCGAGTAGGCTTGAAGTTCACCCTTCACGGAGATCCGGACGGGTACTTTATCCGTGATTTTAGCTGGATTGGGATTGGGCTTAATGAGGGTAACGTCCCCTGTAAGGGTCGGTTCCGTGGGGAGATTGTAGTCGAAAGAAACATTGCCGCTGTATTTGTAGGAGGTGACGTTTGTGGAGGCGGTGAAATAATAATCAAGAAATATGGCATAACGTCTGCCCGTAGCCCATCCTCCCTTCCAACTATCAGGAAGGTTTTCAGTGCCATAATTACCTAATGATGCACTGGTTTTGTAGTAGATGATAAATTGATTGCCATTAACGATATTATGACTGACATAAGTAGGCGGGAGTACATCCGGGTCTGTAAGGACATGTAATTGAACAGAAGATTCTACGATATTCTCAGAATCTATAATTTGGTCTACACTTTTGTTGTACCATTTCACGCCATCCCTTGACACATCTGACTTGGTTGCAATAGTCATGTCCGGGGGATCATTTCTAGGTGTCCCCGAACCTTGGCCATTTTCATCCTTATGCTCTTGAGAGTTTGAATACTGATCCCACTGATTAATTTGCCAGCGGATACCGTCAGAATATCTCCAAATAGAATTACCTGGTGTCGTTTTAAATGGTTTCTTCCAGGAAGAATAATAACCTAATACATTATCAATCCTTTGTTTCGCTTCTACTCCTTTTAATGTGACCTTCACTTTACCATTCTCGATAGAGAGCGATACTTTCTGATTGGTGCCGTTATATTTTAACGATGAGGTATTAATAGAAGAACTAGAAACTCCACTAGGCAAGGCCAAATAGTAAGTCTGTTGGCTATTCGTGGATCCAGTAAGAACTTCAGTAGGCAAGGATATTGTTTTATTTTTTGAATCCGCTGCTTGAGTAGAGTTTGGGACGCTAGGGAAAAACAAGATAACGAGAAGTAAAACAATGTAAATTTTTTTCATTTTTTATTCCTTTACTCCTTTACAATTATTTTTTCATCAAAACCACCACCAACGTTTGTCCAAATCGAGATACTCGTTGGTTTTTTTGTAGCTCCATACATTTGATAGCTAGTCAACTTCTCTCCAGGCTTAAGAACCCATGTGTATAAGGCCTCCTTGTCATTTACTTTATTTATTTTATTTTTAGGCGTTGGTGCTTGCAGATCCTTATCATTTATAGTTATAAACCATTTTAACGACAAATCTGTGGCACTGAATTGAACAGTTTTACTCCCTTTATTCTCAAGAGTTATTTTGGTCCAAACCATATATTTAGTTGGATTTTTGTAGATTCGATCACTATACCCATATTTTTTCATCAGCGCCTGTGCATCATTGGACTTCACATCGTAAATCATTAATTTTTCCAGCGTATAGCTGAACCCTCCGGACGTAATGGTCACCGGCAACTCAACTTCCTTTTTTAGACCAAACTTAAATAGGTTATCTCTGATAATCGGTGCAGGAGTTGCTGCAGCTGCATGTGCATTTGAAATTTCCCACTGACCTGCTACTGAACTGATTAACATTGTTGCTGCCATAATTGCTTTCATCATTGTCTTTTTCATCTTCGAACACTCCTTAGTATTGTATTTAGATACAGCCTGCTATGGCTCGCCTTGGATCAGGATTACCATTTGCGCCACCTCGATTATTCTTCACCGGGTAGTTCATCGTGGGGGACACCGCCCAAGCGGAGTTGGGAAGGGTGACGTTGCGTTTATTGTTTCTTGAGAAGCTACAAGTAGGATCAATGGCCCTCAATCCGAATGCTAACTCCGCTTTTTACTCGTAGTATCAGTCTCCAGCTTTGGAGAAAAAGCACAAACCATTATTTTTCCAACGTATAACTCAACCACGAGTCATCACAGTAGCCTGCAACCTCATATCCTTCATGAGCCCATACTTCGAAAGATTATCCCTCATAATCGACGCGGCAGTAGCGGCATTAATCATTCATCTTATACTCCTGCACAGCAGGAACGATGATGGCCTCCTGAACTTTCGCCCGGGAGATTAGCACCGGATGGGCCGTCTCAATGACGGCAATCACGGACGGACCTTGTATGTATTTAGTGATCCCATATTGGCTGTCCTCGTAGAGAAAAGGAAAAGTAACTCCACTGGATTGATCGACTATGTCGAACTTTACAATTTTCACTTGAGTTTGAATCCGGCTGCCCGCCAGGGGGGACAGGCCGTCGTCCAGTCCCAGATTCGCCTGAAGGGATTGCCGGAATGTGGCAAAAGCTCCAGCGGGATCAATGATCAGACGGCCTTGTGCCCGTGCGGACTCATTAAGCTCCTGTGATGCGTCATGGACGGCTATATTATTAGCATCCTTGAGCATGCTGCGTAGCATGTCCCATTCCTGATTCTGAATCTGAAAAAACCAGGAATAGACGAAGATCAGTAGAACAAACGCCAGCTTAATAATATAGTCCATAGATTAGGTTCATCCCTTAATCAGTCGAGATACTCACTCATGATAGAACCGTGCCCGTAATAACGCGTGGGCTGGGCCACTCCGGAAAAATTATACGGGAAAAGATTCATTCGAGGTGCTGAGACATACACATCCATGCGCCGCTTGCGTTCCTGAACAGTTTCCGTGCTGCTTGTGATTTGTATCGAAGCCTCAGGAAATCCAACAGCCTTTAGATTAGCGATGACCTCACTTTTCATTGAAGCCGTGACCATCCCCTCCGTTGCCGCTTTTTGCGTAATATAGGAGGTATTGGCCTTGACCTGCAAATCGAGCAGATAATCAATGTAGGTGAAGATGGGCTGCAGGATAATGAACAAGACAAGCCACATGAATAATGCCCGGAGAACGGTAGCTTTCAATGCCTACGCCCCCTCTTAATACTGCTCGACTTGTTTGGTGTGTGTGATGATATCGTCCTGGCTGCTGCCGATAATATTTGTGGCCGTTGCGATGAACATGCCTGCAATCACAAAGCCGATAGCCAGAAACATTGCGACTGAAATGGAGTCTTTTTTCATCGTGATCAGACCGAAGTGTGGAACTGGGTCTGGGCAAGTGTAGCCGATGGTCCGGACTCTACCGGTTGCACTATAGTGACACCTGGAATGGTTGGTCTGTTGTCGTCCGCAGAGTTAATGACATCCCGAACAACCGGAATCAAAATGGCAATTACGATGGCAACACACAGGAATCCGATAGCGATGAACAATCCAGTAGAAATAGCGTCTTTTTTCATTGTTAATATCTCCCTTTTCATTTTATATTTTTAAATGATTCTTGAATATAGAAAATTTCATACGATGCAATTCATCCACTCACTGAAACATCCCTACCCCATTGAAGTTGCCTTTGATCAGCAAAATGTACTGCATTGCCAGCGACACAATCATTAGGAAAGTGGCAATGGAGGGAATCACGTTGATGATGGTAGAGATGTCTCCGATGAAGGACCATTTTTTCAAATATTGATCACTGGAGATCTTGGTAATGATCTTGCCTTGCTCCCGCAAATAATTGGCTGCTTCCGTATCATCGTCCATCCCCTCCGTTGCCAGCAGAATGGAACGGATATCGTTGATAAAGGCGTGATTGTCCGGGAATTTACCGCAGAACCATTCAATCGCCCGTTCGGTACCCTCATCGACTGCACGTTCGGACAGCTCATACAGATCCTGGCGAATGTAATTGAAATGTCCGGCCGTTCCGGCGCAAAAAGATCCAAACTGCATGTAACCCCGCTTGCGCAGCCGATTGTTCTCATAGAGCCGGATGAATGAGATCAACTCACCGTCTTTTTGAATGAGTGTCTTCTGATGAAGCCAGGCGAGCAGCCACCCCAGCGGAAGATATCTTAACGGACTGGTAATCAACAGAATCAGAACAGCAACAAGTAGATCATAGATAGAAAAAGCTTCCGAACGCAGGAAGTCTCCTGCCCCCTGAACCAACAAATAAATCAGTGCAGCCGAATAGCGGAACAGTGTGATTTTGCCTGCGGAAAGGGTTAGACCGCTGTTATTCAGCAGCAGCTGCAGCCGCTCATTGTGCATCCGTTCTCCGAGTATCCTCCACCTTGTACCCAGCCGAAGCAGATAACGCTCCTGTCTGGAACTGCTGCTCACAAAAACCAGCAACGAAAGATATACAATTCCGAGTACAGCAATCAAAAGTAAGAGTCTGTCCATAATTCATTCATCACCTTAGTGGTAGTCCAGCTTTGGCCTGGCGAGTATGGTACTGATCATGAAGGAGATGAACAGTCCAGCAATAATAATCATCAAAAACGTCAAACCGACAGTAGTCTGGAACTGCAATTTGAAATAAACATCCGGCTTCAGCATGTAAATAAACGTTCCGACGGATGACACGAGAACCACCAGATTGCCGTACAGCCCGAGACTGATAGCGTCCCTGCTGCCCGCCTTCACTGTCAGGATCGTCTCCCGCTGCTGCTCCATGGAGCGGCTTAGCATCATAAGCGTGTTCTTTAGATAACGGGTTCCCTCTTTCTCGCAGTAGAGCAAATCCGAGACAAATTCCACGGCAAAGGTAGTTCCAATAGCCCCCGCAAACCGCTCTGCCTCATGGGTCAGTTCCCGTTCATTGCTATAGTTGGAGAATGCCGCTCCCAGCAGTCTAAGCGGGGTTTTCAGCACACTTTCTTCTGTTAAAAATTCAGCGGTTTTGGTTAAAATCGAGTCTACCGACAGGTGAGTGAATTTGGTCGCGATTTTGATCACATCCAATAGATCGTAGCTCCCGCGCACCTTGCGCTGAGCATAGAGATATCTTGTCCGCAAATAAGGAATACTGCCTGCGATGACTGCAACAAAGAGCGGAAAGCGCCAATTCCCCTGAACCGGAATCCGTTCATCGAAGCTGATGCCCTCCAAAAACGGATTACTGAAGCTCAAATGCCCCGGCAGTTCGCTCAAGGTCAGCATTCCCGAGAGAAACACGGCGCTGAACAGAAACAACGTGTGAATCAAAAAACGCGTGACACTAATCCCCGGCTCATACTTACGCTTAGCAAAATAGAGCAGATCGTCTAAATGCCGGTACAGCCACCTCCTCTTTTTATTGCTGCTGACCTTTTTACCAAAAAGACTGATCCGCAGGCTCATCCGCTGGTCGATCTTTTGTCCAAGCTGCCTTAAATGCCTCTCAATGAGCGGCTTCACCAGCAGCCACAGGCCACCGGCAATCAATAAATGAAAGGCAACCTGAAGCACATAAAATAACAGTTCCACAAGCTCTCCCCCTCATTTTCATTCGTTCAGGACAATCTTTGACTTGAGACTCTCTTTCAGCGGTCCGTCCATCGGTTTCAGCGCAGCCAAATGCCCAAGCTCCTGCAGAAGCACCCGCGAAGCGCGCGGATTTTTCTTCTTCATCTTCCGCATCAGGCTGGCCGTCAGCTTGTCATTGTAGCTCCATGCGGACTGTTCTTCTTCCCAGCGCATCAGATCATTGGCAAATACGGAGTTGGCTGCTTCGTCATAGTACACCTCGGAGATCCGCGCCAGCCGTTTCTTTCCGTCCGCTACACTTTCCAGAATAAACACTAGCTCACAGGACTTCAGCGCAGAGATCAGATGGCCCTTCAGGCTGCCGCCGATCCGGGTGGACACCGCAAAAGCACCCTGATAAGGAATATCCTCCGAATCCACCGTATGAAAGGTTCCTGTAATCCCGTCATAGCCCTTTTCACCGCTCCACAGATAAAATTCCCATTCGTTATACCGCATTTCCGTCATATAGAGAATGTTCGGATCATGCCGCAGCGACTCCACCCCAACCTCCATCAATTCCTCGTTGGCTGCCTGAATCGGGATAATCCGGTGGCCTTTGATCTGATACGGCAAAATCGACTCTGGATGCTTTTCGATCATCACGACTCCCATACAGGAAGAGGAACCGAGCAACTGCTCACCGACAACCGTGTTGGCGAAAGTGGTTTTACCTGATCCTACTGCACCGGCGATAATGGTGTTGCGGAACGTACCCGACAGCGCGCGGATAAGCTCAATAGCTTCTGCAGGGATACATTCAGTACCGGCTTGATCCTCCAGATCCAGGAACTCCACTACCTGCCGCCGCAGCGAGATCGTGGTGAAGCCTTCCCACACCCTGGGCGATACCCAAATCGCGAGCCGGATGAAGCGGCCGGGCCAGAGGGGATCATCCATTTTGAACTCGACGGAAGGGTTATCCTTGTTGAGTTTTTTGTTGGGGTCGCTTTTCAGCAAGGAACGTTTGAGCTGTTCAACCCGGTCCAGTGAAGGCATCTCATAGGGATACACCACAAATTTCCCGCGATGGTTATAAAAAATCTGCCGTCCGATCATCTGCAGCCCGGTAGATTCGCTATAGGCCCGGTCAGTGAACCAGCGGTAGGCAGGTCCAAATCCCTTCCATTCGTGAAACAGCGCCTCTGCCGCTGTCCCGTAGGCATCCGGCACTTTGCCGGTAAACGGTGTTTTGCGCAGATATTTCTCGATCTCATTCATGAAAAAGCTAACGGCCTGCGGATCCCCGATCAGCGCCTTTGCATTTAGCTCAAAGTACCCGTCGTCCTCCCGCTCCAGCTCGGCGTTCATGTCATTTTTCATTTTTTGCAGAAAACCGTAAAAGTCCTCCTTGCCCGGCTTGCAGGTACTCAACACTTTTTGCTTCAGTGAAAACAGCCTATGGTTGTCCTGTAGAATCGGCAGCCGTAACGGCTCAAGTACATGTTCCAAAGCTTCGACTTCAAGCTTCGTCTCCTTCTGCTGCTTCCAACTTGCCGCCCATACCTCATCCCGATATTCAATCATTGAAAAATCCCCTTCTTTCGGGCTTCCGGTGCCATACCGAGGGATACCAGCAGCGCGTGAACCTTGTCGTCCACCTGCTGCAGCTCTCTTTTGCCCAGTGGAAGACTGTCCTGAAATGGCTGGTAATAGGGCAACTCAAGCAAAATCTCACTGCCGAAGCGGAGGGCCAAATTCTTAGGTGAGCTCATTTCCTCCACATTGCTGCGGTTGATGATCCACTGGAAATCCTGCGGGTGCAGATCCATGTGTCCGGCAAGCTCCATGAGTGGCTGAAGGCGATACTCATGCTTCGGATGCGTAACCATCATGCGCAGAGCCGTTTTCTGCATCCCCACATACCATGCGGCACTCTCGGGAATGGACCCGAAGTCGGCGACTACCACATCAGCATTCCCGGCAGCTTGGGCAAGCAGATATTCAATCTCCTCCTCTTGGTAATCCTGAACACTTAAATAATCAAAATTGCCCGGCAAATAGGCGTACCCCTCCTGTTTAACCAGACCTTCAAAATCCGCTGCCTGGAGCATTTTACCGGTCATCCGGGGGCGCAGCCTGTCGAGGCTGATGGCCGTCTTGCGATCGAATCCGGGATCATACAGATCAAGTCCGAGCAGAATCACACGTTGTCCCGAAGCGGCAATCCGCCGGGCGAACAGTTTGGCGATACTCGTACAACCGATACCTGGACCGGAACCAAAAAATCCGACGAGATTACCGCGCTCTTCACGCTCATCCTCCAGAATGTAGCGCAGCTTCTCCACAATCGCTGAAGAGGTCGCACGGGGCGGGATAAAGAAGATCCCCAGACTTTCACATAACATATGAATAGCCTGATAGCTCCTTACCCCCTTTTGCCGGTAAATATATAATATGGAGGAGTTCGGATAACCCTGCCGCAGTTCACTTAAACCTGAAACGGGCACCTGTTCGCTTGTAACCATTAGCATCTGCCCCTGAGTCTGGGAAGGCTCGGGCAGGACATTTTGCGTAACTACCGTAAACCCGGCAAGCTTGATCTCATTGATGGTCAGCTGATCCATCCCAAAACTGAATATTTTCATTCCATTCCCCTCCTTTCCCTTTTACTCAACACGCACAATCCACAGCTTTTTACCTTGCTCCAGATATTGTCCAAGCCGTTCGCCGTCACTTTTTTTCAGCTTCAGTTCGGGAGCAGCGACCTTGCCGGTTGAGGTGAAGCGGTTGTTCGTATTGCCGTTCTCGGAATCCTGGACATCGTTGTTGTCTTCAGTTCTTACATAATTAACAGTGACTCCGGTGAGAAACACCTTGCGTGGAGGGGCGGAAGGCTGTGATTCTACGGCTCCTGTCCCCGCTGTTGAACCATCTGTGCCGGAATTCCCGTCACCTGCGGTTGCGACTGAGGCTCTATATCCGCTATTCCGCGCCTGATCCGCCGAATCGCCTTCGACGAGATAAATATCCACCTTGTCTCTGCTGCGCAGTGAGCCGTTGATCGCATAGATCGCTTCCTTGGGAATCGGGAAAATCCCCTCATCCTGCTGCGGCTCCAAATCACTAACATCCACAAGAACTGCCGTCAGAATACTTCCGTTCGTCAAGTTTACATTAGTGATCTTATGCTCCACCTGACTGATGTCCGTGATTACCCCTGCAGGAATATCCTTGGTCTGAACAGAATCCAGATACAGGTCACTTGGCTTAAGCTCATAATTTTTGGGCAAAAAGCTGTCCTGGGCCACTTTGATCTTAACCACAGTCTGCGACAGCACGTACGGTTTGAAGTACAGATCGTAGCCGAGTAGACCGCCGAAGCCGATAAGCAAAATGAGAAAAGCAAACAAATAATTGCGTCTTAACAAATGTCCCCGCTGTGAAACCAAACTTTCTACCCCCTTATAAATGTGTTAGTGAACACGACAAAATACACTTTGGCATAGTGCGCCAAAATGTCCGGTAAAATGCTTTTTCACCTGTTGTGGTTGAGAAAAGTATTAGATTATCAATGAGGAGTTACTGGGCTTGAGGTTACTGCGGGAGCAAGGTCCCGGTTGGAGAAGGATTCCGGTGAACGGCAGACACTGTCAAAATACAGCATGACTGCTGCTGTTCACCGGAGGAATTCCAATTAATTAAAAACCACTGTCTTGTTATGATGTACAAGAATTCTGTCCTCGATATGCCATTTGACCGCCCGGGCCAGAACGACCCGCTCAATGGTGCGCCCGATGCGTTTCAACTCGTTCACGTCATCGCTGTGGCTGACCCGCTGCACGTCCTGCTCAATAATGGGACCACCGTCCAGCTCTTCTGTAACATAGTGGGCGGTTGCGCCGATAATTTTCACTCCGCGCTGATAGGCCTGGGCATAGGGCTTGCCGCCAACGAACGCCGGAAGGAACGAATGATGGATGTTAATGATCCGGTGACGGTAATGCTCTATGAATGCTGGTGAGATAATCTGCATGTATCGAGCCAAAATAATCACATCAATGTCATCTCCGATGACCTCAAGCTGGCGCTGCTCCGCTTCCACTTTGGTATCCTCCGTGACCGGAATATGATAGAACGGAATGCCAAAGGATTCCACATAGGCCTGCATATCCGTATGGTTGCTGACAACCAGGGCGATATCCGCATCGAGATCCCCGGCCTGCCACTGCCAGAGCAATTCCACCAGACAATGATCCTCTTTGGAAACAAAGATAGCCAGCCGTTTCTTGTGGCTAACCTTGAAAATTTGCCTGTTCATCTGGAAACGTTCAGCAACCCCGCCGAAGATCGAACGCACCTCGTCAATCCGCTCATCCAGCTTGGGCAGGTCAAACTCCACTCTCATAAAAAACATTCCGCCATCCGGGTCCATGGTATATTGATCCGACTGAACAATGTTCGCGCCATGCTGGTACAGAAAATGCGATACTGCAGCCACAATTCCCGGCCCATCCGGACAGGAGATAAGCATGCGTGCCCGGTCCGGGTATTGTCCGCTTGACGAATGATCTCTTTTGACATGCAACTCCATAGTTCTCTTTCCATCCTCTCATCTACTTGCGCATTCTATAGTTTGGCTTATGCGTTCACGAGTAATTGCTTGCCTGCCAGCCAGGCGATAAGCCGCTGATTGACAGCTGCCTCGCTTAGCTGCGGAAACAGCTGAGCCTCGGCAACCGAATCGTACAAACGTTCCAGAGGTTCACGCGGGTCCGCCTTCTTGGCCTTGGCATCGTTCTTCAGCAGTTCCCATACATTCAGCACATACTGGCGGGGATCAAGCTCCTGTTTGGCAAAAAAGGCCTGCAGCTGCTCAACCTCACCCAGGAACTCCGCTCCGAACCGTTCAGCCACCGTGCCGCGAAGCAGCGCAATTTCCACCTCGTACATAGGACGCAGTGTCTTCGCTTCCTTTCCGATCCAAGGCGTCTCCAGAATGAACGGCAGACCCGCAAGAGCTTCGTGGTGAACTACCTTGTTGATGGTTTCAAAGCCAATGTATCCTGAGCCGATAGGGGTATGGCGGTCTTTGCCCGCTCCGCGCGGATTTTTGCTGTCGTTGATATGGACTACACCCAGCCGATTCAGGCCAATGATCCGGTCAAACTGCTGAAGCACACCATCCAGGTCGCCGACTATATCATATCCGGCATCGTGAATGTGACAGGTATCAAGGCAGATGGACAGCCGCTCGTTATGTGTGACCTTGTCGATAATCGAGGCGATTTCTTCGAAACTGCGGCCCACTTCTGTCCCTTTACCTGCCATCGTTTCCAGTGCAATATGCACTTCCGTCTCGTTCGTACCGTCAAGTACCTCATTCAGGCCATCAGCAATCCGTTGTACGCCGTATTCAGCATCCTTGTCCGTATATGCTCCCGGATGGAGTACAATATGTTTCACCTCAAGCGCATGGGTACGGCGGATTTCCTCTTGCAGAAAATCAACAGCCAATTGATATGTGCTTTCCTTGTAAGAACCCAAGTTGATGATGTAGGGGGCATGGACTACGATTTCCTCCACACCATTCTCTTTCATCGCCAGCTTACCTTCAGCGGGATACATCGATTCAATCGGTTTGCGGCGCGTATTCTGCGGCGCACCTGTATATATCATAAATGAGGTTGATCCGTACTCGTTTGCTTCATTGGCCGCACTCAGGAGACCCTTGTCCGCACAGGACACATGTGAACCTAGTTTCAGCATGCTTTTTTCCCTCTTTCCTTCACGAATTAACCCTTATTCTACCGTGATCGGGAAAATAAATCTAGGCAAGCTCCATGTGCCTGCTTCTGCTTCGCAAAACTATAGAAATACGCTATACTTTAGATGAGAATGAAGTTTGTGACAATCATCATTGTCAAAGGCGGTGTAATCATGTCATTTAAATCAGGCTTAAGCTTGTTATCCGCAGCACCGAGCAATTGGTTTATGAACTCCATCGCATTTTGGACTTTTTTGCTGCTCGGCTGCATGTGCATCGGCGGCTATTTTATGTTTCGCAAATTTCTCAAAGTGCTGCCCAAAGCCGATGGCAAGTCCAAGCTGGACTGGCAAAATTATTGGGTCGAACGCAGCCGTCCTCTGTGGAGCGACGAGATGAAAGCTTTTCTGGATCAGCTCGTCCAGCCTGTGCCGGGTCCCTTCCGCGATATCGCCAAGCACTCCATAGCTGCCGAGATTGGCAGGATTGCCGTGGAGAGTCATGCGCCGGAGGTCACCCGTGAGCACTGCATCAGAGGCTATATCGTAGCTACACCACGGCGCGACAACCGCTTTCTCATCAGCTTCCTTGAAAAGAACGGCATTGACTACTCTCCTTACCAGCATCTGATTAAGTAACCGAAGGAGCGATTGTATGAAATACGTAATCTGCGGCGGCAGCGGATTTATCGGACGCGAGCTTACCGAATACTGGCTCCAGGGCGGGCATCAGATCATTGTTGTCGGCCGCAAGCAGCCTAAATCCCAGACCGCTGCCCATCCAGGCCTTAGCTTCCTTACCTGGGACAGCCTAGCGTCAAATCCGGAGCTAGCCGAAGGTGCAGATGCGCTGGTTAATCTTGCCGGTTCTTCACTCAGCCAGCGCTGGACCCCAAGCGGCAAAAAGGCCATTATGCAGTCCCGTCTTGAAACCGTCTCGGCAGTGGCCAAGCTTCTGAATGCACTGAAGAACAAACCTTCCGTAGTGATCCAGTCTTCTGCCGTAGCTATTTACGGAACTTCACTGCAGGGTACCTATGACGAGGCCTCCCCGGCCCATGTCATGGACTTCCCATCCGAGGTTGTTAAGACATGGGAAGCAGCTGCGGACGAAGCTTATAAGAACGTAAGAGTGGTCAAGCTGCGCACAGGAGTAGTGCTCGGCAACGAAAGCGGCGCTTTCCCCAAAATGAAACTGCCCTACATGCTCGGCTTCGGCGGTAAAATTGGCAGCGGAAAGCAGTGGCTGTCCTGGATTGATCTCACTGATATCGTCCGGCTGATCGATTATTGCGTCCAAACTCCCGGAATTGAAGGTCCTGTCAATGCTACTGCCCCGAACCCTGTTACCAATGAGGCATTTGGCAAAATGATCGGTAAGGTTTATCATCGGCCACACTGGTTCCCCATCCCGTCACTTCTGCTGAAGGCTGCCGTCGGTGAACTGTCGGAAATCTTACTGGAAGGCCAGCGGGTACTCCCTGCCAAAGCCTTGCAGCATGGGTTTTCCTTTACTTACCCTACCTTACAGCCATCATTGGAACATCTGAAATCGGAATAAACAGTCAGGCCCTCCTCTCAGGCGGAACGGAAGGTATAACATCCTTTTACTATAGTGAACATAGCTCCCTCAGTCAGTGGATACTCCTTGTACGGAATCATCGCCTCTCCCTGAAACAGTGTTCCGTTTCTGGAGTCCAGGTCCTTCAGGATGTATCCTCCCGCACTCTTGGAGATCTCTGCATGCACTCTCGAGACCCCTTCAGACTTCTCTATATACTGAGCTACATCGGGGGATCGGCCAATAAGAAAACTGGGACGGTTCAGTTCGATCTTTTCCGGAATCCCGCCTGCGTTTTCCTGAATTCTTTCAAGATAGGGTATCGCACGCTCCCCTTCCTGCTCCTGTTCCATCCTGGAGTGAGATCCATGCTGAAGCAGTGCTGTAGCTTCAACAAATAATGGAGGGTTTGGAACCGGTGCTTTGGCTAGACTGCGTTCCGGCCATTCGGCTTTCGTCACCGCAGTTTGAATGTCATTGTGAATAGGGTGCTCCAATTTTCGTACCGGAACGAGTGCCTTTGAAGTATCTACTATAGTAGAAGAAACTGCAGTGTTTCGGCCAAAATCCCATTCCAGCTCTTTAGGGTTCCTCCGGCCCTTAGCCGCAATCTCGTCTCCTGCCTCTTCATCTGCCTTGGTACCACCCAAGATCAGCCTTCCACTCCATACCAGCCAGCAGAATATACCTAACATGAGCGTCGCAAGTACACAGACAACCATCCAAAGCGGTTTGGGATGGTTCAAATATAGAAACTTCCACAACACCGCATCGGCCACAACACCACCCAGCATTGCATAGGTTCTGTAAGCAGAGGTATCGGGAGCCGCTTTGCTCCCAAGATCCCGATCATCCGCCAGCAGCTGCTGCTGTTCCTCCTTCAGCTTAAGCCTCGGATAGCCGCTCATCCATGGAGTTGGCTTTGGAGGCTCTGCAGCCACACTCGCGAAACTCTGATCCGCGCTGCGCTGCTCTTCACCGGGTAGAGTAGCGCCTGGCAATGAACCACTCCGTTTCTGAATACTTCTCTCTGCATCGGGTACATGTGCATCGGGCAAAAAGGTGCTTGGTGCAGGCCGGACAGTATCCGAGTGCCATTTTGTCCCTTCACCTTCTGTCAACAGCTCTGCCAGAAGTTCCTTTAGCCCTCCTGGAGTGAACCCCTCTTCACCGCAGTATTGCAACAGCCTCTGAACCCCGTCGCCGGACAGTTCTCTAACGGACGCCATAAGCGCCATAATCAATGCCGTTAGCGCTCTTCCGGCACTCACTGAATCCTCAGCAGACTGCATAGGGAGATAAGTGAGGTATACTTTGCCGCCATGCAGTGGCCCATCGATAAAAATATAATCCTCATGCAGCAAATACTGTTCTGCCTGCAGCATGTACAGGCGCCCCTCCTCCATCCCTGACGCAATCTGCAACAGCAGGCCGAAGAAATCGGTCAAGCCGAGCTTCTCCCCTTTCAGGAGATGGCTGAGCATTTTCCGGCGGGACAGCGCATATTCCAGGGTTACCTGCAAATCTATTTCCCGGAGCTGCAGCCTCAGATGATGGGGAATTCCTGAATTCATCAGCATCCGGGTCTGAACCATATTAAGCTCTGCCGGTCTTAGTCCCCCAGGCTTGCTGAGCAGCATCGAAATGCCATCCTGCTGTACAAAATCACGGCTTAATCCGAACAATACTCCTCACCTCTTCATTATAAGTACAAATAAGCACAGATGAACCCCGGCATAACTGCCAGCATAAAAGGGAATTTCAACGCTTCCTTGCTTCCGGTATTCAATATCCGGGGATCCCGGAGCATTAGAAACCCGGCACTTCTGCTGATAATCCCTCTTACACGGCTTCCCGTTTCATGTTTTGCGAGAACGATAATCCAACCAATTACTGCGCCGAACAATACAGAATAGACCGTGACCTGCAGTGTGAACAATATTCCAGTCCAGGCACCGATTCCTGCAAAAAGCTTCACATCCCCAGCTCCAACCGCCCCCAGAAGATGCATGATCAGCAGCAGCAAAAACCCTGTACCTGCACCACATATAGACATTAGGATTCCGTGACGTCCATTCATCACACCCTGCGCAATCAGTCCGACGATCAATAGCGGAAGCGTAATCCAGTTCGGTATTCTCATGAAACGGATATCCATAAGGAGTGCCGCTGCGAGGAATAGCAGGCAGCTCCAGAATGCCCATACCGTCATTATCATTTCACTTCTTTCACTTGATTTCTTTTCACCACTGTAAAAGTCGCCTCCAGAGAGGTTCCATCCTCCAGCTGAATAACAAATGGCCATGTACCCGGAGTAGTGTTAACCCCGATTTTCCATTCCCACTCAAGATATCCGTTCTTATCCGCCTGCTTCCACCCTAAATATTTAGCTGTACTCTGGCCGCTCTTGTAGAAGATAGACAGACTGGCAGAAGCATTAGGCGGTATCTTAACCCGGATCCTGCCCTGATCATTCGCTACTCCTGGATTTGGTTTCTCCAGAATCACAATAGTGCTATGATCTTCTTCCCCTCCTGAGCTGTCTTCATCGCCTTCCGCATCTGTATTCCCTATCCATAAGCGTTCCACCGCACTGGCCTCAAGCACGATGCGCTGATTCAGAAAAGGTACCTTCATCGGCAGCGCATAACTCACCACGAGTCCAAAGTATGGCCGCGCCCCCGTCTTCAGGTCCGGGACAATCACATTCGAAACATGTATGCGGTCATAATCCAGTCAGTCTGTGGATAGATAAGGCTTCATTACAGGCTTGAGCGCCAGATCCAGTACGCCTTCGGATGCCTCTGCCTGCAGTTCCTGCAAAGGTTCTTCACCCCGCTTTACGGCCGCGCTGACCCAATCCGCTATTGGTTCCGGCAGGTCTGCCACATAGCTGTCACTCCACTCTTCAAGCGAGAGCCGCGGAACGCTCCATTTATCCGTGGAAGCAGCACCCTCCGAAGCCGCTCCCGCACCGCCAGGACCACCGGCAGCCTCTCCATTCTTCTCCTCCCATTTCTGTGCTGCCAACGCAGCAGGGTACATATGAGTCGAGATCACCTTAACCGTATCCGAAGCCGTGCTCTGCAGCGCAGTTGAATATAAGGTCATTTGCACGATGAAGATCAGGAACAGGACAAAGAGCAGAAACATGGGAAGGACCATTGCGGCTTCTACTACCATGCTGCCTTCAGATCCCGGATTTTTTTGCTTCCGATCCCCATACCCCACCTGGTTCCACCTCCCGCTAGTAAGAAAAATCAGCCTGCACAGTCCGGTAATATAATTTGCCCTGCACTTCACCGGAAAGACCTGTACCATAATCCAGCAGCTTCACCACTCCCGGCAAAAACCATAATGGCATAGCCATTTTGATATCCGCTGCTGTGTATGTGAATTTCTCATCCAAGTTGCTTCCTGTATTCAGCCGGATTAGGGCCAGCATACGCGACAATTGAACATCGCCCCCTCCATGCAGCACCAGAAACAGACGCAGATAGTCCCGGTAGCTCAGCTTGACAGGTATGTATTTGGACAGTGGAATTTCACCATTTTTACATAACAGCAGCATATCCTGTACTGCCTGCTCAACTCCGTACAGAAGTGCTGCGGCCAATATCAGCAGTGGATTGGCAAGCCCTGCACGTTCTGTAAATCCCTCCATGGTACGTATAGCCAGCCGCACTGCAAAAATCTCCCCGTAAGCTGCTGCTATATTCCCGGCAGGATTATAAAAGCCATACAGAATATACTCCAGCTCCTGAGCATTAGGATCTAGCTGATCCGCCAGTCCTCCCGTTCCTTCATTTACAGATCCAGCAGCCAGACCGGCCAGCTGAGAGATATCAAAGGGAGGAAAATACAGCGCCGAATACTCTGTCTGAAACAGCCTGTCCCTGGCCCCTTCCAGCACATTGCCCATTGCAGCATAGAGGCTGTCCACTTTGACCATAGAGGCGCTCCCGGCAGTATAGGGATTCTGATCAGCCATTGCCGTCTCTGTTTGCTGATCCACTCCCGAATTGAAAGCAATATTGTCGTTGTAATACTTATGCAGAGTCTGATACCGTTTCATCGCTTCTCCGGCACTAGCGCCAAGCCCGCGGATCTGGTCCAGCAGCTTCATGGCATCGCTAAGCTTGCCTTTAGCTTCCTGCTCCACTTGCTTGCGCTCTTTATCATATGTGCGATGTGCTTCAATTTGAGCACTTTCGGCAGCAATGAGCGTCCCCGCGTTTCCATAATTGCGCAAATATTTGTTTACCACTTCCGAAGCGTTGAGAATACTGGCGTTCATGCTGGAAACGTCGGCATTAAGTCCCGAAGCCGGGCTTAAGCTTCCTGGCAAAAGAGCCACCTTCTGTACTACAGCCTGCGAAGCTGTCAACTGTGCTGACAAGCTATTTTCCATCGTGCTGATCTCGCTTGCTGTGAGGATAAGCGAATCTTCCTGCTCGCGCAGTTTTTTAATGGGATCTGCACTTAATTCAGCTGAAGTGTTCGGGATATCCCAGTCTCTGGCTGAATCCTGCGCATCGTCCGGTCCACTGTTTCGTGACTGCTCAAGTAGGCTTTTCATTTGTGCATTCAAAGTTTTCGCCCGCTCCAGCGCGGCTGCCGCCTCCTCTAAATAACGCGATTGTTTCTCTTGATAAGAAGCCTGTGCACCAGGAAACCGGGCAAGCAGCTCACCGGATTGCTGCAAATATGCAGATAAAATTCCCCAGTACTGTGCAGGGCTGTCCTCGTCACTATACATATCGGCATAATATTTGCCCACATAGTCACCGTACATAGCCGCAATATCCGCAGCCGTGCCAATTGTGCCTATGGTAGCGGGTATGATACTGCCACCAGGTGGATTCATGATCAGCTCCTGCAGCGCTTGTCCACTCTCCCCTGCCTGCTTCCGTGATTTCAGCATCTGATCCAGTGCTTCCTCACGCTCATCATATAAAGGCTGAAGCTTGCCGAGCACCTTGGTTGTCCGTGAAGCCTCACCCATGGCCGCAGACAGCGGCTTGAACTTACCGGCCAGCTCCAGGGCGAAATCAATCGGCGCCTTGTATTTCATCTCTTCCACAATCTGCCGGCGGAAGATATCATAGCTTCCGAGCGGACGGCTCCAGCTCAAGGAGGAAGAATCCAAACCCAGGGGCAGCAGATTAAACGAATCGCCTCGCCCGCTCTCAAACAGATTATCATTCAGCACACCGGCCAAAAGCTGATCACCGTCATTGCCGCCATAGGCGAACAGTCCGTATTTATCTTTCAGTTCGATATCGTATGAAGACATTACTGAGCGGACTGCAGCTCTGGCCAAACGCTCTTCCTGCACGTTTACAGCCGCAATGCGCGCATAGTCAATTAGCACTGCGGTAAACAGAAAGACAAATGCCAGCACCATAATTAAAAAGATAGAGACTGAACCTTCGGTTCGGGTATACCCTCTGACCTTGCCTCTTACCACTCTTTCAAAAGCATGCCCTTTCTCTGCCTTCAAGCGTGTCATATCCTCCTTCCGTGCCTCAGTTGCTGCCCTCATATCCATTGGCCATTAAGCTGATTCAGCTTCTTCAATGCAGCTTGCTCAATGCAGCTTGCTCATCATGACGGCAGCATTTTTCTTATCCATGCCTGTCCCTGACTTGGCGCTATCCGCATTACCCTTGAATTTGGCTCCATAATAACGCATAAGATCAACGGTACGGATGAATTCAACAGGTTCAGCAATCACGGACCGGGCCTGCACCACCGGCACTGCCTTGTCGGACAGAATCTCATCCAGCACAGGCAAATTCAGTATCCGCTTCAGCTCTGCGCTTACTTTACGGCCCGTAAGGCTATACGTATAGTTCATCTCTCCCGGCATATTTGCCGGAACCATAGCGGATGCATGCGTAAGCTTGACCACAGGCAGTGTGCCCCCATCCCCGGCAGCAGGCAGCGTAATAGCTGCTCCGCCATCTGGCGCACCGATACCGAACAAAGAGGAGAGCAGATCGTCGTCTCCAATACGCCAATAGAGAGAATCATATTCGCCAATGGTGTAAGAACCCTTCGTTTCTTTGTGGCTGTTATCCCAATTGTAAGCAGCGCGTTCCGTAGCGGCTGAAGCTACCTGCAGAAGCATCGACTTCTGATAGCTGTACAAGCAGAAGAACAGCAGCAGCATAGTGATGCACATAATGATCGGCAACAATAGAGAGGCTTCAATAGTAAAGCTGCCCTCGTCTTTCCGGAGTGTGTTCACTCAAAAACTTCCTGGCTCTTTTCACCCGCTGTAGCAATCAGATCTTTTACGACCTTCACAATTTCCGTACGGAATATTAATACTACCGCAATCAACACAGCGATGATCATAATCATCTCCAATGTACCCAGTCCCTCCTCATCCTTCCAAAAGCGCTTTACAGTTTCCACCATCATTGAACTCATCCTCAGCTTCCTCCTCTACATTTTGAGCATCATGAGCGCCGGTGCTCCCACCAGCACAATAACAATTAAAAAGATGACCACCATCGGAAAAACCAGCTTCGAGGAAGCCTGTTCCCCGCGCGTCCGGCTGACAGACTTCCGCTTCTCCCAGAGTATCCGCGAGAGATCACGCAGCGACAAGACAAAATCCGCTCCACCCCTGCGGTAATTAAGCAGAACAGTGGTAGTGAACAAAGAAACCTCCTGTACCGCACAGCGTTTACTGAAATTCTCAAAAGCCTGCTGAAACGAATAACCGCTGTCCCACTCGGCAGTCATTTTGTGCAACTCCTTGTAAAGCGGATGTGCCATGTCCCCTTTGCGGCTTTCCACACAACGGATGATTGCTCTCTGCACCGTCTCACCTGCACCTACCAGGAGCACGATGCTGTTCAGCAGTTCCGGCAGCTCAAGCATGATATTCTGCTCCCGCAGCCTCACCTTCTTATGCAGGTCACTGACCAGGGCAAACGGCAATATTACCGCCAGCATCCCCCCAAGTGCAATTCCGGCTTTCTCCCCGCTAAATAGCGTATACGCACATCCAGCTGTCAGGAAGAGCCAACTGTAGGTGATCATTTCTCCCATGAATAGCAGTGTCCGCTCTGCGCTGTAACGATTTCCGTAGGTCCGCTGGAGTGAGCGCTGTATCCGGAACATGACAGATGGAATATGGCTTCCAAGCTTCCAGCTGTCGATCAGCCAAAGGAAGGGCTCACCCAGCCGCCGCAGGCGCAGCCCTTCCATTGGGAGTGCGCGTAGCCCGGAGTATCGGCTGCCGCATTTCAGGAGAAGCAAACCCCATCCAAGTGTCAATAACAACGTGATGGTGCCGCTTAGCCAAAGCATTTATTTCACCTCCTTTACAGTGGAATATTCATGATTCTGGAAGTCCACAGATAACAAAGAAACAGCAACCCGAGAGCAAGTGTAGATATCGCTATACCTGCACCTGTATACATAGGTTCCATATAATCCCCTGCTGTCAGACTCATGAACATCACCATAATGAGCGGGGACACCAGTAAAGCCTTAGCCTCGAATTTCTTCTGGGCGATGCTGACGGCTATATCCTGTTGAATATCCAGCTTCTCTCCGATAATGGTTGAAGTGCGCCTTACAATCTCTACCAGATCACCTCCAGTCCGCTTGCACACTGAGAATACATCAGCAAACCGTTCGACATCTTCCATGCCCGCCCGCTTGCTGAAATCCTCCAGTGCTTCTTCTACCGGCTGGCCATATTCCATGCGCGTACAGATAATGTTCAGCTCGAAGATCATATCGCCGCCCCCCTCGGGGTCGAGCATAAGCAGATCCTGCACCGCTTCACGAAACGCATTCTCAACAGAGCGGCCGGCCGACAGCGATGAAGACAGAGAGAACAGCATTTGCTTGAATTGCAGATTAAGGGCAGTACGGCGCCGCCGGTGCAGGTAGTCACGCAGCAGCCGTGGAGCATATGCCCCGCCCGGCACCAGCAGACAAGACAGCAGCCCATTGTGATAAAAAAGATACCCTATTGCCCATAGCAGCGCTCCGCCAGCCAGCATCGCCGTGATCTTTTGCAAGGAGGTTAGGACGTATACCGTATAATCTGGCAGTTGTGCCTCTGCTCCGGTATCACGCAGTCCTTGCAGCTTTTGTCTCAATGAGATCAGAGCACTTCCTCCTTCTTATCAATTCCGGCCATTCTGAGTTTGCCGGTATGCAGCATCGGATTCCCGCTGGGGATCAATCCCCCTTGGACCCGCCCGTTCCTCTCACCTGTTTCACGAAATTCATACAGCGGACTAAGCACCACCTCCCCTTCCTGAACCCCGGTAACCTCACAAATTTCCATCACCCGGCGTGAACGGTCACGCAGACGCGACAGATGCACAAAAATATCAATTGCGGAGCCAATCTGCTGCCGGACAACCGCCACTGGCAGATCGGCTGCACTGAGTACCATCGTTTCAAGACGGCTGAGCATATCCTGCGCACTGTTAGAATGACCAGTAGACAAGCTGCCATCGTGTCCTGTGTTCATCGCCTGCAGCATATCAAGGCATTCTGCTCCCCGGACCTCGCCGACCACAATGCGGTTCGGCCGCATCCGAAGAGAGGAGCGGATCAGATCACGGATGGTGATCTCGCCGCGGCCTTCCGTATTGGCATTTCTTGTTTCCAGTGAGACGAGATTCGGTACAGTCACGATCTGCAGCTCCGCTGAATCCTCTACAGTGATCACACGTTCCTGCGGCGGAATGAATTGTGACAAAGCATTCAGAAAGGTGGTTTTACCCGACCCGGTGCCACCGCTGATGAAAATATTGTATTTGGCCACCACAAGCATCTGCAGCATTTCCGCTGCTTCCGCGCTTATTGCTTCCCGGCGGATCAGCTCATTCATCGTCATCGGGGTTTCGGGAAACTTGCGGATTGTCATTGCCGGCCCCTTCAGTGCTACCGGCGGCAGAACGATATTGACACGGGAACCATCCTTCAGCCGCGCATCAACGATTGGCGAGGAATCATTAACCACCCGGTTCACACCCGATACTACGGACTGGATAATATCCTCAAGCCGGCTTCTGGACTCAAAAGCCAGCGGCAGACGCCGGATCTGCCCCTCCTCCTCTACGAAGATTTCATCATGACTGTTAATCATAATCTCGGTGATGGCCGGATTATCCACCAACGGCTGCAGTACATCCAACCCCCGGAAGGAGTCGAACAGCTTCTTGACCAGGGCATGTTTCTCTTGAGCCGTCAGATGCTGCAGGCTGTCCCGTGCAAGAACCGTCCGCTCAATATACGCGGTAAGCTCACGGTTGCCTACCGCAGAAGTCAGATCCAGCCCGGATCGAATGTCACTGCGCAGCGACCTGAACATTTCTTCATTCATATACATTCCCGGTAAAGACATGCGGCAGCGCCGGTTCAATAATTCCCGAGCACAGCTGCTGCACTCCGGCCGTGAATTGCGGAGAATTCAAGCATAGCTCCACATGATGCTGCATGGCCCAGGATGGGATATAAGGAAGCACAGCATCAACCTGTATCCTTTCAGGAAGAATCCCCGCGTTATGCGCATCGGCTGCGAGGTTCATGACAAACCTGCTTTTGACGGGTACCTCCTGAAGCATGCCAGAATGCGGATTACTGCAGTGACCCAGCCACCCGGCAGTCTTATGGTGACTGGTCTTAGCACCCGTCAGTACCCAGAGCAGAAGTCCACATCTATGCAGAACAGCCTGGGTTTGCTCCTCCTCAAGGGCTCCCGTATCTACAATGACAACATCATAGCGTCCTGCCCCGGACAGCTGCTCCAGAACATCTAGCGTATCTGTACGTGTCATCTGCAGCTTTTCCTTAAGATTCTCTACCGGTCTGAAGGCTTCACTCCTTAGACTTTCGTGTCTGATCACATACCTTTCAAGCTCCAGCTCTGTCTTTACTTTGCTCCCTTCCCCTTCATTCGCCTTCAGTTCATAGAGCAGCCGCTCCAGACCGGGGGCGTTTCCGTCCGGCACCCGCAGGAACAACCCGCTGCTGTCCACACTCTCCAGATTCAGATAAAAAACGGACAGTCCCAGCCCTCCTAGCTGCTTGGCCAAATTGAGCGCAAGCGTGGTTTTGCCGCTGCTGCCACTGGCTGAAACGACTCCAATCAGCAGTGTCTCCTCCTTGGAGATGGATGCCATTCTGCTCCGCTTCACATCGCACAGCTGTAGAATGGCATCCAGCAAAGAAGGAAGCGATTGATACTTTTCAATCACTTGTCCGCCCGCCAGATTTCCGGAAGGTTTGCCGCGGACGTCCCCTGCATCGCTGAGAACTGCCCACGGAACAGTGCTCTTCCCCTCCACCAGCCAGGCCTCAATGAAAGAAGGATCTGCCACTACAGCATCCGGAACCTCCTCCCCCTTCATGAATTCCATAAAAGTATCCAACCGGCTGAAAGCGCTGATCCGCAGCATTCCTCCATATTCACTATGGTGAATATAGTGCAGCAATGGCTCAATGTATTGACTCTCCCGCACTGCAAGTACGATTCTTGCCGCCATGCTCCCTCTCTCCTTTCTGCATAAAGACAACAAAAAAGCACCGCCAATAACCGTGGGATACGGTCATTGAACGGTGCTTCCGTTACTATTCCTATAATTTACAGCAATAGTAGCATATATATAAGAGTACAGCAATAGCTTTTTTTCCATTACCTCAAAATCCCATGAACTCCCATATCCAGTGCTGGATATTCCCAAGTCCCCTATCCCCCTGTATAATACATACGTTCATCATTCACCTAACTCAAAACCATAACAAAGGGGATTTACACCACATGAAATTCGTACCCGGTTTTCTTGCAGTTCTAGCCTTATCCGGTGCCATCACCGTATCGGCAGCAGCAGCATCAGACCAACCCATCACCGTAACGATCGATCAGCAAAAGCTGAACCTAAGCACCAGTGCACCGGTCAAAGACCATGATGCTATCCTCGTTCCTATGCGTCCTATTTTTGAGAAGCTGGGCCTCAGCCTGGTATGGAATGCCAAGACAAGCACGATCACAGCCTCCAAGGAGGGCCTGACGATCACCCTGCAGCTTGGCAGCAAAAAAGCAAGTGTGAACGGGACTGTGAAGCAGCTCACTTCCGCACCCAAAATGATCAACAACGTTACCTATGTCCCTCTCCGGTTCGTAGGCGAAGCGACAGGCAACAGTGTCACCTGGAATGCCAAAGCCAATACCGTAGAAATCAAAAGCAATCAGAGCAGCGCCGTGACCAAGGGAATATCTGAGCTTTTTGATAAATACACCAGCTATTCCAACAAAAATGATTTCGCCGGATTCCTGGGTCTGATTGATCCGAAGTCACCGCTTGCCGCAGCAGCCCCTGCACTCAAAGAGCAGATGGAAAAATCTGATACCACCACAGCGATCGCAAAAATGGACATTATCGATGTTCAGGCAAAGGAAGCAACGGTGGACGTAGTGGAAACAACCGTTAGAAACAGCGGAGCCTTTACACCTAACAGCACCGCAGAGTACATTTATTCACTTACCAAAAATGCTGGCGGCTCCGACTGGCTGATTAGCAATGTGCAGATTAAGGCAATCAAATACTCCCTGCCTGACGGCACACTTGAAGCCAAACCTCCTGTTCCCGCGGCTGATGAAGATCAAATCAAGGCTGTGCTGCAGGCCAATACAGATTTCTCCAACAAAGAAGACCTGAGCGGCGTACTGTCTACAATAGACGAATCCTCACCAGCCTATGCACAGAGCGAACAAACCTATAAGCAGCTTTTCGCCGCTTATGATTTGGAGTCCGCTGTGGAATCTTCCAAAATCATTTACTACAATAATAACGAGGCAGCCATCTATGCCGTATTAACATCCAAAAAGCTGAAGGGGCCACAATTCACCGATTACCGGGCAGAAACCGTGACAACCGTCAAGAAATCAGCAGATGGCAAATGGAAGCTGGTTCAAACCTACAATCTAAATATCGAACCGCTGACCAAATAGGCTAAATGGACAATTTCCTGATATTAAAAAACGCAGCAGACTCCCTGCCGGGAGCATCTGCTGCGTTTTTATTTGGAACCATAACCCCTCACAGAAACCGTTGGCGGATCTCTGGCGTTGGGACCAGGCACTGATCATCCCGCCCGAACCAACGGTAACGGTTCCTGGCTACAAGTCTGTACAAGGCACTGCGAAGCGGCCGGGGGACAACAATGAGCAGATAAGCAGCCGGCCAAGGAAAACGCAGCCTGCGCGCGATCCGCAGCACCGCAGCCGACTCCGTATAGAAGACCCCATCCTCGACCAGGACTACCGTGTTTAGCTGACCAGGCACAAGACCGCTGTCACTCAACAGTTGATGAGAAACCTCGCTCTGCAACGGGGCAAACAGAAACCTGCCTTTGGGATCGCGCGGAATAATAAACCGGACCATACCTTGACACAGATGGCAGACCCCGTCGATCAGCACAACAGATTTGTTCTTCATCATAATTCCCCTCTGTTCTTCCTTCATTGCCCTCTCCCCCTTCCGTTAGTCACAGTATATCCAGAACTATGCTTAGAAAAAAAACAAAAACGCGGGATAAGCTCCCGCGCCGTCATGATCCGTCCGTTTAAGTTATTCTGCGATTGCCTTGTCGATCCATTCGTCCCCGAGCATTTGCCCTTCGAAATCAGCTGTGAAAGCCTCCATGCATTTACAGATGAAGTCTTTGCGGCATACCGGACATGGTGTCTTAAGCAGGCGGCTGATGTTCGTCATTTTCCATTCCGGAAACCGATTGTAGAACGCGCGGCACTCCGTTCCGTCAGCAAGCTTGATAATGAACTCGTACAATCCTTCCTTATCGTTGCTGCTGGCTTTGGTCACATTCGTAATATTCGGTCTGTAAGACATCTTCATCACCCATTATTTAAATTTTTGGTAGTTAATAGCACACGCGACATTAACAGATACTTAGACATATTAAAGAATTTTAGGGGTGATGTCAACCAAAGCAGTCTCTCTGGACTTGCATTTATGCGTTTACCTGAATTTCCCGACTCCATTTAGACATTATTTCCAGAAACCTTATATATATGCCATCCATTTAGGGGGAACACCAAAAAACCGGACATATCTGCCCGGCTTAATTTAGATATAAACTAATACTGTAGTGCTGCAAGCCACTCCTTACCATTATTACAACACGTTCAGTTCAACTTCAATATTGCCGCGGGTTGCCTTGGAGTAAGGGCAGAAGGCATGAGCCTTCTCGGCCAAATCCTCCGCCTTCGCGCGTTCAATACCGGGCAAGCTCACATCCAGTCTCACCGCCAGTTTGAAGCCTCCGTCGCTCTCATCCTTGCCGATCAGCACATTGGAAGTCACAACGACATCCTGAAGCTTCACACCCTCTTTACGGGCAATATTCGCCAGCGCACTTTCATAACATGCGCCGTAGCCTGCAGCGAACAGCTGCTCCGGATTTGTACCCATGCCCCCCGGACCGCCTAGCTCCTTCGGCATTTTCAAATCATGCTTGAGAGCACCGTCCGAGGATTCCACTGAACCTTCGCGTCCGCCCCGTACCGTAGCTGAAGCAGTGTATAATGCTTTCATTTTCAATGCTGTCATCGCCAATTCGCTCCTTTTCAAGCCAAATTTTTACTTCCGCATACTTCTAACTTAAACCACTGGCACATTTTGAAACGAATACGAAATATTGTTACAACCTTTTAGCTTGCTTCTTTCGATAAATAGTGTAAAATTAAATTGTGATAAATCAATGTTCGGGAGGAATTATCCATGAGTATTTATGATTTTGAAGCAAACACACTGCGAGGCCAGGAAGAATCACTGTCCAAGTACAAAGGCAAAGTGCTGCTCGTCGTCAATACAGCCAGTAAGTGCGGATTCACTCCTCAGTATAAGGGTCTCCAGGAAGTGTACGATAAATTTAAGGACCGCGGTTTTGAAGTACTTGGCTTCCCAAGCAATCAGTTCGCCGGCCAGGAGCCGGGTGAGAGTGAAGATATTGCAGAGTTCTGCGAAATCAATTACGGCGTAACCTTCCCGATGTACGAGAAAGTTGATGTAAAAGGCAACGAAGCTCATCCGTTATTCAAATACCTCTCCAAGGAAGCACCAGGCGTACTGGGCTCTAAGAGCGTCAAATGGAATTTCACCAAGTTCCTGGTTGACCAGGAGGGCCGGGTGCTGAAACGGTTCTCCCCGCAGACTACGCCGGATCAGATTGAAGCCGATATTGCCAAGCTGCTTGGCAAATAATCACCGCGTAAACAAAAGAGACTCTTCACGCAGGGCCCGGTGCCTTGCGGGATAGAGTCTCTTCTCAGACATTCCCAGTACAGCCTTGGTTCTTCCTGTAATGCTTGTTCCAAATAAATTCCCCACTCATACCACCCATACTCGTCTAAATCAGTCAGGTTTTCTATGGCAGGGTACGATGTGAAAGAGACATATTTATTTTCCAGCTTGAAACCCAGTCTTTGGGCAATTGCTTTGGAGCCAACATTGGTGGATACGCACAACCACTCTACGATGTTATAACCTTTGTCAAAACAGGATTGAACGACTGCTGAAGCAGCCTTGCTGGCTAACCCCATTTTTCTGTAGCTGGAATCCGTGTGAATTCCCACAGCAATTCTGTCTCTGGCATAACAGTCGCTTATTGACCAACTGACGATTGTATCCTGATAACGAATATAGCAGCCGCAACCTGCTTTATCCAAATGCTCATCGATCCCCCATGCCTTTACCCAATCGTAAATTTTGTCTGCGTTCACGTAGTTTTTATGCCGAAGCACCTTCAGATCAACCATTTCCAAAACATAACCTTCAGGCAGAGAAAGATCAGCCGGAGTAAACTCTTCGCGGGTTAAGGTGTATCTATGTCTTGTATATTCCCTAATAAACTTGTTGCAATGAACGCTCGGTATCTTTATTCTCCATTCTTCGCTATCTGGGGTTACTTGATCCCAGAAGTCCAAGGATTCAGAAACTGCTATGTTAAAATCTTCGTCATCCGTACAGCCGGCTATCAAAGTTGTTTCACTGGATTCAATCATTACAGCTTTAGGATTTCCCACTGAATTCACCATGATCTCGCCCGCCATCAGCCCATCCAGAATCGAAAATGCGGACAGCTCATTCTGACTAGTTATAAGGTGAGTTACCCTCCCATAATTTTCTTTTTTCAAAATACTCAATAATTTTGTCCTCCTTGTTTTTCATTACTCCCATTTCGGATACTTTACCCGCAAGGCATTCAAAAGGAAGACTCAGATTCACATAAGAATAATCAGGATTCTTCAAGTTTCCACCATTCCCTCCATTCTTCAGGTATCCATTCGGCTACTTCAACATCCTTGACTCTGTCGCACACAGGAATATAGGGCTTGATATCTAGGATGCGGCTTCCATCAGCTGCATCAATTCCCCTGAGCTGAACAAATCCCTCTTCTTGATTGACAGCCAGCAGTTCACAAGTGGTAATGGCAATAGAATTGGGTCTGAACGGCGCGCGGCTGGCAAAAACACCTATCTTTCTCCCCTGCATATATGGAGGTCTGATCGTTAGAGCATTGGTTTGCGTGTTGTTATCGCCTCCCGCCCACCATACAACAATAACGTGGCTAAACTCATCTAGTCCTTTCAGGCCTTCCGCATATGGAGGAATGATCTCCAGAAAGCTGCTCTCATTGAAAGGGCCCTGCACTTTTTTTACAAAGCCGATTGTGGATAAGGAGTAGTTGCTGTCCGACCAACTCATTTCCCTTCACCATCCTTCTTTCATGTATTGGATAGGGATTTCAGCATCATAGTGATATTTGATGTAATCAGCTCCGGTTCATCACCGATAATGTGTTGTCCGCTATTCGATGTAATCACATGCTGCATTCTTTTTCCCCTGGCACACGCCTCAGCTAATCGGCCAATTTGCAAGAATATAAAGAGAATAGTCGCTGAAATCATAAAAACTTCTTTCATATACTGTATTTTATAGCGAAAAACTGGAATTTCTTCATCAGTTATAGCACCCTGTCTGACCGCCAACATTGTGTTTTTATTCACAAATTATTCCCCGCCCTCCCGTCAAAATGAATATATCATATAAAACCATTAATGGGTTAAAATAGTCTCTAAATGGAGAAAAAGGGGGATGAACACTTATACAATTGCTGTTGCTGCATTACTTTTTCTCTGTCTTGTTGCCAGCGTCCGATAAAAGTATTGAAAAAGCTATTGAAGCAACGCAATTAGTTCATAACGCCATGGACCGATGGATTAAACTTCAGATTTCCAATATTAAGTTATTTATCCACGCGGAGAACTCATGTCCAAATATATCAGAACAATCCCGAACTTATCCTTTAAAAAACCGTAATTTTCACGGATTAGGCTTATCCAATGTTCAACTGGCGGCAGAAAAATACGGAGGACATATGAAAGCAATTTTTTCCCGTCCGGGATTGAAAACATGTGGATAAACGATGTTCGTATTCTTCTCCAGATACCCCAAATATCAAATATCTTACTTAGATATAACCCACACAAAACAAAAAGCAGCTCGCGTCAGCAGACGAGTTGCTTTATAAAACTTAACCTCACAGCACTCGTTTCCCACCAACCCTTTGTCGAAAATTGACAAGTATGTGTTTTTGGTTCATTATGTCCTTTAGTAAAAATAACACCGACTAACTTTAGGTTTTTCATAAGTTTTATTCTTTAACATTCTCTCGCAGGATTAATAAATCCCCCTCAATAATTGGTCAACAAAGTCATAACAGAATTATTCGAGAGCCAGTTTTGTTGAAGATACATACAGCAAAACCCCCTTGAATCATCAAGGGGGTTTTGCTCATTTGAATGTTATGCGGTAGAGAGGACTCGAACCTCCACGGGTATACACCCACTACCCCCTCAAGATAGCGTGTCTGCCATTCCACCACTACCGCGCGGTGTGTACTTTAACAAAATCATTGTTTGAGGCCAACATTCAATATTATAAATTGATTCTTACGAAAAGTAAAGCTACCGTAATTAAGAATTTTCTTCCATTTCTTTTTGCTTGCGATATTGGGTGAAGGCGATATATTCCTTAATGAAATTCTGCTCTTCAGGTAACAGTTCATTACTTTGGCAATTCAATTGCCGAATTTGTCCAAAAAAATATTCCTCCGAACCTTCACGCACCATTTCAGGTGTTTTTTTGCCTAAGATCAGCCAATCCAGGCTCACATGAAAAAAAGCCCCAATCTCAATCAGCTTATGCGTACCGGGCGTTGACTTGCCCCGCTTCCAGTCTCCCATATTCCCGGTGCTTATATTCAACTGTTCGCAGAACGATTTCTTGGTGATCCCCTTCTGCTTAATCAAGTATTCAATTCGGTCGTAGATGGACTGCATATGCCAACCGCCTTCCACTATATTTGGACACACTTAATTGCGTAATTAATATTGTAAAATGACGTAAAAAAGTATATAATTAACTATTATTATGTCTTATCCCATTATATCATACGGCTGGATAGTCGATAAGAGGTGAGCCCCTTTTGAACAGCAAACGTCCCATAACCCCCTACGGCTGGGCAATCAAACAGCGGCTGACAGAGCTGCATCTGGACCAGAAAAAATTCTGCGAGATTTATAATATCCCACCTTATCGCCTGTCCAACCTGATCCATGGCACTCGCAGAGCCGAACGTTACCGGCGCCAGATTTCAGAGCTTTTGGGCCTGCCCCCATCTTAGCTTTCTCCCGGGGGCCAGCCTGTTCCTATACAAAAAAAAGACCGCTCCCTATCAGACGTAATATCTGATTCAGGAGCGGTCTATTGTGACTGTATGCGGTAGAGAGGACTCGAACCTCCACGGGTATACACCCACTACCCCCTCAAGATAGCGTGTCTGCCATTCCACCACTACCGCATATGGTGACTCGTATGGGATTCGAACCCATGTTACCTCCGTGAAAGGGAGGTGTCTTAACCCCTTGACCAACGAGCCATGATTGATAACTTATGTGTTTGTCACAACAAAAATGAGTATATCAAACACTGTGGATTTTGACAAGAAGTTTTTTTGCATCAAATAGCGGGGAGCTGCATCCGTCTGCAATCTGTCCTCCCCGCTACTTTTACTTCCCGCCAAAAAGATATCGACCTGAGCCTTCGCACTTAGATTCGACCTCCGGCAGCGGCCATCACCTCTATGCCATTAGCGGATTCATAGCCCAGACTTTGCGCTACGGCCAGATTGGTCACATACCCGGCGGCCACGTTAATTCCACGGGCCAAGGCAGCATTGTTCAATGCAGCAACATGAATGCCCAGATTAGCGATCTGCAAGGCATAGGGGATCGTCACATTCGTAAGCGCCAGTGTCGAGGTCCGTGCCACTGCGCCCGGCATATTAGCCACAGCATAATGAACAACTCCGTGCTTCACATAGGTCGGATTCTCATGGGTTGTGATCCGGTCAATCGTTTCTATTGAACCCCCCTGATCGACTGCAACATCCACAATGACAGAACCTTCCGCCATTTGCTGCACCATGTACTCTTTCACCAGCTTGGGTGCCCGGGCACCCGGAATGAGCACAGCCCCGATAAGCAGGTCCGCTTTGCGGACAGCTTGTTCAATGTGATAAGAGTCAGACATGAGGGTAACCAGACGCCCGCCAAAAATATCATCGAGAACCCGGAGCCGGGTCGCATTCACATCAAGCACAGTAACTCTTGCTCCCAAGCCGAGCGCAACCTTTGCTGCGTTGGTACCCACAATACCTCCACCTACAATCACCACCTCACCAGGCTGAACACCTGGAACACCGCCAAGCAGCACACCTTTACCGCCATGCGGCTTCTCTAGCAACCCCGCTCCAATCTGAACCGCCATCCGTCCGGCTACTTCGCTCATAGGAATGAGCAGCGGCAAGGAGCCATCCTCCACCTGGATCGTCTCGTACCCAACCGCTGTTACGCCACTCTCTACAAGGGCAGCAGTCAATCCGGCTTCCGGAGCCAGATGCAGATAAGTGAACAGGATCAACCCCTTACGGAAATAACCGTACTCTTCGGGGAGCGGTTCCTTCACTTTTATAATCATATCTGCCTTGCTCCACACTTCAGCCGCGGATTCCACAATTCTTGCGCCCTTGTCCAGATACTCACTGTCTTCAAAGCCACTGCCCGATCCCGCACATTGCTCAACGAACACCTCATGGCCTGCTCTGCGGAGAGCCTCTACTCCAGCTGGCGTAATGGCCACACGATTCTCGTTGTTCTTGATTTCTTTGGGTACGCCGACAATCATTTTACCGCCTCCTTAGATGTTATGAGAGTATAAGCCTACAGTGTATTAGGATGCGAAAAGAAAGGCCCACTTATGAGCCTTTCTTTTCAGCAGTCAGGTTTATTTTATCATATGCGCAAGGTCAGTTTAAGGATTAACCTTCGTTTCAAATGTTTGCTTGCCGTCAACGAATTTCAGAACAACTGCTGCTTTTACCGGGTCATGCGTTTCGTTCAGCGTAATTTTACCGGTAGCCAGCTGCAGGTCTTTGGTTGCTGCTAAAGCATCTTTGATCTTGGCAGGATCTGCTTCTCCGGCACGGGTAATCGCATCAGCAACCAGCTTGAGTGCGTCATAACCCAGGGCTGCCATTCCGTCAGGCACTGCTCCGCCATTAGCTGCTTTGTATGCATCCACGAAGCTGGTGACTTCCTTAGCCGTATCTTCCGGCGAGTAGTGATTGGACATGTAAGTGTCATTCAGTGCCTCCGCACCGGCGATTTCTGCGAGCTGTGGAGAATCCCAGCCGTCTCCTCCCAGGAATGGGGCAGTGATGCCCATTTCACGAGCTTGTTTCAGGATTTTGCCCACTTCTTCATAGTAGCCTGGCAGATAAATAACGTCCGGGCCTGCTGCTTTGATACGGGTCAGCACAGCTTTGAAGTCAGAGTCCTTTTGTTGGTAAGACTCTTGGCTCAGCACTTCGCCGCCTTTGGCTTTGAAGGTTTCTTCAAAAAATTTCTGCAGACCTTTGGAGTAGTCACTCGACGTATCTGTGTAGATTACTGCAGTTTTGGCCTTCAGGGAATCAAGAGCAAAGTTAGCCATAACCTGTCCTTGGAAAGGATCGATAAAAGCAGCGCGGAATACCCATTCATTCACTTTGGTGGTGCGTTCGTCCACAGTAACCTTAGGGTTGGTGGCACCCACTGCAACGAGTGGAATTTTCTTTTCGGTGGCCACCGGAACGATACCCAGTGTGTTGGTCGATGTGGAAGCACCAATAATGGTAACAACCTTATCGTTTGTAATCAGTTTTTGCGCAACCTGCGTGGCTTCCTCGGACTTCGAGGCATTATCGGCTACGATCAGTTCCAGTTTCTTGCCCAGGATACCGCCAGCGTCGTTAATCTGCTGTACAGCCAGCTTCGCGCCTTTTGATGCGGAGTCGCCGAAAGAAGCCTGGCCGCCTGTGAGCTCAAGGTCAGCACCGATTTTGATTGTGTCCCCGGCAGTGTTCCCGCCGCTTGCAGAGTTGCCGCTGTTCTCTGTGTTGTTGTTGCCGCAGCCCGATGCAAATACAGCTGTCAGTACTGTCGACAAAATAATGGCCCCAATTTTCTTCATAGTTTCTCCCAGCCTCCCGATAAATTAAATTTGTATATGTTGTTTCTGTGATGCCGCATAGTAAGCCTGACAGACTTAGTGTCCGAGATAAGCCATCTTAATCTCTTCAGAATCAGCCAATTCCTTGGCGTCTCCTTCCAGCACCACTCTGCCGGTCTCCAGTACATAAGCGCGATGGGCAATTTTGAGGGCCTGATGTGCATTTTGCTCCACAAGCAGCACCGTTGTGCCGGCATCGTTTACTTCTTTGACAATTTTGAAAATATCCTGAACCAGAAGCGGTGCAAGCCCCATGGACGGTTCATCCAGCAGCAGCAGCTTGGGGTGTCCCATAAGAGCGCGGCCCATGGCAAGCATCTGCTGTTCGCCGCCGGATAAGGTTCCGGCCTGCTGCTTCTTGCGTTCCAGAAGTCTCGGGAAGGTATTGTAGACTCTCTCGAAATCCGCCGCCAGACTTGCTGGACTCTGCAGGTAAGCGCCAAGCTCCAGATTCTCCTCTACCGACATATTAGCGAATACACGCCGTCCTTCAGGACAATGAATCAGCCCTTGCTTCACAATTGCCTGAACGCTCTGGTTCGTAATGGATTTATCCAGAAAATCAATGCTCCCTGTCTTTGGCTTAAGGAGGCCCGAAAGCGTCTTGAGCAGTGTCGACTTGCCGGCGCCATTGGCACCGATCAAGGTTACAATCTCCCCTTGCTTCACTTCAATGCTAAGGTCTTTCAGAGCGTGAATAGCTCCATAATAAACGTTGATTCCCTGTACTTTGAGCATATCCCTTACGCCTCCTGTCCCAAATACGCTTCGATGACCTTCGGATTGCTCCGAATCTCCGCAGGTGTGCCATTTGCAATCAATATGCCGCGGTCAAGCACATAAATCCGGTCGCAAACGCCCATTACGAGAGACATATCATGTTCAATCAGGAGAATCGTAAGATCAAATTCCTTGCGGATCCAGGCAATGAGATTCATCAGATCACGGGTTTCGTTAGGGTTCATACCGGCCGCCGGTTCGTCCAGGAGCAGCAGTTTTGGCCCGGCGGCCAGTGCACGCGCGATTTCAAGACGCCGCTGGTTCCCGTAGCTGAGATTGCTGGCAACCTCACCACTTTGCTCAGCCAAGTTGAATATTTTCAGAATATCCATAGCCTTCTGTGTGATTTCGTCCTCTCCCTTGAAATGCTTCGGCAGCCGGAGCATCGAGGAGAACAGGGAGTGTCTGGCATGCTGGTGAAAGGCTATTTTGACATTTTCCAGCACGGTCATTGAGGTGAACAACCGGATGTTCTGGAAGGTGCGTGCTGCCCCTTTGTGGTTAATCTTATAAGGCTTCATGCCGCCGATGGATTCGTTGTTAAGGATGATGCTGCCAGTAGAAGGCGGGTATACCCCGGTCAGCAGATTGAACAATGTTGTTTTGCCTGCACCGTTCGGTCCGATCAGACCGATAAGCTCGCCTTTGTCAATATGAAGAGACACTTCGCTAAGGGCTTTGAGTCCACCAAAAGAGCGGCTGGCCTCTTTCACATCAAGGAGCACTACTTTCGCTGATTGCGTCATTTGCCTTGGCCTCCTTTTTGCCGAACTTGCCTAGAGAGAACTTGGTTTTACCCAGCAGGCCGCTTGGACGGAAGATCATCATCAGGATCAAAACAATAGAATAGATGATCATCCGCCATTCCGGGAATTCGCGCAAGTAAGTATAGAGCAGAGTAACAAAGACCGCTCCGACGATAGAACCGGCTGTGCTGCCAAGTCCCCCGAGAACTACCATAACAATGATTTCGAACGACTTCAGGAAGTTGAAGCTGCCCGGAGTAATAACGTAGAACGTATGAGCCGACAACCCGCCCGCCATACCGGCGAATAAAGCACCGATGGTAAAAGCGATAATCTTGTAACGTGTCGTATTGATCCCCATAGCCTCAGCGGCAATTTCATTCTCACGGATGGCGATACAAGCCCGGCCGTGTGTAGATCTGATGAAGTTGTTGATCACAACAACGGTGACCAAAGTGAACAGGAACAGTAGGGTCCACGTGGTTTTAGCTGGAATGCCGCTGAGTCCAGACGCACCGCCGACATATTCTGTATTGAGCATAATGATCCGGATAATTTCCCCGAACCCAAGGGTAGCAATAGCCAGATAGTCACCATTCAGGCGAAGCGTAGGCATACCAATCAGCACTCCAAACACCGCAGCGAGCAAGCCACCGGCAATAATCGCCGGAACAAATGGAACGTTATAGTCAAGTGTCAGGATCGCCGAGGTATAGGCACCTACTGACATAAACCCGGCATGACCAATAGAAAATTGTCCGGTAATCCCGGTAATCAGATTGAGTGATACCGCTAGCATGATGTTAACACCGATCAGAAGCAGCATAGATCTCGTTACATCACTGAATATTCCGGTTGTTAGAAGAACTTGAACGACTCCGTAGAAGGCCAGGGCAACAATAATACCCACCCAGAAATTTTTATTTAGCTTCTTCACGCTGATTCCCTCCTACACTTTCTCCCGGACATTCTTGCCAAACAGTCCGGAGGGTTTAAAGATTAGGATCAGAATCAACACAGCAAAGGCTACACCATCACGCCAGGAGGAAAATCCGAGTGAGGAAATTTCTGTCTCCACCGTTCCCAGCAGCAATCCGCCAACAAGCGCCCCTGGAATACTTCCGATTCCTCCAAGCACTGCAGCAACAAAGGCCTTAAGCCCTGGCATAACACCTATCAGAGGATCGACAGAGTTATAGGTCATACCGAAAATCACGCCGGCTGCGGCTGCAAGCGCAGATCCGATGGCAAAGGTTGCCGAAATAGTACGGTCTACGTTGATCCCCATCAATCGTGCCGCTTCCACATCGAATGATACCGCACGCATGGCTTTGCCGGTTTTGGTATAACGGACAATGTATTGCAGAATAATCATAAGAATAATCGTTGTTAGCAGAATCATTATCTGATTCGATTCCACTTGGATCGATGATCCGAACAGTGTGTACTGTTTTTTGTCCATAATGTCCGGGAAGCCTTGAGCCTGGGGCCCGAGAATGAGCACTCCGGTATATTCAAGCAGAAACGATACGCCAATGGCAGTAATCAGTGCGGCAATCCGCGTGGATTTGCGCAGCGGCTTGTAGGCCAGCCGTTCAATCGTTATGCCCAGCAGCGCACTGATCGTCATGGAAATGACAAGCGACAGAATCAGGACAACCATCGGAGGAAAACCTGCATTTGCCAGATATTTGGCACTATACAGCCCGATAAATGACCCCACCATAAAGACATCCCCGTGAGCAAAATTGATCAGCTTGATAATCCCATATACCATAGTGTAACCAAGGGCGATCAGAGCGTAGATACTGCCGACTGAAATTCCGTTAATTAATTGCTGAATGAAATACTCCATCGCCATCCCCTTTTCCCCATATATTCTTAAGTCCCCTTCCTATACCTCACATGCATTTTTCTTTTTCATCTCTATGGTGTTATTTATATTAACACAGGGTTATACCCTCGTCACTAACAAAAATGCAATGTAATACAAAATTCAGAATTTTATGTAAGGTATTATAACTCAATAGGTAAGAAGCAGGTAATTTAAGCTAACACAAATGAACATTTCGGAGAAAATCGAAGAAAATAGAGGTTTTTGAAGCACGCATATTTTTGAACCCAGTTCCTTTTCTAAAACAATAATATATTTTTCCGTAAATCATATAACATTTGTCTCTTTACAGCATCAATTCTTCAATTAATTAAAGGGGTAATGGATTGCATCAACAGATTATTTATCGAGGGAGAGAGAAGTGGGAAGAATTCTGTCAGAAGGTTAAAGACAAAAAAAGAGCCTCCGCTGGGAAGCTCTTCTTACATGATATGGTTTAAAAAGTGTATTCAGAACGGAGAGAGAGGGATTCGAACCCTCGCACCGCTTACGCAGTCTAACCCCTTAGCAGAGGGTCCCCTTATAGCCACTTGGGTATCTCTCCAAGAAAATGGCTCCCCGAACAGGACTCGAACCTGTGACAACTCGATTAACAGTCGAGTGCTCTACCAACTGAGCTATCAGGGAACATTCACATGAACAAGAAATAATTTATCATGATTTTGTAGTCTAGTCAAGCTTATCGCACAATTTTGATATCGTTTTCAGGATCGAATCAACACCACTCCCCGTCTCCAGGAATCTTGACTCGCTCCAGCAGTCCCTCCTGCTCCAGCCGGGCTGTAAGCTGTTCACGGGTAACCAGGCAATGGTTGATGGCCTCCATATGCACAGCAATCACAGATGCTGCAGGCGAATAGTTGCATAATTCCACAATATCCTGCTCATTCATCGTAATATGGCCTCCGGTCAGAAATTGCGCTCCTCCCCCATTAACGACAATTACCTCCGGTTTATGTTCATCCAGAGCCTGTTTTACTTCATCGCACCAAATCGTGTCACCGGCTACATACAAGACTGGCTCGCCTTCGGCTCGGAACACAAAACCGGACACCTTACCCATAAGCTCCCCAATTTCTCCCGTGCCATGCCGGCCTCCGGTCCGCTTCAGCGTCACGTTCTGAAAGTTCATCCCCTCATTGTCCCCAATCACGGATACATGTTCAAAACCCTGCCCGGCGAAAGTCTCTCCATCACCATCCTGGCACAAAACCGGAAGCTCGTGTGCCAATAGAGACACTGCGGCTCCGTCCCAATGATCCCGGTGCAGATGTGTGACCAGCACAGCATCAGGTGCAAGCCACTGCTGAACCGGCCCCGGCAAAGGCACCAAGGGATTATTACGTGCATTTGCGGTATTCGGAATAGGCGGATTCGCCTCTTTTTCACTAAGCATAGGATCAACCAGAAAAGAAACACCACCGTATTCCAGCCATAGGGCTGCGTTGCGGATAAGCTGAATTTTCATCATAAACACCTCTTTCATCCATCCTGTCTTCTGCTACAATCTAAGTATAGACGCGGCTTCGATCAGAATACATTGTGCGGCGAAAGAGATTCGACAGTTCTGCTTTCACCCGGAAAGGATTCTCATATAAATGGATAACTACACAATAGATGATATAGACTACAGAATCCTACACTATATAATAGAAGATTCTCGTTTAACCCAGAAGGAAATTGGGGAGAAAATTCACATGACCGGGCAGGCTGTAGGCGCCCGAATCCGCAGAATGCGGGAGCTGGAGATTATCGAGGGCTATACCGTGCGATGGAATCCGCAGAAGCTTGGGCAGAACATCCACGCTTTTATAACAGTGTTCCTCAGCTCCAACAAAGCGCATCCGCCTTTTCAAAAATTCGCCCAGGAACATGGAGATGTGGCCGAGCTGCACCGGATTAGCGGTGAAGGCTGCTACTGGATGCGAGTATACGCCAAAGATCATGAGGAACTGTCAACTTTTCTGGACCAGCTGCTGGAGTTCGGCAACTACCGGGTTAATCTGGGAATGGGCAAGCTGAAGTAGCAGATCATATAATAATTACATGGAGGCAAAGATGAAAAACAAGATTGATCCACCCCAAATTAACGACCGAGATTCCTTGCAGTCACAGCAAATACATACTCTCACATCAAAGGAAGAAATCAGCCAATGCCTCATCAGCGACTGTCTGATTGAATATCAGGAAGCGGCCAGGGTCTCGTTCGATAAAGTGATTTTCCGGAATGTAACGGTGGCTGAGTCCACACTGAACGCCATTGAACTGACGGATGTGATATTTGAAAATTGTGATCTGTCCAATGTGAATTTTAGTGACGCTTTTGTGCACCGGACAGAGTTTCGGAATTGTAAACTAACCGGAACCGATTTCAGCAGGGGGCGGTTTCAGAATGTCCGTATGGTGGATTGTATCGGGGATTTCGCCAGCTTTCGCTTCGGTAAATTTAAGGGGACGGCTTTTGCGAACTGCCGGTTGGTCAGCAGCGATTATTACCAGGCAACCCTGAATCATGTAGAATTCTCGGAATGCGAAATCGATCAGGTCACCCTGGCTGGCTGCAAGTTAAAAGAAATCGATCTCAGCGATTGCAGCTTCTCCGGTCTGAATGTCGACATTGAAGATCTTGCAGGCTGTATTATCTCTGCAGAACAGGCAGCTTCTTTTGTTGGGCTTATGGGCCTGATCATCAAGACCGACCCCGAACTCTAAAATTTGCCTATTTCGCTCTCCCTTGGCCTTCTTCCAGTGCAATCAGCTTGAGCTTGCCGGCACAATTGCCGCAGCGGTAGCGCTTCGGATCAGCCTTGCGTTTGCGCGGGTATTCGGTCGAACAGGCAGTACAGACAAGTTTATACCGGTAAGGCAGCACCTTACGCGCCTTCGCTCCGGGCAGGGTCTGGCAAAACCGGCTTCCGCCGACCATGGCGAGCAGTTTTTTGAAATCGGCGTCCCGGTGCATATATCCCCGTTTTGCCAGGTGAAGATGATAATGGCACAGCTCATGCTTAATAATGCGCTCTGTCTCTTCACGCCCGAACATTTCCAGCTGCATCGGGTTGATCTCAATATTATGGCTCTTGGTAAAATATCTCCCTCCCGTTGTGCTCAGCCGGCTGTTAAAGCTGGCTGAGTGCCGGAAAGGGACACCAAAGCTGTCCTGTGACACCTGCTCGATCCACTGCTGCAACTCTTCATTGGTCATTCTAGTCATCGTTTCTCTCACAAGTCCTCTCCACAGGAAAATTACGATCTCTACTTGAATTGTAACTTGCCCATAGGCTACACTGTCAAGAAGGAAGACAAGTTCGGAGGGAGAATGACTTATGCCGAAAATGCGGTATGTAATGTTGCAGCAGAAGCAGGAATTGCAGTTCGTGGAGATGCCGGAGGAGTATGCGTACCAGCTGAGCGCCCTCAATCTTCGCCTCAACAAAGAGATCGACAAGCTGACCGCGGTTAATGTCCCGGATCTGCCGCTTGCTATTGCGGAGTGTGATTCTCTGGAGCTACTTCGTGAGGAGCACTCACTGGAATCCGGGCTGGCCTACATCAACCGGCTGGAGAGCGCTTTTTCATCCATTCAGGAGAATAACTATCCGCTGATCTCACTGTTGACCGAAATCCGTGCGCTTCAAGCCCAGCTTGAGCAGTGGTACGAAGAGGAAGAAGAAGGTGTACACTAGGAACCTGTGAAATCAGGTCCGCGGCTGCACCTTTGGGCGACTTCTCCCATATGCTATCTTACGTTAGCATGCAGAGGAGGGGTACTCTTGCCGCAGTGGCTCTGCCATCAGCTCATGAAGGCTTATTATAAAAAAGACCGGCGTCAGATTAAGCTGCTGAATGAATGCTGGTTTTTTTACCGCAATTCCGCTGAATCCCGCGACTCCATTCAGCGTGAAATATAAGGATCATTTATAGCGTAAACCATGTGAGTTCTTATATTTCAAACAACCCATCCCCGATTTCTCGGGGATGGGTTGTTGCATTTTGCCTGCATCATTGAAATCACCTAGAACATCGGGAAGACGTACTTAACCAGGAAGAACAACAGTCCGAAAAATATAATAAGATAAGCGGCGTATTTGATAAAGGTGGATGCGACAACGCTGGAATCCGATTTTTTGTGCACCTCAGTACGCTCCACTTCAATACTTCTGTCCTTGGAATTCGGCTCCATCATCAATCTCTCCTTTCGAATCTCATGTTGATAGCTTCCATTACCCCGCCCCTTTCCTGCTTGAAACAAACAGCCGCACCCCCGGTTCTCTCCATAGTTACGGAGAGCCGGAGTTGCGGCTCATAAAAGCACCTGACAGATTTAGTTGAAACTGCGGTTTGTGGGCCAGGAGCCCTGCAGCTTGCGGACCAGCACAATCTGACCGGTGTGATAGGAATCATGCAGAATCAGACTCATCACTTCTTCACCCGGAGCATGCCCGGAACTGCCCCAGTCATATGCGCCTTCCTCCAGCGCCTCAATTACTTCCCGCAACGAAGCATGGATGTTCTTCAGTTTGGCCACCGCTTGCTCCCAAGCTTCTTCCCCGCTGCTTGTAACACTAAAAGTAGCATCATTGCTCTCCACGTCAGGCAGCTTCGGCAATCCTTTGAGCTTATTCAGCAGACGTTCCTTGTAGTAAGTTAAATGGTTGACCGTCTCCCAGATGGAATTACCCGCTACTCCTTGCGGCTTCCAAACCGCCTGCTCGCTGGTTACACCTTCCAGTGCTGCGCTAAGCGGCGGTGCCCAATCCTCGATATCCATAACATAATCCCAGTTCTCCAGCAAAACATCACTGATCTTATTCTGCATGTTTTACCTCCTAAAGCATCCGCATAGTTTTTGTAGAACATGGCTTTCCTGAGCATCATCCGAAAATCGGTAACGACTTAAAAACATGGATAATAGTTACTTAGAAAATGTAGCATATTCTCTGCCACGGTTCAAGTAACTAGCAAATTTATATTTTAACTGTTACAATCGTTGAAAAGGTGTGGGCCTGGAAGGAGGGATGTTAAGGTGTTGTGGGACGATTTCTTAAACAGTTATTGGCGGGATTGGCGGACAAGCAACCGTGGCGGTGACAAGGACAAACTGATCGATCCGGAATGGCTGGCCTCTTGGCTGGAGCGTCACTCGCTTCAAGCAGAATGGCCGATTAAACCCACAGAACTGGATCAATTGAAGCAGCTCCGGAGCTTCATGTGGGCAGAGGTGCAGATGCTGGTCCAGGTACATACAGTAAACCGGGCTACGCTGGAACAGCTAAACAGATATATGGACAAGGGGCCGGCCATTCGGCAGATCGTCTGGAATGATGCTGGCCTGGCGGAAATCTACCTTTTGCCGCAGCGCGCCGATTGGACACAGGTGATGGCGGAGATTGCGTCTTCTTTTGCCGCTGCGCTTGTGGAGAAGGATACCTCCCGCTTCCGCATATGCGAGAATCCAGACTGCCTATGGGTCTATTACGATGATACCCGCAACCGCTCGAAACGTTATTGCGACGATAAAATGTGCGGCAATCTGATGAAGGTCCGGCGTTTCCGGGCGCGCAAGAAGGCGGACACCGAAGGAAATACCACTACCGATTGACGCATGATCTGAACTCTCAAAACTGCGCTGTCCCAGATCATTTCTCCGGGAATTGGCGTTATGTATATACCATGGATGAACTAGGGGTCATCACTTTGTTTTTACCCGAGTGTTTCGCCGCATAGAGTAGTGTGTCCACTTCCTCAAACAGCTTCTCCTTGGTGGTTCCTTGCATGTAGCTCTCAAGTCCGATACTTACGGTGACCACCTTCCCGTCCATCTCTTCGTGCGGAGTATCAGAGAGCCGCAGGCGAATCTTCTCCGCGATCTCCGCTGCCTGTTCAAAGGACTTCTCAAAAAGAAGTATGGCAAACTCCTCCCCGCCATAACGGGAGGCAATATCCGCCGGTGAGATAAGCTCCCGGATGACTTTGGCCACTCTCGCCAGAATAATATCCCCTGTACGGTGTCCGTATTTGTCATTGACCATTTTGAAATTATCGATATCAATCAGGGCCAGATGAAAGGGTGCACCTTGATCTCCGTACTCCAGTGCCTTGTCGTAGAACTCATGGAAAGAAATATGATTGTACAGATCCGTTAACGCATCCGTTGTCGACAGCTTGCGTATGATCGCATTCTCGATTAACAGATCCTGCTTCGCCGTCAACGTTGCCTCCAGGTCACTAGCCAGCTCCCGCCCGTTAATAATCATGATAATAGCTACCAGGGTACCCACCATGAGGAAAATCGGGATCGCAATCAGGTCAAATGAACTTAGAAAATACTTAAACCAATAATCCCATCGGTAGAGCACAAAAAAGGCAACGGCCTGAAGCGCTGATGTAAATAATGTTAAGTCAAGCCTGTAGAAAATCGCCGAAGCGAAAATAGGCAGAAGCATAAGTGCTCCAATAATACGGATATCCATGTTCAGATGGATGATGATCATGGCAATAATCGTGCCAGCCATAAAAAGAGAGTAGAACGAATACTTAGAGGCGCTGTAATCAATCAATTGGGCTATGATCACCACCGCTGCCATCAGCAGAGTCGGATACAGCAGCACCTCAAAATAAAACTCATGCGCCCCTCTCTCATACGGCAGAAACCAAAATGCCCCTAGCTGGGCCAAAAAATGCAGGGAAATCACAAGCCAATAGGTCTGCAAAAAACGTTTGATCCACTTCGCCTGCCGATAGGCCGAGGAGTCGGAAGGGTTCATGAATTCTCGTAATCTCAACACGGTCACCTGCTAAATTCAGATTGGACTGTTGCTGTACTAGTCATAGTATTTTACCATGATGTGCGGTATTTTTGATACTTGGATTGGTCTAGGGTCGTCAGAGAAATTTGCCCCCCCACTTCCGTATTATCTGAACAAGCTCCTCTCCTTCAAACACCAGCCGATAAATATCCGGCATCGTCGTGGATTGCCAGAACCCATATCCGAACCGGGAATCAAAATAATTTAACATTAGTGTCATAATATCACCATGTGTGCCGACAGCAAGGGTGCTTCCTTCATATTTTCTAATTAGAAGCTTCAGCTCTCGAACGGCTCTGGCCTGTGCTTCAGCGCTGGACTCACCGCCTTTAAATATAGCTGCAAAATCCTTATAGACACTCCGCTTGGCCTCCAAAAAGCTAAGACCTGCTATATCTCCAATCGCCCGTTCGCGTAGCCCTTCGATCCGGGTGACCTCCATCTGCATCTCATCAGCCAAAGGCTGGATCGTCTGAATGGCCCGTGCATACGGGCTGGAGACAAACAGGTCCATTGACTCCTTTTGCAAGATATACCTAACACGCTCTGCATCGGCTTTTCCTTGTTCGGACAATCCTCTTTCCCGTTCCTGACCTTCTGTATATAGTGATTCCGCATGGCGGATCAAGTAGATGGTTGTCGTCACTTTGCAGCCTCCATGCTCAAAATCTTTATTTTCGTTCAGCGTCTAATCTACCGTTTTCCCCTGATCCAGATGCTCACGGTCCAACTCCGCCTCAATCTCTTCATTGCTCAGGCCCGTTTCACCTTCATCCGTGATCCCGAGCTTTTCCTTGATGATTTGGAGATCCGAATGAATCTCTTTGGTCCTGAAGTAGGTGCTTGTTACCATGCCAAAGGCGACTGCGAGCAGCACCATAATACCGTAAGACCCAAGAAATATCGATAAAACTACACCAGCTGCTATCGCAAAAAGCGTTGCCCAAATGATCATCTGTACCCCTCCGCTTGTTAAGGTAACTCATTATATAGATGAATTTCGAAGATCATTCCAGCGTGCTTTTCAAAAAAAGAATCTGTAAGACTAAGCCGTCATTACAGATTCTTCATACAGATTACCATGCACCAGGGGTAACCTCCGCCTCTACCCTTGCATTGCTTTGCGTACGCTCAGAATATATCTGGCCTGGTCGAGCGGATTCACGCCCCGGCGGGTGCACTCAGCCCTGACATCCGGGGGGCATTCCTCGTAGCCGGCAAAAAAAGAAGTGAAAGTGCTGCGCCCCTTCGTATAGGAGCTTAGGCTGACGGGATAATCGAGCGACGTAGCCAGCGGCAGCCGTCCTTCGATAATCATCCGCTCACCCTGGAGAACCGGGGGCTCAAACGTGCCGCGCATCTGCACGAGATCGTTCATGACGCGGCCGCCGTTTTCTTCGGGAACGACGATACGAACCTGGAGAATCGGCTCCAGCAGCTTGGTGCCAACCCGGTTCAACCCATCCATAATAGCCATGGGCGTTGCCACCGCAAAATCCAGCGGATGGGTATGCCACACATGATGCTGCCCCTCGGTCAGCGTCACCTTCAGATCGGTAACCTCCCAGCCGTAGAGACCCTGCATCAGCGCCTCCGGGACACGGCGGGCCGTTTCATTCTGATACTGCGGCAGCAGATCGGAGCTGCGGACAAGCGATTCATATTGAAGACCGCTGCCCGGCGGCCCCGGTTCAATCTTGAACCGCAGGATAGCCCAGCACGGCTTCGGCATCAGGTAAGCGACATAACCTTCACCCGCACGGCTTGGAGTTTCCTTGTAGATGACGGACGGCTGGCCGAAGGTGACCTTTAGGCCGTAACGGCTTTCCAGCACACTGTCCAGAATTTCCAGTTGAATCGGACCCATAACCTTGATGTGCAGCTCCCGCTCATCCTGCAGCCACTGGGTATCGAGCAGCGGATCTTCATCAGCCAGCTCCTGAAATGCCCCGATGACTTGATGCTCATCTGTATCCGCCTCCCAATGCACCCGCACCGTCAGCAGCGGTACTGCCAGCTTCGCTTCCTGCGGAATGGCATCCGGGAGACCCAGCACATCGCCGATTCTGACCCCGGACAGCCCGTAGACAACGGCGATATCCCCGGCTTCCAGCGTGCCGAGATCCTCCGTCCGTCCGCCCTCCACCTTACGGATCTGCGTTACCTTGCCCTGAACCTCCTGCGAGTAATTCATCACTGTGTCCCGGTTGCGGATGGTGCCTTGGTAGAGACGGACGAAGGCCATACGGCCCATGCTTTTGTCACGCTGAATGTTGTACACAATGCCGGACACCGGCAATTCCGGATTTCCCCCGGCACGGGGAAAATAATCGGTCATCGCGTCCAGCAGCTGCGTAATGCCAAGACCTTTGGCAGCTACACCGTAGACGAGCGGGAACATCGTACCCGAGGCCGTTTTGGCGACCAGCTGTTCTTTCCAGTCTGCCACAGCAAGCGGAGCACCCGACATATATACCTCCAGCAACGCCTCGTCCCGCTCAGCCAGTGCTTCCAGCAGCTCCGTCCGCGCCGCAGGGTCGGCCCCATCTGCCCATAAGTCCACGGCTCCGGCATAATCCTGCTCTTGACCTAGAGCCTGCTGAACCGGAAGGATATCACCGGATAGATACGTTCGCGCCTGGACCAGCACAGCTTCGGGATCTGCGCCGACCCGGTCCATTTTGTTCATGAAAATCAGCGTCGGAATCCCCAGCTTGCGCAGCGCATTCCAGATCATCTCGCTCTGGGCCTGTACGCCTTCTACCGCAGACAGAATAAGTACTGCGCAGTCCATCACCCGCAAGCTTCGCTCCACCTCGGACAGGAAATCGACATGCCCCGGTGTATCGACCAGATTCACCTGCACACCCCGCCATTCGAACGACGCCAAGGCTGCACGAACGGAAATCCCCCGCTGGCGCTCTACCTCCATGGAATCAGTTACAGCCGTTCCGCTATCTACACTTCCCACCGCCTTAATGCGGCCGCTCTCATAGAGCATATGTTCCGTAGTTGTTGTCTTCCCCGCATCGACATGGGCAAAAATCCCCACATTAATCCGTTCGATCCCCTGCTGCTGAATCATCTATGTTCTCCATTCTCAAGTTCCTCTGATATAGCGCTATCATCCCTAAGTGTACAGCGAAGTGGCGCTTTTGTTCAATCCTGAACCGGCGGGTCCACTTTCGACGCAACAGGCTGGTTCATACCGGAGGCATAGGGTATTAGTTACTGAAGCATGCTAGCAATCATTGAAGATGCGGAGGATGAATTTCATTTTTTTGGAGTATGTCTGCAACATTTCTCGCATTTCTGCCATCTAAGAGGATAAGAGGTGAGGCATAATGAACAAACAAACTTTCCAGATGAGCGCGAAAAAAATGACTATTGCGTGCGGCATTCTGGCGGCAAGTGTGTCCTTTGGAGCATCTGCTTTTGCTTTTTCCGATTTAAAAGGAGATCCCGCTGAGTCCAAAATCAACGCACTGCATCACAAAGGAGTTGTGAATGGAGTGACAACGGACAGATTTGCGCCAAAATCGAAGGTTACCTTTGCCCAAGGCATCCAGTTTATCGTAAATGGCCTGCAGTTGTCCCCGCAAACCGGCAGCAGTACAGTTACGGCTAGTACTTACTTTGACAAAGTAAAAGATAAGGCCTGGTATGCCTCAGCTTTTCTGATTGCGAAGCAAAATGGCCTGACCCTGGACCCCACGGTTGATCCGAACGCCGCGATGACCCGCATCCAGTTCGCCCATTTGCTGACTCAGGCTTTGCAGAGCAAAGGGAATTTTCCGGTCACACTGATGTATGCCGATATCTCGGATGGCGGCAAGCTGTCAAATGCAGAAATGAACAGCCTACAGATTCTGGTGAATACGCATCTGGTGACATTAGAGAAGAATAATACTTTCCGTCCCAATGATGCCGTGACCCGTTCGGAAGCCGCTGTCTGGATCTATGACGCTGCTGAGTTTGCCCGAACGGTAATTGCTCCGGATGACGGCACCGCAGCTCCTTCCCAGATGATGTATGAAGGCTCGGTAACCCTGGAAAAAGCCGGTGATGGCGTGAACAAAGCCACGATAACCGTAAGCGATCTGCCGAACCCTGGTTATGGGCTGACCATTAACCGGATTGAATTCGGCAAAGACAAAACAGCGGTCATCTATTTCAGCATCACCAAGCCGGCACCAGGTAAAATGTACCCGATGGTTATCTCGAAGGGCACTGTTGTAACCTATCTGCCAGAAGGCTATACTGCAACTGCCCAGTCGCTGACCGCTAATCCTTCCTCCTCAGGCTCCAGCGCAAGGTAAGCTGTTACTCAGAGCATATGCCCGGTTCGCTGGCTCGACAGCAGCAGGCTGAACAAACTTCAAAAGTCCGCACTTCCCTTCAGGGAAGTGCGGACTCTTTTTATTACACTCGTCAGGAATTATCCTGCGTGCTTACTTCCGATAAGTTGGTATAATTCTTCAGTATGTTACAGACGCGTCTGCCTTCCTTCCGTTCCGTCAGGGTGTCCATTGATCATGGACAATGCCTACCAGCGCATGATCCTCTCCGATCTTCTCGAATACCAGACGCAGGCTACGCCAGTCCATCCCTTCATTTGCCGGATCAACGCCGGCAATGTGATATTCGACGAAGTCGTATTTATCCTTAGGATAAACTTCGTTAATATTATTCAGTGTCGTTCCCTGCCCCAACCCTTTGTTGAGCGCTGTTTTGGCATCATTCAGGAAGTCAGCGTCATATACAAACCGCTTGAAGTATTCCGCGAAGGTCAGCTTCATAATCTCCCCGGACCCGGCGAATTCACGCCATACATACGGCTTAGGGTCCTTCATCAGACCCTTCAGCTTATCCCGGGTAAATACCAGATCAGTTGCTGTATCGACATAAGCGTAAGGTGAGAAACGGACACCTTTGTCCGGGTGTGCCCAGGACGCAATGGTCTCCATATCGCCTGCCTTTAATGCTCTTAGTACCGTAGTGGCTGCTTCCTCAGCGGTTGGCGGCATTCCTTCCTCCGGAACAGCCGAAGCCTGCGGCTGCTGACTTTCTGCCGGTTCCGAAGGGAGCGGTGATGCGGTCGGTGATGCGGTCGGTGATGCGGTCGGTGATGCGGTCGGTGATGCGGTCGGTGATGCGGTCGGTGATGCAGTCGGCGATGGGGACACCTGAGTCTGCTCCGGTGCCAGTGTAGCTTCCGGCTTAGCTTCAGGCGTTGCATTGCACCCTGCTAGAACCAGCAGAACAGCGGCCAGCGCTGAACGTCCAACTATTTTCACAGTATTCATGAAATCCCTCCTATTGTTGTTCCCCTTCTTTTTATTAAGACGTACGCAGATGGATAATGTTGCAAATGGCAGGTCTGTCCGGATGGATAAGTGCCCCTGACAATGCAAAGAAAATCAGCTATACTTTTGTTCAGATGCACAATTGCACAGAGAGGTTCAGCAGTACAGATACGCCTAAGAAGTATTACCCATTTAGCGAAGGAGGACCTTGATTTGTTCCAGCTTTCGGAGAATCAGGCACAGGAAATTGTGGATAAAATGATGATGGATATCCCCTATAATATTAATATCATGAATGCTGACGGCATTATTATCGGCAGCGGACGCAAGGAACGGGTCGGCACGGTACATCAAGGTGCAGTCAAGGCATTGTCCACCGGCAAAATGGTTGAGGTCTGGGAAGACAGCCGATTCGAGAAAAAAGGCACCAACGAGCCAATTGTCATCGGTCACGCCTCTGTAGGAGTCATCGGTATTTCCGGAAATCCAGACGAGGTCCGCCCCTTTTGCAATATTGTAAGAACTACCGTATCCCTGCTTATAGAGCAGCGCAACAATCTTGAGAATTTGGCCCATGAAGCGAATCGTAAAAAGGCCTTTCTGGAGCTGCTCCTGAATCATCAGGGCACCTACTCCCAAAAACTGAGAAAAGAAGCGGCACCGTACCAAATCGACTTGCTCTTGAAAAGCGTAGTGCTATACATCAAGCATTATAACGCGGAAGTGTCCCCGGGCAATCTGCTGTTACGCTACCCCTGCTTTGCTATAGATGAAGACACACAGCTGCTGATCTTACAGCATTCAACTGATCCCGGGCCGCTGATCCGGCAGCTTCTGCAGAACCAGCCCCGGGTGCTGATTGCAGCAGGCAAGCAGGAAGCAAACATTGCCGAAAGCTACCGCCAGGCCAAATCCGCCATGAATGTTCTGCTGGCGCTGAGACCGGATTCACAGATTATTGCTTTTGCCGACGTCGAGTTTCTGGTGAAGCTGAGCCATGCCTCTCTTAGTACGCATAATACCGCGGCCAAGCTGGAGGATGCCGTGGATATGATAGAGACGCTAAGAAGCTTCATTAACCATAATTGCAGTGTCTCCCAAACGGCCGATGACCTGAATATCCACCGCAACACGCTGCAATACCGCCTGAAACGGATTCAGACCCTGACCGGTAAAGATCCGCGCAATCTGCTCCAGCTATTCGAGCTTATGCAGGGCCTGCTGGCACTCTATAAGTAATACTGTCCCCTTTCCCCTGGCCGGCATACTTATGACTATGATCCCCATACACCAAAAGGCCCTGAAGATAATAAATTCTCCAGAGCCTCTGCTTATGCTATTCGCTTAGTTTCAAAATTCTCGCAATATTCTCACAGGTCCGCTCTACGTTCTGCGGCCCCTCGGCCAGCAGCTTTTCCAGCCCGTTGGCCCCGGGAACAATGCCGAAGATCGCGGTAAAGCCCTCATCATACAGGGCCTCAATACCCTCGCCAATGTAACCGGCAATAGCAATGACTTTTATGCCTCTGGCTTTGGCAGTGCGGGCTACACCGTAGGGTGTCTTTCCGAACTTCGTCTGGAAGTCAATGCCGCCTTCACCGGTGAACACAATATTGGCCCCCGCCAGCTTATCCTTCAAACCAGTGTATTCTATCACAATTTCGATCCCCTTCTGGAGTACCGCTTGGGTAAAGATCATCAGCCCCGCGCCCAATCCTCCGGCAGCACCCGCTCCCGGCAGATCACGTACATCCTTGCGAAGCTGCTGCTTCACAAGCTCAGCATAATGGGCAAGATTCGCGTCCAGCTTCTGTACCATCTCCGGGTCAGCTCCCTTTTGCGGGCCAAATACCCGGGAAGCGCCCTGCTCCCCACAGAGCGGATTCGTCACATCACACGCTACAATCAATTGTACATGCTGCAGGCGTTCGTCCAGCGCTGTAATATCTATACTTGCCAGTCTTCCCAGACTGCCGCCCCCGCGGGGAAGCTCCGCTCCCGACTCATCCAGGAATCTGGCCCCGAGCGCCTCGGCCATGCCTGTACCGCCGTCATTCGTCGCACTGCCTCCGATGCCGATAATGATTTTGCGGATGCCCCGGTCCAGGCACTCCCGGATCAACTCCCCGGTACCATAAGTAGTGGTGATCATAGGATTCCGGGTTTCCTGCGACACCAGATGGATACCGCTCGCGGAGGCCATTTCAATCGCCGCAGTCTGTCCCCCGCCGAGAATGCCAAATTTGGCGGTAACCTTTTGCCCGAGGGGTCCGGTGACCTCTTTATAATGGATTTCCCCGCCCGAAGCATCGACCAGTGACTGTACGGTACCTTCCCCGCCGTCAGCCATCGGCACATGAATGTAATGAGCAGCCGGATAGATCTTCCGGAGCCCCTTTTCCATTGCGACACATACTTCCTTAGCGCTCATGCTCTCTTTGAAGGAGTCCGGTGCCAGTACAAATGTTTTCTCTTTCTCTTTCTCTCCCATATCCTCACCCCATGCCAAATATTATAGTCTGTGCCTTATAAGAAAAAACCGTAGATTAACGTTGCCACAATGGCCATCGTCCCGCCTACAACCGCTTCATAGGGGATCAGCCCCATCCGCTGCTTAATTGACATTTTCATACTGTCCGCTGTGACATGGAAGTAATTCCCCTGCGGCAGGGAGTCGATAACAGTTGCCCCGGTGTGAACCATTACGGCTGCGGCAAGCGGCGCGGTGCCCATATTCAGAATAGCTTGCCCGAACGAACCTGTCGCCAGGATAACACCTGTTGAGGTAGAGCCTGTAGCCGCCGCCATCAGAATACCGGAGATCGGCGCCAGGAGGGTTCCTGAAATTCCCGCCGTCTGAATCAGGCTGACGATCTGGACGGACAAGTCGGAAGCGGCAATCAGTCCGGCAATCCCGCCGGCACCGATCAGAATCAGCACCGTCGCTGTCATTTTATTCAGACCGGAGGAAGTGTACGCCAGAATTCGGTTCCCCTGGCCCATGGCCAGCAGACCAATGACTCCGGCAATCGGCAGAATGTACAGCGCGTCAACCTTAATGCTGGACAGCACGTCAATACCCGCAATCGAACCGATAGGATTGATCATCAGCAGGATGACCGCAACAAGCGGTGCTACGATAGCCTTGCCAAGAGGCGGATATTTGGAGTTGTCTGCTTCGTTGTATACTGCTTCCTCATCCAGCACCTTCACACCTTTATTTTTCAGAAGCGACGCTACAATAACGGTTACAATCAGGCCGCAGACTGCCGGAATGAAGCCGGCCAGCATCACATGGCTCAGATCCAGATCGAACCCCCGTGCAGCGGCAATCGTATTGGGATTGGGCGAGATGATGTTCCCCGCTTTCCCGCCGCCGGAAAGTGCCAGCAGCAGTGCCATTTTTGAAATCCCCATTTTGTTCCCTACCGACAAAGCAATCGGTGCCACTATCAGTACAGCTACAGGTATAAATACACCGACCGCTGTAATGATCATCGTCGCCAGGGCTAGAGCCAGAATGGCCTTGCTGCCGCCAAATTTTTTCACGATGGCCTGCGCTATCGTCTCTGCCGCCCCGGATTCCATCATCACCCCTGCCAGTACACCGGCTGCAAGCACGCGAAGTACTGTACCCATCACACTTTGTGTACCGCTTACGAGTACGCTGACCGTCTGTTCCAGATTGGCACCGCCAATCAGCGCCCCCACGATGGCTCCGAGGAATAAAGCGTAGACCGGATTCAGCTTTCTCAGGATCAGAATGATCGCGATTGCCAGTCCCGCCAGTGCTCCGTACCAGCCTATTGTTAACCCTTCCATTGTACAGCCTCCCATAACTCTTGTTGAACACGCTTTCAGTATAAAGGCTGCCCTATATAAAAAAATATTGATGATCGGACGAAATGTATTGTGCAGTTGACCAAAAGAAAACCTCTTGTAAATCACAGCCAATGGCTGTGATTACAGGAGGTTGTGATCCATAGTGGAATATAACGCGCTAAATGCTGCTGCCAGCCGGTGACCCTTATAGCTCGATGTAATATCTGGTTTCTTCGCTTTCCGTGTGAAAACCAACAGAATGATAAAGAGCCTGGGCGGAATGGTTGTCCGTTCCGGTTACTAGTGAGGCCGTTTCAAGCCCATGCCCCTGTAAATATTTCAAGGCGTGGCTCAGCAAAAATCGGGCAATCCCCCGTCTTCTCCAGGGATCCCTGACAAACACATCCTCAACAACACCACCCTCGTCTTCCTGCCAGACCATTACACTGCCAACAATCGTTCCTGCTTCGCGTGCAATGATGGCTGTCCACAGCGGATGACTGCGATGCTCGGCAAGCCGTTTTGCTCCAATGGGAGCATCCGGCCACACCTCAGCTTCTAGCTGCATATACTGTTTCTGCTCCTCAGGGGTCTCCATACTCCATTGTATGAAGTCCACTCCTTCAGGGAGCGGCAGCTCCGCAACAGGCTCATTCAAGTCACGTTTCAGGCTATATAAGCTGTGTAAATACTGATACCCCTGCTGCTGCTGAAAATAACGGTGGCAGCTCTCTTCCGCCAAGTAGTTCCCCACACACAGTATAGTTCCATGACTGTCCGGCAGCGTCGCTTTCAGCTCATGAGCCCGGGCCAGCAGGCGTTCATACACAGAATCCAGCAGTTCCACATCCTCTTCCCTGCCCGGGAAAGCCTTCAGATTCAGGAAGATCTTGTGCTTGCTATCCGTCACACATTCGGGTGCAATGATATTGAATACGGCAACCTGCCCTTTGGCGACCATCTGTTGTCCTTCAAAAGCGCAAAACACATTCGGATAGTTCTCTTGTTCGCCTACCCACCAAAAAATCACAGGATCACCTGCGGTCACCGCCTGATAAAATTCACCCAGTGCCGGCATGTCGTCCTGCTTAAAATTCCGAATCACGATTTCATTCAATAATGTCTCCACCTTTTCCTATATTATTCCAAATCATATCATGACGGAAAATAGTGCAGGTAGCTAATAAATGAATATATCTATTCAGTACCTTAAGCCAAAAGGCAGTTACATTGTGTAGAATACATTACTGTAGTAGTTCCCGAAGGAACGCCTCCATTTGGATATTAAAAAAGCCATCTGCTTCGACTTCCGAAACAGATGACTGGCTTAATATTTTACTTTGCGCCTCCGGCATTATCACGCGGCGGGCGCATGGTCAGGCTGACACGGCCCTTCTTCAGGTCGACACCCATCACCCATACGGTAACGTTGTCTCCCACGGAGACCACGTCCATCGGATGCTTCACAAAGCTCCCGCTTAGCTGGGAAATATGCACCAGCCCGTCGTTCTTGATGCCGATATCGACAAAGGCGCCGAAATCAATTACGTTGCGTACCGTTCCCTGCATCTCCATGCCGGGAACCAGGTCCTCGATCTTCAGCACATCCGTGCGGAAGATCGGCAGCGGCAGCTCCTCACGCGGATCGCGGCCCGGACGCTGCAGGCTCTCCAGGATGTCGCGCAGCGTAGGCACGCCGACTTCAAGCTTCACAGCCAGCTCAGCGGCATCCTGTGCCTCCAGCTGTGAGGCGACTTCCTTGCTGCCGAGCGAGGATACATCCAGCCCCAGCTCGCGGAACAGACGGTCCACCACCGGATAGGATTCCGGGTGGATAGGCGTCCGGTCCAGCGTGTTGTCGCCGCCGGGAATGCGCAGGAAACCGATGCACTGCTCGTAGGATTTGGCGCCCAGGCGCGGCACCTTCTGCAGCTGCTTGCGCGTGGTGAACTTGCCGTTCTCCTCGCGGAACTTCACAATATTCTTGGCAATGGTCGCATTGACTCCGGCGACATAGGACAGCAGGGAAGCGGAGGCCGTGTTCACGTCAACACCGACGTGGTTAACCGCCGATTCTACAACACCCTTAAGACTCTCCTCCAGATGCTTCTGGGAAACGTCATGCTGGTACTGCCCCACACCGATCGCCTTCGGATCGATCTTCACCAGCTCCGCGAGCGGGTCCTGCACGCGGCGGGCGATGGAGGCGGCGCTGCGCTCCGCCACATCCAGATCAGGGAACTCCTCCTGCGCCAGCTTGGAGGCTGAATACACACTGGCTCCGGCCTCATTGACAATGAGGTACGCCAGCCCCGGATCGCCGATCTCTGCGATGACTTCGGCGGTGAACTGCTCCGTCTCCCGCGAGCCGGTGCCGTTGCCGATCACTATGAGCTGTATGCCATATTTGGCAATCAGCTCTTTGAACTTCGCCGCCGCCTCTTTCTTCTTGTTGTTCGGCGGCGTCGGATAGGTGACCGCCACCTCCAGCAGCTTGCCGGTGTCGTCCACCACGGCCAGCTTGCAGCCGGTGCGGTAGGCCGGGTCGACGCCAAGAACGCTTCGACCCTTCACCGGCGGCTGCAGCAGCAGGCTGCGCAGATTTCCGGAGAAGATGGAAATCGCTTGCGTTTCCCCCTTTTCCGTCATCTCCCCGCGCACCTCGCGCTCCACGGAAGGCGCGATTAGCCGCTTATAGGCGTCCTCGGTCACGGCTTCCAGCAGGCCTTTGACCGGGGACGGCCCCTTAATCAGCTTCCGCTGGATAAAAGCATGAATCTTGTCGGCAGTCACCTCGATGCCGACTTTCAGTACGTTCTCCCGCTCGCCGCGGTTGATGGCGAGAATGCGGTGCGGCGGCATTTTATGTACCGGTTCACGGTAATTATAGTAATTCTCGTAGACGCTCTCCTGCTCTGCATCCTTCGATTCTGACACCAATACGCCTTGGCTGGCTGTATATTGGCGGACCCAGGAACGGATCGCAGGATCGTCTGCAATGTTCTCCGCTATGATATCCATCGCACCTTGAAGCGCCAGCTCGGCGCTTTCCACACCTTTGTCCACATCTATATATTTCGCGGCTTCCTCCAGCGGGTTGCCCTGACGGCGTTGCTCCATGACCCAGTCTGCCAGCGGTTCCAGCCCTTTTTCCTTAGCCACACTTGCTCTTGTCTTGCGCTTCTGCTTGAACGGACGGTACAAATCCTCCACTTCCTGCAGCTTGACCGCCTTCATAATCTGCTGATGCAGCTCCGGCGTCAGCTTACCCTGCTCCTCGATGCTGCGGAGTACATCCTTCTTGCGGTCCCCCAGATTACGCAGATAGCCCAGCCGCTCTTCAATATCACGCAGCACGTTCTCGTCCAGCTCGCCGGTCATTTCCTTACGGTAGCGGGCGATAAAAGGAATCGTATTCCCTTCATCCAGCAGCCCCACCGTCGTCCGCACCTGCTTCACACTGATGCCAAGCTCCTTGGCAATCGCCTGTGTGATCGTTTCCTGCTCTTGACGGGCCAGCGCTTCTTCAGCCGCCGGACCCCCTTGATTTGTATCCACTGTCAATGAAATCCCTCTTTCCGTACACGATCTGTGTTCATATGATCTCTACCTGAAATAGTATCACAGATTAGCTCCGCGCCAAAATCCGGGAGGAGCTGCAGACCATTACTTTACCTGCAGGCCGGGGCGGCTCATCCGTTTTCGTGAACCGAGCGACAGCACAAAACAGAGTACGAGTACAAGCGCAGCCACAGCGTATGGAAAGTTAATATCCAGGTCAAACAGGACGCCTGCGACAATAGGTCCGGCAATATTCCCGAGACTTGTATAGGCAGAATTCATGCCCATCACGAAGCCCTGCTGTGATTCCACGGCCATTTTGGAGAGCTGTGTGCCGACAGCAGGACGCAAAATATCCATGGCAAGAAACACAATGAAGGTCACAGCGACGATCGCCCAATAGCCCTTTACAAATAAGGTCAAAAGGATGAACAAGCCCGCAGCAAGCAGAGAGGCCGAGATGACCTTATTTTCGCCAAAACGGTTCAAAATCCAGCTGAACGCCGTAACCTGAATCACAGCTCCCGAAATCGAGCCAAAGGTCAGGACAAAGGCGATATCCTTGGGCGTGAACCCAAACTTGTGATCCACAAACAATCCGAATACCGTCTCATAATTAGCAAGCCCGAAGGAAAGCACAAAAACGATCAGCAAGCCGAAAAAGTAGGGTTCCCGGTAGGAACGCACCAGTTGGGTGATAAGGCGGTCTTTACTCCCCTCCATGGACCCGGCTGTGGCAAGCTGCTCCCGTGAACGGGACTCCGGCAGTACAAAGAAGGTTACAACGGCAACGAATGCCGCAGCACCAGCGGCAGCGAAGAAAGGCACACGAAGGCCAAGCTCAGCAAGATAGCCCCCCAGACCCGGTCCGATAATAAACCCGGTAGTAATGGCAGCATTAATCAGTCCCATGCCTTTAGCCCGTTCCTCCATAGAGGTCGTATCCGCTACATAGGCCATGACTGCAGGCATAATCAGGGCTGCTCCGGCACCTCCCAGCATTCTCGACACAAACAGCAGCCAGCTTGATTCGGCAAGACCAAACAACAGCTCCGACACTGCAAAGACAACCAATCCGCAGACAATGATTTTTTTGCGCCCCACTCTATCGGACAGCCCGCCAGCCCAAGGGGAGAGAATCAGCTGGGTCAGTGAAAAGGCGGCCACCAGCAATCCAACTATACTGCCTCCAATGTGCAACTCATTCATGTAAGTAGGCATAATCGGAACAACCAGACCGATCCCTGTAAAGGCTAGGAATATATTCAGCATCAGGAGCAGCATCGCGCCCCGGTTTCTAAGTAATAATTTCATTTGAAGTAACCTCCGTATTCCCAGAACACAATGTTCATATCTTTGGTGTTCCCGTTAGTTATTAATATTTTCCGCACAAGACCGACCATCCGGTCTAATTACAGACTATAAGAAAATCACCCAACGGGTAAATACCGCGTAGTAATTTTAGCTCATTCCGCCATTTTGCCCGTTCGCGGCGATTTCAAAGGTACATTCTCTAATCTTGCCATATAGGAAATATGCCACGTCCCCTACCGCACACGCATACCCTGCAACAGCAGCGCTATCGCTTCCCGGTAATATTTCATGATATCATTCGGCGCATGAACAACGGTCATAATCTCGCTGACTCTGCCGATACCCTCCAGCAGTCCGCTCACAACGATTACATAATTGTCCAGATCGCCTCGGACCAGATATCCGGAGTCCATCCCCTCTTGCAGAAGATTGCGGCAGGCTTCCGAGCCGGACTCGTAGAGCCGTGCAAGACGCTCTTGAACGTCGCCAGAAAGGGCCCGGGATCGGGCATATTCCTCAAGTGCCCGGATCAGCGGGTTCTGGTAATCATTCGCATAATGCTCGCCAAGGGCATAGAACCGCTCTTCGAAACCGCTGATGCTGCTCTTCTTCTGTGTCCACTGGAGCAGCCATTGCTCTGTATCATCTTCCACAATATACAGGAACAGCTCATCCTTGCTGGGAAAATGATGATACAGGCTCCCTTTGCTGACCTTGGCCGCTGAACACACCTCGTTCATAGTTACCGCTCCGTACCCTTTTTGCACAAACAGCTGTGCTGCCTTCTGCACAATGCGTTTCTTTGTCTCTTCTCCGTCAGAACGTCCTTTAATCCTGACCACCTCCCTCTAGACCGACCGTACGGTCTAATTATAGCACAGGGTTTTCTCAAAGTGAAATGGATACCGCCTGCCCGGCATAGAGTTCATATAAAGTTAAAAAAGGCACACCGGGTTATCCCGAGTGCGCCTTCCCATACATTACCATGCGATTTATAGTCTGCCTGATTCAAAAATCAATCAGTCCCAGGCTGATTTGCAGCGAATCGTCCACCAGTTTCATCGTTTCGTCATCCAGGTGGGTGATCTTATCGGTTAAGCGTTGTTTGTCAATTGTCCGAACCTGCTCCAGCAATATGACGGAATCCCGGTCAAAGCCGTGAGCAGCCGCATCAATTTCCACATGCGTCGGCAGTTTAGCCTTCTGAATCTGGGCAGTGATGGCTGCCACAATGACTGTCGGGCTGAAGCGATTGCCAATATCGTTCTGAATGACCAGTACCGGCCGTACTCCGCCTTGTTCTGAACCCACCACCGGCGAAAGGTCGGCAAAAAAAACGTCGCCGCGTTTAACGATCAATATCTACACCCCGCTTACTAAGCGGCCAAGAGTACTGTCTGCATCTTCCTCCGCGAGAAACGCCTCGCATGCCATGGTCAAATTGATTTTAGCCATTTCCATATAGCCACGCTGCATCGAATCGCGTATGGTTCGTTTCCTCCGTTCGCTTAGATACAGCTTCATGGCCTGCCTGATCAATTCACTCCGGTTGGAGTTCTCCAATTGGACGATCCCATCCACTTCCTGCAAGAGATGATCGGGCAAGCTGATCATGATTCTTTTGGTGTTCTGCAAATTGGCCACCTTCTCTTCCACCCCCACAAACCTTCTGCCCTTGTGTTCCAGTGTTACAATATACAAGGAATTTTATACAAGGAATATATGCCGCCAGTATATCAAGTATGCTGCATTCCATTATAAACTACAATTGGCGGTTCGTATAGACCATAAGTCATACTAGTCTACACGGCATAATCCTTCTATTCAGTTCCTGCATGAGTAACACGGCAATGACATTAGGTCTGCAGCAAGGGGTTGACCAGGTTCGGAGCAGCGCCTTCGCGTACATACACACGCGGCACCCGGTGGGCCAGCATACAGATTACCTCGTAGTGAATCGTTCCAAGATGGAGTGCCAGTTCATCCGCCGTAATGGACACGGCGCCCTGGCGGCCGATGAGAACAACCTCTTCGCCAGCTTTGATTTGTTCCGCTTCTTCAGCGAAAGATTTGAGCGTTACCATACACTGGTCCATGCAGATCGTTCCGACGACAGGAACGCGGCGTCCGCGTATTAGCACCTCCGCTTTGCCTGTTAGCATGCGGGAATATCCGTCAGCGTACCCCACAGGAAGCGTCGCAATGATCTCTTCGCTGTCTGTGAAATACCGGGTGCCGTAGCTGATTCCCCAATCGGGCGGCAGGGTTTTGACATATACCGCCTGCGTTTTCAGCGTCATTACCGGTTGTAAAGCCACAAGCTCGTGGTTCACCTCTGTGGAGGGATAGAGACCGTACAAGCTTATGCCTACACGCACCATGTTTCGGGATAGAAGAGGTGTATCAATGGCCGTAGCGCTATTGCCCGTATGTATGATCGGGATGTGAATGTTTCTGTCCCGAAGCGTTTCGGCCACGCTCATGAACCGTCGGTGCTGCAACAGTGTATAGCTTTTGTCTTCTTCGTCTGCTTTGGCAAAATGTGTGAACATTCCCTCCAGCTCCGCCTGCGCTACAGAATGCACTTCAGCGATGAAATCAGGCGCGTCAGCCGGTAAAAGCCCCAGCCTTCCCATCCCGCTGTCAATCTTGATGTGCACCTTCAGCCGGTGCTCCGGTGTGTCTGGAAGCTGTCTTACCGCCTCAAGCACCTCCGGTGTGAACAGTGTTACGGTTACATGGTTCTTCCAGGCAACGGCTATTCCTTCCGGTGAGGTGTAGCCGAGTACGAGAATAGGAATTAGTATTCCCGCTTCTCGCAGCTCCAATGCCTCATCCAGAAAAGCTACACTTACATAGTCCGCTCCGAGCCGTTCCAGCTCCCGGGTCACTTCCACAGCCCCATGGCCGTACGCATTACCTTTGACGCATCCCATGAATTTGGTCTCCGCTGGAAGAACCTTACGGAAGGCCTCATAATTGGCACGCAGATCATCGAGATTAATCTCGGCTACTGTAGGTCGATAGCTTGCTTGCACTTCAGGGTCACCTTCTAACATTGTAGTAAAACATCTCCTGCAGCATCTCATTGATTTAAGTCTTACTGTCAATGGTAATGCTAATGGAAGGCGGCTGTCAATGTAAGCAGGAACTATCTTTTTGCAGAACTGCCACCGGGCCTGTCCTCGTCAAGAAGATAAAAAAACGGACACTGCATGTAGAGGAATGACTCCCACAATACGCAGTATCCGCCTACTGATATTTACTTACCCGTTTGTTCCTCCATAGAAGCGGCGATTTGCATCATTTCGTTAACCGGGAGATTTGCGCTGGTAATCCGGTACTCCACACCATCACTCATCCAGGTAAGTGTCTGCTGTTCGTCACCGCTGAGGAGACCTACCGTGAAGCCCAGATCAATCACACTACCCGGAGCGAGCGAGACAGCACGGTCCAGCGGACGCGATTCCATAATCGTATACTGGTAGGTTCCGTCATAACGGATCAGCACAGAATGATCTTTACTGTCCTCAATTTTGTTGGAGTCCTTAAGCTGCACACCAGCAGGAATATAACCTGGTTCAATGATTCCGAAATCACCGAGCTCAGCGGCTACCGGCTGCTCTGACGGTTTACTGTTCTCCGGTGCAGTCACCGGGTTGCCGTTCTCGTCAACTTCCGCCACCGTGCTTTCGGATGCTGTTCCAGTGGCCATATTCTTTTGCATATCAAAAGAATCCTTCGTGAATTCCGGATCGAACTTGAAGCTGTCGAACTTCACATTCACCACAACCTTGGCTTCGGAGTCAGAGACCTGCACCTGCTTAGGCTCATAGGTCTTCTTGGCTAGCCAGATCTTCTGGCGGACCAGTGCACTGCTCTGATAATTGGCCGCTACCTCGAACACGTAGTTGTCTCCGTCCTCCACAAACTGGCGGTTGTTATCGGAGACAATTCCCCGGACCAGTGTTTGATACAGATAGACCTGACCTTGTTTGTCCGGCCAGTCGCTCTGGAAGCGGAAGCTTTTGCCAAGGCTAGGTGTCAGTACGAATACGCCCTCATCATTGCGCAGCACGATTTGCGTCACATCCTTCTGGACGTTCGACAGGCTGATCCGGTAGTAAGAAGGATTCTTGTACCAGACCTCCACCTTATACTCCTGTGGCTGCTCGCCGGTGTACAGCGTCATCGTGCCTGAACCCTGGTAAGCCCCCTGCTTGCTCTCCAATTTATCAGACACATTGTTCAAATCCTTGACCACGGAAGCGGCATCCTTCTTCCCGCACCCCGCAAGCACCAGGGTCACGCTCATAATGATAGCGAGTACCCATGTTATCCGGCGCATGACATCATCCCCTTAACCTGTTTTGAAAAGCATTGATTAGTACATGTCTATGAGGGACTTGCCTGCAATATGCAGACGGGCATGACAAGCAGGAAGGATAATCACGGGCGGCCGCCCAGGCGCACCAAAAAGCCCGCGCACGCGCGGGCTTGCTGAACTGATTATTCTTTGAACGGAATGAGCTGATAGTTATAGACGGTGAAAAACCTGCCCTGGGTGAATAATATATCATCAAAATAGATTGCCGGCTGTTCTCCAACTTTGAGCGGGTAAGCAAATGAATACAGCGTTTTGTAGCTTTTCCGGTCCAGCACGGTCAGCGCTGTTTTTACATTCATGCTGCTATCGGACGAAATGGAAATGTACTTGTCATCCATCCGCAATCGGTAGGATATTGCTCTAACAGGAATGGGGGCAAGCGGAGTATAATTCAGTTGTTCGCCGCTGCCATTCAGTACATAAAACCCTTTATTATTGGCAAATAATAGTTTGCCGTCCAGGACATATAGTCTGTTTGTTGTCGGATCAATTCCCTTTGTCCATTTCGCTTTGCCGTCTATGCCTATAGCAGCCAGCAGCGTGGTACTCTCTGATTTCTTTATTTTGAGGATATAGGTATCATTGTCCAGCTTAAGCGCTTGCTCTACTGTACTATATGCATTTAACGGAAAACTGGTTTTTTTCTTAAGATTCCAGTCGTGAACGTCAAAGGATACCGATTGCCCCTTTGTATTGGATTTGAGGGTCAATACTTCATTCGCTGCAACTCCGCTAATAAAATGGGAAGGCTGCATTCTCTCACTTTCGAAACTTTTACTCCAGGCTACTGTACCGTTCAGATTCACTGCGTAGACCGAGGAGTTGTCATGCACGAACAATTTATTGTTTATCAGACTATCAATCTCCACCATCCTGGGAAAGATAACCTCCCAATTCATTGTCCCCTTGGGACTAATGGAATAGAGCAACGTTTCATTAGAGAATTGCTTCAGCCCCGCTCCAACGATACTATACAAGTTACCTGCCTTGTCAAAACAAACACGTTCACCGAACTTGAACCCCCCATAAATCGGAAGCTGCCACTCCACCTTATTCGTCTTGGCATTGATAGTAACGATATACTCCTGAAGCATCTGCCCCTTATCATTACGCGGATTCTTGCTCCAAAGGGGCTCCTTGAAGTACAAAAGTCCGTTCGCCGTTCCTAAATAGTCATAGCCATGAGTAGAAACAGGGAAGTTGATCGGGTCTTGCTGCTCCAGTTGCGGCTCCGTACCGGTACCGGGATTCACTGCTTCTGCAGCAGCAGGCATAGGACTCAGCAATACAAGTACAGACATCAGCATAATTAGTAGACTTGGAATCCTTTTCATAACTACTCTCCTCAGATCAGCCGCGCGATCTTCTCAATCTCTACGGCAGATGCGGCCATTTGCTGCATGGAGGCGGTAATTTCCTCCGTCGCTGCCGCCTGGCGTTCGCTTTGAGCCATACAATCCATCAGCGTTGCATCCATCTCGTTAATGTTCTTCTTGATCATCTGCAGGATGCCGGCGATATCCTTCGCAGACGATGCGCTTGATACGGACATCTTCCGGATCTCCTGAGCGACAATACCGAATCCGCGCCCATGCTCTGCCGCATGTGCAGCCTCAATAGCGGCATTAAGGCCCAGTAGATTGGAATTATCCGCCACTTTCCGGATGAAATCCAGAATCTCATCTGTCTTGTGAAGCTCCTCTACAACCCTCTGGCCCAGCACCTTCAGATCGCTTACGGTGTTGGCCAGTTCAGAGGCTGTCCCGGCAATCTCCTCCGAAGTGGAACTGATCTGTTCCGAGGTTACCGCCAGTGAATTCGCCGCATAGCTCAGGGTTTCCTGATTGCTGAGGCTGATCCCTATCGTGAACACGCCCACAACCGCCCCGTTCTTGTCCTTAATTGGGATAGAGGAGGATTTGAAGGGCCAACCGTAGATTTCCTTCGGTATATTCGCACTGGCCGTTTCCCCTGTCTCCAGCGCTAATCGTAATCCCCCGTTTTGCGGAATCGGAGTGCCTTCTTGTATGCGGATATCCAGCTCCTTCCCCGGAAGATAGTAGATAAACTTCTCCACATCCGCCAACGCGAACATTACATCAAGTGGAAAGAGTTGCTGCACCAGCGGTAATGATATTTTCAAGGATTCTAGCAATTGCTCGATGTCTGTTTCACTTGGGCTTTTCATGATTGCAACAGCTCCTACGATAACATTTTTGATAATTATAGCACATGAAAAACTATAGCAATATTAGATATCTTACCCTTAAGACCATAGACCTGGTTTCATATTATCTTCTATTCGGAGAACCAAATATTCTTATATTTCTATCATTTTTTTTACACAAATACTTGTTACAACTAGATTACAGTGATCAGTGATTTATCTGAATATCAAGAAGGGAGAATGTCAGATTTTCTCATTAAATTAACGCGATTTTATAACCGATAATGTAACGTGGCCATTTACAGGTTACTTAAAAAAACAGAGGAGAATGAGCATATGGGGAACATAAACAAAGCAACTAAAAAAATAGGCAACATTTCTTTGAGGGTCAAGCTTCCCATCTTACTAAGCTTGCTGGTGGCCGTCGTTCTCTTGGCGACTTCGGTAACAGTATATCTATTCTCATCGGATTTGCTGCTCCGGAAGAGCAAGGATGAAATCAACGCAAACGGCGACCGTATAGGTGAGGGATTGTGGACGGCCATGCAGTTGCAGGAGCAGACTTCTTATGTCATTTCTGTTCATAATACGTTTAAAGAACTATTGAAGCTTAGAGCAGAAGGCTCCATTCCGGACGATGAGTTCTTCTCATCGAAAAACCCGCATTTTGACAAAGCTAATACAATACTGCTGGATAGTTTAAAAGGAACAAAGGGAACTGACGCCATGCTCGTTCTGGATACAAAGGGAACTATTGTTGCCGGAACAAAACCTGACACGATTAGCCAGTCCAGATCAGACCGGGAATACTTTACCCAAGCGCTAAAAGGAGCCCCATTCATCAGTGATGCGATTACGTCTAAAAGCAGTACAAAACTAATCATTGCTTTTGCCCAGCCCATCAAAGACTTGGACGGCAAGGTACTAGGCGTGTTTGCCATGACCGTGGACAGCAGTTTCTTCACCGATAAATTGGGCGATATCAGAATTAATGGCCAAGGAGCTATAGTTATTGTGAGCCGGAGCGGAATTATCCTGTACAACTCAAAGAGCTCCACCCAAGTCGGGCAAAGCATTGCCGATAACCCCGGGACCAAAGCCTTCCTGGAGGATCGGGCAGCCGGAGAGATAAAGACTAATTCTGCCGAAACGGGAGATAGTTATATTAGATACAGCAAAATCCCGGGAGCGGATCTGATGATTACTGTATCCGATCCCCTCGACGATATCCAGCGGCCTATAAGCGATATGTTCCGAAAAATGATGATCGTAACCATTATTGCCCTGCTCGTTGCGATTGCTTTCGGACTACTGCTATCCCGCTCCATTACCAAACCTGTTATCCGGTTGACCTCACTGTTCAAAACTTTGGCGAATGGTGACTTGACCGTGACAGCAGATGGGAATTATAAAAGTGAGTTCAAGGACTTGGCAGACAGCTTCAATGTCATGGTCCGGCAAAATAAAGAGCTCATCACCAATATGAACCATTCAATTGCAGTGCTCAATACAAGCACCAATGAGCTTGAGGAGACCTCCAAGCAGACCGCACGTTCGATTAATGAAACCTCCGTAACTTCAATGGGGATTGCCCAGGCGATGGAGCTTCAGTCTAATGACACTGAACATATCGTTGATAAGTTCTCTGGATTCAGCAAGAAAGTGGCTGCGATGAATGATAATGCACAATCGGTCAGACAGAGAGCTGAAGAAATCGTCGAAGTCTTCCATACCAGCAATCAGGTTGTCGAGGGTCTGATCCAGATCAGTGACAAGAATGAGCAGGAGGTCCAGAAAATCTCCGCCATCACCGTTAAGCTTCAGGACAGCTCCAACAGCATCAGCAATATTACAGGAGCCATCAACCAGATCGCGACTCAAACCAATCTGCTCGCGCTTAATGCATCGATTGAGGCCGCAAGGGCCGGAGAGCACGGAAGAGGCTTTGCAGTAGTAGCTTCCGAGATCCGCAAGCTTGCTGAGCAGAGCTCGAAGCAATCGAACGATATCTATGAGATCATCCAACAAAACCTTGCCTTCGTAGCAGAAAACAATGATAGCGTGATTGAAATCAATAATATTTCCTCTGAGCAGGATGAGCTCGTAGGGCAAACACAAAAAGCATTCCAGACCATTCTGGACAAAGTCACAGACATAACGGTTCAAATTAAAACCATGGCTGATGAAATGACTCAAATGCAGAAAGACAAAGATGACGTTCTTGATTCGGCTCAAAGCCTCTCCGCTACCGGAGAAGAAGTCTCCGCATCGGTAGAGGAAGTTACAGCTACTATGATGGAGCAATCCTCTACCGTTGAACAACTGGCGGAGATGGTGGGAACGATTGATCAGCTAACGAAAAACCTGGCAGAAGCAGCGGCTAAATTCCGGGTAGAGTAACCCGATCAAGCAGAGATTCCCTAAATAGTGAACGGTGACCCACATGAAAGCACTTTTTAAAAAGGTGATCTTCTTGTGGGTCTTTTGCTGGTCTCCGTCCAATTGTCCGGGTACACCGGCAACAAAAAAGATGACCCCTGAAATTCAGAAGTCATCTCCTTGCAAGTTTTGATCCTCTTTATACCGAAAACTTTGCTATACTCTCCTGCAGTTCTTGGGCCAGCTCAGACAGCAATCTGGAAGCAGCCGCAATTTCTTCCACGCTGGCTAATTGTTCCTGAGCAGAAGCCGAGACGTCATGCGCTCCCTCGGAAGATAATACAGTCATCTGGTTAATCTGCTCAAAGGCAATTACCAATTCGTGCGTTTCGTGTGACATTCCTTGGGAAGAATCCGACACACTCTTGATCTGTTCGTTGATTTCTTGTATAGATGCTTCAATTTCCGCGAAGGATTGCCCGGCGATCCGGACGGCATGTATTCCCAGCTCAACTTCCTTTTCTCCCTGTACGACCATTTCAATGGTCTGGCTGGTTTCCAATTGAATGGAATGAATAACATCAGATACCCGCTTACCGGATTCAGCCGTTTTCTCAGCGAGCTTGCGCACTTCATTAGCCACTACAGCGAAGCCCCGGCCATGCTCCCCTGCTCTTGCCGCTTCGATTGCGGCGTTCAGGGACAGTAGATTGGTCTGAGAGGCAATATCCGTAATAATCGCAATAATATCTCCGATTTCTTTGGATCTTTCGCCTAAGGAACTTACGACCTGCGATACATCAACCACATTCGCCGATACCGTTGACATTTGCCGGATTGCTGTTTCAACCGCCTGAATACCTTCTGAAATCAAGCTGGACGCCATATTCACCGATTCTTTGACGTGGACGGAACGCTCTGCTATTTGTGCAGCCTCTCCATCCATCTTCTGAACGAGCGCAACGCTGGCTTCAATACTGCTCACCTGTGTCTGTGTACCTTCAGCCACCCGCTCCGTAATCATGGCAACATGCTCTGTTGCCTGACCGGTCTGCTCAGCACTGGCAGTCAGCTCCTCGGATGAAGCCGCAACCTGTTCTGCATTCGAGCCCACGTCCTGAATCAGTACCCGCAGATGATTAGCCATATTGTTGAAGGCCACTGACAATTGACCGATCTCATCTTTATTTTTAATGTCAACCAACGTATTTCTCAAATCACCATCCGCAATCTGCACAGCCATCTTCTGAAGTCTGAGGATAGGGTTCGATATCATTCTGCTGATCAGAATGGAGGCAATTGCTCCAATCACTAGAGCAGCACCAGTCAGGGCAAGCACCAGCAGCTTAATCCGGGAGACTTCATCGAACGTATCATTGGCTTCTACCGTGAGATCATCCACCTGCAGTTTAACCAATCGTTCTGCAGTGCTGCTGAATTTATTCAGTACAGGACCCTGTGATTCAAGAATTTTGAGATATGTCTCCGTATCATTTTGTTTTTTGCTGTCTATGACCTTCATTGCTGTGATGCTGTAACGCTCCTGCAGCAGATCAAGACCGGCGAGGATTTGCTTGTCACCGCGATCATTAATTAACAATTTCAATTCTTCCAGTACGGTACCGAACTTCGCACGGGCATCGTTGAACATAGTAATGTTATTCTCGTCCCCGTTGACGAGATAGCTGTTAAGGCTGGATTTCTCCATCTCCACAGCAATTCTCATATCCTTGATCAACTGAACGGATTGAGATTTATTCGTGAGCAGATGGGTATAGGATCTATTCACCTTCGAGAGATAGGCATAGCTGCTGAAAGATACAACGAGCAAGAGAATCAGAACCAGTCCAAAGCCGCTGTAGAGCTTTTTTCTTATCGTAAATGTGCCTAGTAGTCTGCTCATTTCGCTGGCTCCTCCTTTGTTCCCTGCAGGGTGTCAATAGCCTGTATCCGATATTCCTTAGCCCCGCTTTCAGGAGTGGTGGTGCCGTCAATAACGTGACTCAGTATTAATTGAAGAGCATTTTTCAAGACCACTGCATTTCCGGGTGAAGGAGGATCGATCGGCGACGAATGGGTTTTCAGATAATCAAGCAGCTTGTACTGCTCTTTGCCCGCTTCATCTACCTTGGCGGATAGTCCTGAAGAGATCACTTTAGATACCGGAACTCCGCGTTCTCCTTTGAGGATATTATTGGCTTCCACATTATTTACAAAGAAGTCAATGAATTTGACGGCTTCCTCCGGATGTTTCGAATAGGAAGAGGCCATTAAGAACATCGAAGGCTTGATGAATCTTCCCTCTGCTTCCTTTGATATTTGTGGAAAAGGCAGCAGGTGGATCGCATGTCCGGCAATTTTGCTTAGTGCAGTGGTATGGTTACTGAACCCAAAGTAAAAGGCTGACTTTCCGGTTATTAAAGGATGATTCTCATCAATAGGCCAGTCCTTCAATGAATCCTTGCTCAGCAAGCCTTCGTCAACCCACTTTTTATACAGGGTAAAGTAATCTGCCAGGATCTTATCGTCATCATATCCAAGCCCCGTCCCGTCAGCATTATACATCTTAACTCCCCGGCTTCTCAGATAATAGTTAACATTAAGCATGTTGCCTAAAGGATAAAAATCCGGGGTGGTTATGGATTGTTTCAACTGCACGAGCGTTGCATGAAGGTCATCAATCGTGTAGTCCTCTGCTGGTACGGTGATCCCTGCTTCCTCAAAGAGTTCGGGGTCGTACAACACCGCTTCTGAATTCATTGCAATATTGACTGCATATAGTTCCTTATTTTTCATCCCTGGAGCCAGGGTATCAGGTGAAATATCCGTTGTGGATAATAGTTTATTCTTGATATACGGATTGAGCGGCTCTACCAAATCCCGGTTAATATAGTTGAAAATAAATTCATAATCTCCCTGAATGATATCCGCGGTGTCCTGGTCAGCGGTTTCTACAGCCAATTGAGCAGCTACATCATCGGCTCCCGAATAATCCTCGGTAATGATCTTGACGTTGGGATGACTCTTCATGTACAGTTCCACTACCTTGAGGGTATCTTCTTTCCGCTGCTGCTTCCCCCACCAAATATACTTCAAAGTCACTTTCTGCTCTGCTGTTTTCTCTTTGGTTTCTTTAGCAGAACTCGTGCAGCCCGTTAGTGCAGATAGTACTAATAGACTAGTTAAAACCCATAAAACCGTGCGAAACCTCTCTTTTTTCAATAAAACCCCGCCCCTTTTTGTCGAAATCCGATAAAATTTTAGACATTTTGTAGTTTTTTGTCTAATTCATTTTTATATATCGGATAAGCCATTCACTTTTTGAATAAGCCCTGAAAGAGGTACTGCAAAGCTTGGGTCATTCATCATCACAGTAGCTATTTGGCGTTCTTCATAAAAAAGAGACCGATCTCTAACACTGGCTTGATCCAGCTTAGAGAGCAGTCCTTTTTAACAACACATGTATTGTCCTTGTTGCCTTACGCTTGTTTTTTCTCCGTCAAGTAGTACAAGAAGGCCAGGACCGGCAGCGCCAGCCCAATCAGTGTGGTCAATCCCCAGCCGCCATAGGCATAGGACCAGCCCCCGAGCGAGGAGCCAATAGCTCCGCCTATGAAGAAAATCGCCATAAACAATCCATTCAAGCGTCCTCTCGCTTCACTGCCAAGAGAATATATCGCCCGCTGCCCAAGCACCAGATTTCCCGATACCCCCATATCCAATATAATCACTCCAACCACCAGCAGTCCCAGCGTCACTTTGGAATCACCCTGAAACAGGTAAGCCAGCAGAAAGGCAGCGGCCGCAAGTCCAAAAGCAAGACCCGTCAACGGCCTTGTCCATCCCCTGTCAGCCCATCTTCCTGCAATTGGAGCAGCAACCGCACCCGCCACACCTGCCAGAGCAAACAAAGCGATCCCTTGCTGAGTCAGGTGATACGTATCAGCCAGCCGCAGGGAAACAGTCGTCCAGAAGAGGCTGAAGGTTCCGAAAAGACTGGCTTGATACATCGCCCGGCGCCGCAGCACAGGTGTATTCTTCAGAAGTGTACCCAGGGAACGGATCAGTCCGCCGTAGTTCATTGAAGGTACAGGCCGGCGCTCTGGAAGAACACGGGATAATAGAATCGTCAATAGAGCGATCACTACAGCAGATATGGCAAAGATCGCATGCCAGCCCCAGAGGCCGGAGATGAAGCTGGCCAGCGGACGGGCAAACATAATGCCCAGCAGCAGCCCGCTCATCACATTTCCCACTACCCGGCCCCGGTGTTCTTCAGTTGCCAGATAGGAAGCATACGGTACCAGAATTTGAGCAGCTACAGAGCCGAGGCCAATAAATAGTGAGGCGCCCAGAAACAATGATGCATTCGGAGCGAAGGTGGCCGCAACCAGAGCTACCACCACTACGCTAAGGGAGATCACGGTAAGGCGGCGATTTTCAATAATATCGCTAAGAGGCACTACGAACAGCAGACCAATAACATAACCAATCTGGGTTAGTGTCACAATCAGACCAGCAGCTCCTGATGAGAGATGAGTAGCTTCGCTGATCGGTCCGACCAGCGTTTGGGCATAATAGAGATTGGCCACGATTAGACCGCAAGATGCCGCCAGCAGAAAAGTGATCCAACCGGGTACTGCATTACTACCCTGTCTTTTTTGTGCATGTTTCACGTTCATCGTTCGAGTTGCCTGTTTTACCTGGTTCATGTGAATACCACCCTCCATTTAAATACTAAACGTATAGTTCATTAATTATGTTTTTATGATATACTGAACGTACAGTTTTGTAAATAGGTAATTTGCAGTTTTGCCTGGACAGTATATTCATCTCGATTTATCCTGCGTCAGACTGGCTAACTTCATATATGTTTTCGTATAATGAACGTATAGTTTCTCAAGTGAACCGGACTATGGCTAGGGTATATTGAAATCAGGAGGATTGGAATATGGATAAAAAAAGAGGACGGCCACGCAACAACGAGGCTGAGGCTTCCATTCTTGCCGCATCCTATGATTTGCTGCTGGAGGCGGGTTTTGGCGCGGTAACCGTTGAGAAGATTGCGGAACGGGCGAAAGTCAGCAAAGCGACGATCTATAAATGGTGGCCCAATAAAGCGGCCGTGGTGCTTGATGGATATCTGTCCGCGGCATCTGCCAGACTTCCCGTGCCGGACACGGGTTCTGTACAGGAGGATATTCGAATTCATGCGACGAATCTGGCTGTTTTTCTATGCAGCCGTGAAGGAAAGGTTATTACCGAGTTGATTGGAGAGGCGCAGTTCGATGCAGGCCTGGCCGAGGCTAACCGAACCAGATTCTTTGCACCACGCCGCCAGGAAGCCAGGGAGCTGCTGGAGCGTGGGGTAGCCCGGGGTGAACTTAAAAAGGATTTGGATGTGAATTACAGTATTGATCTTATGTATGGACCGATATTCTACCGGCTGCTGATTACAGGGGACATGCTGAATGGGGAATTTGTAGAAAAGCTGTTGGCGTTAGCTTTCGAAGGGATTCGCGCGTAGCGATTCTTCTCTTGTATATTCATTAATTAATTCATCCAGCTTCATGGATTGCTCAATCACTTTCGGATGCAGCAGTCCATAGGTTATTTCGATCTCATTCAGCTTCCTGCGCTCCGTTTCGATGCGCTGCTGAATGGCTTCCAACTTCTTCATATACATAACCTCCCTTAGGTATTTTAGAGGGTTATGTGAAATTATAGGAAGTAAGGCAAAATGCAGCATTGAATGAAAAACCGCCGAAGTGCAAGGTTATACCCTCCGGCGGTTTTTTGCTGTGCAATGGATTTGAGGCGAGGGTGCTGCCTCTATCCGGGGCAGCCTTTAGCCTTTTACTGGATTGGCTTGAGCATAATACCCAGCTTCTCCAGATATGGGTTCAGCTCCTCGATCAACCGGGACTGACTGTCCAGGTCCGTCTTGGTAAACCGGTCCGGATGAGTACTGCCATCCGGGTCCGTTGCTTTGGCATTAAGGAGATTAAATTGACTGATTAATTGCTGGAACTTGGCCAGCTCTTCACCGCTGAAAGTCTGCTTCGCCTTGGCAAGCTGCTGTTCCCAGAACGTATCGGAGTCCACCTGCTTCACCGGTTGTTGCAGTGCTCCGGTATTTACCAATTTGCTGAAATAGGGCTCAAGCTCTGCCGCCAGCTTGTGATACCGCTCCTGATCCGCAGCACTCAGCTTCTCGGGATGAAGTGCTCCTGCCGTATCGGCAATCTGCAGATTGAAACCGCCAATCTCATGCAGCAACGCGGTCAGACTTTTGAAATCCTCCTTACTCAGGTTCTGCTTCGCCTGCTGGAGCTTGGCTTCAAGCTGGTCATACTGCTCAAGGGTGCCGCCGTTTTGAATATAGTTGTCCTGTGAACCATATACGGAATCAGCCAAATAATTGTATCCGGCAAAGACTCCGGTCGGGATGATCAACGATGCTGCTATTATCGTAGCTACGAGCCATTTTTTCATGCGTCTGCCCCCTTGTCCGGGTGAAATCCCATTCAGAATCTTCCCCTTCAGTTCCGGTGGGGCGCTCCAGCCTTCGGTTTCTGCTTGCAGCGTCCGCCGCAGGTTCTCTTCAAGACTCATGCAGATCCTCCACCTTCCCTATTCTAATGGTGTCAGCCTTTTGTTTCCGGCGCAGCTTCTGCAATGCAGCATGAATGCGGGATTTGACAGTCCCCAGCGGAATGCCGAGGATTGCTGCGGCCTCTTCCTGGGAATATTCCTGCAAATAGTGCAGAACAATGACTTGCCTCAGCTTGTATGGCAGACTGTTCACCTTATCCATGAGCATCCGGCTGGACAGCCTGTCTATGACTTCACCGGCAAAATCAGCATCCAGGATTGGGGCAGTGTGCTCCGCTTTCTTTGTGATCCGGAGCTGTCTCCAGCCTTTCCTCCGGTAAGCTTGAACCTGGCGCATCACAAGACCCATCAGCCAAGGCCTAAACGCCCGGGTCCCATCATACTGCTCCAGCGAGCGGTGCAGCTCGAGATAGATATCCTGCACCACATCGTCCGCATCGGAAGGCTCGGAAACGAGGAAACGCACAGTCCGGTAGACATCGCGAACAGTCGCTTCATACAACTCCCCATAGGCTTCACGGCTGCCGGCCAGCGTGCGCGCTATGAGCTGCGAATATTCGTTTTGCTCTTCCATCTGTCTTCCCCTCCTTCAGGCTTACACTATGTATTGGAAGGAAACGCTCAGATCGTTCGATTTATTTTTAGGATTCATTATACGGGACCACAACTGAAAACAAACAGAACCCTCCATAAATGGAAGGCCCGACTGCTCTTATGTATGTCTATTTTTTGGTGCTCCATCAGGGAGTTATCACAGCTTACAGCTTAATCTTCTCCAGTAAAGCAAGCAGCTGCTGTTTCTCCTCCGGTACAAACTCCGCATAGACTGCATCAAGAAGCGTTTCTGATACTTCCTCAAAGATGGGCTGGAGCTCCCGGCCTTTAGGTGTAAGCGACAGGCGGTGTATCCGGCCGTCCAGCGGGTCCTGTTCCCGTTTCACATAATCAAACCGCACTAATTTGTCTACCAATGCCGTTATCGTTGACTTGTCCTTGTCGATTGAGCAGGATAACTGGTTCATCGTGATGTCTTCCCGGGCAAACAGCTGAAACAAAATGTCCCCGTGTGAAGGGGCAATTCCATGAATATTATGTTTTTTGAGCTCCCGTTCAATGAACTTATTCCCGCGCCGGTGAATTCGGCCGATGGCCGCCAAGATATTATTCTCATTCATTCTTCCATGTTAAATTTATGCAAAAAGAGTGTCAAGCCCCTCCTGTATCCGAATACCAAGCGCGAAGCCACCGTATCCTTTGCTGCCCACCGTGGTCCGGGTGAAGTGATCCGTTAGCAATCACATTGCCATCTGTAGCCGGGATTTCCTACACTCTGCCCAAACGTAACAGTCCTGACTTCTTATTGTTAACGGATCGTGGCCCCCGGGCAGATCATTTACAGTATAATTGAACAGATTGGAACTTTTAGACTCTGGAGGTTATTCTGTGAAAAAAATACTGACCGCTTCCACCCTCGCCCTGCTAATTGCCGGATGTGCGGCAGCTCCCACTATAGATTCGATATCCGCCGCCGCACCACTCACACTGACTGTAGATGGCCAGCCTGTTCTGCCCAAGCTTCATCCTTTTCATTCCGGGGAGATCCTGTATGTTCCCGCAAGAGCGCTGCTGGAATATTATCCGGTTGAATTGAAATGGGATAATGCGCGCAAAAAGCTCATCCTAACCGATAACAGCTCCCGCACGGTTCTTTCACCCGGCAGTTCAGCCATACAGGTTCAATATACGCAGACGGACGGCGGTTATGAAGACAACCTTGAAGGGCCTGTCCTTTTGAAGGAGGGACATGTGTATATTTCGGCCGGTACGGTGTCTTCATTAACTGGGGCCGAAGCCAAGCGAACAGCTTCTGGAAGTGCAGTATCCATTACGTCTGGAGATGTCAGTACATCCGTGCGGGTTCCCGCTGAACCATTGGCGGTTGCAGCTGGCACCTCCGGCAAAGTCAAGCTCTATGCGGCCCGGAAGGATGGCAGTACCTATAAAGGGTTCATACTCGAAGTGAACGGCAAAAAGCACAGTTTCAAATGGGAAGCTCCCAGACTTGGGTCTTACCCTCCGGTGCTTTACTATGCCGATGTGGATAACGACGGGAAGCCGGAAGCTACAGCGGTATTCAGCCTTGGTACAGGCACAGGCATTTCATTGGAGGAGGTCCATGTGGTCAAGCCGGAAGAGTGGAAGGAGCTTGCGGTACCGGCAGCAGAAAAGGTTGCTTCGGCAGCTGTCACCTCCAAGATCTCGCTCGACAACGGCGATGTTGTGGTCCGGCTTGAGCTTGCCGGCCCTGCTCCATCGAAGGTTACCTTGAGGCTTCCCGGCCGTGCCGGGGATGGCGGTTTGAACCATTTTGGCACACAGGTTGGGATTGGGGCAGGTACTCATTATCAAGTGGCAAATGGCAAGCTGAAGGCAGAAACCAGTGTAAATGCTGGAATTGAGGAGAGTCTGGGGACATTGATACTGGACTACAAAGCAGGCAGTGGAGGATTGAACCTGGACTCGATCCGGTTTGAACCCTACGATACTACTAAGCAGTATGTGGAAAAGGAGCAGTGAGCCAATGATTGATGCCCATATTCACCTTGAGCAATATACAGATTCAGAACTGGAAACCATGCTGCATGGGCTTCCGGAGTATGACCTCCACTCGCTGGTTGCCGTCTCAATGAATCTGGACTCCTGCATCCGCACACAGGAAATCGCTGCACGGTATCCAGGCCGGGTGAAGCCGGCCTACGGTTTCCATCCCGAGCAGCCGGTTCCGGCAGAAGGAGAGTTAGCCGCGCTAATACAGTGGATCAGTCAGCACGCGGAAAATATGGTGGCTATAGGCGAGATCGGGCTTCCCTACTATTCAAGAGCCGAAGCGCTAGAGCGCGGTGAAGCTTTCGACATGGAGCCCTATGTGCGGCTTCTGGATGAGCTGCTTGCTCTGGCTGCCCGGCTGGACAAGCCGGTGATCCTGCATGCCGTCTATGAGGATGCCGTGACCGCCTGCGATCTGCTGGAGAAGCACGACATCACCAGAGCTCATTTTCATTGGTTCAAAGGTCCGGAAGAAGCGGTTCTTCGCATGATTGAACGGGGCTACCACATCTCCTTCACACCGGATATTGTATACGAGCCGGAGATTCAGGAACTCGCACGGCGCTATCCGCCGGGGCTGGTCATGGCCGAGACGGACGGTCCTTGGCCGTTCGAAGGCCCTTTTGCCGGACATCCTACCCAGCCGGCAATGGTTCATGACGTTGCGGCAGCTTGGGCAACGCTGCATGGTTATTCCGCCGACCAGGCGAAGGCGATGCTGACCGCCAATACGGCACGCTTTTATCAGCTGTAGCCTTGGGCGGCTCAATGGCTCCCCTTCAACGTTCTCATTAAACCGTCAACAAGATTCATGACAAAATAAAATTTTCATTCAGCAGCCGCTGCTCCCGCTTTATTTGGGCATCAAACGGAGTCCGGGGCAGGGTGGTTGCTGCTGAAATTCGTTGAACGGCTTCATAAAATTCAGAGGATTTGCACTTCAGTCGTTAAGCGGCAGTCTCTCCACATGAGTCATCAGTCCGTCCATAATTTCTATACGGTAAATATCCGGCTTGGTGGTCTGCGTCAAAAAATCCAACCCATATTCTTCGGAAAACTCATTCATCATCAGCGTCATCACCATTCCGTGAGTACCGATAACAATCCTCTCTTCCGGGTGATTCCGCAGAATCGCCTTCAGCGCCTTTACGGCCCGGTCTTTACAGACCCGATTGGACTCTCCGCCGCCATCCAATACAAATTCCGGCTCCGCGAACATCCGCTCCAGATATGGATATAGTTCCGGGTCCTGCAGCGTACGGTCATCATCCGTCCAGCATTTTTCTTTTAAATCCTCAATCCTTTGGACTTCTTTGCCCAATACCTTAGCCAGTCCGGCAATCGTATCCACTGCTCTGACATAAGGACTGCTGTATAGCGCATGTATGCCTTCGTTCAGCAATCGTTCCGTTACTCTACGCGCATCCTTCTCACCCTGAGGGGACAATACGCGCGATCTTTCATTGCCCGAGGTTTTGAGCGAATCTCCATGCCGAACCATATAAATATAAGTTGTCATTGGACCCTCCTGTAAATGAAGTATGTTAAGAACTATGCTCCACTGCTGTCCGTCCCCGCTCCGGCTTGGCCTCAGGCCAAAGTAATCGGCCAAAGAGGATACCTGCGAGTCCTAGCAGCACTTGAACGAGGCCAAAATTCAAGAAGATACGGCCAGGCCCGGCCATTTGGACCAATAGCCCTCCCAGGAGAGGCGCCGCAATCATCACCACACCGAGGATGGTGCTCTGAATGCCGAAGATACGGCCGGTCATGTGGGGCGGGGTTTCTTTTTGCAGGCAGTAATTGAAGGTCACGAAAAAGGTTCCATTTCCAATTCCCAGTACGAAGCCGAACAACAACACCCAAAGCGCAGAAGCGCCCGGCTGAAGTAATCCGAGACCCCCAACCGATCCGCCGATCAGTACATAGCCCATTCCCAGTCTTAGACCATAGCGGGTTCCCAGTTTCAACTTACCCAGAAGCAGGATAACAGCTACGGCACCCACGCCGGAGGCGGCCACTATCCAGCCCAGAAGGGATTCATTCGCCGGTGAGATCACCCGGAACAGGCTGGTGAACTGGAAATCAATGATCTGGATCGCCAGAGCTCCGGCAAGTCCAAATAACATTGTATGCAGCAGCAGTCGGCTGCGCAGCATAAAGCTCCAGCCCTCTTTCCACATCATACCCATGGGAACTCTTTCCTCCTGCGTCTGTGCAGCCGGGAGTTCACCTTCTGTATGGATGTTTTTGACCGAGAGGAGAAGCAAATAGGAGCCTACCCGAAATATCGCATTCAGCAAAATACACCAATGCGGACTGAGCAGCGTAAGCGCAACACCGCCAAGCAGGGGACCGGCAATTTTGGAGCCCTGATTCACGATACCGTTCAAAGAAGTGGCCTGAAGCAGCTGATCCTCTCTGACAATACTGCGGGTCATGGACTGCTGAGCCGGAACATTCAACGTAGAAATCGAAGATCGCAGCACCAGCAGTGGCAGCAGCCACACCATACCAGGTGCGAACAACACCAGTACGGTCAGGATCGCGGTAAGCAGATCGCACATGCGCATCAGTTTCAGCTTGTTCAGCCGGTCGGCAGCGACCCCGGCCACAGAGCCGAGTAGAACGCTTGGCAGCGCCATGGCTACCGGAATCAGTGCCAGCATTAGGGGACTTGCGTGCCACCGGTAGCCGACGAGGACCTGAATCGCCAGCGTATCGAACCAGTCACCAAAGGTCGCTGTGGCGAAGGCGCTGTATACGCGCATATATACTTTGTTGTGCAGCAGGCTGTTTCCCTGCTTCATAGAAGTTTCCATCTGTCATTCCTCCAGGTTACATTTAGAATCATGGAACAGGATCATTCATGATCTACTGTAACGGGGAATTGTCAGAGAATAATCAGAGGGATTTGAGCAACTGCTGCATCAGGTGCTCCAAAGGCTTCTCCATCCGGTTTAACCCGGATTGCTCCAGCTCCAGCGCGAACAAGTCTTCATATTTACGCTGCAGCTTTTTGGAGGGCGGGAACATGCGGCAGAAATGGACAATCCGGTATAACGCGTAGAGCCTCAGCGGAACGAATTCTGACATCTCCAGTACCTGCAAGCCCTCATCCAGCAGATTCTCCGATTCCTGCCAATGTTCCAGCCGCAAGCTCCAAAGTCCCTTTACCACTTTATAGCTACCAATCTCCCGTAGAAAAGGCTTCTCCTGAAGGACAGCTCCAATCGCTTCGTCCATCCGGTTAAGCTCGTCATCCCCGGTTCCCGCCACGAGATGCACAAACAGCTCTGTAATCATGGTCACGGGAATGAAATTTTCATAACCAAGCTCAGCAATGACCTGATGTGAACGTTCCAAACGCTCCACGGCCCGCTCCGGTTGTCCCGCAAGAGTGAACAAGTCCAGAATCGTGAGAATTTCCAGCTCCAGCTGATATTCAGGGTACAGCAGCTGCCGTTCAATGATCTGCTCGCAATACGCAAGTCTCTCCTTAGGATCACCAGAGAAAAAGTGGTACAGCAGCAAATAAAACAGCCGGTCCTTGAGCGGAACTTCTTCCGTGTGCAGCAGCCAATCCAAATCTCCCTGTACAAAGTGAATGACCATCGAATACTCCGGGTCCAGCTCAAACCCAAGAATATCCTGCTGCCGCGCCAAAGTCAGCATGGATTTGCCTTGGCCGTATACATGAAACTTGGAGAACACACCGCGAATGGTTTCACGCAGCTCTAAATCATTCGTTGTAGGATTGATCATTACACCGGCTGGAGATCCCGGCAGGGTCAGACTGTACCCGAAGCCCCGGACGGTCCGGATGCCCAGGCCGCTCAGGACGGCCAGCTTTTTGCGCAGCCGGTAGATATGGTCATCCACTGTCCGTTCTACCGGGTACTCCAATGGCCATACATGATCCAGCAGCTGCTCCCGGCTGAACGTACGCCCACGGTTGCGGTACAAAAATTGCAGAAGAGCGAATTCCTTGGGCAGCAGCGTGATCGTAATCCCGCCTGCTGTGACGGTGTATTCGCTCCCGTCTAATTCAAGTTGCATAGCCGAACCTCTTTTCCAAGGATAAGTCCATGGAGGTATTATAGCTTATCCGGCCTTATTGTTAATCGAATCCTGTTCAGAAAATACAGAAATATGATCCACCGTACCGGAAGCATCCGGAATGATGAACTTGAGATCGTATCTCTTGCCTGCCTGGTAAATATAGATTTTATCGCTGCCATTGACCGTGGTGCGGTCCGGTGTGCCAAGCACCGATTTAATCTGCTTCAGCGTCAGCTTTTGCAAATCGGCGGCGCTGGATCGGACGTCAAAGATCTTGCTGCCCTTGTTGAAGCCGAAGACCACATGCTTCTTACTGTATGTTGAATAGATGCCTTTACCCGCCGACTCTTTCGTGTCCGGCTGACCCCAGGCCGCTTCAACCTCGTCAATTAACCCAGTGTGTGCGGCATATTCTACACCTGGCACTTTGCCTTGCTGTGCCAGCTGTAAAAGCTCTTCAAGCAGCTTGCGGCTGTCCTCTGGTGAAGAGGCCGATTCGCTGCCTCCGCCTGCAGCGTTTGGCGAAGCGGCGGACGGTACTTTCGACGGTTCTGTAGAAGGCGCAGACGAACTACTTGCCTCCGGTTGTGAAATTGCCGTAGCTTCCGCTGTAGGTGCAGCTTCCGGGGTAGTGTTAGCTGCGTCATTATTGGAAGAGCTGCAGGCAGAAAGCCCCAATATACCAGCAAGTATTAGGATTCCGGCTGTTGCTTTGAATGAAGTGTTCATGCAGTGTCATCTCCTTGGGTTGTCTGTTCTCTCTGAGATCAATCTGTTCATTCAGACGGGTGACAATCCGTAAAGGTTGCAGCGGTGGACATTGCCGGATGACCCAGTGAAAATGGCTTCGCCACCCTTGATTTATAGCGAGAAACATATATTCAGGAAAAAAAAGCGCCCCCCGGCTGCTGTGGGCAGCTCGGGAGGCGCAAGGTGATTTTATCTAGATCAAATTGGACTTTTGCAGCAATCTTTGGATCATAGCGGCAACCTCGGCTCTTGTAACATAAGCCTGAGGAGACAGCTGGGAGGCGCTCCGTCCGGAGACAATACCTGCCTGAATACTATCTGCTGCACTGTTCACCGCCCACTTCGAGACAATGCCGGCATCCTTGAACGGGCTTAGCAGCTCAGTTGCGGCTTGAGCCGGAAGCTTGTCTTTCAATGCGGTGATCTTCATCGCCTTAGCTATGATGGTCATCGCCTGCTCACGGGTGATCTTGTCTCCCGGCCGGAAGCTGCCATCTTCAAATCCAGAGATCAGATTGTATGCATAGGCGGTTTGAACCGCGCTGCTGTACCAAGCCCCTGCCTTTATATCCGCAAATGGAGTTGTGCTGTTCTCCAGCTTCAGTCCAAGTCCGCGTACGATGATAGCAGCGAATTCAGCCCGTGTGATATCCGCATCGGGAGTAAATACACCCTCTCCCGTACCGTCAATGATCTTCCGTGAGCCCATGTTATTGACGATATCTTTAGCCCAGTGTCCAGTCATATCTTTAAATTCCAGCGGATTCCAGATAATGGAGTAGGTGCTGTTGGTTAAACTGTTCACCTTGGCAAAATATTTTTGATCAATCGTAGTGACCTTGGTAGGTACGTGTCTCACCGATCCATCTGGCTCAACCACGATGGCTGTTGTAATTTTGTTCGGATCCACACCCTCCGGAAGAGCCATCTCCCGTTCTACGTAGGCGTTAAATTTGGATATTTCAATGGTTTTACCGTCATACTCTGCCCGCACCACAAAATTGAGCGGAGGTGCAACTAACGTGAATCCACCTTGAACAGCCGAATTCCCTACCATTTTTAATGTATCCGCTGCAGGAGTAGCAATTTCAATTTTGATTTTAATATCCTCAAGAGCAACTGTGGTTCCGAGCTGACTTGAGATCGCATCAATATTGATTTGCCCTGCAGGCAGGGTATACGTTGCCGCTCCACTCTTCAACTCTAATACCGCCTGCTTATTCTCCATGTTCTTAATCATTTGACCATTCAACTCGCCAATAACAATATCCGATTTCAGGTTTACCGGAATTGTAATTACAGCACCCTGCCCTTCCACCGCGAGTTTCTCTTCCAGCTTGACCTGATCAATGGCTACGGTCACGGCCGTCTGTCCATTTACCGTGGCAGTGGATACTGCTCCGGCGCTCTCCACCTTGCCATTTACAAGAATGTCAAAACCGGTGGGAGCTGGTGTCGTTGTTGGCGTTGGTGTTGGCGTTGGTACTGCAGGAGAAGGGTCTCCCCCTCCGCTGGATGGAGCGATTGGCGTTACGGCATTCGACAGGGCTGAGGCTGTGCTGCTGCCTGCGCTGTTGACCGCTTTCACCGTAAAAGTATAAATCGTTCCGTTGGTGAGTCCCGTGACCGTAATGGGGCTAGCAGTTCCATTAGCTACAATATTCCCCGGCGAGGAGGTAACTTCATACCCTGTAATCGGGCTGCCTCCGTTTGTTTCAGGAACCGTGAAGGAAATGATCGCTTGCCCGTTCCCGGAAACCGCTATTACGCTGGCCGGAGCTCCCGGAACCGTCTTTGGAGTGGCGCTCAGTTCGTTGGAGGCTACGCTGTCCCCTTCAGCATTGGTTGCTTTGACCACAAAATAATAGGTCGTTCCATTCAATAGATTCACTGCATTATAGCTGTAGACAGAACCGCTGACGGTACCGACTTCACTACCATATGCTGAATCACCCAGTCTCTGGAAGATTTTGTACCCTGTCGAACCCTCTACCGGCGTCCAGATTAATTGGACCTGAGCATTACCAAAAACTGCGGATTGCAGTAAAGGTACACCGGGAACAGGAACCGTCGAATCGGTTACTGTAATCTCCAAATTCTGAACCGCGCCTGCGCTAAATCTGAAGGTTAAGTTCGTTGTACCTGTGGCCATAGCAGCAAGGTATTCTTTGGTAATCGTTACCGTACTACCAGACAGCGTGAAGTCCGTTCCCAAAGTAAGGTTGGCTATCCCGTTGGAGATTCCAGTAAGCGTATTGCCGTTCAATGTCAGTTCAACGGCCAGATTGGCCTGTTGGCTCTGTTTTTTGTCAAAAGCGGCACTGACCGGACTAATCATGCTGTTCGGTGCTGCCGAAATCGTATAGCCTTCGCTCATGACCGCGCTGTCCGTCATCCCCACCTTCACGGCTATCGCCTTAATCGTCACCGCGCCCGTCACCGGAATCGCGCCGCTATATACCGCGCTACCGCTCGTCGGCGTGCTGCCGTCCAGCGTGTAGTGGATCGCTGCTCCGCTGGTAGCGGTGCTCAGCGCCACTGTCGTTCCTGACGCTACTGCGCCTCCCGCCGGACTGGCGGATGGTGCAGCCGCTTGCGCCATAATCGTATAAGCTTCGCTCATGACCGCGCTGTCCGTCATCCCCACCTTCACGGCTATCGCCTTAATCGTCACCGCGCCCGTCACCGGAATCGCGCCGCTATATACCGCGCTACCGCTCGTCGGCGTGCTGCCGTCCAGCGTGTAGTGGATCGCTGCTCCGCTGGTAGCGGTGCTCAGCGCCACTGTCGTTCCTGACGCTACTGCGCCTCCCGCCGGACTGGCGGATGGTGCAGCCGCTTGCGCCATAACCGTATAAGCTTCGCTCATTACCGCACTGTCCGTCATCCCCGCTTTCACGGCGATGGCCTTGATTGTCACCGCGCCCGTCACCGGAATCGCGCCGCTATATACGGCGCTACCGCTCGTCGGTGTACTGCCGTCCAGCGTGTAGTGGATCGCTGCTCCGCTGGTGGCGGTGCTCAGCGCCACTGTCGTTCCTGACGCTACTGCGCCTCCCGCCGGATTGGCGGATGGTGCAGCCGCTTGCGCCATTAGCATGTAAGCTTCGCTCATTACCGCACTGTCCGTCATCCCCGATTTCACGGCGATGGCCTTAATCGTCACCGCACCCGTCACCGGAATCGCGCCGCTATATACCGCGCTACCGCTCGTCGGCGTGCTGCCGTCCAGCGTGTAGTGGATCGCTGCTCCGCTGGTAGCGGTGCTCAGCGCCACTGTCGTTCCTGACGCTACTGCGCCTCCCGCCGGACTGGCGGATGGTGCAGCCGCTTGCGCCATAATCGTATAAGCTTCGCTCATGACCGCGCTGTCCGTCATCCCCACCTTCACGGCTATCGCCTTAATCGTCACCGCGCCCGTCACCGGAATCGCGCCGCTATATACCGCGCTACCGCTCGTCGGTGTGCTGCCGTCCAGCGTGTAGTGAATCGCCGCTCCGCTGGTAGTCGTGCTCAGTGCGACTGTCGTTCCTGACGCTACTGCGCCTCCGGTTGGGTTCGCTGCCGGTGCAGCCGCTTGCGCCATGGTTCCTGTTGTCGTCATAACCAACTGTGAATTCCCGGAGAGAATCACTCTTCCATTCGCCTCCATCAGCGAATAGACCGCATTCGGATCAATGGAAGATAAGTCCACACCGGCATTCTGCCAGGTCGAACCGTGATCATCCGTGAAATACACTCCCGGCACATAGTTGCTGTCATAGGCCAGCATGTAGAGGTTGTTGCCCTTTTGCCCCATCATAGCTGAGGTTGAGTTAAAGGTGGACAAACCCGTCATTGTTGGTGAACTCCATGTGGTGAGATCATCACTGGTACGTGAGAACACCTCATACGTGATAGAGTTATAACCAGTCAGAACATATTTGCTTCCGTCATATAGAACATTATTCAGGACATCTGTCTGGTTAGGATAAGCTCCTGAGCGATTCGTCCAGGTCTCCCCATCCGTCGAAGTCCAAATACTGGATGCATCTATATTACCTTGGTTATTATAGCCGTAACCCAGAGCAATAAATTGATTATTCGTGTATGCAATGGAATACACCGCATCTATCGATTGTGCAGGCAGGGTAGGCTCATGCCAGGTGATACCGTCCGCCGACGTTTTTATTTTGGCAGCTCCCGCACCTGAACCGACCGCAACGAATTTCCCATTCCCAAAAGCAATGTCCGATATAGCTGTCGAATCATTCAAGCTGCTTTGCAGCGTCCAGGAAGATCCGTCCGTCGAGGTAGCCAGCGTTGTGCTTGTCTGATTGGCCTCGCCAATCGCCACATAGGTGTTATTACCGTATGCCGCCGCCGAGAATCCAGCCGCTCTTGAGGACAGTGTTACCTGGTTCCAATTTGCAAGATCAGCCGAGTTCCAGATCGCCCCGTCACCGCCCATTTTCCCCACTGCAATATACTGTGATCCGCTGCCATGAACAATCTCAGTAAAAGCGCCTCCCCATTTATAGCGCCAATCCGCCCCATCTGAGGAAACCATCATTCCTTCATTGCCCAAGCGAAAATATTTCCCGTTCAGAAAACGCGGGTTCTGTGTAACAAAATAATTTTTGAACGGCTGCATGGTCCATGCGGTTCCGTTCGTCGATGTGTATACTGCTCCATAGTTTGGAGATTCATAACCGAACAAGTAGACCTTCGTACCATCATAAAACCCGTTAAACATCTGATTGTTGTATTGTGAGGCATTCTGCTTAAAAGGAAGTCCCATCAGCGTATACGTGGAGAGATCCGTAGAGGTCCAGAGGTAAGCACTAGGATCTGAAATATAGTAACGGCCGTTCATCCAGGACAGCATGTTGGTACCGGTGGAAGGTCCTGCCGCGGTAGAGGGCTGCGTCCAGGTCCAGGTGGTGCCGTTAATCGTGGAGTAGATTTTTCCGTTTGATGCCCCTATGGCTAATTTGGTGCCGCTATTTCCTACGGTCACTCTGGTTACGTATGCCGAGGGGTCAAGCCCTGTAGGAACGAGAGAGGTCCAATTGATCCCGTCCGGTGAGGTCAGCAGCTTCCCTTGTGTTGTCGCGTAGAAAGCACTGTTCCCATTAAAAGTGAGAAATTCAACACCCGAAATGCCAATCGTGACATTGGAGGTGCGCTGGGTCCAGTTATTGCCGTCTGGCGAGGTCAGAATAACCCCTTCACTCCCCGTAACAACAAATAAACCGCTTCCATAAGCTGCCCCGTTAAAAGTAAAAGAATCGGGTGCTGCCACTCCTGCATAGTTAATGTCAGCTTTGGTTTTAACATTCACCCAGGTTTCGGCATCTGCCGATTTGATAATGGCCCCGTAGTAGCCGACTGCGATATACACATTGTTGCCGTAGGCCATACCAGTCATTGCATTTGAAGGCAAGTTGGTATAGCTGGAGGTTGTGAAACTGTCCGGCGCCGGACCCGCAGCATACAGATGTACCGGGCGTAAGCAGAAGAGTACTGCCATTCCAAGCAAGAGCACACCCAATAGCGAATAACTCGACCTTTTGGACCTTATTTTCATAATCGCTGCCTCCAATAATTTATTCGTTCTAAGATGAATGGGCATATACGCTTTATGGGTTCCATAATTCGACAGCAGGTGGTACAAATCCTTTAATTTTTATATTAAAAATGATAATTACGAATATTTATTTTATTTTGTTGAATTCTTCCGCAACACTAGCTGCAATTAGATTAAAACAGTAAAGGGATAGAACTCAGCAGCGGACTGCCGATTCTATCCCTTTGGGAACATATCAACTTATCTTGTCTGGCTTAAGACTATCCATCGCCGACTTATCAACCACGTACGTTCCCGCCATCAGATCATGTATGGCCCGGTTATTCTTGATGAATGCGACGCATAGGCAGTCCACTATAATCACAAAGCCAAAAAATGCATTCAAACCAATCACAAGCGGAAGCCATTCCCCGGCATGAGTGGAAATCGACAGGGTTTTGTACACACTCAAGCTTGCAATGACCGCCAAAAATGAGTTCAGAATATAGAAGCTATCCCGGATCAATGCCTGCTTCACAGAGGGCAGCTGTCCGTCCGCATTTATAATTCTGACCTTCAGGAGCAGCTTTCCGGGCGTCCCGCCGTATTTGACCACCATATAAATATTAAATGCGCACAGCAGCGCAAACTGGATAAACAACGGTATCCCCGAATGATAATGTTCTGTCGCCCAGACGAAGAACTTATTCACAACATAGGCCGGAAGAAGAAGCACCAGAACATCCACAATACTGATCAGCACCCTTTTCCAAAATCCTGTGAAGTCCCCTGGAACCAGCTGTTCTTCCACACTTCGATTCATGTTGTACCTCCAGAGTTAAGACCTGTACGCAGCCAAAATATCCTTTCCTACCTGCTTCGCTTCTTCCAGTGTACTTGCCGGACCTGAAATATTCCCCTCACCGTTCTTAAGATTATAGCGCTTATCGAGATCAGTCAGCGTAATCCAGAACCGGTCCAGCTTCTTCGCCGCAGAAATCACCCCGGTTGTACGTGTCTGGTGATCGGTATCCCATGCCGTCATAACCCCCAGATAATAACCTCCGTTATCCTTCAGCTTTATCTTATAGGTCAGATCCTGGTCTACAGTCAATGTTCCGTTTATTGTACTTTTGGAGAACAGGAGGACGCCCCGGACAACCTGTCCTTTAAAGTGAATAGTCGTGCTTTTTATGACTCCGGATTCATTTGTATATATAATACTTCCGTATTCCCGCTCCATCTGCTGCGGCCGCATCCAAAGATAGAGCAGCACAAGCACAATTAGGGTCAGCCCCATTCTTAACCATACTTTTTTATTCATTGTTCCCCCTGGTTGCTTTTCTGGTCTATTGCTTCTGAACTCTAAAGGTGAACGTCCATGTGGCCGTGTTGCCGGAATAGCGCCCCCGGTTTTCGACGACGGTTACCTCTATGGCTTTGCTGATGGTTTTGGTTATTGCTGAGGCTTTGACAGAAGCGGTAGCCGTGGCGGATTCCGGAATTTTATCCTGCTCTTCCGCATACGCCTTCAGTTGAACACTTCCTGTCGATTTCAGGTCCAGAACCACGGATGAGCCCTCACTGATCTCTTTATCGTTAATATATGCCGTGGTATACCACTCATTACCCACATGATTGTTTTCAGTTAGCTCCGCACTGACCAAGGTTACTTTAACCTTGATGCTTTTGGATGCCGCCGAAGTGGACTGTACCGGTATGGCCATACTGAACAGGAGCAGCAGCATTACCATGATTCTGATTCCCTTATTACGCATTTGAGAGTGCCTCCCTCATATTTTAGCTGTATGATTTATACATTTCGCCAAAATATGCCATAACCCTCCAACGAATCTGTATTTTTTTGGATTTTTCGTTATCTCGTCACCCCAGGGTGGAACGGGAGGTTATTGCCGCTCATGGATGGTCCGCCGCAGCTGCACAATCTCATTCATCAGCTCGCGGTCTTCTTCCACCGTCTCCCTGGTTTCACTGTGCATCAGTTGGGCCAGCCTCAGCTTCATCAGCTGCAGCTCTCCTTCTTGTGATTGCTCTTCCGGTGTAAGCACCCGGCTCCGGTCCTTGGACGAATATTCCTCATAGGTACCTGTGAACTGACGCGGTGTCCCTCCACGCTCCAGCAAAAGCAGCCGGTTGGCTACTTTAGCATGCAAATACCGGTCATGCGAGACGATAACCAGTCCGCCGGGATAAGAAGCCAGTGCTTCTTCCACCCGCTCCCGGGTATCGATATCCAAATAGTTGGTCGGCTCATCCAGCACAAGCAGATTGGCACGGCCAAAATACAGCCGCAGGAAGGCAACACGGCATTTCTCACCAAGGCTTAAATCACCGATCCGCTTAAACACATCCTCCCGTGGGAACAAGAAGCAGCCCAGAATGGTCCGCGCCTCCGTCTGCGTCATGCCGGGGAGCTCCAGCAAGCTGTCCAGTAGGGTGGATGACAGGGGCAGATCATCCAGTTCCTGGGCAAAATAACCTACCCGTGTGCGGGGATGCATGCGCAATTCGCCACCGTCAGGCTCCAGCAGACCAGCGATCAGCTTCAGCAGCGTGGATTTGCCGGCACCATTCGGTCCAAGAACAGCAAGACGGTCTCCGCGCCGTAAAGTTAGATTAAAATTCTCCAGCAGCGCAGGGACGCCGCCGTAAGCATAATGAATGCCGCTCATCTCAAGCAGCGAATCTCCCCGGAAAACTTCACCTTCCAGCTTCATGCTCAGCTGGGATATGGCACGCGGCAGCTCCACCCGATTCTGCTCCAGGCGTTCCAGACTCGCTTCCTTGGCATGGAGCCGGGAGACGTTCTTCTTTGCTTGGGCGCGCCGGAAATCGTTCTGACCGGCAGCAAGGTGGGCCTGCTGGAACCATTCCGCGTAACGCCGGATGCTCGCCAGCAGCTTTTCCCTCTCCAGCTCCTGCTTTCTGTACTGCACCGCCAGCGTTCGTGACTCTATCTCCTTCTGCTCCCGGTACTTCGTATATCCTCCCGGATATCGCCGGCAGCCCTGCGGGCTTAGCTCCAGCACTGCCGTAGCCGTCCGGTCAATGAATCTGCGGTCATGGGAAACGTAGAATACCGTCCCCGGATAATTCCGCACCCACTCTTCCAGCCAGACCATGGTCTTCTCATCCAGATGGTTCGTCGGCTCATCCAGGACCAGCAGTTTCGGCTGACGGGCCAGCAGCGCAGCCAATTGAACTCTGGTCTTCTGCCCCCCGCTGAGCTGGCGGTAAGGCAGGGTCCACACCTCTGGATTCAGCATCAGCTGGCTAAGGCATTGTTCCGCCTTGGCCTCCCAGCCATACCCGTCCAATTGCAGATAACGTTCATATACTTCACCGTATTCGGCCACAAGCGCTTCATCGCTGCCGCTAGTCTCTTGTAGCACACGGCCCATCTGCTCCAGCCTGCGCTTAAGGTCATCCACTTCCGGCGAACCGGACAGAACATACTCCAGCGCGCTGACATCTGACCCAATCTCCAGCTGTTGATCCAGTACTCCCCGCTCCTCCGGGGGCAGACCATGATAAACGTTGCCCTCCTCGAAGGTGTAACGTCCGAGCAAACCCTGCAGCAGCGTCGTCTTGCCGATCCCGTTGCGTCCGAAGAGCAGCACACGTTCTCTCTCGGCAATTTCAAAAGAGACATCCGCGAACAGGGGAATTCCGTTCCATTCTTTACGTATATGTCTAACCTTGATTATGGTCATATCCATTCCTCCGCTTCCGTAAAAATACTAAAAAACCGCAGCCAGCGGCCTGCGGCAGAGCATGTATGAAGGAGGAGGATGCCATGAAACAACGCTGCAGATATATTGCTCCCTTGTCTTATCGCAAGGTGAACCATATATTTATCAGCTGCGTTCATCTGTAGCAAGCATCGTAAGGTCCCCGATCGACACACGTATCCCCTGACCGTACACCCCAAGCAGCAACGGCTACGCCGTCCTTACATGCTTTATTCCAAAGGGTGTCCCGTGGCTTGTGCATAAGCACATCCCTAGTTCATGGTCTTTTGAGAAGGAAACGTGTTAGTTATTCATCGCTTCGGTGAACCTCCGTAATTGTCCGAAATGTAATACTTCTTACAGCATATGCAACTCCACAAGCATAAACAAGGTCAAGAACCTTTATATTTAAAGTTTCCCATTCCGTTATTACATCATTAGCGGGACAGCAAACGGCAGCAGGATCAGCAGCAGCGAGAGACTAGTTAGGCTAAACGTCAGATTGCGTCCCAGCCTCTGATTTTTTTCTGATTTGAACCAGCCTTTGAACTGCCAATAATTGCGGTAAAGCACAAAAAACAAAATGAGATTCCCCGCCGCAGCGCTCCCAGGGTATATCGTCCAGCTGTACAACAGCTTAAATAGGCCATACTCCAAGCCGCCCAGTAACCCTAGAGTCAGTAACAGCAAAAGACACATCCGTAATATTTCGAGCACAAAGGTTGCCAGCTTGCTCATCATACATCACCTCTCCACTTGAGTAGGAACTCCACCAGCGGCTTCAGCCAAATGGATATTAGAGCTGCTCCAGCGCAGGATCTCCTGATTATTTTGGACAATCATCCGCTTGCCGGCATATTCTTCTGTCAGTTCCATAATTCTGGGCATATCCACCCGTTCATATTTCCTGTTCCATTCAAACAGCATCTCATACAGGTTCTTAAACGTTTGACTATAATTCCCCTGTTCCAGGCTAAGCCTGGTTTTCACGAATCTCCGCACTACCCGCAAGTCCTGAACTACCCGGTTAGGCCTGATCACGACAATGTAATCTGCCTGCCGGAAGCTCTCGCTGCCCCATTTATAGTGCACCCCTTCGATGATCCATGAGTTCAAAGCTGTGGTTTCTGCTAATAACGCGTCCCTGACCTCTGGGGTGTTCCGCAGGTTCGGAGCCGTTCTGTCCCATACAAAATTATCGGTTTCAAAGTAAGGAATACTGTAGCGCTTGGATAATTCCTTGGCTGTATAGGATTTCCCGCTTCCGCAGCCGCCAATGATCCGGATTCGAATCTCAATCACCCGCCTCCTAATATAAATAATCCCGTACTCTACGGTAGGCTCAATCCTCTGCCCTTTCCCTCTATAACTTCAATATTTATCCTGATACTCCTGCCCGTTCAAAGTTGCTGTACATAGAACGGGTTACAAAAAAACGCAGCAGGCCTCTGCCCGCTGCGGTCCGGGGATACTATGAAGCTGATCCGTCCTAGAAAGTGACTGTGGCTTCCTGCTTGCTCCATTTGAACGGAAGACCGAACAACTCTGTCAGGCTGCCAAGCGGCAGATAGAGAAGGTTATTCACATTTTTGGACGCAATCATGGGTATGGTTTTGCCCTGCACAACAGCTTGAGTGGTCAGTGGTTTATGTGTCACCGTACGGTTTCCTATGGTGATCTCCAGCGCACCGGTTCCAACTTCCGGCTTCAGCGTACCTCCCAGTAAGGCTACTGTTTCTCTCAACGGAACAAAAACACGCGAATTCTCCAGGATGAAGTCATCCTTAAGCTTCAGCGGCTTACCATCAATAATGAAGGTTCCTGCAAAAGCGGTAATCCCGAGGGCATAGCCGTTTTTGGCAGCAATGCTGTCCAGGCTGAGTGACGAAGAAGTGATCACCACTTTTGTATTCTTGGCAATTTGCGGATACAGCCAGTGGATGTCTTCATTATGCATACGGATGCACCCGGCACTGACATATTTGCCGATGGATGCTTCGTTATTATTGCCATGAATGGCGTACGTTGTACCCTTTGTGCCGTTCACTTCGAGTCCCAGCCAGCGGTCCCCAAGCGGATTCGCCGGATCTCCTCCGGGAATGTGTTCCTTATAATATGGCCTGTTTTTGATCTTGACGACAATTTTGAAGCTGCCCTCTGGAGTGAGGCTTTTAGTTTTGCCTGTGGCAACCGGAAACGTCCGGACCAGCTTGCCGCCACTGAAATAGCCTAGCGTATTCGTCTTTTTGTTCACAATAATCAGCTCTGATGACGATGCTGCCGATGCCGTGGACACTCCCGGGAAGCCCAATGTTAACAGAAGCACAAATACAAGCGGCAGTGTAATACTCCGTTTCAGCACTAAATAGAAGGATGGTTTGTAACGTGAAACATATACGTTCTTATATTTCCAAAAAGCCTTTGGTCTAGCAAATAAACCATGCTGATTCATGCTGCCCCTCCTCCAGGTTATGGGTGATTATGGATACTGTTTTCTAGATAGACGAAAGGAGGCCGCAAAAGTTGCTGTGCAGCCTGTACCTTTCTTTTGAGCCCGTCCCTTGGCATTGAAGGAGCAGTTGAAGGAATTGTAGCCGTCAACTCAAGCAAATCAAGCACATGAATATTCAGTACTTTTCTCAGAGATAATAAGAACGCATTACCAAACCGAAATGCCAAGGAGGCAAAATATTTTGAATTCCAACATTTCCAGCCAGATCAACCAATGTGAGCAAATTATTCAGCAGCTGGTCTCCCAAACACAACAGGCCAGCCAAAACTATCAACAGCTTCTTCAACAGGAACAGCAAAATGCTGCCAAGCTGGAAGAATTGGCAGACCGTGAACGTAAAGCCAGTCAAATGATTCAGCAGGCCCTGCAGGGTCATCAAACGGCTGTACAACAGCTGCAGCATGTATCCCAACTGGTTAGACAGATGGAGCAGAACTCCCAGGTTACCAGCTTCAGCACTGGAATCGGCACAGGGGCTCAAGGATTTAACCCATCTTATAGCCCGGTCTTCCATTCTTCCATGAACCAACAGCCATCACCGATGCCACATATCCCAATGATGCCTTCCTTCAATTCGCAGCAAATGCATTCGCCAATGTCTTCGAATCAATCCTTTGGTTCATCCATGAATCAGGGCCGCAACTTCCAGTAATCAACAGCACTTCAATTTCAAAAGGGTTCCTCAGCAGCCTCTCTATGGCTGACGGGGAACCCTTTCTGTTGTCCGGCTGGCGAGCAGACCGAACCATTACTGCTGAATGTTGCATTCATACCACCAGCCGTCCCCGCTTCTCGGCGAGTGTAATCGTCGCTTCCACGCCGGAGTTGAACGCCAGGAAGTCACTTTCAACCCCGTCGCTGAAGATGACCCCATCCTCCGGCATCTGTGAGGTAATCTTCAGCGGGGCCTGGCTGCCGATCTCTCCGAAGACCAGGTCAGCGGAAGTCGTTCGGCTGGGAAAAGGCTCCCGAACCGTAAAGTACAGGTTCGGGTAATCCCAAGGCAGCCGCTCTGCCATCGCGGTGTATGCCTCAGCCGCTCCGGTTACCGGATGTCCGCCTCTTCCTGCAGCCGGGGCTGTGCGTGCTCCGCTTGCCTTTTGCAGCTGCGCCGCGCTGTGAACAATCCCCGCCGCTCCGGCGAGCACGCTTTTGAGCCAGCCGGTGGAGCCCATGCCGGTGGAGACGATAATCCCGCTGGAGGACTGCTGCTCGGTGACGCCGTTCAGCTCCAGCTGATAGCGGGCGGACACATGGGTCTTGCGGCCAATGAACAGATCATTGACGCCGTACAGGCTCTGTCCGTCGTTGAGCTGTGCTTTGGCAAGCGTGACCTCACGCACCTGCCGCTGCCCCCGGAACACCTCCGGCACCAAATGCCGGAGATCCTTGACGGTGAACGGCAGCAGCACACCGTCCCAGCGCTGTGGATCGGGATTGACCCCGATCAGCGGCTGCTCGTGCAAGTATTTTAACGTATTGGCCACAAGTCCATCCTGCCCCAACACCACTACAGTATCTTGCTCCCCAAAAATGAAGTTCGGCACATGCTGGCGTTCCAGCAGTTGCACCCGGCCCACCGTGCCAAGCTCGATCACTGCGGTCTCCACCGCCTTGCGGTAATGAAAGTCCTCGCTGACATAATCGCTGAAATCCGCTCCCAAGCGTTCAATATAGAACTGCGCCTGCTGAATCGTATTGTAGCGGACCACCAGTTCTTCGAGCCGGGTTTTTCGCTTGATCAGGATTATTTTGTTCTCCGAACTTCGGGTCCCGCTCATCGTCCCCCGCCTCCTCTTGCAGCATTCCCGCCGTTTCCTGCCGAACCGCCCATCAATCCCTGAAGCAGATCCGGCGAAATGTTCAGCTGCCCAATCTTGCCAGCATTCTCCGCCAGCTCCTGGAAGGCGATTGCAATCAGCTTATCCGGCTTCATGCCTACATTGGTCAGGGCCTGCAGCACACCAGGCGCTACGCCCTGCAGCGAATTCATCACCGCCGACAGCTCATAGGCTTTGGCATCTGCTTCGGCCCGCTGGTTGGCTACGGTCAGCCCGATCAGCTCCTGCTTCTTCTCTTCAAGCGCGGTATCGAAGCTGAGCTGCTCCTCCATCATCGCATTCTGCTTCTGCTTCACCGAACGCTCGGCGTCCAGCTGGGTTTCACGGATCTGTTTTTTCTTCGTCTCGACAGCAATTTCCGTATTCAGCTCATTCTCCTTCACTCGGCGCTCCTGCTCAATGGAAGCATTGCGGCGCTCATAGAGCGCATTGTCCGCACTCCGGAGAATTTCTTCCCGGGCTTGTGCCTCCAGGGCGCGCAGCGTTTCCTTATTCGGGACAATGGCCAGAATCGACAGCCCCATCAGCTCAATGCCCAGCTTCTCGATCTCCTCATTTCGTCCGATCTCCTGGGTAATGGTCTTTGCCAGACGTTCACTGGACTTAATCGCTTCGCGCAGCGGCAGCTGCTCCAGCTGCTTCTTCGTCAGCACCTTGGCGATATTAATCACGCGCTGCGCCAGCTTGCCGGGATCGTCGGAGAGATACGTATTTTTACGCAAATTGTAGGTGTAATTGAGAATCTGTGTGGTCTTGCGGTAGTCGACAATCCGGTAGGTCAGCTGCCCCTGTACGGTCACTGTCTGGTAATCATTTGTAATTTCCTCGAACATGAACGGAACATCAATCGAGGATACCGGAACCACAACAACCGAAGTCGTAGGCACATAATAATGAAAAGAAAGCCCCACTCCCTCACGCACTACCTTGCCGTTTTTCACCTTAAGCACATAGTCACTGGGCTGGAATTTCACGAATCTGAATCCGAACATAGTTATTACCTCCTGTTAACTTTTGTTATTAACATTATGTTATTAACAACATTTTAGCACAGGCGGTTGATATTATCAAGTTGTTAATATCATAATTATAGCAGCCTTTCTCCCTTCAGTGAATTCAGAATACTGCGTACCGACTGAACCCGCACCGGGTCTACCGGCTTCAGCGGATCTCCGTCTTCCCTTACTGCAGAGCCAAAATGCACCCGACTTACTCCTGTCTGTGTGATGAACTCACTGAGACCATCGGCGGTTAAGCCGCTGCCCGCAAGGATGGAGACGGAAGAAGCGGAGGCCAGCTGCTCAAGAACTGCAATCCGCTCTTTCCCCTCGGGCGCCGTATCCCGTCCTCCGGAAGTCAGAATATCCGTAATCTGAGGGTAGCGCGATAATATCTCCAATGCTGCAAGCTGATTCTCTGCCTCGTCAAAAGCCCGGTGAAACGTAACTTCCATCCCGCCCGCAGCCTGCAGCAGCCTCTTGAGCAGTTCTTCGTCAACCGTCCGGTCAGGATGGAGCATTCCCATGACAAGGGATAATCCGCCTACGGCTGCAATGTGGCGGATATCCCGCAGCATCGTCTGCGCATCGGCTTCATCATACCGGAAAGAACGGGCATGCGGGCGAACCATCACCCTTACCGGGAGGTTGACGGCTTCCCGTACACCTTCTATCAATCCCAGACTCGGAGTCAGCCCGCCCTCCCGGATGCCGGTAATCAGCTCTATCCGGTCCGCCCCGTTCCTTTCAGCTATAACCGCATCACTCACCGTCGTTGCAATAACTTCCAGCAGCATACTTCATATCCTCTCCTTACAGCAGTTAAAATTGAATACTTTCATCTTATCGTTATAATGAATTTCATACGATATTTTTTATGCGGAGGAATGAACAACCGATGAGCCATGAAATTACCATCACACAGCTTGAGGAGTTACAACCGGAGATCCTGCAACAACTGAACAAACTGATTATAGATGTCGTAGAAGATGGTGCCTCTATCGGTTTCCTCCCTCCGATGGCAGCGGAAGAAGCTTCTGCCTTCTGGCAGGGAGTGTTGGCCCCGGGTGTCCTGCTCTGGGTAGCACTCGAGGGAGAAACCATAGTGGGCACGGTCCAGCTCCATTTCGTATTGAGGCCCAACGCCCCGCACCGGGCAGAGATCGCCAAGCTGATGGTGCATCCGGAACACCGCCGCAAAGGCATCGCCCGCCTGCTAATGGATAGCGCAGAGCAGGCAGCTGCAGCAAACGGCCGGACATTGTTGGTGCTGGACACACGTGAGGGTGATCCTTCCAACCTGCTCTACCAATCACGCGGATTTGTGGAAGCAGGGAAAATCCCAAATTATGTGACTTCAGGCGATGGGGAAATGTCCGCCACGGTGATTTATTATAAGCATCAGTAAGGCAAGGGAGGGCAAGCCGGTGAAGTAGGGCAAGGGGCGCAAACAAAGGAAGCGGTGCAAGGGAGCAAACTTGGGCAAGCGGAGACGGGTGGTTGACGGGCGCGGCATATTGCAACGACAACCGACCACGAGAATGTTGAACAATGTAATTTTAACGGCCCGCTTTCGGCCAAATCAAAGGTGCTTTCTCTTAGCCCCCTCCCGCAACCGGACTTTCACCGGCTAGAAAGCCCTTGCCGATCTGGGCACGCAAGCAAAGAAAAAGCCATCACTGCCTGCAAAATAAGCAGGCCTTTGATGGCTTTTGAACATTTTACTTATACAGCTCTTATTCCCTTACGCCCACCACATATCAAGCGGCTGCTCGCGGATCAGGATGGACTGCAGGTTGGTCACTGCGCGGTAAAAGCCTTCATCCACAGACATCAGCGGATCTTCATGCTCAATGCTTACCACATAATCATAACCATAGGTGCGCAGCGCGCTCATGATATCGGACCATTCGGACAGGCTGTGCCCACAGCCGACTGAACGGAAGGTCCATGCCCGGGTTTGCACATCGCCGTAAGGCTGCATATCTGTCAGACCGTACATATTAATGTTGTCCTGATCCAGGTACGTGTCCTTGGCATGGAAATGGTGAATCGCTCCGGCCTTGCCAAGAATTTTGATCGCACCCACAGGCTCAATGCCCTGCCACCACAAATGGCTCGGGTCCAGATTCGCTCCAATCGCCGGTCCCGTCGCTTCTCTCAGCTTGAGAATTGTATACGGAGTATGGCACAGGAAGCCGCCGTGCAGCTCGATGCCAATCTTTACGCCATGTTCTTCCGCAAGCTGGGCAATCTCCTTCCAGTAGGGAATTAGCTTGTGCTCCCACTGCCAGGTTAGAATATCGCTGTACACTGTAGGCCAAGGTGTGACCGGCCAGTTCGGTGCTTTGGCCTCGTCACTGTCCCCGGCTGTGCCCGAGAAGGTATTGACCACGGCAACGCCCATCAGTGAAGCGAGCTTGATCGACTTGCGCAGGATTTCATCGCCTTGGCGGGCTTCTTCTTTATCCGGTGAGATCGGGTTGTTATGGCAGCTGAAGGCGCTGATCATAATGCCGCGTTTCGTGAACTTTTCCAAATAGGCGTTACGGGCCGCTTCGCTCGCCAGCAGCTCATCCGTAGGACAGTGCGGATTGCCGGGATTACCCCCGGAACCGATCTCGACGGCATTCAGGCCGGCGGCAGCGATTTTATCCAGCATCTCATCCAGGCTCAGACTTCCAAATACGGGATCAAATACTCCTAATTTCATCTAGACTCCCACCTTTTCTTTGATTGGCTCCAGCGCCTCGGAATGTCCATACACAGGGTAGTCGCGCTTGGTTGGCGCACACCAGTTCACGCCGTTGATAATGACCTGTTGAATCTCTTTGTTGTAATAGGTCGGATACGATTCATGTCCGGGCTGAAAATAAAAAATCTTCCCGCTGCCGCGCCGGTACGTCGATCCGCTCGGAAATACGTTCCCGCCTTCGAACCAGCCGACAAAAACCAGCGACTCCGGTGCCGGAACATCAAAGTGCGCTCCATACATCTCTTCCTGCTCCAGATCAATATACTCGCCTATGCCTTCGGCAATCGGATGGCTCGGGTCCATGACCCACAAGCGTTCTTTTTCCCCGGCTTCGCGCCATTTCAGATCACAGCTTGTCCCCATCAGCTTCATGAAGATTTTGGACATATGCCCTGAATGCAGCACTACCAGCCCCATGCCCTGAAGCACACGCTGATGAACACGGTTCACGACCTCATCGCTCACTTCCTGATGGGCCACATGCCCCCACCATACCAGCACATCGGTGTTATTCAGCACTTCCTCTGTCAAGCCGTGTTCCGGTTCATCCAGTGTTGCCGTCGCTGTATCCAGTCCGGCGTCGCTGAGAAAGGAAGCCAACTGGGCATGAATGCCCTGCGGGTAGACCTGCCGGATGCGCTCTTCCTCACGTTCATGACGATATTCATTCCATACGGTTACTCTGGTCACTATGAACACACTCCTGGCTCTTATGTCGTTGATAGTATTCGGGGTTGTGATGATAATAAAGGGGAAAAGACCCTCTATTTATTAGCAATGCCCCAATATTTATTAATTAGAGGGAATTACCCCCTGTATAATCCCTCAAACGATACGGTGGGGAGGGATAAGCCAAATATAGAGGGAGAATATCCCGTTATTTGCCTAAACTGTCCACCCTTTTCTCGATTATAGGGTGATTTTCCCGTTATGTTTGCATTAGGAGACTTTTTCCCTCATTATGTTTCAGGTTCAATCTATCTAGTCAAAAAATACGGGCATTCCCGTCTCCGACGATTTGTAAATGGCCTCCAAAATACGGGTGACCACCAGCGCCTGTTCCGGCTTCACCACCGGCTCCGTGTCATTCACAATGCTGTCGATCCACTGCTTGGCTTCAGCCACCGCAGGATCATCCCCAGCGCCGTCGTAGAAATCCACACCAGCTGCATCCAGGCCAATATGCTTCTCATATGTTTTGCCGTATTCTTCTCCGTTGATGCGCAGACCCTTCTCCATATCCGCTCCGCCTTCTGTGCCGCAGAGCACGGTTTTGGCTTCTCCCACATCCAGGGTATTCAGCGCCCAACTGGCTTCAAGGACAATAGTCGCTCCGTTCTCCATGGTAATGAACCCGATAGCAGAGTCTTCAACAGTGAATTTCTCCGGGTCCCATGGCCCCCAGGCATTCGCGGCGTTCTTACGGCCGGACAGCTTGTGATAAGCATTGCCCACGGCATATTTAGGCTTGTAATTGTCCATCATCCACAGGGTAAGGTCGAGGGCATGAGTCCCGATGTCGATCAGCGGTCCGCCGCCTTGCGCCTCCTCATCCAGAAATACTCCCCAAGTTGGCACCGCGCGGCGGCGGATCGCCTTGGCTCTGGCATAATAGATTTCTCCAAGTCCGTTATTCTCACATACAGTATGCAGGTAAGCCGAATCCGGTCTGAAGCGGTTCTGGTACCCAATGGTCAGCTTTTGACCAGTCCGCTTAGAAGCATCAATCATTGCCTGCGCTTCCGCAGTTGTCTTGGCCATCGGCTTCTCACACATCACATGCTTGCCGGCTTCCATGGCAGCGATGGAAATTTCCGCATGGGAAATGTTCGGTGTGCACACATGAATCACATCTATGCTTGCATCCCTAAGCAGCTCTTTGTAATCGGTGTAGACCACAGCGCTTTCATTTCCGAACTCCGCTTTTGCCTTCTCGGCACGTTCAGGCACGATATCGCAGAAGGCTACCATCACGGCTCCCTCCACTTTTTGCAATGCGGGCATATGTTTGCCGTTCGCGATTCCGCCGCAGCCGATAATTCCTATTCTCAATGTCATTCAGGCCTAACCTCCACTGGTTTTGATATCTCTATCATACAAATCCGTCCCGGCGCTTTCTTCCTGCATTCTTGCTGAATTATTCCTGAATATTGTCTTATGGTATTTCAGCGGAGATATTCCGGTTGCATCCTTGAAAAAATGATGAAAGGTCTTCACGCTCCCAAACCCCGCAGCTTCGGCCACAGCAGACATGGGCAAGTCCTCATTTAACAGAATCCACTTCGCTTTGTTCAGCCGGTATTCATTCAGGAAAGCAACAAAGGTCATCCCCGTATTACGCTTGAAGAGTTTGGTGAAATAATACGGGCTGAAGCCCATGTAACGGGCCACCTCGTTCAGGGAAATCGCCTTTTGATAATGCTGCTCCACATAGGCAAAAATCCGCTCCAGGCGCTCCATCGTTTCCCGGGACTGTGTTAGCGTATCCTCGGAGAACTTAGGCTCCCGCTTGACTCTGCTTTTTGGAATCTCCCGCAAAATAACGGTTAACAGCTCGAACATCCTCGCTTTGATCATATAGGCATAGCCTTCCCGCCGCTGGGTATCTTCCTCGTAGATGCTCTCAATCAGGGGAATGATCCGGGCAGACGCCCCCTCCGGCCATGACTGGCTTGAGTGCTCCATCTCCGTGAACAAATCCCGCAGGGAATAGCCGCTGCCTCCCAGGGCAGCAACTTCCTGAAACAAATTTAGATCGAACTGGATCACCACCCGCTCACTTTCGGGCGAAGCGAGAAAATAATGTACATCCCCGCCGTTAATGAACTGAATTTCGCCCTGTTCCATACGGATTGGGGTATCATTAATTCCCAGATTTAGTCTTCCTTTTGTAACATAGATGATTTCGATTTCCTTATGCCAATGCGGATAACAGAGTTCATCCCCTCCACAAATCAGACTGCGAAAGGGAAAATGCTTATCCACATCCGGAAGCTCCAGATATATACTCATGAGTGCGGCTCCTTGTCCGTATGATCCACTGAAGGTAACATATGATATCTATACTTATAACATCTATAGTTATATAGTTGGATAGGGTTCATTATTTATATCGTCCTCCAAAGAAAATCCATGATTCACAGACATTAGAGTAAACGTTTACTTTATCGTAGACTCCTCTTATTTCTTTGTCAATCGCTGTTCTATTCTGTATAAAGATTCCGGGGTCTGCCAGACTGCTTTAAATTTTTTGTAGAATCTTCCCGTTGACAAAAATATATCTTGCCCTTATATTTCAGGTAATCGTAAGCGTTTACGTTATACCTTAAATCCGAATGAAACAGAAAACTGAGGAACTGCCTTATGAATCCTACGATCAAAGATGTCGCCCAGAAAGCAAATGTATCCATTGCCACAGTGTCCCGTGTGCTGAATAACCTGACCGGCTACTCGGACAAAACAAAACAGAAGGTGAATCAGGCGATCAAAGAGCTTGGGTACCAGCCCAATGCTATCGCCCGCGGTCTCATCAACAAGCGGACACAGACTATCGGTGTGATGTTTCCCAATGTTTCCAGCGCCTTCTCTTCAGATCTGCTCCACGGGATTGACGAATTCGCCCATGACAGCAATTACAGTGTAGTCGTCTGCAACACAGATAATGATGGTAAGCGGACAATGAAGTATTTGCAGCTGCTGCGCGAAAAACAGGTAGATGGCATTATTTTTTCCAGTGAGGTGCTGAATAAAGAGTACTATGAGGTGCTGGAGAGCATGAAGATACCGGTTGTTCTTGTCTCCTCGAAGACGGATTTTGCCAAGGTGCCCTATGTGAAGGTTGATGATTACCAGGCGGTCTATGACGCGATTCAATATCTGATCACCAAAGGCCACCGTAAAATCGCCATGATCAGCGGAACCAAAAGCGATCCCATCGCCGGGACTCCCAGAGTGCAGGGCTACCGCAAAGCGCTGGAAGCGAGCGGAATTGCTTTTGACAGCAGCCGTCTTGTGTATGGAGACTTTTCATTCGAGAGCGGCGGCAGGGCAATGGAAGCCATATTACGCAAAGCGGGAGAGGCTACCGCAGTCTTTGCAGCCAGTGATGAGATGGCCATTGGCGCCCTCTCCGCAGCCCTGAAACACGGTCTGAACGTTCCCGAGGATATCTCGATCATGGGATATGATGATCTCAAACTGGCACAGATGGTTACACCTCCGCTAACGACAGTCCGGCAGCCGCTGTACGAAATGGGAAAGATCGCCTCCGAGAAGCTGATCCGGATGATCGAAACCGGGGACATTGCCGCAAACAAGATCATTGCTCATTCGATTGTGGAAAGACAAACGGTAAGAACACTTACCTAAGTCTTTTATCAATATAACGTAAACGTTTACTCTAATGATCCCGATTGTTGACTATTTTGCCGGAAGCACCCGTATTCACAACTGGAAAATCCAGTAATCACAGGCATTTAATCTAGGGATAGTTTGCTTGGGACGTAGAGTAAACGTTTACTCAAATGGCAGTAAACTGCTAAATTTAGTACTCAGGGGGATTCCATCTATGAAAAAAACAATGAAACCCGTAACAGTAAGCCTGCTGGCTATGTCACTGCTCAGCGCCTGCGGCAATAATAGCGGAAGCAACGCTGCTTCCGCTGATGGAGGGAACGCCACTTCCGGTGAGAAGGTCAAGATTGAGTTCTTCCAGAACAAGACGGAAGCCAAAGCCACCTTCGACAAGCTGGTCGCCCAATTCAACGCCGCGAACCCTAACATCGTTGTCTCGCAGATCAACCCACCGGATGCCGAAACGGTGCTGAAGACCCGCGCCGCTAAACAGGATCTTCCCGATGTCATCGGCCTTGGCGCCACCGACACTTACAAGACCCTCTCCGCCAGCGGACTGTTCGAGGACTTTACCGGTGATCCGCTGGTCTCCTCTATCCAGCCCGCTTATGTCAAAATGCTCAATGACCTTACGGGGTCAAGCGAACTGAACGGTATTCCGTTCTCTGCCAATGCCAGCGGTGTCATCTATAACAAAGCGATGTTCAAGGAAGCTGGCGTTGCCGTGCCAACGACTTGGGATGAATTCATCGCTGCAGCCCAGAAGTTCAAAGACAGCGGCAAGTATGCCTTCTACCTGACGCTGAAGGATTCCTGGACCTCACTTACCCCCTTCAACTCCCTGGAGCCAAGCATTCTCGGCACTGATTACTTCAAGAAGCGCGCCGAAGGCAGCGTGACCTTCGCGGACAGCTTCCGGGAAATCGCCGAGAAGCAGCTGAAGCTGACAGAATTTGCCCAGAAGGACATTTTCGGCAAGGGCTACAATGACGGCAATACGGCGTTCGCCAAGGGTGAATCTGCGATGTATCTGCAAGGGGTATGGGCAATTCCTGAAATCATGAAAGCTAATCCATCTCTTGAGATGGGCGTATTCCCATTCCCGGCCACCAATGATCCCGCAAAAAACAAGGTCATTTCCGGTGTGGATACCCTACTGACGATCTCCAAGGACAGCAAGCATAAGGAGGAAGCGAAAAAATTCGTCGAATTCCTCCTTCAGCCGCAGAACGTAACGGCATACATCACCGAGCAAAAAGCGTTCCCGGCGGTGAAGGGCGTGACTCAGGATGACCCTGCCATGGACGGCTTCAAGGAAGCATTCACCTCCGGCAAGCTGGCCGATTTTGCCGATCATTACATCCCTGGGGCGATGAAGGTCGATACGATTATTCAAAGCTTCCTTAACAAAAAAGACATCGACGCATACCTGAAGCAGCTCGATACAGAATGGGATAAGGTAGCTAACCGGAAATAAGATTGCCAATCAATAGCATGAAATACAAGCATCAGGAGAACAGGGGCGGCAAGCCCCTGCTTCTGCGCTTTTTTCTAAGGAGGATTAACTGATGGCCAAACGGCAAGCCGCTTTTTACCTGATGACTATACCAGCACTGCTGCTGTTCTTCGCCTTTCATACGTTTCCGGCGCTGCAGGGCATTTATTATGCGTTCACGAACTGGGATGGTTTCAGCAACAGCTTTGATTATGTGGGGTTCAAGAATTTCATTAATATTTTCAAAGACGAGAATGTACTGAACTCTTATCTTTTCACCTTCAAATACGCCATCGCTACAACTATTCTCATCAATATTATCAGCCTGCTGATCGCACTGGGACTGAATGCCAAGATAAAGGCCAAAAACTTTTTCCGCGGCGTATATTTCCTTCCCAATATCCTCAGCGTGCTGATTGTCGGCTTTATCTTCAACTACCTGTTCTCCAATGTGTTTCCGGTGTGGGGCCAGAAGCTGGGAAGTGATTTTCTCTCGCAGAACATCCTCGGCAACTCCGATTGGGCCTGGATTGGAATCGTCATTGTTGCGGTCTGGCAGGGCATCGCTTATAACACCATTCTGTATCTGGCCGGATTGCAGACGATTCCCCACGATCTTTATGAAGCTTCCAATCTGGACGGCGCCAGCCGCTGGCGGGAATTCTGGAGCATTACCTTTCCGCTGCTTGCTTCCTTTTTCACGATCAATATGGTGCTGGCGATGAAAGGCGGACTGATGGTTTTCGACCAGATCATCGCCCTGACAGGCGGGGGTCCCGGCCGTTCTACGCAATCCATCGCCCTACTGATCTACACCGGCGGCTTCCAGGGCGGAGAATTCGCATACCAGTCGGCGAACGCCGTGATTTATTTTATCGTCATCGTCGTCATCTCCGCCCTTCAGCTTAAATTCCTGCAGAAACGGGAGATGGACCTATGATCAAAAAATCGACGAATTGGCCGGTTACGGTAATTATCGCGCTGTGTTCCCTGCTGATCCTCTTTCCGCTGTACATGACGGTCGCCATCGCACTCAAAAATCCCGAGGAAATGGCCCGCTCCATTTTTTCCCTGCCAACCGGGCTGCATTTCGAGAATTTCGCGAACGCCATCAAGGCGACGAATTTTTTCAACGCCCTGGGCAACAGTGCCAAAATTACTGTGACAGCGGTTGTATTTATTCTGCTCACGAATTCTATGGTCGCCTACGCCATTGCCCGAAATATGAATAAGCGCTTCTTCAAAACGCTCTATTTCTATTTCATCAGCGCTATGTTCATTCCGTTTCAGATCATTATGCTGCCGGTGGTCAAAGTCACTACCGACCTGCATATGAACAATATTCCCGGGCTGATTATTTTGTACATCGTCTATGGCCTTGCTTTTAATGTCTTTGTGTATGTCGGTTATATCCGCTCCATTCCGTATGAGCTGGAGGAAGCGGCTACAGTGGACGGGGCCTCGACCTGGGGAACCTTCTGGCGGATTATTTTCCCGCTGCTGGCTCCTGTCAATGCGACCATCGGCATCTTGTCCTGCCTATCCACCTGGAATGACTTCATGCTGCCGCTGATTCTGTTGGGCAACCAGGATTCCTATACGCTGCCGCTTGTGCAGTATGTCTTCCAGGGCCAATTCAGCACCGATTTCAACCTGGCTTTCGCCTCGTATCTGCTGGCTTTATCCCCTATGATAGTTATTTATCTGTTCGCACAGAAATGGATTATCGGCGGCCTTACCCAAGGCTCCATTAAGTAAATTTACGTACCGCAGTTCATATAGAGACAGGAGTGCAGAACCATGAACAAGCAATGGTGGAAAGAAAGTGTAGTCTACCAAATCTACCCCCGCAGTTTTCAAGACAGCAATGGAGACGGCATCGGTGATCTTCAAGGGATAATATCCCGGCTTGATTATTTGGAGCTACTAGGCATCAACGTGGTCTGGCTGTGTCCGGTATACCAGTCACCCAATGACGATAACGGCTATGATATCAGCAATTATCAGAGTATTATGAATGAATTCGGCACACTCGCTGACTGGGAGGAGCTGCTTGCCGGGCTTCATGCCCGCGGTATGAAGCTGATTATGGATCTGGTGGTCAACCATTCCTCGGATGAGCATGCCTGGTTCGCTGAATCACGCAAATCCCCGGACAGCCCTTACCGGGACTATTACATCTGGCGGGCGGGTAAGGACGGGCATGAGCCTAACAATTGGGGCTCCTTCTTCAGCGGCCCGGCCTGGGAATATGATGCGCAGACCGGCGAATATTTCCTGCACCTGTTCTCCCGGAAGCAGCCAGACCTGAATTGGGACAATCCGAAGCTGCGGCAGGAAATCTACGATATGATGACCTGGTGGCTCGATAAAGGCATCGACGGGTTCCGTATGGACGTCATCAACCTGATCTCCAAGGTTCCAGAGCTTCCCAATGTGGTGAAAGAGCAGGAGGACGGCGAACGGACCTATCATTTTGGCGGTGAATATTTCGTAAACGGTCCGAGCGTGCATGAATACCTCCAGGAAATGAACCGGGAGGTCCTATCCAAATACGACATCATGACTGTCGGTGAAGCCATCGGCGTCACCCCCGAGGAAGCGGCGCTGTATGTCGGCGAAGACCGGAATGAGCTTCATATGCTGTTCCACTTCGAACTGATGGAGGTTGATTCCGGGCCGGGTGGCAAATGGGATGTGCAGCCATGGAAGCTGGCGGACATCAAGTCTATCTTCTCCAAATGGCAAACCGAGCTGCATGGCAAGGGCTGGAACAGCCTTTACCTGAACAATCATGACCAGCCGCGCATGCTGTCCCGCTTCGGAGATGATAAGCACTATCCGAAGGAGTCGGCCAAAATGCTGGCTACGCTGCTGCACACACTCCAAGGCACGCCTTACATCTACCAGGGCGAAGAAATCGGCATGACCAATGTCAAATTCGACTCTATAAGCGACTATAAGGATATTGAAATCCTGAATATGTATAAGGAATACCGGGCCGCGGGGCATGCGGAAGAAGACATTATGAACTCCATTTATGTCAAAGGCCGCGACAATGGGCGTACCCCGATGCAGTGGAGCGCGGAACCTCAGGCCGGCTTCACTACCGGCACACCTTGGCTGGCCGTGAATCCAAACTATACGGAAATTAACGCCGAGCAGGCTCTGGCTGACCCCGATTCGATTTTCTACTACTATAAAAAGCTGATTAAGCTGCGGAAAAGCCATGACATATTTGTGTACGGGGATTATGCGATCCTGGCCGAGGAGCATGAGCAGATATATGCCTATCTCCGGACACTTGGAGAAGAGCGGCTGCTCGTCATGTTGAACTTCTTCGGCCAGCCTGCCGCTTTCGAGCTTCCTGCATGTGTGATCTTTGAGGAGAAAACACTGGTTATCGCCAATTACGGAGTACAGCCGGAGGAGGATATCCGTTCTCTATCGCTGCGCCCTTACGAGGCCAGGGTGTATAGGCTGAGATAGTGCTTTTGCACGTATTGTTCTAATTCCGTTCAAAAAAGAAGGGGCCTCCTGCTCAATGTTATGAAGTTAAAGCGTAGAGCCAAAAATCATGAAAAAGAGCAGGTTATCGAAAAGATAGCCCGCTCTTTTTTTTGCATAAAAAAGAAGAATAACGACAAGCAAATAAAAATGTGTGGCGAAGCCCCTTGAAACAACGAGGAGGTACGCCAATGAATGAGTACGCGAATGCGCTTCCCTTCGCCCAGGACAGCAGAATACGCGCAAAATCCGCTGGAAATCAGTCGTTAGCTTCGTCTACAATGCCGTTTTGGATTCCATTTTATTGCGAGCCTTATCTTTGAGCCTATCTTAATGACATTGCCCTAACGGCTCCTCAGATTGTGTTATTAATAAGAAGTATATGTGCAGTACCAGCAATCACAGCTTAATCTTCAAAACCACTTTCCGCACCGCTTCACGTTTCCCCGCCTCAATCCCCGTCATATGCCCGTCCTGCGGATAGCAGACCACTAGCGCTCCCGGTCCTGCGGTTACTGTGGATTTCACTGCACCTGTGAAGAAAATCGCATCCTTTTCAGCGCTGTAATCATCCCGCACCTCAAGGTGTTCGATAGCGGCGTAGCCGATCCGCTCCGTGCCTTCCAGAATATAATGCAGATCCAGGTTCACTCTGTGCGCTTCCCAGAAGCACTCCCCGGCATCCTTGGTTTCATATTCATTAATGAAATAAAACATTTCATCGTCCACATCATGGCGTCCAGCCGCCTGTCCGGCAAAGTTGGTATCGCGCAGGAACTGCAGCCCTCTCTGAATCTTCTCTCCGTAAGCCGCCTCATTCTCCAGCAAATGTCCCAATGTATCCACAATCATCGCCGATATCCCCCTGTAATCTCTAGTTTGTTCCACCTTGCGGAATAGAAAAATAATATAGTATCCGCAGAAGTGCAGTCTATGTATTTGTTCACGTCCCTTGAGCATATCTATTACTATTGGAGGCATACGCTTCCGAAGTAAGTTTTGCACGAAGAGGTTTCACAGGAGTATCGCTCACAAAACTTGGCATACGCTTCCGAAGTAAGTTTTGCACGAAGAGGTTTCACAGGAGTATCGCTCACAAAACTTTTAGGAGGCGGCCTAATGCTCCATTTCCTGATGTACATGTTCGCCCTACTGGGTATTTCATTGTTGCTCGCAGCAGCAGTGCTGCAAATCAAACAATCTCACCCGTCGTCCACCCGGAACAAACCGGCCCATGGCCTACTATCCTTCAACTCCAAATTTCCCGAGCGGTATATCACCCCGGATAAATCCCATATCATCGCTTTGAATGAAGAAGGTAAACACATGGCGGTCGGCATCTATGATCCCCTCAGCCCGGAAGGTACAACACCAACGATGTTCCCTTATGAGAATATTCTGGGATCGGAAATTGTAGAAAATGCGCTAACGCTCACCAAAGTCAGCAAAACCAGCCGTATTACCACCAGCGCGGTCAGACGGACTCCGGGCATAGTCGCCCATTCAAGCATAATCGAAACCAACCCTAGTGCTGAAACAACCGAAGAAATCAATGAACTCACTCTAAAAATCTATCTCGACAGCGCGGATACTCCGGTGCTTTCCATTCCGTTCCTTCCGGGACCGTCCCCGGCCAAAAAATCCGATTCCGCATACTCCCAAGCCTTTTCTGAGGCTCAACAGGTTCATGAAATGCTCCGCGGCATTGTGTCGGCGTGACTACCGGGCTGCCGGTGTGAAGCTCTCCAGGGTCCGGCCCTTGGTCAGCTTATCCAAGATATTCAGCAAAAAACGCTCCGCGAGACTGCCCTTCAATATAGCATCGGCGGCCTCCTCCAGCAGGAACCACTGGGCGTGGTCCAGCTCCGCGCTCATTCCGCTCAAATCCTCCGTATCCGCAATGCTAATGAAATTGAGCATCAATGTATTGGAAGGAGCAAAATATTCGCTGCGCATATATTCATAAGCGATGATGTCCAGCCCTGCCTCCTCTTTCACCTCACGGATCAGCGTTTCTTCCGCGTTCTCGCCCTTATTCACATAACCTGCCAGCAGGATGAAGACGGGACGGTTATACTGCTGAATCAGCAGAATTTTGTCCAGCCCCCGGTTTAGAACTGCCGTACTCATTGCTGTACTAAAGACAGGGAACCGAAATACCCCGCAAGCCTCGCAAAAAGGAACCTCCCCCTCCCCGTTGCATTCCTTCATCACCAGCTCTGTTCCGCATTCCACACAATATTTCACAGCCATCTCTTCTTTCTATGATTGTTATGATCACATAATCGAACTTAAGATTTGTCATACAGAATAAAGGTTACAGGCGCACCAGGTGGAAATTCTCCACTTCAACCCTTGGCAGCCACCACTATCCAGAAACTCCAAGTGGAATGTATCCACTTACATTGATGAATACTTCCCAAATTCACCATTTTTTCTTGATTTAGGTTCCCTTTTTCCACCTATTTCTGATTTTCACGCCTGAATTGCTGAATTAGTGTACCTTTTTCCACTTCAGTTTCGGGACAACGCGTCAGACTGCTCATTGTGGAATCTCTCTCTGCCATCCTGAGATCGACCTTTCCAATCCCGCTTATAGAACATAAAGTTTATTTTAAGCCATTCCAATAGAACACACCATGCAAAAATGCCCGATGACCCGTAACAACGCATGGCATGCTGATGATACTCGGGTATAATTCAAGCACTCCATTATCATGAAATTTTCCAAAATATCAGCTTCAAAAAATCAGCCTTACTGCTTGTTTTTGTTCCATTAACGTCATCCCAATGTTAAAATTTCCAAATCAGCGCCCTTTCGCTACCCGGGGACAGGGTTTCATGCTGTAGTGTGGAATATGAAATAAGGAAGCCCGCACCTGCTGCGGCAAAAGTACACTAACACTAATGAGACGGAGGAACTGAACGACATGAACAAGACGATTAATTTTGCACACCGCGGCGCATCCGCAGTCTGCCCGGAGAATACGATGGCGGCTTTCCGTAAGGGACTGGAGCTGGGTGCAACCGGCATCGAAACCGATGTACAGATGACCTTGGACGGAGGGCTGGTCCTCATTCATGACGAGGATCTAAGCCGTACTACGAATCGCAGCGGATTGGTGAAGGATAAAACTTTGAGTGAAGTACTGGAGGCAGACGCTGGTTCATGGTTTGGAGCTGAATTCGCGGGGGAACGCATTCCTGCCCTTGAAGAGCTGCTGGATTTGGTGCACGGACGTGACACAATCCTCAATATTGAGCTAAAAAACGGCATGTACCTCTACCCCGGCATGGAGGAAAAGGTCATTGCCGCCGTGCGGGAGTACGGCATGAGTGAGCGTGTGGTGCTGTCCAGCTTCAACCACTATTCACTTGCGTACTGCAAGTCGCTGGCACCAGAGATCCGCACGGGCATTTTGTATGGAGAAGGCTTATACCGGCCTTGGGATTATGCGGCTACCCTGCAGGCGGATGCGCTGCATGCCTATCATTTTGCTGTATTACCTGAGTTTGTTGCCGAGGCGTCGGAGCATGGAATTGTCTATCATCCATGGACTGTAAATGATCCCGAGCGGATGAAATACCTGATCGATGCCGGTGTAGCGGGGATTATTACCGATGTTCCCGATGTACTCGCAGGACTGATGGCGTCCAAGGGAGTGTGATCGTGAAAAAAGTCTGGCTGCTTGGCTTTGGTTTCTTCAGCATCAGCATCACATGGAGCTTATACAACGCATTTGTCCCTTTTTTCCTGGAGAAATATGTGCATAGCGTCGCCCTGATCAGCTTCATGATGACAATTGATAACTATTTCGCGCTGTTTCTGCAGCCGTGGATCGGCAACCGCAGTGACCGGACGGCGTCCCGTTTCGGGCGGAGAATACCCTATCTGATGATTGGCATGCCGCTGGCTGCCGTACTGACTATGTTGATTCCGTTCCACACCGGACTGTTCACTCTCCTGCTATTCATGATGATGATGAATCTGGCCATGAGCCTGTATCGTTCGCCGACCGTCGCGCTGATGCCGGATATTACGCCGGAGCCTCATCGTACCAAGGCTAACGGACTGATTAACTTCATGGGCGGAGTAGGATCTATTTTGGCTTTTGGCGCAGGGTCCTATCTCTATGATGTAAGCCCTGTGCTGCCATTTATGGTGGCCGGTCTGATCACACTGTTGTGTCTGTTCATCGTGTCGCGGTTCATTAAGGAGGATCGGGATGGGGTGAATGGACCCGCAGTGAATGCCGCGGCCATTCCAGGAGCTGAGCGTAATCTCCAGTTGAAAAGCGGGAGCGGCCCTAAGGGCAGGCCAGCACGCATCTCCCTCACCAAACAGCTGGACCGGACAACGGTTTGGCTGCTGGCAGCGATTTTTTTCTGGTTCGTGGCTTATCAAGGGGTAGAGACGCTGTTTACCTTGTATGGTAAACATCATCTGGGGCTTAGTGAGCAAGCAGCTTCGTTCTCGCTCACGTTCTTTTCGCTTGCTTTTGTGATCTTTGCGATTCCCAGCGGCTGGCTGGGCGGACGGTTCGGGAAGAAAAACATCATTATTCTGGGTGTATGCGGACTGATGGTGGTATTTGCTCTCGTGGGGTTTGCGGAAAATGTGCTCCTGCTGCGCGGTCTGCTTCTGCTGGGCGGGATGTTCTGGGCTTGTATCAATATCAATTCCTATCCCTATGTGGTTGCTACAGGAGACGAAGAGAGTATCGGCACGCGGACGGGAATCTACTATTTGGTCTCATCACTCGCAGCCATTACATCTCCGCCCCTGCTGGGGCTGCTGATTGATCTTACGGATTACTCCATCCTGTTCTATGCTGCCACCGTTAGTATGGCATTCGCCCTGGTGTGCCTGCTGATGATGAAGGGGCGTGTAAAAGCAGTGAACGCCGTTTACTCCAAGAAAGCATGATCCGAAAAAAAATCGGCAGTAACACCAGCTTACGCCCGCATGGAGCTTCGCTTATGATCGAGTACATTGGAACTGGTTACACCGCTGTGGAGCAGGCTCACCGAATTGCCAGCCTTGGCAGGGGTGGCATTCTCCTCCTTATACACGGAGTAGCGGCCACTCCCCAGCTGCTTGGCGTTATACATGGCCGAATCGGCTTCTTTAAGCAGCTTCTGGCGGTCAATCTTCCCATGGCTCATGGTGATGCCAATGCTGGCTGAAACAAACAGCTCATGCTTCTCCAGTCTATAATTCCGGGTCGTCTTCTCCAGAATCCGCAGGGCCAGCTGCTCCGCTTCTTTGCGGCCGCAGCGCTTGGCGATAATCACAAATTCATCCCCGCCGATGCGGAAAATATGCCGTTTGCCTTTGCTCGAGAATTGGCTCAGCGTGGTACCGACCGCCTGAAGCAGTAAATCGCCCACATGATGTCCCAGCGTATCGTTGATGGATTTGAAACGGTTGAGATCCAGAAACAGTACCGCAAGCTGTTCATTGGGCTTGCAATGATCCCAGAAGTGATCCATGCCGTTCTTGTTCAGGAGACTGGTCAATGAATCCCGGTATGCCAGTTCCTTCAGTTGTTCCCGCTCAGCAAGCAACATGCGCAGCCGGGAGAACAGGTAGAACATTCCCGCCAGTGTCAGAACATATAGTGTAAGCGGAAGGATGAATCCGTCTTTACCGGCAGCAAATCCAGTACCCGGGAGGGACTTCAAGCCCAGCAGGTGCATGACGCTCATTCCGGCACTACCAATAAAGATTATGGAGACCGCGCGAACCGCGCGGTTTTTTTGATTTCGGCCGCTGAATTTGCGGGACAGATAGAACATGCTATAGACGGTTAATGCTGCTACGAGCACCGAAGATACGGCCAGCATATAATTTTGGGCTTCCATGATTCAATTGCACTCCCTTTTGCATGTGAATTGTTTCGCACTTTGAAGCTTTACTGTACAATAATACACTGAACATAAACTGAACACCACCATGAATCATTCTGAAATAAAGCAGGCGGTTTGCAAGATATGCTTATTATCGGCAGGAAGAACCTCTTCCTGCATGGGATCATTTGGAAGACGATGCTGCATACCGGCGCATTAAAAATATCCGTCCCCGACAGGACGGATATTCAGGATGGGTGAACCCGCGGAACCCCCTATGATGACCGTTCAGCCTCTATATGCGAAACACAGTTGTACAACGCACAAGTCCATCCGTTATCGTCCTTGACGATATGAGTGATCGAGGTATTTTTCAGCAGGATGGTTACATCAAGTTCGGGGACCAGGCTTCTCAGCGTGCTGCGCAAAATGGCACCGTGGCTGACTACGAGGATTTTTTTGCCGGGATGCCGTGCCGCAATTTCTTCGATAGCCCTGCTGCCTCTCTCCTGGCCGGATTCGTCGCTCTCCAGCTCCATATCAATACTCTTCCATCCGCTGCCCCAGCGCTCCAATCGTTCGTCCTCTGTGGTGCCCTCAATCAGACCGCCGTTCATCTCCCGAATCCCCGGGACCAGCCCTGTTACCGGAATACCGAGCCGCTCCGAAATCACCTCTGCTGTCTGCACCGCTCTGAGCAGGTCACTTGAATAGAGGTAATCCCACTCTTCTCCGCGAAGCCGCTCGGCTATGGCCGCTGCCTGGCGCAGCCCTTCCTCATCGAGCGGATTATCGGTATGCCCCTGAATCCGGCCTTCTTTATTCCACAGTGTGCTGCCATGCCGAATCAAGCCTATGGTTGTCATTATGCTTACCGCCTTTATTCAATATGAATGTTCGAATGCCATCTGTAGATTATAAACCATCGCTCCGGCAGATGCATATTGGCACTCCCAGGATCTCGTATGAAACATGATTATACCAAGTGGAAATAATTGACTGCACCGCTGACCGTATTTATGATATTATGGGTTCGTTTGCCACATTCCAGCATCCGTACCCTATAATTCAAAAGGAGATTACTGTTTACAATGAAAAAGTTGTCCGTTCTATCGCTCGCTCTCATCTTCATGCTCTCTGCACTAACCTATGTACCCGTCAGCGCTGCCGCTGCTGCAGCGCCCAAAACCACCGTCTATGTCGATAAGGCCAACCACTCCTTCATCCCGCTGCGATTCCTGAACGGCTTCGCCGGTATTCAGGCAGGAGTCGGCGGCCAAACCGGGAAGGAAATTACCGTTTCTAGAGACGGGAACTCCGTAGTTCTGGCACCCGGTCAAACGGCAGCCTCTGTTAACGGCAAGTCCGTTACGCTGAGTGAGCGGCCTTTCAGCAGCAATGGGACAACCTATGTTCCCTTGTCCCTCATCAGCCAAACCCTGGGCATTCAGCTTGCGTGGAGCAAAACTGCCGCTTCCCTTACATTAGCTTCAGGCGAAGCTACCGCCACGCTGCCTGTATTATCCGGTTCGTTGATTTCAGCAAGCTCTCCGGCAGTCGTAAATTCCAAGCGTACCTACAAGGTGGGCGGCAGATCCTTTGCTGTACAGATGGTAACCGTGTCCCTGCTGCATCCTGCTCTCAAACTGGATGTTGTCCTTGCGGGCAACACCATAGGCAGAACAGAAGCGCTGGGCAGCATTGCCAAGCGCAGCGGAGCAGTTGCCGCCATTAACGGCACATATTTTGATGCCTATACAGACGGGGCCTACAAAGTTCCTTATGGATATATTATCAGTGGCGGGAAAATGCTCAAGAACAGCCCGGCAGACAAGCGGACCGTATTCGCTTATGACAACAACCTGCTGGCAGAGCTGATCCCGGGCAGCAAATTCATGGACCACTTTAATTCCGGAGCTGTTACAGGTGCGATCCAGGCCGGTCCACGGTTGCTTGTAGATGGCAAAGTGGCCCTGAATGTGGCCGGGGAAGGCTTCCGAGACCCTAAAATATTAACGGGCGGTGGCTCCCGCAGCGCCCTGGGACTGACCAAAGACCATAAGCTGATTCTACTGACCTCCAGCGGGGCAACCATGCCCCAGCTGGCCCATATCATGAAGCAGGCCGGGGCATATCAGGCGATGAATCTGGATGGCGGAGCCTCCAGCGGTCTATATTATGGCGGCAAATATTTGACTACCCCAGGACGGCTGATCAGCAATGCGCTGGTGGTCAAAACCAAATAGCAGCGCCTTCATTCCGGGTTCGCAATCTTAATATTCTTGATTCTATAAGCCTCCATGCACCGGTCCTTCGGACCGGAAGCCTTGGAGGCTTTGCTGTGAACGGCAACCTAGGTCTTCAAGTGTTCAGTCCTTAACCGGCAAACGGCAATACCCAGACGACGGTCGGCTTTGCAAGATTTTCCTTGAACATGTTACTGTATATGGGGATAAAGGAGTGAGCTCATGGAAACGATTTTGATTGTTGAGGATGACGCCAAGCTGGCAGATCTGCTGGGAGCGTATCTTTCGAAATATGATTTTCGCATTATAATTGTTGAAGATTTCAACAGAGTGCTGGAAACCTTTGAACACGCTGACCCTAGTCTGGTGCTGCTGGATGTCAACCTGCCCAGATATGACGGATTCTACTGGTGCCGGCAGCTGCGCAAGTCCTCGCTGTGCCCGATCCTGTTCATCTCGGCACGTGACAGCGGAATGGATCAGGTAATGGCTCTGGAGAATGGCGGCGACGATTATATCACCAAGCCATTTCAATACGAGGTGGTGCTGGCCAAAATCCGCAGCCATCTGCGCAGAGCCTACGGTTCGTATGCCCAGAACCAGGATGAGCGCAAGCTGCAGGCGGGTGGACTTACACTTTTGCCCGAACGGTATATCATTCAGTATGCCGGACAATCTGCAGAGCTCACCCAGAAGGAGGCCATTCTGCTAGAAGCCCTGCTCCTGAAGGAAGGGCGTGTGGTCACCCGTGAACGGCTGCTGGACCTTATGTGGGAGGATCAGCATTTTATTGATGACAATACATTAAATGTGTATATTACACGGGTACGGCGGAAGCTCAAGGTCCTTGGGCTTGGTGACATCGTGGAGACGGTCAGAGGCGCAGGCTATAGACTGAGCGCTTCAGGAGAAGAACTGTGAGGCTGTTTCTCAGAGACCAAGTTCCCCTGCTGCTCTTTTATCTGCTGCAGATGATCCTCGTGCCGGTTCTGTACTATCTGTCCGGCGAATCCAGACCTCTGTCGATCATTCTGTACGGCATGGCACTCAGCGCTGCTGTCCTTTTAGTCTATCTGGTGTTCAGATATATCCAGCATCATAAGCTATACATCCGTCTGGACCAACCGGCCGCCGCACCTGGCGGGCTTCCCGCTCCGCTGGATGATGCGCCGTTGTCCGAAGCTATAACCGAACTTCTCCTGGTTACCCACCGGCACTACCAGGAGCAGCTGCAGACCCATATCAGCCGGATGGATCAGCATATCGTTTTTATCAACCGGTGGGTACACCAGATGAAGACTCCATTGTCCGTTATCCAGCTTATCCTGCAGGAGCTCGACGATGAGGTGGCAAACAGCATTCAGGAAGAGCTGGAGCGGCTGCGGAAGGGGCTGGAAATGGTCATTTACACCTCCCGTCTGGAACGGTTTGAAGATGATTTTCAGGTTCAGTACATTCCTCTGCGCAGAATCGTCAGTGAAACGGTAGCCGAGAACCGCAGACTGTTCATCCGCAGGGGTATCAAAGCGGACATCCGGGTGGATGAGAGTATATCTGTCTACAGTGATGCCAAATGGCTAATGTTCATGCTCACACAGATTCTTGTCAATGCTGTAAATTATACTTCCGGTTCGGGCAAAACCGTTGCAGTCACCGCTCAGACGCGAGGCAACGACATCGTTCTTGAGATTATGGATCAGGGCATCGGCATTTCACCTGAAGATCTAAAAAGGGTATTCAATCCTTATTTCACGGGTGAACGCGGACGGCAATATCATGAATCGACAGGCATGGGCCTGCATCTGGTCCGCGAGATTTGCGGCCGTCTCGGACACAACGTCAGCCTGGAGTCCCGGCCCGGGATAGGAACTACGGTAAGCATCACGTTCAGCAGAACTGCCAGACTGAAAGAGTAGCTGCAGCCGGCTTTGCCAAGATCTTCAGACAAAGGCTCTGTTCTCAGCCATCACGGCTTCGAACGGAGTTTTTGTTGTACGCAGGATCTAAGAACCGTTCTTTCATACAGGCAGAATAAGGAATTGCGGACCGGGGGATAATAACGCCAAAGAATCCAGATTCCAGCAGAACGGAGGCGTTACGATGGCAAACAAACAGAAGCCGGCCCGCAAAAATGCCAGTGATCCCGCAGAGAACTCCGTGCCTGCCCCACTTCCACTTGATCCTTCACTCGAGGTGAACTTGCAGGAGCTTGGCAAGCGGATCGGCCAAAGCTCGGATGTCGTCTTCCGCAGATTCACCAACGAGTCTTTAAGCTCGCTAGCGCTGGCTTTTGTATATATTGACGGCTTGGTCAACGCCGATGTGGTCAATCAAACTGTGCTTCAGCCCTTACTGGAAACGGTCACCCTAAAGAGTGAATCGATCACTGCCACAGATGCCTTCAGTATGATCAAGGATCAAATCCTGCCCATTGGGGGCGTCAAAGAAGGAAAAACGCAGGAAGCGCTCCTGTCCATGCTCTTCGACGGCTATACTCTAATCCTGTTCGATGGACTCCAGATGGCACTGGCCGCTGATACCTCGGGCTGGGAGAAACGCAGCATCAACGAGCCGACCTCTCAGGGTGTCATCCGTGGTCCCAAAGAGGGCTTCACCGAGAGCCTGCGGACAGGTACTTCCATGCTGCGGCGCAGACTCAAAACCTCCGATCTGCGTATCGAAGAGTATAAAATCGGCCAGCGCACCCAGACCGGGGTGGCTCTGGTCTATTTGGAAGGCATCGCAAGTGAGCAGGTGCTGAAAGAAGTCCGCCGCCGCCTGAACGCGATCAATACGGACAGCATTCTGGAGAGCAATTATATTGAAGAGTTCATCCAGGACGGCGGTCTGACACCCTTTCCGACGATACAGAATACGGAACGCCCGGATGCGATGGCCGGAGGCCTTCTGGAAGGCCAAATCGGGATCATCATTGACGGCACACCCTTTGCACTGCTTGCGCCGTCTACGTTTTTCAACTTTTTTCAGTCCAGCGAGGACTACTATCAGCGTTATGATATTTCTTCTTTCCTGCGGCTGATCCGCTATGGGGCCTTTTTTGTATCCATGCTGCTGCCTGCTCTATATATTGCCGTTACTACCTTTCATCAGGAAATGCTGCCGACCACCCTGCTAATCAGCCTCGCTGCCCAGCGGGAAGGGGTCCCGCTGCCGGCGCTGGCGGAGGCGCTGCTTATGGAGCTGACCTTTGATGTTCTGCGCGAAGCCGGAGTCCGCATGCCGCGCACCATCGGCCCGGCGATATCCATTGTCGGCGCACTGGTGCTGGGGCAGGCTGCCGTTCAGGCGGGACTCGTCTCCGCCGCTATGGTTATTGTGGTTTCTTTTACGGCGATATCCAACTTTGTGATTCCTTCACTGGCCATCGCCAACTCCATCCGGCTCATCCGTTTTGTGATGATGTTTATCGCCGCGACACTGGGACTCTTTGGCATCATGTCCTTTCTGATGGTGCTGCTGATTCACATGGCCGGACTGCGCTCGTTTGGTGTGCCGTACCTGTCACCAGTTGCACCGATGGTTCCTCGTTATCTTAAGGATATCTTAATCCGTGTTCCTCTCTGGAGCATGGCGATGCGTCCCAAGACCAACCTTGGCAAGGAAACACGCAGACAGGGCCCAGATCAGAAGCCCAAGCCGGCGGAAGGCAAGAATAGCCAGGTAAAGTCCGGGCAGCCCAAACCACAAGGGGAGGACCCCGCATGAATGGAAAAATCGGCACCACCCAGGCAGCCATGCTGATTATCAATACAATTCTGCCAACAGCGACCGTCGTGCTGCCCGTGATCATCAGCAACTATGCGGAACAGGATGCGCCGCTGGCCATTCTGCTATCCACTTTCTTCGGCCTCCTTATCGCAGCCCTTGTCGGCAGCGCCGTCCGCCGCACCAACGGCGCTCCATTTCTCACATGGGTCGGCGAGAAAAGCTCGCCTGTTATCGGTACGGTCCTGGGCCTCTTGATGCTGCAGTTTTACCTGGACACTACCTCAACCATACTGCGTGAATTCGTCAATTTCCTGAAGGACAATGTGCTGGTCAATACGCCAATTTCGATACTGTGCACACTGATCCTGCTCATTACCATCTATATGGTAAGACAAGGACTGGAAGCCATTGCGCGAGTGAACAGTCTTGTGATATTGCTCTTTGTGTTTTTCGTACCGCTGTATCTGTTCGGACTGTCCAATGAAATGAATGTGCACCATTTGTTGCCAATGTTTGATCATTCTCTGGCCGAGCTGACGCTCGCCAGTATTACACCAACCACATGGATGTCCGAGGTTGCGGTGCTGCTGTTCCTGGCGCCATATCTGAAAGATCCGCAGCGAGCCCGGATCATCGGCTGGAGTGGCCTGACTTTTGTCGCCATCCTGATGATGTTTTCTTTGATTACGACGCTCATGGTCTTTGGCCCTGATTTTATCAAACTCAGTGCTTATCCCGGATTCTCAGCAGCCAGTGTTGTACATCTCGGAAGATTTATCGAGAAGCTCGATATTCTTTTTATTTCCTACTGGGTGATGTCCATTTATCTGAAGTTTTCAATCTTCCTGTTTGCTACCGTAGAGTGCTTCAAGCAAACCTTCAGGGTGGGCAGCAGCCGGCCGTTCATCGGTGCCCTGGGTCTGCTCATCGTTCTGGAGTGTCTGTATACCTGGCAGAGCACAGAGAAATTGAACCTCTATAACAAGGAAGGACGGTTCATCGTCTTTTTCCTCTTCAATGTACTCGTTCCTTTGGGGGCGATCGGACTGGACCGGTTCAAGAAGGGCAAGCCTAAGCAGAAAGGATGGGACACTTGAATATTCACAAAAAAATCCTCATTCCCCTGCTGTGCCTTCCCCTCATATCCACTCTGCTGACCGGCTGCTGGGACGACCGGGAGCTGAGTGAGCTTGGCATTACTTCCGGTTCGGCATATGACTGGGAGGATAACCAGTGGAAGGCTACCTACCAGGTCATCAACCCCTCTTCTGGTGCCAGCGGTATGGGGGCCAGTGGAGGCGGAAGCTCCAGTTCGCCTCCATTTGTCACCTTTACAGTCAAGGGGAAGACCATTATGGAAGCGATTGAAAAAACCAACCTGACCAGCACCCGTGAAATGTTCTTCTCCCATTCACGGATTACCGTGCTTGGAGAAAGTGTCGCCAGGCATGGTGTTAACCAATTAATTGATATGTTCCTGCGCAAGCAGGATGCCCGGGAAACCGTCTATGTATTTATTGCCAAGGGGGAAGGCGGCAATATTCTGGATCAGCTCATGCAGCTGACCAAAAACCAGGGGTCCGGCATCCAGCTGATGATCGAACAGGAATCCCGGCTGCTCTCCTATTATCCAGGAATACGAATGTTCGAACTGGCGATGGCCCTATCCTCTGAATCTGGCAGTGCAGTCATTCCGGAGATTCTGCTTACCGGACCGGAGATTATGGATGAAACGACAGAAACCGGGCGGACAGATCTGCAGACCCGGCTGGCCCTGGGGAGACTGGGTGTACTGAAGGGGGATAAGCTGATCGGCTGGCTAAGTCAAAGGGAGGCGTTTGGCTTGTCCTTCATGACGGACAAGATTAAGACAGCTACCATAGCCTTCTCTTCGAAGCCCAAATCCGGCGACAAGCCGGATGCCTCTTATATCATCCAAAAATCCAAAACTGTCGTTCATCCCAAGTGGGAACAGGACCATTACGTGATAGATTTGGATATCAAAGGCAGCGGTGTACTAACCGAAGTTGGCAGCGTTATGGATTTGAACGATCGTGCTTCAATTACAGAAATGGAACATTCCATTGAACAGCAGGTGCTGGAGCTGGTGAACAATTCCTGGAAGGAAGTCAGAACGCTGGGGGCTGACGTTACAGGTTTCGCGGTCAGAATACACCGCAGTGACCGCAAACGCTTCAAACAAATTAAGAAGGACAAGAACTGGGACAGCACATTCCAGGAGATTGAAATCCGGCCCCATGTTTCGATGGAAATTGAGCGGACAGGACTCAGCAATAAATCCTTCGAATCTGTTCACGAGAAATAAAGGAGCTTATCTATGAGTATAGCTGTAATTCTGGGGCTCTATATCCTCGTATTCTGGCGGGGCTGCACCATGCTGAAGGGAAAGAAGCGCCAGCTGCACAGGCTGTGGTACGGCTGTATATTGGTTTACTGTGCCTACGTTAATATTTGCGGCATTACCAGAACTCCGCATCTGGGCGTGTCCAGCCTGTACATAGCTTTCTTCCAGCCTGTGGGCAGAGCAATGATCAAATGGTTAGGAGGTTGATTCCCGTCATGCAACAAAAGGAACAGGTGTCCGCCCTGCAAATCTCGTTCATGATCATGCTGTTTGAGATCGGCAGCACCCCGCTGTTTCTGCTTGGCGGCAAGGCCAAGCAGGACTCCTGGCTCGCTATGTGCACCGGCTCGATAGCCGGCTTTATCCTGCTTATGCTTCTGATGTGGATTCAGCAACGTTCGCTGAATACAGACCTTATCGGCATGCTTACTTTCCATTTTGGACGTTATGCCGGTTCTGTAATCGGGGGAATCTACAGCATGTATTTTGCCTATCAGTCGATGCGCAATGTCCGTGACTTGGGTGAACTCACGGCGCTTACCATGCTGCCAAGATCACCGATGTCCATTACGATGCTGATTTTTGTCGGGATTGCCATTTATGCGATTTGGAAAGGGGCCGAGGTTGTCTTCCGCCTGCCCGAGGTCCTGCTGCCGATGGTACTGTTCTTCTATCTCCTGCTTGTTCTGTTGCTCGGAATCATGGGCTCCCTGGATTTCAGCCGTTTGACACCTGTATTCGAGAATGGATTCAAGCCGATTGCAGACGCCGCGCTTCCCGATTTAATCTCCTTTCCCTTCGGACAGATGATTGTATTCCTGATGTTATGGTCCTTATGGGACAAGCCGGGGGTTCCCGTAAAAAACACTTTAGTGGCCTATCTCCTGATCAGTATATTCCTGATCTTCATGAACGCGCTGAATGTAGCCGTCCTCGGACCCACGGTCGCAGGAATCAGCCAGCTGCCCTTTTTAAAATCGGTACGCACCTTGTCCAGTCTGAAGTTCATCGAACGCCTGGATATTCTGGTTACCGTCCAGCTCTTCGTCGGCCTGCTGATTAAGATGATGCTGTTCTTCTTCTGTTCTGTAAAGGCAGTAGCGGAGCTGACCGGAAAACCAGCGAAATGGTGGGTATTCCCCATAGGCGCGGTCATTTATGGTGCTTCCTTCCTGGAGAGGGACTACACGCAACATATTGCTATCGGCCTGGGACCAAGTCTGAGGATCGATCCAATATTCCAGGTGGCAATTCCTCTACTGCTGGCCCTTTCCATCCTGCTGCGCAGCAGATTTGCGCGTCCTCCCTCTTAAAGTACGAACATAACCTTAAATGGACTGTAAGGATACGTTAAGGTAAAACCATAGCTTACTAGTGCCCCATCCTGTACACTCGGAAACAGAGGCGAAACATTAAGCACAGTCGCACCCTGAAGATTGGGGTGACACTCATGTTTCCGGCAGGAAGGAATGGATGGAATGAATGTACTCGAAGTAACCGCTCTGAATAAAATATATCCAGGCAAAGTCATTACACAAGCCCTTACCGATATTCACCTCAGCATGGAACAAGGCGAGTTCGTTGGCATTATGGGACCCTCGGGCAGCGGGAAAACAACCCTGCTCAACATGGTTTCCACCATTGACCAGCCCACTTCTGGAGTGGTCAAGATTGGGGGAAGCAATCCCTATCTCATGAACAAGAAGGAACTGGCCCTGTTCCGCCGCAGGCAGCTTGGGTTTGTCTTTCAGGATTTCAATCTTCTGGAGACATTGACTGTAGCCGAAAATATAGTTCTCCCCTTGACCCTGGACAACCGCAAGCTGGCCGAGATGGATTCTTTGCTGAACAAGGTTTCGGACCGGCTGAATATCAAGGATATCCTGAATAAGCGGACCTATGAAATCTCCGGCGGACAACGTCAGCGGACGGCCATCGCCCGGGCGATTATCACTTCCCCCGCAATGATCCTGGCCGACGAACCCACAGGTGCGCTGGATTCCCATTCTTCACGGATGGTGATGGAGTCGCTGGAGGACATCAACCGCCAGGAAGGCACCACACTAATGCTGGTCACGCATGACCCGCTGGCGGCGAGCTATTGCAACCGCATCGTTTTCATCAAGGACGGCAAGCTGGCTGCGGAAATTCACCGCGGAGACAACCGCCAGGCCTTCTTTCAGAAGATTATCGACACACTTTCATTCTGGGGAGGGAATACGCATGAGCTTTCCTCAATTCGCGTTTAATAATGTGCGGCGTAATGCGCGGGCGTATATGGCCTTTTTTCTCAGCAGCGCCTTCATGGTCATGATCTTCTTCTCGTATTCAGTGTTCATGTATCATCCTGGCGTTGCGTCTGTAGAGATGGGAGCGAATTCGGCAGCCGGGATGAAGATTGCTTCCTATATCGTGTTCACCTTTGCTTTCTTCTTCGTGCTGTATTCAATCAGCGCCTTTCTTAAGCTTCGGAACCAGGAATTTGGTATTCTCATGATCCTTGGTGCACATCCGGGACAGATCAACAGGCTGATTCTGCTGGAAAACATGCTGATCGGCCTGCTGTCAATCGTAACCGGGATGGCTGCCGGGATGCTGCTGTCGAAGCTGTTTCTGCTGCTCAGTACCACTGCGATGGGTGTGGACAATCTGCCGTTTTATTGGCCGGTGAAGGCGTTAATTACGACCTCGGTTGCTTTTATGGCCCTGTTCCTGGTCAACTCCCTGTTCACACTGCTGTTCATCCGCAAAAATCAGGTGCTTGAGCTGCTGAAAGGCAATGTAAAGCCCAAAAAAGAGCCCAAAGTCTCCTGGTTGCTGTCTTTCCTCGGGGTAGCTCTGTTGACCGCCGGCGCCTACGCCATCTGGAGTCCCTTATCCCCTCTATCTCTGCTGGCAGCTGCTGTTACGGGGATTCCCGGCACCTATTTCTTCTATTCGCAGCTGTCCGTGCTGGGTATGCGTCTGCTGAAGCTCAGCCGCAAACGGGTATGGCGGGGAACCAATCTGCTATGGATTTCCGAGATGAGCTACAAGATCAAGGACAACGCCCGTATGCTGTTTATGGTCACAGTCGTTACCTCTGTGGCCTGTATGGCTGCAAGTCTACTATTATCCATCGGCCAAGCCAACCGGATGAGCTATATGAACAGCCCGTTTGCTGTCATCTATACCCTCTATAAAGATACGGCTCCCTATGCTGACACAGGACTGCAGGAAATCCGGAGCAGTCTGGATAAAGCCGGAATCGAATATACCGAGAACAAGGTTGAATTCATCCGCAGCTCCATCATGGACAAACGCAAGAGTGAGTCCAACAGCGTTCAACTGCTTCCCCTCTTCCGCTATAACGAGCTCGCCAAGCAAACCAGGTCTGCAGGCCTGCCTCCTCTAACGGATGGGGAAGCGGTGCTGATTCTGAATCCGCAATATGACAACTATGATTATGAGTCAGGTCAGAATATCGTAGTACCTGCCCCGAATGAACGGACACTAGACTTGAAACAGGTTCAGGAGCCAAAGGCGATGCCATTCGGCCAATTTAATTCACCTGTATTGATTGTGAGTGACGGGTTCTATAAGCAAGCAGCAGCTTCTTCCGGCAGTTCCTCCCGGATAGAGAACTATTACTACAGTGTCCCGGCATGGGGTGAGGCTCTACCGCAGGCGGATGAACAGGAGTCTGTCCTTTCGGGTGCACTGGTGAAGTGGAGCCTGGACCGGAACCATGCGAATGACAACTGGGATACCTCAATCAGCACCCGGGCAGACAACTATATGGCTTCCAAACAGGCAACGTCCATGCTCAGCTTCATCGGCATCTTCATCGCGCTGATCTTCTCGCTCTCGTCTGCAAGCTTCCTCTATTTCAAGCTGCATACCGAGTTGAATGCAGATATGCGGATGTATCATTCTTTGTCCAAAATTGGCCTGAGCGTCAAAGAAATGTCGGCTTCCGCGACCCGGCAAATCGCCCTGCTATTCTATATTCCTATGGTTATTGCTGCGGTGCAGACCCTAGTAGTGCTCCGTCCGGTGCTGAATCAGATTAACATAGACAATGTCACTGTACCGGTCCTAGTGACGGCCGCAGCCTTTTTGGCTCTGCAAACTCTATACTTTATTATTGTCCGGTCCCGGTATATTCAGAGTCTGAAGAAAATGATGGTGTAACAGGTATCACCGGTTGGACGACAAACTGTTCTACAGGTACACTGGCTATAATCAATGAATAAGCCAATGTACAAGGAGGTTCCGGACTCATGTCCAAAGCCGATTACATGTTGTCGATTCTATGGATGCTGCAGCAGCGCAAGAGAACTGCTGCAGAGCTGGCCGAAGAGCTGGAGCTGAGTGTCCGCTCGGTCTACCGCTATATTGACGCCCTCTGCGCCAGCGGTGTCCCCGTAATCGCAGATGCCGGTCCGGGAGGCGGTTATAGTCTCCCGGAGCATTTCAGCTCAGCTCCGCTGTTCTTCGACGCCGGGGAACGGCGGGCGCTTGTCCAGGCTTCGGCCTTCGCACGGGGAAGCGGATATCCTTATGAGCAAGCGCTGGATGGAGCGATTGCCAAGCTTAAGCGTTACAGCAATGCCGAACAGCTGTCGCAAATGGAGCGTCATGAGAGCGGTTTGGAGACGCTCCATTCACCGGCCGCTCCGCTTGCGCAACTGCTGGAAGAGCTTGAGACTTGTACAGCAGACAGCCTGATGGTGGAAATGGATTACCGCAAGGGCAACGGGTCTCCCCCTTCCTCCCGCGGTATAGATCCCTATGGCCTGGTCCTGTGGAAAGGCCAATGGTACCTGACCGGCTTCTGCCATAAGCGTCAGGAAATTCGCAGCTTCCGGGTAGACCGGATCACTGGCCTGCGGAGAACGGGGGAAACCTTTCTCCGCCCCGCCAGCTTCTCGGCACGTGAGTTCCTGCTGCAGAGCCTTCTGCCCGGTTATGACAATCCGGCAAAGCTGACTGCAGTTGTCATTTCAGCCTCAGAGGGAGTACTAAATGATCTTTGCAGCCATTGGCTGTTCGGTCATACGCTGGAGCAGCGCAGTGCAGATACAGCAAATTTCCTGCTGGATGAAGCCACCCTGTACAGCTACGCTCCATACTTTCTGCTGCCTTATGGCAAAGCGCTGACCATCCTTGAGCCTGCTGCCCTGAAGCAGAAGCTCGCAGCGGTGACCGCAGAACTAGCGGCATATTATTCAGCATAGAACGTGAACTTGAGAATGTTAGGCTCATAATAGCGGAATCCATTCTCAAGTTCATCTTACATAATGTCTTTCTTAGGATCACTGACCGTATCTGTCAGTGATCCTTTTGTATAGTGGAGGCAGGGTTAAGGTTTATGAATATACTTTCAAGGAGGAACGATTGAAATGAACGAATTGAAATATGAATTTTATATTGCCGGCACCCCGGCTCAGGTGTGGGACACACTGGTTTCGCCGGGGCAGGTCAAGCAAATCTATTATGGCAGCGTAATCCGCTCCAGCTTCAAGCCAGGGGAGCTGCTGGAATATGTGGGTCCCGGAGCCGAGGGTGACGAGACAGTGCATGTATACGGAACGGTGCTGGAATACGTCCCGGAGAAGATCTTAAGCTTCACACACAAGGTTGGCCCATCCTATCTCAAAAACCGGGAAAACTACGAATCCCGTATCTCCTGGCAGCTGGAAGTGGCAGGCGGCTGCACCCGGCTGACATTAATACACGATAGCTGGCATCCGGACGACCCTTCTTATGCAGCCAGTGACAGCGCCTGGTGGCATATTCTGAGCAATATCAAAACCCTGGCCGAGACCGGCCGCACTCTGGAATTTGGCGACTAGGAACCTTAAATTTTATTTTAATTTTAATAAAGAGTGATATTAGGTGATAATCAGGCTTGCAAACAATAAAACGGTATATTAAAGCGCATTCTTAATCATGTTATATGTTTGCCATAAAACATAACATGTAGATATAATCCCCTTAATAATTATTTATATATGTTAGTTTTAATGACACATATGAATAATTATACATACTCTGGGGGGTTGAATTTATGTCATTATCCAAATCAATATGGCTGAAAACTGCTTTAACTGCTGGACTGGCTCTAGGTTCGCTTTTTCCAACTGTCACCATGTTTCCGGTCTCAAGCACCTATGCAGCTGAGGCTGTAGTCCAGGGAACCGTCGTATCTACTCAATCCGCAATCAAACTGCCCAAGGTACAGGTTATTGCAACCGGGGGCACCATCGCAGGCCAATCTGTTGATGAAACAAGCTTTCAAAATTATAAGGCAGGCACTTTATTAATGGAAGATATGGTTAAAGCGCTGCCCAATAAAGATCAAATCGCTGAAGTCTCCAGCTATCAATTTGGTAATGCAGGTTCCGGCTCTTACTCAATGCAGCAATTATACAGTCTTTCCTTAAAAGTCGATGAAGCGCTTAAGACACAGGATGGAGTCGTCGTAACGACAGGTACAGACACGATGGAGGAAATCGCTTATTTCCTTGATCTCACAGTGCGCAGCCCCAAACCCGTTGTGATTACAGGTTCAATGCGCCCCTGGACAGTTATCGGCAGCGATGCTCAGGCCAATTTATACAATGCCATCAAGCTGGCTGCAAGTGGAAAAACGAAGTATTACGGAACCGTTCTGATGCTGAATGATGAATTCCATGCGGCAAGAGAAGTTACTAAAACGAATGCTTACCGCACGGATACTTTTGAAACACCTAAGCTTGGGATGCTGGGATATATCGACGAAAAAAATATCCGCATATACCGCTCCAATGCCAGATCACTCATGAGTGAAGATAAATGGGCAACACCTTTTGATTTGAGTAAAATTTCTGCATCCAGCCTGGCGAAGGTGGAGATTGCCTATTCTTATCAAGATGCCGGGGCTGGAGCCATCACTGGTTTTGTTGAGGACGGCGCAAAGGGAATTGTTACTGCCGGCACAGGAGCCGGGGGAATTTCTAAAGCAATGGGAGAAGCCCGGACGAAGGCGATTAAAGAGAAAGGTGTTATCTTTGTTGCAACAACCCGTACGGGTTCCGGCAGTAACTACACAAGCGCCGATGGCATTATTGCCGGAGACAACTTAAACGCCGCACATGCCCGCATTCTATTGCTGTTAAGTCTTTCCTTCAGCAGTGATTTCAACACGATAAAAGGCTGGTTTGACACTTATGGCTCAGGTCAAATCGATACTGCAAGCAAATAATAGATAGCTGCAAGCAAACAGAAACGGCGTGAAGCCTATTAATCCTTATTTTTGAGCAAAAACAAGCACCCGGGACCCTAAAAGGTCTGAGTGCTTGTTTTTGTTTTTCTATCCACATTTAATCCCCCTTCCCATATAATGACCACTTCAGCCCGCATTTTGTAATTATTCCTCTTTTATTTTTCCCTAGGGAAACTTTTTTGTTGCAGGGACAAATTTATTTACGTATACTACTATTGTGGCACACTACAAGAATCTATCCTTAGTGCACAATATGTACTAATTTCTAATATGAAAGTAGGGGAAGTTATGGCTGGAGCTCTAATTCCATTGTCTGAGGCGGTGAATGGCAGCAAACTCGTGATTAGCGGCATCGAAGTGCAGGGGGTGCTGCGGAGAAGACTGCTGGATCTCGGATTTGTCGTCGGTAACGCGGTAGAGGTGCTGCGGCGCAGCCCTCTGGGCGACCCTACGGCATTCCGCGTGAGCAATACAACGATTGCGCTGCGGCGCGAAGAAAGTCAATTAATCTACGGAACTTTGATTGGAGGTGGAGACGAATGAATCCATTTACTGTGGCTTTTGCCGGCAACCCCAATACGGGTAAAAGTACGCTTTTCAATCTTCTGACCGGACTGCGTCAGCACACCGGCAACTGGGCGGGCAAAACCGTCATTTCGGCCGAAGGTGAATTCACCCACAATAACCACACTTACCGCGCAGTCGACCTTCCGGGCACCTATTCGCTGTACTCCAATTCCGCCGACGAAGAGGCGGCCAGGGATTTCATCATTTTTGAGGAACCGGATGTGACGCTTGTAGTTCTGGACGCGACTTCGCTGGAACGCAATCTAAACCTCGCGCTGCAGGTACTGGAGATTACCGGGCGGGCCGTGATCTGCATCAACCTGATCGATGAAGCCCGCAGACTGGGTATCGACATCAATGTGAAGGCGATCTCGAAGCGGCTCGGGGTTCCGGTTGTGGCCATATCCGCCAGAGGCAAAATCGGTATTGATGCTCTTCTGGATCAGATCGAGCGTGTCGCCACTGGCGCTTTTACAGCACAGCCGCTTCGCATCAGTTATAGTGACGAAATTGAACAGGGCATCGCCGAGCTGATCCCCATGGTCGAGCAAGCCATTGGCACAAGATATCCGGCGCGCTGGATTGCCCTCCGGCTGCTGGACGGTGACGACAGCCTGCTTACGTCACTTAAAGCCCATATGGGACGCACAAATATTTCCGCAGCAAAGGAGGTTGTGGGTCATGGAGTCACCGCATGTCATTAAGGGAACGGACGCCATGGATTCCCTGCTGCCCTTCGCGAAGAAGCTGGCTGACAAAGGGGCTATCCGGGACGAAATTGTCAGTGGAATCTACGGGGTGTCGGCCGGTATCTGCCGTGACTCTGTGACCTACAAGGACCAGAAGAAGCTCGCCAGCACCTATAAGCTGGATCATATCGTCACCTCCAAAATCTGGGGTTTCCCCATTATGCTCGCCGCCCTCGGCCTCGTGTTCTGGATAACAATTGCAGGTGCCAACTATCCTTCAGGATGGCTCGCTTCCTTTTTCGGCTGGATTGAAGGCTATCTGACGGCGGGTTTTGAGGCGTTGAGCGCACCTGCCTGGCTGCATGGCGTACTCGTGCTTGGACTGTACCGCGGAACCTCCTGGGTAATCAGTGTCATGCTGCCGCCCATGATGATTTTCTTCCCGGTGTTTGCCCTGCTGGAGAATTTCGGTTATCTGCCGCGCGTGGCGTTCAACATGGACCGGCTGTTCAAAAAGTCCGGCGGCCACGGTAAGCAGGCCCTGACCATGTCGATGGGCTTTGGCTGCAATGCCGCTGCCATTCTCTCCACCCGCATTATCGAGTCCCCCCGGGAACGGATGCTGGCCATCCTGACCAATAACTTCGTACCCTGCAACGGACGCTGGCCGACGCTGATTTTGCTCTCTTCCCTGTTCATGGTAGGAGGTGCAGCAACAGGCGCACTGCATACATTATCAACTGCATTGGTGCTGATGGGCATCGTCCTGATCGGTATCATTGTCACCTTGAGCGTCTCCTGGGTCATGTCAAAAACTGCGCTGCGCGGAGTACCCACTCATTACACACTGGAGCTTCCGCCATACCGCCGTCCACAAATTTGGAAAACCATATTGATCTCCTCCAAAGAAAAATCCCTGAACGTGCTGACCCGGGCAATCGTCGTCGCAGCACCGGCGGGGATCATCACCTGGATTCTGGGCAACGTGATGATCGGAGGAGACAGCGTACTTAACCACATGGCTGCTTTTTTTGATCCCTTTGCGCATTTGCTGGGTCTGGACGGCTTCATTATTATGGCATTCATCCTGGGACTGCCAGCCAATGAAATCGTACTGCCGATCCTGCTTATGGGATATATGTCCTCCGGCGCGATGGTCGATATCGATGGCCTCGGCGGCATCAAGGATATTTTCCTTAGTCATGGCTGGACCTGGCTGACCGCGCTCAATATGATGCTGTTCTCTCTGCTTCACTATCCATGCGGCACCACGCTTATCAATATTTATAAAGAAACCCGGAGTATGAAATGGGCCGTGCTCTCTGCGGTCATCCCGCTCGGAATCGCTATTGCGGTAACCTTCGCCGTTGCCCAGACTGCCCGGTTGTTCGGCTGGGTGTGATCGCGAAAACTATAAAAGTGTAAACGCAAAAAAACTCCTTCACAGCCGTAACCGTGGAGGAGTTTGTGTATTAATGATTACATTAATGGCTTACTGCACTTACTTGGCAGCCTTGGCAGCAGCTACAATAGCTTTCAGGTAGCCTTGAGTATCTACAAGAGTAGCTCCGCTTACAGCGTCAACCATTTGCTCTTTGCTCTTTGCAGCCAGTGTAGCTTCAAGCGACTTGATTGTTTTGCCCGTTGCATATTTCTCAATGGCAGCCATGTTCTTGTCATAAGAAACCGTAGATTTGGCTTCTTCTTTCATATGTTCGCTATAATATTTGGCATTGGCTTTCTTGGAAGCCAGGACCATTGCAGGATCTTTGTAGTTCTGTCCGAAGTCCTTGTCCGAGTTAGGCACTCCCGTTGCCACGTCGGAGCCCAGGAATTGATAGTCGTCCAGTGAAGCGGCTACGATTACACCATTTTGGACTACGGCAACTGCCACAGTGAAGCATTTCGTGCCATGAGCAGCAGCTTCTACCCGGCCAACCTTAAGCGGTGCGCTTGCAGCTGAAGATACATTGTTCAGAGCGCCGCTGTTTCCTACGCCTACAACAGCCAAAGAGATGCCGGCTACCAGCAATAATTTTGTTACCTTTTTCACAACCATTCCCCCAGTCCTATGATTAAAACGCTTACAATCTATATTTATCAATTTCTAGCAGATCCGTCAGTTACAAATGTTACTAGAAAAATGTAAATACATGGAACAGTTCAAAACGCAGCGGATAGGCTTCTTAGCTCAAACATAAAAATCTTTATAAATAGAAAAAGCCAGCCGAACATTCGGCCAGCTTATCTATTGCAAAGGTACTAGCTCCCTCTGACGTTTTATTTCTCCGCTTTAAAACCATAAGCCTGCATCATCTTCTCGAACACGGCTGTGTTCTCAAAAACTCCAGTAAAGAGCTGGGCGTTTTTACCCATTGCTGTAACCGGAATATCCACCGCCGTATGGCCGGAGGTTGTCCAGTCCACTACAAAGCTTTCCTTGGATTTGGCGATAGCGAACGGACCGTCTTCTTTGGAGATGCCGTCTCCTGTTTCATCCTCTGCATCGACCGCTTCGATGGAAAGTCCTCCGGTTTCATGGTCAGCCAGCACCAGCACCAGCGTGTCGGGATTCTTTTTGGCAAAATCTTTAGCTACCTGCACAGATGCATCCAGAGCCTGGCCGGATTTAATCGTCATCTTGGCATTGTTTCTGTGGGCAAATTCATCCGTGCCTTCTTCCTCTACCATCAGGAAAAAGCCTTTTTTGTTCGCGGACAGTGTGTCGATCGCTTTCTGGGTCATTTCCGGCAGAGAGACTACAGGGTTGTAGATATCCCCTTTGCCTTCCTCATTCTGCTGAAACATCTCCTCATTGGCGAACAGTCCGAGCAGCTTGCCGTTCTTAGCCTGCTTCAAGCCGTCTTTGGTCGATACATAGTTATAACCCAGCTGTTTCGCTTTGGTGACCAGATTGCCCTGGCTTCCTTTGCTCTTCTCCGAAGGATCTTCAGCCGGAGCATCCCGGAACTTGCCTGCTTCGCCAGCCGGATACCAGAAATCCTCACCGCCGCCGAGCAGAACGTCCACTTTGCTCTTGGTCAAGAGCTGCAGTGCGATGTCGCTTTGCTTCGAGCGGTCTTCCACGTGTGCGCCAAAAGCTGCGCCCGTAGCATCGGTAATTTGGCTGGTGGTTACCACGCCTGTGGACATGCCTGCATCTTTGGCGTATTCCGCAATAGTTTTAACCGATTTCTTGTTGGCATCCATGCCGATGGCGCCATTATATGTCTTCACACCGCTGGCATAAGCTGTGGCGGATGCAGCTGAATCTGTAACCGGTACGGTAGAGCTCGTATGTACCAGACCCGCGTAGGGCATATCATCCATGGCCAATTTGCCATTTTCGCCTACGGTCGCCAGCCGGATCGCATTACGCGCTGCTGTCCCCATGCCGTCGCCGACAAAAAGAATGACATTCTTCGTTTTTGCGGAAGCCGCAGCTGCCGGTTTGGCAGACTGTGCAGCCACTACACTCGTAGCCAAAAGCGCCCCTGCTGCAGTTACAGTTAATGCAGTCTTGAATCTATTCTTTTTCTGAGAATTCATATATACCCTCCTTAAGGTTAATTACTACCTCATACTAGAGCAATTATATTAAGGGGATATTTCACGAACGCCCGATTAATGTAAAACAACTCAAGAACTATGCATGATTTGTAAAATTTCTTCATTCTCCTGCGGAACCCGGATATTCTTTCTTGAGCACTAGTCACCCCTTTTGCAGCTCAAGCGCAAGCACCGCCAGACGGCGTATTCCTTCGCGCAGCACACCTCCGCTGGCAAAGGAGTAGCTCAGCCGCAGCCAGGACTTCATCTCCCCCAGCGGATCGAAAATTTCACCAGGGACAAAAGAGATGGACTGCTCCATAGAGCGCGCAAACAGCGCAGACACGGAAATAGACTCCGGCAGCTTCACCCAAAGATTGAGCCCGCCCTGCGGGGGCGTCCATTCCCATCCGGTAGCGGCGAGCTCCTCCTCCACAATCTCCTTATGCACCTGTAGTGCGATCCGCAGCTTCCCGAGATGCTGCTGCAGACGCGGCGAGGTGTAGTAGTGCTGAAAGATTTTCTGGTTCAAAATCGGCGTTCCGTTGTCCGCCAGCGATTTGGCGGTAATCAGCTGTTCCATGAACGGGTAACGACAGCCAACTGCGCAGATCCTCAGGCCCGGGGCGACATATTTGCTGAAACTGCTGATGTAGATTACCCAGCCTTCCGTATCATACGCAAAAAACGGCGGTGGCGGCTCCTCCGTGAAATACATGTCGCGGAACGGGTCATCCTCCACGAGCAGACAGCGGTAGCGCTCCGCCAGCTCCACCAGGAGCTTCCGCTGCTGCGCCGGAACCGTATAACCCGTAGGATTGTGATGTGTCGGATTCATATAGAACATTCTTGGCCGGTGTCTGCGCATCAGTTCCTCGACCTGCTGCAGATCATAACCCTCCGGAGTAATCTCCACCGGTACCAACCGGGCTCCCAGACGCCGGAAAATATCCATCGCCACGCTATACGTCGGCCGCTCCACCAGCACCGCATCCATCGGTCCCAGCACAATGCCCGCGATCAGATTAATCGCCTGCTGAGCGCCCGAAGTTACCAGCAGCTCGCCCGGCGACAACTGCAGCTTGTGCTTCTCCCGGAAATGGCGGCTAAGCGTAACCCGCAGTTCCTCGTCTCCCTGGACCGAAGAGTACGTTCCCATGACCTTCGGATATAGATCGAACACTTTTTTGACGTATTCGGACAGGAACAAGTTGGGCAGCAGTCCAGGATCAATCAGCGCCTGTGAGAACTGGTAGCTGACCGGTATCCGCTGAATATCGGACATTGGGTTCGCCAGCATATAAGCGGATACCGCTGTACCCTCTGTCGCTTCTTCTACCACACTGTTGACCGGTGACACATAATAACCAGATTTGTCTTTTACATACACCTTTCCGTCTTCCGTCAGCTCCCTGTAGGCCTTGAATACCGTAAGCCTGTGAACCTTCAGCTCCTCAGCCAGCAGCCGGATCGACGGCAGCTTGTCATGCGCCTTCCATTCTCCGCGCTCCATCCGGTTGTGCATGTATTGATACACCTGGCGAAACAATGGGGAGTTCTGCTCTGCTCCTGCCGCTTTTTTCATTAGTCTGCCGCTCCTTTACCAGATGGCTCTGCCAAACAGCCAAGTCCAATAACCGTCTTTAGTTAACTTCTCTTGGGCCTATTGTACAATATTCCGCCTTCTATCTGTTCTATTGTCTGAAATCTGTTCTGTCCTGTTTCCGGTATGATGAATCAAACACTTGAGCCGACTGCCACACTACCATCACAAAGGGGACCTGAAACATGATTATGCTTGCTTACTCGCTCGTCTGTCTGATCTTTGGCACGACCTTCCTGGCTATTAAAATCGGCGTGGACGCCGGTACGCCTCCGTTCTTCTCGGCGGGTTTGCGCTTTTTCGTTGCAGGTGCTGTACTTTTCCTCTTTATGGCCTGGAAAGGCAAAGCCAGCTTCGCCCTACTCCTGCGCAAAGAGATGTTGTTCACCGGCGCTGCGCTGACGTTCGGAACCTTTTCCGCACTATATTGGGCCGAGCAATATGTCTCCTCAGGGCTTGCCGCTGTGCTGTCCGCTACCGGTCCGATGATGATTCTGCTGATGCAGACCGCTGTTCTCCGGCAAAAAGCGCCTTCTTATTCGCTGATCGGCTGCATCATCGGCTTCACCGGTGTACTGCTGCTTGTGCTGCCCAGCCTTGCCATTGAGGTTTCTCCCCTGTGGGTCACCGGTTGCGCTGTGGTGCTGATCGGAGAAATCTGCTACGCGGCGGGAGCCATCTACTCCAAAAAAGTAACCAGCACCTTATCCGGCGAATCGCCCGTTGCCCTGAATGCAGCGCAGATGATGTACGGCGGCGCGCTGCTGTTCCTTCTGTCCCTGTTCACGGAAAAAGTACACCCTGAGGTGCTGCTGTCCTTCCGTACAGCCGGTTCTCTGCTCTACCTGACCGTAATCGGCTCCATGGTCGGCCATACGCTGTTCTACTGGCTGGTGGCGAAAACCAATCCTGTCTTTCCGTCCACCTGGCTGTATATCTCCCCGCCGATCGCGGTCGGTGTAGGCTTCCTCTTCTACGGGGAAGCTGTAACCTGGATCACCTTGCTCGGCGTATTCACTATCATCGCCGGCACGGTGCTCGTAAATGCAGGTGCACTCAAGCAACTGCTGTTCAAGCCGAAGCGCAGCACCCCGCTGGTGCAGCCAGTGGCAGGAGAGGCTTATCCGCGGAAACAGATTCTGTAAGAGCGGGTGGTCTGCGCAGGGTGGCGTAAACGCTGTGCCAGGTGGGCCGGAGCGGGCAGAGCGGGCCAGGTGCGTTGCTGAGCGGGAGTCTGGGGACACGACGATGGCCGGAGAACGGCACGCCGGCCTGGACAGGCCGGGGACGGCGCGGACAATGGCGTTCGCGGTCAAGGCCCGCGCCAACAACGACATTTTTGCCGTTGTTGGCGCCAGACGGGCCGAAATGTCGTTCACCCCTAATGAATGGTGAGTCCCCTCCACCCTAACGGACAGGAGAGCCGTTATTATGTGAAATTATTCAGCCATCTAATACTTACGGACACAGATGACACTATTGGTGGCATACACCCCATTTGGCAGCAGAAAACATGAAATAAGCGCACCTGTGTCCGTAACCACCAATATATCGTGCATTTCTGCAAAATAGGGTCACCTGAGTCCGCAACATTTAGTCCATCTGCATTGGAACGGTAGCTGAATAAACGAGATATATGGAGGGACTAACCAGTACTCATATCTCTCATTAACTCAACGCTTGCACATGCTCCGCTAATCCAATACGCGCACATACTAGCCTGACCCAACACACGCACATGTTCCCTAACTCAACACACGCACATGCTCCCCTAACTTAACTTCCAATAGCGCCAACATACATGACTAACATTGAACATGGATAACAACCCTTGCGAGATCGCCTCGAACAACAATGTACTCCTCAAGGAAGAGCCCGAAATACTGAAGTTCACGTTCTATAACTCTAGAATATCTCCTGCAGAAAATATATATGACGTATTATATATTGCATTAATGATCATTATTGCGTATTATATAAGCAAGTTAAGGGCTTAATACTCTAATAGGACGTAAGAATGGAAGGGGGAATCGATTATTGGTGCTCCTTTTCTGTTAAGGAACACCTGAATGTATCCGGAAAGTGGAGGGAACCTGTGATCGAACTGACATCCCGTCAACTGCAAATTATTGAAATCGTCAAAAAAAGAGCACCCATCACCGCCGAGCAAATTGCGGAGCATCTCAATCTCAGCAAGCCGACGATCCGCTCGGACTTGTCCGTACTCGTCATGCTGGAGTACATTGACGCGAAACCCAAAGTAGGTTATTTTCCCGGCAAAAAAACCTCGCAGCGCCTCAGCGGCAGCTATTTGCTGAAGGAAACCAAGGTCAAGGACATTCAGAGCATCCCGATAATTATTCGCGAGACGACAACGATTCAGGATGCTGTAGTCACACTGTTTCTGCAGGATGTCGGCACGCTGATTATCTGCGACGGGGACGGCAAGCTGACCGGGGTGGCCTCGCGCAAGGATTTCTTGAAGGTTACGCTGGGCAATCCCGGAGCAGTGTCCATGCCCGTGAGCATGGTAATGACCCGCCAGCCCAAGGTCGTGACCGTTTCTCCCGAGGATACGGTGCTTGATGCCGCACAAAAAATGATTTTTCACGAGGTGGACAGTTTGCCGGTGGTCATCCCCGGTATTGTGGAAGAAAGCGGCCCAAAACTCGACGTTGTCGGACGGCTGACGAAGACTTCCATTGTCAAACTACTCCTCGATCTAGAAGCCAAAGGATAACGGGAGGAATCAAAAGCGCATGGAGCCATCCTCACATTTCATAACGATATGCTCGGATTCTATAGGGGATACAGCGGAGGCTGTCGTGCAGGCTGTTATCCACCAATTCCAGAATCAGCGTGTCACGATCAGAAGATACGGCAACGTAAGACATGAAGACGAGCTCAGGAAGCTGATGGAGGAGACCGCCCAGCTTCAGGGCTTTGTCGCCTACACGCTGGTCCAACCGGAGCTGCGGGAGATGATCCGTGAAGAAGCGGTGCGCCTCGATCTGCGGATTGTAGATATTATGGGCCCGATGATGCAAGCCTTCATTGATACCTTCGATGATGCGCCCCAGGCCCGTCCCGGGCTGCTTCACCAGCTCGACGAGGATTATTTCCGCCGGATCGAGGCGATTGAATTCACCGTTGCCTGTGACGACGGGCGCGATCTTGGTGCGATGCTAAAAGCGGATATTGTACTGCTGGGCATGTCACGCACCTCCAAAACCCCGCTCAGCATTTTTCTTGCTCACCGGGGCAAAAAGGTCGTGAACTACCCGATCGTTCCCGAAATCGGCCCGCCGCAGCAGCTGATGAGCCTGCCGCCGAACCGGCTCATCGGGCTCACGATGAAGCCCGAGTATATGCTGAAGATCCGCTCCGAACGTCTGAAGCAGCTGGGACTTCCTGCAGGCTCGCAATATGCCAGTCTGGAGCGCATTACTGAAGAGATGGAATACGCTGCCTTGCTGTTCGGCAAGCTGGGCTGTCCTGTTATTGATATTACAAACAAGGCAATTGAAGAAACAGCAGGTATTATTATGGGCTATATTACCGATTCTCCGTAAGCTTTGCTGATTCAGGCCTGAACCTATACAAATATTATACTGGAGGGAAATCATATGGAACGCGAATTGGCACTGGAAATTGTACGGGTAACTGAACTGGGCGCTTTATCCTCAGCCCGCTGGATCGGAAGAGGCGATAAAAATGCTGCGGATGATGCGGCCACAACCGCCATCCGTTCCATGTTTGATTCTGTCTCCATTGATGGGACTGTGGTCATTGGTGAGGGTGAGATGGATGAAGCACCGATGCTCTATATCGGCGAGCAGGTCGGGAACCGTAACGGTCCTTCCGTTGATGTAGCCGTGGATCCTCTGGAAGGCACGGAAGTAGTAGCCTGCGGGCTGCACAATGCCCAATCCGTGATTGCCATCGCCGACCGGGGCAGCCTGCTGCATGCGCCTGACATCTATATGGAGAAGCTGGCCTGCGGTCCCGAGCTCACCGGCAGGCTCAGCCTGGAAGATCCGGCCGAAGTCACATTGCGCAAAGCCAGCCTCATCACCGGCAAAGCGCTCTCCGAGCTGACGGTGATGGTCCTTGACCGTAAGCGGCATGAGATGCTGATCGCAACCCTGCGAGGGCTGGGCGTGCGCGTCAAGCTGATCGGCCACGGCGATGTCGCAGGAGCCATCGCGGCAGCACTGCCGGACAGCGATGTCGATCTGTACATGGGCTCCGGCGGAGCACCGGAAGGCGTGCTGGCAGCCGCCGCACTGAAATGCCTCGGCGGGGAGCTGCAGGGCAAGCTGCTGCCGGAGGGTCCCTTCGAGCTGCAGCGCTGCCTCTTAATGGGGATTGAGAATCCGACACGCGTGCTCTCGATGGAGGATATGGTTGGAACGGGAGATGTCATTTTCGCGGCGACCGGTGTAACCTCCGGCGAATTCCTGAACGGAGTCCGCTTCATCGGCAAGGAGCGCGCCGAGACCCATTCCGTCATTATGCGGGCGCAGAGCCGCACCATCCGTTATATCCGCAGCATACACTTCCTGCCTGGCAAGGATATTCCGCAGGTGGCCACCAGCCGGCAAAATGCGGCTCTCATCTAAATGATGTCGATTAGTATAGCGTAGCTGAAAAATCCCAGCAATTCACTAGCTCCGCACGCTTAGCCTCATTCCCGGTTTTGACGTGGCGACCGGCCAGATTGTGGCGTCGTCGATGGGGCCGACCCGGAAGGGGAATGGATTTCCGTCGCCGACGGGTTGAACACTCACCACTCGGTAAGCTTGGTCCGTTTGGTGGCAGGTTATGGTCAGCTGGACGAAACTCCCGGTCCAAAGGGAAAGCATAGCATTCTGGCACCCAAACCAGCCGAGCACTATTTTTAGCAGATTCCAGCCACCGCATTCGGTTTGTGTATACGCCTAAACACTGTTCATGGCTAAACCAAAGATGACAAACCCATTCAAGTGGACCTACGCGAGCAAGCACCTCTGTGCCTAAATGATGGTTTGTTTCAGCTGTGATGTACTAGCCTGTCTAGAGGATGGTATAAAGGGGATTCATTACGGGGATTTATGCTCAGAGGTAGAGATAATTAGACCCTCTGAGCATACAGTGAAAAACCCAAAAAATCGGCGGCAGCAGCGGAGGAGGAGCGTCAAAGATGCCTAACAATACCTCCGTCGCTCCACGGTGATACAGGTCTTCTGGGACCTCACGCCAACCGTTTGAACTCTCATGGCCTTCCACGTAAAATCCGAGTATCTCCCGATGGCCGAGCTGGTTAATCCCTATGACGAGATTGATGACCTCCCTCTGCACTGTTAATTCGTCTCTGTTAAAAGAAGTTTAAAAAACTTGTACAACTTCTTTAATCTCATCGATTTCCTCAAGAATTGCGCGCTCAATAGCAACCTTTAGCGTAATCGTAGCACTTGGGCAACCGTTGCAAGCTCCCAAAAATCTTAATTTGGCTATACCGTTCTCAACCTCGACGAGTTCAGCATCTCCACCGTCACGCAGTAAGAAAGGACGTAGTTTGAGAAGCACCTCCGATACTTCATCGAATAAAATTCCATTCTCCTCCATTATGCTAGCTCCTCTCATTGTTTTCCCAACAGTCAATTTAAGCCTTTTTCACCTAGATAGTCTGAGTGATCCTTTGCTTTTTGCCTAAGAATGGCCTCTTGATCCGAAAGTTCCCTTATAGCCGTATATACAGAATCTAAAGGTATCATCACACCACAACTTGCGCTCAATCCTGACAGCATATTGAAGTAGAACTGAAGTTTCCGTATCTCTCGGGTAATTTGAGCTAGTTCTGAATTGTCCGAATTCTTTTTCTTCATTACTAACACCTCGTACTTCCTTAATGAATCAACCGATGCTTCCTTCCATTTCAAATTGAATCAGCCGGTTCATTTCAACGGCATATTCCATCGGCAGTTCTTTGGTAAACGGCTCAATGAAGCCCATTACAATCATTTGTGTGGCATCTTGTTCTGTAAGCCCGCGGCTCATTAAGTAAAACAATTGTTCCTCGGACACTTTGGATACTGTTGCCTCATGCTCCAAAGTAATCTGATCGTTTTTAACTTCATTGTACGGAATCGTATCTGAGGTTGACTGGTTATCCAAAATCAACGTATCACACTTAATATTGGACTTGGACCCTGCAGAATTGCGGCTGAAGCTCGACAATCCCCTGTAGTTTACTTTGCCGCCCTGCTTGCTGATGGATTTGGATATAATCGTAGATGTTGTCTCGGGAGCAAGGTGAATTACCTTCGCGCCGGCATCTTGATGCTGATCTTTACCGGCTACGGCAATAGACAGGATGGACCCCTTGGCTCCCCTTCCTTTCAAGATTACAGCCGGATACTTCATGGTTACCTTAGAGCCGATGTTGCCGTCCACCCATTCCATTGTGGCATTTTCCTCTGCTACAGCCCTTTGGGTTACCAGGTTGTAGATATTAGGAGCCCAATTCTGGATGGTCGTGTAACGGACACGGGAATCTTTCCGGCAAATAATTTCAATAACTCCGCTATGCAGAGAACTGGTACTATAAATAGGTGCTGTGCATCCTTCCACATAGTGGACAAAGCTGCCCTCTTCGGCAATAATTAATGTCCGCTCGAATTGTCCCATATTTTCAGAATTAATCCGGAAGTATCCTTGGATCGGAACCTCACACTGCACACCTCTCGGGATGTATACAAAGCTGCCGCCTGACCAAACCGCGCTGTTAAGCGCAGCAAATTTATTGTCGGAGGGCGGGATGATCGTTCCAAAATGTTGCTTGAACACTTCAGGATATTGCTTTAAAGCAGTATCTGTATCAAGGAAAACAACGCCCTGATCCTCCAGTTCCTTCCGCATACTGTGATAGACTACTTCTGACTCGTATTGAGCGGATACGCCTGCCAGAAACTTTTGCTCTGCTTCAGGAATCCCTAGCTTGTCAAAAGTTGCTTTAATCTCGGAGGGAACCTCCTCCCAGGTCTTTCCCTGTTTCTCAGAAGGGCGAACGTAGTATTGGATGTTATCAAGATCTAGTCCGGACAGATCCGCTCCCCACTTGGGCATCGGCATTTTGTAGAATTGCTTCAAAGCTTTCAGCCGAAAATCGAGCATCCACTCCGGCTCTTCCTTGATCCGGGAAATTTCCCGGACAATCTCTTCAGTCAGACCTTTTCCGGATTGGAAAATAGACTGGTGCTCATCGCGAAACCCATATTTATATTCGCCCATATCCGGCGCTTTTTTAGCCATTGTTACCGCTCCTTTTAACCTTCATAAGCCTCACTTTGATTGGCTCTGATTCCCTGCGATCTGCCAAGCTTTTTCTCCACTACATCCTGCAGGCGGCTACGCACTCCCACCAGCGGAATCTCCGAAATGACAGGAGCGAGGAATCCGAAAATAACAAGATATTCGGCTTCACTCCGTGAGATCCCGCGCGACATCAGATAATAGATTTGTTCCGCATTTACTTGCCCCACGGATGCAGCATGACCGGCGGTTACATCATCCTCATCGATCAGCAGGATCGGATTAGCATCACCGCGCGCATTTGGACTTAACATCAGTACACGTTCTGTTTGCTGACCATCACAATGGGTTGCACCTTTTTCAATTTTTGTAATCCCGTTGATAATGGCTGTAGCTTCTTCACGCATTACTGCGCGTGTGATCATTTGGCTTACCGAGCTTCTGCCAAAATGCTGGGCTTGCGTAGTATAACTCAATTTCTGGTCCCCAGAGCCTACCGCAATTACCTTAGCATCAGAGATGGACCCGTTGCCCTGAAGTAATGTCTTGGTATCACTGGCGGTATAGCCATCATTCATCTCGCCGACAATCCATTCTACACCGGCATCCGCAAGCACAACCGCACGACGCTGGGTGAAGTCCGTTGTTGCTGCAGCAAGCTGATGAACAGAAGCGACCTGCACCTTGGAGCCTGCCCCTGCAAACACCTCTACCACACCATTATGCAAAACCTTGATATCATCTCTTCTCGATATACAATGATCCACATAGCTGATCTTGCTGTTGTTCCCAGTCACAATCAAGATGTGAGGAGCAAAAACCGCCCCGCTCGTATCGCTATAAAAGATCGCTTGAATGGGAACTTCAACCTCTATACCGTCTGGGACATATAGAAAAACGCCACCACTCCATAAGGCACTGTGCACAGCAGACAATCTGTGCTCTTCCGGCTTCACAGCCTGAAAGAGATAACGTTGAACCAACTCCTCATGCTCTTTTGCCGCAGTATGCAGGTCCGTTAAAATTACTCCCTGGGCGGCTAAATCAGCCGACAATTCTGTGTACACTACATCCGAATTGATCTGAACGATGAGTCCGCCTTCCACCGGGGAGGCAACCAAACCTCGAACAACCTCCGGCGCATCTTCCAAACCTGACCACGCATTCTCAGCTTTGAAATCACCACTTTCGTAGATATCCCATTTTTCAAGCTTGATTTTCTCCACTTTAGGCAGTTCTAGCGTCCCTGCCAGCTCGAGTGCCCGAATCCGGCGTTCAAGCAACCACCGAGGTTCATCCTTAGCACTTGACCAAGCGCATAGAGCGTTCGCATTCATTGAAGTGTTTGCTTGTATACCCACTTGCTTTTCCTCCTCTTCAGCTTTCAAACTTCCCCGCCCACCGTCTCATCCGTAATCCCAAGCTCCTCTTTTACCCAATCGTACCCTTCTGCTTCTAAACGGTGGGCAAGCTCCGGGCCGCCAGATTTGACAATCCGACCTTGCATCATGACATGCACAAAATCCGGGGTAATATAGTTCAGCAGGCGCTGATAATGGGTAATGATGATAAATCCTCTGTCTGGACTGCGCAGCTCATTTACACCATTGGCTACAATACGCAGTGCATCAATATCAAGCCCGGAATCTACTTCATCCAAAATCACAAACTTGGGTTCAAGCAGCATCATTTGCAAAATCTCATTCCGCTTTTTTTCACCGCCCGAAAATCCCTCATTCAAATAACGATGCGCGAATTCCGGGTTCATCTCTAGCCCCTTCATTTTGCTCTCCAATTCACGGATGAAACGGATTAATGATATCTCCTGGCCTTCTTCACGCCGTGCATTGATGGCACTTCTGAGAAAGTCCGAGTTCGTTACGCCGGCAATTTCACTTGGGTATTGCATAGCGAGGAACAAGCCTGCCCGGGCACGCTCATCCACCTCCATCTCCAGAAGGTCTTCATGGTCCAATGTCGCCTTGCCGCCAGTAACCTCATATTTTGGATGGCCCATTAACGCAGAAGCCAACGTACTTTTCCCCGTCCCGTTAGGCCCCATAATCGCATGAATCTCTCCGCCCTGAATCTCCAGTGTGAGCCCTTTTAAAATTTCTTTCCCTTCAATCTCGGATCTTAATTCCTCAATCTTTAATGTCGTCATTTATCGTAAACTTCCCTTCGGAGTATTCTTCGGCACGCGCCACCAAATCACTGATAAATTTTCCAATAGTCTGCAGTTCAGCCTCTGTATAGGATTCAATGAATTGGTAGAACCTTTCTTCTTTTTCTTTGTGCAGCTCCTTATGCAAATGATAAACGTGTCTTCCCTTATCCGTTAAACTAAAGTAAATCTCCTTACGATTGTTGTTCAGTTGACTTCTCATAATGAAGCCCATTTCCAGCAGCTTTGAACTAATTTTAGTAATGCCAGCTTTGGACAACCCCATCTTCTCCACAATCCCGGTATGATTTATCGGTTCATAATCACCAATGCAATCAATAACGTGTACACTAGTAATATTGTTGGAGAGCATGTCAATCTGGTACTTTCTGGCCTGTTGCCGAAACGAATTAAATTCTTGTTCGGTATACAACTCGTTCAGATGCAGCATTCTTATATATTGCTCGTAAAGATGACCTTTAAAATGATTTTGAAACTCCAATTTTGCAGTCTCCCCTCTCTTGTAGTAGTTGCAGACCAAGGTGCAGTGTCAGCAATAGATTACAATTCTTTTTTGTTCACTTGTGAACAAAACTATATTAGCATAACTGATAATGATTATCAATATCAATTATGTTAAATGTGACGCAATTCTGGAGACGCTTTTCATTGGTTCCTCCGGTGTAACGAAGCAACAAACCGTGCAAATCGTTGCGACTGCCTGTAAGAGCCGAAGGATTGTGGGCACCCGGTCAGTCACTGGACTGCGCGCGAGCAAGCCCCTCTGTGCCTAAATGATAGTTTGTTTCAGCTGCGATGTACTAGCTTGGACACAGACACCACATTCCGTTGATTCACTCCATGCAAAAAGGGTATCCCATGGTCCAGCTGGACCTGAGATACCCTTCTTGCATGGAAAATAGGTTAAGTCATACACCACTTTAACTGTTAACTTACACTTTACCGGTTCGTATTCTGCCTGTTGGAAGCATTCAGCTCATCTTGGCGGAGCTGGCGCTGCCTGCGTTCTTCCTCTTCTCTGTTCCGCTCTGAATTCATCGTGTCCAGCCCAGTATCCTCGCGTCCTTCCAGACCGGAGCCGTTGAATGCGGCATCTACGGTGTCACTGACTGAATGACGTGCACTCGCTGCAACCTCACTTTCAGGAATCGCTTCATCTACATAACGGTCGGCATTGGCGGAGTTATGATTGCGGAGCACGGAATATACATCATTGGCCCGGGCGCTGTCCGCATCCACCATGACAAGAATCCGGCCCTCGTCCACATAGTTGTCGTAGCTCTGTGCTTCATCCTCCGGTATGCCGAGTCCAATCAGTCCGCCGACAAGTCCACCGGTTCCCGCTCCCACCGCAGCTCCCGCCAGCGTAGCCGCAATGGGTCCCGCCGCAAGAATAGGGCCAATCCCTGGAATCGCCAGTGCTCCGATACCTGCCAGAAGTCCGGTCACACCTCCCAGTACACCGCCGGTTGCCGCCCCTGAAGCCATTCCCTCAGGCGCTTTGGTACCCGTTTCACTATTGATGGTTTCGACATCCTGTTTGTTCCGTGCAATCACTGAGATATCATCTGTCATAAACCCGCGGCTTTTTAACTCCTCAATAGCCTGCGAAGCCTCATGTTCGGTATAAAATACACCTACAATTTTCTTATTCATAACGATTCCCTCCTGATAGCATGTTTTGGGGTGTCCATTGATGATGCAGCTTGTTTCACACCTCTTACTTAACCAAACAGCCGGGGCCGAAACTGTAGAATATCCCTTTCCCTACTGAATCCACAAAACAATTTATGAAACAGGAAAACATTCGGGAAATAATAATTGAGACACATTTTCATCAAAATTATAGAATTCGGGTTAGATAATCTAACGCGAATATCCTGATTTCAGGACATTTGTTAAGCCTTTTGGAACTTTGACCGTTACCCGATTACAGATGATGCAAAAGGGTCTATACTCCTCGTAAGATATAGTCAACTATTATCACATACGAAGGAGGCATAGGATGAATATGCGACTCAAGGTGCTGAAGAAGCACCTGCTCTTCTGCTGCAGCGAGCACTGCAATAATCAGGATGTGGAGGATGTCATGCAGGAATTCAAGGAACAGCTCGTGGAAAAAGGGATTAACAAAACCGTCAAAATCAACAAAACCAGCTGTCTCGGCCTTTGCGGCAACGGGCCATTTGTTATCGTCTATCCGGATGGCATCTGGTATTACAATGTGACTACGGATGATGTGGCGCGTATTGTAGAGGAGCATCTCGTGAACGGCGAGCCGGTCGAAGAACTGGTAATGCTCAAAATGGAAGCCTGATTCCGTTCCACCCCGAGCTGGCTGGTTTTCCGTTATCCGGTACAGCAAGCTGTGCCCCGCGATGCCTCTCCCATTCTAAATCCTGGAAGTCCCGCCCTCAGCCTGGGGTCTGGGACTTTTTGCGGTTGATCTGCCTTGGACGATCTATTGTATAATGAAGTGTATATCCGTCCCGGAGCCATCCCACACCGAAAAGAGGCTGAAGCATGGCCATATTCAAATATAATTCAGAGCGTCCCTTCCGGGGCAGTCCTGATCTGCATCTTCATTATTGGGGACGTGAGCAGTGTGCTCCCGGACATAGCGTTGGCCCCGGCGTGCGAGACCTGTACAAAATCCATTTCATACACGAAGGAACCGGCAAAGTCACTGTAGGAGAAGAAACTCACATTTTACAGCCTGGACAAGCCTTCCTGACTTATCCTCATATAGTCACCCATTATGCGGCAGACACGGATCATCCCTGGACATATTCATGGGTTGCCTTTACGGGAGAAGAGATTGGATATCTGCTGTCCACAACCTCTCTCACGCCCGAACACCCTATCTTTCCGATGGATGAATCAATGATGCCCGTACTCTATGACCGGCTTAGTGCTGCGGCTGACCACACGGGCAGTCTCGATTTACCGCTCAAGGCGATTATGTATGAGTTCTTTGGCCTGCTGCTGCGCACGGTTCCTGCGGCGGCGGACATTTTCCCGGTTCCCCGCCAAAAGAGTATCTACGTCGAGCAATGTCTCCACTATCTGCATGCCCATTACTGTGAAAATGTTACCATGGAGATGATGTCCTCCTCCCTGAAGCTGGACCGTAAATATTTATCCGCGTTATTCAAAAAGACCGTTGGCCTACCGCCGCAACAGTACCTGCTCAATTTCCGTATCGCCAAAGCGTGTGAGCTTTTAACCGATACGAATTGTACGATTGGTGAAATCTCGCGGTCTGTCGGCTACCAGGACCCGCTGCTTTTTTCGCGTATGTTCAAGAAGGTTAAGGGCTGCTCACCCAAGGAGTACCGTATCCGTCATACCGATAATGACATTGTTCTATAAACTTCTTCCTTGCTGACATACGTTTGTCTCCGTGCATCCGCTACAATAAGAGCGTGACCGGGATCGTATGAAACAAATGCTTACGTGTGATTATTCTTGTAATTCCAACGGTTTTATTTCGGCGAAAAGAGGGCAAGCCGCCTCTCCTCTATCACACGGTGATTACGCTTACAAAACTTAAGCTTATGCTTACGATGCCAGTTTGTTCGAAGTAAATGCAGGATGTAGCGCTCACATACTTAGGTGTATGCTTACGATGCCAGTTTTGTACGGAGTAACACGATGATGCCTTGGCTTACAAAACTTTTAGGAGGTAAAAAAATGTACAATGCAAGTCCTGAACGTTATGCAAATATGAAGTACAACCGTACCGGCCGCAGCGGCCTGCTTCTCCCGGCGATCTCACTCGGGCTGTGGCATAATTTTGGCGGCAACGATGTGTTCGAGAACGGACGGGCTATGATCAGACGGGCCTTCGATCTAGGCATTACCCACTTCGACCTCGCCAATAACTACGGTCCGCCTGCCGGATCGGCTGAAGAGACCTTCGGGCAGATTCTGCATAAAGATTTCGACGCTTACCGCGATGAGATGATTATCTCCAGTAAAGCAGGCTATTACATGTGGCCGGGCCCTTATGGCGAATGGGGCTCGAAAAAATATCTCGTCTCTAGTCTCGATCAGAGCTTGAAACGGATGGGACTGGATTATGTGGATATTTTCTACCATCACCGTCCGGACCCGAATACACCACTGGAAGAAACAATGGCTGCACTGGATCTGCTCGTGCGTCAAGGTAAAGCGCTGTATGTCGGCATTTCCAACTACAAGGCCGAGGAAGCGCGTGAAGCAGCGCAGATTCTCCGCCGACTCGGCACACCTTGCCTGATCCACCAGCCGAATTACTCCATGATGTCGCGCTGGATTGAAGAAGGGCTGCAGGATGTGCTGGCTGAGGAAGGCATTGGCACCATCGCCTTCTCCCCGCTGCAAAAAGGGATCCTGACCGACCGCTACCTGAACGGAATCACACCGGATTCCCGTGCGGCCGGACCGAGCGTGTTCCTCTCAGAGAAAGAAATCACCTCAGAGGTGATCCGCAAGGTCAGCCGGCTGAACGCTCTGGCTGCTGCACGCGGACAGAAAATGTCGCAGCTGGCCCTGTCGTGGGTGCTGCGCGGCGGCAAAGTGACCTCGGCTCTGATCGGCGCAAGCAAGGTGAGCCAGATTGAGGATGCCGTAGCCTCCTTGAACGCGCCTGAGCTCAGCGCGGAAGAGCTGGAGCAAATCGAGAGTATTTTGCGGGGATAAGCTGAACACATACACACACAAAGACGGCAATAGCGACCGCACAGCTGGCAGGCTGCGGCGGCGCTCTATTGCCGTCTTTTGCTGTGGGAATGCTATAATGTACACAAAAAAACAACACAGAAAGGGAAGCAGATGAACAAAAACCGTTTAGGAAATTCCGATTTATACGTAAGTGCTATGGGACTCGGCTGCATGTCCCTGGGGACCGACGAAGCCACGGCGATTCCGATTATTCATGAGGCGCTTGAGCTAGGCGTTAACTTTCTGGATACTGCCGACCTCTATGATAGCGGGCGGAATGAAGAAATTATCGGGCAAGCGCTGCGCCACCGCCGGGCGGACATCATACTGGCTACCAAAGTCGGCAACCGCAGAGTCCCCGGTCAGGAAGGCTGGACCTGGGACCCTTCCAAAGCCTATATAAAGTCGGCAGTAAAAGAGAGTCTGCGCAGACTGCAGACGGATTATATCGACCTGTACCAGCTGCATGGCGGTACGCTCGAAGATCCAATTGACGAGACCATCGAAGCCTTCGAAGAGCTGAAGCAAGAGGGACTGATCCGCTACTACGGCATCTCCTCCATCCGCCCGAATGTGATCAGGGAATACGTCTCCCGTTCCAATATTATCAGTGTCATGAGCCAGTACAGCATTCTCGATCGGCGGCCTGAAGAAGAGGTTCTGCCCCTGCTGGAACAGAAGGGCATCAGTGTGATCGCCCGGGGACCGCTGGCAAGCGGCATATTAACCGAACATGGCGCCAGTAAAGCTAACCGGGAATATCTTGACTACGGTAGCGAGGAACTGGTAGGGCTGCATGAACAACTTATGCAGCAGAACAGCGGCTCCCGTACCTTGACGGAGACAGCGCTGCATTACCCGCTGGCACATCCCGCAGTTGCCGCCATCATTCCGGGCGCGAGCAGCCTGGAGCAGCTGCGGCTGAATGCGGCAGCTGTCACAGCCGCTCCGCTCTCTCCCGCAGAGCTGGCCGCTGTCCAGGCTGCCAGCAAGTGCAACCGGTATGTGCAGCACCGCTAAGAACATGTATGACGAAGAGGCTGTCCCTGTAACTGTTAGGTCATAACAGTTCAGGAACAGCCTCTTTTCATAATACATGATTTGCTGGTTCTACAGCTTGGAGATCAATTGAACCGCTTCGGCCCGGGTCGCATTCTGCAGAGGCTGGAACTTGTTGCCGCTCCGGCCCTGAATCAGACCCAGCTCATGAGCATAAGCCACATAAGGCCGGGCCCACTTTGAAATGGAGCTGTAGTCGGCAAAAGCACTAGAAGCTTCTACCGTACTCAGTGACTTATTATTTTTATAGAGATAAGATTTGATCAGCATGGCTGTCATCTCCTGCCGGGAAATAAGCTTGTCCGGTGCAAATGCCGAACCGGAGATTCCCGTTACGATACCGGCCGCAGAAGCTGCAGCAACCTCATCCGCATACCATTTGGCCGCTCCAACATCACTGAAGCCGCTTGCATTGCCTGCCTTCAGATTCAGCTTGCGGGCAATAAACGCAGCAAATTCGGCCCGTGTCACCTTTTGATTAGGGGAGAAGTGCAGATCACTTGTCCCTGTCACCACCTGCTGAGCCACCATTGCTTGAATGGCACCGGATGCCCAATGAGTAGCGGAAACGTCACTGAACGATTTACTGTATTGCAGCACAGCGTATTTGCTGAAGTGACTGGTCTGAACACTCAGATAGCCGCTCTCCTGTTGTCCTGCTGTGTACTGCAGTCCGCCTTGTGCATCCAAATAATAAACACCTGTGAGCGGGGTATTCACGCCTTCGTTAACCTTCAATTTCAACGTGACAGGAAAATCGAACTCAGACAGCTTCGTTTCTTTGCCGTCTGCCGTTATGAGCGATAAGCCAAAATCAAAAGCCGCACCAGCGGAGGTAATTGCAGTATTCGCCGATTTACCGGTAGTTCCGCTTGTTGCCTTGGCAATATCATCACTGCTAAGTGGAGTAAAGGAGACGGAAATCTTCGCATCCTTTAGCTGCTCTGCTGGCACAGAAGCCTTAAGCTTCTCCAGATCACCACCTGGAATTTCAATAGACAGATTATCTTTGGAGACAACCAACGCATTGTCTTTGTTGATTGCTTCAGAGCTTGCAGGCAACAGGAGCTGCTTAATATCGCTGGCTACAGGTACGGTTACCTTGCCGTTCTCACTTTTGAGTGCTATGTCTAAGGCCTTCGTAGCTCCAGTCTGGTCGACTACACTAATAGGAGATTTAACCGCTACCACCGCAGGAACAGTTGAGCTTGGCCCTGAGGCCCCGCCTCCTCCTGCTGCACTACCTCCGCCTCCGCCTGGTGTACTTCCTCCTCCTGACGTCCCCCCTCCAGAAGCCTGAGGCACCGGAAAGATATAAGCCTGCAGCGAGCGATTGCCCATTTTGTCTACAGCTGCTACATTAACATGATAAATCTTACCATTGGTTAAACCGTTAATAGTAAAGTTTGTTCGCTTAATAGGTTCTGTCAGCAGACTGCCATCCAGCCAGACTAGATAACCTGCTAGGTCATCTTCCTTATTGCTGTCCCAGGTTACATACAGACTTCCGTTGCCCCATGCCTTTAAGCCTGTGGGCTTAGCCGGTGCGTATGGATCGCCGGTTACAATGCCACTCTCGCGGTATTCATAGACATACTCATCGGATTCGCCTTTTTTATAGAATGAGGTATGAAGGTGAGCACGTCCATATTGAGAGTTAGCGTTGGGTAAGCTGATCTCATGACCCGAAGCTGAAGAGGTCAGTTTCAAAATATATTTTTGGTCTGTTTTTAGTGGAACTGGAAAAGTAAAATTAAACTCATTATTATAATTATAGAAGTTGCTTACTGGAAAAACAGTTCCATCCTTATTGACTAATTCAAAATCTGAAGCGCTCAATTCTGAATGGTTTATTGTATACGGGCTATAAAGAGAATCCGAAGAAACATTATTTAGTAATAATTCCATATAACTCCACGATTCTGCCTGGTCTACAGCGTTTCCTGATATAACAAATGATATCAGCGCCTCATTTGGTTGAAGCGCGTGACCAGGTTCCTTTCCACTAAAGAGGAACTTCACTTCCTTCATAAACCCAGGAGTTCGGATTGAATAGGCAGGCCAAAAATCCGATTCCCGGCCAAATACGTCTACTGCAGACACTTTGAAATGATTCAAAGAATGGGCAGGAAGATTCTTGATTTGGATTGAGTTAACCCCAGTAATTCCAATTAACTGGTCATTGTTATAAAACTTGTAATATGAAGTATAAAACCTATCCAAGGCTTGCCAGTGAACATCGATATCGCTAGACTTATCCGTTTGATTGGACCAGTGCGCACTAGTAATCCTAGGGGCTATTGGATCATCCACGAACGAATACACATTCCCCGCCACGCTCGCGGCAAAATCCCTTGCATCACCCGCAACAACAGTACCGAAGCCCGGTACCAGACCTTGAGCAATCGTACCGTTTACCTTAGACCAGTAAGTCTTGGCACTATCTGAGTGATATACCTCACCAAGCACCGATGAAGGCACTTGAACCCTTCTGCCATTCGGATTAATCAGATACATTGCAATGTCTTTCTGATCGGAGTAGATCACTCCCGAAATCTCTCCGGTAGATGCATCGTAATATACTTTCAGCATACTGGCCGCATAGGTCAGTACGGGCGCGCTTAAAGCCAGCAGCATGAGGACTGCCAGTGAAGCACTAATTTTGCGTAAGATGTTGTGCAGAATAATTCCCCCCAGATAGATGTATAGGATTCGGAAATCCTTCCCCATAATACGAGAAATTCCAACATATTACAACGTATTATTTAACTTATTTCCCACTATTGTCCTCCATTCTCTGCCTGCTTCACCATCTCTTTATAGCTCCTGTTCTCCGGGATCATATCCGAAGCCGTTCGCATTTCCTCCAATGCTTTTTGCATATAGGATTCATCCCCCTGGGACCGGGCTATAGCAGAATAAAGAGCAGCTAATTCGTAATGAGTCTCATGGGACCACGGAAGCTGTGCAGCAGCGGCAATCAGTGATCGTTCCGCCCTTTCCCAATCCTGCCTAGCTATCGCTGACTTCCCGTTGGCAAGACTGGTATAGCCTACTGTCAGCCACGAAAAGAAAAATACAGCAATTACTGCGGGCAGCGCGAGAGCTGCAGCTCTGAAACGCGGCAGAGGAATTTCTTGTCCGGGCCCGCCTTCGGCCTCTGCTCCGGTGAGCAGCATAATAAACAACCCGAACACCAGCGGATAAGCCAGATCGATATCAAAAGCAAGATGGGCGCAGAACAGGATAATGGCCAGCATAGAGCCCCAGCCTTCTTTTCCCCTGCGCAGCCCCGCACGTATAGAGAAGATAATCATGCCTATAAAGCTCAGAGCTCCAAAAACCCCCGTATCCAGAGCAACCTGCAAATACTGCTGATGCACATATTTCACATATACGGATGGATACAGCACTGCCCATCCGCCGCCACCAACACCCAGTAGCCAGTGCTTCAGCCATAGATGAAAGGCATCGCTCCAATAGATGCGGCGCAGGGCAAATTCGGGAGCATTCCAGGCAATCTCACGAAACGCCTCTCCGCCATTACGCGCAGCAAAGGCTAAAACCACCGCCAACAAGACTGAAGCCGCCATCGTTCCCAGCATGGATACTTTTTGCGCATCCCGGTTCAGGAATACATAAATGACTGCCCCGATGACCGCCAGAACCAGTACTGCTCTGGAGCCGGTCCATAGCAAGCCGCCAATCTGGATTACACAAACGATCCAATAGCGTTTGTGACCTGACAGCTTGTAAGCACGCCAGCCTGCCGCAACTCCTGCTGCCAATATGACGGCAAAGCTGTTCGCATAACCAAGCGTCGATTCCAGCCTGCCTTCGCGGAACAGCCCAAAGGCCAGTCCCCACAGTATCAGTGCTGTTCCACACCAGGCCCAGGCTGACCAGATCCGGTCCCGCAGCTCCCGGGACAACCCGGCAAACAGCAGTGACAGCGGGAGCAGGGAGGAGATTTTGCCCGCTTCCAGCAGAGCTTGTTCAACATCCACCGCCCAAATGGCAGACAACCAGTACAGTAAGGTAAGTATCAGCAGAAAAAAATGCACCGGCAGCAGCTTGATCCGGCCGGTGCGCAGAATGTAAACCAGCGCCGCTGTAAATAACAGAGCATCTAACGCCAAAAAAGAACGGGTATGAAAGTATCCCGCTCCGAGCGCTCCGGTAATCATATACACGAGCAAAGTATAATAAGACATTTTTTCCGCAGGTTTGTTGTTTGGTATATTTTTCTTCATAGTAAGGAAGTTTTCGACAAGGTCTGACGGAATTCCTCCTAGGACCTCACCCAAAAGCTTGAGTAATATACACCATCGCCAGCAGGCCGAAGATAAATGAATACGTTGAGGGGCGTTCATACCCATGTCCGTGGCTCTCCGGAATCAACTCCTTATATACGATAAAGAGCATCGCTCCAGCGGCAAAAGCCAACCCGTACCCCACCACGTTCTGCATATAGCTGGCTGTAAAATATCCGATCACCGCCGACACCATCTCCATGAGGCCGGTTAAGGCGGCCATAATCAATGCTTTGCGCCGGGTCGCCTGGGAATTCAGCAAAAACACTGCCAGAATCAGACCCTCCGGCATGTTCTGTGCTCCGATGGCTATCGCCACCATGGGACCGAGGCTCGGCTGCTCACTCGCATAGCTGAAGCCCGTGCTGAGACCTTCGGGAATATTATGAATAAACAGTGCGATCAGCACCAGCAGTGCTTTGGAATCCATGTTAGTGAAGCCGGGCTTGTTCTCCACATCGATATGCGGAATATTGTTCTCGATCAGATCGAGCAGCAGTACACCTGTAATCAGACCCAGGGTTAACGCAAGGATTCCCGATTCCTTGATCGCCTGCGGCATTAACCCAAAGGTAGATGCAGATACCATGATCCCGGCAGTGAAGGCGACCAGCACATCCTTCCACAGCTCGGACAATCTTCGGACAAACAGGATGGGAATCACCCCAAGTACAGTAGCCATAGCCGATAAAAAGCTGCCAAACAGCGCAGTTTGCAAGTCTTCAACCCCTTTTGTGGACAGGACTCCTAGACCCAGCTTATGCTGCTGGCAGGTACAGTTATGTCTGTAATTCCCATTTATAATCTACAGCTCCGGCATTAGCGGCAAAAACATCAGATCTTCATCCTGGTAGTCAACCCCGAGCTTTATCGCCCTCGGCTCTGTGCCATAGCGGATAAACCCCAGAGATTCATACAGCCGTTTGGCGGAGAGGTTAGTGGAGGTTAAGGTCAGATTAAGGATTTCCAGACCTGGTACCTGCTTGGCCCGCTCAATCAGCTCCAGCATTAAGAGCCGCCCTATCCCCTGCTTACGCGTACACGGATCGACGTATACGGAATATACATGGGCTTTGTGACGGATCTTCGGTCTGCTCTCTCGGAAAAGGGTTACGATACCCACCAGCTTTTCCTCCGCGTCGAACGCTCCAAGGGTAAAATTATCATCCGAGGGTTCCAGCCTGATCCGGGTGGTGACTATGGAGATTTTGGACTCCGACTCATAGGAGCTGAGGAAAACTTCCGGGTTCTGCTGCAGCGACTGTAGGCGGAGCTCGCGGTAAACCTCCGCATCGGCGGATGTCAGTATTCTTATGTACAAGGGGGATACCTCCTGACCCGATTTTCAAAATTTCGACTCTAACTGCTAACATTATACCGGTTTCCCTTGTATCTGGCCTTAGATATTTCTACTTACATTGGATGTGCGGATCGCCTGGGCAATTGACAAAATTACTGAACTTAGGTATATTTACTTTTGTAAAATTCGATTTTGCAAAATATAATTTAAATACAAATATTAAAATATTGAAAGGAGCTTCATGATGTCCGAGTCCAATTCTGCTTTTGGTCAGGCTCTTGTGAAATCATTAATTGGCGAACGGGGTCATATTCCGATTGCCAGAGCCTTGCCGGATATTACACCGGAGCTTGCCGGACAACGCACGGAAGGAATTCCGTACAGCATTTATCAATTATTGAAGCATATGAGCTATTGGCAGGATTTCATGCTGACCTTCCTGGAGGGGGGTAAACCGCAAGCGCCAGGAAGTGTAATGGAGAGCTGGCCTGAAGAGGAAGCCCCCGAGGACGAGGCAGAATTGCAGGACACTGTGAGGCATCTGCTGCAAGGCGTGGAGAAGGCTGTGGCTTTTGCCCGGACTGAACAGCTGGACGAACCGCTCCCCGGTTTTCCGGGGGAGACCAAGGGCGGAATTTTACGTAATATCGCCTCTCATAATTCCTACCATTTAGGAGAAATTGTTCTGCTTCGCCGTCTACATGGGGCCTGGCCGCCACCTGGCGGGGGCTATCCCGCCTAATCTAATACAAAAGAGGGAATTAAAATGATGATTTTAAGTACTATACTTGTGGCGCTCGTAGCGCTGGAGCATGTGTATATTTTAGCTTTGGAGATGTTTATGTGGACTACCCCCAGAGCGCAGAAGGCGTTCGGGACCACCAAGGAGTTCGCGCAGGATACGAAATCGCTCGCAGCCAACCAAGGTCTGTATAATGGCTTCCTGGCCGCAGGTCTGGTCTGGGGCTTGCTCCATCCGAACGACACGTTCGGATTTCAGCTTCAACTATTTTTTGTAATCTGTGTCGGAGTTGCAGCGGTCTATGGCGGCATGACGGCCAAGAAATCCATTCTGTTAGTCCAGGGCCTCCCGGCCTTTCTGGCTATTATTGCCCTTCTTCTGGCGAATCTGTAAATCCGATAATTAATAGGGGGTGTTCCATAAGCTGAAATAGCTTGGAACACCCCCTTGAAATTATTGTATAGCTATATAAATCTGCAATTCTGTGTTGGCCGGATCGAAATCCCTGGCATCATAAAGCTCGAAATCGCCCGTATAGGTTCTTACATCCTGAGATTCCTTGAAATAGGTCCATATCTCATACCACGCCTCAGCCACCACTTCATATACAGGTCCCTTTTTCGTTGTAAATACCATGTATTTACTTTCAGGGACAACCGCAACTACATGATTAGTGTTTCCTAAGACCGCGTCACTGCTTGATTCATGCCCAATAACAACTGTATATGCTCCGTTTGCATCGCTCTCATAATCCGTATACAGTGCGTAAATATAATGTGGATTTTTAACCCCAGCAGCAGAACCGAGATTACTCTGAAAGTAAGTTTCCCATAGCTTAGGTAATCGCCCATCCGGTCCAGCTTCCGCTTCGTTCGTTGTACGTACAGCTACTCCAGTCAGTATTAGCTTTGGCTTGTGAATTGTAATAGTGTTCATGCCTCACTCTCCTCTTGCACTAAATTATACAAGGAGGAAGTAGACAGCTTACTGTCATATTTAATTCAAATTTACAATAACGCCATTGTCCTCCAGGTTTTCGATAACCTGCTCCGCTTGCTCATTCAGCGGGTTATTTGCCAAAGATACTTCTTTTAAATTCGGCATCGTCTCGAGCACTTCAAGTTCCTCTATGAGGTTATCTTCCAGATAAAGATGCTCCAAGGTTGGATGGTTTGTTAACGGCGTCAAATCTTGAATTTGATTTCCGCTCAGGATAAGCCATTCTAACTTCAAATCCTGAAGGGGACTTAGATCTGCTATTTGATTATTGCTGGCAAGAAGATCAGTCAGCTTATGTAAATTCTTGAGCGGCATTAGACTTTTGATCTTGTTGTCGTCAACAACCAGTTTTTGCATAGAACTTAACCCGGAAAGCGGTGAAAGGTCAGTAATCTGATTCCCGTCAACAGCCAGGAACGTCAGTTTTTTCAGCTTGCCGAGGGGTGTGATATTCTTTATTTTTTGGCCGGGCAGAAATAAGTCCTGCAGGTTAACAGCATATTCAAGTCCCTGCAAACTGACGATTTTATTCTTGGACTCCATAGGATACAAAGACTTCAACTTCTGCAATTCAGCCGCCTTCACCTCTTTATTAGCCGGCAGCTTCAATTCCGTTCGAATAGCTTTCGCCAATGCAGGGTCCGTAATAACAGAGGCGGCCCAAATGGATGTTGCCGGTAAGAATACGAAAACCAAACAAAACACGATGATATTTTTCAATAATTTAGCAGGCATTTAGATTCTCCTTTTCCGCAACTTGAATAGTTGTCATCCTTTCTTTTATCGGATTTTTCCCGTGAGTGGTGAATGTGCCGGAATATGCGGTGTGAATATAACTATCAAACCAGATCGTTTTTGGTGTAACATATCTTTGGGACTGCTACCCAATCTTCTTCCATCAAACTTGTAATCATAGGCCGTGCATGAAAATAGCAACCATCGGCAATTCTATAATTAGGGGGACAGTATGCCAACTATTAATATGCTTTCTTCAGCCCATAAGGTTAAAGCTCAAGGCGTTTTATCGGCTTATATCGAACAAGTCCATTTAGTGGAACAGGGTCTTAAAGACAACTACACTGTGACAATCAACAGGTTTGTTCCGGGCGATATCAATCACTATCACACGATTGACCTGAAATTTTTTCTCAGCATCCCCTTTGCCAAACGGAAAGGCACCACGGTTGCTTATGTTCATTTTGTGCCTGAAACCATAGAGGAAAGTTTGAAGCTGCCACCTCTCTTTAAAAAAATATTTTACGCCTACATGATTAGGTTCTATAGATCCGTTGACCATATCGTCGTAGTGAACCCCTATTTTATTGACGTTCTCAAAACCTATAACATTGATGAAAAGAAGGTAACTTACATACCGAACGTAGTTTCCGAAGAACGTTTTTATCGCTATCCCGAGGACAAGATTATTGCAATCAAACAAAAGTATTCGGTTCCATTAGATAAGTTTGTTGTCCTCGGAGTCGGTCAAGTTCAAACCAGAAAAGGGATATTAGATTTTGTAGAGGTTGCGAAACGTCTTCCGCATATCCAGTTTATCTGGGCCGGTGGTTTTTCATTCGGTTCCATTACAGAAGGCTATAAAGAACTAAAAAAAATCATTGATCACCCGCCTGATAACGTTAAGTTCATCGGCATTATTACGAGAGAAGAAATGAATGACATCTATAATATTTGTGATCTAATGTTTTTGCCTTCTTATAACGAGCTATTTCCGATGTCCATTCTTGAAGCAATTTCATTAAAGGTACCCGTTCTCTTAAGGGGCTTGGAACTATACCGCAATATTCTATTTGATTATTATCTGCAAGGTGACAGCGTCACGGATTTCGTCACAATCATCACTGCAATGCAGCATAGAGGCGAGGATTACGATACTTGGTGCGAGAACTCCCGGAAGTGTCACGAATTTTATTCTGAACGTCATGTTTTGGAATTGTGGCAGCAGTTTTATAATCGTATTTCCCGTTAAAAACGACATATAGGAGCACCGCTCATGAGGAATAAAATATTCAACTTTATCGTTGTCATCTTTACGTTTGGTATCTTTTTGTCCTTTTTTCTTTTCACTAAGGGTCTGAGCTCTATGATCGAAGAGCTTAAAACCTTAGATATTTCCTGGATCTTATTGTCCATTGCTTTGGTACTCCTGTTTTGGCTCTTTGAAACGCTTGTCTTATATACGATCACTAAAAAGCTGTATCCTATTAAAAAACTATTGGTACAATCCCTTAAATTCGAGATGATCGGCCTATTTTTTGGCGCAGTATCACCCTTTTCAGCCGGAAGCAACCCCGCACAACTCTATGCCATGACGGAAAACGGGATTCCTGCCGGTATTGCCGGTTCTATATTGATGATCAAATTTATCATTCATCAAACGATTAATATCGTGATCTTAATTTTAGCCTTTTTATTTAAATTCGGTTATTTCAACGCCAAGGTCGATTACTTTCCGTACCTATGCATTTTGGGTCTCGCCATACACGTTCTCATCATGGTCTTTGCCATCTTCTTCTCCATTAACAGCAAGCTAACGAAACGGTTGCTTACCGCTGTTTTTAAAGTATTAAAAGTCGTTAGGCTCGTAAAAAACACAGATGCCGCATTTAACAAAATCGAGTCCGAATTGACGCAGTTCCATCAGAACGCTTCCTTAATCACGAAGCATCTAAAAATGTGCACGTATGCCTCGATCTTCACGTTTCTGCAATATGCAGCTTTCTTTAGCATTCCCTACTGCATTTACAGGAGCTTTGGTCTCCATTCGGCTGATCTTTGGACAATGGTTTGTGCCCAAATTTTCTTAGTTAACTTTATGGCCATCATCCCGCTTCCCGGCGCTGCCGGAGGTGCCGAAGGGGGATTCTATTTAATCTATAGTATATTTTTTGATTCCGGTACGATAATAACGGCCATCTTTGTATGGCGAGTATTAACCTACTACATCACTGTAGCTGCAGGCAGTATATTTACGTTAGTGCTGCCGAACGTAAGGAAACACCATTAGGATCTGATTGCGACCGAACCCCGGTATTATACCGGAGTAAGGTCGTTTTGCTATTTGACCATGTTTGCAGCCTTTTCCCCACAAAAAAACCCTCCCGGCAGGCGACGTTTGTCAGCTCAGCTTAACCGCTGGCTTCTTTGCGTTGTCTACAGTGAAGGGGATTTCGCCAAGCTATAACTTATGTCTTCTAAACTTTAACATTTTAGGAAATACAAACTTCCCCAAAGGAATGGGGGCCTCTTTATTGGCGTAAATCATACTCCAATATTTATCCAAAACCTTATTCGCGAAAACGCTGCTGGAATATTCATTCGCCTTCCTCATGGCTTCCTCGCTCATATGGTTCCTTAAATCAGCGTCACTGAGTATTTCAGTTATAAAATCAACAAATTCGTCTTTTTTCAGATAAGAATAGCCATTCTTCCCTTGTTCGATAACACCATCTATGCAAGGATCATATCTGCAAACGACAGGGCATCCACAGCTTAATGCCTCTAAATAGGTTAATCCCTGGGTCTCACTAGTCGAAGCATTAACAAAAATTTCAGCCATTTTATAGTACTTATACACATTTTCCGAATGTATCATGCCTGAAAAAATAACGTTGTTTACTAAATTTTGATTTTCCACTTGTTCTTTCAAGGTGTTCAAATATGGCCCGCCGCCTACAATCAGCAGCTTCACTTTAGGTGACTTCTTGACCAATTCAGGTAAAAACATTAAGATTTCACTTATATTTTTCTCCAGCGCGATTCGCCCCACATAGGCGATAATTCGATCGTCCGGGTGAATATGCAGTTCCCGCATGATTTGTTGTTTATCTTCTTCACTTAATGCTTGCTGGAATTTGTGCAGCTCTATGCCAGTGGGTATGTCAAAAATGGGCTTACTGACCCCATAGTGTAAAAGTTTGTTTTTCGTTTTATCTGTAGCAGCAATAACACCATCTAAGCTGTTTAACATTCTCCTGGTTATTTTTGCCGATATATTTACCGTAATAATCTTTCCACCCAGAAAATAATTCAAATAATTTTCATACATGGTGTGATAGGTATGCACATGTGGAATGTTCAATTTATTTGAAATATGTTTGGACACGGCCATCATCGAAAATTCGGTTTGGGAATGTATAATCTCAGGGCCCCATCTAATGATTGCATGAATGAGCTTATTATATAAGGGCAGCTTAAATCTGGCATCGGGATACACGCCAATCGGGATCGACTTTACGTAATACACATCACCGGCTACCTCCTCGCGACCCGTATGCGACAACGTCAATATTCGAACGTCGTGTCCCTCATTTTTCAATTCTTTATATAAATTGTTTACCGAGGTGACAACTCCATTAATCATAGGAGAATATGTATCCGTTGTTATTAAGATTTTCACTCGTTTTTCCTCCCAATACATCTCATTCAACCTGGCCCGCTTGATCCTGCACGCCAATACGCCTTTAACGAGAAATCAAGGATTGCTGCGTGTATTTATATTTCAACTGATACCACGAATTCATCGTAACATGCAACTATTAAATAATGATTAATTGCGGGTGTAATTAATCATTATTACATGGCCGCACTGCCGGATTCATGAGGCAAACGCTGCCGCCTTGTTTTGAAGTAACGCCCTGATATCCGGAATACTGTTTCGCCTAAGACGATACCGGCGACCGCGTCTGCAATGACATGTTGTTTGATGAACAGTGTTGACAAAATGATCAAACCTCCCATAACAACGACGGCCAGCCGGACCGGCTTGGATAACTCCCTTGAACCTCGCTGCATTAGGTAACAAGTAAGCACATGAATACTCGGGAACGCATTATAGGGCTCATCGAACCTGTAAGTGATAGGCACAAAAAAATTCCACCCCTCCCCGAGCTGAGGACGCGGCACATGTGTTGGGAAAACAAGAAAAACAACATTGCACAGCAGTATACCTATGCAAACGGCAACAAGTGTATGGTAATAGGCTGAACTTCGCTTTTGGAAAATCAAAATAAGCGTAATAAATATAAAAGGATACCATACAAAATAAAAAACAGAGAAGACCGGTATGAACGGAGTAGCTTGATCCATCTTTGTCACCAGTACATGCTCGACTGGCCTCAGATGGTTCTGCAGCGAGTACAGCAGGCCTATCAACGGAATGGTTAATAGCCAAAGCAGCGGTATTTGCTTTTGCAGCTTCTTCAAATCTAAATCACCTTCTTCATTAATTTACGATCTTATAATCTTATCATGCCAACATTCTGAATCACAATGATTGTTCCCCATGAAGGCTGTAGGGGCAAGTTTAAGGCCATCCTTTGCGGGATGGCCTTTTTTTTGCATCAATTTCTTCCTTACTAATCATGAATTAGATGGACGCTCTTACTTCTTAGAGCATAGCTATTTAGGCTTCACAATGGCAAGCCTTCCTCTAATTTGCTCAAAGCTTCATCTAACAATGTAGCAAAATCGGCATCAGGATTCTCTGCATAGTACAGCATCACCGAGATATTGACACCAATAATTGCACCGGCGAAAGTGCGCACCGCTAAGTCTTCCGGGTTACGGCCTACTCGTTTAGCTATTAATTCCATGATCAACTGCATCATTTGGGTCATGTTATTTAGACTCGCAGCCCTCAGCTCCGGGACCTTCATAATAAGCTCGTTACGTTCACGCACCGTAGTTAGCTCATCTGTGGACATATCCTTAATTCCAGAAAGCATAGCGTTACGTATTGCTTGGAGCGGACTTAGATTAGAGGGCTGGTCTTCAAAAGCAGCTACAAAGAGAGGATCATAGTTATCGATAAGCAATACATCCTCTTTCGTAGAGAAGTAACGAAAAAAGGTGCTGTAGGAAATTTCTGCTGCCTCCGCAATCTGCTCCACAGTGGTAGCTTTATAGCCCAACTCGCGAAAAAGCCGCAATGCGTGCTTTTGAACTGTTGCCATAGTCTTTGCTTTTTTACGTTCGCGCAATCCATTACTTCGTTGCTCATCCGATAACACGATGTTCACTCCCCAACATTTTAATTACTTCATATCCGAAGGTGCATTTCCGTTTCTATCTATACGAACTTTCAAGAAGGATAAAGTTAATACGATACCAAGCGCCGCCACACCGCCACACATCCATAGTGTGACTCCCATTCCGTGAACGAATGCTGAGCGAACGGAATGAAGCAGATTTGTTGAATCCATCTGGAGGGCATATGTTGTACCTGCCGATACGTTTCGCTGAACTACTTCTGCAATGTCACTTGACAATCCGTCCAAATCCAGTTTATCACGATAACCCTTGCTAAGTAAGGTACCCAGTATAGCCACCCCCATTGTACCCCCGACTTGGCGCAATGACATAATGAGTGCCGAGCCTACACCACTCCGTTCAGCAGAAAGTACAGACATAGCCTCGTCCATAGCTGCAGGTAGTGCAAACCCAATTCCAAAACCAACAACCGTTATCCATACCGAAGTATAACCGTATCCGCTGCCCAAACTGGTATATGCACCAAGAACAACACCAATACCAAGTACCAAGAAACCAAGTGCAATGGTTATCCTTGTACCAAACCGTGACTGAAGCCAGTCAGAAATTTGCGATCCAACTAAGAGACCTCCTACCAATGGCAGTAACCGTAGACCCGCACTTTGTGCATTGGCCCCTTCGACGGCTTGAAAAAATTGAGGCGTTACAAACAACACACCGAACATCATAAATGAAACAAACGTAGCCAATATTGTCCCCCAGGTGAAGCTGGCCGAACGGAACAACGAGAGATCAAACAGTGGATGACGGATACGCTTCTCCCAGAGTATAAAAGCAAACAACAACAGCATGCCAATAACAATCGTAGCTAACGCTGTTGGGTTCCCCCATCCCTTCTCTCCTACTTCAATAACACCGTAGGTTATACCGACTAGTCCAAGGCTAGAGGCTAATACACCAATGTGATCTACCTTCTGAATTCCCGAACCCCGGGATTCAGGCAATAATATGGAAACTGCAAACAGTGCAATAAGAATAAGCGGAATATTAATAAGAAACACTGACCCCCACCTGTAGTTGCTCAGCAGCCATCCGCCAACAATAGGTCCCAGTGGAATCCCGAATGCGTTAGCCATCATCCACACTGCTATTGCCTTAGGACGTTCCTTTTCAGAGAACAATATAGGAATAATCGCCATCGATAACGGCACCAATAGAGCAGCCCCAAGACCAAGAACAGCGCGTGCAGCGATAAGCTCCCCTGCTGAGTCTGAGTAGGCGCATGCCACCGAAGCCGTTCCAAATACAATCAGCCCGATGATAAGCATCTTTTTCCGGCCTAAACGGTCACCTAGTAGTCCTGCAGGAAGTAATAACGCAGCAAAGACAAGATTGTACGCATCGGCAAACCATTGAAGTTCCCGGTTGGTTGCGTGCAACTCCGTAGCTAGAATAGGTAAAGCCAGATTGAGAATGGTCATGTCCAGACCCACTGCAAGTATACCGACGGCAAGTGCACTCAGTACCCACCATCTACGATTTTCTTGAAGATTCATTATCCTTTCTCCTTTCAAAATGATGTAGCACGATAATTTTGATACTTTATATCATTTAAAACTTTATATCTTTTGATACTATATTCCACTTTCATCCAACCGTCAACAAATAAAAAAGCCGCCTCCGGTAGAATACCGGAAGCAGCTTAAAGCCAAGGTTCTTTTTTTCAGCAGTTCTTTGTCCTTTGTTCCTCTACAACCTCTTATATTCGGCGATCATCCGCTTGTTCTTGTCGTCTAACCGGAAACCGATCCCCCGGAAATTAATGACGGCTCCGCTCATGTTCTCCGATAGGGACACAATATCCTCATAGGTAGCGAAATTGCCGCCCCATACCGTTTTATCATAACCTTTTTCAAACTCAAGCCAATCTGTGAACACCGGCAGCCAAGGTTCTTCCCCCTCCACGCCAAGGGAGGCAAATTGAATGTACGTTCCTTGCTTCACCGTCTTCATGCCCTGTTCATCAGGGGGTGACGGTTCTTCCGTAAGCTGCATCGGCACCAAAAACTTTGCCTGAACGAGTTCATCCAGCATCCGGGCTTCTGCCGCTTGAAGATACTGATTTTTGCCTTCATACTGCTGCCGGGAATACATCGCCTGAAAAAAACAAAGCATCGCATGCTGCAGCTCCGGATTGCTTACGGGAATATTGATCTCCGGCGTTCCGCTCCAATCGGGCGGCGGCAATAGATCGTCTCTGCTGATCACGATCGTGTTTTGCCCGTTATCAATAAGAAGGTTGCGGATGCCAAGGAGATGAAGCTCAGCGAGCATCCTGCGGATCTCCTCCCGGCTGATCTTTCTCATTTCCAGCTCAATGAGCTGCTGCAGGTAATAATCCGCCGCATTGGCTGAGAATGCTTCCTCAGAGAACACCCATACCAGGTCATTACCATCGATGTATGGATAATTCGTATGGACATCGTACGCCATATATAATGCTTCGGCATTTAAGATGGTTCGTTTCAATGAATCCAAGAGCATTTGGGCATCAAAGTGTTCCGTCTCAAAAGCTCCGCTTTCCTTAGAATACCGAGCAGATTGAATCATAGAGATCAGATCCTGAATCGTAAGTCCGCTGCTTGCTTCCATTGTCATTGGAGAAATAAATAGAACTTCTCCTGCTGCTTTATCTTTCTGTTCCTCGCTCATCACCAATTCACCTGCCATCCGTATGACTGAAGGTTGAAATATTTATTGAACTCAGCGACTACGGAGTTTGCATGTTCCTCTGATGTTGCCTGAAATATAGTGATACCGGTTATACTACACCCGGAAATCTCCTCCAAGCCGCTAAATCTTGATGCATCTACTCCAATTTCCCGAAGACTCGTACAATTTTTGAATAGGGTTAAATCTCCAACCGGATAAGTGAATTCCTCTAATTTCTGCAATTCTCCTAGAACGGTATTTTTCGATTCATCCTTTACACAGCGATCCGTTTTAAATGTTGTTAGATTCCTTAAGTCTTTTAAAAACGCTAAGTCAGGTATTGTCACTTTTTTGAGTTCCAGTTTTTTTAACTTCTTAAGGTTTGAAATATAGCTCAAATCGCCAACTTCCAGTTCTTCTAAGCTTAATTCCGTCAAGTTTACTAAGGCTCCTATTGCTTTACAGTCCATTGAGTCTATTTTGCTTAGTGAGAGGTATTTTAATTTTTTTACATCCCTCAGTTTATGTGCATCCCTTAATGAAAGTCTTACTAAGGTTAGTTCCCTTAACTCCTCTAAAGAAACTAGGTACTCCAAATCAGACTCTTTAAAGGATTGCCCCCCTATTACAAGCTTCGTTAATCCAGATAACTGTTTGAGTACATCGTAATTTGCAATTTCATCGGCATGTATAATAAGTTCCTTAAGGTTAGGCATATGGGCTAAAATATCTAAGGATACTGCTCCGTGTTTTCTCGCTAGATCCGGCCGAATAAAGACCATTCTCTGTTTGCTCAGTGTTTCGGCAGAAATATAACCGCCTTCATGATCATCTTCAAAATACTCTGCCCAAAATCCGCTTATAGGGATGAGGCTGTTTTTTTCGTCTTCCATTGTAGTCAACGCCAGCATATCATCAAACAGATGTCCCTGCTTCCGGTGAATAAGGATCACTTCCTCCTCGTCTATGGCGTTGATTTCACCATTGCTGAAGCCTGATTCGATAAATTCAAAGAAATGCCCCAAGCTCTCTGAAATAACATAGGAAATATTCGAATTGCGGTCTAATGTAATGATTTGACCATAACTCCCCTTTACTCCGGGTTCCAGATCCATTACTAGAAACGAACCTCCGCCATCTTCAGCAAAAGGGACCCATCCCTTTCTATATTCCCCTTCTTGCACTGCATCCGGTTTGCCGGAAATAATATCACAGCCTGAATTCTGACGCCCTCTCCAGCTAGCCGTTACCGATTGTAGGGCCATCCAGCTAAAGCCAGCCATGACTCCAAATACTTGCTCTCCCTCTCCATTATGTTTCATGTATAATTGTCTGAAATCATCTGGAAATCTGCAATTCATCATGCTCTCTGCGTGGTTTATTTCTGCTTCCTCAGCTGCTGGATTCAGTAAATCCTCGACATCTGGTATGTGCAATTTTAAAATCTCAATAAGGCAAGACTCGTTTTTTTCATTAAACAATGGCATATAGTAACCCCCATTTCACGGATTCAGACCCTCTCTAGAACAGCCTCCAATTTTTTAGAATGGAGGTTTCTTCCACATTAATGGGGAGTTGTCTTTATATTCAGTAGTCTGGTCTTCGTCACCATGCCCGCACTTTCCAATGTCCGCTTAGAGGCATGGTTATAATACCAGCATCCGCACACCGGGATAATCCCCTGTTCTTTGCACCATTTTCTTAAATGTAATATGATGCTTCTCCCGATTCCTTGCTGTCTGTAGGCTTCATTAGTGTACATCCCTATACTCGCCAATCCATCCATCATTTTCGACTGTTCAAACACTCCGATTCCTACTAGTAAAGCCCCTCTATAGTAAGTGAAAAGCTCCCCGCCCGCGATCCTCTGTTCATATTGATCCAGAAAGTCCCCACAGACCTCTATTATTTGTTGTAGATCCTCTGCTCTAGCAGGCCGGAACTCCTCATCCTTTACAATATTTAAATCTATTAAATCGGTTCGGCCTTCCTGGAAAAAGTATGCTTGCTTGTTGATTTCAAACTCCTTATCCAGTGCCAGGCTTACAAATAGCTCATCACAGGTCGGAACAAAAAGGGACTCTGGCCGATGACGTTCAAGCGTTTCGCTAAATAGGCGTTGTGCGTGCTTCTGATAGGAACGGCGGATATAGAATTGGGTGAGCAGTTGTTCATTGTGAATCGCATAATATCCAACTTGTCCAGTATGATCCTCAATTTTGTAGAAGGTTGAAGCGAGAATATGCTCCTCCAGGAAAGAATCAAACGGCGAGGATAAACCCTGTAAGTATTCAGTAATCATATCTTTAATTTCATCAATAGGACATTCTATTGTAATCATTCCAAACCTTCCTCCCATACATATTTACTGCTTTTCTCTCCGGTAAATGTCGATGCTCTTATAACCTTCACCTAAAATTTTCTTCATTTCTGCTCTTCGCTTTGCTCTAGTCCCTTCTTGTACGGCACTATATACATAACGGGCCCAATCCTTCCGGTAACCGGGAGTAAGCGATTGGTATAACTTCAGCGCCTCCGGACTATCCTGCAAGTCATTTTCCACAGCAGGAATCATAGATGTATAATCATCCACTCGCTGACTTGGCTTGGAAGACGCCTCATTCTTCTTCCGTGTCTCCTCTTTGAAACCAACAACGGTAAACACATCGTTTAAGCCCACCATACGTGCAAACTTCAGGCTGCTTGCCCCAATATATCCGTCCTCATCCGCTCCTACCCCTTCAAAAAGGCTGTCCCTATGAATATAGGTTGAATAGACCTTATTTCCTTTTTTGGGGTAAGCAGCGTACAAATAGCCTCCCTTATCTAAATAGTTGTGATCAATCACTTTATTGACGAGATCCTGAAGCACTTCCATATTGAGCACATAAGCAAAAATGAGATCATAACAGTTGTCTGTCAATTCAGTATCATATGCTGTTAACCCCGATAAACTATCCTCATCTTCGGGTCTGTACAATACGGCAACCTTTTGGAATTTGTGTAAATTTAATTTGTCTGCGATTGTTTTAGACATGCAGGGAACCTCCGTTAATGGTTATCTGTCCCCCATATTAAATCAAAGCAGCCCCCAAAACCACTGAAATGTGGGATTGAGGGCTGCTTTGATTAATGGCTTGTCGGTTCTGCACTGATTATTTTGTTACTCTGTTCCCTTTTCCTGCTATTCACCGAATACAAAACAAATAACAGAATGAACCATAGAGGCGTAAACAATAATGCCGGACGTGTATCTTCAGCAAACAGCATAATCAAGAGGATCGCAGCAAATAAAGCTAGGACCACATAATTAATCGCCGGCGTTAACGGTGCTTTGAATTTGGAATTCACATGTAATTCCGGGCGGGTCTTCTTATACTTGATGTGACATACGAGAACAACACCCCACACCCAGATAAAACAAATGGCACTTATGGTTGTTACGATTCCAAAAGCCTGCTCCGGAATGAGCTTACTCAGAAGAGCACCGCCAGATATGACTAGCGTAGATATGAATAACGAGTTCCCGGGTACATGATTTTTATTCAGTTTAGCAAAATGAACGGATGCTTGATCCTTCCGGCTCAAATTATAAAGAATCCGGCTTGTAGAGAACATCCCGCTGTTGCATGCGGAAGCGGCTGAAGTTAATACGACGAAATTGATTATCCCTGCGGCAATTGGAATCCCTACCAAACTAAAGGTTTTCACAAAAGGACTTTGTGCCGGACTGAGTTCCGTCCATGGGTTAATGCACAGAAGGACGAATAACGCGCCAACGTAGAAGAAGAGAATCCGTAGAGGTATTTTGTTGATCGCTGACGGGATGTTTTTCTCCGGATTTGCTGTTTCCGCTGCCGATACACCGACTAATTCCACACCGACATATGCAAATACAACCATTTGGAAGGAAAATAAAAAACCCTTTACACCGTTCGGAAACACACCTCCGTGTTCCCAAAGATTCCGGACCGTTACCGATCCTGCATCCGTCTTGAGCCCCATAATCAGGAAAATGACACCTATGCCGATTAAAGCAAGAATCGTGATGACCTTGATTAGAGCAAACCAGAATTCGAGTTCTCCGAAGTTTTTGACGGTCAGTAAATTGAGTCCTAACAAAATGATCAGGCAGACGACAGCAGGTACCCAATGCGGAATATCAAACCAATACTGCACATATACGCCTACTGCAATCACATCAGCCATAGCCGTCATGATCCAGCAGAACCAATAGGTCCAACCCGTGATGAACGCCGCCCGGGGGCCAAGATAGTCTTCGGCAATATCCGTAAATGACTGGTATCCCGCGTTAGACAACAGAAGCTCTCCCAGCGCTCTCATTACGAAAAATACAGCGATACCCACCATTAGATAGGTAATCATGATAGAGGGTCCCGCCTGCTGAATCGCCTTGCCCGATCCCAGGAATAATCCTGTGCCAATGGTGCCTCCGATGGCGATCAGTTGAACATGCCGGTTGGCCAGCTCTCTCTTTAATTCTTTTTGTGCCATTCCTAGTTCCCCCTTATGAATACAATACATTGATGCCAATAAAAAAAGAGACTGGATGTCATCCAATCTCCCGGGTCATAAGAATATGAAAGAATACCTGCCCTGCTGATGGTATCAGCATGACAAATACATTCCGTACTCTTCTGTCCTTTTGCCTGAGATTGTGAACCCTTCGGCGCCACGGAATTCCCGCGGTCTCTCCAGAAGCTGCTCCTGCTATAGTGTGATCCATAGCAATCATAGCTTGCGAATTATGAAGTTAATGTATCATGCGTTTCTAATATTCTAACATATTACTTGCGAAGTGAGTGTTCGATCAGTGATAAAAGTCTCAAACCAATTACTTCCATATCCCTTTGGCAATCAATCTTTAGCTTAGCTTGCGAACTGCACCTCTGAGAAATGATCTGTAATGTGCATGGTGAAATACCGGTCATACTCCTCCTTGCTCAGATCTCCGAAAATCAAGTGGGGAGCTAACTTCCCTTCATATGCTTGAAAGGCATCAATTGCCCTGAGGAGAAGTCCGATTCCCTCTTTGACGGTTCCCTGCTTTTCAAGCTTGGCCGCACCTGGTACATGTGCCGTTAAATCATGCTTCATATGACCCTGCTTCAAAAATTTCCGGATCACGATGCGGCCGATGGTTTTTCTCACAATCCTGGGCTTCAGCTGCGGATAACCTGTCATAGAATATTCGATGGTCTGTGCGCAATGGGCAAGAATCTCATAGAGCGGCCACTGCTTGGTTGGGATAACATCATACCCCTCCATGATCAGCAGTTCTTTCTTCACATCATTCAGTGATTTAAATTGCACGTTATTCATCTTGTTCTCCTCCTTATCGACGTTCCTCATGTATTAACGCATAATCTTTCTGACCCACTTAACCTTGTCGCCATAAGGCGGAAATAAGAAAGGGATATCCAGCTTCGTGCTCTTGGTCAGGACGCTTTTGGTATGGGAGAACAGCTCGAAGCTGTATTTCCCGTGATACGCGCCGATCCCGGCGTTCCCTACTCCCCCAAATGGCAGGTGGTGATTGGCAACATGGCTGATCGTATCGTTCACGCACCCACCGCCGAAGGAGACGCGTGAGAGTACTTTCTCCTCGACCTGACGTTGTCCGGTAAACAAGTACAGTGCTAACGGTTTGGGACGGGCGTTCACCATTTCTATCGCCTCCTCCACTTGACTGAAGCCCATAATGGGCAAAATCGGTCCAAAGAGTTCATCCTGCATCGCAGGGTCCGACCAAGAGGTTGCGGCAAGCAGCGTTGGCTCGATATAGAGCTCATCTCTGAGCGTTTTCCCGCCCGAAAGCACACTATTCGGCTCCGCTTCCAGAATCGCGGCCAAGCGGTCAAATTGGCGTTCATTGACGATTCGGCCATAATCCGGACTTACTCTGGCGTCCGGTCCGAAGAAGCCTGCCACAACCGTCTTCATCCGGGCAATCAATTCCTCCCTAATCTCTTCATGGGCAAGTACATAGTCCGGAGCAATGCATGTCTGCCCCGCGTTCATCATCTTCCCCCAAATAATCCGTTTGGCCGCAACGTCGAGGTTCGCTGTCCGCTCAACGATAGCCGGACTTTTGCCCCCAAGCTCAAGCGTGACGGGTACAAGGTTATTTGCAGCGGCTTTCATGACGATCTTTCCGACCGGTACGCTTCCCGTAAAAAAGATGTAGTCAAAGGGAGCGTGAATCAGCGCCGAGGTGGTCTCCTTCTCCCCTTCAATCACCCTAATATATGTCTCGTCAAAAGTTTCGCCGATCAGCTTCTTAACGACAGCAGTAACTGCAGGAGTATTCTCGGAGGGTTTTAAGACCGCGTTGTTCCCTGCCGCAATGGCTCCGATCAGCGGTTCAATCAGCAGCTGGAACGGATAATTATAGGGGCCGATGATAAGAACAGTTCCGTAAGGCTCTCTATACTGGTAACTCTTAGATACAGCAAGATAGAACGGTGTTTTTACCCTTTGCGGCTTCATCCACCGCTTCAAATGCTTGCTTATGTAGCGGATGCTGTCCAGCGTATAGCCAATCTCCGTCGAATAAGCCTCAAATTCACTTTTGTGCAGGTCCTGATACAACGCCGCCAGTAACGGCTGCTCGTTCCGTTTAATCGCGTCCGACAGCTTCTTCAGCTGCTCCAGACGAAACTCCACGCTTCGTGTATAACCGCTATGGAATTTCTCGCGATGCTCCTGCAGGATTTCATTTACCCGCTCTGAGTTCCACTGCTTCATATTCCTTCTCCTCTTTCTATGTAATAGGTCTAGAGACAATCCCGCTCTAAGGCAACTAGAAGCCTTCTTAACAAGTCCACCGATTCCTGCATGGACAACTCATAATATCGCTGGGTCCCCACTTGCTCGACTTTGATGACTCCCGCATTCTTGAGCAATTTCAGATGATGGGAAACCGCCGGCCGCGACAAGGACAACTTCCCGGTAATTTCATTGACCGTCATCCTTCCGTCCTCTGATAGATGGAGCAGAATATCCTGACGGTGCGGATCACTTAATACTTGAAGAATTGGAAGGCTTTCGCGAAAAATCTGCAATGCCTGCTTTCCCATGCTGGTGCCTCCCCGTTTATGTAGTTTAAATGTTTAAACATTTAAACCAATGGTATAGACTCATCCTACACTTTTCTTATTCAATAATCAAGAGTTCTATCTTCGAGAGCACTGCCATCGATTCGTTATCACAAAAGTTTAAGAGCCACGCCTCCTGTGAAGCGTGGCTCTTCCTCATAATCAGCCGTTCAAGAATTGCAATAATGCATGGTTAAATTCTTTAGCGTGGGTAGCATTGAATCCGTGGGGGCCGCCTGCGATTACGATTAATTGGCTGCCTGCGATCCGCTCATGCGCTTTTTGACCACTGATCTCGACAGGAACGATCGCATCGGCGTCACCATGGAGAATAAGCGTTGGCAATTTAAATTTCTCAAGGTCCACACGGAAATCGGTATAGCTGAATGCCGCAATGCAATCAAGCGTGCCTTTCGGGGACGCAAAAGCCGCAATATCGCGATTATATAAGCGGAATGCTTCGTTTACCAAGTTAGTTCGGTCTCCAGCAGCAAAGAAATTAGTTGTAAACTCATCCAGGAACGCTAGACGATCCGCCTTCACCCCGTTTTGAAATCCTTGAATAGTCGCATCGTCGAATCCGCCGTCCGGGTTATCCGATGATTTGTACAGGTAGGGAGGGATAGCACCGGCCAGCACCGCTTTCGATACCCGCTCCGTTCCATAAGTACCAATATAACGCGCTACTTCGCCTCCGCCCATGGAGAACCCGACCAGTGTCACATCGTGAAGATCCAGGTGCAAAATCAAGCCATGCAAATCCGCCGCGAACGTATCATAGTCGTATCCGTTCCACGGCTGGGAGGACTGGCCGAATCCGCGACGATCATACGTGATCACCCGATAACCGGCTTCAACTAGAGCAGGCACTTGCTTCTCCCAGGACCTTCCGCTGAGCGGCCAACCATGAATCAGTACAACTGGTTTGCCCGTTCCGACATCCTCATAATGAAGCTCTATTGCAATCCCATTCTCGTGTCCAACTGTAACCTTTGCCATATATATATCCCTCCATTTTTGGTTTTGTCGCTTCCACAGGCTTCCACTATTGTATTTTTCAATTATGACTATTTTCTCTGATCATATTCTATCCATTAATCAAATTATGTTGGTAATCACCGTATTCTTTGACCTCCCCTTTCATTGTTAAATATAGTTAAAATTTTAACGTTCAGAATATAACAATTAATAGTCTTACTGTCAACACCCCAAAAAAATGGACTTTTATATCGACTCTTAAGGATTAAATCAACAGAGCGGAATTCATAAGAAGCCTTCCCTTTACCACCGGTTGACCGCATGCTCCGCAAAGGCCACGAGATCCTTAACCTCGATCACCGTGCCGTCGTCTAAAACGGCCTTCCCGTTAAACTTCCCGAAAATCTGGTGGCAATGCGTATCGACAATTTTCAGCTTCATTTCCGTGTACCGATCATAGATCGGCTTGAACTCCATTTCGAATCGCCCATCTTCGCTAATGAAGGTTTTCCTCGCCATGTAACCACCGCCTCCTTGCAGATCGAAGTGAACTTGGCCGATCTTATGCGCTTTGCCGTCATAGAACAGGATGTTCTCCGTGGCGGCAGATGTGTTACCGAAGCCATAGCCGATGTTAAAGCCGAACCGTTTGCCGAAGGCATAACCGCTGCCGCTTCCCCAGAACCACTCGTGGCTGAACGGCCATACCCCCCGGCCCCAATCGAGAAGCCCGAAAGCGGTATCGGCTTCGAACCGATATTCCTGCTCCCCTATTCGGGCAACACCGCTAGCAGGCATACAATTGATTTTATGATTGTAATAGAAAAAACGTCTATCCTCATCAAATGGCGTTGCCATCACAATCGAGGTAGAATCAGGCTGGATTAGCCGAATATCGATGTCGACCGGTAACTGCTTGCCGTTGCCGTCGGACTTGCAAATAAGCCTGCGCTCTCCGTCCACTACCTGAAACTGCATGAGGAAGCCTTTTTTCTGATACGTCAGATCGCCTTGCTCGGCCGTTGCTGGCATATTCAACCGGCCGAATGGTAATATAAGCATGTTCGAAATATCGTACCGTTTGCCGGTTTCAAACTCGAAGAGCTTCACGGATACATCGCCGGCGTAGGAGACATGCCCGATGGTCATCTGTAAGCCATACTGATCGTTCGACACTTGATAGAAATCCCATTCCTTGACTCGCCAGGGCGGCGCCTTGATTGCGTCCCGATTGAAGGTGAGCACGGCTTGGGTCGAGTAACCGCGCTGCAGCAAGACGCCGTCGCTGCCAAGCACAGGACCGGGCGTATGAATTCGATTTTGCATAAGTAGATCCCTCCAGAGTTGAGTTGCCTAGTCTATACAGCATGATGCAATCGTGGGCGCCTTTAACAAATGAAAGCGGTTGCGAATAATCATTTAGCGATTAGATATTTGCTTTTATAAATTCATATGTCATCTCAGCGACTCTTTTATTACCAGCTTCTGAAAAACCGTGGCCTTCTCCTGGAAACACTTCAATTCTAGCATGAGGATATAACATTGATGCCTTCTTCCCATATTCAAGTGACACAATGTCATCCTGATCCCCATGAAAAATCAAAACATTTTTATCGAATTGGCCAATATGGTCAAATACATCATATTTATGAATCGATTCAAAAAACACTCTCCCCAATTGAACTTCCCATAACTCATACGCATCAGGAATGCTCTCCAATGTTGGAAACTTTTTATTCCAGTCAGCTACAATACACAGCGCTGGAAATAGTAATAAGAGTCCTTTAATATCTTTTATATAATCATCAGCTACTAATGCAGATACTAATCCTCCCTGGCTTCCTCCAAATAAAAAGATATTATCAGAATCAACATTCTCCCAAGTTTTTATGTTTTCAACAACAGCGCATAGATCTTCTTTTTCTGTAAATATAGACATTTCATTGGTCCTAAGGTCACTCTTTGAATGTACGGAGCCGCCACAAAAGTCGAAACAATATGCGCCCACCCCATTCTTTGCTAAATAGTCACTATTCATAGCGAAATCTTCATTTATTCCATTAAACCCATGGCTGAAGATCACGACAGGACATTTTTTCTTATTAGGCATGTAAGAGACACCATAAATTTCTCTCCCATGATGTTTAATCTTTACCGTTTCTTTTTGATAACTGTTCATGTTTAACCCTCCATGACATAGAATTTTTTCACATCGCTTTGTAACTTTGATACCCTCTTTCAATTATTCTGCCTGGCCTACAATTTCACCTTTGCTTGTGGTACGGTTTCACCAACCGCATTATCCCGGCTTCACTTCGATACTGGGCACTTTTGCATACCCCATCTGAACTCCTTGACTTAAGTCAATGCTCCCTCCTTACCCTCTTTGTACAATGGAACCAGAATCAATTAGAGGGGGTTGTGTTAATGTCTGCAGCAGTGGCGCGAACTGGGGGAATTTCACTACTTGTGATGGCGGTGGCCGCCGCATTTTCGTATGGATATGTTCATGGAAGTCTTGTGGTGGAGGGAGATCCAGCCGTTACCTTCGGCAACCTGCAAGCTTCTCCCCTGCTATTCAGGGCTGAAATTCTGGGATGGGTGCTGATATTAGCCTGTGACATTGCAGCCGCATGGGCATTATATACGGTTCTGAAGCCTGTGCAGCAGGCATTGTCCCTGCTGGGTGCATGGCTGCGCCTATCCTATACTGCGGTATTGGGGGTCGCTGTCTCCAGCCTGGTTGTCGTCTCGCTTCTTACAGACAGCAGGAGTCAGGCACTGATCGGCTTCACACCGCAGGAGTTACAGGCGGAGATGATGCTTTTTCTTCACGCTTTTGAAGCGGTGTGGTCGATCAGCTTGATTCTGTTTGGGGGGCATCTGCTCATAATGGGCCTGCTGGCCTTCCAATCGGGTAATATCCCGAAGATTATTAGTGTTCTGTTGCTGCTGGCTGGGGCAGGTTATATCTTGCTCCATCTGAGCAGCACACTCGTTCCTGAGTATGAAGAATTAATAAAAGTAGTCAAATGGGTATTTATGCTGCCGATGACGGCGGGGGAGCTGGGCCTTGGCCTATGGCTGCTGTTCAGAGTCCCGGCTCCGCGGGTTCGCGGTGAATCCGCTTCTTGATCCGGCTCAGTGACTCCGGCGTTATTCCGAGATAACTCGCCAGCTGATGCTGGGGGACACGGCTGATCAGTGCGGGTCTTTTGTGAAGGAGAGCCTTCAGGCGGTCTTCGGGAGAAGAGGCAATAAAAGCGGCGAATTCCTCCTGCATCTGACCGAAGCTCTCCTCAATCATCTGGCGGGTCATAGTTTCCAGCTGTGTATGTTTGGTGTACATCGCCTTCTCAGTATCCAGCGGGCCAACCACTAATATGCAGTCCTCCAGACAGGTCAGGGTGTACTCTGACGTTTTATCCGGCTTATGCGCATTGAAAATCGAGATCGCCTGCTCCTCTGTATAGAAGTTGGAGGTGATATCCCGGCCTATAACATCAACTGCATGCTGCCGCACGCATCCCTTCAGGACAAAATAGCATTGGCCGGGAACCTCTCCCTGCTGCAGCAGAACAGTTCCCTTGCAGTATTCCTCGACAAGGATTTCGTCCAGAATCGCTTGCTGCTCTTCATTACTTAAAGAAGTCAGCCGGGTCATATATTGGAGCAAAAGATGCTTCATATTCCAGCCGTCCCCCTATAGATTAGATTTCACTCATCACGGGCACATCGAAATTATCTGAATGAAAATGGCTGTAGAACCGCCCATTTTCTGCTGTGAATTTCAGGACGCAATAGTCTGGGTCTGTTACGCCCAGCGAATAATAATCCGTATCGCCCTCGCACCAGATCATTTCCTTGGAAGCCTGGTCCTCCAGCACCTCCATGGTGCCTCTCAGCATGAAGCCTTTAAATGTGCGCGGATTGCAAAAGTACACACAGGCCTGCGGATGCTCCCTATACTGTCTGACCCGCATGGATGAGGTATTGGTCGTGAAATAAAAGACCTGCATTCCTTCCCTTTTGCGCGGCGGCAGCATGGCCTTCATATTCGGAAACCCTTCTGCATCCACAGATCCGATAAAAGATACCTCTGCCTCGTCCATTAATGATTCGATAGTCTGCTCCATATCCATCCTGCATTCCTCCAGCGATTCATATGTATTTCAGCCTCTTCCATTTTATCACTAATCAGGCAGACATAAATTACTAAGATCATATTAACGGCTCCAGATACCGCTCCAGCCCGTTCGACTCCAGCTCTTCTTTCGGGATGAACCGGAGTGCGGCAGAATTGACCCGGTAGTGCTGCTTCGCCGGCTCCGGCCCATCGAAGAACAAATGACCCAGATAGGCTCCGCTCAGCCTGCTGCGCAGTGCCGTCCGGACCTCTCCGCCGCTGTAATCAGCCTCCCGCCGAATCAGACCTTCGGCAATCGGTCCAGTGAAGCTGGGCCAGCCGGTGGCGGAATCGAATTTATCCGCCGAGCTAAACAGCGGGTCGCCGCTGACCACATCCACATAAACGCCGTCACGGAATTCGTTCCAATACTCATTCTCATACGGCGGCTCTGTCGCCTTATGCTGCGTGACCTCATATTGCAGCCGGGTCAGCTGGCTCTTCAGGCGTTTTTGATCCTCACGGCTGTTCCAGTGCTGCTCCAGGAATTCGTCCCGGCCCGAGCCCTTCAGATAGAGCTTATAATCCAAGGGATGGGTTTTATAATAATCCTGATGCATATCCTCAGCCGTGTAAAATGGAGCAGCGGGAAGAATCTCCGTCACAATCGGGTCCTTGAATCTTTTACTTGCCTGGAGCGCCGTCTTGGACGCCTCTGCCTTTTTCCGCTGCTCATCATTATGCACAAAGATCGCCGTCCGGTAGGAATATCCCCGGTCCATGAATTGCCCGCCCTTGTCCGTCGGATCAATCAGCTGCCAATAAATGTCCAGCAGCCGCTCATACGGGAACACCTCCGGCTCAAATGTAATCTGCACAGCCTCCACATGCCCCGTCGTTTCCGTACCCACTTCCTCATAAGTCGGATTAACCGTGTGGCCGCCCGTATACCCGGATACCAATGAGACAATGCCCGGCAGCTCGTCAAAGGGCTTGACCATACACCAAAAGCAGCCACCCGCAAAGGTGGCAAGCTCCGTTCCGTTCTTTTCGTTCAACCGGCACACCTTCTTTCGCGGATTTTCCCTATTATATATGAATATCTCTTTTTTCCAAAGACAGCAGTACAGAATGAGCATGGTAATCGATATACTTGGGCAATAACTTCTGCTTAGATAGGAGTGGACCCGGTTGAACTTCGGCGGAAAAGGGTACTGGAAAGGACGGCTTATACTTTAGAACAGGGAATGCTTTATCACCAGGAGGATTACAACAATGGATGCTACTAGAACTGAACATATAGATACTACAAAGACACAGCGGCTGAAAATCGCCTTAACCGGAGCGAGCGAATATATCGGATATATCCTGCTGGAGCAGCTGACTCGGGAATATGATGTGATCGCGTTATCCAGGCACGGAGACCAGAAGGAAGATAACAGCCATGTGGAATGGCGTTCCTGTGAGCCGTTCTCCATATCCTCTGCGGAAGAGCATTACAAGGCGCAGACTATGCCATCTATCTGGTCCACTCCATGATGCCGACAGCTAAGCTGACACAGGCAAACTTCGCGGACCTGGACGCCAAACTCGCGGATAATTTTGCCGCGCAGCAAGCAAGAACGGCATCCACCAGATCATCTACCTCAGCAGGATCATCCCAGACTATAAGCCGCAGAACCAGCTGTCCCGCCATCTGCGTTGCCGGGTTGAGGTGGAGCGGGTGCTGGGCTCCTACGGTGTACCTGTCACAACAATCCGCGCCGGACTGATCGTCGAACCGCAGGGCTTGTCCTTCCCTATTCTGGTCCGGCGCCTGCCGGTCATGGCACTGCCGAAATGGACGCGCACTAAGACCCACCCCATTGCACTGTCTGATGTCCGGGCCGTGACAGCAAGCATTGGGAGCATGGAACTGTACAACCGGGCCATTGATGTTGGCGGACCTGACAGCATGACCTACAAAGAAATGATGCTCCAGACGGCAGAGGTCATGCCAAGAAACGGAAATTAGTCGGTGTTCCGTTTCTGACTATTAACCTGTCGCGCCTCTGGGTTTCTCTGATTACCGGAGCCCCCAACGAGATGGCCTACCCGCTGATCGAGAGTCTCGCCCACCGGATGGTTGCGGACCCGGGCCGGGATATGCCCGGGCGCAGCAGTACGGAGAGCACGGTCTACCGTATATCCGGCGGTGCTTTTACCAAAAAAGGGGATACCCACGAGGGAAGGCTGGAATTCCTCCAGCTTCCCGGTTCACAGGAATGCATCTGAAACGGATGTAAGCACCCTCGTTACTAACACTCATAAACAAAGCCGTACTGCAGGTCTTAAGACCTTTCAGTACGGCTATTTTTACAGGCAAAAAGATCGGCACCATCCACTCCCACTAATCCACAAGCTCATCCAGTTCGCCTTCCAGTTCCGCGAGCTTGTTCTTGGCTTCATCCAGTGCTTCCTTATGTCCTGCAGCTTCGGCCCGCTTTATCACCTGTTTGACAGCTGCAATCTGCTGTTCCAGATAGAGGATATCGGTTGCATCTCCTGAGCTGCCCAATATCTGTGAGTAGGTCATAATCATCATCCTTTCAGATATCTTCCTGCTAATCGTTCGTCTTGTACTCTATATAATATAGGGTCTTGCAATCCCCGTATACCACATTACTGGATTGACATGCCACCTGGTACAAAAACCTATTGACTTGTAAATATATTGTCCCTATAATCAGTCTATGACTTTTCATGTAAGGAGATCTAACATGATTATTGTAGATGAAGTTTACCAAAATGTTGTTTATCGTCTATCTGCAGAGGAAGTAAAAGACCTCATCGTACGCCTCAAGATCAAGAAAGAGGATGAAATCGAGGGGATTAAGGATAAAATCAACAAATATGAACAAAAAAGACGGGCCGAAGAGGCAATGTACCAATCGCTCTCCCCGATCCGCAAATGGTTTGCCGGACACCCGGCCAGCCATCACACAGCCGTAGAATATATCGTTCATGTAAAAGACCGGTTCAAACGAATAAACAGCATTAAAAGAGACATTCAAGAGCTAGATCAGGTTCTACTCCTTCTAGATAACCATCCGGCAACGGAAGAGATCCCGCTCTCACCAGAGATTATACGTGAAATCAAAACCATTAGGGGTATGGAGGCACTATAGAAATGAATGTGACGCTGGAGTCGCTTGGCGGTGGAGTAGATACGATTTGGGTTGTATTGAGCGCCGCTATGATTTTGCTGATGGAGGGCGGTTTTGCCCTGCTGGAAGCCGGTTTTGTAAGGTATAAGAACAGTGTGAACATCATCATGAAAGTATTCGCCGATATCACCATAGGAACGCTGATTTTTTATATTTTCGGATTTGGGCTCATGTACGGTAAAGACGCCGGTGGTTTGGTGGGCACGAGCGGATTCCTGCTTGGCGGTGATCTCTCCAATCTCCATTTCACCATCTCGATTGATACCTTCTGGCTGTTCCAGGCGGCATTTACTATCGCTGTTATTTCCATCGTATCGGGTGCGGTTGCCGAACGGATCAACTTCCGCGCCTATCTGCTGTACGTCATATTAATGACCGGCCTGATCTATCCCCTGGGTGGGCATTGGGCCTGGGGCGGCGGCTGGCTGAACCAACTGGGCCTGCAGGACTTCGCAGGTTCAGCCGTCATTCATGCCCTTGGAGGATTCTCGGCACTGGCAGCGGCGATCGTCATCGGCCCTAGAAAGGGCAAGTTCAATCAGGCCGGAAACAGCACGGTTTCCCTGCCGAGCAATCTGCCGCTTGCTTCAGTCGGCGCCTTCCTGCTCTGGTTTGGCTGGTTCGGCTTTAACGCAGGAAGTACCTTAAGTGCTACCGATGTCCGGATTGGACACATCGCTATTACTACCATGCTCTCAGCAGCAGCAGGCGGCGGCATCACACTGATCTACACTCTATTCCGTTACCAGCGATCAGATGCACCATCAGTGATCAACGGTTCCCTCGCCGGTCTGGTCGGTATTACTGCCGGCTGTGCGTTTGTCAGTGACGGTGCGGCCATCCTGATCGGTGCCGTCTCCGGTCTGCTCATGATGGCGGCTACCAACTGGCTGGAAGCCCGCCGCATAGATGACCCAGTAGGTGCCTTTCCGGTACATGCCGTATCTGGCGCTTGGGGGACTATAGCTGTAGGCTTGTTCGCCACCGATGGTGGGCTGCTCTATGGCGGCGGTTGGCATCAGCTAGGGGTACAGACTCTTGGTCTAGTTACATTGGCTGCGTGGGGATTTGCAACTACCTGGTGTGGTCTGAAGCTGATCGGAAAGCTGGTCCATGTCCGTTCCAGCGAGGAAGAGGAAGACATCGGACTCGATATCAGTTATCACGGCATGATAGCCGTACATCGATCAGCTGAATTCATTGAGCTTGAAGATCATTATCTGGCGGAAGACGACAAATCTCTCCATTAAGGCCAGGAAGTAAAAAGCCCCCCCTACCGGGGATGTCCAACTAGGGAAAAGCCGTCGGAATTACCGGCGGCTTTTTTATGTATGCCAATAAGACTATAAGATCTAGATGCTTAGTCGGTCACTCTCACGCCAAATCACACTCCAATGTGTCTGCCCTTCACACCATTGATTCTGTGCATCAAACGAAAAATAATGATACTATGTAAAGGACTTTGCTATAGATTATATCGTTTTTAAATGTTGCAACAGGAGAAGATAACATGGAATCAAATTTTTGGATGGATCTACCAAAGCCGTTTTTTATATTAGCTCCAATGGAAGATGTCACAGATATTGTATTTCGTCAGGTCATTAGAGAAGCTGCAACACCTGACGTATTTTTTACGGAATTCACAAGTACAGAAAATTATTGTCACCCTGTTGGAAAAGAAAATGTAGGTGGCCGATTAATGTTCACAGATGATGAGCAACCGATTGTCGCTCATATTTGGGGCAATAAACCTGCACTTTTTGAACAGATGAGTATTGATATGAAAAAACTTGGTTTTCGTGGTATCGATATAAACATGGGATGCCCAGTACAAAACGCCGCCTCCACTGGAAAAGGGGCTGGATTAATACGCCATCCTGAAGTTGCAGCAGAAATTATTCAAGCAGCAAAAGCAGGTGGATTGCCGGTTAGTGTTAAAACAAGATTGGGTTACTCTAATATTGACGAGTGGCGCGATTGGTTAGGACATATATTGAAACAAGATATTGCGAATCTTTCCATTCACCTTCGTACAAAAAAAGAGAAGAGTAAAGTAGATGCACACTGGGAACTAATCCCTGATATAAAAAAATTACGCGATGAAATTGCTCCAAATACGTTGTTAACCATTAATGGAGATATTCCCGACCGCGCAACAGGATTACAATTAGTAGAACAATACGGCGTTGATGGTGTCATGATTGGCCGCGGCATTTTCACTAATCCATTTGCTTTTGAGAAAGAATCTAAAGAACATAGCGCGAAGGATTTTCTCAATTTACTTCTTTTGCAGTTGGATCTTCACGATAAATATTCAACAGAAACCCTGCCACGTTCATTTAGACCACTTCTTCGCTATTTCAAAATCTATGTTCGTGAATTTAGAGGCGCAGGCGAACTAAGAGACCAACTAATGAGTACCACTTCAACAGACGAAGTGCGTCGTTTAGTACAACCTCTTTTAGATCAAGAGTTAGATTGAAGCACCTAAATAGAACTCCAGTTCCGATAACTTGTTAATCAAAAATAATGAGAGACCTCCCAAAAGTTCAATGAACTCTTGAAAAGTCTCTCATTTTTGCACTATGAGGTCATGCAATGGTCGATCATCATCGAATTACTTCGATAATGACTTCATTACATCATGCCGCCCATACCACCCATGCCGCCCATATCTGGCATGCCGCCGCCTTTTTCAGGCTCTGGCTTGTCAGCGATAACCGCTTCGGTAGTCAGGAACATAGCAGCTACGGATGCTGCGTTCTGCAGCGCGTAACGGGTCACTTTGGCAGGGTCAACGATCCCTGCTTCGAACATGTTCACCCACTCATCGGTAGCAGCGTTGTAGCCGATACCTACAGCTTCTTTTTTCAAGCGGTCCACGATAACGGAACCTTCTTGACCAGCGTTGGCAGCGATCGTGCGGACTGGTTCTTCGAGTGCACGCAGCACGAGGTTAACACCAGTTCTTTCGTCGCCTTCAGCTACTACTGCAGCTACAGCAGCATATACGTTCACAAGAGCAGTACCACCACCGGATACGATACCTTCTTCAACCGCAGCGCGGGTTGCGTTCAGGGCGTCTTCGATGCGCAGTTTGCGCTCTTTCAATTCAGTTTCAGTTGCAGCGCCTACTTTGACAACGGCTACGCCGCCAGCCAATTTAGCCAGACGTTCCTGCAGTTTTTCTTTGTCGAACTCGGAAGTGGTTTCTTCCAGCTGGGAACGGATTTGGCTAACGCGTGCATTGATGTCCGCTTTGTCGCCACTGCCGTCTACGATTGTAGTGTTTTCTTTGGTTACACGTACTTGACGGGCTTTACCCAGTTGTTCCACAGTAGTGCTCTTCAGATCCAGACCGAGCTTCTCAGTGATCACTTGGCCGCCTGTCAGAGCAGCGATGTCCTGCAGCATAGCTTCACGGCGGTCGCCGAAGCCAGGAGCTTTGACAGCTACAGCGTTGAAGGTTCCGCGCAGTTTGTTCACGATCAGCATGGCTTGAGCTTCGCCTTCAATATCTTCAGCGATGATTACCAGCGGACGTGCCTGCTGTACGATCTTCTCGAGCAATGGAAGGATTTCCTGTGTGCTGCTGATCTTTTTGTCGGTGATCAGGATGTACGGGTTCTCCAGAACAGCTTCCATTTTGTCCGTATCTGTAATCATGTACGGGGAAATGTAACCGCGGTCGAACTGCATGCCTTCTACCACTTCAAGCTCAGTCAGGAAGCCGCGGGATTCTTCAACGGTGATAACGCCGTCTTTGCCCACTTTTTCCATAGCTTCAGCAATCAGTTGGCCCACTTCATCGTCAGCAGCGGAGATAGCAGCTACTTGTGCGATAGACTGGGAATCTTCGATCGGTTTAGCAATCTTTTGCAGCTCAGCTACAGCAGCTTTAACCGCTTTGTCGATCCCTTTACGCATAACCATTGGGTTAGCGCCTGCAGTTACGTTTTTCAGACCTTCGCGAATCATCGCTTGAGCCAGAACCGTTGCAGTTGTAGTACCGTCACCGGCTACATCGTTTGTCTTTGTAGCTACTTCTTTGACGAGCTGTGCGCCCATGTTCTCAAAAGCATCTTCCAGTTCGATTTCCTTAGCGATAGTTACACCATCGTTAGTGATGAGCGGGCTGCCGAATTTCTTCTCCAGCACCACGTTGCGGCCTTTTGGTCCAAGTGTAACCTTTACAGCATTTGCCAAAGCATCAACCCCACGCAGCATTGCGCGGCGGGCATCTTCACTGAATTTAATTTCTTTTGCCATTGTGTTGTTAACCTCCTAAAATTTTTGTAAGTATATTCGGTTATCACTTATGAAAGGCTATCCGATTATTCGAGAATCGCGTGAATGTCGCTTTCCTTCATAATCAAATATTCTTTGCCTTCGTATTTAATTTCAGTTCCGGCATATTTCGAGAACAGCACGCGGTCGCCTTCTTTAACTTCCAGTGGCACACGTACTCCGTCTTTCAGGGCACCGCTGCCTACAGCGATAATTCTGCCTTCTTGCGGCTTCTCTTTGGAGGAGTCCGGAAGCACAATCCCGAAAGAAGTGGTTTGCTCTTGCTCGCTTGGTTCTACCAATACGCGTTCACCTAGTGGTTTGATCATGAAAAAATAGCCTCCTTTGAAATATGTTGTTTACCTTGAAAACATAACTGGGATACCGCTCGAAGCTCAGGCGTTTCAGCGGCAGTTATGAAAAACAGGATTCTCAGCGCGGCAGATACCGGTGATTTCCTTATTTTTCATTGGTATTAGCACTCAACCCTCTGTAGTGCTAACAACAATTTTTATGATACTCAACTTGAAGGCGGATTTCAAGTCTTTTACGTAAAATCATCCAGCTTTTACGGAAAAATATGGTCAGAAGGGTTGTCCGGCCCATACTCTCTTACATTCTATCCACCGGAGGGCAAAATATGCCACCTTTGTGAGGGGAGAATTCAGCCCAGACTTTGGCCGTGCCCGGGTGCAGTTCCCTAGACTGCGGCCAAGTCCCTTACCTGGACTCCTCTTTCCTGACATATCTCGCCTCCAGCTCGTTGTCCATGGCCAGCTGCTTGCGGTAGACGAAGGCGGACAGGAACACGCTGAATTCATAGAGGATCAGGAGTGGTATCGTCACAAGAAAGTCCGAGATGAAATCCGGCGGTGTGATGACCACAGCAATAAAGACGAGTGCAAAATAAGCGTACCGGCGCATTTTGCGCAGACGCAGCGGATTGAGAATTCTCAGCTTGGTCAGGAACATGACCACAAGCGGAAGCTCGAACAGCAGCGCCAGAGGAATAACCAGACTGAACAAAAAGCTGAAATACTGGGCAATGCCGTAGGTTTCCTCCAGCCCCATGCTGCGGGTAATCGTAATGGTGAAGGACAGCGCCATCGGGAACACAATATAGTAGGCGAACGCGATGCCCAGAATAAAAAGGATAAAGACGTAAGGCACGTAGCGCAGAGCCGCGCTCCGCTCCACCGGCCGAAGGCCGGGGCTGATAAATGCCCATAGCTGATAGACGATGAACGGCACAGATACGGCCAGCGATACAGCCATGGCGATTTTCATATACATTCCGATGCCGTCCCAGAAGGAAAACGCATGCAGCACGAAGCCTTGAGCCTGATCGGCGTGAATCAGATAGAGATAGATCGGTTTGGCCACGAACAACCCTGCAATCAGGCCGGCCACAAATACAATGAGCACATAGATAATCCGCTTGCGCAGTTCGGTTAAATGATCCACCACTGACATTTCTTCCGCTTCCTGAGACATGACTGACACCACCCGATGACTATGTATGAATAATAAGGGATCGAAGCCGCGATACTACACATCGCTTTCAGGCATCCGTTCCAGCTAGAAAGAGAAGGACCATTTATATCGTGAAACATATTATTTCTTATCTTTCAAAAAAAGGGCGCCGCCCAGTCTAAACAGCACTGAGAGAAACGCCCCGCGTGAAAAATGATATTATTCCGGCAGACGTCTGTCCTGCGGAAGATCTGCTGCCATCGTCTGCGGGGCTGCCGTTGCCGGAGCTTCGCTTTTCTTCACAGGTTCCGGATCACTGATAATTTCCCGCGCCCCATCCTTAAACTCACGGAAGGTACGTCCGACGGCACGTCCCAGTTCAGGAAGCTTATTAGGACCAAAGAGCAGCAGTGCCAGGATAACCAGTAAAATAATCCCGGGAGCACCAATACCACTTAGCATGTGTTATTCCTCCTTCTCACTCTGTCCGTTCATGATATTGTTAACTATAAATTAATAATACCATAACTTATGTCACACATCCATCAGCGATCTCTGACGATTCTTGGTGACACGACCGAAAGAAAAGACATTATTGCCGGTATTGGCCAGTTACCATGAGCAAAGCTTCCGGCAGCTGATCCATAATTGCCGCCAGGTTCTCATGTACCCCCTTGGGCGTACCCGGCAGGTTCACGATTAGTGTTCTTCCACGTATGCCGCAAATCCCCCGGAACAGCATAACTGCCCGGTTCTTCTGCATGACCGTACTCCGCATGGCCTCCGAGAGCCCGGGCACCTCCCGCTCAATGACACGCCGGGTCGCCTCAGGCGTAACATCACGAATCGCAAGATCGGTGCCACCGGTAGTCAGCACCAAATCCGCCTGGAAATAATCCGTTAATTCAATCAGAGCAGCAATAATCTCATCCTGTTCATCCGGTACGATCCGGTACTCAACGATCTCGCCACCTAGCTCCTCTTCCACCAGTTCCCGAATAACCTGGGCGCTCGTGTCTTCCCGTTCGCCTCTGGCCCCTTTATCGCTGGCCGTCAGGATTGCTGTTTTCCACGCCATAGGTTGTCCCTCCTTCTCACTATTCTATGTATAGACGGCCGCATTCACGGCCTTTAATCAGCGCTTTGAACTGCATCTTGCTGTTCTATTTCCTCCAGCGCATAATCTCCGGTTTTGCCTCCACTCTTCTGCACCAGTAGTGTAGGTCCAATAATCATATCCTTCTGCAGCGCCTTGCACATATCGTATACGGTCAGCGCGGCTGCCGAAACGGCGGTCAGCGCCTCCATCTCGACTCCGGTCTTTCCTGTTGTCTTGACGGTTGCTTCTATATATAGCTGGTCTTCGTTGTTATCCCAGAAGCGGATATCAATACCGGTCAGCGGCAGCGGATGGCACATGGGAATCCAGTCTGCAGTTTTTTTGGCCGCCATGATTCCGGCAACCTGGGCAACGGCCAGCACATCGCCTTTGCCGATCCGGCCTGCCTTGATCGCTGTGAGCGTTCCGGGGGCCATCTCGACACGGCTACGCGCAGCCGCTGTCCGCTTGGTAATCTCCTTGTCGCTCACATCCACCATGCGCGCTCTGCCTTGCTCATTGAAATGGCTTAACTCCATGGTTTATTCTCCTTCCGGCAGTGAATGATGCCATCTTCCGTAATCAGCATGTCCATAAAGGCATCATGATCATCCATTGGTACTTCAGGAATCAGTTGATGGCTGAATGCCAACCCGATCCAAACCGGAGGCTTCAGAGCAAACGTTGCCCCCTGCTGCCAGGAAGCCCGCAATCGGTCATAATAGCCTCTTCCATAGCCAAGCCGTCCGCCCTGCCGGTCAAAAGCCAGCCCCGGTACAAAGACAACATCCGGAAGCCGGAGCGTTTCCGTCTCCTGCTCATTCCCTACGCTGGCCAAGGGCTCCAGAATACCGTAAGCTCCCGGTGCAAGCTCTTCCCAGGAGCTTACCGGATGAAGGCTCATCGTTTCGGCTTCGGACAAGACACGGGGCAGCAGCACCTCCCGGCCATGTGCCCAGGCCTCCGCAATTAGCGCACGGCAATCCAGCTCCGATCGGAATGGAACATAGGCGAGCAGTGAAGCGGCCTTTTCCTTCTGCAGCCACTCATGTGCATATCTGCAGACCTGAGCGGACATAAAGTCCCGTAAACCTGAAGCAATCCCATCACGGACTGCAGCTCGCTCTGCACGAAGATTCCGTTTGAGTCCGGCAAGCAGCGCACCGTTGCCTGTCATAGGCAGCCGCCTCCCCTTGGTTATATCCTAGCTTATCATAGTTTGTAAACTCAGTTTACCACTCTTCCCCCCGGTTCGCCAAGGTCGCACTTATTACACTGTTATAGGAACCGTCAGCGGTCTGATTTCCCTATCATGTGATGCAGCCATTGCCGGGGGAGAGATCACTTGCCCGGGAGAATACAGCTATGCCAAGCCGCACCTCCCCTCGCGCAGGAATCGCTTTTCATGTAAACTATAGAATAAGGTTTTTTGTACAGCCCCGGCGTAGACGCCGTGGTGAAATATGCAAGGGCGGAGGTTTCATCGGTATGCTTCTTCAAGCGACAGGAATTACAAAATCATATGGAATACAGAGCGTGCTGGACGGCATCAGCCTGCAGGTGAACGAGAAGGAACGGGTAGGCCTGGTCGGTGTGAACGGGGCCGGCAAGTCCACTTTTCTACAGATTCTCGCAGGTGAAATGTCCTTTGACAGCGGGCAGATTCATAAATCCAAGGAAACCACTATCGGTTACCTGGCCCAGAATAGCGGGCTGCAGTCAGACAAGACTATTCAAGAGGAGATGCTGGCCGTATTCGCTCCGCTGATCGAAGCGGAAGCGGAACTGCGGCAGTTGGAGGCAGATATTGCCGATCCGAAGCTGGCAGATGACCCAAAGCGTTATGAGGATCTGCTGGAACGTTACGCCAGACGCTCGGATTGGTTCAAGGATCATGGCGGCTATGAGATGAACACGCGCATCCGCAGTGTGCTGCACGGGATGGGCTTCGGGGAGTTCTCGCCTGATACACCAATTGCCACGCTAAGCGGTGGCCAGAAAACCCGGCTGGCGCTGGCCCGCATTCTGCTTCAGGCTCCGGATCTGCTGATGCTGGATGAACCGACCAACCATCTCGACATCGAAACACTCACCTGGCTGGAGGATTATCTGCGCAGCTATGCCGGAGGCATTCTGGTCGTCTCCCATGACCGTTATTTTCTTGACCGCCTGGTGACTACAATCGTAGAGATCGAACGCCACCAGTCTCGGAGATATACAGGCAACTATACCCGCTATATGGATCTGAAAGCCGCAGAATATGAGATCCGGCTGAAGCAGTACGAGAAGCAGCAGGACGAGATTTCGCGGATGGAGGAGTTCGTGCAGCGCAACATCGTGCGCGCCTCCACAACCAAACGGGCGCAGAGCCGGCGCAAAGCACTCGACAAGATGGACCGTATCGATAAGCCGCTTGGTGATTTGAAAAAAGCCAGCTTTTCCTTCGAACCGGACTTCATGTCCGGCAAAGAGGTGCTTCAAGTGCGGGATGTCGCAGTAGCCTTCAGCGAAAACGCAGTGCCGCTGTTCAGGAACGCCTCTTTTGAACTGCGCCGGGGTGAAACGGCAGCCCTGATAGGCCCGAACGGGATCGGCAAGTCCACACTGCTGCAGTGTATGACCGGCACGCGTGAGCCTTCCGCAGGCACCGTCAATTGGGGAACCAAAGTGAAGATCGCATACTACGATCAGGAACAGACACGGCTTAATCCGCGCAATACTGTGCTGGAAGAGCTGTGGAGCGAATACCCGATGCTGGAGGAGGCAAGGATCCGCACCATTCTTGGTAATTTCCTTTTCAGCGGCGAAGATGTCCTCAAGAAGGTTGCCGCACTCAGCGGCGGTGAAAAAGCGCGTGTGGCGCTGTCCAAGCTCATGCTGCGCGGTGCCAATATGCTCATTCTTGATGAGCCTACCAACCATCTAGATCTGGTGAGCCGCGAGGTGCTGGAGTCGGCGCTGATTGATTTTGAAGGCACCCTGCTCTTCATTTCTCATGACCGTTATTTCCTGAACAAAATGGCCGAACGCGTACTGGAGCTTCATCCGGGCGGGATTGATCAATATTTGGGCAATTATGACGATTATATCGAGAAAAAGAAAGAGCTTGAAGCTATAGCCCTGGACGAAGCGGAGCTGGCCTCTGCCAAGGCCTCCAAAAACGCCGACACGGAAGCTCAGGCTGCAGAAAAAGGTACTGCACTTTCCTATGAAGCAGAAAAACAAGCGAAACGGGAGGAACGGAACCGCCAGCGCCGGATTTCCGAACTGGAAGAGAACATTGCTGAGCTTGAGGAGACCATCGCCAGGATTGAGAATGAAATGACCAAACCCGAGGTTTTTCAGGATTATATGGCACTTCAGGAGCATGAAGGTGATTTGAAGCTCAAAAAAGAACAGCTTGGAAATTTATTTAGCGAATGGGAAAACCTTGCTGACGAATAATGTAAATGCGTTAAATAAATATTTTTTAACCGTTCCCGATTTGTTCATAAATAGTTATCCACAAGGCTATCCACAGTTTTCGTGTATAACTCATAGCGTAAAAAGGCCCATGTGGCCTTTTTTTATGCGTAAAATCGCGTTTTTCCTTGTCAAGGACTTTTTATCCACCGAACTATCCACATTATCCACAATCCCCACAAGAAATCGTCTCTTAGTAAATCTGTATTTTGCGGGCAATAAAAAATGCTGTTATTGCTGATTTTACACGGTTTTTACACAATTCGGACAGAATATGTGGATAACGTTGTCCACAGCTTGACAAATGATTCTAATGGCATTTATTTCTGATTTTTTCGTCAAAAAATGTGTGAATTCTGCAACTATATAAAAAAACGAGCCTCCTCCCGGGGACTACGCCCTGAAGATGACTCGTAGATTGTGTATGGTATTAAAAGCCGCTGCTGCCTTATTGGATATCACATAGCGACAGGCAAGTTACTCCGGAATCCGTACCGCTTCTTCCGGAACCAGCTCCATCTGCTCCCCGGAGGAGAGCAATGCCGAATTACAAGCCGCGATATAAGCTATCCCCGCCGCCATTACAATGTCCTGATGAATAGCCGTTCCCCTGAATGTATTGCCTTCCCATTCCACAAGGACCGCCGCCTCGGCTTGTGCGTGCTCCCCGCTGCCCAGGGAATGCAGCTCAAGTCCGGTAAAGTCAATCTCTTCGGCAATCCCTTGCCCAATCGCGGCAATGATGGCTTCCAGCGGTCCGTCGCCGGTGCTGGTATGCGACGTCTCCTCACCGCTTCTCAAATGCCGCACCGTAACAGCGGCTACGCGGCGCGGCGCGCTGCCGGCCAGCACCTGGACCTCGCCAAGCTCATAGACCTGCGCCTGCTGTCCGGTTGTGCTGCTGACCATTCGCAGCAGTTCATCGTCGCTGACAGCCTTTTGGCGGTCAGCCGTCTCCTTGAAGGATTCATACAGGGCGTCCAGCTCCCCGGGACTCAGGGCAATGCCATATTTTGCTGCACGGTCCTTGAGCGCATGCCGGCCGGAATGCTTGCCCAGAATGATCATGCTTCGCGGAATGCCCAGCCGCTCCGGGTCCATAATTTCATAGGTGCTGCGGTCCTTCAGCAGCCCGTCCTGGTGAATCCCCGATTCATGCTGGAAGGCATTTCTGCCGACAACCGGCTTGTTGTAGGCAATCGGAAAATGCATCGCCCCGCTGATGATCCGAGAGGTGTCATACAGCTTTTCCAGTACAATTCCGGTTTCCGCACCCAGCACATCTCCCCGGGTCTCCAGCGCCATGACCAGCTCTTCCAACGCACAGTTTCCGGTGCGCTCGCCCACACCGTTGACCGTTACCTCAATCTGCGTGGCCCCTCCGGCGATAGCAGCCAGACTGTTGGCTACAGCAAGCCCCAAATCATTGTGGCAGTGAGCGCTGTAGCTCACGGTATCTCCGCCCCTGGCTCCGAGCCGGACCCGGCGGAACATCTCGCCGTATTCCTGCGGAAGCGCGTAACCTACCGTATCGGGGAGATTGATAATCGTTGCGCCTTCCTCAATGACAGCCTCAACCATTTCGATCAAATCATCAATGCCCGTCCGCGCGGCATCCATAGCAGTGAATTCCACCACTCCGCAAAATTGCCTTGCATAGGCTGTCATCTCTCGGGCGGCGGCCACCACTTCAGCCCGGCTCTTGCGCAGCTGATGGCGAAGATGAATGTCGGAGGAGGAGATGAACAGATGAATCCGCCGCCGCTCCGCATCCCGGGTCGCCCGGACGGCTGCATCAATGTCCCCTTTGACCGCACGGGCGAAGCCGCAGATTTCCACCCCTTGCACCTTCCGGGAGATCGTCTCCACAGCGGCAAAATCCCCCGGGCTGGATACCGGAAACCCCGGCTCCAGTACATCCACGCCCAGCTCAGCCAACTTATAGGCCAGAATAATCTTTTGTTCCGGAGTGAGGCTTGCCCCGGGAGCCTGCTCGCCGTCACGCAGCGTCGTGTCAAAAATCTGAATTCGTTTTTTTACCGGAATAATCATGGAAAACCTCCTGAAAGTTTTTTTACTCAGCTAAAGTTTCTTGCAAGAGCCCCACGTCGACTTGCGGCTCTCCTGATATCCCGCCCACTGCTGCCGGCAGCAAGTATAGAGTAGCTGACTGCATATTTATGCGACAGCCTTCACTCTCAATTGCTTTTCCAGAATGGTGCTTTAGCCAGCAACCACCTGAATAACACAAAAAACCCGCCATCTCTATTAAAGAGACGGCGGGTCACCCCTCCGCGGTACCACTCTTTTTGACGCACAGCTTTCTTAATGTGAGCAAAGCTTCAAGCTGCGTCCAGCTCTTCCCCACAGATGCCTGCCAAGCCATAGTGGCTCTCAGCACTCCATGAAGGTCCTGTAACGGGGACATCCGTAGCGGCATATGTTACGCTGTTCCGCCGCTCCGCTCCCGGGCGAGATTCAATGCCTCCGGTGACTGCGTCGCACCAACCCGCAGCTCTCTGTTCACCGTCATCATCTACTACTCCCGTTCATCGCGTGTACTCTATATACGTTCCGTGCCAACCCACGCAAAAAAACCTGCCGTCTCATTCAAGAGACGACAGGCTGTTCACCTTCGCGGTACCACTCTTGTTGATATCCCGGTTCAGCCAGCGCTTTAGCTGTTCCTCACGATATCCACTCTACGCCTTTGCAAGCACACCAGGAGCAATTACTTGTTCCATCCTTGCTGTGCAGGGCGACCCTCTTACGGAGGCAAACCGTAACGGTGTACGAAAGGTCCGGCAAACTTATGCACCGGTTGATGTCCCTATACAAGGAACCTCCTGCTTCCACCGTTCCGCTCCCGGACGAGTTCAGGTCTCCTTCGACTGCGTTGCACCGACCCGCAGCTCTCTAATCCCGGAGGTTCCTTACTGCTTCCATTCATCGCGTTTGTTCAAATTATGAATAATGATTGAACTGATTATACCCGCCAGCTCCAAAAGATGTCAATAGGCTCCTACCGACCATTTTTCCAGCGAGAACCCCGGATCGGCAACCATGTCCAGCGGCGTACTGCCGTCATGCCGCCATTTCACATAAGCCGCTGCACCGATCATAGCTGCATTATCGGTGCAGTACACCGGAGGCGGAATGATCAGCTCGATGCCCTCTGCCCCGCAGCGAGCCGTCAGCGCTTCGCGCAGACCCTTGTTGGCCGCTACGCCTCCGCTTAGCAGGAGCTGCCGGGCTTGGTTTGCTTTTACAGCACGAACCGCCTTCTCCACAAGTACCTCGACCACTGACTCCTGGAAGCCTCGGGCAATGCCGGCCACATCCGGCGCAAGCCCCTTCATCTTGCTCTGATTGACCACATTCAGCACCGCCGACTTCAGGCCACTGAAGCTGAAATCATAGGAGCCCGGCTCCAGCCAGACACGCGGAAGCGGCACAGCTTCGGTTGCCTCGCGGGCCAGACGGTCCACATGGGGACCGCCGGGATAAGGAAACCCGAGTGCCCGTGCAACTTTGTCATAGGCTTCGCCCACGGCATCATCGCGGGTACGGCCGATAATCCGGAACTCACCTTCCCGCTGCATGCTGACCAGTTCCGTATGTCCGCCGGACACGACTAGCGTCATGTTCGGATATTGCAGCTCTTGAACCAGCCGGTTGGCATAGATATGCCCGGCAATATGATGCGTGCCGATCAGCGGCTTGCCCCAGGCAAGCGCAAGGCTTTTGGCAGCTACAACACCGACCAGCAACGCCCCTACCAAACCCGGTCCCTGAGTAACCGCAACGGCCGTCAGCTGTTCCGGTTGTACACCAGCCACCGCCAGCGCTTCCTCTATCACCAGTGTAATAACCTCCACGTGCTTGCGGGATGCCACTTCGGGCACGACGCCGCCGAACGCGCGGTGCGTTTCGATCTGGCTTGAGATGATGTTCGAGAGCACCTCGCTGCCGTCTTTTACCACCGCAACGGAAGTCTCATCGCAGCTAGTCTCAATAGCCAGTATTAGCACAGGCTGGACTTCACCCGTTTGTATCTTCATTTCAGGTCCACGCTTCCTTCCGTCATGCCTTGCTCCCCATACTCCGGCAGATCCGCCCACATGATCAGTGCATCCTCGCGATTATCCGAATAATAACCTTTGCGGGTACCTGCAGGACGGAAGCCCATTTTGCGGTACAAATTCTGGGCAACCTCATTCGAGACCCGGACCTCCAGTGTGATGGACTTCATGCCCAAAAAAGCAGCCGTCTTCATCAGCTCGTCCAGCAGTCTTTCTCCCCATTTACGTCCCCGGTACGCCTCAAGTAAGGCAATATTGGTCACATGCGCTTCGTCGACAATAGCCCACATTCCCGCATAACCCAGAATATGCCCGTTCAGCTCCATGACCATATATTTAGCAAAATGATTATGCGACAGTTCATTGCGGAAGGCTTCCTCCGTCCACGGCATCGTGAAGGCTTCCCGTTCAATAATCAGAACTTCGGGAATATCCTCAAGCTTCATCAGGCGGAATACAAGCTCCGTTCCCTGATCTTTTACTGGCTCCGACTCCATCATTATTGATTCAGGCTCCCTTCACTGCTCCGTCGCAGATTGGCTTCCGCTTCGGAAAGCTGAGTATAATTCGGGATTAGACTGTGCAGATCATCGCTTCCAGCTTGCAGGCGTTTTTCCCCCAAATAACCTGCCCAGCGGCCTTCCATCTCATAAGGCACAGCCTGTACCCGTCCCAGCTCACCCAGCAAAAAAGTCGTTTCTTCGCTGCCGTGCAGCTGCGTCTCTCCGACAAACCAAATCACGCGTGGCTTCATGCCTTCTGCCGCTGCCTCCTTCAGTCTGTCGGCCAGGTGCTGCACCCAGTCTGCCATGAGCCGGATAGCGTCCGGTTCAAGCCTGCGGGGCGCCCGATCACCGTCCGCAACGAACAGTGCAGTGTAGGCTTGCCCGCGGCGCGCATCCAGCAGAGGAATGATCCAGTCCGGGCCTGTCCCGGACATTGGATTCCCTTCTGCCCCCTCCGGCTGCCCCAAAGCCGCAACCAAACCGCCCCAAGCCAACGCCTGCAGACTCGAAATACCGGCTACTGGCACCTTCCAGGCCCAGGCCAGTGTCTTTGCAGCTGTAACAGCGATGCGTGTTCCGGTGTAAGATCCGGGACCCAGGCCCACAGAGACTCCGCCAATCATGGCGGAGGTTGTGCCGGTAGCCTGCAGTGCCTGCTCAATGATCGGCAGCAGGTGTACGGAATGGTTCCGTTCCCCGGAAGCATTCGTCTCGTGCAGCAGCTTGCCGTTTTCCGTTATCGCTACTCCGAGTACAGCCGTGGATGTATCCAGCGCCAAAAACCGCTTACGCGGCTCTTCCATTTGATTCTTCATCTTTCATTACCCCACTTCTGGATCATAGCCCGGCATAACTCACCGTAAGGCTCCCCGCTTCCGGTCACCGTAATTAGCCGTTCCTCCGGCCCGTAAGTTTCCATGGCTATATGGAGATGCTGCGGCGGCATCAAATCCGAAATTATACTGCTCCATTCGACCAGGCTCACACCCTGTCCATAAAAATACTCATCCAGTCCCAGCTCATCCGCTTCCTGAAGCGAAATACGGTATACGTCCATATGGTACAGCGGAAGGCGTCCCTGATACTCCTTGATGATCGTAAAAGTGGGGCTGCTGACGATCCCTTCCACGCCCAAATGACGCGCAAAGCTCTGTGAGAAGGCCGTCTTTCCTGCGCCCAGATCGCCGTCCAGCCCGATTACCATGCCTGCCGCCGCCGAGGCGGCCAGCTCAGCTGCCAGCAAATCTGTATCCGCCAGACTATATGAACGGTAAGTGAACACCGTTTCAGCGTTGTTGTTCAAGCTGCAACTACCACCTCTACATATTAAAATACTCCAGCTTTCCAAGTAACAATACTTTCAATTATATCGGTATGATACTTCCACCGCAACAGCCGTCCTTCACTCTTTGCCGTCTGCTGCCAGAGCCGGGGCAGCGGGTAGCGCCAAAGAAGCAGAGGCTTGGTTCTTCGTATGTTCCGAGAACAAACTATGCAAAGCCATCCCTATAATAATGACGGCAATACCAATCCACGAGAGCATTGAAGGCACCGGTGAAGAAAGAATCAGCATCTCTCCCGCCAAGGTAAAAAGTACTTCCAGGGATTGGGTTGCTTCTACCGCCGCAAGTCCTCCCATACTGCTGCGGACCATATCTGTAGCCCGGAAAAAGAGCACTGTCGCAATAATTCCTGAAGATAGCGCAACGATAAGGGATTGTCCCGCTTGGGAAGAGGAAGGGAGTCCGCTGTCCGCCAGGCCGTACAGTCCAACAATAACCCAGAACGGTAGACTGGCCAGGGTCATGCCCAGAATCCGCTGAAACACATCCAGGCGGTCACCGCACAGCTCCATCATTTTCCGGTTTCCAAGCGGATAGGCAAACGAGGCAATCAGCACAGGAATAATGCCCATGAGCACTTGTTCCGGAGCAAGTGTTCTTGCATGCTCCGCCTGAAGCAGCACCACACCGAGTAAAATAATAAGGGACAAGCCCAGGCCGCGCAAAGGGATCTTCCCGCGTATGTATAGTCTGCCTGAAGGTCCGTTCACCCATTGCCCGAAGAAAGGGGCCAGGATTGAGCCGGAAATAATCGTAATCTGCCAGGTCCCTGCCGTAAGCCAGCCTGGTGCATAGGCAGCAGCAAAACAAATCGGAGCATAAAAAAGGCCAAAGCCAACCGTTCCCCACAACAGCCAGGCAGAGGGCTTCTCTTTCATTGCAGCCAGAAGCGGCCTAAGTCTGCCGCGCCCTGCCACGATGGTTAGCAGAAACGGCAGTGTGAACAAATAACGAAGGGAGGCACTCCACGCCCAGCTCCCGCCTGACAGCTCCATCCTCCGGTTAAGTACAAATGTTATAGCAAAAAACAGTGCCGAACAAACACCCAACAATATAGGACGCACCATGGATCACTCTTTTCATCATTTTCACAAGTTCAATATAGGGGTTTGGTTCAGCCTCCGTCAATAATAAAAAACCGATTGAACGGGTACTGCCCCCTCAATCGGTCTTTTTCCACAATATCTCAGGGCCTAGCTACCCTGCTCTTCCAAACGCTCCACGCCCACTGTATGCGTATTTGTCGGACGTGAGCCCACCTGCACAGTAGCCATCCCATTATCTGTATCCACATGTTCGATCCAGACCGGCTCTCCATCCAAATGAACAGAGATCATATCCTTGGAAGCGTAAATTTCCTTTGCCCGCTGTATGTTCATTTTTGGTTCTCCTTAAATAGGTTATCATCCACCGTCGGCAGTTCGCCGATCGTCGCTTCTGCATCCAGCCGGTCGAAATTTCCAGGCAGCTCTTCGTCTTCCCCTGTCTCTACAATACTCTCCCAATCCACGGCTTCAGCCGGGATATCCTGCTCTGACAAAGCATCGATCCATTCGTTTCGTTCCTGATCCATTTCTGCTACCTCCAATTGAACGCAGGTTATCCTTCATGCCTGGGCTTATTTTTTCCCAACCGGCGCAAAAAATGCATCAGGCTAGAAAAAGACCTGCTGCCGCATACTAAGCCAAAGCACATTTGGATCAGGAGGGATCATCATGCATACCGTTTGGAAAGGGGCCATCAGCTTCGGGCTTGTCCATGTTCCAGTCAAAATGTTCTCCGCTACCGAGGACAAAGACATATCACTGCGCTACATCCATAAGGAATGCGGCAGTCCGCTGTCCTATGTGCGCAAATGCCCTGTCTGCGACAAGGAAGTGGCTTGGGAGGAAATCGGCAAGGGCTACGAGTATGAGAAGGGGAAATTTGTCCTGTTTGACAAAGAAGAGCTGGATCAGCTGACAGAGGAGAGCAGCAAGAGCATTACCATTTTGGATTTTGTGGACTTAACGGAGATCGACCCGATTTATTTTCAAAAAACATATTACCTCTCTCCTGACCAGGCGGGAACTAACGCGTATCGTCTATTAATGGAAGCCATGCGCCAGACCGGCAAGATCGGAATCGCCAAAATTTCCATCCGGTCCAAAAGCAGCCTCGCCGCCATCCGCGTGCTGGCTGATTGCCTGGCAATCGAAACGATATATTATCCCGATGAGGTCCGGCCTGTATCCCAGGTTCCAGGACTGCCGGAGCCCGGCATCGTGAGCGATAAGGAACTGGATATGGCCAAGCTGCTGATTTCACAGCTGTCCACCCCGTTTGAGCCGGGCAAATACACCGATGACTACCGCCAGCGGATGCTTGACCTGATTACCCATAAGATAGCTGGCGAGGAATTCCATATTGCTCCAGCCCGCCAGGAGAGCAATGTCATCGATCTGATGGCTGCACTTCAGGCCAGTATCGAGGCGGTACAGCATATTCCGACAGATCCGGGACCATCGCCCGCTGCCGCCAAGACGAAACCGCAAACTGGCGCAGCCGCCAGGAAAAAAACAGCCACTGCCAAATCATCCAAAGTCCCAGCCGGTACTGCGGTTGTGAATGAGGCCACCGGACCGATCCCGGTCATAGCGCCCAAACCCAAACGGCGCACAGCCAAGAGTAAGGAATCCGGTGCTTAACCCATGAAGCTGCAGCCGGTAGTTCCTTTTGAACCTATACTGGCGTCACAGCTGCCGGAGGGTGACCAGTGGATTGCGCAGATTAAGTGGGACGGTGTGCGTATGCTCTCCTATTACGACGGGAAAGCCGCTGAACTGATTAACCGGCGCGGCAACCGCCGCACCCTGCAGTATCCTGAAATCGCCGACCCCAGAGCTTACTGCAGGGCTGAATCTGTGATACTGGACGGTGAAGTCATCGCGCTCAGCGGCGGCAAACCGTCCTTTCATGAGGTGATGCGCCGGGACAGCCTGAAGAATGCCGCAGCCATTAAGGCTGTCCGCCCGCAGGTTCCCGTGCTCTATATGATATTTGATATTTTGTATTGTGATGGCTTATGGCTTCTGGACCAGCCGCTGTCGAGCCGGCAGCAGACCTTAAGCCACATCCTGCTTCCCCATCCCCATGTGCAGAACGTGCCCAGCTATACCCGACCTTCCGAGCTTTTAGCCGCTGCACAGAACGGAAGCCTGGAAGGGATTGTGTGCAAGGACATCAACAGTACCTATGCACCCGGCGGAAAAGACGGCCGCTGGCAAAAGCGCAAGATCATCTCCGACGTAACCGCCGTAGTTGGCGGTGTCACTTACAGGGATGGACTTGTGAATGCTCTGCTCTTTGGCCTTTATGACAGCGAAGACAAGCTGCATTATATCGGGCATGCCGGAGCAGGCCGGATGACGGTACAGGATTGGCGCAGCTTAACTGCACATGTTGAGAAGCTTCGAACTTCAGACATGCCCTTCACCACTGTCCCGCAGCGGAGTAAGGGAGCCGTCTGGATACAGCCCCAGCTGGTCTTTAAGCTGCATTTCCTGGAGTGGAACCTCTCGGGAACCCTGCGCCAACCTGTCATCCAAGCCCAATTAGACCTTCCCCCGCTGTCCTGCCGGATCGAGCAGAAAGGCTGACAGTGCAAGATATCCCTTATTTCAAAAGGAGGATGCCGGATGCCCAAGACTATCCGGGGTTCCATTACCGTCGGAGGACAAGAAATCACCATAACGAACCCGGAGAAGCTGTTGTGGCCGGAGCGGGGCATTACCAAACGGATTTATCTGGAGAAACTCGCAGCCCTCTCCCCTTATCTGCTGCAATACTGCCGGGACCGTCTCCTGACGGTGATCCGCTATCCGCACGGCGTGCCAGGCATGTCCTTTTATCAGAAAAATGCGCCGGAGCCCCTGCCCGACTTTGTCCGCACAGCAACACACGACAACATCACTTATATCCTTCTTCAAGGGCTGCCGGAGCTGCTCTGGCTGGGCAATATGGCCGCCCTGGAGTTTCATCCCTCGCTTCATTACGTGGGAAGTGAGCTGCCCTGCGAATGGATGATTGACCTTGACCCGTCGCTTGAAGTCGAACCGCGGATTATGGAAGCGACTGCAGTCGTAGGCGAGGTGCTCCAATCTCTGGGCATTGCCTCAGTACCGAAGACCTCCGGTGCAACAGGCGTGCAGATTATTGTTCCTATCCGCCCCGGAGTCACCTTCGACGGCCTTCGACGGATCGGCCACTTTGTCGGCCGGTATGTGACGGAGAAACGTCCGGACCTGTTTACCCTGGAGCGGCTAAAGAAGCATCGGGGGGACAAAATTTATTTTGATTACCTTCAACATTACGGCGGCAAAACGCTGGCTGCACCTTATACGCCACGAGCCCGCCCGCTGGCTACCGTCTCTACTCCTCTTCTGTGGGAAGAGGTTCGGCGGGATGTCTCGCCTGCTGATTTCCACCTGCAGAACATCGAGGAGCGCCTCAGCCGCATGGGTGATCTGATCGCCAAAGTGCCTGCACAGCCCGTGGAAGCTCTTATCTCCAAGCTCCCTTAATTTTCTCCTCTCCAAAAAGCAATAAGCCCGCAAATGCCTAATCAGGCTGCGGGCTTATCAGGCGTCCACCATATGGACGGAAGGTACTCTATATGAGAATGCGGCGATACTTAATACAGACGCCGAATTGATTACTCTGTCGTTCGTAAATATACCTTCCTTCGGTTAGCGCTCCCGTTTCTTGCGGGCAAAGCTAATGGATTGATTTTTTCTTAAAGCGGCCGCCCTTAACATCATGGATATTGCCAATCGCGACAAAAGCCTCGGTATCCCAATCTTCAACAATAGCTTTAAGCTTCGCTTCTTCCAAACGGGTAATCACCACAAAAATCACTTTCTTGTTATCTCCGGAGAAGCCGCCTTCCCCATCCAGATAAGTAACACCACGTCCGAGTCGCTCGGTCAGCGCCTCTCCGATATCACGGAATTTATCGCTGATGATCCATACCGATTTCGATTGATCCAAACCCTCAAGCGTAACATCAATCACCTTAAAAGCAATGTAGTACGCAATCAATGAGAACATAGCATTGTTCCAGCCAAACACAAAGCCTGCACCGGAAAGAATAAACAGGTTGAAGAACATCACTACTTCACCTACGGAGAATGGAAGCTTTTTTGAGACCAGAATGGCGACGATTTCTGTTCCATCCAGCGATCCTCCATACCGTACCACCAGGCCAACACCCACGCCCAGAATAACACCGCCAAAGACTGCGGCAAGCAGAGGTTCGCCTGTAAGAGGATCTACAGGATGCAGCAGCTGAGTGCCAATGGACATCAGAACAACCGCAAACAGAGTGGATAAGGCAAAGGTTTTGCCGATTTGCTTATAGCCGATTACAAGGAACGGCAAGTTAAGCAGAGTTAATATAATCCCCAGCGGGATATGGAAAATATGGGATATCATAATGGAAATACCGGTAATTCCGCCGTCAATCAATTGATTGGGAACAAGGAAAATCTCCAATGCCACAGACATCATCGCTGATCCAAGCACGATCATTACGATCCTTTGAACCAATTTGGCCCTCTTAAAGGCCTCTGATTTCTGTGGTTTTTTCTGTTCCTCATTCGTGAATAATTGTTGGCTTACAGTCATAGAACTCCCCCTATTAAAAGTATAGTTACTTCTTATACCTTCATTATATCATAAAAGAGGGTCCTTTATGGCATAGAAAATGTTAGAACCTTCGAAAACACAAGTTTCTATCGCTTAAACTGTCATAAAAGCGGTGATAACAGCTGACAAAGACTTTCTATGCATTTGACAATTTGTCCTCTTCTCCGAAATACTGCTGGTTCAATAAATTCACTATGCTCCATGTCCTGTTCAAAACCAGCAGCAAGCAGCGCGATCACCTCCGGGCTGAGCATAACGGCTGTCAGTTCAAAGTTGGAGTAAAAGCTCCGCATATCCAGATTGGCACTCCCCACCGTCCCCAGAACATCATCGATAATCATCACCTTGGCATGCATGAAACCTTTCTGATAGCGGTAGAATTTCACTCCGGCATCCTGCAGGTTTTCCAGGTAAGAAAGAGACGCATTGTACACCAGCCTGTTGTCCGGTTTGTCCGGAATGATTATCCGCACATCCACTCCAGCAAGCACCGCACTCTTGAGCGCCCGGCAGATCGTAGGATCGGGAATAAAATAAGGTGAGGTAATCCATATCCGCTCTTTCGCCGCTACAATTGACGCGAAATACATCTCCTGTGAGGCGTCCAGCGCCCCGTCCGGTCCACTGGCGACAACGAGAACAGCCTCTTCTTCCGCACATTCATGCGCCGGGAAAAAGCGGGGATGGCTCATTCCCTCACCTGCTGCCAGCCTCCAATCTTTCAGGAAAACATACTGCAGGCTGTAGACCGCATCCCCTTCCAGACGGAGATGGGTATCCCGCCAATATCCCAGCTTTGGATCTTTCCCCAAATAATCATCCCCTACGTTCATGCCACCGGTGAACCCCACACGTCCATCGACGACAACGATTTTCCGGTGATTCCGGAAATTGAACCTGCGCTCCAGCAGGGAAGTTAGTGGCGGCAGGAAGAAATGAACCTCTACTCCGGCATTTCTCAGCCTGCCAATGAAGCCGCGGCCTAGCTTGTGGCTGCCGAGTCCATCACAAAGCAGGCGTACCCTCACTCCCTGGCGCGCTTTGCGGATCATGACCTCCTGGAACTGCTTTCCGATCTCATCATCACGAAAAATATAGAATTCCATATGGATATGCTCCCGAGCTGCTTCCATAGCTTCAAGCATGGAGCCGTAAGCTTCCTGTCCGTCAGCCAGTACTTGGCACTTGTTCCGGCCGGTGACCGGAATCTCCGACAGCCGGGAGAGCAGGAACAGCAGTCCTTTATAGTCTGAAACATGCGGATTCCCACTCTCTTCCGCATGTTTCACTAGCCTGATTTTGCCGGACACATGAGAACGGATCTCCCGAAACAACGAAATACATCTCTTCTCGAGCTTGCGGTTCTGCCAATAATCCTGGCCGAAAAAATAATAGAACAGCAGCCCCAGCGGCGGGCAGCAGAAGGTAACGAGCAACCAGGCCAACGCTCTTTGCGGGCGGCGGAATTCGAGCAGCAGGATTACAGCAATCTGCAGAATAAAAAAACATAGAATAAGCGCCAATATTACCAATCCGTCACCCTCTTGAATATTTTATAGTTAGTCCAAGCACGTTACAGGTCCACTGGCATCCGGCAACTCTGTACTTCCACGATTAAGCTGAGGTGATTCTAGTACAGCTGTCACCGTAAGTCTCCCTCCTAATTCCAGCAAACCGTTGTCATGTTCCCCACGGACATGGAATACATAGAGTAGTAGGACGATTCGGATGAGCCCACAGAAATCAGGACTTCAGTGAACACAAGGCGGCTGCATGAGCCGCAGGAAAGGAGAAGCTATGAAGAATCAGCCCGATCATAACCGGATCACGCTGCTAGTTGTCCGTGAAGCCGGACGTCCGGTAAGGCAGCTTCAGCTATCCAAGCCGCTCGCTCTTGCGCTGCCGGCCGCTGCCGCCCTTTCTCTCTCCAGTCTGGTCACTTCCATGCATTTTCATGCCTCCCGCTCCATTTCCGAGCTTGAAGCCGAAGCTGCGGCACTGTCCCTGACCAATCTTCGTATGGAAATGAAGGTTGCCGATAAGGATCAGGCCTTGCTGCAGCTTCGCAGCCAGGTTACTGAATTATCGGAGGAAGCTGACAGCATCAAAGACAAACTGAAAAGCGTAAGCGAGCTGGAGCAGCAGCTGCAGTCTCTGATTGACAAGGGTAGCAGTCCAGCTGCCAGCGGTAAAGAGAAATCCTCCGCCCCCAAGACATCCAGTACCGTGGATCCCTCTACACCTGCAGCGGGTACAGTATTATCTCCTCCGGCAGAAACACATTATTCTGGCGGGGCTTCTTTTTCCGCTGTATCAGCTGCTGCCGCATCGCCAGACGGCACATTCACGCCACAGGTGGGCGGGGAATATATCGCTGTCTACCCGAACGATTCCCTGGAGCTGGTGCGGGAAACGAAGGATGACTATGAGGAAATTCGCGGCATGCTGGATGAAATGATGAGCAGGATCCCTGTGACGATTACAGAAGCCCAAAAAGCAAATACCGCTAAAGCCAATCTCCAGGCCAAAAAAGCGATTGCTGAAAAAGCCCGGCTGGCACCTGCCGTCATCTGGCCTACCCAGTCCAAGGTCATTACTTCCAGCTTCGGTTACCGTTCAGACCCTTTCAACGGGACTTCAGCCTATCATTCCGGCATCGATATAGCAGGCAGTATCGGCGATCCCGTATATGCTGCCATGGATGGCGTGGTCACCGCCGCCGAGCAAATGGGCGCACGAGGCAAATATATTATTATCAAACATGACAATGGACTGGAGTCCTGGTACATGCATTTGAATGGAATGCTGGTCTCCCCGGGCACCAAGGTAAGCAAAGGCCAGAAGATCGGTTTGCTCGGCAATACCGGACGCAGCACGGGACCCCATCTTCATTTCCAGGTGGTCAAACAAAACAAACCGGTCAATCCTTTGGGTTATGTACAGCCTTGAGCAGGAAGAAAGTTAAGTACGAAGTTATTCAGTGGAGTACATCTAACAAACACTCAGGAGGATGAACGCATGTGGAATAAAAACAAACAGCACACGCCGGTGAAATCCACCGACTCGCTGATCGGGCACGGGGGTACACTGGAGGGCAAAGTTACTTGCGACACCAATTTACGGATTGAGGGCAACTTCAGCGGAGAAATCCACTGCCGGGGCACTGTCACCGTCGGTGAACAGGGAACCGTCCGCTCCACCATCAAAGCACAGGACATCATCATTGCGGGCAAGGTATACGGCGATGTGGTTGCCGATCAGAGACTAATGATGACGGGTACCGGACAGCTGCATGGCAATATTCTGGCCGGCACCTTAAGCATCATGGAGGGCAGCGTGCTGAATGGCACCGTTGCCATGGCCGAAGAGCCCGCCACAGAAAAAGCGGGCGGACTTCAGAAAAACGGGCATACGGACAAAGCCGGCAAACGCGGCTCCAAACAAGCCGAAACGGCTTAGCCGTCCCTATAGAACATATTAATTTTTATTGTTCAGAACAACCTTGAATCGGGCTGGTGCAGCAGTCCGGTTTATGCAGCAACATCTCTTTTACGGAATACAATCCAGGACACCAGCATGAATAGAAGATAATAGACGGCTAGTACCGCGATGGCAAATCCCAATGTGACTCCACCCGGGCCCTTATCTGTCAGCAGGTAACCATGCAGATCCATATGGGTGAAGATCAGATATTTAGCCCACTCATAACGCTCAGGGCTAAAGATGGCAACAAAAATATCCTTGGCAAACATAATGAACAGTGACAACCCGATCGCCAGTCCGCTTGCACGGAAGACACTCGACACCATAAAGGCCAGAGCAGCGGTCAGAAAGAGCTCGGCATAGCTGCACAGAATGCCCAGGAACGTATATTCTGCTGGACTCCATGCAGACATTGAAGCTCCTCCAAGCCCGGAGGAAGAGGAAAATATAAGCGCGGACACATATCCAAATACGATCAGTACAGCCGTACTCAGCAAGCTGAACAGAATTAGGGAGATGTACTTGGAGAGCAGTATTTTGGAACGGCTCCATGGGCGGATCAGCAGCAGCTTAATAGTCCCCCAGGAAAATTCGCCCGCAACGGAGTCGGAGGCGATCACAACTGTAAAAATCGTATTGAGGAAAAATGCGATACTCACGGTCATTTGAAAGCTGTTCCACAGCTCTGTTGTGGAGGTATCACTGCTGGTAAAGTAGAACAGCGCCGGAAACAGCGCGCTCATCACAGCCAGAATAATGAGCATAATCCATGTACGTATACGACTGTAGATTTTAACGTTCTCATTATGTATGAGAGCCGCGAAATTACCCAATGCCTTCACCTCCGGTGATTTCCAGGAATTGATCCTCAAGTGAACGGGCCAGTACTTTAATGCCGTAGACCTTGATCCCGCCCGTGACCAGCTTCGCGTTCAATTCAGCGATAGCTTCGCGGTCCGCTTCCACGGCAATTCCACCATCCTTCAGTACCCCGGTCCCCAGCAAGGCCAATGCCGCTTCAGGATCACTAACCTCAAACAGCGTCTCGCCGATGGGCAGCACCTCCGTGCCTACAGCCTTAAGCTGCTTCACGTCAATCAGCTTGCCATTCTGGATGATTGCCACTGTGTCGCACATCAGCTCCATCTCGGACAGCAGATGGCTGGAGACAAATACCGTTGTACCTTCCTCCTGGCATAGACGGCGCAGATAGTCGCGCAGCTCGCGAATCCCCTGTGGATCAAGCCCGTTTGTCGGCTCATCCAGGATCAGCAGCTTGGGACGGTGAAGCAGCGCCTGGGCTACACCCAGCCGCTGGCGCATCCCCAGTGAATAGGTCTTCACCTTATCGTGTATCCGCTGCCCTAACCCAACCAGCTCTACAACCTCTTGAATCCGCTTCTTGTCCACGCCTGGCACCATCCGCGCATATTGGCGCAGATTCTGGTACCCGCTAAGGAACTTATACATCTCAGGGTTCTCCACAATCGCCCCAATATTTGCAACCGCTTCTTCAAAATGATCCTTGATGCTGCGGCCGCAAATCAGGATATCTCCGCGGCTGATCGAGATCAGTCCGACCATCATACGAATGGTTGTTGTTTTACCGGCACCATTCGGCCCGAGAAATCCGAAGATTTGTCCGGGCGGGATATCGAGCGTCAAGTCGCTGACCAGCGTCTTGTTGCCCATTTTTTTGGTTACACCCATTAAGCTGGCTACGGGCTTCACCACTTCTGCCGTGTTCGGCATGGTCTCACTTCCTTTCGTCGGTGTATATAAAATAATTGATAGTTCAGCGTGCAAGGTGATTGCCGTAACTCCGGGAATGTTTGGACTTCCGGTCGCTGTTGTTCACAGATTTCTTGATTAGGACCGCTGCACGCGATTGAAATCCGTGAACTGATGATGCTTCCGAAGCGAGCTTTCCTTCGGAAAGCTTTTAGGCGATCGCTAGCGCTCCTCCAGTTCCAAACTTCCCCTCCGTTACTTTCACCTTATTGTTGTTTCATCAATTTCATTTTATATGGGTTTTATTCTACCACAACTTTCCTTTTTCCTGAAAACCGGGAAAAAATGCAGCAATAGTAAAAGGGACAACCTCCCTCCGGTTAAGGAGGTGATGTTGTCCCTTGGTTTATATTTTATTCGAGAGTGGTTAGCGTTTAGCCGCCAACACGCGCAAGCTCACGCATATTCGCTTCAAATGCAGCCATCAGGGCAGCTTCGCCAGTCAGACCGGTCTGTTCCACCTTGCGGATCTGCTCCATCATCCGTTTATAGTCCTTCGGAATGACACGGGCAAATTTCGGCAGGGCCTCATCCCATGTATCCAGGATACGTTGTCCGGCATTACTGCCTGTAAGCTCGGTATGGCGGGTAATCAGACCTTGCAGTTCAGCAATTTCTTCGAGCTCCTCCACACGCTCCAAGAGAACCATCTCAATGTTGCAGCGTTTGACGAACGTATTGTCCGGATCATACACGTAGGCGATACCGCCCGACATGCCTGCCGCAAAGTTGCGACCCGTTGCGCCAAGCACAACCACACGGCCGCCGGTCATGTATTCACAGCCATGGTCGCCCACGCCTTCCACAACGACATTCGCACCGGAGTTGCGGACGGCGAACCGTTCGCCGGCAATCCCGCTGATATAAGCTTCACCGCCGGTAGCACCGTACATGGCCGTATTCCCGATGATGATATTATCTTCGGCGGCGAAGGTCGCCTTAGAGGACGGCTTAATGATCAGCTTACCGCCGGAAAGTCCTTTGCCGACATAGTCATTGGAATCCCCTTCAACCGTGATCGTGATTCCCTTCGGTACGAACGCCCCCAGACTCTGTCCAGCCGAACCTGTGAAATGCAGGCGGATCGTATCATCCGGAAGACCTGCTGCTCCATATTTACGGGTCAGTTCACTGCCCAGGATGGTTCCTACCGCACGGTTGACGTTCGTGATCGGAAGTGAAGCTTCAACCACTGTACCGGATTCCAGTGCCGGTGCAGCAAGGTCGAGCAGCTTGGAAACATCCATTGTTTCTTCTAAGCCATGGTTCTGCGTCTGACTGCGGTAGCGAGTGCTTCCTTCCGGCATAGCCGGAGTGTGCAGCAGGCTGCTCAAATCTACGCCTTTCTTCTTCCAGTGACTCGAAGCTTTGACGGCATCCAGGCAGTCCGTGCGTCCAACCATTTCCTGAATGGTGCGGAAACCAAGCTCCGCCATGATCTCACGCAGATCCTGTGCCACAAAGGTCATAAAGTTCACGACATGCTGCGGATCACCGGTAAAGTTCTTACGCAGCTCCGGATTCTGGGTAGCAACACCTACCGGACAGGTATCCATTTGGCATACCCGCATCATAATACAGCCTACAGCTACAAGCGGTGCAGTGGCAAATCCGTACTCCTCAGCGCCGAGCAGCACAGCGACTGCCAGGTCACGGCCGCTAAGCATTTTGCCGTCCGTTTCCAGTACAACACGGTCGCGCAGATTGTTCAGCATCAAGGTCTGATGGGTCTCAGCCAGGCCAAGCTCCCAAGGGAGGCCGGCATGACGGATAGAGTTCATCGGCGATGCGCCGGTACCCCCATCGTAGCCGCTGATCAGGATAATATCGGCACGCCCTTTGGCTACCCCGGCAGCGATGGTTCCCACACCGACTTCAGATACGAGCTTCACGTTAATATTGGCACGGGGATTGGCATTTTTCAGATCGTAGATCAATTCTGCCAGGTCCTCAATAGAGTAAATATCATGATGCGGAGGCGGTGAGATCAGACCTACACCCGCTGTGGATCCGCGTACTTCTGCGACCCAAGGATATACCTTGCGGCCCGGAAGCTGTCCGCCTTCACCAGGCTTGGCCCCCTGCGCCATCTTGATTTGAATTTCGTCAGCATTGACCAGGTAATTCGAGGTAACCCCGAATCGACCCGATGCCACCTGCTTGATCGCACTGCGGCGGGAATCGCCGTTGCTGTCCGGAGTAAACCGGGCCGGATCTTCTCCGCCTTCACCGGTATTGCTCTTGCCGCCGATGCGGTTCATCGCAATCGCCAGTGTCTCATGCGCTTCCTTGCTGATCGAGCCAAAGGACATGGCACCGGTCTTGAAGCGTTTCATGATGGATTCTGCAGGTTCCACCTCATCCAGTGGAATTGGTGAATTCGAAGGCTTGAACTGCAGCATGGAACGGAGCGTCTGATGCTTCTCGCTCTCTCCTTGCACAAGTGCCGCATACTTCTTATACAGCCCGTAATCGCCGCTCCGCACGGAGTGCTGGAGAAGATGAATGGTCTGCGGGTTGAACAGATGCTCTTCCCCGTCACTGCGCCATTGGTATTCACCGCCGGAATCGAGCACCTTGTCACTACCATCTTTGTCAGTAAAGGCACGGTTATGAGAGGCAAGCGTCTCCGCTGCCACTTCTTCCAGGCCAATGCCGCCGATACGGGAAGGTGTCCAGGTGAAGTAACGGTCCACGAACTCCGAATTCAGGCCAACAGCTTCGAAAATCTGCGCACCCCGGTAGGATTGAATCGTCGAGATGCCCATTTTGGACAATATTTTCACTACGCTCTTCGTCGCAGCTTTAATATAATTCTTCACAGCCTTCTCATGTGAGATGCCGCGCAGCAAGCCCTGGCCGATCATGTCATCCAGACTCTCGAAAGCGAGGTACGGGTTGACCGCACTCACCCCATAGCCGAGCAGCAGCGCATAATGATGCACTTCACGCGGTTCGCCGGATTCCAGCAAAATGCTGACCTTGGTACGGGTTCCCGAGCGGATCAGATGGTGATGCAGGCTGGAAACTGCGAGCAATGCCGGAATAGCAGCATTCTCACGGTCTACGCCACGGTCGGACAGAATCAGAATGTTATGGCCTTTGGCCATAACGCGGTCAGCCGCTTCATTCATCCGCTCCAGCGCGATGCGCAGCCCTTCCGCACCCAGCTCAGCCGGGAACAGGATCGGGATCGACATCGACTTGAACCCTGCGCGGCGGACATGGCGGATCTTCGCAAAATCCTCATTGGACAGGATCGGTGAATCCAGTGAAATCTGCCGGCAGCTCTCAGGTTCCGGCTTAAGCAGGTTGCGTTCAGGTCCGATAGTTGTCGCTGTCGAGGTAACCAGCTCTTCACGGATTGCATCGATCGGTGGATTGGTTACCTGGGCGAACATTTGTTTAAAATAGTTATAGAGACGCTGCGGACGGTCCGACAGTACAGCCAATGGGGCATCATATCCCATCGAGCCTACAGCTTCGGCACCGGTGGAAGCCATCGGCTCCAGCACCTTGCGCAGATCTTCAAAGGTATACCCGAAAGACTGCTGCAGCTGTTGCACATTGTCATGCTTCGGATTCGGCAGCTCTGGAGCATCGGGAAGCTCGTCAAGGCCAATCAGATGCTCATCCAGCCACTGGCGGTAAGGTTGCTCAGAAGCAATCTCGGCTTTGACTTCTTCGTCGGAAATGATCCGGCCCTGCTTCGTATCTACCAGCAGCATACGTCCTGGTCTTAACCGGTCTTTGTATAGTACATCCTCAGCAGGAATATCAAGCACTCCGGCTTCCGAGGATAAAATAATCAAATCGTCTTTGGTTACATAATAACGCGAAGGGCGAAGGCCGTTGCGGTCAAGAATCGCACCGATCTGTACTCCGTCGGTGAAGCCCATTGCAGCAGGTCCATCCCACGGCTCCATCAGCGTGCTGTGGTATTCATAGAATGCCTTCTTCTCCTCGTCCATGCTGTCATGGTTGCCCCATGGCTCAGGAACCATCATCATGGCTACATGTGGCAAGGAACGCCCGCTGAGGTACAGGAACTCGAAGGTGTTGTCGAACATAGCCGTATCGGAGCCGTCAGGATTCACGACAGGCTTGATCTTGCTCAGGTCTTCCCCGAATACTTCACTCTTGAACAGCGATTGGCGGGCATGCATCCAGTTCACATTGCCGCGCAAAGTATTAATCTCACCGTTATGGATCATGAAACGGTATGGGTGGGCACGTTCCCAGCTCGGGAATGTGTTGGTGCTGAACCGGGAATGCACAAGGGCAATCGCCGATTCCAGCGTTTCATTCTGCAGATCCAGATAGAACTGGCCTACCTGCGCAGTGGTCAGCATGCCTTTGTATACGATCTTTCGACAGGACATGCTTGGCACATAAAAGGATTCGCCTTCTTCTGCACCGCCATAGCGGATCGACAGTTCGGCACGTTTGCGGATGACGTACAGCTTGCGCTCAAAGGCCAGATCATCCTTGATTCCTTCGGAACGGCCGATGAATACCTGGCGCACATAAGGCTTAGCCGCCTTGGCTGTCTTGCCCAGCATCTCGTCAAAGGTAGGTACATCGCGGTAGCCGAGCACCTGCTGGCCTTCCTCGGTGATAATCTCGCTAAGGAGCGCTTCGTGGCGGGCCCGGATCTCCTCGTTGTGAGACAAAAATATCATGCCTACGCCGTAAAGCCCCTGATCAGGCAGTTCAAATCCAAGCTTGCTGGCTTCACCGGCAAAGAAACGGTGCGGAATCTGCAGCATAATGCCGGCTCCGTCACCTGAGTTTGGTTCTGCTCCCTGGCCTCCCCGATGCTCCATATTGAAGAGCATGGTCAAAGCGTTACTTACAATATCATGGGATGGCTTGCCTTTGATATGGGCGACAAACCCCATTCCACAGGCATCCTTTTCGAACTGGGGATCGTACAGGCCTTGTTTGACAGGCAATTCAGTGTGTCTCATTGTACGCAACCTTTCTATTATAAAGTAGACGGATTTCAGGAAAAATTTTCAGTGGAAATTCTTAATAAATATTCAAGACAGATTGGTTATATTATTTTATCATCGACCTGACATGAGCGCAATTTAAACTTTTTTATGAGCTTGATTAACAAATGCTTTTGCGTCACAGCTTTAGTGAATAAAAGCGTAAAAAATCTTTGTTATGCATAAATATGCATGAATAACGAATAAGCTCTTATACAATGAAAACGCTTCATTCATTTTCCTGACACATTCATGGAATATTTTGGCCCGCTTTTTACTCTAGATGAGAAAAAGACAAAAAGAACGCCCCGGCAAGGAACGTCCTTTTTGTCTTTGCTTAATGAATTATTTTTCAATTATAAGCTTAATGCTTGTTCTTTCTGCACAGCCATTTCACTATCCCGGTCACGGGTTATGAAGTAGGTAAAAGTACAAGCCAGGAATACTATTCCATATATGGACAGCATTCCGGCATCGCTCCACATCGTACCAAAGTCACCAGTGGATATCACTGCCTTGAACCCTCTTACGCTATAAGTCATAGGCAGCAGCGGGTTGAAGAATTTCATCCAGTCCGGAATCAGCTCAAGCGGGAAGGTTCCAGCACTTGTTGTCAATTGGAATATCAGTAGAACGATAACCACGAACCGTCCTGGCTGATCCATCCAGGTAACAATAGCTTGAATCATCCACATGAAGGCGAGACTAGTAATGAAGGTAAAGGCATAGAACAACGGTACATTCTGTACATCCAGTCCAAGACCGTAGAGAACAATAAGGATTGCCATCAGGGACTGGAACACGCTCATCATCGAGAAAGTAAGGGTGCGGCTGATGAAACGGTTGAACCGGCTGGCACCAATCACCTCGGAATCACGCATTGGAATAACAATGGTGCAGATGAGTGCGCCTACGAACAGACCAAGCGACAGGAAGTACGGTGCAAACCCTGTACCATAGTTTTGTACTGTAGTAAATTCCTTCTCTTCAATCTCTACCGGCTGGGCGAACATTGATACAAGCGCATCGGTTTTCTTCACGGTGCTGGTCTTTGAAGCAGCATCGCCGAGCTTCACTGCCAGCTCACCGGAGCCGGCCTTCAGGTCATCCAGTCCGTCCTTAAGCTGTACGGCTCCATCGCTCAGCTTCTTCGAGCCGTCTGCTACAGAGCTAAGGCCGCTGCTAAGCTGACCGGTTCCATCCAGAAGTTTAGCCGTTCCTGCTTCCAGCGCTTTGCCGCCGTCAGCAAGCTTCGCACCGCCTGCTGCTGCTTCGTCCAGCTTCGCACCGAACTGCTTCATGCCTGCGGCAAGCTTGGTACCGCCAGTTTCAAGCGCTCCGGCTCCGGCCAGGAGCTGCTTCTGTCCGTCCAGCAGCTGTGTGCTGCCGGCATTCAGCTGTTGTGCCCCATCATGCAGCTGGGTCACTCCGGCATCCAGCTGCTGCGAACCGGCATGCAGTTGGTTCGCTCCCTGCACCAGCTGCTCTTGGCCGCTGTGCAGCGCAGTTGCGCCATCAAGGAGCTGCTGCTGACTCTGATCCAGCTGTGCGGTACCTTGAGCGACTGCGGTGCTGGCTGCGAGCAGCTTCTGCACATCTGGGCTTGCCGCCAGCTGCGGATTGGATTTGGCCAACTGCGACAGGCCATCTGCGACTGCTTTGGCTCCCGCGCTTACCTTCGCGCTGCCGTCCTTCGAAGCTTTAAGTCCTTCTTCCAGCTTCGCACTGCCATCTACGGAAGAAGTCAATCCCGCTTCCAGCTTCGCGCTTCCATCCACAACAGACTTTGTACCAGCTTGCAGCTTAGTGGTTCCGTCTACAGCCGATTTTGTACCAGCTTGCAATGCAGCTGCTCCGGCAGACGTTTTTTGCAATCCGGCATTGAGCTGTTTGCTGCCGTTCGCTGTCTGCGCTACACCATCCTGCAGCTGTTTATGGGCTGCAGACAACTGCTGAAGTCCGCCTGCAAGCGTACTGCTACCAGTCTGCAGTGCAGCAGCTCCGGTATTCAGATCCGCTACACCCTTTGTAAGAGGCGCTGCTCCATCCAAGAGCTTACCGGTACCTTCGGTCAGCACAAGCAGGTTATCCTTCAGCTTGAGCGCACCATCGTCCAGCTTGGTTGCACCGTCAGCAATCTTGGTGGCTCCATCACCAGCTTCGCCAAGGCCGCTGGCGATGTCAGTGATTTTATCAAAAACAGAGGTCGTATAAGCTTCCGTAATTTTAGCAGATACTTTTGTCTTGATATCTTTCACGGCCGTGCCGCCGATTTGACCTGCCAAGAAATTATAGCCTTCGTTTGGCTCGTATATGATCTTAGCCTGCTTCGGACTGTCATCGAGCAATGTAGTCGCATTCGCGGAGAAATCTTCCGGAACCACGATAGTCATATAGTAGGTTTCGTCTTTCATGCCGGCGTCCGCCTGCGCCCGGGTGACAAAGTTCCATTTGAACCCGTCCGTTTTCTTGAGCTCCTCTACCAGGTCATTCCCGGCAGTAAGCTTCGTTCCCTCATAGTCGGCACCTTTATCTTCATTGACAACAGCGACGGGCAGCTCATTCATTTTGCCATACGGGTCCCAGAATGCCTTGAGGAATAATCCGCTGTATAGTACCGGAATGAACAGGACGACAAACATGGGAATCAGCACCTTGGGATTCTTGAACACTGCGCCCAGGTCCTTGGCAAATACGGATAAAGATTTCATTCTGGTTCTCTCCTTCTGATCATATGCTCTCTTTAAAATCCTATTACTATCTAAAAAAAGGTGAATCTCTTGAAAACTTGCAGTAACACTGGATGACTGTTTTCCCCATTTGGTCACTCAAGGGCAAATAAAAACTCCCACCGGAGTCGTCTGAGACTGTCCATTCTCATGTTATGAAGCTACTCTGCCAACCCTTCTGCCAAAAAGAGATGAAAATAACTTTTGATCTGCTCCTTGGTCAAAGGCACATGCACCCTGTTCAGTTCGGCCGTAAGCACAATATACAGTCTGAACATTACCAGCGATACAATCTTGGGGTCACAGGGCTTCACTTCCCCTTGATCCACTGCATACTCTACTTCCCGCTGCAAATATTCGAGAACGACATTCTCAAGCTTGTCGAGACCTTCGTTGGCCTGGGGGGTACCGAAATCACGGCTTTCCTGGGACAACTTGATAAACAGCTCATGTTCACTGCGAAATTCGAGCAGAGCATCGAGAACACGGTGCAGATTTTCAAAAAACGACCGGTCCCGTCTGATTTCCCGCTCGGCGACGACCTTCATATCCATCATCACTTCACGCAGTATCTCATCAAATAACTGTTCCTTGTTCGTAAAAAAGGTGTAGATGGTTCCTTTACCAACATTTGCGATCTTCGCGACCTGATCCATTGTAGTCGCCTTGTACCCGAATAATGAAAAAGACTTGGTTGCGGCCTGGAGCACCTGTTGCCTTCGATCTACCACAGCCACCTGCGACACTTCCTTTCTCCATAAAATAGGCCTGCCATACGATATGACTGTTTTACTATTCTGGTCAATCGGTCAATACCCACTTTATCACGTTGCTTCTTCGTTTGCAATACTTGGGTGTAATCTTTATTTTTTAATTGTTGCAGTGTTTTAACTTTCTATTTACGTCTTATTTGTATAATGTGAGAAAAGAAGCAATATCCCTAGTATAATAGAAGAGAAGATTAATCCTACCTATGAAGGAAAGTAGCAGGTGAACTTATGCGAAAGAAAAGAGTACTGCTGTTTTCGGAAGGCTTCGGTACGGGCCATACAGGGGCAGCCTATGCTCTGGCCGAAGGAATAAAGCGTCTTAGCCCGGATGTACAGTGCCGGGTCATTGAGCTTGGCAAATTCCTCAACCCAACGGTCGCTCCCTGGATTCTTTCAGCTTACCGCAAAACAGTCAGCAGCCAGCCGAAGCTGGTCGGCATGATGTACAAAACCCAATATCATAAATCTCTGAACCGGTTGACCAAGCTGGCGCTTCACCGGATTTTTTATACACATGCCTCACAGGTCATCGAGCAGCTTAAGCCCGATCTGATTATTTGTACGCATCCCATTCCAGCCGCTGTGATTTCCCGCTTGAAACGGCAGGGGCTGGATGTGCCAATGTATACACTGATTACGGATTATGATGCACATGGAAGCTGGGTTAATGAAGAAGCGAACCGGTACCTGGTGTCCACCTCCCGGGTCAAGTCGATACTTACCGGCCGGGGGGTCTCCCCAGACAAGGTTTCCGTCACAGGCATGCCTTTGCACCCTAAGTTCTGGGAAAGATCGAACAAAAAGCTGTTGCGGAAGGAACTGGGACTTGCTGATATCCCTACCGTACTGATTATGGGAGGCGGCTGGGGGCTCATGTTCGGAAAAGAAGTCATGGACTCGCTCACTGCCCGGATGAACGATATCCAATTGGTCTTCTGTATGGGCAGCAACGACAGGCTTGTAGCCAAAATGAAAGCCAATCCGCTGCTGAATCATCCCAATGTAAAGATCCTGGGATACAGCAGCGAGATTAATAAGCTGATGGACGCCTCCGATCTGCTGATTACAAAGCCCGGAGGGATGACCTGTACGGAAGGCCAGGCCAAAGGTATTCCGATGCTATTTTACAGCGCCATTCCCGGCCAGGAAGAAAAGAACTGCCAATACTTCGTGGAATTAGGCCTTGCCGAGGAACTCGATTCGGATGTGGTGGACAAATGGTTCTCACTGTTGCTGCGTGAATACGCCGGACTAGAGGAGCTGCGCAGACGGCGCCTCGCTCCGGAACGCCAGCAGCCGAACCACTGCGCTTCAGCCGTGCTGCAGATGCTGGGCAAACCTGCAGCCGGAACTTCTGCGGAGCTTCGGGGGGCACGGGTTGCTGTTCCAGCACGGAATGAAGAAGCCGTGTACGTTACGCATTAATCGGACGATGGCCAATGGAAGATGATAGGACTCAAGCAGAAACGGTACCGGCCAATAAGGCCCGGTACCGTTTCTGCTTGTAATGAAGCAAAGATGTCCCAGAGCCATTTTCAGGACTCGGGACACCTGCTCCTATCGTTTATTTATAAAAAGTATGATTGCCGATAGTCTTGGCGTACTGCCTGGAATGATGCACCGTCAGATCCTGGGCAAGCTTAAGAGACAGGAAGAAATACGTATCATCAGTCACCGCCTTGCTTCCGGAGAGTGCGGCGGAAACAGCTTTAATACTGTCCCCGTTTGGCTTCACGCGCTTAAGACGCCCGTTGGCCACAGGACTGAACTGGCTTTTCTGATAGATTACATCATGTATGGTGTCGGGAAAATTGGCTGACCGCAGCCTGTTCAGAACAACGTTGGCGACTGCCACCTTGCCCTGGTACGGTTCGCCTTCTGCTTCTGCCATGACGATTTTTTGCAGCAGTAGCAGGTCTTCTTCGGATATCGCGTAGCTCCAGGTCGCTTGACCTCGCTGCTCCTGGCTTAATAGCTTTGTCCGAGAGAAGAACAATTGAGTGGGGGGGTGTTGCTGAATTGCCGTCTTTTGGGTAATTACGGTTTGGCTCCCCTTAGCCACCGCCGTCTTGGCCACTTGTTGCGCCACGAGCGGATTTGACTTCACCACAGCTGCCTTTTGCCGGAGAATCCCAGTCCTTACTGCTATACCTTTCGGCTTCAGTATATCTGGACTGAACCATTCCACGGTCTGCCTGATCCTCTGGGTATGGACCAGATTGGCGGCTGCGGTGTAGAGCATGGGTATCGCGTTATTCTTTGTCCTCACCAAGCTAGTCGAGGCTTCACTGGATGGGGTCAACGCCGAAGCTTGACCATTCGAGTTCAAATGATTCATTTGTACTGTATTTTTGCCCTTAGCGGCTCCTTCAGAACCGAGCAGGCTTATCGCAGAGAAACTCACCAGAATAACGCCAACAAGCAGCGCAATACAGCGGTTTTGTTTAAATATTTCCATTTTTTACCTCCTAAATTTACGGCACATTCCTATTGTATGTAACCGAAAATGGAAGCTTTGAAAACTTTCTTATCGATTTTATATCAGAAAAACGGTAATTTTTCGATCATTTCATACATAGGAATGGCATGCATCCTGGTAGCATACACCAAAAAACCATCCACCGTCCAGTCCGCAATCCCACTATTTCCCTCATTATTCGGCAGTTGGGCACGTAAATCGGCAAGCCTCTCGAGGTTAAAGGGGAGGGTGCCGCGGTATTTGCGGGCTAATGTTAGATGAGGTTTATATTCCCTAGCTTCGGGTATGAAACCAAGAGGTCGGGTAGCGGAAATCACACGTTTCTGGAGATCCGCCAGTTTCTCCATCTCTCCGGAAACCCCCGCCCAGAGCACTTTTGGCGCCTCCGGGCGCCCAAAAGTGCCCCACTCCGTGAGATGTAGTTGAAATGGCTTACAAGTGGAAGTCACCTCTTTCAGGGCCACAAGAAGATCAGGAACCGACGGTTTGGGTGTATCCCCGAGAAATTGCAGAGTAATATGATAATCCTCAGAATGTGTCCATTTGGCAAAATTCAGCGTGGCAGACAAGACGCTGCACTCTTTTCCCAGGCTCTTGCTTAGTAGGGAGGGAAGATTTACCGCGATGAACAAGCGTTCCATTTCAGAGCCGCACAGCTTACGATCCATTTCAATTTCACCTTTCAAGGTAGATTTGTTATCCTTATTCTATACAGAATCAGACAGCCCTATTAAATAGTATAGCGGGAGGGAACCATCTTGACGAAATCCATTGTTTGTTTGCATACTCTTTCACCACGGCAGCAAGAGTTAATCCGCGAAGCCGCTCCAGGTTATTCCCTTATGCTTGGAAACGGCAAAGATCCCGATCTTGCAATGCTTGCCGAAGCAGAAATTGTTATCGGCTGGGGCAAAGGAATTAGCGACACGCTGCTGAAGCCCGAGTCTCCGCTGCGCTGGGTGCAGACCTGGTCGGCCGGGGTCGAGAAGCTTCCTCTTGACGCTATGAAGCACAAAGGAATTCTCCTGACCAACGCCAGCGGTGTGCATGCGGAGCCGATTGCAGCGGTCATTTTCGGCTTCATGCTGCTCTTTACCCGGAATCTGCATACAGCGGTTCGCAATCAATTGAACCGTCGTTGGCATTCGGAAGGCAATGAGAGCGAACTGACCGGTAAAACGGCTGTTATCGCCGGAACCGGTGCTATCGGCAGTGAAACCGCAAGAATCGCAAAGGCCTTCCGGATGAAAACCGTGGGAGTAAGCCGCTCCGGTAAGCCGGTAGATGGTTTTGATGAAATATATACGACCGGTCAACTTCAAGATGCCGTAGGCCAAGGCGACTTCGTGATCAACACACTCCCGCTTACCGAAGAGACGCAGCAACTATTCGATGCTGAGATCTTCTCAGCCTGCAAACAGGGCTCCTATTACATCAATATTGGCCGGGGAGCCACAACCCATACAGAGGCGCTGATGGAGGCGCTGAACAGCGGCCATTTGGCCGGTGCGGGCCTGGATGTATTCGAGACAGAACCGCTTCCCCAGGAGCACCCGCTATGGGGGATGGAGCAGGTCGTCATCACCCCGCATTGTGCCGGGGCAACGGACCGTTATGCAGACCGGCTGGTTGATATTTTTATAGAGAACATGAAATCCTATTTGAACTCAGGAACCCCTGCACGCAATCTGGTAGACTACAGCCGCCGGTATTAACGGAGTAAGTAAAAACGGGTGCTGTCCCTTCCCAAGGACAACACCCGTTTTTTATGTTCACGAACAGGTTCCGCATCAGCAAAACATCCGCTAACGCTCCGCTCTGCTATACTTGAAACCGCGTCACTGATTCCTTCAGCTCTCCCAGCAGGGTTCTAAGCTGTTCTATCCCGGTTGCCACCTCATTGGTGGAGCTGACCTGAGATGTGTCTGTTCAGAAATGCTGCGGATTGATCCCACCAGCCTGAATATGCCCTCGTTCTTGAGATTAAGCTCTTCTACCGCCTCCATGGACCGTGACACCACCTCGGCAATTTGGCCCATTTGTGCTACAGAGCTTTCCATCAATTCCCTACCTTTATCGCCCTTCATCCTAACCTGCTCGGAATGCTCCGACAGCTCCATGCCTTTGCCGGCAAAATTCTCAATCAGCCGGTTCATGTAATCTGCACAACGCTTCTGATCCGGTTGACGATTTCCAGAAGAGTCCGGTTCGTGTCATTCACCGTCTTTGCCAAGAGGCCGATTTCATCCATATTCCCAATAAGGGTATCCTCCGCAGTCAAGTCACCGCCGGATATACGCTGTAGATGGATAGTCACCTTCTTCACCGGGTGAATCATCAACCGCCGGATGAGCAAGTTGATGCCCCCGATTACAATCAGCACCATCGCCAGCGTGACAAGACTTTATATAAATAGCCCCCGTGCGGCCGCACGAGGGCGATGTGCTGTTATGAAGTTTTCGCTACTCCAGAATCACTTCATCGACGTATACGCTAGCTGCACTGTCCGTAGAGAATATCTCCAAGCCCAGCGCGCGAACCATTGTCTTATCGATCTTGATTCCTCCGGTCCAGTCATATCCGTTCAGATCCAGCGAAATCCATTGGTATTGATCCGTTAAGGTCACTTCATCCGTATTGGCCCAGTCCCAGTTCGCTCCACTTTTCAGGAACATCTTGCCCTTGGCCGTTCCGGATGAAACCCGCACGTGGAGCTTCAAGGTGCTGCCGCTGCTCAGGTCCTTATCACCCACAAAATTCAGGTCGAAGACCTTCGAGGCTTCAGCTACAAGAGGATAGTCAGCGCTCAGTACCCCTTTGCCTCCGTCGGTACCCGATATCAATTGGTTTGCTCCCATAGTGTTAGCACCAAATGTCCATCCTTGCACAGAGCCTTCGAAGTCAAAAAGGGTACCCAGAGGCAGGCCGCCTCCGGCACTTCCGCCAGGTACATTTCCGGCATCCGGATCATTAACCGCCTTAATGTCGTCAAAGTACATCGAAGATGTCAGCTGCGTACCATCCGATTTGGCATTGGTGTAGATTGAGAACTTTTGAACATCCTTCAGGTTGGTCTTGGTCAGTGTTCCTGTTGCGCCATTGGCTGGAACGAACTCACTGAACTTCGCAGTCACAAGTGCAAACTCGTCAGTGGTCGTGTCCGGGTAGTACTCGTAAGTGCTGCCACCGGCATTGATCTGTATTACCAGCTTCTGCCCCTTAGCATCGGGCTTATACCAGAATTGAAGTGCATTGTATCCGGACCAATCCACATTAAGCGCCTTGGTCACACCTGAATATCCGCTCGCGCCCAGGGTATAGGTATACTTCATGCCGTAACTACCGCTATGCTTGTTCGCATCTAGCGCCGTTTCGGTCGCATCTCCACCCGCATGTACAAATTTCGTATTCAGTGCCTCGTTACTGCCCAGATAGCCTTCGAAATCGTCAACCATTGCCGGATCAGCCCCGGTCTCCACATAGGTGTTATACAATCCGATGTTGTCGATATACAGGGGAATACTCCCGCTTGCAAGTCCACTACCTACAATGGATACCGCAATATCGTCGGCTGCCAGGAGCGCCGCTGCGTCAGTCAAATCAATAACCGGTGTGAAATGCACATATTCCACGCCATCGATGGTTACTTTTGGCAGATCGGCAAAAGTGATCTGTGTCGTTCCGATCCCATACTTGCCATTCCAATCCGGAGGCAATTGCACGACCGCCTGCAGACTTGCATTCCCATTCTCAGGCTGTGCGGACAATGGAACCCATGCTTCCAGCTTGACGCGGGTCACATCCGATAAATACACACTGTCTATAACCGTTTTTGCAGTTTTAAGCTCCAGCTTCAGCTCCTGCCAAGTATCTGCAGGGTTCATCCCGCTTGCATTCACCTTCAGCACACCGCTGCCGTTGAACGAACCCGGCTGGGTGGAGTCTATTGCCGCCTGATAGCCGCCGTTGCTCTGTACACCGTCAATGCCGTTGTCGAATGTATAGACTCCGAGCAGAACTTCACTTATTTTGACATAAACTGTGTTCGTCTGTTCCAACAATATTGTTCCGCCTTCACCGTATACCCTCACCGTGACCGTCGCCATCTTACCGTTCAGCTTCGCGTCCGGGGACCAGTCTGCCACATAAAAGCCTGTTACCGGGTCCAGTGTGAGCGGCATCTCCGCAGCAGATTCACCAACGGAATATACCACTTTTGTCGGCGCCTCATTTAGTACGCGGACACGGATCCGGGTAGTCCCCTCTGTCACTGTCGCCTGATTTGCCGGAGAGGCAATGTGCATGAATGGCTGCTCCTTCGCAGCGGTAACTAGCTTTGTATAAGCACCGTTAATCTCCCCGCTGAACAGTGTGTACGCATCATTAAAGAATGCTTTAAAGTCGGCCATCATCTGATGCTGTTCTCCAGAAGCGAGCGGATAAGGAACATACGAGTTCTCGCTTGGGGTAAAGTCAGCCCAGGTCAGCATATAGGCCAGTCGCTTGGCATCCGGACTGGATTTCAACGCCGTACTGAGACGGGTGTAGAAATCCGGAGTAGAGTTGCCTGCCACCTTCATGTTCTGGTAGCCAAATTCAGTCAGCGCGGCAATCTTGTGCTTCGTGTCGGCAATCTTCGAGAGCGTTGCGGCCTCTGTTGCCACACCGTCGAACCAGCTCTCTCCTTCCCCGTTATAGTAACTGTCGAAGCCCAGAATATCTACATAATCGTCACCAGGATAGGTTTCGAGATACTGCTCTTCATCCGTCCCAAAACCACCACCGGGAGAGTATGCATACAGGAAGTTGTGCACATCCTTATTGTCCCGCAGGTATTCCACTGTGTACCGGTACAACTCTTTATACTGGTCCTCTGTTGTAAAAGCGCGCCCCCACCAGAACCAGCTGCCGCTCTGTTCATGGAACGGGCGGAAAATAACCGGAATGGGTTGGCCGCTATCGTCCTTCAGACTATTCGCAAAAGCCGCGATATGATCCAAAAAGGTGTTGAATTCGGCATGCTTGTCTCCGCCGGGCAGGATATGTGAGACGACAGAGCCCTTAAGGTCATAGAAATCGCCTCCGGTTACAAAGTTAGGCATATGAGAGCTGAGGGTAAGTACACCTCCCGATTCATAGGCTTTCTTCATACTGGCAACGAGGTTGCCGATGCTGGCATACACATCCCCTGATACCCCTGGCTTCTCTTTGCCTTCCAGGCTGAGCGTATCCCAGCCGAACAGGGCCGGATGAGCACCAACGGCATTTTTCACATCGGATTCCGTTCCGTCAAGCTTCTTGATGGATTGGCCTTCGTCGTTTACGTGCTGCTGCCCGAAAAGCGTACCTGTGCCCCTGATATCTTCCAGATAAGCGAACAGTGACCGGGTAGCAGACGATGCATCTGCATCTGCCAAATCCACGAGACGCGGGGACGGTTCGGTTCCCCCGTTACCGCTGCTTGGAGCAGGTGTGACCACCGGACTACTTGGTGTCGGTGTGGCCACTGGGCTGCTTGGTACCGGTGTCACAGATGGATTGCCAGATGAAGCTGTAGCAACTGGCTGGCTTGGAGCCGGAGTACTGCCCGCTGCTGTCCACGCCGTAACCACTCCGCCCTTAACACTATAGATTCCGGCCACGAGAGGCTGGCCGTTCAGGACAACGGATGCTGCACGGACGTCAAGCTTGCTGATCGTTCCTTTGCCCGTCAGAGAAGTACCTGCAGCACCGCTGCCGATTATAAGCTCGGAAATCACCGCATTCTCGGCCACCTCAATAATAGAAGCGCTTTCAATTTCCATTCGGCTTACAGTTGTAGCTCCCTCATCTGAGATACGCACTTTTCCTTCCGGCCGATTGACATTCACTGCAGACAGCTTGGAATGATTGAAATGAATGGAGTTCTCTCCACCTCCGGCGGTATATACGGCACCTGTCACCGTTACATTCTCCAAGGTGGCTTCACCGCTGCCGATGCCGGGCGCCAAATATAAATTGCCCGAAATTACACTGTCTTTGAGCACAGCACCTGTGTGGTTGATCAGGACATTGCCCTGGATAGCACCGCCGGCAACCGTTCCGGCCGTGTTCATGTAACGGCTGACCAGTCTGTCAACGATGCTCACCATCTCAGCCCGGGTAATGGGAATGTCCGGGCGGAAGCTGCCGTCAGGATATCCGCTGATCGTTCCGCTCAGCGCTTGAACGGCTTCCCTGGCATAGCTGCTGATAGTGCTACTGTCCGTGAAAGCGGCAGATGCCGCTACAGCGCTTGGCTTTAACGAGAACACTGCCGCAAAAAGAGCGGCGGCGTCCTGGCGGGTGACTTTTGTATCCGCTTTCGCTTTGTTATCCGGGAAGCCTTTATAATAGCCGGCCTGTTTGGCGATAGACAGATCTTTGGCATACCAGGCTCCTGCCGTCACATCTGCAAAGGATGTATCCGCCGCAGCGCTGAATCCGAAGAGCTTGTTCACCATGCTGGCCAGCTCAGCCCGGGTCACCTGGTTATCCGGCCGGAATGATCCGTCAGGGTAACCTTGAACCACACCGTTTCCCTGCCACTTTGCAATACTGTCCTTGGCCCAGTGTGTCCCCATCTTCCCATCCGCCTTGCCGCTTGCAAGCGCAGGAGCCGCCATCGAAACCAGCATGATGGAGGTGAGGAGCAGCGTGAACCCTTTTTTGAATCTCTTCATCCATTTGTCCTCCTTTTGTGTAAGGGTTTTCATTTTACGAAGAAACACAATAACTACATTGGCAATATTAGCATCATAACCATAAATAAACAATAACAAAAATATATTATTCTCTAAAATTTTTACCATCAATCCAAGTCAATGAACATAAGTAATCGATAACCTTCGCATAAAACCTATGTATATCAAGGGTATGTCAGCTATAACCCTCTTTGTAAATGGAGGCATTCAACTGAACTACCTCTGCCAAGGATAATAACAAAATAATAACAAAATAGAGCAAGACAACACCAGAATTCAAAAACAAAGACCAGAAATGAAAATAAAAGACCAGAAAAAAGCCGCCCCCCTTACAGGAACAGCTCACTTTATTTAGGAAGGTTCACCCTCAAGAACAGCGGCTTCCCTTAATTAGCTTCATCCTAGTCCAGATCATAAATCGATCCGACCTTTAATCCATACAGTTCATTGTATATTTTCTCGGCAAAAGCATCTGTCATTCCGGCGATATAATCGATCACCATATGTTCCCAGGTCCAGATGGGTTTAGCCTGGCGCTGATCCTTCTCAAAACGCTGCAGCCAGTCGCTGGGGATGATCGCCCGTGAGGCTTCCGGGTCCAGGAATGCCTCCCATAAGCGCCGAAGTATCCACTCGCTGCGTTTTTGCAGCCGCTGCACACGCAGATCACGAATCATCGTGACCCAGGCGAAGCTTTTCAGCACACTGACGGTCCGCAGCATGTCCTCGTCCTCTTGACCATCTTTAATGAAGGTAACCTTCTTCCAGTCCCTGTCCTCAATAACACCAAGGCTGGCTACAAAGGTGCTGACCCAATAAGCCTTGACCTCACGCCGGGTGCGGGAATAATCATTCTCACAGGTAGGCATCTTCTCCATCCATACCCGCAGGAACGAGCTCAGTACCTCTTCAACCTTGATGTGTATATCGGCATCCTTCCACCCAATCCAGAAGGCATCCTCCAAAGTGGTGATTTTCTCTACGATCAGCTTCTGGATATACGCATCATGCATGAAGTGCTCATGCACCTCGATTTTGCCGGCTTTAATGCCATCCTCCAGATCATGCGCAGAGTACGCGATGTCATCACAAAGGTCCATCAGCTGGGCTTCGAGCGTCTTCTTTCCTTCCGGGACCCCCCACTGGCTGCGGATGTCCGAGATGTAATTCCATTCGTGCAGATACATGCCCTTCTTGAGGACCGTGCCGGGAAAAGGGTATTTATTGATACCCAGCAGCACCGCATCCGAGAGGTTCAGCCCGTCGATATTTTCGCGTTTCTCCAGGAACATAATCAGCCGGAAATTATGGGCATTGCCTTCAAAATGCTCATATTGCCGTCTCATGTTCTCACGGATCGTCTGCTGCTGTACCGGACCTGCGCCGGATTTGCGTACCGCCTCCGCTGTCTTCTTCGCCACAAGCTGCTCCAGTATGCTGTCGAGCACCTCTTCTCCCTTGTGGCCGAACGGCGGGTGGCCGAAGTCATGGGCGATCGCTGCACATTCCACCACTTCCGGATCGATGACCAGCCCGGGATTCTCTGCTTGTCCAGTCTCAACCTCCGGGTAGGAGCGCAGCAGGCTTTTGGCCGCCTCACGGGCAATCTGCGCCACCTCCAGCGAATGGGTCAAACGCGTCCGGTAATAGTCTCCTGTGCCGGCACCGAATACCTGGGACTTGCCTTGCAGCCGGCGGAAGGTCGGCGAATGGATCAGACGTGAATAATCACGTTCATATGCGGCTCTAGAGGTTTCCAGACGGGTAATCTCCGGATATTGCCGATGCTCTCTTTTTTCAATTAGTGTCATATCCGCTGCCCCCATCCTTGATCTGTATTTAGTATTTCATTATAGTCATTTTATCCGGAACTTTCACTCCTAAATAGAAATAAAGGGGTACTCGGGCAGGAATGAATATTCCATATCAGTCCAGGCGCATCCTAGAGCAGAGTGATGCAAATAACCTGTACCGGGTACAGAGTGGAATGGATCTGAAGCCAATGAAATCCATCTGGAGAACCACTGCCGCTGCACTTGCAGCAATAACACTAGTCTCTGGCATGACCAACCCTGCACAATGCAAGCCCCTTGTCAAAAACCGTGACTATTACGAGCAGAGAGGCGACATGATCTGGGAAGTGCATACCAGCCAAAAAGTAATCGCCCTCACCTTCGACGATGGCCCCGATCCCTCCGAGACGGATCAGATTCTGGCGGTACTTCGTCAATACAACGCCAAATGCACCTTCTTCGCTATCGGTAAACGAATCGCAGCCTACCCCGATGTCGCCCGAAGAGTGATCACAGACGGACATGAATTGGCCAACCACACCTATAACCATATCTATTTCAAAAAACCGGTCTCCGGGCAGCAGATTCAAGAGGAGCTTGCACTGGCCGAGAAGGAGATTGTGAAGGTATCCGGGAGGCACAGCAGCCTGTTCAGGCCGCCGGGAGGCATGTACGACGAGACCCTGGTCGACGTCTCCAACAGCATGGGCCTTACGCCGGTGCTCTGGTCTTGGCATCAGGATACACGTGACTGGAACCGCCCGGGTGTGTACAGCATCTCCAGCCGCGTGATCCGCAATGCGCACAGCGGCGACATAGTGCTGCTGCATGACCATGTTCATGGACAATCGCAAACCCTGGAGGCACTGAAAATTATTCTGCCCGAGCTGCAGAAGCAAGGCTTCCGCTTTGTCACCGTTTCCGAAATGATCGGACTGTCCGATTTCCAGCAGGTCAAGCAACGCAGACATCTGGCATTTTAGCCTCCTCTATGTCTCCAGCCTCCCAGGTGAATGAATTGCACAGGAACTTAAAATAAGGTAGTCTTGAGCTATTATAGCTGTATTCAGAGAACTGCCGCAGTTCATCCTTAGGAGGCTTTATCCATGTCCGAAAATACTTCCTACACAACCGAGGAGATCGCCCGGTTGTTGAAGATATCCAAACTCAAGGTCTATGATCTGATCAAAAAAGGTGAGCTGCCCTCCTACCGGGTCGGCAAGCAGATGCGCGTGGATCTTTCCGACTTGGAGGCATACAAACAGAACTCGCGCAGCGGTGCTTCCGGAAGTCTGACTCCAGCCCCAGGGCTGGCCGAAGCCCCGGTGTCCATGCCTAAGCCCGCCCTGCCGCTGCAGTTTAACCAGACGCAGGGACACTCCGGCAAAGCCGCCGGCGTGAATGTGGTGATTACCGGGCAGGATATGTCACTGGACATCTTGGCTACGCATCTGGAGCGCAGCGAGTCTTCTGCCCGTCCTCTGCGGTCGTATGCCGGGAGTCTGGACAGCCTGATTGCGATGTACCATGGGGAATCCGACATTGTTAGCACCCATCTGCTGGACGGAGATACGGGGGAGTACAATCTGCCCTATATTCGCAGACTGCTGGTCGGCTTTTCTTATATCGTAGTGCATATGCTGGCCCGGAGTGCAGGCTTCTATGTGCAGAAGGGTAATCCGAAAGGCATCCGTGACTGGTCCGATCTGCAGCAGAGTGGAATTAAGCTGGTCAACCGGGAACGCGGTGCAGGAGCACGGGTTCTGCTGGACGAGCAGCTCCGCCTCCATGGCATCTCTTCCTCCAGCATTAGCGGGTATGGCAACGAGGAGAACAGCCATTTTGCTATTGCGGGCAGAGTCGCCCGGGGAGAAGCCGATGTGGGCATCGGCACAGAAAAAGCCGCCAAGATTATTGACGGCATTGATTTCATCCCGCTCATCCAGGAGCGGTACGATCTGGTGATGCTCAAGACACCGGAGCACGAGGCACTGATCGGAACTGTTATTGATATTTTACGTTCAACCGCCTTTAAGAACGAGCTCAGCTCCATTCATGGCTATGACCTTAGCGAGACCGGCAACGTTATTTACGAAACTTGATACACTTCTATCGCCGCCAGCTTACTCGGAATCCTTATTTTCCTTTTTGTAGCTGAACTTATAGCTCCCTTTCGTTCCGGTTCCTACGATCTCCAGCTTGTAGGTGCCGGTTTGTTGTATCTGCAGCTCTTCCTCCCCCTCCTTATTCGTCTCCAGCTCTTTGAACAGCTCATGGTCAGGATCATACAGCTTCATGGTCAGTTCACCTTTTTCAACCTTGGACACATAGTTTATACGAATCGTATCCCCTTCCTTAAGCTTCAGATTATGCTTCTCGGTACCGGACAGCAGCCGGTAAGAAGCCTTAATTTGGTGTGGCGTACTGGAACCGGTGTACATCAGCCTTTTCTCGCATCCCGTAACCATAAACATAGAAACTAATAGAACCAGCAAAAGCAGTCCCTGCCATCGTTTGTTCATTTGAATTCACTCCCCCGTATGTATAATATGTCCGCAGTGCGGGCAGTATTGTGCGGGTAGATCGCCTGCACTCTGCATCTTCTGCCGCTTCCGGGCAAAAAAATACAACACAACCCCCATGAAATTAGGAATATAAAAAACGGCAGTCATCCACAGCCATGTGTTCATTTTTTTGCGCGATGAATCCTTGTATATGAACACACCCAGAGCCACATATAAACCAATAAACAGCAGAATGGCCAGTGCGGTTATCGTCACCCAGACCGGGTCCTCATCCCACATTTCGGGCATATAGGGAAGTATCCAGTACCCGGAATAGGTCAACAGAATAACCATAACGGTGGTGATGCTCCAGAATATCAGCATTCCCATATAGGTGCGGTTTTTCATTTTCTCTTCCTCCTTTCACCTGATCCGCAAAAGTCAGGTTTGTGCAATTCCCGCATCTCTGCCGGACAGATACAGCAGCACCACCACTGAGGCAACCGCAGGTACTGCACCAAAGGAGAGCAAGAGCGTCAGCTTCCAGAGCAGAGGAATGGGACCGCTCAGCAGGCACCCCCACAACAGGAGCAGAGACAGCACAAACAGCACCACCAGAGCAACAACCCCCTTGCCCTTTCCTTCTTCCCTGTGGATGCGCTGCAAGGTCGCTGTCTTCAGGCCCGCCGGTGCTGGAATCTGAGCGCTATAATAGCCACGAAGCATTTCCTCTTGCTTAGCTTCCCATTCTGTTTCTTTCATCAATACTCCTCCCTCCACGGCTCCACAGTCTTCTGCAACAGCTTCTTGCTCTGATTCAATCTGGACTTCACAGTCCCTGTGGGAATGCCCAGCATTTCTCCGATCTCCTCGTAGCTGAATTCCTCATAATAGAAAAGAACCAAAGGACCCAGATACCGTTTTGGCAGCTTGCGGAGCCCCTTCTCCAAATAGGCATTCCGTTCATTCCGCAGCAACTGCTCCTCCGTCAGCGGTGCCCCGTCCCGAAGTTCAACCCATGGAACACGACAGGAATCCTCACCGGCAAGCCGCCCATAGATTTTTTTCCATTTCCGGTAGCTGTCCCGGTGCATATTCAAGGTCACCTGGAACAGCCACGCTTTAAAAGACCGCTCCGGATCGTAACGATCCAGCTTACGGATGACCCGCACCCAAACCTCCTGAAACAAATCCTCCGCATCCAGAGCATTCAGGGTAAGGTGGCGGCAGAACCGGTACAAGTCATCCTGGTATCTTTCCACTAAAGGTCCGAGCATTTCCCGCCTGCCCGTCCGGTATCCTTCGATGAGCTGCTTATCAGTGATCATGTTCCTCTGCCCGCCCTTTCATACCCTATTACGAAGGTACCATGATCTTTGTTCGAAATTTCACAAAATCCGTCAGCTGAACTCCTTATGGCACCCTGCACACAAAACTACATTCATAAAACAACACAGCAAAAAGCAGGTCTGTAGGCACTGCTCTGCCCCAAGATCTGCTCTTCTATCACGGATATCCTTACTTCCTTCACCTTGTCAGGAACGGCGGTTGACGAACATCAGCATGAGTGCGGAAATGACAATAATCGAGCATACCCACAACCAGGCCAGCGTCATATTGCCGCCATCGACAGCCACGTAAATGGCAGTAGGCACAGTCTGCGTCCGGCCGGGAATATTGCCAGCCACCATAATGGTCGCTCCGAATTCACCTAGCCCGCGGGCAAACCCAAGCACATATCCGGCTGCCAGCGAGCGGCCGGCGAGCGGAAGCGTCACATATGTAAGCACCTGAAGCTCACTGGCTCCCTGCGCACGCGCAGCGTCTTCCAGATCCTTTTCCACACCTTCAAAGCCCGCCTTCACTGTACGGTATACGAGGGGAAAAGCAACGACAACCGCAGCAATGACCGCCGCGCCCCAAGTGAATAGAATGGTGTGCTCCGTAAACTGCTCGTACAGCTTCCCGATCCAGCTCCTCCGGCCCAAAATCACCAGCAATACGAACCCGACCACGGTTGGCGGCAGCACCAGCGGAAGCAGCAGCACCGTTTCAATCAGACTGTAGCCGGGAAACCTCCGTCCCGCCATCACTTTGGCTGCCAGTGTCGCCAGCAGGAACACAATGATACTGGTTATGACTGAGATCTTAATCGAAAGCCAGACCGGGGCGAAAAAATCAGTCCAATTGATCTCCATCGCTCTTCACCCCGTGTATATGTTAAATAAGTTGAACTTTAGATTTCCATAGGTTAATCAGCAAGCTTAAAGCCGTAGCTGGTGAAGACATCGTTTGCTGACTTGGTCTGAACGTAGCTGTAAAAGGCTTTGGCCTCCGCCTGATGCTTCGATTCCTTCACAAGGCCTATCGGATAATTAATCGCCTTGTGCACATGGGCACCTACGGTAAGAGCAATCTTCACTTTGTTCGAAGTAAGAGCATCCGTCTTGTAGACGAATCCGGCATCAGCATTTCCCGTTTCCACATAAGAGAGCACCTGGCGCACGTCCTTGGCAAATACCAGCTTGCTTTGCAGCGTATCCCATACGTTCTTTGCTGTCAATGACTGCTGTGCATATTGTCCCGCCGGAACCGATTCAGGTTGTCCTACTGCCACTTTTTTGAAGCTTTTATCCGTAAGTTGAGTAATCGTTGTAATGGAAGTCTTGGAATCGGAAGGCACAACCAGCACCAGCTGATTCTTCAAAAGCTCCGTATTGTCAGAAACAAGTCCGCCATCGACGAGAGCTTTCATCTGCTTATCCCCTGCTGAGAAGAACAGATCAGCTGGAGCGCCTTGCTCTATCTGTTTCTGCAGCGTACCGGAAGCACCATAGTTGAAGACAAGATCAATATCAGGATGCTGTTTCTCATAGAGTACAGCGATCTTGTCGAGACTGTCCTGCAGGCTCGCTGCAGCAGAGATAATAATTTCAGTCTTTTTCGCCGCTTCAACCTGCTTCTCAGGTACCGCCGACAAAGCCACTGCCAGTAGCACAGCCAGTACAACCACTCCAAGTTTCTTGAACATTTCCATTCCTCCCATGTATGTATCTTGTATATTTAGAAGCTATTTTAGCATATCCTTTTTGGTTTATCTATACGTTTGATTATGTTTGTATATATTTAGTTATGTATGGTTTGCGAGTAATAGGTGCTTCTTAACCAACACAAAAAAGACCTATAGGCGTAACGAACGCCTAAAGGACTTCATGGAAGGGCACTAATTCACGGATAGTTCCTGCCAGATCACCCGGTATTGAACAAAGGTCAAATGAGAGGAAAGTGAATCAACACATTGCTCACTATAGAATTCTACTGTAGACAAGAGAAATTTATGCATATAACTAACATTGAATGTTATAATAAAGTTAAATGATTCCTATTAAAATAAATATATTACTATTTATATAGTGACAGCCATTTTTCCAATTGATTTCTCAGCAATTCCCGATAATAGAGAGGCTCTACGATCTCCGCCTCTTCTTCAAATTTTAAGATCCAGCGGACAAAACCAATGTCCTGTTCCACCGCCACTTTAAAATGAACATACCTACTCTGACGGTCTACCTTGATCGGCTTCACGAACATATCCTCATTTTTGATCCGGTCCATCATCCGTTCCGAAAACCTGATCTTGAACTCTACCTGCAGACTGTCCTGATCCAGAGACCATTTCTCCTCCATAAAAGCCTGCAGATCAAATTGCTCTTTGGAAAACCAATGATTCGTCGGCTTTACATTAGAGAACCCACCAAGATGAAACGTCCGGATAATCCCGAATCGATGACAAAAACCGATTAAATGATAACGATTTTCCAAGGGAACAAGGCAGTATGGGTCAATTTGGATGCCTCTTTCTTCATAGGAATTGTAACTATAGTCAGCCAGAATACTGCTTTGCTTCATAATGGCGGCCAATATTTCAGTCAAAAAGGGGGGCGGTTCATCCTGGTACCCGCTTCTTTCCATCCAGAGCTGTCCCGCTTCTTTCTTGGCAGTTTCCATGGTTTCTTCCCTTTCCGCCTTCTGCTTATAGGCTGCGGCCATTACTTTCTCGTAGGCGCTCTCAAAGCTGGGAGGCAGCAAGGGTTTGATATCATCCAAAATGCCTCGAAGTTGTGAAAAAGCGGCCGATTCTTCTTCCGACCAATCCAGAGGATATAAAGCAAAATTACCTATAAAAGCATATCCTTTCCCATGTCCCAAATGGGTTATAGGGATGTGCATGGCACTCAGCGCATCCATATCCCTGTATATCGTTCTCTCGCTGTTACCGCAGCGTTCCGCTAGTTCACGGGCCAAAATTCCAGGTTTGGCTTGAACTAGCGTAATGATGCGCATTAGCCGGATTAATCGGTCTGTCATTTTCAGTTCCCCTTGAGTTCATGGTAAAATAGACCCATTATTTTAAGTAAATTAGTTATATGTATCTATAACCAATGATCTTATAACCGAAATTAATAAATATAATAGAACTATTTTACTATATTACCACATATAATAATCACATTAGCTCTCTACACATCCAAGCAAACATTTATGATAGATTGATCTTATGTATGTACTAGCAGGATTGCGCATATGCCGGAGAGCTCTCTATCTTGTTGCTGTCTTCCTCCATACATTAACCTCTGCGTCAAGCTGTTTATACACGGTTTCCGCTTCTTTCACAAGCTGCATGTCTCCTGATCTGGCCGCCAGGAGCAGCAGGTCATCCGCTTGCCTCCGGAGATGCTCGAAGTCCGTCTGCACAGAGCTTTTTGTCCTCTGCAGCACCGCTTCTTCCAGCAGTTTTTCTGTCTTCAGCAGCTCCAAATGCTTCTCTACATGGAAGCAGCATTTTTCAGACAATACATCCGTATGATGTGAATATTCCAAGCTGAGTTTCTTCAAAGGCAGCTCGCGGATCCGTTCTACCGGAGGCTGCTTGTACTGCCACTGCAGCCAGAGAGCTTCATGTATTCCCGCCGGTTTAGCTGCCATAGAGAATTCCAATGCGATAAATTTACGTGCCTTGGATTGTATTTTTCCAAGCCTTAGCAGTATGGAACGTCCTTCCCCGGCTTCTGCGGTGCAGCCATGACAATCATTTACTGTCACATGCGCCTCCAGCCAGATCCTAAGTTCAATATCACTGGCCACCACCTTCCGGCTTTTCCTACGGGATTCTTCCTTCTCCGAAATCCCCTTCCACTCTATGAGCAGTATGACATTTTGGGCTCCGCCGGCAAAAATCCGTTCCTGGCTCCATGTAAATATGGGCTGAATACTTGCTTGCATATTTCCACCTCTTTCTTTTTTTGGGTCTTCTATTAATGTACCAATATTGGCGGACAACTCCTTGTCATGGAATATATGTTCGGTCCTAGAATATCGACAAAAAAAGAGCCACTCTCCTTGTAAAGTAGTGTGCCTCTTTGCGAAAGCTCATTCTTTTGTCTAAAGATGGCGGAAGATTGCCATTATTTTAGTAGTTTGTTCGAGTTGCGTCTGCCCCGTTCCCCCTCGAAAAAGAACCCGAGTGCCCATTTCGCGCACAGCAGCGAGAATACAAAGAACAGGAGTGCCCAGACGATGGCAGGCAGAGGTGTAAGCCTTGCCAGATTGGCCGCATCCCCCGAACGCTCTGGTGTAATTGCCGCAGCCGAGACCAGAAACAGTGTACCCATGACGGATTCCTCCAGGGTTAGAAAAGCCAGAAATAAATAATAATATTTGCCGGCCTTTGGCCAGACCAACAGCATCATGAGATTTAACAGGATGAATCCGCTTAGCCACACCATTCCAAAGCCGCCCCGTACATACAGGACAAGCATGATCAGCGCCACACCGGATGCCATGATCAGCCCCCATTGATAGCGCCCTCTAGTATATAAATAGAATAGCAGGAGCGAGAATACGGACGCCAGCAGATAACCTGCAAGAGATACCAGAATCGCTTTGCCACCCGCTTCTATTGCCGAATAGGTTACTCCGCTGTGATCCGCGTACAGTTCAATCCGCAGCACACTACCCGAGAGCATCAGTGTCACCAGCGCATGGCCAAATTCATGGAACATGGTATCCAGATTACGAAACAGGGAGGAAAACGGTATCCATCGGGTTAGTAGTGCAGAACCTGCAAGAAACAGCAGGGTTTTGAGCCATTTATTCATAGCATGCAGCCCCTTTCCGTTCAAAGTATACGTTAATTTAAGCGGAAACGGTAGACTGCTGATACGCCTTTGCCGGCCATATACAGGACAGTACCTTTTCAGGGTGAAATAGAAACCATCAGGAGGCTTATGCGGTATTACTGATAGGTGGTTATCATTCAGGTGAAATAATCCCCTAAACCGCCAAATTCAGCCCATCTTCGGCACCCTATGCCGCGCGAATGTTGTCCTGCTATGCTAAAATAAAGAAGGAAGACTAGCCTAATACAGGTGGTGATTTATAATGAAGCAAAAGGTAAAACGCACGTATGCCAAATTGTTGTCTTCAGCACTGCTGCTCCTGGGACTGTCAGTCATCTTTCCCGCTCCTGCGGCAAAAGCAAATTATATCAATGATATATATAATGGATTGCAGAATTTCTCGGAGCTTCCCGGTGAGGTTAACAAGCTGCAGGAGAGTTATCAGCAAACGGCGGAGGAGCTTCAGCAGACAAAGGACGAGCTTGGGCAGACTAAAGACCAATTGGGCCAGACCCTGCAGCAGATGGCAGACTATCAGACCCAGAACGCTGCTCTGCAGGAACAGAATCGTAAGCTTAGCCAAGTGGTCAATGAATTGAAAGATGATCGTACGGCCAGGGAAAAGTACTACAACCGGATCAAAAATACTATATTTACCGGAATTGCACTTGTACTCGGTTACTTCCTGATGATCCGGCTGCTGCGGCTGGGCATGCGCCACCGGTCCAGAAAAAGTGACCGCCTGGGTTAATGAGTACATGAGGGAGTGTAAAGTATGAACATCGATATCCAAGATGAAGGTGACAGCGGCAGCGGACAAGCCGTGGCTTTCACTGTTGATGAGAACGAGGAGATCCATGTGCTGCATCCGCAGCAAATTATCGCATATCAAGGCCCTTCTTCAGGCCGTGCGGACCGGCTGATGGATGTCAAGGGAATGTACCGCAAGCGCAAACTGATCCGCTCGGATATGACCGGCCCCTGCCGCTTTGTCGCCGCTTTACCTCCAGGCTACCGCGTCAAGACCTTCCATCTGGACGGGAAAAGCGATTTGCTCTATGATTTCAGGCATTTGTTCTTCTACAGCAAAGGAATCACCATGCAGACAAGAGTGCTAAGTATGAAGAACATGTTTGTGACACGCGATATTATCAAGGTCAAGTTCTCCGGACCGGGGAGCATCGGTATTCTGACCGAAGGAACGGTATGTGAAGCCGAGCTGCATCCCTTCGATCCTATATATATTGATGCCGGCAGTATCATCGCTTATCCCGAAAATGCCAAGCTTGAACTGACAGTCTATGGCAATCACTTAGCCAGCCAGCATATGAGCTACCACTGGAAAATGACCGGTCACGGGCCGGTGATGTTTCAGGCTGGACGCCAAAGCCGCCGCTTCGAGCGTGACAATAATGAAGACGGCATTATCAAGCGGTTTCTGCGTGAAGCCATCCCTTTCGGCGGAGTCTTCATTAAGTAGCTCTGGTGAGATTACCCATACACCTGCAAAAGAGCGCCCGCGAATTCACATCGCGCGGCGCTCTTTGTACATACGGCTATTCTGCTCAAGCGACAAAGGAAGCTTATTTCACTTCTTCGCCTTCTGTATTAGCCCAGAAAAGCGTTCAGCATCCAGGCGGATTTCTCCACACTGCTTCTGATTCCAGTCAGCAGGTCGGCAGTAGGCTGATCGCTCAGCTCTTCTGCAGCTGAAATCGTGCTCTTCAGCTCTTCAGTGACAACAGCAAAGTCCTTAATCAGCTGAGCAACCATTTCCTTGGCCGTTTCGCCGCCAACGGCTTCCTTAAGCTCAGATAGGGCCAAATATTGTGACATAGTCGAGGCCGGTTGTCCACCGATAGCAAGCAGGCGTTCTGCCAGATCATCCACATATGTAGCTGCTTGGGTATACAGCTCTTCAAATTTGGCATGCAGCGTGAAGAATTGCGTTCCGCTCACATACCAGTGATAGTGATGCAGCTTGACTCCCAGCAGTGTCCAATTTGCGGTTTGGCGGTTCAAGGCAGCGTGCAGTTCAGTCTGGCTTTTAATTTGTGTACTCATTCCAATACCCTCCTGTGACCTGTATATTTGTCATTTGTATTTAGACTCATTCTAAATCTATATACAATTTAACACAATCCTTGTTCTTTTGCAATCTGTTTTTAAACCATAGGAATATTGGATTCCGCCGCCTTACCTTTGCCACTGCGGAAAATGGATCTCATCTCGTCACGCTTGGATTTGGGGCTGAGCACATAAACTGTATCTCCGGGCTCGATAACAGTGCTCCCATGCGGGGTCACGATATTTTTATTGCGGATGATGGCAGTAAAGAGAATATCATCGGGCAGCCCCATCTGTGCGATCTGCATGCCGGCTATGGGCATGTGCTTGTCGATAGCAATATGATTGAATTCGGAATCCGTCTTGCCGAGTGCCACTAGCTCCATTAACGAAGGCTGGGCGTCGTCTTTGCCAACCAGCTTCAGTCTGGAGGCCAACGGGGAAATGGTTGTTCCTTGAATGACTGCCGAGGTCAATACCACAAAGAATACCACATTGAAAAACAATTGCCCGTGAGGAAGTCCCGCCAGCAGTGGATAGGTCGCCAGTACAATCGGTACCGCCCCGCGAAGGCCGGCCCAGGAGATCAGCGTTTTCTCACGGAGCGAGAACCTGGAAAACAGCAGGCTTAGGAATACCCCCACCGGTCTTGCGACCAGCATAAGAATAACCGACAACAGCAGGCCCTCCCAGGCAATCTCCGCCAGCTCATCGGGGAACACAAGCAGGCCCAGCAGTGTGAACATCGCAATTTGCATCATCCATGCAAAGCCATGATTAAAATTCATGATGGTACGGTGATACATCAGCTCGGAGTTACCCAGAGTCAGACCCATGACATATACCGCCAGAAGTCCGCTGCTGTGCACCGTCACTGCAAGCCCATAGGTCAATACAGCGAATCCTATTGCCATAACCGGATACAACCCGGTGGAATCCAGATTAATCCGGTTTATCAAATAGACGGCAAGCTTCCCGACAGCAATCCCCATGAACAGGCCTATCCCCATTTCCCAGATAAAGGACAGTACGAGGCTCCAAACGGCTGTATTGGGATGCTGAATCCATTCAATTAACGATACCGTCAAAAAGACAGCCATCGGATCGTTACTTCCTGATTCTGCCTCAAGTGTTGAAGTCAGGCGCTTATCAATATTTTTGCCGCCGAGGACGGAGAACACGGCTGCCGCATCGGTGGAGCCCACGATCGCTCCGAACAGCAGGCTTTCTGCCCATGGCACATCGAGTACAAGCCTTGCGAATATTCCCACAATCGCTGTCGTCAGGAGCACCCCTATTGTAGCTAATGATAGCGCCGGTGCGATGATGGGCCGAATGTCCTTCATGCTGGTCTGCATACCGCCCTCAAACAAAATAACAATCAATGCAAAAATACCTGCTACTTGCGTCAATGAGGCGTTGTTGAAAAAAACAAAGCGGCTGAGCAACATTCCCGCTGCGATGAACAGCACAAGCGCCGGCATGCCAAAGCGTGTGGAAAGTTTGGTGGAGAGCACACCCACCAGCATCAGCGCAGCCAGCAATAAAATAATATTGTCCGCAAGGTGAGTCATGTCTACGGTACCGCCTTTCTGGTAAGCAGTGGGCTTCCAAAGCATCCAATGCCTTTATTCATCTTTCCCAATTCGCAGTAAAAAACCCCAGTGGCTCTATGAATCCACGGAGGTTATCCGGATGCTATTCTCTTGAGTATACCTGCATTTCTTGGATCGACCAGTAATTCCCGCCAGATCCGGTCTGCAAAATCCGGATATATCTGGTTTTGACCGGGGCAAACACAATTTTGGTCATCTCCAGTTTTCCTTTACCCGAAACGATCTTGTTCCAGTTCTTAGCATCATCCGAAATATATAGCTCATATCCCCGGGGATAATCATATGAAGATAAGGTATAGTCCAAATCAACAGCTTCCACTGAATGCACTTGGCCAAGATCAATCTGAAAGTATTCTCCCGATGCCTGGTGTTTGCCGGTATCCCAGCGAGTCCGCCTGTCTCCGTCAATGGCATTCTCCGGATTAGAGGCTTCTGTATTCACATTGGACGACACCTTCCAGTCCGAACGGTCCAAAGGAACCAATCCAGTCGCTGTAATCTGAGTTTTTTCCGACATTACTCCTGAGCCCACCACTCTTACTGCGTAAGTATATAGCGTGCCTTCATTCAGCTTGCTATCTGTATACCCGGTATCGGCAATACCACTTGCAACCACTTTCAAATCACTGCCTGAGCCGTCGGCCCGGAGCACTTCATAGCTTGCTCCAGGGGCCTCCAGCCAATTCAGCTTAACGGACAGCCCTTTGACGGCTGCCGCTTTTAAACCTTGAGGCGCAACGTCCGCCACCTCAGAAGAGGGTTCCAGTATATACTGTACTGCCTCTCCCGGTGCGAGCGTCTCCGTAAATTCAAGAACAGGGGTAGCCTTTCTTTCCGAAACGTAGCTTCGGGCTTCTTCATACGTATCGCCATTACCAAAGCGTTCGCCCTCATACACGGTTTTCTTAGGCATCGTCACCTTCACTGTAACGGTTTGCGGGGTCTCTTCGAAGTTCACAAAGTTCACCAGCACCTTGTTTGAGGTGGCCTCACTACCCGCCAAAGGCTCAAGTGTAGAGGTATCTACCGCACGGACATAGACCAGTTTGTCAGCTAACGCATTCTTATTGGTGATGTCATAGCTTAGCGGAGCACCGTGTGTTGCATAGGCCAGATCCAGCCGTCTCATGATGCTGACCCGGGAATCCTCATCCTTTTTGGTATAATAGATCTCCGTTTTTGCTGGATCATGCTCTTCCAGATTAAAGCCGTATTTGAACAAACTAAAATTCTTGAAAAAAGCGGCATGCTGCACAAACATATCCGCATAACCGATATGGGCGCGCATAATCCGGTCGAACACCGCCGCCGTGCGCTCAGAAGCTCCGTATTGGTAAGCGTCCACATGGGAGTCAGAGGTTCCGAACTCCGTCGTCAGCATTTTTTTACCAAGTCCATCCGCTGCTCCGCCAAAGGTTTTGAGGTTCTCGGTAAAACTGCCTCCGTTGCTGAAAATATAGGACTCCCCGTAGGAATGCCCATTCGTCAGGTCGGTGACTTTCTCCAGCTCATCCCGCTGCTCCGGATCACGTTCCCAGCCGTCGGGATCGCCGCACTGGCGTGACGTTCCTCTCTGATTGCCGCAGGAATCCTTACTGTAATCCGGCCAATAGGCCCAGCCTGGAGCTACGGTCTGCAGATGGGGGGCGATGGTCTTGCCTTTTTTGTTCAACCATTCTGCAATAGCCAGGTTCACCGCCTTGGAGCGGTTGAACAGACCCGGCTCATTATCCACCTCATAATACTGGAAGTACGGGCTGTACTGTTCGAAATAATCGGTTAGCTTCTTCTCCGCATCTTCCGGCAGTGAGCCGTCTTCCTTAAGCTTGATATCTCCGGTATACAGGTACAAAGCTACAGCCTGCATGTTGTAATCTTTGAGCACCTTGTAATAATCCCCCATATTCGAACAGGAACGGCCCACATCGCTAGCACAGCTGGTGCGCATGATATTCCCGCTGTAAGCTACTCCAAGCCACTTCATGATATAAGGCAGATGTGTAACCGCACCTTCGTCAAAATAAAACTGCTTATTGTTGACCATAGTGCCGGTCAGGGTGTAGCTGCCATGAATCGGCTCCTTGATCGGAGATTTCAGGGACTCCAGGCGGAGGTTGTCCCAGGTCCACCAGTTGTATTTATCCTCCATGTCAGAGGAGTAAATTCCGCGCGCGACCTGCAGCTTCAGCTCATTGGTACCGGTAATCAGCTGCTCCTTCGGAATATACAGCTCATATGTTTTTCGGAAGGTATATTTGCTGTCTGTTCCAGAAACACCGGCGATCTGAATGATTCCCGATAGCTGGCGGTTGGAGAACACGCTCATCTGCGGAACGGATTTGTAAGCATCCAGGATGCTTACGCGAAATAAGACCCCGTTCACCGGGATCTTATCCAGCTTGTACGAAATGCGCAGTTCGGGATTAGTATCCCCTCTGAGCCCAGAAGGGATCTTCTGGAGCACAGAGGATTTTAGAGCAGAAGAAGCGGCATTAACCACTTCCTCCACATTCGCGGTGCCAGTCTCCGCAAATTCCCCAGCGGATCCATCATGCTGTCCCAGCTCCCAGAGCACTGTGCCCTCCGGCAGCTCCGGTCCCACATCACTTGCTGAGGACAGCTTGGTCATGTCTACCTCCACTTTGCCCCTATTCGTTCCGTTATCTCCGAAGACAGAGACGGACAACAGAAACAAGATGGTCAGTGCTACGAATTTTAGTAGAATGTGAAGGGGTTTGTATGTTTTTTTCTTAGTCCTAGTTCTCATTCCCTTGTCCTCGCTTTCTTCTGGGGTGCGTGTTCAACTCTGTAAAGGCTCGTCTGCTTCGTTCATCAAGGAAAGGTAAGGGCACTCGGGGAAATGACCGCACTCTTCTGGCTCGGACTCTTCCACATCAAACGGATGCTTGCATCTCCGCGGTTCTCGTAATACTCGACCTTAATGTCATAAGAGACTCCTGCGCTTAGCTGCATGCTTCCTTCGCGGCTAACACCACTTTGCTTCTTCCAGCTGTCGATGATTAGCTGGCCGCCGATCCATACACGTATGCCATCATCCGAGGAAGCAGTGAAGGTATACTTCTCATTGTAGCCTGCCTTGATTTTACCCGTCCAGCGAACGGAGAATGTGTCCTTATTAAGGCCCGCAGCCGGACCGTTTCCATGCCAGTTAAAATCAATCTTCTTGTCATTACGGATCAGTGCAGGAGTCCCTGATAGTTCGGCATTGTTGAAATATTCTCCTGTTAAGCCTTTTTTGGCAATAACGGGCACCGGAGTGTTCGGTTTGGCGTTTAGGGATTCAATGTATTCCTTTCTCGAAACCGTGTACTTATCCGTCATAAAGCTTCGGATTTTCTGGAGGTCATTTTTTTCAGTCAGCATTTTCCCCCATGTCATCGTATATACCCATTTACGCTGGGTTTGAGACAATGTGACAGGGTCTGGAAGCTCTCCACTCTCTCCTATGCCAATAGGCTTGCCATCAGCCAGATTGAGAAGATCTGAATAGTAGGACTGCTTGTAATCATTATTGTAGATATCTGCTGCCAATATATCCACCTTATCCGCCCCCGGGTAGTAGGCACTATAAGGATCTGCCCACTCATTCGGTGCATTCGGATTCCACACCCACAATAAATTATTGAGTTTATGCTTGTTGACCAAACGGTCGTAAGTGATGTCCCAGAGCTTGGAGAAGTTATCCTTCTGCCCCCACCAGAACCAGTTCCCGTTCATCTCGTGATAAGGACGCCATAGGACAGGAACCCCTGCATCCCGCAATTCCCCCAGATAGACGGCAATCTCATCAAGGGAAGCAAGGAGGCTTTTGTATTGTATGGTACCGGGAGTTACGTAGGCATCAAACAACTCCTGGCTCAGACTCGTGTGGACGTTCGCCCATTCAGGAGTTGTGCCTGGAAGATTCTGGTGGAACGTCATTGCCACAATGCCTCCATCTTCATGCCATTCGATGGCACTGTCCACAACATTCTGCCGCTGACGGGCGATCGTCCTCTCCGACTGGTTATTGATCGCTCCAAGCTCATAGCCATGCAAGACGGCGTAATCCCCCGTTGCATTCTTCAGCTTGTTGTTGTATTCATCCGGGCTCTCCAGATAATCATGCTGCCCGGAAATCACGCCTTTTCCTCCCAGGTCAACCAGATAATCGAGCAGGCCGGCAGCTTCCTTCGAAGCCGCAGGATTCACTGGTGTGACTGCCTCCACCTTCGCCTCCGACTCCGTAGGAATGTCTATACTTCGTTCGACGGCAAGACTGCGGACCTCACTCCATGGCAGCAAGGAAAGGATGAAAATAATAGGTATAATCGTAGTAAAAAGCCGGTACTTACGGTAAGTGTTCAATGTAATCTCCTCTCTCCAGCCTCAAGTGCTGTCATTGACGCTTATGGATGGTCTTCCCGCTAAGGGTTACATCATCCTGCGGCAATACAGACTAATAGCTTAGTAGCCCTGCTGTTTAGCAGGGCCATCGGACTTTTAGGATTTTAGAATTGTAACGTCTTAACCAGTATCGGCGTTCGGTGATGAATTCAGCAGTACTTTAGGAAGCGGAAGGAAGGAACAGTGCGCTGGCAGGGACCGTCCCCTTGACTTGACTTGGACTTTCCCACATCAGCCGCGCTCTTGCATCCCCTTGGTTCTCGTAATACTCCACTTTGATATCATATAGTTGCCCGGCTTGCAGGCTTATGCTTCCTGTGCGTTCGGTCCCGCTCTGCTTCATCCAGCTGTCAATGACAAGAGTGTTATTGACCCAAACGCGGACACCATCATCTGATGTTGTATAAATCTGATAGGTTTCGCTATACAGCGGTTTGATCTTGCCACTCCATCTTACGGAAAAGAAATCAATGCCAATCGCAGCATCCGGTGTACCCAGCCGCCAGTTGAAATCCAGCAAAGCATCGGTGCGTACAACTGTGGGAGCACCGGTTAACTGCATATTATTGAAATATTCCGCCTGCAGCCCGTTTGCTGTAGGGGCCACTGTTAGAGCCGGCGTTGGTGCCAGTGTTGGCACCGGTGTTGGTGTCGGCGTCGGTGTTGGTGTTGGCACCGGTGTTGGTGTCGGTGTTGGCACCGGTGTTGGTGTCGGTGTTGGCACCGGTGTTGGTGTCGGTGTTGGTGTTGGCACCGGCGTTGGCACCGGCGTTGGCACCGGCGTTGGTGTAGGTGTTGGCACCGGTGTTGGTGTTGGTGTTGGTGTTGGTGTCGGTGTTGGTGTTGGTGCTTCTACAAGCGCCAGCGATGTTTTGCTTACGCTGGCTGCTGACGTATTTACAAACAATGCGCTTGTTGGGACAGTCGCTTTGACCTGGCTTGCGCTTTGCCACATCAAACGAATGTTGGCATCGCCTGCATTTTCATAATATTCCACTCTGATATCATAGAGCTGTCCAGCCGTCATAGCGATACTTCCGAAACGTTCGGTTCCGCTCTGCTTGGTCCAGCTGTCGATTACGGCTATGCCATTAATCCAGACACGGATACCATCGTCAGAAGTAGTGATAATCTGGTAGGTCTCACTGTATAAAGGCTTGATCTGCCCGGTCCAGCGGGCCGAGACCCCATCCACCTTTATGGAGCTGGCCGGTGAGCCTTGACGCCAGTTGAAATTAAGCAGAGCGTCGTCACGGACCATTGCAGGTGTGCCTGAAAGCGTCATGTTGTTGAAATACTCTCCGTGAAGTCCATTCACAACAGGCGTCTGTACTGTATCACCGGACGCTGGAGTGGTTATTGGCTTTACCGTTGCTGTGGGTACAGGCGCTGGCGTAGCAGTCGGCGTTGGTGTTGCCGTCGGTGTGGCAGTTGGCGTAGCAGTCGGTGTTGCAGTTGGCGTTGCCGTCGGTGTAGCAGTTGGTGTTGGCGTTGCCGTCGGTGTGACAGTTGGAGCAGGTGTCTGCACTACCCCAGCTTTATATTCATTAAGCGATACTGTGTAGCTGTCACTCATAAAATTTTTGATGGTATCTGTACTGTTATTCTCATAGAGCATTTTTCCCCAGTTCATCATGTATACCCATTTTCTCTGGGAAAGCTGGAGCTTGGCTGTACTTGGCATTTCACCATTTTCGCCGATAGCAATGGGTTTGCCGTTCGCGAGGATCAACAGGTTGTCATAATACTTGTTCATATAATCATTGTTATATATATCTGCTGCAAGGACGTCTACCTTACCCGCTCCCGGATAGGTCAGTTCGTATGGATCAGACCAGGCATTGGGAGCATTCGGGTTCCATACCCACAGCAGGTTGTTTAATTGATGAACGCCCACAAAACGCTCATACATAATATTCCAAAGTTCCGCAAAATTGTTTTTCTTCCCCCACCAGAACCAGTTGCCGTTCATTTCGTGGTAAGGTCTCCAAAGTACAGGAACGCCCGCGTCCCGCAAGCTTTTGAGCGAAACCGCCACTTTGTCGAGATCGGCGATGAGGCTGTTGTATTGGGCTGTTCCAGGTGTTACATACTTATTGAAGTCCTCTTGGCTGAGCGTCTTCTGCACATTGGACCACAGATAGGAGGTCCCGGGCAGTTGCTCATGGAAGGTCATGGCGACGATGCCGCCATTTTTATACCAGTTGATCGCACTGTTCACTACATTTTTGCGCTGAGTTGCTGCAGTACTTTCCGACTGGCCGCTGATCACGCCAAGCTCGAATCCGTGGAGGGCAGCGAATTGTCCGCTGGTTCCCTTTAGTTTGTTACTGAACTCATCCGGGCTCTCCAGGTAGTCATGCTGGCCTGTGATAATGCCTTTTCCGGAAATGGTGTACAGATTGTCAAGCAGCTTGACAGCTTCAGCTGAAGCATCCGGATTAACCGGTGCTGAAGAACTCGAAGCAGCTGCGGTCGAAGGCGCAGCCCCCAAACCCAGTGGTACAGCAGTCAACAACAGGGCAATCGTTAAAATGGTGCACAGCAGACGCGACTTACGGTAAGTTGTCAAAATTCATCTTCCTTTCGGTAGCCAGGCTGCCACTCTTTCGAAGGCCCTATAGCTTTGCGTCCCTATCTTTCGATTAGGTTTGCCTTTTTCGTTTTGGAAGGATTTATCCCTCTTACCGTAAGTATCGTCTCTATTAAATTTTTAGTTTAGAGCATTAATGAATTTTTCTTAATAAATGGTTCTTAATACCTGTTTTGGATTTGCCACAATTGGGTAAATAGATATTTTAGCCCTATGTTTAGGACCACCCAACACAGGTTCCGGGACGGTTCAGTCGAATTCTACAGCGCGTTAAGCGCTGCTATTTTCACGAAATAAATTGCTGAAGAGCAATATCTTTCCAGTCCAGTGTGATGCGGATATTATCCTCTTCTACCAGCTCTGAACCGGTCTGCACCTCAATGAACTCCACATCGGTCAACGCCAGGATTGCATGTTTCGTGCCTTCCGGTATGCGCACAACATCTCCCGCTTTCACATTATGCATCTTCTCATTCAGCACAATGCTGGCTTCCCCGCTGACGATCGTCCAGATTTCACTGCGTTTGTGATGCAGCTGATAGCTGATGTTTTTTCCTTCGGCTATGAAAATCCGCTTGGTCAGCACCTCGTTGCCCTCATCATATTTCACATAATCAATAACCTTATAGTGGCCCCAGCGGCGTTCCTCGTACATGGGTCTTTGTTCAAAAGACTTCAGCACTTCCTTAATCCGCGGGCTTTCCGCTTTGTGAGTAACCAGAATGCCATCCGGGCTGGCTGCGATGATTAAATCTTTCGCACCGATGACTGTAATCGGAATATCCAGTTCGTTGATCAGGCAGGTTCCTTCAGAATCGGCAGTCACGAACCCTTTGCCCACGTGGTTGCTGCTCATTTCCTCGGTGAGGGTATTCCAGGTGCCAAGATCCTTCCAGAAACCGGCGTACGGCTGAACGACGATATTCTCCTCTTTTTCCACCACTTCGTAGTCAAAACTGATGGAAGCCAGCAATTTATATTGCTTCTGCAGCTCCTCATAGTTCAAAGGCAAACCTTTACGCTGCAAAATATCCAGTAAATAACCCAAGCGGAATGCAAATACTCCGCAGTTCCACAACGCGCCCTTGCTGATCAGTTCCTCAGCCTGTACACGGTCCGGCTTCTCCTGGAAATGGCTCACCTGCAGATAGCCGCTTGCCGCCGCCTCGTCGCTTGTAGGAATAATATAGCCGTATTTCTCAGAAGCCAGCTCAGGAACAACACCCATCAGCGCCAGGTTTGCGCCGCTTTGTTCCATCGTTGCTTCAAGCTGGACGACGGTGTCAAAAAATGATGCCTCCACATAAGGATCGACCGGCAAAATGGCCACGGTCTCGCTGGGAGACACTCCTGCCACCGAATACAGATAAGCTGCAGTCAAAGCGATGGCCGGGAAGGTATCACGGCGTTCCGGCTCCACAATGATTGGCACTTCTGTGCCGAGCTGGCTCTGTATCATCTCCACTTGGCTGCGGCCGGTCGCAAGGTAGGAGGATTCCGCCATCCCTGTCTCCTGCAGCTGTCTCCATACACGCTGTACCATGGACTCCGGCTCACCTGCCGGACTTTGCAGTACCTTCAGAAATTGCTTGGAACGTGAATCATTGGACAAAGGCCAGAGACGTTTACCAGAGCCGCCAGATAGAAGTACCAGTTTCATATGTGAACCCTCCTATTTATGTTTTGTCGCGAAAATATCGGATTGTTATCGTAAGCTTCTGCCGGGTGGCTGACGCATGAAGGATAGGAATGCCACTCTCGCTTTATGCTGCATGACAATGTTTAAGGTCAACTGTTGCGGGAGTCACTGCAAGGAATGTTTGGACTTTCGGCCGCTGTTGTCTGCAGATTTCTTGATTTAAACCGCTGGTCACGGTGGAAATCTGCAGACAAAGGCGGACGCTACGCTCCTACAGTTCCAAAATTCCTCTCCGTTCCTTCCCTTAACAGCTTCCCAAGCAGCATTTTCACTGTAGCCAGCTACAGTGAATTCCTCTAACCTTCAACTGGCTTCACCCGCAGGCGAAGCGCCCTGCTAAAGATCCAGCATTGCCGCTTGTTTGGGCTGCAGGCAAGAGCAGATAAGATCAAAGGATTAGACCGCACCGGCTACGCTGGGGGAGTAGCCGCTCAGGCCCCCCATTTGCGGGCGGCCGACGGAATGATATTCGAGCCCGGTGCCCTCGATCTGCTCTTTGGAGTACACGTTGCGGCCATCGATCAGCACCTGGCGGCGCATGCTCTCCGCAAGCTTATGCAGATCAATATCCTTGAACATGCTCCAGTCGGTCAGCAGGCATACTGCATCACTGCCTTCCGCCGCTTCTTCCGGCAGACCGCACCAGCGGAGCTGCGGATGATCGTATTGCTGTCTGAAGTTATCTGCAGCAATCGGATCATACAGCTTCACTGTAGCGCCTTCGGCCACTAGTGCCTCAACAATTTCAAGGGCGGGTGCTTCGCGTACATCATCGGTGTTCGGTTTGAAAGCCAGACCCCATACACCGATCACTGCGCCGCGCAGGTTGCCAAGGGATTCATGCAGCTTGGAGAGAATCATAAACCGCTGCCCCTTGTTCACCTCGACTACGGATTTCAGCAGCTTGAACTCGTAATCCACGTTGCCCGCAATCTGGATCAGCGCATTGGTATCTTTCGGGAAACAGGAGCCTCCATAACCGATGCCGGCCTGCAGGAACGAGGAGCCGATTCTACGGTCCATCCCCATGCCTTCCGCCACCAGGGTTACATCAGCTCCCACTTTTTCGCAAATGTTGGCAATCTCGTTAATAAAGGAGATCTTGGTTGCCAGAAAAGCATTGGATGCATATTTGATCATTTCCGCACTGCGGATATCCGTTACGAACACATTTTCCGTGAAGCCCTGGTGAAGCTGGCGCATCGTAGGCTCAAGCTCCGGGTTATCAAGTCCGATGACAATCCGGTCAGGATGGAGCGTATCGCGGATGGCCGAGCCTTCACGCAGGAATTCCGGAGCGGAGACGATATCGAAGGGATGATTCGTGTGGGAAGCGATGATACCACGGATTTTCTCGTTCGTACCAACAGGAACAGTTGACTTGGTCATGATGATTTTGTAGCCTTCCATCGCTTGGGCGACTTCTATGGCTGCACCTTCGATATATCTCAGATCCGCTTCGCCGCCTGGTAATGAAGGTGTCCCTACAGCCAGAATGACGATATCGGAGCGTCTTACCGATTCCTGAAGATCAGAGGAGAAAGAAAGCCTGCCTTCACGCAAATTCATTTCGATCAGCGCTTCGATACCCGGCTCATAGATGGGGGATTCCATCCGGCCCAGCTTTTCAATCTTTTCCTCATCCTTATCCACACAAATCACATGGTTCCCATTCAGTGTAAAACATACGCCAGATACAAGACCGACATAGCCGGTACCGATTACTGTCAGCTTCATACAATCATCCTCCTTTTAGAAAATTGACGTAGGCCTGTTCCACATACTGCTTGAACTGAACCATAAACGCCTGTTCATCGAATTTACGCGCATGACCCATAATCTGCCCAATGTCCCACGCGTAGGACTCCACTTCGTAAATGGCCTTAAGTAAATCATCAACTTCCTGGTGCTGGAAGAATACGCCGTTGACATAGGGTACGATGGTATCCAGTGCTCCTCCGGCCTGATAGGCAATCACCGGTCTTCCTGCAGCATTCGCCTCAAGTGGCGTGATACCAAAGTCCTCTTCTCCGGGAAAAATGAACGCCCGGCACTTCGACATCAGGCCCGTAACCTCCGCATCCTCAAGCCGGCCCAGAAACGATACATTGTCTTTGGCCATGCCCTCCAGACGCTTGCGGTCCGGCCCGTCACCGACGATATACAGCTTCAGACCGTTGCGGTTGAAGGCTTCCACCGCCAGATCAATCCGCTTGTAGGATACAAGCCGGGATACAATCAGGTAGTAATCGCCTATAGAGGACGAACTGCTGAAGCGTGCGGTGTTGATCGGTGGAAAAATCACATCCGCATCCCGGTGGTAATAATTCTGAATCCGCGTTTTTACTACGGACGAATTGGCAACAAACTGGTTTACATTTTTGGAAGTCCGCTGGTCCCAGTTCTTGAGGCGCTGCATGTAGACCTTGAGCAGTCTTTTGAACAATCCGGAATTCGATTGCCGCTCCATGTAAGTGTCATAGTCCCAGGCGAACCGCATCGGAGTATGACAGTAGCAAAGATGAAACGTAGACTCGGGCACCTGTATGCTTTTCATGAAAGCACTGCTGGAACTCAGGACGATATCATACCCGCGAAAGTCCAAATCACGGATGGCCATGGGATAAAGCGGCAGCACCCCTTTAAAATTGGTCTTCACTCCCGGTATTTTTTGCAGCCAGGAGGCCCGGATATCCGCGTCTTTGAGGTTGTCGGTCAGCCGGCTTCCGTTAAAAACCGTCGTGAAGATCGGAGCATCCGGATACATGTGGTGGAATACCTCCACTACTCTTTCCGCCCCGCCCATTTGGATTAAGTAATCGTGCGCTATCGCAATTTTCATGTGAATCATCCTCAAAGTTTTATGGAGCAGCATCATCAAGTAGTGAACGCATGGATGTATTAGTTCCTGATCGAGCTACAAGCTCTTGTCTTACATAAGGTCAGGTCGCCGCCAGCAAACCTTTGTAGTAATTGACGATATCCTTGACCGTATTTTCGATGACAAAATGCTCTTTCACCCGTTTCATTCCACTATCCGCCATCCGTCTTCGCTCTTCGGGATGGTTCAGCATCCAGGTGATGGAGTCTGCAAGTACGACTGGGTCTCCAGGCTGGATCAGCATTCCCGTTACACCGGGAACCACAATCTCTACCGGTCCGCCTTCATTGGAGGCAATTACCGGAAGTCCAGCGGCCATGCCCTCGACAATCACCTGGCCAAACGGTTCAGGCGTAATCGAGGTGTGGATCAGCAAATCGGCTTTGTTCATTAGGCCTTGTATATCTTCCACATGACCCAGCAGGCTGACATTGGTCAGTTGATCCTGCTGCATCTTCTGAATTAACTCATTTTTGTATTCTTCTTCACCGAACAGGGCATCCCCGGCCAGCCAGAATTTCACCCGGCTATCGTTCTTAAAAGCCTTAGCCGCTTCCAGGACGATATGCTGGCCTTTCCAGTTCGCGAGCCGGCCTACCAGCAGAACGTTGAAATCCTTCTGGTCCCGTTTGCCGATGCCTTCGCCAATCGCTTTGGCAAACGCAGAGTAGACAACCAGTGTCTTCTTCGTACGGGGCAGCTCCAGCGCATTCAACGTGGAATGTGAATTCGCAATGACACCGTTCGGCAGCAGGCGTGACATCAGCCGGATCGCCTTGGCGACAACCGGCTTGAGGTAAGGGGCGCCGATGTGATCCCGGATATGCCAGATCAGCGGCACGCCGGCTTTTTTGGCGGCAACGGCTCCGTAGAATGCCGATTTCAGGGAATTGGTATGCACACAATCCACTTTCTCCTGCTTGAGGATAGGAGCCAGCTTGCGTCCATAGGACAGTAGTCCAAGCGCAGCAGCAGGCGCACCGAGATTGACGGCATTCCGTCCGCGGTTGCGGATGCTTTCATCCATCGGGATGACGCGTACATCAATGCCTTTCTCCCGGAGACGTTCGGCAAGTGTTCCTTCCTCAGCAAGGATCACGAGCGGTTCAATCTCTTCACCGATATTGGTGAGAATGTTGAACAGGGCTACCTCTCCGCCGCTCCATTTGGCGGTGTGATCGATATAAGCGACTTTTAGCATCCTGCAGCCACACCCTTTCCCAAAGTTTCGAGGAATACGGATTCTACTTGGTCGCCTACATGCTGCCAGGTATATTTCTCGAGCACATGGTTTCTGCATTCGTCACGCCCAGGCAGCAGCTTACGGTTGCTCAGCATGTGAATCATACCTTCCGCCATATCATCGCTGGATGATCCCTTGAACAGCAGCTCCGGCCGGAAGCCCTGCAGAATTTCTTTATTGCCGCCTACAGGAGTCGCCATCACGGGAAGTCCGGAGGACAATGCCTCGACAGTGATAAGTCCGAACCCTTCCAGTGCCTGGGATGGAACCACGAACATGTCCGCTGCCTGATAATAGGAGGCCAGCTCATGATCGGGAATATAACCCAGCAGCCTTACTTTATTACCGAGTCCGTAGTCTGCAATTTTCCCTTCCAGCTCTCCACGCAGAGGGCCTTTGCCCCCAATCAGCAGAATCGCGTTCGGGAAACGCTCGGCGACCTGCTTCCAAGCCTCCAGCAGCTGCAAAAGCCCCATCCGGTTCATCAGGCGTCTCACCGTAAGAACAGTGGTTGCTCCCTCCGGAAGATTCAGCGTCCGCCGGATCGCCAGCCGGTTGGTAGCGGGGATGAAGCGGTCCACATTAGCCGCACCAGGGATAACCGTGATCTTATGCAGCGGCACCCCGTGCAGGCTGTGCAGCATGTCGCGGAAGTATTCGCTGAGTACGATGAATCTGTCTGCAAGCTTGTAGGCTTTATGTTCAATCGATTTGGCAATGGTTGTTTTGACCCGGTGTTTGATCCCTTGACCTTCGATCTTCATCTCTTCATTCCATGGACCATGGAAGGTCATCACCACGGGAATGCCGCGTTTCTTGGCTTCAAGCGCCGGGCCTATTCCGTAAGGTGCAAAGTGGGAATAGAGAATATCTATACGTCCGCTTCCATTCCCCATCAGATCCGCTGCCTTGCGCTGGAACGCATCCTTGCGCTTCCAAATCGTTTGCTTGGGGTCGCCGGCGTTGTGGATAATCAGCTCTTTGGCGGTGGCAGGCGTCTCCTGACTGCAGATCAGCGCGTGCACCTTGTTGCGTGAAGAGAGCTGCTCACAGACGGATTTGAAATACGTATTGAGTCCGCCTGGCTGTAAAGAGGGCCAGCTAAGGCCGGTAGTCATAATGTTCAATCCGTCACTGTACGGCATAGCTTCTCTCCCCTTTTTCCTCTTTTTCCGCCTGACCCAGTGCATTATGCCGGGCCAGCTTGCCGGAGCTGTTCAGTTCGTAATGCTTGAAGCCGACCATGAATTCATACATCACCCAGAATATGGATACCGCAAACCCTGAAATCCCTTTTTTGTACAGACCATGCAGGAAATATTTCTGTAAAAAGCGAGCCGGCGGACGAATCAGCAAGCGGCTGATCTTAAAGGGCTTGCCGCTGGCAAAAGCCGTTTGTGCTTCCAGATCGGTATATTTGTTAAAGCGGGCGACATGGTCATTGATGCTGCGGAAGCCCTGATGCCAGAGTATTCCGTTCAACTTGACCGTCTTTTCCTCTGGTACCTCAGGTATTTCATGCACCAGACTGTTGCGGATGGCGTACGCCTTGCGGTTATAGAGACGCACCAGGTATTCACCCTTATCCAGCCACTTGCCCAGAAAATCACCGATCCGGTATAGCGAGAAGGCAACTTCCCTGTCCGTAAGTCCCGGCTTGCGGTCCAGAATGTCCTGCGCCAGCTCATCGCTGACCACTTCGTCGGTATCAATCAGGAAGACCCAATCATGGACGGCGCGTTCCACTCCGAATTCCCTTTGTTTCGCGTATCCGGGCCATGGGTTAACGAACACCCGGCAGTCCAAGCTTTCGGCGAGTTGCACCGTCCCGTCTTTGCTCCCTCCGTCGATTACAACCACCTCATCGGCGAATAGTCGGCAGGACTGAATTGCTTTGGATATTCGAACTTCGTCATCCTGAGCAATGATGACAGCCGAAATCGGGTAACTGCCCGGGCCGCCAAGCACGCTTTTCACTGAATCCATGAAGGTATCCTCCTTTTCAGTCCGGTGTTTGTCGTCAATTCGAGAAATGTTTGGGCTTCCGATCGCTGTTGTCTTCTGATTTCTTTATTTAAGACCGCAGCTGCGGTTGAAATCAGAAGACAAAGGCGAACGCTACGCTTCTACAGCTCCAAACTTTCTCTACTTTCCTCTCAACACCGTCCATTATTATTTAAGCAGAGAAGCGGCTCGCTTAGTGCCTCTGCTCGCTTGCTTAGGTATCCATAGGTTTTTTACGAATATAGGAATTCATCGTCGTCTTCATCCACTGAATGTCATCCCCGTTAATGATAAGGCGGGGCAGCTTGACCTTCAGGTTGTATCTGATATTCAGGATAATGAACAAGAACCGCAGCACCGCCGATGACAGCATCGCCACCCCTGCCCCGAACAATCCGAACTTCGGCACCAGCAGGAACAGCAGCGGAATTACCAGGATCAGTCCGACCCCTTGCAGGATCGATACGAACTTCGGTTTGCCGAGTGCCATGAACACCTGGGCCAGTATCAATGTGCCTCCGCTGATCGTAACTTCCAGCAGCAGCAGGCGGAACACCGTCAGAGCTGTGTTGAAATCTTTGCCGTACAGCAGCGGAATCACGAATGGTGCAACCAGCATCAGGAACAGTGAGCCCAGCAGGGTGAACGTTGTGCTGATCCGAAAGGCTTTGAAGGTAAGGGAAATGGCCTCATCCTTAGACAGCTCGGAAGCTTTTGGAAAGAGCACCACGGTGATCGAATTCGAGAAGAAGTTGACCATCCGCGAGAGGCTTACCGCTACCGCATATAATCCCAGATCGGCTGGCCGTAGCAGCCCGGCGATAATGATCTGGTCGATATAGAAGGAAAACTGTCCGAGCAGATCATTTCCGTAGGAACCGAGTCCATAGGTGAACAGTCTTTTGAAATTCTTGTAAGCATCCTTCATCTTCACTCTGTAGGTACGGAGCAGGGTAACTGTCATCCAGATGAAGACCGGCACTGAAGGTACCAGATATGCGAGTGCAGTTGTAAAAGGATTCATCGAATGGGTGAGGATCAGAATTCCGATAGCTACCAGCGTCAGCAGCGGGAGCAGATACCGCAGCCAGTTGAAGGTCTTGTAATCGCCTCTGAACTGAAAAGCTGCATTGTTGATCTGTGAGACCACGATCAGCGGGCACAGGATCATTGACCATTGCGCAAACAGTACGACATTCGGGCTGAAGGATTTCAGCCAGTAGGGAAGGATCACAATCCCGACAATCATGGCTGCGGTCCCGAATGCCAGTGCGATTAGCAAGGCCACCCGATAGAGTACGCCTGCTTCATCCGGATTCTTTTTGGCGTTGTAGATCAGCGCCGAAGGAATCCCGAAGCTCATGCTGAACGCCAGAAATTGTGACCAGTTCACCATAGCTGTCTGTTCTCCGCGTCCTGTAGGACCCAGGTAGCGGGCGGTCAGCACACCGGTCAGCATATTCACCAGCAGGATCAGCACGCTGACGAACATGGTCTTCACAGCTGCGGAGCTGTTGTCCTTACTCTTGGTAAACCGCCGAAGCGAGGACCAGACCGTGCTAGTGGGAAGTGATTTCGCGTTCAATGGCTGCATGTGGTGTTCCCTTCTTTCTGCTATCAATAATCTCTTTGGCCCCAAGCCCTAATCCAATCAGCATCCAGATCAGGTAACCTTTGAGTCCGGGAAAACCGTTGTCCGATACCAGACTGACCACCGCTCCCATCCATGCTGCCAGTGATAACCGGGCATATGGCTGAAGACTGTCTCTGCTGGTCACTCTGACTATAATTTGTTTAATGACTGCGCCCAGGGCGCCAAAGAAAAACAATGCGCCCAGGACCCCGAAGGTAAGCAGTAAGGCGATCACACCGTTGTCCATATTTCCGTATTCGCCAAGTTCTCCACCGTTGCCGATCTTGGTACCCTGGCCTACACTGCCTATGCCTTGGCCGACCGGATTGGCCGCCACCATCGGAAGCATGTTCTGCCATAGACTCAGGCGTTCATTATAGGAGTGGTCTTCCTGCACAGAGGTCAGTGTCTCCATACGGGCGACCAGCCCTTCCGCGCCCGGAAGCTTAGGGACAATCCAGAACAGTGCGGCAGCGACGAAGACCAGTTGGAGCAGCGCCTTCCATTTGCCCTTTGACGGGGAGGAAGCGATGTATACCAGCAGCATGACCAGCATGACCAGCCAGGCTGAACGCACCAGCGTGGTCAGGAGGCAGACGACAACGAGCATAACGCCGATCCAGCGCAGGGTACCCTGCCATCTTTTCTCCAGAATCATCGGTACCAGGGCAAAGACCAGGAAGGTCGCTGCAGGTCCGGGTGAATTCAGCGTGGAGAAAACCCGGATTTCTAAAGGATACGGTGTGCCAATGGACATCATATCGGCATTCTTCATCCAGAAGGCATCCCAAGGGGGAACGGTCAAATACTGGACGATTCCGTAAATGGCTACGAGAACGGCGATATTGGCAAAAGCATAAAGCAACCGGTCAATGTCCTTCGGTCTAAAGCGGGTTACCGCGAAGAACGGAATCAGCAGCAAGGGTACGATATAATTTGCCAGATCGTACACTGAGCCTATGCCGTTCTTCGCCAGGCCAATCAGCGCTCCGTAAGCGAGTGCCACCGAGAACAACAGGATAATCCGGGTGGAAGATTTGCGGATGCGGTGAATCTCCCCCAGCACCGGAATTGCCAGGGTAGCACCCGTGAGCAGCGGCGCCAGACTGAGCAGTGATACAGAATGATAGACTCCTTCCGACCAATCAGCGATCCGCCGCAGCTCTGGAGCAACCGCCCAGACCAGCAAGGTATAGGCGATTAGCGCCTTCGGCTTCAGCAATGCCAGCAGGAAGGCCGGAAACAGGATTCCCGCCAGGATAATCCCCTGAAGACTATTGGAAGAGCTGAGCTTCGCACTGGCAAACCCGATCATCAGCGGAAGCCCAAGACATATACCGCAGATCAGCAGCAGCGTTCCTGCTGACTTCATGGACGGAAGACTTAAGTTCATTCCAGCCTGCCTCCCTTTGCTTTATCCCGTTTGCGCAGCTCTTTGAGCAGCAAAACCAGGAATTGAGCGTCATCGACAAGATATCTTTTCCAGAGCCTTCTCGGTTCCTGGCTGAGTCTCCAGAACCATTCGAGCCCTGTTCTCTGCATAAAATCCGGCGCCCGCTTCACCGATCCTGACAAAAAGTCAAAGGTGGCTCCCACGCCAATGGAGATCGGCGCCCCGTAAGAGTTGTAGTGCCGGTAAATCCACTTCTCCTGCTTCGGCGCTCCCACGCCTACGAACACAATATCCGGCTGACTCTCCGTCAGCATTTCGATAATACGCTGGTTCTCTTCATCGTTGTGCTCAAAGCCGTAGGAAGGAGAATAGCAGCCGACAATATTCATGCCGGGATAGGCCGCTTTAAGATTCTTGGTTGCCTGCTCCGGCACACCTTGTGCAGAGCCGAGGAAGAACAGCCGGTACTTCCTTTGCTCAAAGGCATTGCCTAGGCGGCTGAAAAGGTCTGCTCCCGATACCTTTTGCTTCAGCGGCTTACCAAGCATTTTTGAGGCCCAGATGAGCGGCATTCCGTCTGCCACTACAGCACCTGCTTCGGAATAGACGGTCTGGAACTCTTTGTCCTTGCGAAGCTTGATCACATGATCGACGTTGCAGGTCAGGATGTACGATTGTGACCGCTCCTGAATAGTCTTATCAATGTAATCAAGCAGGTCCATGAAATCATAGTTATCGAAATTGACATCGAACATGTTCACTTGGTTCATCGTATCACTTCTTTTTGTGGGGAATCGGTTGGCTGTGAAGATCGATACAGGCAGTTGAGGTACCAACAGAAAGGAATAATCGATTGGACCGTCGACAGCGTGTTGTCGGAAAACGAATAAATCATAAACCCTGCTATGAAGAACAGATAATATGGTTTGACTGGCTTTGCCAAAGCTCTGTACACCAGAGTAAACACAGCCAATAATGAAATGAGAAGCAGTATGGCTCCGATATACCCTCCATCAAAGTAAAAGCGGATATACTCGTTGTGGGGAACCACGAATCCTTTATACAGTGTTCCGTCGTTCGCCACCGTAACGGCTCCAAGTCCTCTGCCCGACCACGGAGAATCTGCCGCCTTGTTCAGGAAGTACTCCCAGGCTTCTGCGCGCCCCGATAAGTCAACCGTCGTCTCCGTCGTGCGTTCGAAGGAACGCTTCTTGATGTTGTCGAGTTGCAGATATACCGCCGAGAAGATCAGAATAACCGAGCACAGGAGCGGAATCAGAAATTGTGTTTTGCCCTTCAGGTACTGCCGCGAAATATCGTAGAAATAGTACAGAGCCATTAACACCAGTGCCAATATCGGTCCGCGTGTCCCGGTTCCAATGAGAATCAGGAAGTTCAGTGCCAGCATGGTATAGAAATAACGTGCATGCTGCGGACTGCGCTTGATCTCAATGAAGGCAATTCCCACACCCATGAAGGCCAGCATCGCCAGATGCGCCGGGATGTTCGCTCCCTGAACCCGTACAGCGCCGGTGAACTCCACATCGAGGAAAGAGTGAAGATGTACGACTTGCAGCACGATTCCGGCCAGCACACTCATTAGTGGAAGCGAAGCGAGAATACGGATTTGCCGTTCGGCTACTTCCTTCTTCCAGTTAATCAGGAGGAAGACAAAAGGAAGAGACAAACCGATAAATGCCTTGATTGCAATGGACCCGCTCATCTCAGGCAACCATATGGAGGTGCCAAAGGTGATGAAGAGCAGTCCCACCATCGCCCAAAGGGGCGGGCTCAGACGGAACTTCAATCCGTTCACAAGAATGCAAGGTACCAGCAGCATCAGGATCACCAGCTTGTAAAGCGAGAGAATCTCAACGCCGAACATGCTGCCGGGATACAGAAAGTTGATGGAGACCGCTGTCGTGAGCAGGACGAAATAGCTGATGAGTTCAGGACGAGAGATCGAGACAACCAGCAATATAATCAGGAGTACGGCTGCTATCGCTATTACTGGCTGATAGATGACCGCTGTTCCTAGGAACAGTGCGGACATGAGATAGAGCATTCCGTATGGTAAAACATTTATTTTGGAGCCCCACTCAAAATTCGTCATTGTCTCCCTCACCCCGCTGCAGATTCCCTCTTCCGGTTCCAGATCATATGAAGAGTTCCGCGAATACTCTCCAGCCGGCATTTGTTCAGGAGTTTTCTTCCCTGGCTTCTGGAGAGGATCGAATCGGCCATCACATAGATGACTTTGGCGGCCGTCTTACCCAGCAGGAGCAGATTATCCTTCACACCAGCGCTTTTCATCGCGTTGGATATGCCTTGACTGTAATATCTTTTCATAATCCAATCCTCCGTCAGCCGGTTGGCCGGTACGAAATGATCAACAGCCATCTGCGGATGATAGAGAATCGAATGTCCCTGACTTTCAATCTGATTGAACAGCCAGGTCTCTTCACCGGAGAGAAGTGAGTCTCCTTTTCTTCCGAGCTCCAGTGGAAACAGGCTGATATCAAAGGCCACCTTGCGCATCGCCATATTCGCGCCGCAGGGATGAAGCCGTTTCGGATATTCCTTAATGCGGTTGCCCAAATCGACGATGGTGTAAGGCAACTCGAACGGCTTGATCAGCCAATCCGGGCGCTTGCTTTCGAAGATCGGAGCAATCTTGCCGCCCATGGCCATGACCTCGGGCTTTTGATCAAACGTGTTTACAATTGTCGTTATCCAATCCCGGCAAGGAATCGCATCATCATCCAGAAAAGCGATGAGCGGCGATTTGGAAGCCAGAATTCCTGTATTCCGGGCCGCCGATAACCCTTGTACCGGCTCCAGAATGTAACGGATATCCATATCTGTACCTTCCGTATCCATAAACCGCTTGACCACTGCTGCCGTATCATCCTTGGAGCTGTTATCCACCAAAATGACTTCGGCCTGATCCAGATTCTCCAGCGGCAACAGCGACTGAAGCGTCTTAAGCAGCAAAGCTGCCCGGTTGTAGGTACAGATGATTATGGAAATCTTAGGAACGTCTCCGTATACAAGCATCGGCATTCACCCAATTTCCATTTTATTAATACGCATCTTTAGAGCCGAGCAGCATCAGGCCTGTCTTGAAGATGATTTTGAGATCCAGCATCGTGCTGCGGATATGAATGTAGGTCAGATCCAGCTGAACCATTTCATCAAATCCGACACTGTTTCTTGCATTTACCTGCCAATAGCCCGTGCAGCCTGGTGTAACCATTAACCGCTGCTTGTCATATTCCGTGTACTGGGCAACTTCCTCCACTAGCGGAGGACGGGGACCCACCAGACTCATATGACCCATCAGCACATTCCAGAGCTGAGGCAATTCATCAATGCTGGTCTTACGCAGGAATCTTCCTGTACGGGTGATGCGGGGATCATTTTTGATCTTGAACATCGCGCCGCTGACCTCGTTGTAGGCCAAAAGATTCGCTTTCAGCTCCTCGGCATTGGAGACCATGGATCTGAACTTATACATTGGAAACAGCTTCTCGTCCTTGCCAACCCGGTTCTGACGGAAGAACACCTTTCCTTTCGGATCTTCCAGCTTAATCAGGATTGCCACCACGATGAACAGCGGCAGCAGCACGAGAAGGCCAAGAGCGGAGAAAAAAATGTCGATAATCCGCTTCATCACCAGATAGGAATCCATTTCTTTACTTCCTTCTTTGGCATGTAGCATGTAAAGTTTCGGCAGGACGGCCTCATAGTCTTCCGGCAGTTTTTGCATGCTCATTTCTCCTCATTCCTCCTAAATGTTTGCTCTTTTCGAAAGTATAAACTTGGTTTTCAGCTATTCAGAGTTAATCCCTCTTTGCTGAGCCATTCTGCCATCGCATCCATCACCGGATACCGCAGATCTTCGCTTTGCAGTGCAAATTCAAGAGTAGTCAAAATATATCCCAGCCGTTCACCGACATCATATCTCGTACCATCAAAGTTATAAGCATATACCCGCTCGCTCTGATTCAGCTTCTGAATAGCATCCGTGAGCTGAATTTCACCGCCTGCGCCTTTTTCTTGAAGATCCAGGTATTTGAATATCTTTGGAGTGAACACGTACCGTCCCATGATCGCCAGGTTGGATGGCGCGGTGCCAATCGCCGGTTTTTCGACAAAATTATTAACCCGGTACAAACGTCCATCCTGCAAATCGGGTTCAATGATGCCGTAACGGTTGGTGAATTCATCAGGAATTTCCTGGACCCCGATGACTGAATTCTGCGTTTCCTCGTATTGGTCGATCAGCTGCTTCAGGCAGGGAACTTTGCCAGTTACGATGTCGTCACCCAGCATTACGCCAAAGGGCTCGTCTCCGATAAAGCGTCTAGCGCACCATACTGCATGACCCAGGCCTTTGGGTTCTTTTTGACGAATATAGTGAATTTCAACTTTCGATGAACGCTGAACCTCTTTCAGCAGCTCCAGCTTGCCGTCTTCCAGCAGTCTGGACTCCAGTTCAAAAGCGTTGTCGAAGTGATCCTCAATTGCGCGTTTCCCTTTACCTGTAACGATGATGATATCTTCGATGCCGGAAGCGATTGCTTCTTCCACAATGTACTGAATAGTGGGTTTGTTAATGATCGGCAGCATTTCCTTAGGCATTGCTTTCGTCGCAGGAAGGAAGCGCGTTCCTAGTCCTGCTGCAGGGATAATCACCTTTTTTACCTTCTTCATCGCACTTACCTCCTAAGAGTTTTGTAAGCATATGCCTCATCCGAATATTCCTCGTACAAAACTTGCTTCGGAAGCATACACCAGGTTTTGTAAGTATTGGCTCCACTCATTTTCTCTTTAGAACAAAACCCGCTTGGAAGTACTATCTGGTCTGATTCATAGCAATTCCGAGAATTTTCACGCCCGTCTGCTCCATCAGCCCCTTCAACTTTTTGAGCGACTCGCGTTTGGTCTTGCCGTGTCTGGCAACGATAATCAGTCCATCAGACAGGGGAGCCAGGATGCGTGCATCGCTGTATTCAACCGCTTGTGGCGAATCAAGCAGCACCAGATCAAAGTTCGCCTTCAGTTCCTCCAGCAAGCCTGCCATTCTCTCACTGCCCAGCATGTCCGGTGGACTCACACTGGTAATTCCCGCCGGGATTACAGCCAGATTGGCCAGATTGCCGTAAACGGCAATATCCTTCGCTTCTTCCATGCCCCCGAGATATGCGGCAAGCCCTTGACTGCCTTCTACCTCAAACACATTGTGCAGCCCCGGATGTCTCAGGTTGCAGTCAACAACCGCCACCTTTTTCCCGTCCTGTACGAAGGAAACTGCAAGGTTCGACAATATCGTCGTCTTGCCTTCCCCGCCTTCAGCGGAAGTGAAGAGGAGCACCTGCCCTCCATTGCTCTTCAGCAGCCCGAGCTGCCTGATGTAGGTGCGCAGCGAGCGAAAGGATTCGGAGATATGCGAGGATGGATTGATGTCCGCAATCAGACTTTTATTCAGCCGTAACATAAGCACCCTCCCCTACTCTTGCTTTAGCATTTGCCGACTTCCCTAAGTCCCGTTTGCGTATCGTAGGAATGCTGGCGATAACCGGAAGTCCTAGATCGAACTCTGCTTCCTTCTCTGACCGGAGTGTACCGTTGAGAGTTTCCATCAGCAGAATAATTCCGATGGCTGCCATCAGCGAGACAACAAAACTGATGATAATGTTCATTGTCGATCCGCCGTTAACGGGTCCAGGAACATCAGTAGGGTCAGCCGGAGTCAGGAATGCCACATTGTCCAGATTCATCAACGCCGGCAAACTGCGGATAAATGTCTGCGAAACCGCGTTTACTATTGTAGCCGCTTTAGTATAGCTCTCATCCTGTACGCTCAGGTTGATCACCTGGCTCTTTTCCGAAGACTTAATCTGCAGCTTGCCAGCCAATTGCTGTTCTGTCAGATTGAACTCCGGATGTTCTGCTACTACGCTCTTCATAATCGTTGGCGACTTCATAATTTCCTTATAGCTCTCGATGAGGTTGAGACTGAAGTTCAGATTATTAAGATTGTTGCTCTCGGGGACATTCGCGGCGTTGTTGACGAGCAGCTGTCCGGAGGCTGAGTAGACAGGCACGACGAAGTTCTTGCTGACATAGAAGGTGGTGGCGCAGGAGATTAATACAAACAGTGTGATTAACCATAACCTCTTTTTAATCAGGTTAATGTAATCCAAAATCGTCTTTTCCACAGTAACCCTCCTTCCGCATTCGTTGCATTCTGAAAGCAATCATGAAAGTTTCAGATATCTTGCTTTTATTTTATCAATCCCTGGGAATCCCCACATGGGTCATACCATCACTTTAATCTTCACTTTCGTGTGAGGAGGTTTACTACAAAAGAGGGGCCACATGGTATACTTTAGTGCCATATGACTGGAAAAGCCTGACAAGCCGTGGCATTAATAGCTACGTCCGCAGGCATATGGGTATGTAACCTGCTGTTCAGATCATGTTCAGATGGCAATGCTAACGTCAGAGGAAATACAAATAGCGCGGAAAACCCTCCTGAAGGCAAAAAAAAACACAGACTATTACGTCCGTGTTCCATACATATTTTAAATTAAATGGAAGTTAATCGTATGACATTTCATACTTGGTGAGCCCCACCGCGTTCGCGTATAGTGCTGCCTGTGTCCGGTCGGCCACTTGAAGTTTCGCCAGAATCTGGCTAACATGCTTTTTCACCGTAAACTCACTGATGAACAGCCTTGAGGCAATTTCCCGGTTGCTTGCCCCCTGTCCAAGCTCAATGAGCACCTCTTTTTCCTTCGGAGTCAATTCGTCTGTTGGACTGTTGCCATTCATCCGCATCTTATCTTCCATCAGTCCAGGGTCATAATACTTTCGGCCTTTGTGAACCAGCTGAATGGCAAACAGCAGTTCCTCAGGCAACGCTTCTTTGAGCACATACCCGTCAACCAATACTTCCTCCGCCTTCAGGAAATCCTCCCGGCTCGCCGATGAGGTCAACAGGATGAACTTGCTGATCAGCCCACGTGAACGCGCTGCTTTGATGACATCCAGACCTGATTCATCGGCCAGCTTGAGATCAATAAGCACAAGATCAGGCTGCGTCTCTTCTATGATCAGAAGAGCTTCTTGGCCATTCGTTGCTTCGCCGGCGAAATGCAGATTCGACTGCATGGAAATGACCGCCGCGAGTCCTCTTCTAACCAATGGGTGATCATCAACAATGACGATTTTCACTAGAACGACCTCCTGCCTAAAGTTTATGCATTTTTCAGTTCAGCCACGCCGACAGGTATCGAAATTAAAATTCTGGTGCCTGCATTCTCACTGCTGGACAACTGGAAGTCACCGCCTAGGGACTGTGCCAGATATTGCATATTCTTCATGCCTAGTCCGCCGGTATTATCCTCGGATTCGGTCCAGAGCAGATCAGTATCGAAACCAACGCCATCGTCGCTTATCGAAAGTCTGATCCATTTCGGCTTAAGTGACAGTTCGACATCCACCCGGCTGGCAGCACCATGACGTATGGCATTGCCTGTCGCTTCGGATATAATCCGGAAGAGCGCCTTGTGGTAAGGATAAGGAAGACTGAAATCATCCCCCGTTATTTTTAACTCAATTTCCACATCATTCAGCCTGGATAAGCTTTTTAAATGTGATCTAACCATGCCCAGCCATGTAGGACCGCCGCTCTTTTTGGAGCTGAGGCTGTAAATCGTAATGCGCAGCTCCTTGGCAACCTTGGTAGCTGAATCATGGATCAGCTCAATTTGCTCCTCCAGCTCGGATTCGGACATCTTCCGCCAGGTCTGCTTCAGAGAATGAGTTGCATAGACAATGCCGAAAAGGCTCTGCGACACGCTGTCATGCATTTCATCGGCAATCCGGTTCTGCTCATTGGTGATGATCAGCCGGTTCTCAATAACGCCAAGCTCATGGCGCTCCAGAATAATGGCGCTCAGCTCTGAAAGAAACATTAGCTGCTGGATGTACCATCTGCGGCCTTCCAGCCCCTCCGATGCTTCCAGCTTGACACCAATCATACCCACAAAACGTGTACTCATTCTCACAGGCATGAGCAGAAAGTCTCCGAGTCCGGGTAGGCTTTTAAAAACAGGTTCGCGCTGCAATCTCCATTCATGCTCGTGCTTTTCCAGCTCTGCGAACAGGTACCATTCCTCCTCCTGCTGCCAGCCGGTCTGGCGGCTCTCAGGGGCAGGCTCTCCACTCTTCTTTGCGAACCAGAACAATGCTTTGTCCAGCTTAGTAAGCTTCACCACATAATCCGTAATGACTTGCCCGATGTTCATAAAATCATGCTGACTTGAAGTCTCTACAATGTGATAGAGCGATTTAATATGCTCCATGGTTTCGTTCGTCCGTGCGTTTGCCGCTTCCCGCTGCCGCTTGATCCGATTTACCATTTGCATAATTATAACCGTAAGTACCAGGACTAGAAACAGGTTGCCGTTATCAAGCACTGCTTCTGCAAAAGTTTTACCGGATGAGTTCATAAAAAAGTAACAAAATACAGCAAATATGCCAAAATAACCAAACAAGAGGCTCCAGCTGAAGTAAAAGGATAGGGAACCTGCCGCGATGAGTACTGGATTAAGTACATATAGTTTAAACGGACTGTCATACCCGCCAGTACACAACGTCAATACAATGATTCCAGCGATCTCAATGCTCACTGCAAGCATAAGAACACGCGGCCATTTACGCAACCTCCGGTAATAAACAGTGAATACTTGGGCAAATAAAAATAACAGCATGATTAATAGGGATTTATAAAAGACGGAAGGCCCCGTATGATCCAGGAGGTACATCAATGATGTGAGGGACAAAGAAATGTTTCTGTAAAGTGTAATCATTCTGTCTTCCGCGGTTGCTTTAATTTTCATCCCACCACCCTATTCTCCATTTTTTGGAAAATGCGAGCTTTTTCTAAGCTTTGTTTAAAAGCATCATACATGAGAAAAATCACAATAACAAGTTCCCGTTTTTAGTGATAACGTTTACATTTAATGATTTTTGCATAAAATAGGGCTTTTTTTTTCAAAGGATTATCAATTCCAATCCATCTTTTCTAATGATAGCGAATTCATGAATATGTAATATATTCCAGGCTGCTTGCAGCCGAACTAAAAACAGCCTATCCCTAAAAATGGGACAGGCTGCTTCGGCAGCTAAAATCTATGGTTGTTGTAATCTTTCCAGTCTTTCGAAGTCTACTCGGCCACCGCTGGCAAAGCTTTGGGCAACTTGGATGAATTACAAATGCAAATCTGATAGCGTTGTTCGCCAACGATATGATAACCAGTGGATAAAATACGTACGCTGTGGTTTGGTATTTCCACCTTATGGAGACTGCGGCAACTGATGCAGTAAAATTCCCTCATGGCTTCATCTCCGGCATAGTCTATAAGAACTATCGTGATTCTGCAAATATTGCCTAAATAATAACATTTTGATTTTGCCGCTGTCAATGAAAAAACCGCAAATTCCGACATATCTAAGTCAATTGAAGTAGAAATTTGTCAGTAATTATAAGCTTTTGCGGCAGTTGAGCGGGGACATGCCCATATATTTCTTGAATAACCTTGAAAAGTAAAAGCAATCGGCGTAATGCAGCATTCCGGCTATCGCTTTTACCTGGAGGGAGGTATTAAGCAGCAGATGTTTCGCTTCCGCCATCTTGAGCCGGTGGATATACTCATGCAAAGGGTATCCGCTGCTGCGCCGCACAAGGCGGCGAAGGGTTGACATGGAAATATGATGTCTGGCCGCAATGTCCGAAAGATCCGGCTTTCCGTAGATGCAGGAGTTCAACGCTTCGCGGATTTGGGGCATAATGTCGGCTTCCCGTGTCCAGGAAAACCCTTGAGTGATTAGGGAGCATTCCAGCAATATACCCTCCAGCATAGCTGCCGCCCTGTCGGCATCTGCAGGTACACCGCCTTCCATCAGTCCAAGCACCTGCTCGAATAAGGAACTGAGCCCCTGAAATGCAGCAGCCTCGAATACCGTCCCCCCCTCAATAAGTCCCGCTTCCAGCCATTCGGTCACACGGGTGCCCGTAAAATTAACATAGTATTCATCCCAGCTTCCTCCCTGCGGAGGTCCGAAGCTGTAACTGCAGCCCGGACGGAAAAAAAATAGGCTGCCGGCACGCACCTGCTGTACCTTTTCGCCGTTCTCCCTATAAGTACCGTTCCCGGATAAAATATATACAAGTGCCCAATGTTCGAATACAACGTTTGTACGATACAATATTCTTCCCGGAAGATGACCCGCTTGACCTATCTGAATCGCCTTTAGCCTGAGCCTGGAAGACTCTACTTTGGGATCAATAATCCTTATGGGGTATGGACTGATCATATAATCCATGACCTCGGACATCATGTGCATTCCTCCCTCTATCCAGGAGTGATATGGTTAATCTGAAGATGATCATATTCTACATGAACAAGAGGTGTCCACGCTATGTCTGATAATCATCCATTACAGCTGTTTCCGAAGCCACAGGTGCTGGTCTGGTCCGAAGGCCGGTTCCAGCATCCCTCTGCAGGAAGCATAGTTCTTACGGGAGAAGCAGAGGGTTCCGTTCTTCCTGCCGCGCGCAGGCTTCAACTCATCCTGTCGCAGGTCCTGCAGCTCAGCCTTTCCTTGTCTGTAGGCACTCGTTCAGCCACCCGTTCCGTCTATCACTTTAGTTATAGTCCCCTGCTGCCTGCACAGGGCTATGAAATCCGCGTCGATGCGAGCGGAATTGCCGTCATGTACAGTTCTCCCGAAGGAGCTTATTATGCTACCGCCACCCTAAAACAAATTTTGCAGCAATTCGGCAGAAGCATCCCGTTTCTGCAAATCAGCGATCAGCCGGATTTTGCCGCCAGAGGACTAATGATCGATATCAGCCGCAACAAAATCCCGAGGCTTGAGACCCTTTACCACATTATTGATTTCATGGCAGATCTGAAGTTGAATCAGCTGCAGTTATATATAGAAGGTTCTCCATTCGCCTACGAGTCCTTTCCACAAGTTTGGGAGCTGGAAACCCCTATCACCGGCGAGGAAATTCTGCTGCTGGATGCCTATTGCAAGGAGCGATATATCGAGCTGGTTCCGAATCAAAACAGCTTCGGACATATGGAGGGCTGGCTGACCCGTCCAGAGTTTAATAGCCTGGCTGAAATTCCGGAAGGATTCATGCTCCCAGAGAATATGTACGACAGTGAAATGTACCCGGAGGGACTGTTCATGCACCCCGGTACCTTCCATACTGAAGATCCTGAAGTCCTCGAGCTGTTAGGCACCATGTATGATGACCTCCTACCGTATTTCACATCGAAGCAGTTCAATGTAGGCTGCGATGAGACGTATGAGCTGGGTCTTGGCAAAAGCAAAGCGTCGGCCGAGGCCGAAGGCAAAGGCCAGCTGTATTTGTCTTTCCTGCAGAAAATTCATAAGCTTGTCCTGGAGCGCGGCAAAACCATGCAGTTCTGGGGAGATATTATCATCCAGCACCCCGAGCTTATCCCCCAGCTGCCCAAAGATATCATTGCCATGGAATGGGGCTACAGCGCAGCCCATCCGTTTGAGGCAGATACGCTGAAATTCCGGGAAGCGGGGATTCCGTTCTATGTATGCCCCGGAACCAGCTCCTGGAATTCACTCACGGGCCGCAGCGATAACATGCTGGCCAATCTGCGCAGCGCTGCAGTGCATGGCAAAAATAATGGTGCCATCGGCTACCTGATTACCGACTGGGGTGATTTCGGACATTGGCAGCATCTGCCCATCAGCTATGCCGGATTCGCCTATGGTGCAGCAGTAGCCTGGAATGTGGAGAACAATCTTGAAGCAGATGTTGCCGCTTATCTAAATACAGCCGTCTTCCATGACCACTCGGGCAAAATTGGTCAGCTGCTGCTTGATCTGGGCAACTATTACAAGTATGAATCTGGGGTTGTCCGTCCCAATGATACGGAAATGTCCATGCTGATGCGTACCCCGCTGCATCAGGTGCAGCTTGTCACCAAGCTGACGGATGGACACTTCGATCAGTTAGAGCATTATATAGAAGGGATCGAAGCACAGCTTGAACAGCTGGAGCTGGGGTGCGGCGATGCCCGTCTTGTGCTGGAGGAGCTGCGGAATGGCATTCATTTTGTACAGCATGCAGTGCAACTGGCCCGGATTAAGAAGCATCTGGCACAGGATGCTAGCCCATTAGACCCGGCGCTGATCCACCGGCAGATCAAAGACCTCGACCTTCTGCTTCACCACTACCGCCAGCTATGGATTCAGCGTAACCGCCCCGGCGGTTTGGAGCAAAGTGTCTCGAAGCTGGTCCGGCTCCGTTCCGAGTACATCGGGCTGGCTGCTGAGCTGACTGGTTCGGCGGCGTTATAACTCCTCATCTAACCTGTAAGAACAAGTAACTGTAAGAACAAACCGTAAAAAGGCCGAAAGCTGCCCTGCCGCATGTATCACTGCGAACGGGCAGCTTTTTTTGGAAACAACGGCACTTTTGCCGTTGTTGCCGCCTTTTCCGGCCGAGGCCCGTTCAACAACGGCATTTCTGCCGTTGTTCGGGACCAACTCGGCCATTCCTGCTCCAACAACGGCACTTTTGCCGTTGTTTCCGCCTTTTCCGGCCGAGGCCCGTTCAACAACGGCATTTCTGCCGTTGTTCGGGACCAACTTGGCCATTCCTGCTCTAACAACGGCACTTTTGCCGTTGTTGCCGCCTTTTCCGGGCCAAACCCGGTTCCCCAGCGGCGCAGGCTCATTCCGCCGCCCAGGGCTGACGCTGCGAAACTACCGTCTCGCCGCTCCTGGCTGCCTGATCCAGCAGCAGCGCCAAATATTGGTCCTGGCTTCCTTCAGCCAGGCTATAGAATGATGGCCCGCCTTGGATATACTGCTGCATCCGGGTAAGACTCTCTGCGATGGCAAGCTCATCATCCGACAGACGCGCTGGTCCATAAGGATTTTTATACAGCCATTCTCCATCGGCCATAATTCCCTTGAGATAAAAGCCCTCCAGATTCCCGCCATGTCCAGCATCAATCCGGCGAAGGCTGCTATACAGCGGTGTGTCATAGGCCTCCAGCCAGGCTACGTCTTGATCCCTTATTTCCCCACGCTCCCCGCGAACGAGGACACGGTTGCCGCGAATCCACGAAAAATACTGCTCACCGGTGAAATCGAATACACCCAGCTTGTCCCCAAAATCCAGCGTTGCCAGGGTCTGGACAGCCTGCACCGGTACTTCGGCGGAAGGTGGACCGCTGCGCTGCGGTCCCTGAATGATCGGGGAGCGGAAATTCTGCGCACGGATGCTGACATCCTCGAAGCCAATGCTGAGCAGCCGGCGGATCAGGCTGATTCCGTGGTAACCATGCGCAGCAGATACCTGAGCCTGGCTGACGGCTCCGAGCCTGCCTGATACAGCGAGCCTAATTCTTGCGGCGTGCATCGGCTGGAACAAGTACTGCTCAGCAATCTGAATCTTCGCGGAGTGGCCAACTCGGTTCCATAGCTCCTTGAGCTGTGCCAGGTCCGAAGCGGGAGGCGTTTCAGCCAGCACCGGAATTCCCGCCTCCGCCAATCGGATCACATAGGCTGTACTGATATCCTTTTTCAAGCTCACTACGGTGAATGAAAAAGCTCCCGATGAGATATATTCCTCGATGGTGGTATACACCTTTACACCCCAAGCTCTGCTAAGAGCTGCAGCCTTTTCCTTATTCCGGACAAACATGGCCCCAACGGCAAAGCGCTCCGGCAGTTCTCGGGCGATCCTTAAATAAAACTCCGCACGCCAGCCCCCGCCCACCAGTCCAAATACTATTTTTTCCATACTTAATTCTCCTTCCCCTTAATATCTTGGTCAACCCGGACAACCTCCCTGCACTTCTCGCGCAGTACAATTATTCTCCTCTCGGCTCTCCCTGTTCCTTCATATAATTCCAGCGCTGTTCTTCATATTGGTTCTCCAACATTTCCCGCTCTCTCTGCTCCAAAAAATCCCGGTTATGGCTCTCCTTCAGACTCACTTCATCCTCGTAAATCCTCCACAGATCGGAGAACAGATAATCCTTAATTTCCACGAAGCTCCCATCCATCCTTCCCTCTTGCCAGAGCAATCCGGCAGAGGTGCGAAGCACCGTACGCCCGTCAGGAGTGGCCGCCTTTTGTCCCAAACGGATATGCATCAGCATTTGTCCGAACGTATACCATTCCATAGTATAATTCCCCCTCGAATTTAGATTGAAAACACCTGACGGGAAGACTATAATCATTTTGAATAACCATTTATTACCTGTAAACGCAATACATAGATCTTTCAAAAAGCTGATGACAGGAGACAAAACTATGGATTGGCTGCATGATTTCGATGAAGAGCTCCGTTTGGTATTTCAGGACTGCAGCAACATTATTTCAGGATTCCCTGAACCGATTCGTTCCCAAGGACTATCCTATCTCGAACAGTTTAACGTGTTTAGTACAGGAAGCCACAAAAATTACATCTGTTATCTGCTTCCCTTCTGGCTGAGGGACGGCTATGGCCTTACGGATGCCGAAGTCCGGCAACTGTCGGCGGGCAATGTCTTTTGCATGCTGTATTTCTTCATTCAGGACGACTTGATCGACAGCAGCGAGGACAGTGCAGCCCGCAAGCTCCCGCTTGCCAATCTGCTGTATGTCGAATTCCTCAACAGATATAGACCGCTATTCCCGTCAGACTCACTCTTCTGGCTCTGCTTCAACCGATATATCCTGGAGTGGGCGGACAGTATGGCCGGTGAGGCGCATGGAGATTATTTTCTGAATGACCGCCTGAAGATTTCTCACAAAGCCAGTCCGCTGAAGCTTACCAGCACAGCTGTCCTGCTGTATTCCGGTAATGCTTCAATGATTACGGAGGCGGAAGATGTGCTCCACACGGTACTGCTGACGCTGCAAATGCTGGATGACTACGAGGATTGGGAGCAGGATCTTGCCGGGGGAAGCTACAACTGTCTGCTGTCACTGGCCTGCAGTCATTTCAACACACAAAGGGAAGCGCTTACCAAAACACAGGTCAAGGATTATATCTTTACCACAGGCGGACTTGCCGAGTATGCCGAGACGGCACTAACCAATCACAGAAAGCTGGAACATTGCCACCTGAACGCCCCTCATCTCATATCCTTCCACCAGGTAATGGTTAAGAATCTGCAGCACATGGCAGCAGCCATTGAAGCAGAAAAGCAGCTTTTACAGCACGGGGGTCTCAGCTACTGGTTATCCAAACATATAAATCTGTAAATAGGAAATAGGATGTAGAATAATAGATTGGGCTATGCTATACTGATCAGGAAAATATAACCATTTTGGGAAGGGTGATTATTTTGTCAGAAGCAATTCTCCGAAATCAAGTGATTCAGAAGGCATGGGAAGATCCCGGTTTCAAGCAAAGATTACTCACAGATCCGAAAGCAGCCCTCCAAGAAGTGCTAGGCATTCAACTTCCCGATGATATTACTCTCAAGACCGTTGAAGAAGGATCCAACGAGTTCTACCTGGTTATCCCGCCCAGTCCGGCATCAGGTGTAATGAAAACAGACTTAACCACACTTAGCACCTGGTAATACTACACAGCACCTGGTAATACTACACAGCACCTGGTAATCTAACCAAGCTTAGCTTCATAGGAGCCAGAACCATCCGGCGCTTCTGCCAAAGGCAGAGTGGTAATGGATTCGGTTCCGGCTCCTTTTGTGCTCATGAAGCGGATCTCGCCCCCCATCGCCTCAATAATCCGGAACGTCACCATCAGTCCGAGTCCCGTTCCTTTGGTCTTGTTGGAAGAGAAATAAGGCTCACCCAACCGGCTCAGAACCCATGGATCCATCCCCGACCCGTTGTCCTTGATATGAATGAACACTTTATCCCCTTTGGCATAGGCCGTAATATGAATGTCCCCATCCTCTCCCAGCGACTCAATACTGTTCTTGATAATATTGATGAATGCCTGCTTGAACTTGGAGGAATTGCCCTTTACCCATAGATTACCGGCGACCTCGAGCACCATCTTGCCTCCGTTCAAATGGCATAGCGGCAGCAGGATACTCTCGATATGCTTACATTCATCCTGGACACTGAGCAGGGAGATCTTCTCGAATTCGGGTTTGGCAAATGTAAGAAAATCCGTAATGATATTGGATGCGCGGTCCAGCTCGCTGAGGGCCATGAATAAATATCGTCTCTCATCACCGCTCGACTTTTCGCTTAGAAGCTGCAGAAACCCTCTTGTCACCTGCAGGGGATTGCGCACCTCATGCGCCACCGATGCAGCCAGCTCGCTGATAATCTCCATTTTTTCGGACCGCTGCAATTCGTTGTTGAACAGCTCCAGCTCCCGTGAATACTTGACAACCTGCTGATGGTTCAAAGCGAGACGCCGCCCAAGGATGATGATCAGCGAGAGAATGAACACCACCAGCGCCCACTTCCAGTAGATCAGATCATAATTGCCCTGCCGGATATAATACCACACCAGCTCACCCGCCCCGGTCACGGCAGCAATACCAAACCCGACGGCAAAGGTGATTGCATCCTTATTCCCCCGCAGAGAGAACAGGATGACACAGGCGGTCAAAAGGATGAACTGCAGAATCATAATGATGCCGATAATGGTAGCAGACACAAAATAATAAAATTCCACCAGCCGGTTGCCCGACAGGTAATTCACAATCAGACAGGCAATGCAGAACATGGAGTAGGCCACCTGAAATTTACGAAACCGGCGGATGATTCCATGCTTGCCGCTGCCAAAAATTTTCTCGAATAAAAAGGTTAATGCAGGCAGAAGCGACAGCAGTGCCAAATCAAAAAAGACGACGCTAAGCGGGCCTAAATAACTGAAGAAGGTGTAGGTAAAAGGAGAATAAGTAATGGATAGAATTCCGGTGGAGGCGATGACTACGGAAAGGGAAGCGCCGATAGGGAAATATTCCTTGTTCAAGTAAAATGCGCAAACAAAAAGAACGATAGCCACGAATAGAAAAGCGCCGCCCAAGACCACATCGACCAGTCCGTTTTTCGAATAATCTTTTATTAGGAGACTGTGCTCACCTAGCAGCGCCTTATCTTTGATTCCGATGCGGTCTTGCAGGGTCTCCGTCCATATGTATAAGGTTTTGCCGTTGTCTTCGGTACTAAGGGGGATAAGTAGTGAATAATTGTCATGGATGAAGCTGCGGTCGCCCTCAAGAATAAGACGGTCCCCCACATATACCTTAACATGCAGCGCGTATAACGTATTAATGTAGACCGCAGGCGAAGTATACCTGTTCTCCGGCAACGGTATCCGCGTCCACGCGGAGGAAATTCCTTTGGGAAGCTCCGATGTACCTTGCAGAGCGTGGACCGTCATCCATCCCTGCTCGTCCGCAAGCGGAACCTCCTTGCCTGTCTCTCCGTCCGGGCTTCCCCATTTCATCTGCCAGTTTGTGATTTCTGTGGAGCCATACCGACCTTCTGCCGATGCCTCAAGCACACCACAAGCCATACAAAGTACGAATAGAACTACCGATAGATGTAGAATTCTAGCGAACAAGCGCATGCGAGCACCTCAGAAGTAAAATTCAGAAGCTATTGTTCTGTTATTGTTAGTACTTCGCCCCATCTACAGTCCATCCCTTCAAAAAAACGGAATTAACCAAAATAATTCCTATTTATTTGCGGACGATGGTAATTTAACAATCACCTGGGTGCCTTCACCTTTCCTGCTCTCAAATTGAATGGAGCCGTTCATGGCTTCAATAATCCGGAACGTCACCATCAGGCCAAGCCCGGTCCCCTTCTTTTTGTTCGAATAATACGGTTCACCCAGATGAGCCAGCTCACTCACCTTCATCCCCTCACCGTTATCCTGCACACTGATGATGACATACTCTCCAGACTTCCATGCAGTAATGGTAATCAGCCCATCTTCCTCAAGGGATTCAATGGCATTTTTGATCAGATTGATAAAAGCCTGCTTGAACTTGGAAGTGCTGCCCAGCACCTGGAGTCCGCTCTGCAGTTGAAGCTCAATGGCCCCTCCCTGCATGTTGGCCAGCGGTACCAGAATGCCCGAGATATGCTTAAGCTCCTCCGCTACTTCAAAGCTATCCAGTGAATCAGGCCCAGGCTTGGCAAAGGTCAGAAAGTCCGTGATGATGAGCGAAGCTCTGTCCAGCTCTTCCAAGGCCATTTGCAGGTATTCCTTCTCCTTCTTGCCGGAGCGTTCTCCCAGAATCTGCAAAAATCCGCGGGTAACCTGCAGGGGGTTACGTACCTCATGAGCCACCGAGGCCGCGAGTTCGCTGATGATCTCCATTTTCTCCGACCGCTGCAGATCATCATTGAATCTCTCCAGCTCACGGGAATATTCCAGTGCCTGTTCATGATTGCTGGCGAATCTTCTGCCCAGAATGACAATAAGCGAAAGGACAAACACAATAACCCCCCACTTCCACCATTGCAAGTGATAGCTGTTGTTGGCATAGTACAGAATTAGCTCCGTTAGTGACAATAGAGCAAATACTGAGAACCCGATTGAGAAGATAACCGCATCGCGGTCCCCTCGGGATGCAGTCTGAACAGCCACGTACAGCAAAAAGATAACCTGCATCATCATCAGCAGTCCCAGAATATCTACGGTGAAAATTCTATATATTCCGTCCAACCGGTAAGACAGCAGAGCGTTAACAATCAGAAATAGTACACACAATAGAGAATAGCCCATCTGAAATTGACGCAGACGCATAATCAGTCCACGCCGTCCTGGACCGAAAATTTGCTCAAAATAAAATGTAAACGACGGCAGCAGTGTGAATAACGCCAGATCAAAGCAGATCTCTATCCAGTGTCCCCGGGTGTGCAAAATAATCGGCAGAAACGGCGAATAGGTGATGAATAGTACGCCAAAGCAAACAATGACCAGAACCAGAAAAAAACCGCCCTTGAATACATCCAGCTTGAGAAACAGCAAACAAACCATCAATGCTGCACCCATAAATAAAAAAGCAACACCAATCACAATATCCGCCAAATCCTGCTTCACATAGACAGCCAGCAGCTTGCCGTAGCTTCCTGCTGTGATTGTGCCTTCAATCCCAAAATCCTGACCGGTTCCGCTGCTCCACAGATAAAGAAGGGAAGGCCCCTCTGCACCGGACAAAGGGATCAGCACCTTACTTCCATTATCATTCACTACATCCTGAGAATCATAAATGAGCTTATTGTCTATATAAGCTCTGAAGTTATTCCCATGGACTTTATCAATCAAAAGGCCCGTGCTCACCCCGGGCTCCGGGAGAGAAAAGCGAAGCCAGACGGCTGTGGCCCCTGCCGGAGCCACGGGTCTCGCGGATTGCCCGGCAACTGAGATCCAATCACTGTCAGGGGCCGAAGCTGCAGCAGCAGGATTGCACACTGCTGAGTCTTCCCATTTCAGCTCCCAGCCTGGCAATAAGGTTCCTGCCTTGCCGCTCCCCTGTGAGGCAACGGCCATAGGTACTATAACAATCAGCAGCAACATTGTGAAAATAACTGCCGCTGCCTTTGTTGATGAAAACTTCATTGTGGCACCTCAGTAAATCTTTAGTTGGATTTATGTAGTCCATACAACTCTTATTTTCGACAACCTTCGCACTTTACCTGCCTATTCTTGCAAAAAACCTCGAAAAAAGACGTTATATTTCAGCTGACCAGATGAACATTTACTTCAATAATGGTTAATCCATCAGCAGAATGATTATATTAAGCATAGGTTACGGTAAGGCATGAAGATTCGCCGCAAGAGATTGGGGTATAGAATTACTATAGTGAATGAAACCAAAAGTAATCACGCCAAAAGGAGCTGAACGGCGATGGGTAATGAATTTAATAAAACTGAAGCCGACTTTGTATATGAGCGTTATAGTAAAATGGGTGGAGTTTCATCCGAGCAGGATATCCCGCTTGAGGAACTTCCGGCCCACGAGAAGCCTGTCGATTGGGATGGTGTGGTCGATGACGGCTCCGATCCCGTCTTGGAGGGGGATCCTATTCTTGCTGCCGATATCAACCTCAATACTCCTGAACCGGCGCTTGGACGCCGGGCAGACAGGGTCACCAGCATAACTTCTCCTCCACCATCCGAACGGGACGAAGTACTGGAATCAGATGCAATATTTGCCGCTGAAGCTGCCGGACTGGCCGGCAGTGCGATTGATTACGCCGATGATGAAGAGCTTATAGATGACGATGAAGAAGAGCTTCCGCTCGAAGATATTCCCGATGCCGATGAACTTGAACCTGGAACGGCCATTGATCCGGTCTCCCCGCCAATCGATGCCATGCCGGGTACGGATGTTCTGAATGGATCAAATGGTGATGATGATTAACATCGTTATTTTTCGCATTGACTTTTTCACATGATGTCCTTAGTATTGGTTATAATTCAATACGGCGATGGAGTTCGCCATTAACCGTCTCTAGAGACTAATGACTCCTACCAGCAGTCCATTCGCTGGTAGGAGTCTGTTTGATTTTAGGGAACCATGTTGTAACATCATTATTTATTGGGGGCTAGGAAGATGAGAGCAGTATACGCACGGTGGGAGAAGCTTATAGAAAGGAGCAGTTATTTGGCGCTTTGGGGTACTTTTATGAAATGGATTGTACTTGGCGGCGTTGTCGGTATGCTGTCCGGTACAGCCTCAGCCATTTTCCTGAAGAGCCTGGATGCAGTGACAGAAGTACGCTTGAATCATGCCTGGCTGCTGTATTTGCTGCCGCTGGGCGGGGCTTTGGTAAGCTATCTGTACATGCGGTACGGCAAAAACAGCGGCAAGGGGAATAATCTGATCCTTGAACAGATTCAGCAAGGCGAGGAGACGATTCCGCTGCGGATGGCTCCCCTGGTCCTGTTCGGAACACTCGTTACCCATCTATTCGGAGGTTCCGCGGGACGGGAAGGAACGGCTGTGCAAATGGGCGGAAGTCTGGCGGAAGCCTTCGGCAGACTGATCCGCATCAATTCCCTTGACCGTCGAATTCTGCTTATGTGCGGGATCAGCGGCGGGTTCGGCTCCATTTTCGGTACACCTTTGGCTGGAACGCTGTTTGGTCTGGAGGTCATCGCCATCGGCCTGATCAGCCATAAGGCGCTGCTCCCCTGCTTCACAGCCAGCTTTGTCGGAGATATCGTGGCTACCCGTCTATGGAACGTCCATCACATCCATTATCAGGTAGATGTCTTTCCGGCACTTTCCATGATTGTACTGTTCAAAGTCATCCTGGCCTCCGTTCTGTTCGGACTAGCCAGTATCGCATTCAGCGAGCTGACCCATTATCTGAAAAGAACCTTCACCCGGTTAGTGAAGAATCCTATGCTCAAAAGCGCGCTCGGCGGGTTCATCATCATTGCCCTGGTCTATGTTGCCGGCACCAGAGATTATCTGGGTCTCGGGATTCCTCTGATTCAAGATTCGTTTCAGACGGATGTTGCCCCCTTCGCCTTTCTATGGAAGCTGATTTTCACCTCATTTACCCTGGGAACCGGATTTCAGGGGGGAGAAGTGACTCCGCTCTTTGCCATAGGTGCCACCCTGGGGAACAGCTTAGCCGGGTTTCTTCATCTATATGCGCCTTTTCTGGCCTCTCTGGGATTCATTGCCGTCTTCTGCGGAGCGACCAATACACCGATCGCCTGCTTTCTAATGGGGATTGAACTGTTCGGCTCAGGCGGAGCGGTCTATATGTTCATCGCTTGCCTGGTAAGCTACCTGTTCTCCGGACATTCCGGCATCTATACGTCCCAGCAGATTGGAATATCCAAAAGTGAGTGGGTCCGCATTCCCGAAGGTACCACACTGGGAGCCGTCAAGCAGCTGCGCCAGGCAGGTAAAAACGGCTACGATGGTCCTTAAAAAGGATAGCATCCGTTTCTTATCTTTCGAAAAAGACCGTCCGCTGAAAAGTTGCCTTCAGGCAGACGGTCTGTCAACAGCTTCTGTTATTAATTGTCCAGTATCACTTTTTGTCCCGTGACGTGGGTGGCTTCCACTTTTGCCTCCAGCTTACGGGTTTTGACCAGCACCGCCGCCAATAGGAGCATCACACCGTTAATGACAAATATCCAGCGGATCGGAAGAAACGCCCCCAGAAGTCCGCCGATAATCGGCCCGGCCATGGTTGCCAGCTGGGTGGCTGCCTGATTCAGACCGAAGGCCCGGCCACGGAAGCCAGGGTCAATCACCTGCACAATCATCGCATTCACCGAAGGCAGCACACCGGCATAGAACAAGCCGTAAGCAAATCGCAGGATGGCGAACTCTACATAACCCGATACAAAATACTGCAGAATATTGCCGATACCTCCGCCGACCAGGCCGATAAACAGAATGAACCCAAAGCCCTTACGGCTACCGAGACGCCCCCACTGCGGAGCCATAATTACCGTGGCAATCCCTACAGCAGAGAAGACGATGCCAGAGCTTAGGGAGGCGCTGTTCCTTGAGACCCCCATGTCGAGCAGATAAATCGGTAGTAGCGGTTCCAGGATCATCACGGAAAAGGTCGCCAGCCCCGCCAGAAGCAGCAGCGTCATAAACGCGGGATTCGCCCGCGCTTCCCGGATATCATCTCGCACACGCGATCTCGGTGCCGACCGGTCATAATTCTCTTCCTTCGCAAAAAAGGTGGCAATCAGCGCCGATACCAGCACAATCACGGCCGAGAACAGAAATGCGCTGCGGTTGCTGGAATAATAGCTGACCACGCCGCCGATCAGCGGGCCGATAATACTCCCGGTAGCTCCGGCCGTAGACATAATGCTGAGCGCATAACCTGTCTTGTCTTCCGGTGTATTGGTGGCAACCATCGCAATGGCTGCCGGAACAAAACCCGCCAAGAGTCCCTGAAAAATCCGCACGATAATAAACACATATGGATCATGTACGAAAAAGTTGATCAAATACAGCGCCGCCAGGCTGAAGCCCGACCGGATCAGCATCGGCTTGCGCCCGTATTTGTCGGCGAGCGACCCCCAGTAAGGTGAAATCAGCGCACTGGCAAGAAAGGTAATGCCAAAGCTGAACCCTGACCAGATTTCCAAATGATTCGTAACACCCAGCTGGTCGCTCAAAAAGATCGAGAGGAACGGAATCGAGATCGAATATGCTGTACTGCAAAAAAACACCCCTACCCAAAGCACGATCAGGTTCCGCTTCCATGAAAAACGCATGCTGCACACGTCCCTTCTGAGTATTCTTGGAAGCATCATCCTTTCATTGTAACTCTCATTCAGGGATGTGCCAACCAATGCCGTCACTTCACTTTTGCAAGGAGCAGGACAAACGGGGTATGATAGGGTAGATGAACTACGATATTTATAGATCAAAGGAGCGATTAAGAACGTGAAGCGTACAAGAAGAAATCCCGTCATCCTGCTGCTGATGATGAGCCTCCTGCTGGTGATTGCCGCTGGCTGCGGCAACAAGCCCGGGAATAACAACAGTTCAGCCAATAGCGGAAACAGCAGCAATGCAGCGGGCAATACATCAGGCAATGCTGCGAGTCCTGCTCCCCAAGAGAGTGCTGCGGCACCCACTGAAGGTGTACCTTTGGCAACAGCCAGCCATCCGGTAGTCACGATAGAGATGGATAACGGCGGCATCATTAAGGCCGAGCTGTACCCTGAGGTCGCTCCTAATACCGTCAATAACTTCATCTCTTTGATTCAAAAAGGCTTCTATAACGGAACGATCTTCCACCGCGTAATTCCAGGCTTCATGATTCAGGGCGGAGATCCAGATGGCACGGGTATGGGTGGACCAGGCTACGGCATCGCAGGTGAATTCACAGCTAACGGCTTCACCAACAATCTGGCGCACACGCAGGGCGTACTGTCCATGGCAAGAAGCCAGGATATGAACTCCGGCGGCTCCCAGTTCTTCATTATGGCTGCTGCGTATCCAAGCCTGGACGGCCAATATGCTGCTTTCGGGAAGGTTACCGAAGGCCAGGATGTGGTAGATGCCATCGTGAATCTGCCCCGTGACAGCTCAGACCGTCCGGAACAGCCACCGGTCATGAAGAAGGTCACCGTGGATACGCTAGGCGTAACTTATCCCGAACCGGAAAAGGTACAGTAGATATTCCCAAGCTGTATTTACTCCCGGCCCTCCGGCAACTACAATAAAGAGCCTCTTTTCCCATACCGGAAAAGAGGCTCTTTATTGTATCCGCAGCTGTTATGTTATCTTCTGCTGAGCACATGGTGACTGTCACGCAGGAAGGTGCTGCGGCTGTTCCGCAGCAGGTTGATGCGCTCCTGTGCCAGATGATCCGCCGCCGCATAAGCAGGTATTCCGCTGGTAGAGGAGATTTCCAGCACCCGCGATATACTGTCATAGATTTTGGCAATCTGCTTGAAGGCGCGTTCCTTGTTGTATCCGTTCAGCTCATCAGCCACATTGATTACACCGCCCGCATTAATGACATAGTCAGGAGCGTACACAATTCCCATCTCATGCAAGGCATCCCCATGACGCGGTTCTTTCAACTGATTGTTGGCTGCACCGGCGACAACCTTCGCCTGAAGAAGCGGCAGCGAGTCATCATTGATCGTGGCGCCGAGGGCGCAGGGCGCATAAATATCACTTTTGACAGAGATGATGTCTGCAGGATCAACTGCTTTGGCCCCATACGCCTCTACCGCCCGCTTCACCGCTTCCTTGTTAATATCGGTTACGATCAGCTGCGCGCCTTCCTCATGCAAATACTTGCACAGCGTGAAGGATACATTGCCGACACCTTGTACTGCAACGGTCTTCCCTTCCAGAGAATCGCTGCCAAAAGCCGCCTTCGCCGCTGCCTTCATCCCTTGGTATACGCCAAAAGCTGTGGCCGGGGACGGATTGCCGGAAGAACCATAGGTTGCCGAAATCCCGGTCACATAATCCGTTTCCTGATGAATGATATCCATGTCTGCTTCCGTGGTGCCCACATCCTCGGCTGTAATGTAGCGGCCGTTCAAACCTTGTATGTATCTGCCGAAGGCACGGAACATCGCCTCGTTTTTGTCCTTTTTGGGGTCCCCGATGATTACCGTCTTGCCGCCGCCCAGATTGAGCCCGGCTACAGCATTTTTGTAGGTCATTCCTTTGGACAGCCGGAGCGCATCTACAATCGCGTCCTCCTCCGAAGCATAGGTCCACATTCTTGTTCCACCCAGTGCGGGACCCAATGTTGTGTCATGAATGGCGATAATGGCTTTTAGTCCCGATGCCTTGTCCTGACAAAACAACAGTTCCTCGTAATCGTCCCGCTCCATTGCTGCAAACAATTCCATTTTATTCATTTCTCCTGTCTCAGCTCTTTATTCGTGTTATGTTTCATAACAAAATTAGTACTTCCAGAGCGTATTGTCAATATCTTTTGTCCGTATCCAGTGGATTTTCTTATTTAATCCACTCAAAACCGATATTAATTCACTTTTAATGTCAGATGTATGTTAGGATTCATTTCAGCTTGATATTCTATTCCCAGTACTGATCCGGCCGATATTCAATCTCCGATTGGACCGCTATCGTTAAGCATTCAGAGGAAATGTCGTAGGCTACCAGGTTGTCCCCTACATAATACCAATGTTTGATATTCGGCCCTCCCACCGGTTCTTCGAAGCGGAATACATTCAGTTCAGACCTCAGCTCCACGACAGCCGCTCCCTTGTCAGCAGGCACACCGAATAAAGTAATCAAGGTCAGATCTCCTCGCTGATCAAAGGTATACGTCACTCCGTCCGTGCTGCTGACAAGCATGCGCCCTGTTACGGAATGCTTTACGAGCACTCTCTCCTGCCCCATGATTGGATTCCTCCTTAAAAAATGACCTGAGTTGTATTGCCTATGGCAGATCAATCAGCATGACGAGTGCATCCTGGGCAGCGGTAAGCGCCAGCTTGGAGACATCTTCAATCCGGGCAGAATCTCCCGGCTTCAACACCGTGTCTCCGCTTAGCTCCAGCTGTCCCTCGATCAAATATATAAAGATGCGTCTTCCGGGCTCTTGTTCAAAATCCAGTGTCTGTCCGGCCTGCGCCCGGCCAAGATAAATCGTCATGTCCTGGGCAATATCCACGACTTCCTCTGACCGTTCGGAAGCTACTACAGGGAGCAGCCTGCCTTGAAGCTTCGCCGGAACAAAGCGGCCCGTACCGTAAGATGGTGCGGTACCGCGGGTGCGTGGCATGAACCACAGCTGCAGCAGCCGTACCTGCTCGGTATCCGAGGGATTATGCTCAGTATGAATGGCCCCTGTACCTGCTGACATCCGCTGGATGCCGCCAAACGTCGTTTCGACCACATTCCCCAGGTTGTCTTCATGGCGCAGTCTTCCCGACAATACAATAGAGACGATCTCCATATCGCTGTGCGGATGGGCGCCGAAGCCCCTTCCCGGAGCGATCGTATCGTCGTTGCAGACGCGCATGGGGCCAAACGCCGTATTCCCGGGATCGTAGTAATCACCGAACGAGAAAATATGTCTCCCTTGCAGCCAACCATGATCAAAGCGATGGGCGGAGTCCGCCGAATAGACTTGAATCATCTTATCTCCCCCTTGTCATAGTCACCTCATCTACCCTAAAAATATTGTAGCAGAAAGCGCAGGAAAACAAAAAAAGAGAGGGCTTGAGGGTAATCCTCAAACCTTCTCATCCTTTCAGGCAGCCTCTGCTGCATACGCCAACTTTGCAAAAAATTTAATAAGCGTCCCATCAGTATTCGCCATAAGCTTGGCGAAGAATCTCAAAACTTTGCTTCTTACGTTCGTGGGAAGTAGGTTCATCCCATGAATCCCATTGATAAAAAACCGGTTCAGATTGCGCAAATGAGGATTGACCCTTCGACTCTACAAAGGGTTCCACCTTTACCCCTTCGCTGGTTGTAGCTACAATTCCATCAGCCACATATGGATAACGCCAGACCTGTTTACTACTAGGGTCCGTATAACCAAGCATCATCCAGGGAATGCGTATTTCCAGTATATTCTCAGCTGCATACCAATCGGCCAGCGTATTAAATGCAGAATCATCAGGATCAGTGGTTCCGGATTTCATAAGCCCTACTTCATACTCTTCAAAAGGAACTGTCTTTTTACTTACCGGCAGATAAAGCGCTTTGTTGAGCGCAAGTTTCCAGGGTAGAAAGAGGCCTAGCTTATCCTGGCGGTATCTAGGGTCTCCAGGCAGCATGTTCTTGGTATACGCATACAGCCATGTATGCTGATCATACGCACTATTTACAAAGAGACGGGTATCCTTCTCACCTTGCATCCGGAGTAAAAATTCAATTCCACTGGAGAAGGTTGCACCGGGCGCTTTATCAGCAACCAGACTGCCACCCTTCAAGGTATCAAAGCCGATATCCACAGTATCTTTTGAAAAATCCCATTCTCCTTCTTGCTTCTTTAACAGAAGATACAGATAGGCCTCATCGTGAGATACCGTGAGATCAAAGTTATCGTACGATTGTTTGACTTTAAGCGGTCTCTTCTCCCAATCCGTTGTCTTCCCGTCCAGAATGATCATATCTGAAGCGGACTTGCCTGGCTCTACAGCAATGACTCCAAAATTCTCTTCATTCGTTAAGCGATTTCGCCACATCGCCCGGCGTTCCACAGGGATCTCCAGATCGAAAGTATTCCAGGTATATTTAAACCACTCATCCTGCCACGAAAAAAGCAGCGCTCCATCGTAGCGTTCATCATAGATGCTTTTAAGCATAGCTGCATCCATCTGTCCTTGTTCTTGTTCGGTATGCATCCCCTGGTTTAGACCCGCTGCCCCAAAATGCGTGATTCCCCGCGAGCTGGGGACGCCAAATTCCGATACAAATACCGGAATGCCATTATGGTAGGCGCGCAGATCATGCAAGTAACCCGCATAGGGGTTGATTTTGCCATCCACGTCACGGTAACTTTGATACTTCGCCTCATACCGCAAAAAATCAGGATAATACGGATATACATGATAGGAAGCAAAGTATCCGGCCGTCCAGGCAGAGGTTGCTGCCACATGCATCGGATCTACAGACACCAAATCTTCCTGCTTAAGCGGCTCATTCGGATGATTAAGCGGATCGGTAGACAGCCAGTTCGTAAATGCGGCAGGGTGCTGCCAGCCATACTGGATTTCCTTATGGGCGAGAACCTCCAACATAGAGGCAAGCCAGCTCTCAAATGGAGAAGCATTCTCCCTTGCTGTGAAATAATCCCCTTTAAACGGAGGCATATCCGGGTGCAGCGAATTGGTAACCTGAACTGTATAAGGAAACCACTCCGTCCCTACAATCCAGCCTAACAAATATTGCGAAACATCTGTACGGTACTCTCCACTTGCGTGACCATACCGGGTGGGTAGAGTGATATCTCCATGAATGACCCCCACGGCATCTTCTATTTCTTTGGTGAAATCCTTGGTAATCTCCGGGGTAAAAGCATCTCTCCCCATACGATCTTCCCCGGCAAGCTCCTCGTCCGGTGCCCAGATTCCCTGCATAACGAACAAAGGCACCTCAGCGCTTTCGTTGAAATCATTCAGAGCTTCATAAAAAACAGGCGGCAGGATCGTATAGATACGGACTACTTTTACATGCATCTCTTGCATTTCTGCAAACCATCGCAGGTAATCTGTGCGGGAGGGTGAAAGCTCTCCGGGAAAGTGGCCAGGTGTGGTTGCCCCCAGGTTCATCCCCGCCCAGAAGGTTTGCTTCCATGACGTACCATCAAACAGGGTCAGATGTTCTCCATCCACCTTTGCGATTTGTTTGATTCCACCCGATTCAAAAACAGGCATAGCTTTTGGGGTTGATTGGACTGACGCTGAAGCAGAGGCGGTGTATTTCGCAAGTTCACGCCAGCTGTCATAATCGTGAATAGCAATTCCCTTATAGAGGGAATACTTCTTCAGCTTTTCTTTTAGAATGGTCAGCTGCCGCTCCATTTCATCAAGACCCTCTTCATGGAACGTCGTGTCATTCCCTTCCGAACTTTTTAGAAGGTTCACACCTACCACTACTTTGTTGTCTTCAGCACCAGCCTCATTAAAGATAGGCGTAACGATCTCCATAATGGAATTGGTTCCTTCAGCGTGATCCCGATAAGACATTAGCGTAATATGATCCATTCTATGGATCAGCCACTTGCTGAGGGTTTCCGTTGTGCCCGGGATCATAAGCTCATTGATCCAGAAGGGAACGTCCGCGCTGACTTCGAGTTTTTGATCCTTTTTAGTTTCTTTGACCAAAAGCTCTATGTTTGTCATCCACTGCTTGGTGATTTCTTCTTTATGATCATCCCAATGGGCCAAAGTATAAAATTCAATATCTACATGAATCCCATGGAACCTTTCTTCTTTATTTACAGATTGATTATAATCCTGTACCCAGTCCACAAAGGTTTGGATGCTTTTTTGATTTTCCGGTAACGACCATAAGGGGTCGCCGGCAAGTGCATCCACTTGTATGCCGGCTGCACCCGCTTTCTGGATAAACGAACGATATGCTTCCTGCGTAATTGATTTTTGATCAATATGTAAATAAATGAGGTTAATTCCGTTTTGCTTGCTGAACGCAACAATATCGTCTGCTTCTTTAGATATAATTTCCGGATTCCATATCCAAGTCGATTTGATCAAAGCGGGCCCGGACATATAGAAATACAACCAAATGGCAGCTGCCCCTATCAACAACATGCCGAAGATAACGAATTTCCCTTTTGGTTTCCTTCGTGATGTGGTGTTCATTGTATTTTAGGCAACCTCCTACCCGTAACCCGAGCGTATTGAACCTCTGCTTCTCGATCAACCTGACAATCCCTTAGATCGGCATGAGGTCCTATTATGCAGTTTTCACCAATGGAGGTATTCCCTCGAAGGAACGAACCCGGATGAATGACCGTATCCGCTCCAATAACAACGTCCATATCAATATAAGTTGAATCAGGGTCGATAAAGGTCACGCCGTTTCTCATATGCTGCTCATTTATTCTGGTACAGAGAAGTTTCTGGGCCGCAGCCAGCTGCACCCTATCATTCACTCCCATTCCATCTTCCGCATTATCCGTCCTATAAGCAGCAATGCGATGATTCTGATTTTTCAGGATTTCTATGACATCGGGCAAATAATACTCTCCTTGTACGTTGTCATTCTTAACCTGAGTAAGCGCCTGAAATAAGTGTTGATTATCAAAGCAAAAGATTCCGGTGCTAATCTCAGAGATTTCCCTTTCACCCATTGAAGCATCCTTGTGTTCCACGATACGCTCTACCAAACCTTCAGGGGAGCGGATGATTCTGCCGTATCCAGCAGGATCATCCAATATAGCAGTCAAGACGGTCGCCGCCGCTTGACTTTCTTCATGCTGCTGCATGAGATGCTTCAGGGTTTCCTCTCTGATTAATGGAGTATCTCCACTCACTACAATCGTTGTTCCCGTCTTATCCTGTAAAAATTCCCTGCTCAGCATAACGGCATGGGCTGTACCCAGCTGTTCCTCTTGAAATACGTACTTCACAGCCGTTCCCAGCTGTTCCTTTACTTGTTCAGCACCATGTCCCACAATGACCACGATCTCATCGACCCTAAGGCTGTTCAACCGATCAACAACATGCTGAACCATAGGTTTTCCGCAAACCGCGTGCAGCACCTTATATTGTTTCGATTTCATTCGGGTTCCTTTTCCCGCTGCCAGAACAACCGCATAATGATGTCTCATGTTCCCCACTTATTCAACCGTGACGCTTTTGGCCAGATTGCGTGGTTTATCCACATCATTACCGAGAGATATGGCAGTATAGTAGGCAATAAGCTGTAAAGGAAGTACCGATAAGATCGGTGTAAACAGAAACTGCGTTTGAGGAATTAAACACACGTCATCTACAACTCTGTGCAGCTCGATATTTTCTTCCAGTGTAATCCCGAGTACGTGAGCACCGCGGGCCTTTACTTCTTTAATATTGCTGACCATTTTTTCATAAAGATCCACTTGGGTGGTCAAGGCAACCACGGGCGTTCCTTCCTCAATTAATGCAAGCGTCCCATGCTTTAGTTCACCTGCCGCGTATGCCTCAGAATGGATATAAGAAATTTCCTTCAACTTTAGAGAGCCTTCCAGGGCAACGGCATAATCCATACCGCGGCCCATATAAAACAAGCTGCTGTGATTCTTAATAGATTCAGCATACAGGCGGATATCGTTGGCACGCTGAAGTACGGCTTCCGCTTGTTCAGGCAATTTGCAAAGAGCTTCAATCATGAGCTTACGCTCATCTTCGGAGAGTACTTCTTTTACTTGCGCAAGGTACATCCCAAGTAAATAGAATACTATTAACTGTGATGTATAGGCTTTGGTAGAGGCGACAGCAATTTCCGGCCCTGCTACGGTAGCAATCACAGCATCGGCATCGCGGGCAATGGAGCTTCCGGGTACATTGGTAATGGCCAGGACCTTTGCGCCAAGACGTTGACTCTCCCGTAAAGCAGCCAACGTATCCGCTGTTTCTCCAGACTGGCTTACTACAATGACCAAAGTTTTCTCTGTAATAATCGGACGGCGGTATCTAAACTCAGAAGCGACATCCACTTCCACCGGTACCCGGATCAGCTCTTCAATCACAGTTTTCCCGACCAATCCAGCATGATAGGCAGTACCGCATCCTATAATATAGATTTTATCCAGCGCCTGGATTCGTTCTGAACTTAACTGCAATCCTTCAAAGACAATGTTTTCCCCCCCGGCATCAATCCGGTTCAATATGGTTTTGCGAAAAGCATTCGGCTGTTCATAGATTTCCTTCAGCATAAACGTTTCATAACCGTCCTTCTCCGTTTGCACCATATCCCAGTCGACTCGTAAAAGTTCACGCTGAAACGTCTCATTCGAATCTATTTTCAGCAGAGAGACATCACTTTTCGTAATAACTGCCATCTCTCCATCCTCCAGGATGTAAAAATCACGGGTATATTCTAGTACGGCTGAGATGTCGGAGCCAATGAAGTTCTCTCTCTCTCCCACACCAATAACTAAAGGGCTAGCCAATCGAACGGCGATCAGCTTGTCCGGTTCATACTCCGTGACAACCCCGAGAGAATACGCACCACGCATTTTTGCGGCCGCCATTTGAATCGTAGAAACAATATCTCCATCGTATAAGTCCGCAAGCAAGTGAACGATGACTTCGGTATCAGTCTCTGATGTGAAGATCACACCTTTGTCCAGCAACTCTTTTTTGAGATCAAGATAATTCTCTATAATTCCGTTATGAACTACAGTGAACATCCCTGTTTCATCCGTATGAGGATGTGAATTCTCATCTGATGGACGTCCATGGGTCGCCCAGCGGGTATGGCCTATCCCTACGGAACCCTCTAGAGGAGAATGCTCCAGCCGTTCTTCTAGAACAGCTATGCGTCCCATAGACTTGCACACTTCCACTTTCTCGCCGTTATAAACCGCGATTCCAGCGGAATCATATCCGCGATATTCAAGCTTTTTCAAACCATTCGTTAAAATCTGTTGTGCCTGACCCGCTCCAATATAGCCCACAATTCCACACATCCGACTATCTCCTCATCCCATTGAATTTTTCATAATAATTCTGAACCTGCCTACGCTAAAAGGGAGAGCAATTCTTTTTCAGCCGGTATCTTTACCGTTGTCCCGAGCTGATAGATATGCGGTGCCTCTATGCCTTGAAAAGCATTGCGTGTATCAATAATGGCTACACCTAAACCGGCAAGCACCTCATAGTCAAAACTGTTGTGATTTGTAACAAGTACAAAGCAATCATAGCTTCTCATTTTCTCCAAATCGTATGGAATCGAATGAACCATGTTCCCATGTTTGTCGACAAAGCTTTGTGCATGCGGATCATAGTAATCGACACTCGCTCCATTTTCTTGAAACAGCTCATAGATATGTAATCCTGGTGACTCGCGCATGTCGTCAATGTCCGGTTTGTAGGCCATCCCCAGGATGAGTACGTTGGATTTTCTAATAGATTTTTCATAGACGTTGAGGACTTGGCCTGTTTTACTGATCACATAATCAGGCATATTGTCATTCACGGATTGAGCCAGTTCAATAAATTTGCTGTGAAAACGGAACCCTTTCGCTTTCCAGGACAGGTACATCGGATCAAGCGGAATGCAGTGCCCGCCAATTCCCGGACCCGGGAAAAACGGCATATATCCAAAGGGTTTCGAAGAGGCGGCTTTGATGACCTCCCATACATTGATTCCCATCTTGTCGCACATCAAGGCCATTTCGTTCACAAAGGCAATATTTACACTGCGGAACGTATTTTCAAGCAATTTGGACATCTCAGCTACCTTAGGCGAAGAAACGGTAATTACTGTTTTCACCGTATTTCCGTATAAAAGCGAGCCAAGTTCTGCGCACTTCGGAGTGGTTCCTCCAATTACCTTTGGCGTATTATAGGTGTTATAAGAAGTATTACCTGGATCTACACGCTCAGGAGAGAAGCAGAGGAAGAAATCTTCACCTACGGTTAAACCGATCTTTTCAAATTCCCATTGAATCAGTTCTTCCGTTGTACCGGGATAAGTTGTACTCTCCAATGTGATTAACATTCTCTTTTTCATATGTTTCTTGATCATATTGACTACACTGGTGATATATGAAGTGTCCGGATCCTGATTCTCGCTCAGCGGTGTGGGTACACAAATACTGATGGCATCTAACTCTTCAAGCGCTGAAAAATCGAAAGTCGGAAGGAACTTTCCCATGGACAATTGAATAATCTCATCCGGAACATCTTGAATATAGGACTTGCCCGATAGCAATTTTTCAATTTTCCGGACATCCAGATCTATGCCAACGACTGAAAAACCGCTCTTCACCATCTCCATGGCCAGGGGAAGACCCACATATCCGAGTCCAATTACCCCGATTTTCGCTGTTTTTGCTACGATTTTTTGTTTCAAATCAGAATAGTTCTTCATTACTTCATTTCCCCTTTATCGTCATTTTCTTGAAACAGTCTTTTAATTCGAACAGCCAGCTCTATCGGTGAAAAGGGTTTGATCATGTAATCAGAGACGCCCATTTCAAACGATTTTTGGATGTCTTCATCCAATCGTTTATCCGTCAAGACCATTATTTTATAGTTATTTGTATGTTCACTATTCTTGATCGTATTGATGAGCTGGTAACCATCCATGATCGGCAGATTCAACTCTGTAATCACCAAATCCGGCCCCAACTCTAGATATTTTGCTATCCCTTCCCTCCCGTTATTGGCAAAATGGACATCATAGCCTTTTTTATGCAAATAAATGCCCAAATACTCATTAACCGTTTCATCATCATTGACTACTAAAATGCTGATTTTCCGCTTTTTATTCAGAGCTTCAACGTTGAAAATCCGAATTCCCCCAACCGCGCCTGAACCTTTACTCATCTCATCCAGCATCTCACTTAATATCCGCACAGCCGACTCACCATTCTCCGGGAAGCTCGCGATTAGGATTTGTCCGGCTAACAGCTTCCGTCCCAGCAGATAATCCTTAACAACCAGAGAATGATAATGGGTATGGCTAAGGTTTAGATCGTCTATCAAAATAGCTAAAATACTACTTTCATTATCGTAATAGTATTGTGCAAATATAGATCCCTCCTTACCGAAGTAAAGCTTCATATCCTGCAAATCCTTCTCTTGGATCTCATGGGATTCGACAAGAATGATCCCGTAAGAGATTTGACCCGCCTGATAGTAAGTAAGAAAAAATTCAAACGCATCCTGCAGCTTTTTCGATGACTTTCTTTCCATGACTTTAATTGTACTCCCCCCCTAGCCGGTAGTTTTTTTATCTTTAGTAAAACTGGTTCGGGTCATGGTCCCCCAAGTATTATTGTTTCTGAAAAACTCAATATGCCCGAGAAATCTCCAGATAACCCCCAGCTGCTGATACCCTAAGAACATGATGACAATGAAAAACAGCATCTTGAACACATCTCTAATTCTCGGATACCGCCTAAATGCCATTTCTTCCAGTAAAAGTGATCCGACTCCCAGCAGAATTCCGTATAGAATGTTTAATAAGCTGAACATTGCAAGAATATACCAATTGGTTAAATCCAACAGGACATATCCTATCAATGCCACAAACCCGGTAAATCTGAAGTACGGATTCAAGGTTTCAAAGATAATATTATAAGGGAGGGTTAACAGCCCCATAACCTTATACTTTGGCCGGAATGCCATATGTATACCGTACTCCAGCATGTTCTTAAGGTTCCCGCGCCCCCATCGCCTTCGCTGGCTGCCCAGTATCCGAAGTGAATCCGGGGCTTGGGTCCAGCAAACGGCATCAGGACAGTAGGCCACACGATAGGGTAATTTATTTTCCAGCATGTACTTATGTAGCTTGATAATAATGTTCATATCTTCACCCGGATATCCCCCGCGATACCCGCCTGCTTTTATCACATAATCCTTGCGGAATACGCCAAAAGCTCCTGATACAATAATTAAACCATTGATGGCACTCCAGCCAATTCTTCCTCCCAGAAACGCCTTTAGATACTCGACTGTCTGAAACATAGGGAGAATATTATGGGGTAACTGAACTTTCTTAACGATTCCGTCCTCAATCTCGCAACCATTCGCAATTCGGATATTCCCGCCAATCGCTACAGTTTCCTCCGGGTTCTCCATGTATACTTTTACAATGCGAATGAGTGCATCCTTTTCCAGCAGAGAATCAGCGTCAATGGATGCAATGAGCGCATGGTGGGAAAGATTGATGCCAGCATTAAGCGAATCCGCTTTTCCTCCATTATTCTTGTCAATCAAATATAGATTAGGGTACTCCGGATTATGGTAGACCGCTCGAATCGCTTCAGTTTCTAAAATGTTTTTCGCAGTACGCTCTGAAGGTTTTAGACCAAACTCTTGTATCAATATGTCTACGGTGTCATCTTTTGACCCGTCGTTGATAACAATGACCTCATACTTTGGATAATCCAGGGCCAGCAGTGAACTGACATTCTCGATAATGGTCAATTCCTCATTGTACGCTGGAACGAGAATGGATATGGATGGAACATACTCCGAGCCGGATAATGCCTGAAATCTCGAATAGGTGCTGTTTTTGACAATCGAAAAAATCTTCTTGAATGAAAACAACATAATCGAAAAATAAAGAGTATTAATGACTACCACGTAATAAGTTGCAAAAATCCCATATCCTAACAAAAAATCTCTCATGGCATCTCCTTTCACTTGAAATTATACGGCCATGGCGTAGCCCGTTGGGATCAACATGTTATTGCTGCTTAACAGCTTCACGGCTTGCACTCTGATCTCCTCATCATCGGAATGGAGCAAACGATATAGCGTAGGTACGACGTTTGGCACCATATAAGCAGGCAGTCCTACTAGTCCTAGTTTGATCACATCGTTGTCGTCATCATGTAGAAATTCCACCATAAGCGGGGTGCAATCCAATTCTGATTCCTTGATGATGTCAACAACCAGGTGGTGAACGTTCCTTCGTTGTTTTACGAGAAACAGTGCCATTCCCTTCAAGGGTTCTATATTTAAAGCGCACTTAGCTATGGAACGAGCGATAATAAAAACAATCGGTTCATACTTAGGAGTCACTAGTAATTTCATAAGCCTTGGTATGGCTTGATCAGATCTCATAGCACCCAGATTGTAGATGGCACCCAGCCGTATCCAAGGCAGCGGCCTATGCAGACGTACTATATCAAGTTTGATCAGTCCCAGGTCTTCACACAGCTTAATTAATTTCTCGCGATGGCTTCCCTTAAAGTGTTCAATCCACTCGATCAGTTTTTTTTGCATAACATACCGTTCATGACCGTTTAGCCTGGAATGAGGGATCCGTATTTGATCATCACTGTCGATATGAGCTTGTATATATGTAAAATAATCTTCAAACTTTATCAGGATCTTATTTGTTTTTTTATCCATCCATATTTTTCTGGATTTAAGAATGAAAATGAATACAAAACAGAGCGAAATCATAGTTAATATCATGTAGATAATGACGTTTACAGTTGATACATAGGCGATCAATTTGAGTTCTCCTTCCACAAAATATGTTGAATCTTTCTCCCTTTCCACTTTTCATGTAATCAATTCAGAAGATTCATTTGTTCCTTTTAGAGAACACTTTTCTCGACTTGAACTAGTCATTCAGCTTGAACGCTGCAAAAAAGTTGAATCGCGGAAAGCCCTTCCTAAATAGTGTTAAAAATGTTAAGATAAAGACTTGGAATGTGCTCTACAAAAGTATTGTGAATCTCTTGGCACGTTACCACCAGCTTCATAAACTCCCTGTTCAATAATCATTTGAAATCAACTGAATAACGGTTCGTTGAAGCACAACAATTCGAGCAACACTTTTTCGTTCCTTTTAAGCAACGGCGTAACCCAATTATAGGGTAGCAGTGTCAATATATGATATAGTCATCTTTGCTCATTTCTACCATATCCCTAACATCATCAATAAGTTATTATCGACTACCTCTGTTTCTACCCCACTGCATAACTATTGATCTATTTTTATAATCAATCATCTCGGATAAACCAATTAAATTCCAATTCGCGGAAAAAAAGTGATTTTCGTCGCATTTACACTTGTAAATTAGATACATCAACTTGATTCAAAAGAAGCAGAGTCTCCTTGTTTTTCTATCCTATTAACTATATAATTCACTCCAAAAAAGGTGGCTGTTTATGATTGGAACACGTATACGCCAACTTAGAATAGAAAAAGGCCTTTCTCTATCAGAGCTAGCTGAATGTGCTGAAGTTGCCAAGTCCTATCTAAGTCGTATTGAAAGGGGGATTCAATCTAATCCCTCTATAGAATTTCTTGAGAAAATTGCATCAGTTTTTAATATAACTGTAGATGCATTATTGCAGAAAAATCCCGTTCTGAGCGAAAATCCCGATAGTGAATGGCATCATCTCATCAAAAAAGCCATCGATTCCGGGATCAGCGTAGAGCAGCTTGAGGAGTTTTTAGACTATTCTATCTGGCGTTTAAATCGAAAGGAACAAGTAGAAACGGCTTCGCCGTCCTCTGAAAGAGATGGTATTCGTTTCAGCGAGAAATATAAGGATGATTGATAGCGTGAAACATATAAATCCTTATATTTAAAAAAAGAGCCCCGCCTCATCCTCATTAAAGGGACTTTGGCAGGAGCTCTTATTTTTATTATACGAGTCCACGCTGGTAGACAACTTGTAATCAATCAGGACTTTATGACTGGAATCCGTTCCAGTAAGCGATCTCTTCCAATGACAAGCGGCCTGTTGGCCGTCCTTCCACTGCAGCCTTGCCAAGCGCAATCAGCATCACCGGAATATAACGGTCAGAGATCTGGAACAGCTCTTTGAGCCCCGCAGGGTCAAAACCGCCCATCGGCACCGTGTCATAGCCTCTGGCTCTGGCTGCAAGCATCAGCTGCATGGATACCAGTCCGCCGTCTACCAGAGCAATGTCCTCCAGCTTTTCCTTCGGCAGACTGGAATAACCTTCACGGCTGCGTTTGGCCATAGCAGCGGCAACATCCTCCGGCATAAGCCCGCTAGCACTGGCATGACCATAGATAGCTTCCGCATTGCTATAAGCTTCCGTATCACCAAGTACAGCGATCATCGCCGAAGCCTCCGTTACTTGCGCCTGATTGTACGCTATAGGCAGTAGCTTCTCCTTAATTTCCTGATCAGTAATGACGATGAACCGCCATGGCTGAAGATTAGAGGAAGATGGAGCCAGGGTAGCCTCTGCAAGAAGCTCCTTGATCTCCTCATCTGAAATTTTCCAGGAAGGATCATACTTCCGCACCGAACGCCGTTCCCGAATCACCTTGCTGAATTCCTGTTCTACTTTCAGTTCTGCTGCCATAACTTAATCCTCCTCTTCCTATCCCTGTTTTTTTATGATGCGTTTAACTGTGATTTAATAAGCACAGTATAATTCATAAAAAAGCACCCTGTCAACATTCCGTTCGGCGCACAAGATCTGCCAGTGTATATTTCTGCAGAACAGCTACTGCACTCTGTTCCATCTCTTCCAGAATATCTCCGCATGCGCCTTTCATCTGCAGCCCAAAAGCGTTCTCACACATCGTCTCATTCACAGTATTGCTGCGCACCCCGCAGGCCTCCATGGCGCTATATATTTCAGCCAGCGTCAGTTCTTCCGGGGAACGGTTCAGCATGTAGCCGCCATCCCGCCCTTCACGGGTTACCAGAATGTGTTCCTTGGTCAGCTTGGCCAGAGCTTTTCTCAGAACGGTGGGCTCTGACGACAAATGCCCGGCGATTTCACAACTGGAACAGGTATTGCCCTCTTTACGGGCCATAATCACAAGTGCCTGCAGAACCAGACCAAACGATTTATATTGAAGCGCTCCGCTGTTTCGTGTTCTAGTCATGTTCCTCCGCTCCTTTACACTTAGATGTAAGCTTAAGTATAGAGTCTGCGCGCCTTTTTGGCAAAAGGATTCACCTTCTGCTGTAATTACGCAGTCCGCTAAATCGTGGAAATCTGCATTTCGGAAACGATAAACCAGCTTTTGGATGAGCTGTCCTTGATGTAGACCTGGATCATATAGTTACCTTTCTCATTAAACATATAGGAGTATTCCACGGACTTGAACCAGAAGCTCTCCTTATTTTCTTTGATGGCTTGATTATCCATCGTAACCGTCTTGTTCAAAGGATCTGTGATGGTAATCTTCAGATCTGAGATTTCTGTCTTGAGATGATCCACCTGCAGAAGAACGGAGAATGTGCTGCTTGCCGCACTTCTCACCTTGCCAAAGATCTTCCCCTGATCATCCAGCAGGACCATGTTGACATTGGGCTTATAGATTCGCACCTCCTTGGCGGATTCATCCCAGGATAATACCGCGTGCAGGTTCTCAGGGAGCTGCTCGATGGACAGATAAGGCTCTCCTTCCGACAACAGCCCCGACTGCTTCTGCAGCACATTGTTCAGGTAGACCGCGATATCCGTTTTGCCCGAAGCCGCATACAGCAGGGTGCCACCCGATATTACCATCAGGCATAGTGTGGAAATAATAAGCTTTTTCATAGTCCCCATTCATTCTCCCCCTCTGATTGTCCCTGCTGATTATACCGCCCAAATGGAAATAAGTTGCTTAGAAAGCCCATATATACAAAAAAACGGCTGTGCACCTCCCTAAAGAAGGCACACAGCCGGGCTGTGTCATACCTATATTCAATGATTTGTTGAATAACTCCGCTTACCGGGCCTGTCTATTACAGTTTGGCAATGGTTTCGGTCAGAACTGGAACGATCTGCGATTTGCGGGAAACGACACCCTTCAGAACAGCTTTGTTGTCGTCCAGCTTCACATTGTAAGCCTGCTCAACCGCACCTGCCACACGGCCCAGGGCCAAACCTACGGAATCATTGTTCAGGATATCTGTAACTACGAACAGGAAAAGGTCCAGGCCTTTGTCATCAATGATGGCAGTCAGGGCTGTTTCCAGTTCAGCTTGTTTGGAGAGCACATCGTTAACATCTACAGCATTCACCTGGGCAATCTCCACTTTGTATTCACCCATTTTGAATTCCTTGGCATCCAGGGAGATCAGTTGGGCGATACTCTTGTCGCTTAGATCGGCACCCGCCTTGAGCATGGCAAGACCGTAGCTGTCAGCGTCTACACCGGCGATTGCCGCGAGTTCGCGCGCAGCCGCCACATCCTGCTCGGTGCAGGTAGGCGATTTGAACAGCAGGGAGTCGGAAATGATGGCGGACAGCATCAGACCGGCGATATCCTTCGGAACAGCCACTCCGTTTTCTTTGTACAGCTTGTTAAGGATCGTTGCTGTACAGCCTACGGGTTCAGCACGGTAGTAGAGCGGGTGAGCCGTTTCAAAATTAGCAATCCGGTGGTGATCAATAACCTCGACCACACGGACCTGATCGATATCATTCGCACTTTGCTGGCGTTCATTATGGTCAACCAGAATGACCTGCTTAGCTTCGCTTGCCACGTTCTCAACCAGGCGCGGAGCCTGTACGCCGAAGTGGTCTAGCGCATATTTAGTTTCGCCGCTAACTTCTCCGAGACGAACCGGCTCAGCATCCCAGCCCAGTTCCTTCTTCAATGCCGCATAAGCGATGGCCGAGCAGATGGTATCCGTATCCGGATTTTTGTGTCCAAAAATCAATGTTTTTTCCATTTCCAATCTCCTTACTATGTTTTTTGTGAGAATAATATACCATACATTGATAGGTGCCCGCCAGATTGCGGACAAGAACCTGAAATTCATTACCTATTTGATTAAGCCAAGGAGGCACATCTGGTGCGCAGTCAATCCAGAACGGCCCGCTTGGTCTTGGGCAGCGGCTCGGGCACCTCTAAACCATCCAAGGGTTCATTGTCTGAGAACAGGTCCGGATTGCTGCGCAGCATACGGCTCAGAATATCTGTTGTTGCCACTGTCCTGCAGATCATCACAGGCGCATCTCCAAAACTGCCTCTGCGCAGTGCTCCGCCTTGCTCAAGCACCCGCTCTACCTTCCAGAAATGCTGCGACCAGGAGAGTCCGCAGTGCCTCCGTGAAGAGACTGGAAGCTCTTCCCCGCTGGGCGTCACCGTGTACAGCTGCTCATGCTCATCCGTCATTCTGCCGGGAATATCGAGCCATTCTTCAATTCCGTGGATGAAGGTATTCCGCCGTAAATCTACACCAAGCAGCATAATGTCCGCCTGGCGGTCCAGAAGTTTGCCATAGACGGAGCCGCGGGCACAAGGTGTATCCCAGCGCTCATCACCGGTGGTGAATGCAGCCGCGTCCTTACCCAGTGCTGCTACAGAATGGGTCGGATGCCACGAGCGGACAACGTCCGGCCGTCTGCGGAAGAGCTCCGGCAGGATGCCGACACACGATGGGGACTCCTGGACAGAGAACCGCGGATTGTCCGCATGGATATAAGACCAGGTATGCGTAGGGAGAACCAATAAGCCTTGTTTCATATATGCAGAGAGCGCATCAAGTACTGTGTCTGCACCTCCCTGGACTTGCCCGATACTCTTCAGCGAAGAATGGACGTGGAGTGTCCCCTGCGGATCAATCCCCATTCCTTTCAGCTGCTCCATCAAGCTTATTTGTGTATGTATCATATCGCTCTCCTTTGCAGATAAGAAGAGAAGGGATACTGTCCCTGAAAGAGGCAGCTTCCTTCTTCTCCAAGAATAGAAGGATCGTTTATAGTTGGAATTCTACAGATCCTTGTATTTCAATGGAATGAAATTCATGCTTGCCAATTATTCATTTTACTATTAAAATGTAAGTAACTTAAAAATAATTATATACTTTACATCACATTCATAATAAACCCTGTTATCAGTACTTCAATCCCATCCTTTGAGGAGGAACTATCATGAGTTTAACATTAAAAGGAATTCACCATGTATCGGCCCTAACCGCCAGAGCCCCGGAAAACTTCAAATTCTATACGGAGGTGCTTGGACTGCGCCTGATCAAAAAAACAGTCAACCAGGATGACGTCTCCGTCTACCATCTGTTCTACGGGGACGAAGTAGGCAATCCCGGTACGGAGGTCACCTTCTTCGAGATTCCTAACGCAGGGCGCAACCGTGACGGTAATAACAGTATTTCCGCGCTGTCGCTCCGGGTGCCGGACGACAAGTCGCTTGAGTATTGGTCCCAGCGGCTGGCGGAGTTCCAGGTGGAGCATGACGAAATTATGGATCGCGGCGGACGTAAGACTTTAGCCTTCCGGGATCATGAGGGACAGCGCTTGATTCTTGTATCGGATGAGCATAATCAGGGTGTTGCAGGCGGTAAGCCTTGGGATAAAAGTCCGGTTCCGGCGGCTTACGGCATCCTCGGCCTGGGTCCGGTCCATTTGACCGTCGAGACTGCTGAGTCTTCCGCAAAGGTGCTTGTGGATCTGCTCGGGTTCCGTCGTAAAGGCAGCTATCCTTCCCCGGTTGCCGGTCAGCCGGATGTCATTGTATTTGAGACTGGCGAAGGCGGCTCCGGCTCGGAGATCCATCTGGAAGAACGCAAAGATCTGCCTCAGGAGCGGCTCGGACGCGGCGGTGTTCATCACGTGGCCTTCCGCGTAGACAACGCCGATGAGCTGAAGCAATGGATCGAGCGGATCGGCAGCTACCAGCTCCCGAACTCGGGTTTCGTGGACCGTTTTTATTTCCGCTCCCTGTATTTCCGTGAGCCAAGCGGAATCCTGTTCGAGCTGGCAACGGACGGCCCGGGCTTTGCCACGGATGAGGATATTGAGCATCTGGGCGAGTCCCTGGCCCTGCCGCCTTTCCTCGAAGCCAAGCGTGAGCAGATTGAAGCGCACCTGAAGCCGCTGGATACACGGCAATAAGCTTAATCCAGTGATTCGGCCGGATGCACGGCAGCAGGCATAATCCAGTGTTTGGGCTGGAACCTGCACAGCTTACAAGGCGGCTGCACTCCGCTGCGGTTCTGGAAGACCCACTCAGCAAGGGAATTACTACTGCAACAGCTGCGACCTTCAGAAGGCGCAGCTGTTTTTTTGTAAACAATAGGGATAATCAGCTCTCCGAGAAAGTGATGGTGAAGATATTGAAGCCCGGGCGCGCGGTTGAAGCTTTGCCGGTGATGGACAGCGGGCTAGTTCCGCCCAGTCTGCCTGAGATTTTGACTGTAGTGGCGCTTACGGTCTGGGAAGCATTCTCCAGCCGTTTGATCCGCACATATTCACTGTACACAAAACCCATCGTTTCCAACGTCTCCTGCGTGGAGTAGGTAAAAGCCACCTTCTTCACCCCGTCGGCGTCCGTATCTAGTGTAGTCGCAATCAGAGCATCCTCCGGAATCGGAAAATCCTTCGGCAGGTTCACCGGCCGCACTGTACTCTCTACCGGAGGAGTTGTTGTCCCAGCACCTGTTCCCGTGGCTCCTCCAGTCTCGGCGCCGCTGCCAATTCTCACTTTATAGTTCGCGGCATCATAAGTTATCGGTACTTTCAGGGCATCGGCGATCGAACGGACCGGCAAATACGTAATGCCTTCGTAGGTGATCGGCGATAAGGTTTTACCGTTGCCGTCTTTCAGCCAATAAGGGGTGCCATCCACCACAACACCAATACTGTGATTCAGATAGGCTTTGATCTGCTCCAGCTTGGCTCCTGCATAGACACCTGCCGATCCGGTTATTGTCATGCCTGCAGTGACAGCGGCAATTAGCCACTTTTTGTTCAAGTTGATCCTCTCCCATTAGAATTGATAATAGAGTATGAGTATTGTATCTTAATATATTTAACACCTGGGAAAGTTTTCAATCTCAGGGCCATATAGCCGGACTATCGGATAATCTCCAAAAGCCCGGACAACTCCCGGATCTCATAGGTTGGATGAATGCCCGGAGCGCCTTCTTTGCCCAGCGGGTTGAACCAGCAGGTATCGATGCCATAGCCCGTTCCACCCTGAATATCCGAGGTCAGCGAATCACCGACAATCAGCACTTTGCTCCGGTCAGAGATCCCCAGCTTGTCAAAAGCATAATCAAAAATCCCCGCTTCCGGCTTCTGATAGCCTGTCTCTTCGGAAATAATGATCTGCTCAAAGGTATCACTTAGCGGCGAGCCCTGAATTCTGGACAGCTGTACATCCTTGATCCCATTAGTGATAACAGCAAGTCTGTACCCGCTCAGTTCCTGACACAGCTCCACCGCCCCCTGAATAAGGTATGTCCCCTCACCCAGAAACTTTAAATAGGCTTCACTGAACGCCTCAGGATTTAGTTCGAGCTTATGCGCAGCAAACAGCCGGTTGAACCGTTCAACCCGCAGCACAGCAGACGTTGTCCGTCCTTGCTCCAGATCTTTCCACAGGGCCCTGTTAATTTCTTGGTAGCTTGCAGCATAATCCTCGGCGCCCGTAGGCAAGCCGAAATGGACAAAAGCATTATATAGCGCCTTGCTCTCAGCCATCCCATAGTCAAACAGGGTATCATCGGCATCAAATAAAATGACCTCGTATTTCATATTCCCATATTCCCTCCTATTTCGAGTCTCGTCGACAAGCACCTGCCATCTGCGATATAATTCAGAGAGGCTCTTTCAAAAAATGTAACGGCGGTGATTGTCATTTTTTACGTTCTAGCGTTTCTGGTGTCCTTCTGCATCGTCTATTTGCTTATTCCTCCGCTTGGCAGGCTTGCTTTCCGGCTCGATTTTGTGGACAAACCCCGGCAGGATGTGGAGCGAAAAATACATAGGGAGCCCATTCCGCTGACAGCCAGCTATGCGATATTCATCGGATTTTTCATTACATACCTGCTGTTTACCCGAGATCTCTCGCTGGGTACACTCGCCCTGTTCATTGGCGGTGTACTCCTGCTGACCATAGGCACCGTCGATGACTGGTACAAAACCAAGGGCAAGGACTTCCCGGCGCTGCCGAAGTTCATTGTTCAGATCGCGGCTGCGATTCTGGTCTTTCTGTCGGGCAATGCCTTCACCGGATTCTTCAACCCCTTCTCCGGGGATTATATCTCGCTGCCGGTCATCCTGCAATTTGTGCTTACTATTCTCTGGATCTTCGGCGTGACGACTGTGATTAATTTTTCGGACGGTATGGACGGTCTGGCGGGAGGGCTGACGGCCATTTCTGCAGTAACCCTATTTGTGGTCGCTTTGGCCAAAGGGCAATCCGCCTCAGCCATGATGGCCATCACTCTCGTGGGTGTTACCATTGCCTATCTGCGTTACAACAAGGCCCCGGCCAAAATTTTCATGGGTGACGCAGGCGCTACCTTTCTCGGTTATATCCTGGCTGTAATTGCGCTGGACGGTGCATTTAAGCAGGCAACAGTCTTGTCGCTGTTCATCCCGATTCTCGCACTGGGCGTGCCGATCTTCGACAATTTGTTTGTCGTCATCAAACGGTTCGTGCAAGGCAAGTCGATTTATCAAGCCGATGCAACCCAGGTCCATTACCGTCTGCTCAAAGCTGGATTGAACCAGAAGCAGGTTGTTGCCGTCCTCTATCTGGCCAGCGTCTGCCTGTCGCTCTCCTCAATTATTCTGCTGCTGATCCAGACCTGACGCGGACTGGTATGGGCTGGGGTAAAAAGCACAGTAATACAGCAAAACCACCCTTGATCTCATTCTTCTAGGGTGGTTTTTTGTTGGATGCCAGCCCACCGTATGAGCACTACGAGTAGAAAAAGCGGCGTAGGGCGGAATCAAGTATTTTCCTGAATATACTCATACAACCTGTGGTAAATAGCCACGATCTCCGGCATGGGCATTCGTACCAACCCACTGGACGAAGGCGCCACGAATTCCCTCACGCCATCCACGATCGGGGGCTGCTCCTCCTGAAACCCCCAGTCCGCCTTTGCTCTGCGGCTAAATTCCGTATAGACCCCCTTGCCTACAAAACAGGCGATCTCCGGGCGGTAGCGGGTAAGCTTGTCCCGGAGAATCTGGCGTCCCTCCGCATATTCCTCACGGGTAATGTCCTCCGCTCCACGTGTCGGGCGGGCAACGATGTTGGTGAAGCCCAAGCCTAGCCGGAGCAATTCTCCGTCCTCCGAGGCATCATAGAGGCGGGGCGTCAGGCCGGAGCGTTCGAGAATACGCCAGAAATGATTGCGCGGATTGGCGTAATGATGCCCCAGCTCTCCGGAACGGAGGCTGGGATTGAAGCCGATAAATACAATCTGCAAACCGTGGTCGAGGTGATCCGGCACTTCATCCATGGGACATCCCTCCTGTAAGCTGGAAGCTGGCGGTACCCGTCTACTCTTCTTCCCGCAAGGCAACACAAGCGGGTGGAACCGGCTCCGCCAGCCATACTTCATTACCCGCATAGTAGAAGGTTACTCCCAAATGCACAGCCTTAACCGTATCCACGCTCAACAGAACCAGCTTGCCTCTGCGGCTCCCGGCCAAGCTGGCAAAATGTAGCCCCTCTGACAAGTGTACATACTGCCTCCCCATCGGCTTCAGCCCTTCTTTCAGGATCGCGGACAATGCTGATTGATTAGTGCCATGATACAGCACAGGAGGCGGAGTTCCCGGCTCATATGTTAGCTTGGCATGACTGTGCCCATACCGCGCTTTTATATGCCCGCCTTCAATGGCAAAGCGCTGCTTCTCGCTGTTTCGGACAACCTGACGGATATCCTCTGCAGTAATACCGGCCCATTTCGGGGCTGCATGGATGACACTCAGCAGATCCTCCAGCAGGCAGGAGCCATCCTCAGGATCAAGGAGCAGGCCATACTCTGACGGGGTGTGCCGAAGCAGCTTGGTCATGAATTTGCTGAGTGAAACCTCAGCAGCTTGGTTCAACATTTGTTACACCTCCATCCAGATTTGCACAACGGTGCCGATTTGTTAGCTCATTAAATGCATAGCGTCCATTTTTCCTTCTGCGTCACTTGATTTTCTCTCTACAGGGTCCAGCGGCTTTCTCCGCCCCACACCTCAAGCAGTGCGGAACGGAACAGTTCATCCAGCACGTGGTTCTCTACCCCGTTTCCTGGTCCAAACCGGGCCGCCGCTTCTTCAAAATGGCTGATCTGCTGCTCCAGATACTTGTTAATACACTCAAGCCGAGGCTCCAGGTTCAGTTCATCGCCTGACATTTTGCGGACCAGCAGCCTATCGACCGTTTCTCTCAGCTCCGTTCCTTCCGGAATCAGGTCTTTTACCAGCACTGTGAACTCCAGAGGAGGCACCTCCTGATACTTCTCAATCCAGGCACACGCCAGCATTGGCCGGAGAACGTAAAAATACTTCTTGATCTTGACCCCGCTGCCCTGAAGGTAAGTCCGGTAATTCCCGCGGGCCATATTCAGATAATGGTAAATGCAGGATTTGGGCGAAAATCCAAGCGGCGACAAGCGGCGGATTCCGTCTGCTACGGTATAGTTCTCTTCATAACGGACCCTGGATTGCAGCCACTCCAGGAGCGGCGGGTTGGATTTACGGAAAAGGGTCAGCCCTTTCTTTAGGTCCCATCCATTAATATCCAGCAAGTCACTGATTGGACGCTCAATAACATCCCGCTGCCCGAAGATTGAGAGATAAGCTTCCGGGCGGCGCAGGTAAAGGAACCGCACATCATAGTCGCTGTCTTTGGAGGGGAAGCCCCAAGCCCTGCTGCCGGACTCACAAGCGTACAGGATACGGACATCCTCCTCGGATTCGATAGCGCGAAGCTCGCGGATAATGGATTCATGAATTTCAGACATGATGTATCTCCCCCAATCTTTTTCAAGATAAAAAGTCAAAAAAGGCCATGGACTCCATCGTCCATGGCCATGCTTTAGCCTCATGCATATTCAGGCAAATCACTTCCCGCGAACAAGATCACTTGCTGCTGCCGGAAATGAATCAACCGCTGCCAGGGCCAGCCTGCCGAACGAGGCGGACAGATAAACGGGAAACAAATGGACAAGATTCGGGTACGATAGTTTTCCTTGTTCATTCATCTGTCCTGACCTCCTAAAAGTTTGGTTAGCATTACTTCGTAAGCATACACTTAGCGATGTGGGCATCATAATATTTCCAAAAGCATAATCCACGGTTCCAGGTTCTGTCAACCCAGTTCTAGGGAATAAGTGCTTTAAGGCCTGGCGTTAAGTCTTCTTCATGCAGCGAAGCATAATCTATGGATCCGCCTTTATAGACCAGTTTCACCAGATAATCGCCATTCTTGCCTGTAAAATTGCGCTGGCGGCTCAGAATATCGTTAATCTCTGTCGCACCCTTAACGATAACAGCACGGTTCTCACTGCGTGCCAACTTCACATGTTGTTCAGCGTCAAACCTGGTCTCTTCAGGAAGCTTGCCGGCATAATCATCTTGGATCAGTTCAGCGGAGATGACATCTTTTACTGTAGAACGGACCTTATCCGCATATCCCTTCTGAACGAGCCAGTTCTCCAGCTCATGAAAGGAGGGCTTCCAGTCGAAGTCATAATAAAAACCATACCCTATATGGTTCGGCTTGCTGTTCATCTGCATAGTAGCGATCGACTTCTGGTCGCCAGTCTGATCTTCATAGCTCATGTTCAAAATTTCCTGCTTCAATAGCCCGGTAAATTCCTTAACCTCCTGTGGATCAGAGATGCTAACAGCTTTATTTGTATAATTGGAGCCAAGGCGGATGCTTTCTATGTCTTCATCCAGTTGATAAAGCGTATATTCATTCTGTTTGAAGCCCTTGCTTTCCATCACCGACTTCATCTCCGGCTCAAATCCCTCACCCGGAATCCAGTACTGCCGCACTAGCTTGCGCCCGTTGTCCAGTTGATAGGCAAGAGTGAACATTCTGGCTCCAGGAGAATAGTGTCTCACTGAATCCTGATTCGTTGGCCGCATCGTTACAAGCGCATGATGAAGTCTGCGTACAGCTTCGATGTACTGTTTATCGGTAGTGTAGAAATCCGGCTTAGCCAAAGGAGGATCTTTATCCACGCCGGATGAATCTACGCTTGCACTGAAACTGTATATCCGCGGATAGGAATCGTCATTGTACATCTGGTATTTGCTCCCTGCATACACCCCCGTGACGTGTTCCCCCGCAGGCACCCGGTTCTCATATCCGGTTAATCCGGATACCGGAATGTAGAGCAGCAAACCCAGCAGAATACCATACACTGCAAACTCCATTGGCACTTTACGCGTTAGGATCTGCCAGGTTTTACGGATAATCATCTCAGAAGAAATATAGCCCAGTATAGCCCCAGTAATATAACCGCAGATCATCCAGCCCAGCTGATGAGGTTTCACTGAGGTAAAATAAGTTCCCGAGAGAAGCATGGCACAGAGCATGACACCCGCTTTGAATAGTGGATTAAAATAGGCGAAGGCAATGGCCTGCCCTGTCTTCTCCCCATGGCGATTTCGATACAGCACAAAGGATAAGGCGATGAATACAACCGACAGTGCCGCGTAAATGCATAGCTCTGCTACGCTAAAAATGTCATTTGTATAAGTGATAAGACGCAGCAGCGGTGACCAGATATGCAGACTGTCGCTGGACCAGGACCATTGCGGGTAACCATACAGGTACGTGCTCAAATGGAAATTGACCAGCTGAAACAATGCTGCCGGAAGAATGAGCAGAATATAAATGATTATTCCCTGGAGCACCGTTTGCCCCGTGCATATGCCAACAAAGGTGCTGAACACAAAAAGGAACAGCGTAAGAACACTGACGATCAGGCACCAACTCCAAATATCTGCACCAGAATAGATGTACATATTGCCGCCCAGCGGAGTCACGATTGCGGTAACCGCTGCCGTCAGCCAGACCGGAAGCAGCAGAAGGCCGAGTCCGCTCGCCATATGGGCAGTAAGCAGATGCTCCCTCCGCAGCGGAAGGCTATGCCACAGATCGGAGGCCATTTTGGACTGCAGGTAGCGGAACACGAACAAGCCTGCAGCTACAGGAAGGACGACGATGAACAGCATCTGGATATCTCCTGCTACGCGGAACAGATTATCCACCTTCTGTGGCTGTGTACCGGAATTACCGCTCATGAACAGCTGCAACGGGAGCGAAAACAGCAATCCCAGTGTATAGATGATTCCGATCCAGCCGTGCTGGCGCACATTCTGGCGGATTACACCGCTGTTAAAGAAGTATCGGCTGTGCGTCATACCCGGCATCCCCCATTTCATAAATAAAGATTTCCTCCAGCGTCAAGGGAAGCAGATCGAACACATACGGTTCATAGACATGAAAAGCTTGCGAAATCCGCTCCCGGTCGCCTTTTACGATATAGAGATTCACGCTGCCCCGCTGCTCTTGATGGAGAATTTGCAGCTTGGCCGCCAGTGCCGCCGCATGACGCTCATCCCGGAAAGCCACCTGAATCTTGTGCGTGTCCGCCTTCAGGTCATCGAGATCCTTCTCAACCAGCATCCGGCCGCCGTGCATAATGCCGACATGATCGCACAGGTCCTCAATCTCCCGCAGATTATGTGAAGAGATCAGTACGGTCAGCTCCCGCTCAGCGACTTCCTGAAACAGCAGATTTTTGATCTGCCGGCGCATCACCGGATCCAGCCCGTCAATCGGCTCATCCATGATGAGCACATCGGGTGTACAGCTTAGCGCGAGCCAGAACGCCGCCTGGCGCTGCATCCCCTTCGAGAAGCGGCTTAGCTTGCGTGCCGTATCCAGCCGGAACACTGTCCCCAACTCCTCAAAACGCTTGTCACTCCACCCCGGATAAATCGAGCGGTAGTAGGCCGCCATGCTGTTGATCGACGCCTGCGGGAAGAAGTAAGGGCTGTCCGGCATAAAGATTAGGCTTTGCTTCACCTCCGGGTTCTCAAACACCGGTTTGCCCCCAATCTGGACCGTCCCCTCATCGGCCCGGTAGATGCCCGCAAGTGTCTTCAGCAGCGTGGTTTTTCCGGCACCATTGGAGCCCAGCAGTCCATAAATAGCTGCTTTATGTACAGTCAGCGACAGGCGGTCCACAGCCTTTTCACCTTGAAAGCTCTTGCTGACTCCGCGAATCTCGATCATTGTTTCTCCCCTCTCTCTCTTTGCTCCAGCACCTGGCGGTACAGCGCTCCTATCTCACTTTCGGTGAATCCGAGATAGACTGCTTCCGCCATCAGACGCAGCAATTCCTCCCGAAGCTCCGCTCTTTTACTTTCGTTCTGCCCTTGCTGCGAAGGTGTTATAAAGCTCCCTTTGCCCTGCAAAGAATAGATATAGCCTTCACGCTCCAGCTCCCGGTAGGCCTTTTGAATCGTGTTGGGGTTCACTGTAAGCTGTGAGGATAAGGTTCTTACGGACGGAAGCTGGTCATCTGCCCGCAGAATTCCGTGCATGATCATCTCTTTGACCTTATCGGTCAACTGCTCATAGATCGGCTTGCGGCTGCGGACGTCCAATTCGAACATGACAGTCCTCCTTTCGTATGCTGTCTTCTGGCAAGCATCTCAGTGTATTAACTGTACTACTATTATTAATACAGTCAGATAGGGATGTCAACACAAAGAAACGGCCAACAGGGCCGTCCAGAATTCTACTATAGCTAAGCAGCGGAGCTTCACCACCCTCTTGGCTGCTGCTGGGTGATGCAGTGAATATTGCCGCCGCCTAGGGCGATTTCCCGCGTATTGATCTGCACCACCCTACGGTCCTTGAATAAACCGCTGAGTGTACGCAGCGCCTCTTCATCCCTCGGGTCGCCAAAAGCAGGAATGATCACACCGCCGTTGCAGATATAGAAATTCACATAGGTTGCAGCAAAAGCAGTGCCTGCACCACGGTAGTAGCTGTGACTGGCCGTGTCAATCCGCCGCGCTTCTTCGTCCGTTATCATCAGCCGGTCCGGGAGATGCAGCCGATGAATCTCCAGTCTGCGGCCCCTGGCGTCCCTCTCCCGGCTCAATATTTCATGGGCCCTGCCCAGCACTTCATATTGCGGGTCACCCGGGTCATCCGTCCAGCTCATCACCACTTCTCCAGGCTTCACAAAAGCCGCCACCTCATCAATATGACCATCTGTCTCATCGCTATGCAGGCCCTGGGGCAGCCAAATGATTTTTGTAATATTCAGGTGATCCCGTAAAAGCTTCTCCATCTGCCGCTTCGTCAGATGCGGATTGCGGTTCTTGTGCAGCAGGCACTGGCTGGTGGACAACAGCGTGCCTTCACCATCCACATGGACCGCCCCGCCCTCCAAAATAAAATGCTGAAGATCATAGCGGTCCATACGCTCGATCTCCAGCACTTTTTGTTTCACCAGTATGTCGAGATCCCAGGGAAAATACAATCCCCCGTGAAGGCCGCCCCAGGCATTGAACCCCCAATCGATCCCCCTTACTCCCCCCTGCCCGTTCACGACAAAGGTCGGTCCGATATCCCGCATCCAGGCATCGTTATACGACAGCTCAACTACGCGCACAGCCGCAGGCATGCGGGAGCGGACATGCTCATACTGGCAGGAGATCACACCGATGGTAACCGGCTCAAACTCAGCAATCGCCACAGCCACTTCGGTAAAAGCATCCTGTGCCGGCTTCGCGCCCAGCCTCCAGGTATCTGTACGGGTGGGCCAGAGCATCCAGGTTCCCGCATGCGGTTCAAATTCGCCCGGCATACGGTAGCCATCCTCTCTGGGTGTGCTTTTTAAGGTGTTAGGCATCCGGTATCACCTCGGCTAATGGAATGTAGTCCATTCTATGCTGCAGGTGGGACTGGTGTCACAGCCATGGGCTATGACCCTTGCGGAGTTAACGCTCCAGTACAGCAGGCTCAGCCAGCATCACAGGCTCCTCCGGCTTCCGCCGCTTATCGCTTAAGAGAGCGAACAGTATCCCAGGGATCATAAGCAGTCCGGCAAAAGCAAAGGTCCGGCTGAATCCCTTCACCGCCGCCTGTTGCATTCCGCCTCCTGCCTGAGACAGGAGTAGCTTCACTTCATGAAATTGATTGGCGCTGTCTGCCGCAAAAGCCTTCTGTTCCGCAGGCGGCAGCTTAGCGGCAGCAAGCTCCACCGCATGAACTACAGCTGAAGCGGTATCCGCTTCCCTGCCACTGCTGTCCATCGCTGCATTCCCTTGTTTGCCGATGGAAGCCACCGCTTCGGTTAGAACATTTTTGACAAAAGGCTGAAGCTCCGTATTCGTCTGAATGACCTTAGTGGCGGAAATCCCCGCCTTGCCCAGCTCACTGTCCGTATTGTGCTGCAGCACGGTCACGATAATAGCCACTCCGATGACGCTGCCCAGCGCTTTGGCCATATTGGTGACTCCTGAAGAAATGCCCACTTTGTCATCCGGCACATTGCGGACAGCGGAAGACATCACCGGCGCCATGGTAAGGCCCACGCCGACACCCGCCACTAACAGCCTCACCACCACCTCTGAAAGAGCCGAGTCTGCGTGAAGTCCGCTCAAAGAATACATCGCTCCACCAGTGACCATGATACCGGCTGCAGCGAACAGATGACTTCCGTATTTTGCAGACAGCGGACCCGAAATAGCTGAGCTTACAATCGAGCCTACAGCGATCATGGACAGTACAAGCCCTGCCTTCAGTTCGGTCATCCCCATCATCCGCGTCAGAAAGAAGGAAGTTAACAGAGAGAGATTCATTAGCGCTGCACCGACAATCAGCAAGGTCAGAGAAGCACCGTTGAACGTACGTATCCGCATAAGTGACAAAGGCAGCATGGGCTCCTTCCCTCTCCACTGCGTAAAGATGAACAGCAGCAGGAACACAAGGCCTGCCCCGAGCAGCCCAAGGATCACACCGGAACCCCAGCCATAATCCTGCACCTTGATCAGAGCGTACGTAATGAAGAACATCGCTCCGGTAATGGCAAGGGTTCCTCCGTAATCGATCGTGCGGCCTGCTGTATTATCCCGTGATTCCTCAATGAAAACAGCCGTCAACACAATGCTCAGCACACCGAGCGGCACATTCACAAAAAAAATCCACTCCCAGCTCAGCTTCTGCGTAAGAATCCCGCCCAGCGCCGGGCCGCTTGCCGCCGCAATACCCGATACAGCTCCCCATATGCCAATAATCAGGCCATGCATTTCTTTAGGAAAAGTAGTCGTAGTCAGAGGAATGGTGACCGGAACAATAATAGCCCCGGCTAGACCCTGAATCACCCGCAGCAGGATCAGAACCCCGAGAGAGGTTGCAAACCCTGCAAGTAGAGAGGTTAGCGTAAACAGGGCCACCCCGAAAATGAACACTTTCTTCCGGCCAAATTGATCAGCCAGCCGCGAGGCGGTCAGAATGAATATGGCAAAAGCCAGGTTATACCCGTTCATCACCCATGAAATCCGTGATACACTCCCGCCGAAATGGCGGGTCATCTCCGGCAGGGCAATATTAATAATCGTTGTATCCAGCAGCGCCATAAAAAAACCAAGTACGATTGCCGTAAAAGATAAAGCTCTGCGCATTCTAATACTCATCTTCACCACTCCTCAAAAAGGCTTCCCGAAATGTGAACTGCAGTTCATGTTGTGATTATATGAACTAAAGTTCATGTTTGTCAACAAAAAATGAACTTTAGTTCAACTTTTATTGACAGCCCAAAACCCCTCCTCTACAATCAGTACTACAAGGGGGAGCTACCGGACATGAGTGATATGGAAGACAAGATCAGAACACCACGGCAGGAACGCAGTATCAAAACCAAGGAAGCAATTATCCAGGCGGCTATGAAGCTCTTCTCGGACAAGGGCTTCCACCAGACCAATACCAAGCAAATCGCAGCGGCCGCCGGAGTATCGACAGGCAGCTTCTATTCCTATTTCGTTGATAAAAGAGCTGTTTTTATCGATGCTCTCAAAATATATGGCGACGAGCTTATGGTCCGGATCGACGCTTCGATGTCTGAGATCAACTTCAAAACCATCGAACGGACCGAGCTGATTACTCATCTGGTTGACACCCTTCTCGTCTCCCATAAGGCCTTTATCGGGTACCATAAAGATCTGACGATCATGTACCATAGCGATGAGGAAATTAAGCAGCTGATGGATGCCCAGTATGAGGTGGGCCGGATCAGAACACTGAAGTATCTGCAGATGGGACAAGATGAGCTTAAGACGGAAGACGTGGAGGCCGCTTCTATCATCGTGTTCGAAACGGTCAGCGCCATCGTTGATGTCATCTCCTTCTCCCCGCAGCGCATCGCAACCGACCGGCTGAAGTCCGAGCTGGTTCAGATGGTTATCAGTTATCTGTATAAGTGAGGGTAGTCCAGGCTCCGGGTCAGTACAACAAAGCCGCCGCGGTCTGCACCCTCGGCGGCGGGGGATGAGCGACCCGCTCACACAGGGGCTGAAACTTTCTGCAGTTGTTCATGGCGATCTGGTACTTGGAGCTGAAATAACGGCATTTCTACCGTTGTTCTCCCACGGATTACCCCATTCAATGACAAAAAAGAGCAAGCTGCGAGGATGAATCAACCACGTAGCTTGCTCTTTTTTTGGTTCAAAACCAAAATTAGCGGTTGTCACTCCAATAGAAGTTTCCTTAGTTCCTTCAGCACGAGGAGCGATTCGCTAGGCGTGGCCTTGGAATGCCTGTGTAGTGTCTGAACAAACAAGAGGAAAATGACCCGCTAATCCACAGATAATCTTCCAGTATTAAGTATTAAGGGGTTTTTATCCCTCTATTCCTACTCAAACCGTCACGGAAGGGGATAATGGCCAATTATAGAGGGATCATTTCCCTCTATTCCTCCAAATATCCTGTTCGCCGCCTGAATAGAGGGCGTTTTTCCGCTATTCAGGTATTTTAGTTGAATGGAATCGAATCCGATTACCATGCTGAAAAGTTCAACCGATAATTTTTGGTTGAGCCCTTTTTTTATAACAAAATTATAAAGGCTAACGGTTGTCCCTCAATGTTCCAACCCTAGAGATGCTTAACGCTTGTCCTTCCAGAAATTCAACGGCTCGATATCCTTCGTAATAATCTCGAACGTATAGCCCTCTTTCTTCAGTGACTCCAGCAGGCGCGGAAGCACTTTGAGGGTTGCTTTCTGGTCATGCATCAGGATCACCGGATTGGTTCTGGAGTGTTGCAGCTTATGCACCTGATTCATGACTGTTGTATAGATGGTGGCACTATCCTCTTTGTACTTCCAGTCATCCGAATCCACGTTCCAGTCCCACAGATGATAACCTTGACCCAGCACTTTGTCTCTAAAGGTCTTGGTGAAATAAGGCTTGCTGCCGTATGGCGGACGAATCAGTGTTGTACCCTGGCCGGTGATCTTCCGCAGGATCGCGTTGTCCCCGTTCATTTCGGCAAGCGCAGCAGAGGCAGACGCATAGAACTTCTCTTTGCGGTGCGTCATGCCATGCAAGCCCAGACCACTTCCCATCTCCACAATCCGCTTCACCTGGGAAGGATAACGGTTCATATTGGGTCCAATCATGAAGAACGTGGCCTTGACATCATACTTGTCCAGAATATCCAGCAGCTGTGACGTTGTTGCTGACGGTCCGTCATCAAAGGTCAGATATAAGGTTGTACCCGGCTTGGCTGCAGGAGTTTTCGCAGGTTCTTTGGCAGGTTCTTCGGGGGTTACAGGCGGCGTCAGTTCGCTCTTGTATTTACTTATGAACCCTGCGTCATCCAAGGTTGCCGAGGCATCATAGACGCGCAGTAAATATTTCTCCGGTTCAAAGGAAATGATATATCCGAGGTAGGCGCTTATCTTCAGCGGAACCATCAATGTTCCGTTCTGAAGAAATGTATCCGCCTTGGCAATCGTTCCATCCTGGAGCTTAGCTCCCCCATTATCCCCCAGCAGCCTGAGCGTGCGCCCCCCGCCTTCGACCTGAATGCCATCTGGAAGACCGGTGAGGGTCCACTTCAGCTCTGCCGCCAAAGCGCGGAGAGGAACATAATAGGTATCATTATGCGAAACGGCTGTGATGCCGCTTAAGGTATCCCCTACTCCCAGCTTCAAAGATTTGTTCGCTCCCGCTGCACTTACTGTTGTTTGAATGACACCGAAGCACAGGAATAATGACATGAATAAGAGCATTACTTTTTTAGTAGCCACCGACACAATCTCCAATCTATGTATATTTATCTATTACTTTAACATACATAGATATAACGTAATTTGAGAGATTGTAACCGCGAGCAGAAAAAGTTGTAACTGTTATGCTGTGATAAATGACATATTGTCATTATTTTCAGAAAGAACTCAAACTTCGTCGAATGCTGTCATAGTAAGCAAATCCCAATGAATCCGGGCCTTTTACGGCTTAAATATTTGTGACGAAAATAGTAACATTTGTGAAATTATGAACAAAATTTGAACATTCTTAAAATAACCTTAAGGCGCACCGTTACTGTGATCTTTATCATACGTTAAGGATGTTGTAACAAATTGATCACAGATATTTAACTTAATGGACATTTTTAAGGACGATTATAGCTTTAATTACAAAATATGTATTTTGCATTATGGGTAAGTAGTTCTTACTATAGATACAGGTTAATGTTTGCCCGCTAACGATCGGTGCATGAAAAGAACTATTGAAGGAAGGAGTTCTATATGAAAAAAAAGGGACCGTTATACGCTTTGTTTCTCAGCCTCATTCTCCTCCTCCCGGGATGCAGTTCAATCGCTGTTCTGAACCCGAAGGGGCCGTCTGCACGAACTTTATCTGACACCATCATCCTTTCTATTCTCGTGATGCTCGGTGTTCTGGCCGTTGTCTACATCTTATACATCTTCGTGCTGGTGAAATACCGGGCCAATAAAAGCAATGAAGGATACATTCCGGAGCATGAGGAGGGCAACAAGGTGCTCGAAGCGATCTGGATTATTATCCCGATCATTATTGTGGCCTTCCTGTCCGTTGTGACAGTCAAAACGACTAGCGCTGTCGAGAAGCAGGCCGAAGATTACAAAGACCAGACTCCTCTCGTCATCTATGCCTCTTCTTCCAACTGGAAATGGCATTTCAGCTATCCGGAGGAAGGCATTGAAACCGTGAACTATGTCAATATGCCGGTGCACCGGGCAGTAGAGTTCAGAATGTACTCTTTCGGTACCATCACGAGCCTATGGATTCCACAGCTTGCCGGACAAAAGTATGCGATGAGCGACATGCTTACCACACTTCATCTTTCCGCAGATACTGAAGGCTCATATATTGGCAAGAATGCCAACTTCAGCGGTAAAGGCTTCGCCCATATGGAATTCGAAGCCCTTGTCATGAGCAGCAAGGATTATGACGAGTGGGTGAAAGAGGTCAAGGAAACGGCTCCGAAGCTTACAGAGAAGGAATTCAAGGGCCTGCTCGCCACCGATTATCTTGGACGTAAAACTTATTCTTCCACCCATCTGGAATTCAGCCCTCCTCCGGGAGACCACAGCGAGCATATGAGCGGTGAAGGCAAGGAGATGGATATGGATAACGGAAATATGGATCATCAGGACAATAAGGATATCCATCCTTCACCGGAGCCTTCCAGCGAGACTGAGTTCGACAGCAAACCGAATCCGGAAGTCGAACAGCCGCTGCCAAGCTCACCGGTAGACGAACAGACGCAAGATAGCAATTCTTAAAGTACCGCTCGATGAAACAACCTGAAAGGAGCCACCCTAATGGATTTAGACAAATTTAAGGTTCACGGCGAACCCTTGATATACGGAGCCATGATCAGTATCGCACTTGCTACTATCGGGATTCTCGTCGGGCTTACCTATTTCAAAAAATGGGGTTACCTCTGGCGCGAATGGCTGACCACGGTCGACCATAAGAAAATCGGCGTCATGTATATCCTGGCCGCGCTGCTCATGCTGTTCCGCGGGGGCGTGGACGCGATGATGATGCGTCTGCAAACCGCAGCGCCGGAAATGAAGTTCCTCGACGCACAGCACTATAATGAGGTCTTTACCACCCACGGTCTGATCATGATTCTCTTCATGGCCATGCCGTTTATCATCGGTCTGATGAATGTGATCGTACCGCTGCAGATCGGTGCACGCGACGTAGCTTTCCCGCGTCTGAACGCCGTCAGCTTCTGGCTTTTCTTTATGGGGGCCATGCTGCTCAACATTTCCTTCGTCATCGGCGGATCGCCGGATGCCGGATGGTCGGCCTACTTCCCGCTGGCAAGTCTGGAGTTCAGTCCGACAGTCGGCAACAACTACTACTCCCTGGCGCTGCAGATTTCCGGTATCGGGACTCTGATCACAGGTGTTAACTTTATCGTAACCATTCTTAAAATGCGCGCACCAGGCATGAAGCTGATGAAGATGCCGATGTTCACCTGGTCCGTACTCATCACCAACGTGATTATCGTCTTCGCTTTCCCGGTTCTGACCGTGGCCCTGGCGCTGATGATGTTCGACCGCCTGTTCGGCTCCCAGTTCTTCACCATGGCCAACGGCGGGATGGATATGCTCTGGGCGAACCTGTTCTGGGTTTGGGGACATCCTGAGGTATATATCGTTATTCTGCCGGCGTTCGGTATTTATAGCGAAATTATCGCCACCTTCTCCAAAAAGAATCTATACGGTTATACCTCCATGGTATTCAGTATGCTGATTATTTCGCTCCTGTCCTTCCTGGTATGGGCCCACCATTTCTACACCATGGGTCAAGGCGTTATGGTCAACAGTTTCTTCTCCATCACCACGATGGCGATAGCTGTACCTACCGGGGTTAAAATATTCAACTGGCTGTTTACACTGCGAAAAGGCCGGATTACCTTCACGACCCCGATGCTGTATACGCTGGCCTTTATCCCGATCTTCACCATCGGCGGGGTAACGGGGGTCATGCTGGCGATGGCCAGTGCCGACTACCAGTACCACAACACCATGTTCCTGGTTGCGCATTTCCACTACGTGCTGATTCCGGGTGCCGTCTTCGCCGTTATTGCCGGGTTCCACTACTGGTTCCCGAAAGTATTCGGCTTCCGTCTGAACGAACGACTGGGTAAGCATTCCTTCTGGTGGATCGTGATTTCCTTCAACGTCACCTTCTTCCCGCTGTTCTTCCTCGGTCTAATGGGGATGACCCGCCGGATGTACACCTATTCAAAGGAAACCGGCTTTGGCCCGCTCAATATGCTGTCCTTTGTGGGTGCGGTAGGATTGGCGATAGGCTTTGTACTGTTGGTCTACAACATCTACTGGAGCACACGCTACATGCCAAGAGATACAACAAGCGATCCTTGGGATGGACGCACACTGGAATGGGCTACGCATAGCCCAATGCCGGTCTACAACTTTGCGGTTGTGCCAAAAGTTCAGACACGTGATGCCTTTTGGTCCGCCAAGCAGGACAAATTACCGTTATTCGAGGACAAAATCACTAAGATCCACATGCCAAGCAATACTGGCAAACCTTTTATCCTGGGTGTGATCTTCTTCTTCGCTGGCTTCTTCCTGGTCTTCAGCATGTGGATTCCTGCGATTGTTGCCGGAGTGGGTATTCTGATTATGCTGGCAGCCATGTCCTTTGACCGCGATCACGGCTACTACATCTCAGTGGATGAAGTTATCGCTACAGAAAAGAAATTGAAGCGGGGTGAGACTGTATGAAAATAGATGCATCCAAGCCGCTTGAATACTCAACAGAAGAGAACAGTAACAAAATCTTCGGATTCTGGGTCTTTCTCGGAGCTGAAATTCCATTGTTCGCCACCTTGTTTACCGTATTCTTGGTCATGGTGGACCGCTTCGCCAGCGGCCCTAACGGAAAAGAGCTTTTTGAAATTGGCCCGGTGCTGATTGAAACCTTCCTGCTGCTGACCAGTTCGTTCACGATCGGTCTTGCGGTTCATGCCATGCGTCTAGGCTATAAGAAGGCAATGATGGTCTTCATGGCCCTCACGCTGCTGATGGGTCTGGGCTTTATCGGCATTGAAATCACTGAATTTGTGACCTACGTGCATGAAGGGGCTACGCTGCAAACCAGCGGTTTCCTCTCCAGTCTGTTCGTCCTGCTGGGAACGCACGGTGCCCACGTCAGCTTCGGCTTCCTGTGGGGAACGGCGATTATGATTCAGCTGTGGCGTCAGGGCATTAACCCGGCTACAGCCAACAAAGCATTTATCTTCTCACTGTTCTGGCATTTCCTGGACGTTGTCTGGATCTTTATCTTCAGCTTCGTCTACCTGAAAGGACTGATGTGACATGATGAAGCAACTGTTTCCAATTCGCCATGTGATGGGTTATCTGGCCTCTCTGGTCCTTTCTGCTGCAGCGCTCATTGTTATCTATGGTGATCTCTCACACGGCGCCAACATGGCCGTACTGCTGATCACAGCTCTGATCCAGGCTTCCCTGCAGCTGTTCGTGTTCATGCACATCGGGGAATCGGCAGATACCAAGAAAGAGCTGTACATTAATATCACCTATGCACTCTTTGTGGGTCTGGTCACCATTTTCGGTACTTTGTTCATCTTCGTATGGGGCTGGTACGCCTAAGGCCCGCAACATTTCATTCTTCGATCTGCAATAACAAGCGGTCTGTTCCGGTAATTTGCTGCCGGGACAGACCGTTTTTGCTTGCCTGTTATTATGCGAACAAAAACAAGCAGCCCCCCGAGAGTTTCTGGCTCCGGGGAGGCTGCTTGTTGATCATATCAGAGCTTAAAGCGCGCCAAATCCATTTGCAAATTCTCGGCCAACGTTGCCAGATACTGAGCGGACATCGACATTTCGCCCATCGCAGTCAATTGTTCCTCGCTGGCAGCGCTGGTATCCTGCACTTCTCCCGCACCCTTGCGCGAAACTTCGCTTACCTGCTCCATAGCCTTTGATACCGATTGGGCTTCAAGAGAAACATGCAGAGTGGCCTTGCAAATCTCCTCTGTCTGACGTGCAGCATTTCTAATGAACTCCTGGATGCTATTGATTTCTGCCGTCAGTCTGCCCAGATTACTGACCATCTCCCGGCTGGTTGAGAAGCTGGAATCCATCTGCTTCATCTGCCCAAGAATAACTTCAACTGCATCAGCACCACGAGCGGTGAAAGCTGTGGCCTCTGCCATGAGCACAGACATTTCATTGCTTCCTCGCTCAACAGCAGCAATATCCTTCACTATCGTCTGCACGGATTGCGCAGTGCGGTCAATCGTCTCTGCCTGCGCATCGAACCCGGTGGCGATTTCACTGGAGGTTTCGGCGATTAACCGCGAAGCACTGGCAGTCTGCTCTGCGCTGGCGCTCATTTGCTGCGAGGAGGCCGACAGCATTTCAGCGCTCTCCGAAACCCCCTGCATCATGAGCTTCAGGCTATCCAGCATCGTATTAAACGATCCGTTGATCTGCCCGATCTCGTCCCGTGAGTCATAGGAAGCTGCTGCGGTAAGATCTCCCGTTTCTGCGCGTTTCATCAGCATCTGCAATTCTCTCAGCGGCTTAGTAATCATCCTCGAGATCATGAAGCCGATTCCTGCACACAGGAGTAAGGCTGTAACTATCAGGGAAATGCTCGCTGTCATGGAGTTTTTAGCATTTTTCAGAGTCTTCACATTATGATTCTCAGCATCTTGAACCAGCAGCACGCTGGCATCGTCAAGGAGGCCAACCATGGTCTTCCGTAATTCTTTGAAGCTGGTGTCCGAATATATCTGATATCCATCACTGCTCAGATGCTTACCGGCAAGCTTGATGATATTATCACGCTGTGCCCGGTAATCCGGCAACAGAGATAGATATTGAAATATTTTATTGGAAATCTCTTTATTAGCCAATGAGATCCCCTTAAGCTGACTGATCAGCTTATTGTTAGTATTGATGTTCTCTTCGATGGCTGCGTTAAGCACCTGGTTTTTGGCATCGTCCTTGGTGATCAGAGACTCCAATAGGAACGACTCAATCGCCCGGTTGTTTCCGCGTATTTCTGTAATCAAATAGATGGGCTGCAGGTTCTGATTATAAGCTTCCTTGGATCTGTCAGCCATGCGATTGGTGGTAATCATGCCGATAGCTCCAATCCCAAAGAGCAAGATCGCAAAAATCGTCACCAGCAATAACATTTTATGTCTAACCTTAAGATGTTTCATATTTCCTGTTCCCGCCTTCTCCCAATCTTGCTGTACATATTTTATCGGAGAAGAAGGTCAAAAGTATGATGATTCAGCGGAGAAATTTGTCGAAAAAACGAATATTATAGTATATTATGTGACTATAAGACTATATGACCACTCATTCCTGGAGCAGCCCATATTTTTTACGGAACCGCTTCAGCACTTTGGTCCAGCCTCCGGCGAGAACGGCCAGGAAAAACACATTGGATAAGGCATGGGCCAGGTCCAGATAAAAGCTTGATGCATAGGCGGCCGTCACCAGTCCCCAGCTGAATGCATCAGGAAGACTGATCAGATACCAGATATTCATAATCCAGCCGAACACAAAACCCCATACAAAGCCAAAGGCAAGCATTCCGCCCTTTTTCTTCATCCACCAGGTATTCCGCAGCCAGCCCGCCGTCAGGCCGACCATCCCCCAGGCAAACATTTGCCAGGGTGTCCATGGACCCTGCCCGAAGTAGATATTGGACACCAGTGCAGCTACCGCCCCGATGATGAAGCCAGCTTCAGCCCCGAAGACATAGGCCGATAGTATGACAATAGCAGATACAGGCTTTACACTCGGCAAGGCAGCAAAAGGAATGCGGCTGACCGCAGCGACAGCTGACAGCACTGCCAGCAGCACTAGCTCTCTGGATTCAAGCGGACGCCGTTCCAGCCGGATGAACAGCGGCAGCAGGGTCACCGCCAGCAGCACTAGGCTGAGCAACATATAATGGCGGTCCTTCAGCGCAGAGGTGAGCGCCAGGCCGGCTACAAATAACCCGAGTGCGATCAGGAGCGGAAAGCGAAAGCGGACCACGTTTTCATCACATCCTCTATCGTCAATGCCTGCGGCAGCAGATCCCGCACCATGCGATTGACCACTGTCGTATAGAAATAATTGCTGCTGAAAAACTCCGCCGGGGCCCCCTCTGACGTAATTCCGCCGTCGAACAGCATCGCGCAGCGCGAGGCATATCTCGCAGCAAATTCAACATCATGTGTTACCAGAACGATACTGACTCCCTGATGACGCAAATCCCCAAGCAATGCAGCCAGCCGTTCCTTGGCCCCGGGATCCAGTCCCTTCGTCGGCTCATCCAGCAGTAAAATGTCTGGCGCGAGCAGCATAACCATGGCGAGCGCGAGCTTCTGCTGCTGACCGCCGCTGATATCATGCGGATGGCTGAGCAGGAGGTTCTCCAGCTGAAAGGTTTCGAGGAGACGGGATATTTCCCGTTCTGCCCTTTCTCCGGACAACCCGGCGTAATCTGCCATATGCTTCAGCTCCTCCTGAACCGTGTCGTAGCTGAAGTATAGCAGCGGGTTCTGGGCCAGAAAGCCGCTGGTAATCCCTTTGCCCAGCGCGACCTTGCCGCGTTGGGGCTTAAGCAGACCATTCATTACATGCAGCAGCGTTGATTTCCCGGCCCCATTCCCGCCCATTATAGCCAGAAGCTCTCCCCGGTACAGCGATAACGAGAGCTTTTTAAGCACCTCTGCCCCGTCCTTGGTGTAGCGTAAGGTCACTTCCCGGCAGCTGAGCAGCAGGTCGGAAGAGGGCGCTGGGACCGTACGTGAAGCGTCGGCGGATGAAACTGTGCTTACGGGATCTTCATGGGCTCTGAAGCCCTCTGCGGTCCCAGCGAGTGTCCGGGCGGTGTGTACAGCAGAGCCAGCTCCTCCAGAGGTAGCGTAAGTATCCTTGCTTGCCGCTATTCCGTCCAAGGAATGCAGCCAGCGCTTGCCCTCACGCACGGTCAGCGGGATAGACTCCGTCGGAGCAGAACCTGCGTCCGGCGCAAGCGCGAGGAAAAGACGTGAGGCGGTTGGCAAATACGCCATATGTGTTGAGTCCGGTTCCTTGCCGGCCTGGCGTACGAAATCACGGGGCGTACCCTGGAACCGCAGTTCCCCTTCTTCCAGCAGCAGCACCCGGTCAGCCAGCGGCAGCACTTCCTCCAGACGGTGCTCGCTGATTATTACCGTCACCGACAGTTCCTCATTTAACCGGTGCAGCGTCTGGATGAATTCCCGCGCAGCGACCGGATCGAGCTGTGAGGTTGGCTCGTCCAGCAGCAGCAGCTTCGGCTGCAGCAGCAGTACTGATGCCAGGTTCAGCAGCTGCTTTTGGCCACCGGAGAGCTCATGTATGGACCGGTACAGCAGCGGCTCCAGCCCGAACAGGCCGGCGATCTCTGCTAGCCTGCTGCGCATGACTGCAGGCGGATAGCCCATATTTTCCATAGAAAAGGCCAGCTCATGCCACACGGTGTCCATCACGATCTGAGCGTCCGGGTTCTGGAACACCATCCCAATTTCTCCGGCAGCAAGCTCCGCTGGCAGATCAGACAAGGACTGCCCTTTATAAGCAATCGTCCCGCTAACCTTGCCCACTGGAGCAAGCTCGCGCTTCAAATGGCGCAGGAGCGTGGTTTTACCACCGCCGGACGGGCCGAGCAGCACCACAAATTCACCTTCCTCTACCGTAAATGAGAGCTCATGAAGCGAGTCCCTGTCTTCTTCGGGGTAGCTGAAGGATAACTGCTGTGCCGTGAGGATCTCCATAACCATTTCTCCTTTCCTTCCAGGGCCAGCGGCGTCAGCACAAACACGCAGAAGCTGGCATACATCGCAGCATCAGCCCAGCCGAGGTGCATCGGCTTCATCCGCGGATAAATATCCAGCACCCCATACCCTTTCATCCAAAAAAACAGCGGAATCAATCCGCTTACGGTAAACAGCAGCAGCATGGCTTTATCCTGCAGGTCCAGCTTGTATATGCCGTATACGCTGCGTTTGCGGACACCATACCCCCGCGCTTTCATCGAGTCTGCTGTCTGCAGCGCCTCCTCCAGCGACCAGGTCAGCAGCACCTTGAGCAGTGTCATGCCATCCCTCATTCTGGAGCGCAGGCTGCCCTTGCCCGCATCCACTCCCCGAATCCGCTGGATCAGGGTGATCTGCCGCAGCCGCCGCTGGAACAAGGGGACGAACCGCATGGTCATGAGCGTAAGCAGAGTAGTCCGGGGTGCAGCCGCAGCGAACAGGTACATGAATTTATCAGTAGTAACCGTGTAATTATAAGAGATGAACAGTATAAAGACAGTCAGCAGCACCAGCATCATCATCAGCCCGTACAGTACGGCTTCCAGTGTAATCGGCTGATCCATAAAATAAAACAGAATATGCGCCCCCCTGTGTGAAAACAAGGGATTCAGCACCGCCACGGAAACCGCCATCAGCAGATAAAAGGGCAGGCCGCGCAGCAGCCCGCGTCCTTGACCCTGCAGCACCAGGAGTAAGGTCAGTCCGGCAATCTCCGTTGCCAGGAACAGGGGATGAAACAGCAAGGCGGCGAATAAGAGTAGCCCTGCATAATAGACCAGCGCCACCGTAGGATGCATCGAGCGGAAGCCGCTGCTCATTGCACTTCGGCCCCCACATCCTTGCCGAGATCGAGCGTATACAGCCACTCCACGGTATCACCCGGCTTCAGTGTGTAGCTGCCTGCCCCCTTGCCGGGAATTTCACCGTTGACTCTGTATATCCAGCCACTCTCCGGCCCGTGGTCAAACTCATAGAGATTATCTATTCCTTCAACATAAGCGAAGCTTTTGGCTCCCTGGTATTCCATTTGAATTTTATTCTTGCGGGTAATGCGCTTCAGCAGCTCCAGCGCACTCTCGCCGTCCTTGACTTCAACGGCGGCTGCCGCAAAAATCGCCCCGTGCTCCTCATCTCCGGTAATGGAGAACGTGACGGTGTCTTCGGCCCCGGCAGGCTTCGCCGGGGCGGCTGATGCTGCAGCAGTCGGCTTCGCAGCTGCCGGTGCTTGCGCCGTGGCGGCAGGCTTCGCCGTTGCCGCCGGCTTAGTGGCTGCTGAGGGCTTCGCGCCTGCAGCAGGCTTCGCAGGCCCGGCCGAGGCTTGCGCCGTGGCCGGAGCTGCGCTGCCCGTAACGGGAGCTGGCTCCGTTACGGCAGCGGCAGACGGCGCGGTGCCAGCGGCCGCACTGGAAGCGGCGGGCGGCGCGGACGCAGCCGCCCCCTTGGACGTCCCGGCGGCGGATTCCGCGCCGGACGTCCAGGCTGTGCCGTCCCCTGTAGCGGACGGCACGGGGCTTGCGGCGTCCCCGGGGATAGGGGACGCCTGGTTCTGGGGCTGCGGGCTCTGCACCGCAGCCGTATTCGTGGCGGCGGGGCTCGGCCCGCCGCCGGCTGTGTCTGCGCCGGATGCGCAGCCGACGAGCAGCAGCGCTGCGGCCAGAAGCAGCAGCGGGTAAGACAGCCATTGCTGGATGGACTTCAACATGAACATGGACACCTCCGGGAAAAAGGGAAAGGAACGGGGCTGCAGACTGCTCCCCCGTTCCGTTCTTTTACAATATGAATGCTGGTATAACAGGAACCACCAAGTCTGAATGGATCAACTTTACTGGAGAAGGTAACATCAAGGCAGTCTTACAGCCACAACAGCCGCCATTTCTCTAGTGACAGCTGCCACCGGGTCAAAGGTTCCGCCAGATCCAGTCATATAGCCGAGCTGAGTGACGGAACGGACAGCGGATAGCGCGTAGCTGCTAATCTGGGCTTCGTCCGTAAATTTAACGGCCTGCGGGGCTGACGCAGAAGCTGTATTTTCCAGCTTGAGCGCTCTGGCGATCATGACAGCCATATCCTGGCGGGAGATGATGCCGTTCGGATTAAAGGTTGTGTCCGTGATCCCATCGACAATGCCGAGCTGTTTGGCTCTCAGCACTATTCCATAATACCATGCGCCAGTCTTGACGTCGCTGAATACCGGTGCGCTGCTTGCTGAAGAAGGCTCATTGTGGGTCAGTCTGAGCAGCAGAGCCGCAAATTCCGCACGGGTAATCTTCTGCTTCGGCGCAAAAATCAGGCTGTTTCCGCTGACCCCTTCCATCAGCTTCCGGGTGTAAGCCTGATGCACGGAATCCAGCGCCCAGGCCGAAATCAGTTCCTCATCGGTGAATACCGCTCCCCCGGTCACACCGGAAGGAGAAATGCTGAACAGCTTCGCCTCACCATTCAGATAACGGCTATACGCTGTCAGCGCCAGCAGTGCCTGCTCGGTAGCTACGTTGTTCGCGGGTTGTCCCAGTGTATGCGCATAACCGCCGTCCGCTTGCCGGAAGGAAGCCAGATGGCTGAGCAATCCGCCTTTGGCTTTGACAAACCGGGAGTCATTCGGGCCGGTGCCCGCAGCACTCAGGGCAATAATCACCTGCGCCGTACTCTCACTGTTCGCTTCACCAGCCTGCTTGTAGCCGCCGTCTTCCTGCTGCTGTTGTGACAGCCAGGCAATGGCCTTGTCTATTGCCGCCGCAACAGCAGCCTGGTCGGTATGAGCAGCAAGCGCGGTAACCGCCATAGCGGTAATATCCGGATCTGCTGTTCCGCCTGCAGTCAGCGGGAATCCGCCGTCCTTATCCTGAGCTTCGAGCAGCGCCTGAGTCAGGCGTTCTTTGGTCCACTTGGCACTCGAAGGCACCGTATAGGAGCCGCTGTCCAGGGCAATCAGGGCAAAGATCAGACCGTTGTTTCCCTGGCTGGTCAACTTGTCATTGTTGTAGATTTTCTCAATGAGGTTATAGCCGCCAAACGTCTGCGGATCTGCACCCGCAGCAGCCACAGCCAAGACTAGACGCTCATAGTCTGTAACCTTGCGGAGCTGCCCCTGACTGTCCGACAGCTGCCCCTTCACACCTGCCAGATAAGCAGCAGGCACCGCATGACCTGAACGGGCAAGCCCAACGGCCTGCCAGTCACTAAGCTCTTCCGTTGCTGTTATGCCCTTCGCTGTAGCAGCAATGTCGCTTTTCAGCTGCTCTGGCTTAGGCTCCCACTTGCTGCGGTCAACCACTGCGTAGTCGGTGAAGTGGCTCACCTTTCCGGTGAGAATTCCGGTTTTGGCATCCAATACCGACGGAACCGGAATCCAGCGGCCTGTGGCCGGATCAAGCCAGGCCAAGGCCAGATTCGCTGGATTAAGGACGGTTACAGGCACCGTAATGGATAAATCGACCGGCTTCACAAATTTGGTACCATCCGGGGAGAAGGTGTATAGCCCTGATACCAGCTCCTTGCGTGACGAGCTGCTCTCCCGCACGCTGATCTTCACGGTTCCGGTAACCGCACCGGCCGGAATCAGCAGTTGCACTTCACCCCCGCTGTCCTTGAGGACTGCACCTGCACCAGGGGTAACTTCCTGCTCGAAGACAGCAGTGTTTGCCGTGAATTTCCCGCTCAGTGCCGCCGCTTCTGACGCCGTCATTCTGGCGTTCAGGTTCGTAACGGCTGTTGTCTGCCCCACCTGATTCAGCGGAAGGGTGTTGTCAGTGGTGATGTCCACGGTTCCCGTACTTCCCGGAAGACCGCCTGCGCCTGGAGAAGTGGTTTCATAATCTGTCGTGTAGGACCAGACAAGTACATCTCCATTACTCAATTTATAATCAGCCGCACTAAATCCGGGGTCCTTACCATTTACGTAATAGAGCCATCCGCTTTTGGGTCCCCGGTCAAACTCTTTGAGGCCGTCGATAGACACCACATACAGGCTTCCGCCGGAGGTCGTGGCCTCCACTTTGCCCCCCAATTGGCGGTTCAGCAGGCTGTATGCCGTTTCGCCCGGATTCAAGACCACCTGCGTGCTGGGCAGAATCGTTCCTTTGGCGCTGTCCCCGATAACCGAGATCGTTGCCGATGCCGGCTGAGGCACAACTGCCGGATCTGCAACGGTCAGCTTTTGCGTATAGCGGGCAATCTTCGGCGTGCTCTCCGCAATATATCCGGTCACGGCCAGGGTGTACGCACCAGCAGGCAATCCTTTGTCAAAGGTAGCTATACCTTGGTCATTTGTAGTTACTGCTGTGCCGCCAATCGTAACCTGTACACCCGCTGCCGGCGTTACCACCGGGTCAGAGGTAAAGGTGGTATTATTCCAGACCCACTGCTTCTGCGCTACCGTAATGGTGAACTTTTCACCCGGCTTAGGCTGCGCAGGAGCAACCGACAGTGAATTGACAACATGCGTGTTGCCACCGGTATAGTAGACCAGCACCCGGTCGGATTGCTGCAATACAAAATCATTCAGCCCTACCTCGGGGTAGATCCACTCCCCGCCGCGCGATACTGCAAACCCCCAATAATCATTAGGGCTGTAAGTGCCATTCTTGATGCCATCGATCCCCCATACAAAGCTGCCAAAAGAGGATTCCGTAATATTCAGCGGAATATGGCCCGAAGCAGCCAGCTGCAGCAGCGCGTCAAACGCGTTGAGCGCTTCCAGCGTGCCTTCGGCCACCGGCCCCTGAGGCCCTTCAATGGACAGATAAGCGGTCACATTGCTCAGGGCTATTTTCAAGGATTGTGCATGGCGGGCAATCTTCGGCGTGCTGTCGGCAACGTACCCGGTTACCGCCAGTGTGTATATTTTGCCGGGCAGACCGTCTTTAAAGCTGGCTGTGCCTTGACTGTCTGTAGTGACGGATTTGCCGCCAATGGTAACCTGTACACCCGCCGCCGGGGAGGTTACCGGATCATTGTTGAATGTGGCCGAATTCCACACCCATTTCTTTTGCGTCACGGTAACGGTAAAAGCTTCCCCCGGCTTAGGCTGCGCTGGACTGACCTGTACCGTATCCACCACCTGGGTATCCGCACCGGCATAATACACCAGCACCCGGTCGGATGCCTCCAGTACATAATCCCCCATCCCGACAGACGGGTAGATCCATTCGCCGCCCCGCTGCACCGCAAAGCTCCAATAGCCCTTATACGTGCCGCTCTCTATTCCGTTGATCGACGAGACATAGCTGCCAAAAGAAGATTCTGTAATCTTCAGCGGAATATTGCCGGACTCGGCGAGCTTCTTCAGCGCTTCCAGTGTATTATACGCCTCCAGCGCACCGTCAATGACTGGCCCCTGCGGTCCTTCAACCGACAGATAAGCCGCTACATTCTTGGGAGCGATCTTCAAAGACTGCGTATATTTCGCAACTGCCGGGGCCTTCCCCGGAGCGTAGCCGGTCACAGCAAGCGTATAATCACCTGCTGAAATCCCTCCGGTAAAGGCTGCAGTTCCTTTTGCATCTGTTGTGACCGTATGATCCCCAATTGTCACCTGTACCCCGGCAGCGCCTGAGGTTACCGGACTGGAAGTGGATGTGGAATTATTCCATACCCATGTTTTTTGGGTGACCGTAACGGTAAAAGCTTCACCCTCTCTAGGCTGCACCTTGGAAAGGGATACTTGATCTACAAGCTGTGTATCGCTGCCGGCATAATAAACCAGCAGTTTGTCCGACTCCTTCAGCTTGAAGTCTTTCATGCCTACATCGACGCTTGCCCATTCACCACCGCGCGAAACGGCATACATCCAGCCATCATACCCGCCATAGGTCCCGGCAGAGATGCTGCCAATACCCGTGACATAGTTACCGGAAGGGTTCGTAACCGTCAGTCCGTTCGCTGCAGCTACTTTGTCCAGCGCTTCGAGTACATTTCCCGCATATGCGCTGCCCTGACCCAGTGTCTGCTCAGGGCCTTCGATCGTGAGCGGCACATAGACTAACGGATTCTGCGGTGCCGGCTTGGAAAAATCGTACAGTTTTCCGTTCGTTCCACCGCTGAACAAGCTGTAGGCCACCAGCGCCTGGAGTCCCTGTTCCGTGGCCAGCACATTGGCACTGCCGCCTTGATTATGGGCAAAGGCACCATTCTCCAGCCGGAAGCTCAGAAGTCGGCTGACCAGATCTGCTTCGTTCTTGGTGAACTCGTCACTGGTGGGGTCTACGCCATAAGAAGACAGGGCAATGATGGCCTGAGCCACACTTTCGCTGCTGTCCCCGTAACCACCGCTGGCGTCCTGTTTGGCAGCCAGCCAGGCTACGGCTTTTTGTCCGGCTGTCGCAACAGCCGGGTCATTCTTATGAGCAGAGAGTGCGGTCAGGACGATGGCCGTCATATCCGGATCGCTCGCCCCCGGGAACAGAGCAAAGCCGCCGTCACTGTTTTGCTTGGATAGAATTTCGCTTAACAATGTTGTCTGATTCCATTTGGCATCCCCGGGAAGCGTATAGCTTCCGGAATCAAGTGCCAGCAGTGCATATACCGGAGCATTCAGCGACTGGCCGCTGATTTTGTCACTGTTGTAGATGCGCTCCAGCAGATTGTACCCTGCCCCCGAACCGCTGCCGGCAAAATTCGCCGGATCCCCGCCGGTCGCCCGCACGGCAAGCACAATCCGCGCATAATCCGTAACGTTCGGGAAGATACCTCCCGCAGCCTGCACCTTCTGTGCAAGCGACTGGGCATAGCTCTCCGGCACCCGGTAGCCCGCCTGGGCCAGGCCGATCGCCTGCCACTCCGAGGTCACACCGCCGCTGATAATATATTCGGCAGCTGTATACGTTGCCTGCGAGACCGATACCTGTCCCCCGGAAGCTGCTGCGGTTAGTGCCGCTGCGGCTTCTCCGTCCGCAGAATGGTCAGCCTCATACACAGCGTCTGCAACACTATTCGTTACCTTGTTAGCGGAGGCTCCTGCCGCAGCAAAAGCCTGTCCCGCCGGAACCACAGCGGTACCTGTAATCGAAATAACCAGTAATAAGACCAGACCAAGTATAAAAGACTTGGCAGAATACAATGTCTTCATCGTCAACCTCTTTCCTTTTTAATGAAATGGATTGTAGTGCACTGCAGGGGGTAACCTTAACAACATAAAGACCGCCCTTGTTCAGGGCGGCCCGGGAAGAATACAAAGTGAAGGTTGCGGCTGTCCTAAGCTCCGGACTCCATCCATCTGTATATGTTCCGCATTCTTACCCCACGAAGAATAGAAACGTTCACGAAAAAGGCAGGTCTCCTGGCTTATGCCTCATTGCTGCTCTTGGCCTTCCCATCCTTATATCCGGACAGTGGCCGCTCTAAGAGCCGCTCCGCATTTACAGTGGCGGGACCGCGCCGGATTTGCACCGTGCTTCCCTTTTAAGCCGATTCTGTTTCTGCGAAGCAGAACCGGCACCTTCTCCATAACCTATTAAATTTTAATATCAATAATCATATCCAGTATTCCCTTGTATGTCTATAGACAAGCTGTTTCATAGTGGACGTAGGCGGTTTCGCTTTCCTTGCACCAGATAGCGCTGTTTCATCTCTTTCAGCATGCCAATCACGGAAAAACCTCTGACGGTGAGCTGACGAAGCAGAGGCGCTTGCGTAAAGCAACTATCATAAATACGTAGTCGGCGGTGAATCCTACACTCAAAACTAGACTGGCTACACGCTACGATAAACTGTCTTGGGATAGTTTAGTTATACCTTATATTTACCCTTATATATTAAAGCTTCCCGTGGTAGTGTGAACATAAAGACAATGGGGGGATATTTGTGTTTTCTAGTGAAAATATAGATATTGATAACATCGGCCTAGTTAACGATTATAAAGATAGCAAAGTTTACAGGGATAGTTTTAATCAACTAGCGACTTTGGTTTTTGATATCAACTTTGAAGATTGGTATCAGAAAGGATTCTGGGATGATCGTTATATATGCCATTCTTTCATCAGAGATAATGTAGTCATTGCCAATGTATCAGTTAGCAAAATGGACTTGATGATAAATGGATTTAATAAAAAAGCGATTCAAATTGGAACAGTTATGACTCATCCGGATTTTAGAGGGAAAGGACTTTCTGGAAAATTGATGAGGCACGTTCTAGATTTTTACGAGCAAGATTGTGATTTCTTCTTCTTATTCGCTAATAGCAGTGTAATTGATTTCTATCCAATATTTGGATTTAAAGCCGTTGGTGAATCCCAAATCAAACTTAAATATCACCCCACTCCAAATGCGGATACCACCTTGCGCAAGTTGAATTGTTCCCATAAAGAAGACTTGGCATTTATCAAAAGAATGGTTTTGTCTCGCCGACCTGTTTCAGAACAATTTGGTGTTATTAATAACCTAGGACTCTTTATGTTTTACGCTATAAAAGTATTTCCCGAATCAATATATTATTCGCAAGAGGACGAGGCTATTATCGTCTATCAACAAGAAGGTCATAACCTAAATTTATATGATGTAGTTAGTCAATGTGACGTTAATTTAGATCGCCTACTTAAGCGTATTGCTAATGAGCAAACAGAATATATTCATTTTCATTTCACACCAGATCAATTGCCTGAGAACGTACAGTACGAGTGGATGGACAACAACGGTGATATGCTTTTTATAAAGTCTAACTTTACTTTAGATCCAAGCTCAAAATTCTGTGTACCTGCATTAGCACATGCTTAGAGTTATACTTTTCTTTGTCATATTTAACTCTAACGTAGAACGTTAGCATTCAATGAAACAGCGACAGTCTAGGACTTTCTTGTCCTTTACTGTCGCTGTTTCAATTTCCAGGGTCGGTCTGATACTTTAAAACACGCCCAGCGTTCGACTTCCCGGGTTCAACTCATATACACCATAAATTAGCAAAAATCCCGAACTGCACGCGCCCCACACTCATGGCTAATCGTGCTGTTCAGGATAATGTGTTGAAAACATATTCTACTGCCACGCATCATTCGCTGTCCGTATCACCAGTTGCCTTAGGCGAAGGTTCAGCGCTTGAAGAGGTGTCCGCCCCGGCGCTCGGGGTGCTGACTGCTGCCTTGCCCGAAGCCGGCTGCAGGATCAGCTTGTACTCCCCGGCGATAATCATGTCGCCTGCGGCCAGCTTCGCGCCGGCCTCCAGCTGCACGGTCACCTCGAACGCGGATGCCTCCGGCACCGCTCCCGAGGCTCCGGGAGCTGCCGGCGCGGTGCCCCCCGCCGCCGGAGAAGGCGTGGCCGCGCTGGCGTTCCCGCCCGCGGCCCCCTTCACAACAGCGCTCGCAGTCGCGCCGGTCTCCTGTCCGGCACCCGTGTCGGTGCCGTCAGTCCCTGCAGGCGCGCTTGCCTCCGCGCTGCCTGCGGCTCCAGCGGCTGTATCCGCGCCGCTGTCAGACCCGGCCGGCGCACTCGCATCGGCGCCCGGCTTCGGCGACACGACCAGGCAGCTGCCTGTCGTCGCCGTGATCTTGTAGTCCTCCGTCACATCGCCGGAGGACACCACGCTGATCTCCGCCGGTTTGAAGGCGGAGCAGTCGGCGGCAGCAGCAAAGCTGAACACCAGGCTGCCGCCTGTTGTCCCGCGGCCCAGCCGGACGGTGGCGGGAGCTGGAGCAGCAGCCCCGCCTGTGGCGCTGGGCTGCGCGCTGCCTTCTGGCAGGGCCGTGTCCGCAGGGTCCGGCCGGAGCAGGCTGAACGCGATCATTACAGCGATCAGCACAATACCCAGCACGCTGCCGGAGATCAGGAGTTGAAATCGGCTGCGGCTGACCCACCGCGCCAGCGGCGAAGCCAGCTGGGAGCGCGCTTCGTTGTATACATTTTGCAGTGCCGGGCCAGCGGCGGCGGCATAGTTTTTGCGGAAATCGCGGCTTTTGAACGCCTCGCGGTCACTGCTCAGGAAATACTTCAGGATGGCCCGGCGGTAACCGGGCCACAGCTTTTTATTCGAAATAGAAAATAGCGGATTGCCCTGCGACCAGGCCAGGAAACGGTAGATTCTCTCTTTGTCGTCGCCCGCCTTGCGTTTTAGTAGTTCCATCAGTGTCTCATAATCCAGCGGTCCATCCGTTCGCTCACTGCTGTGATAGAAGGCCAGCGGCACACGTTCGAACGGCTCAATATTGCGCGATTCCTTCAGCCAGCGCCGTCCGAGCAGCTGCACATCATCCAGCTCTCTGGGCGATAGTCCGGCAAAAATCTCTTCTGCCGGCTTCTCCTCCCCGAACCAGCGGTAAGCTGCCCGGAGGGCGTTCGCCTTTTGCCGGGTAATCGCATCCAGCGGCGGCTGCCAGTCGGTAACCTCGCGGTAGCGCAGAAAAGATATCTCCAGCAGCTGCTCCTGTGTCAGCTCGTCCAGCGAGACCCGGTTCAGCAGGAAGCGGTCTGCGGCCGTCATCAGTTCCTCCAGCAGCGACAGGGCTTCGGGATAGAGCCCGCTTCCTCTGCGGCGCTCCTTTTCCGCCTTGTCCACGGAATCATGGATCGCTGCTACCGCCGTTACCGGATCAGCCTCCCGCTGCAGCTTCTCCAGCAGGTACTCCTTGACGGTATCGCGGACAAACGACTGCTGCAGCGCTTCCGGCAGGAACCTGCCAAAGTGTACCACAAAGCGCAAAATGTCAGCAGACCTTGCCGCTGTAGACAGCCGGGACTCCATGTAAGGCTCCAGCAGCGCCCGGCGAAAGATGGGCTGAGCCAGCACTCTTTTGAAGAAAGACGCGCTGAGCTCATCATTGCTCTCGATCATACCGTAAGCTGCTGCCAGTGCATCTTCACGGCCAGCAGACTGGGCATTGAGCATGCCGTTGATAAAATAATCGACAATCTTGACCCGGTAATTATGGCCCTTCAGCGTAAAATACTCCACAAACTGCTCCATGATCTCGGGCACAGGGATGCCTTTCTGCCGGATCAGGTCATATTCGCGGTCAAACCGCTCCAGGAACATATCGTTCAGCCGCACCCGCGAGGTAAGCGCACCCTCCGGCTTCAAGTAGGACAGCAATCCGCCCAGCACCGCCTGCTTGTTCTCTGTATACAGATCTTCATTGCCCTGCTCGATCTCATAGAATACCGCCAGCTCGTTGTACAGCGCGAGCGACAGCTTGCGCTCCACGCTCTCCCCGGGCAGCAGCGAATCGGCAAAATGTGCGAAATCTTCCAGTCCGCGTTCCGGCTGCTTCAGTGTTTTCCAGGCCAGCTCGGCATAAGGCTGACGTGAATCGCCAAAGTCCGCATTCATGATCCGGCCCGAAGCGAGATCGAACACAAAATCCTTCTCGACGCTGCGGTCGCCAGGGCGGAGCGAGCTTTTTTCCACGAAGGTCAGATGGATGTATTTACGGCTTTTCGGCTCGCTTGCATAGGTGATCACACCCAGTCTGCGGCGGAAATCATAAGGCAAAGATGCAAAAAGCACCTCCGTCAGCTCCACCGCGCGCCGGGATAGCTCTACAATCGGAACATCCAAAGCAACATATATTTTCTTCTTCCCGGCCACAGAGACCATCACTGCCTGGAGCAGCGACTTGAACAGCTCCTCCGTAATGCCGAGCGCGCTCAGGATGGTCAGCGGATTCGTATTCCGCTCCTGCTCCAGGGCAGGAACAGCCGGAAGCTCCGGCAGTGTCCCGCCCAGCTCACCCGCATAACTGCCGGCAAAATCCGCATGGAGAAAGTCCCGGTAACCCTCCAGAATCTCCTCTGAACGGATGGGCGGCACCACAAAATTATGGGCAAAAAAAGCGCTCCGCTGCCCTGTGAAATCCGCCGCCAGATACCGGCTCTGCCCAATGACTGTATCATTCGTTTCCGTATGGAACAAATGCAGCGCGGCAGGATACAGCTCCTCATTCTTCTCGCCGCGCGCCGTCAGCTCTGCCGGAGCATCATAGAGGCAGAAGGGGTGCAGAATTTTTTTGACAAAATTATTGTCCAGGCTCTCTGACTTCGCTACCGTATCGAATCCTTCTGTCGCCCGGTACACCCCTCGCCGCTCCCGGGTATACATCTGCTGGGTGATCATGGACCCTGAAAATCTGTTCACGGCCCGTCGCTCCCCTCAATATAGTTCAGCTTGTGCAGCAGCCAGATGAAAGGCTCGTCCACACGGATCGGGCTGACCACACCTTCAATCTTCTGATTCACGGGATTGCTGCCCAGAGCCGACACGGCAAAATACCCCGTATTCGCAAAATACACATCCATCGTATCCTTGAACGGGCGGTCTACCTTCTCAATGAAGCGGCGGATTTCACCGTCGATGTTGTGGAACTCGTCCAGATTCAGCGTTTTGCGGTGCACATAGTTATTGAACACATTGCTGTTGGACTTAATATAGTCGCCGTCCTCATCCTTCAGTGAATGCAGCATGTCGCTCTTGGCGAGCACGACTGCGGTCGGGATATCGGTTTTGCTCTTCTCCTGATAGGCGATGAAATCACCGAACATGGTCAGCACCACATCGCGCGGCTCGTCATACTGCGAGACCCATTCCCCCGGACGGTCCCCGAAGTTGATGCGGATCTTCTCGCGGATCGAGCGGATCTGCAGCGGATCGACCATGAACAGGATGCCGGCAGAATTCTTGATATGCTGTCCGTGCAGCCCGAGATAGTCCTGATCGACCATACCTTCACCCGCGACATCGAAGAATACCAGCGTCAACGGCGGCTTGGACTCATCCTTGAATACAAATTGGAAAATAAACGGCTCCTGCATTTTCTCCTTCTGGGTCGAAGCCAGCAGATCGCCCCGCTCGAACAGCGGTTCTTCATACAGCGTGCGGAACTTACGGCTGATCTCGGCATTCAGCGGCATGCAGGCTGCGTCAAAATGCCCCGCCGTCGTATGCTGGAGCGTATGGATCAGCGAGGTCATGTACACTGACTTCCCGACCTGGGAAGCGCCGATGATCGAGATAATATTGCTTGGCACCTTGCCTGCGGTCACGGGCAGCTCATTATGGCAGGATGGGCACAGCCGTCTGCGTGTAAGCACACCATAACGGTCGGTGATGCCGGTCAGCACATGGTCCGTATAGTGGTGGTACTCCTCCGGAATATCCGCCGGATTCAGGATGGCTTCCATATCGTCAACCGTATCGAGGCCGAAGCGCTCGCGGTATTTGTTGAGCGCATCGTCTTCACCCAGCGCATAATTCTCGTCATCCTCACGGCTGTGCATAGCCCGAAACACCACATCCTCCGGCTGGAACCGGGTGAAGCAATACGGACAGACAATATCATAAAAAAGCGGCCGCTGCTGCGGCTGATTCTTTTTCTTAAACCGGTTGAAAAAAGACATCTCTTGTCCTCCTAAAAGTTTTGCAGAATACCCGCTTCTTCGAGAATGCTTTACAGCAAAACTCGCTTCGAAAGCATACACTTAAGTTTTGTGAGCTTCTGCTCCCTTGAGTCGCTTCGAACAAAGCTCGCTTCGGAAGCATTTGCTTAAGTTTTGCAGAATACCCGCTTCATCGAAAATGCTTGCGGCAAAACTCGCTTCGAAAGCATACGCTTAAGTTTTGTGAGCCTCTGCCCCTTAACTTGTGTGTGCTGAACGCTCGGCAGGGCCGCTGACTTCAGTACCTGCGCCCAGTGATCCCCTTCCGAATGCCTTGCATCACGTCAGCAGGGCATTCCCTCCACTTATTCAGGTATCAGTTCGTAATACAAACCATATTTGCGGCCATCCGTAAAAAAGATACGGACAGCGTCCTCTTTGCCGATTTCAATCGGCGGCAGCACGTTGCGTCCGGCGGCAAAATCCTGGACGAACGGAAAGAGTACGCCGTCCTCTTTGGACGCCGGAAATCCGCCCCGTTTTTTCACATAGCACAGTACCTCTTTGGATACGGGCACTTCGGCCGTGAGCGTCATATGTACTGTTTTTTGCTTGCCGAACAAGCTTTTTTTCTGCTGGATGGAGTAGTAGATCCGCGCTTTGCCGGCACTGACCAGCGTACGGTTGGCACCATCCCGCTGGCGAACCAGCAGGATGTCTCCGCCATCGGCAAGCCGGACATAAACGGTATAGACAACCAGGCCGATGTCATCCAGCCGGTCACGGTATCCGTTGTTCGCCTTGTACTCCTCACGGGTATAGAGCTTCATGCCAGGAGGAGGAAGCTCCAGGCTGTCCGGCGCCTCCGCAGGTGCCTTATGAATGTAGACTGCCTGCACGCCGTCCGGCCAGTGCCACCGCAGTGTACAGAACCTGTCCTCCACCCGGGAGGACACCTCCGTAATTGCCGGTGTGGAGGAATCAACCTCGGCGTACCTCATGAATGTAGGCTCCTTTCAGTATCACTTTCGGTATCTTTCAATGTCTCTTTCACGATCAGAACCCTTTGCTTCCCCGATTTCTGCGTGAAGACGGGAAGCCGTCCGACGATGGCGAAGGAACTTCTGCGCCTCTTCCTCTTTTGCGGGAAAGACGCCCTTCTCCGAACGGTATCACAAAGGTGAACAATGCAATGACAGCAGTTAGAACAAGCAGAGCCAGCAGACGGGTCATGGCATCCCCAAAGGAATGGCCGTCCAGGCCAAATTCCAGAATGAGGCCAGCGAACAGGCCGGATACTGCGCCGCCAACGCCAAAGCTCCGCGCCAGATGACGATTATCAAACACAATGCCAAGCCCGATACCGAGAGCCGTACCTACCAGCAGCAGTGCCAGAATCCGCACCCCGGCATAATACGGGCTGTCCGCCGTTGAATCACTGCGCACCGTCATCAGCGTCCGGTCACCCAGCCGGTCATAGATTTGTTGAAACACACCGCCGAGGAGCTCTGCATTCGTTACATCATAATACTGCCCGCCGGTTGTGGTGGCGATGTCCTGAAGCAAAGCTGGTCCCGAAGGATCATCCAGTGCAAGGCCAATGGTATTGACTGCAATCCCGCGGTCCACATACTGCGCTAGTTCCTTCGAGGTATCAAATTGGCTGAATCCGTCGGACAGCATGATTACCATAGCTCCACGCCCGGATGTATTGTCACTGTTTATGACACTCATGGCTTCCGTAAGCGCGGCGCTGAAGTTCGTACCACCTTCTGTAGTCTGCAGACTGCGAATAACCGAAGTTACCTTCTCACGGTTCGCAGTGCTGGACAGCGGGACCAGCGGCTGAACCACTGCGGCCTCCTGGCTGAACGTCACCACGGCTACCTGGTTATCTTCATCCATGCGCTGTACCAGCGCTTCTGCAGCCGTATAACGGCTGTTGCCCGGATCGCTCTGCTTCATGCTGCCGGAGTCATCAATGACCATGACCACATCTTTTACCGGTCTCACGCCGCCGAAGTTCAGCTCATACACAAATTCCGTTACGGTGCCAACCGCGAACAGCATCACCAGCGTTACGGGCAGCAGCTTCCACGATAAGCCCAGATACCGCTGCTTCCACGACAAGCCGTTCAATCTGGGCGAAATGATCTCTGCAAGTAAGCTACCCAGCCCGACCCCAAGTGCCACAATGGCAAAATAGATGCCGATCAGTATGATCGACGGCAGATCATAAGGCCTGCTGTCCAGCAGCAGCTCACCTAACACAAAGGCAACTCCACCGCCAAGCAGACTGAAGAGGAGCAATAGCAGATTGATTTTTCGCTGCATCGATATCCATCCTTTCCCGGAAAAACTTGAATTGAGCTTATATTCATTCTTGTGGCCATGACTATCTGCTTCCACTCACCTACCTCAGCTTCGGCAGCTCTTCTTCGCCTATACCATGCAGCTTGTAGCCGCTAGTGGCGTAGGTCTCATAATAGACTTTGCCGTTGCGGTAATAGAGGAGATCCTCCAGATGGAAGCCGCCCATCAGGTTCAGCTTCTCGACACCGCTTCTGCGCTGCTCATGCACAAATCCAAGCCGGTAAATGCGCGTCGTCTCATCCGCGCCGAAGGCATAACGCAGGAATTCGGAGCCGCTGTCACCGAAGAAATATTTCTCCTCATGGCGGTGCTCCTGCGTATATTCGAACAGGCGGACATTGATGCTCGCTTCTTCCTCCAGGCTGCGGTAGAGCCGTTTGAAGAGCTCCTCCCTGGAGACTATTTCACGGTTCTCGTAAGCCGCCGCGACATTGGCGCGCCGCAGCAGTTCTTCCTCGAACGGCAGTGCGAACGGCTCCGCCGTCAGCAGCTCGAGGCGGCACAGCTGGGTAAGCCGCTCGGCTACTGCCGCGCCCCCCTGGCGGAGCAGGCCCGAGATGCTTCCCATGAACCGCTCGCTGAAGAAAATACCGGGGCCGCGCCGTGCTTCAATATCCCGCATGACTTCTTCCGTGACGGTCCGGTAATACTCCATAATGTTCTGGTCCACCGTCTCGCCCGTCCGGCCGATGCTGTCAAGCGCCAGACCGCGCAGATCCTCCTCCAGCGCTTCCATGGTTTGCACCTTGGCTTTGCTGTCCGCGTGCAGCTGCTCCAGCGCCGCATCGTAGCGCAGACACAGCGCAAGCTCACTTTCCATGCGCAGCAGCTCATATTTCCGGCCGTACACACTTGCGAATAAATAATGAATGAAATTGCGCACCGTCCGTTTGTCCAGCAACGGCACGCGCTGGAACGGCTGGCGCTCCACGCTCTCCGCGTAGAGCTGATCCAGCTCCTCCTGCGCGGAGAGAATTGCTGAGCGCAGTCCGGCCATATGCTGGCGCAGCGCATGCAGTACACTGCCCCCGCCGCCCTGCTCGGCGGTCCATTCCGCCAGCTGGTAGAAGGTCAGCGGCGGAACCGCCTTCTCCTGGTCCGCCAGTAGAGCGGCCCACTCGCGGGCAGGATCGAGAGCCGCCGCCCGCCGCGACGCCACATCCGCAAAGTTGCTGCGGAAATAGGCCTGCCCGCCGTCGCCGAACAGCAACGTCTCGGCCTCGAGCAGCGACAGCGGCTTCAACTCGCTATAGGAGGGCCGGCCGTGGCTCATCAGCCCGGTCATCTCTTCTATCCCCGCTTCATCCGGAAGCAGCGAAGCTGCCCGTTCACGCAGGGAATCGGCGCTTAGGCCGAGCAGAGCTTGACGCTCGCGCAGACTGACTGTTCCGCCTTCCTGCAGCTTTGCGGCCAGATAATGAAAGGCATGAGCCAGCACCGCGAGAGCGATTTGCCGGTTCGGTCTGCGCACTGCCGAGAACCCGGCAGATGCGTAGCCCTGTCTTCCGGAGCTGCCCCGGATGCCGCTTTTGAAGGTCATATTGTTGTAACCGCCGTGTCCCGTAGCCGTATCTGTAGCCGGGCGTACACGGTTTTTGAGCAGGCTGATATGGGCGATAATTTCGTAGTTGTCGTCCATGCCGTGAGCAGACATCATCCCCCGCTCGTTTTTGTCCGAGAGCAGATAGACGAGATCGAACAGCGGAGAAGGACCATGAGCTACAGGTATGGACAGCCCGTCCTCCGTGACCAGCAGCGGGGCACTGAAGGCATAATCCGACTGCTGCATCCCGTCCAGCTCACGCAGAAAAGCCAGCCCTACCGAGCTGGAATAACCGAAGTTGTCCCCCTGCTCCCGCTCATTGATCAGCGCGTACAGGTCGGTCTGCACCGACTTGAAGGACTGGCTGAGCACCGCGCGGGCCAGCAGGGCAACCTCAGGCAGCAGCACGTTAAGCGGGTCATCGACCCGCGTAACAATAGAGAGATGGATGACGTCAAAAGAGGAATACAGCCGTCCATAATCCGCTATGCTGTTGCTTAACCGCCGCAGGCTCCGGTTCAACCCGGCCAAAAACCGGCTGTCTTCGTGAAACTCGCGATAGAGTTCCTGACGGACGGTGCGGGGATCACGCCCCGCCGTTTCCGGCAGGGTCATAGCCAGGACCCGTTCTCTTCTGCCACTGCCGCCTTCAGGCTGCACCTGATTCCCGTCATGGGCATTTCCAGCCTGAGCCTGAATACCACTGCCAGACTGGCCTGTGCTTCCAGCGGATGCGGCATGCAGCGCCATAATACCGCCCGCATTGTCCCATTTCCGCTCACAGCTGTCCAGCACCGGGCCGATGGCCGGGGCTACTTTGTCACCCAGGAACAGGAACAGGGCAGGATAATGAATACTGCTGCGCCCGTCCCCTTTGCTGCGCTGCGCCTCTTCCTGGGCCGCATATTGCTGCGCATAGGTTAATGCCTGTGCTTTGATCATAGGATTACTTCAGCTTTCTGCGGATGCTGCCAAGCTTGCCGGTCAGGCTCTTGTAGAAGCTGTACATTTCATCGCCGTCCGCATGCTCTACCCGCTCATATTCCAGACTGTCGCGTGCTTCCAGGAAGGACACATACAGTCCTTCCAGTTTATACAGCAGCGGAGTCACATCCTCGGCAGCGGTCATTTCCCCGGCACGGCGCGCCGCTTTGCGCAGCAGCAGGCTGCGGCTTTTCTCGTCCAGACCGCGGAAATGACGGTAGACGGCATACTCCACATAGCTGCGTTCCTTCATCAAGTTGGCGAACGGCTCCCAGGCGTCTTCGTCCTCATCACGGTCATAGACGTAGAGCGCACCCTTTTTGGTGATCGTGTCCGTGTACAGGGCTTCAATAAACTGGTCGATCCACTTGTCTTCGTCGAGATATTGATGGAGAAGTCCATCCAGCTCGGCCGCCTTCGCTGCCAGTGCCTCATATTTGGCCAATTCTTCACGGACACGCGTAATCAGCTGCGGCGAGCGAATGAGATTTTCCTGGGCCAGATCCTTGTTGATGCTGCCGAAAATATCCTTAACCCCTTCGCGTTCCAGCCCGCTTGCGCGCAGCGACTTCAGCTCGTCAGCCGCCTTTTTCACTTCGCCCAGATTTGGACGAGCCATGCCAAGCTGCAGGTCATAGCCGCTAAGCATTTTATCCACATCAAACGGCTTCGTGAAGACGACCGAGAAACGGCTGCTTGTATTTTCGTCGAGGCCTTTTTCAATAATAACCCCGATCTCAAGCGCTCTGGCGAAATCAGCCCGGACTCTGGCATTGTAATCCCGGACACGGGTGTTAACGTAAGTATCCCCCCATGATTTTTCCGGAATCGGTGAAGGCAGATAGGTCCAGTTGTTCTTGTCGGTCATCACCAGATGGCGGCCAATGCCTTCCTTATCCAGAATCGTCCGTTCATAATTCTCCTCGAATACCCGCAGCGGCGTATATACGAACAGTGGCACCCCGTTGCGCGTATTGAGCCAGAAAATCCGGTTCTTCACCTGACTTTCCTTAATCGTGAACTGTGATTTGCCCAGCGCGTTATTCTGATAATTGCGGATTCCCTTCAGAATGCCCGGCGCCTTGACCGGCACGGAGACAAAACCCCACGACGGGAAATGCAAACTGCCGGAGCTGTTGCTGAGATGGAAAATCGGCACCGCATCTTCATCCAGACGTCCGGCGATAATCCGCTCCACGAACTTGTCCAGCGGTTCCTCACGGCCGTATTTCATCACCAGGAATTCTTCCATGGAACGGGTAATCAGATCACCGAACTTATCGCTGAGGAACTCTGAAATCGAGCGCACAATGTCGATTTCCTGCTCCTTGACCCAGCGCCCGGAATGCTTCAGCATCTCCCGTGTGAAGTCGCGGATCAGATCGTCGCCGTCCTTCTGGTCCATCACCTTAGAGATGGTTGAGGCAATATCCGGCACGTTAACGATATTCCAATAATAGGTTTTGTTCCCTTTTTGATCGGCCTGTTCTTCACCATTGATCAGAATATCGCCATTCTTCTCGAAGATCGTGCTGAGCGCACTGAGAATCTCTGTGAACACACCATAAATCCGGTTGTTCTCTTCATTGAGCAGCTCAAACAGGTCTTCATAGAACTCAATCATCTGTTCAGTGCGCTCTACGTCGGCATGCAGCCAGTATTCATTGATCTTGGCTTCAATGTAGGCATTTTTCTTCTTCTCCTTGGAGACAAAAGCGCTCCGCGCATCGCCCAGCTTCTCCTGCGCACTGTCCTGTGCCGTCTCAATATCGCGCGGCAGACGCAGCAGGCTCTCGCGCAGCGCTTCAATATAAGACTGGATCAGCTTCAGAATACAGAAGCCCTTTTCGGTATAGAGCAGCCGTGACACATAGAACGGACCCTGCTCAGGATGCAGGAAAATACGCTCCAGTTCTTCACCGAAGCGTCCGGTAATCTCTCCGGGAAGCTGCTTCTTGGACTTGATATATTCCTCACGGGCACGGGCCAGAAAATTCTGCTCCAGTTCCGTATCCATGTCCACCACCTGGTGCTTGATGACATTGCTGTGATTCAGGCGCTCGCTGTTCTCATAGCCGGGCAGCGGCTCCGGCACACGGGATTCGAAGGTCTTGATCATGCTGTCGAGGTCGATCCCGAGCTTGCGCGCAAGCTTCTCCACATCCTCCTGCCCCGGAGCCTGCTGGAACATTTTGTCCATCTTGTCGAACAGGCGGAATGCCAGATAGGTTGTCATTTCTTCAATCGGCAGCACCGCGGACGAAGCGCCGATGATGTTGTATTCATAATTGGCAGGATAGGTCTTGTTCATCTGCGCAATATTCGTGCGGATGTTGCTGATATAGTCGTGGATGGCGAATTCCTCGCCCGACTGTTTTTCCTCGCTGGCCATGAAGTTCGTGATATTCTCCGCTGTCACATTCATGCAGTAGTCATAGGCGTTCTCCAGCAGCTTGCCTTCGGTATTGGTCGCGGAGATCAGATGGCACAGGTTGAACGGAGGCAGCGGCGAGTTCACAGTCAAAATATTGCCATACTGCTGGCGGAATCTCTCCCCCCGGCTGTCCACGTTCATCCAGTAGTCCAGCTCTTTGAGCGCCGCATAGCCATTCTTGCGGATATATTCACGGGTGTGCTCGCTGAGGCTTTTGTTCGCCAGATTCACATCTGGCGTGAACAGGTAGCCAAGTGTATTTACACGGTCGATACCGGCTGAGCCGTAATCCCGTTCAATAATCCCGCGTACGATATAGGCGATATCCAGAAAAGCCCCGCTGCCTGTTCCGCCAGACAAGCCGGTGAGCAGGAAAACCATCAGCTTCTTGCTCGTGCCGACGGACAGCGTCTTAATCTTCTTGTCGATGGCCGCTACCACCTGGTTAATCTTCGTGAACAGCAGCAGGCGTCCGGCCTGACGCACCCCGGCGGCTCCGTTCATGCCATCGGTAATGCTCAGCTCCGGCGACAGCCAATCCGTAATATAAGGCTCCAAAATGCTGCGGTTCTGCAGCAGTCCGCCGATTTCCGCATTGGCCAGCAGCACAAATTCATTCTGCGGATCGAGGCCAATGCCTTTGTACCTCTTCCCGCGATCCTGCTCATTCGTCTCGAACGCCAGGAATTCCACATTGTCCGGCTTATCCCTTTTCTTCTTGGACAGCGGATCTTCCGGCAGCTTGAAACGGCGGTTAATCTGATATTTCAGCCGCAGTAGGGCATCAATTCCCGTGCCGCCAAGGCCAATGATGAGGATTGGGTTGTCAATGGTGTCCACTCGGATTTTGTCGCTGACGATTCCTCCGCCCAGCGATACGTCGAGCTGCTGAATATGTTCTCTTACTACCGGTTTCATACGTGCTCCCCCTTATATCAAATACTCCAGTAAAATCGTCTTATCCACCGTAGCCAGAGCCACGGAAATGCGGTCGCCGCTTTTCAGTTCCAGGCCGCGCGTCACATCGGCGACGCGTCCTGATTTTTCGACGGAAATCCCTTCGCTGCCGCGCAGCATGAGGCGGTCATTTTTGCCCGGAGTGAATACAAGCTTCTCGCTCTCCTTCAGCTCAGGTGCCAGCTGCAGAAGCTGATGCAGGGTGAACTTGCCCCGGAAAGCTGAGAGCTTCTTGTACTGCGGATAGGTTTTCTCCCCGGTATTGCCGTCCAGAACTTCTACTACCATCTGCCCTACGAAGCCGCGGTTTGATTGCTTACGCAGCATCCACAGCACCACAGCCGCGGCCAGTACCAGCACGATCCCGCCGATAATATAATAGAGAGTTTTGGAAGAAGACTTATCCTGTGCAGGCTCACTCACACCCGCTCCTGCTGCCGGGCTCGTCGCCACAGCTCCTGTCTTGGCGTTGATCTTAAGAACATCACTCTCGCGGTAGAAGCTGCTCTCCTCCGCCCGCACCTTCAGCTCATAATTATGGCTCTCCGTAATCTTGAAGGAGCCTTTGAACACCGCGCCGGTGTTATCCATCGGAAGCTCCTGCACCTTCCCCGTATCGGTATCCGTAGCAAGCAGCACCGCCTTCATATCTTGATACAAATTGCTGAGTGTTACCTGAGCTCCATTGCTGAACAGGTGTGAAGAGATATCTACGGTATCGCCTTTCTGGTAAGTCTTGGATGACAGTGCATCCAGCTTCAGCTCCAGATCATAGTTAAAGACGAGATTGATATCGATCTTATCCTTCGGCACGCCCTTCACCTGAAGCTTCCAGTCCCCCTGCTCCGGCGACAGCAGCTTGATCAAGCTGTACGAGCTGGACTTGGAGAGCAGCACATCGTTAGACGGAATAGCCACTTCCTTGCCGGAGGGATCACTAAGCTTCGCCGTAACCGGCTGTGCAGACATAATGGAGATATTCGCCTCCAGCACACTTCCATTGGGAACATTTACTGTAACCTCCTGGTAGCTGCCGTTGGCTGTGATGGATTGTACCGGAACCACCTTCAGTTTCAAATGGTCGGCAAAAATTTCGCTGAGAATCTGCGGCAGGTCATCCGCCGAATCAGTGGTGAACGCCTTGCCTCCTGTTTGATTGGACAGTCCGGCCAGAATCTCCTTATTCAGCTTTCCATCAGCATTAAGGCCTATAGTATAGACCGGGTAGCCTTTCTGCTTGGCGGTGGCCACCGCAGCGTCCAGTTCCTGATCCGACTGGCTCTGCGTGCGGCCGGTTGCTTCATTAAGGTCATTGTTGCCGTCTGCCAGCATGACGATCATCGGCTCATGTGCCGGATCGCTGCCGTTCTCCAGCACCTTTACGGCCTCTTCCATTCCAACGGCAATATCCGTATAGGCTCCCCGGTCCAGACCGTCAATGAAATCCTTCAAATCCTGTTTGTCTCCGGCAGAGCCGATTTGCAGCAGTGCCTTCTCCCGCTGCACCTTGTCGGTATAGGCCACAATCCCGACCTTATCGCCTTGGGCAGACAGCATATCTATGAACATTTTCATCGCTTCATTTGCGATCTTGTTTTTGTCGCTCTTATTCATGGAATTGCTGACATCAATCAGCAGTACGGCATCAATATGGGATGGCGCGGGTGATGCCGCGCTGGCTCTCCCTGCCGCAAACGGCGCCGCTGAGATGCACAGCACCAGCAGCAGCGGGACAACATGCCGCAGTATGTTCTTGGCTGTCTTTGAAATATTAATCGGTGTACGAAGCATAAATAGGGCTCCTCTTGTGTTAAATTAGGCAACTACGGCAGGGTTGCAGGTATAGCTAAATTCTGTCAATAGCATGCCATTATGATATAATTAAACCTTGTAAACTTCAACTTTAGCGCTGTCAGCTTCCAACAAGAAAGGAAGAGTTCCATGATTTCATACGCCATTCTCGGCATTACGTTTCTTTATGTAGTCATTCAGATCATTATTTATGCCTTACGGCAGCGCAAGCCGCTAACCCGTGATGACATTGATGAGCGTCTGCTGGCTGCGCTGAACGGAGGCGACCATGCCGGTAAATAAGAAGAAACCCGTGACGTTCCGCCCCTTTAAGACTCCGCGGTATGCTTTTGACAAGCTGCGTATCTGCCGCCGGTGCAGCCGTTATACTGCGCTCGGTGAAGAACGGTGCAGCAAATGCGGCCATGCTTCGCTGACACCAGTAGAGAAGCATGCAATTTCCCTTGCCGGACGAAAAATGCATACCCGGCTTCTTCTCATCCTGCTGCTTACCTTGGGTTCGGTCTATTTCGGCCAAAGCCTGCAGCAGATGGCGCTGTGCGGTGCCGGCGGCATCGTGCTGGCCGGACTGCTCTTGCTTATGCAGCGCAAAGTGCGGCAGAACGAAAATCTGTATGCCCTGAATGAGCTGCTGGGCCGCAGCATAGACAGCATCAGGGATGGCTTGGAGATCAACCGCCAGGAAGCAGTGTCCGTTCTGCGCGAGAATGATGTGCTGGCCTATGAGAAGCTGCGCGAAATCTCGATTCTGCTGCGCGGCGACCGGGTCGCCCGCCAGCGTGTCGCTCTGCTGCACGGCTTTCAGCTGCGCAAGGATATGAACCTGGAGCTTGAGCAGCTGCTGCTCAAGGATTTCGAACCGCTGCTCGCCGAATATATCGGCGAGATTGCCAAAGTGCGGCCCGAGCTTATCAAGGACCGCACGCTGCGCTATGTCAAAACCTATGAGGTGCAGATTCTGGAAATGGAACGTGGCGCAGCCATTCTGACGGCTGTGGCCGGAGCGGCAGTGCGGTTAAAACGCTACGCGCTGCTCAACTCGGGCATGATCGGACGATACATACAGGAGCTTCCCAAGGACCGTTTTATGCGTCTGAGCCGGATGATATCCGCCAATCCCTACGAGGCCTGGAACGGCCTGGACCTCAAAGTGGCGGAGGTCCGCGAAGCCAAATACCGCTGGGACCCCGATTTTTGAATAGAGCACTGTCAGCCGGAAAAGGGGCTACTACAATATGACGATCAAACAGGTCTTAACCCTGCGGAACTTTATGATCATTCTGTGTATATTCATGCTGGCCCTGCTGGGGCAGAAGGCTCTCAGGCTTCACAGCAAGATCGAGACGGTACGGGAAGCCGAGCGGCTCTATGTCTCCGGAGACCTGATTGCCGCCGAGAAGCATTACCGCCTGGCAGCCGCTAATGCTTCCATTCTTTACAAGGAAGAACAGATTGCCTCGAGACTTAAGGAGCTGGCTCCAATTACGGCGATCCGCAGTAGTCTTAGCACACTTACACTGAAGATTGAAGACCAGCTGGCGACCAAGGATTTTGGCGGTTTTATGGAGAGCTATGCCTCGCTGCTGAGTCTGAAGAGCCAATATATGAAACCAAGCGGACCCTATGAAACCTATTATCGCCAGCTGTCAGGGGGTTCAGGCATTTCGGATCAGCTGGGGACAGGTTTTCAGCAGTTCAAGGCGCAGTTTCTTGCCGAACTGGCGGCAAGCCAGCACGGCAGCAGCACCGATAATGACGGAGACAGCTTCAAATGGAATCTGCTGAGGATTCCCGATGTGTATCTAGGCGGAGCCGATGCCAAAAAAGATCTGCTGGCCACACAGTTCAAAGCGCATGACACCGCCCGGCTCAAGGCGCTTGCAGCAACGGGCAGCTTCTCGCCCATGCTGAATTACGCTTTATCCCTTAACGATGCCTATAGCAGCCACAGCTATACGGCTCCCTGGGTAGCCAGCCAGATTGAAATGAGCGCCAAGCTCATGCTGCGTAAGGATGTAGACGGCGATCAGATTGCTGCCTTCTCTACGCATGCTGCAGCGTACCGCAAATATGCTGCCTCGGCTGGCCTCGCTGCCTCGAAGGTGCTGACTCTAATCGACAGTACCACCACCAAGCTGCTCCGAAGCGCCGCAATGCTGGTTCGCAGTGGCGGGTACGCGGAGGCCATTCAGCGCTACAGCGACCTGTCCCAGCTTCAGGACACGGCGGCTGAAATCGCCGCAGCACAGCTCGCGTGGAACATTGCCGAACCCGTCCGCATGTTGCCCGGCGGGGAGGAGCCTGGTAAATATACGCATGTTGTTTCCGTCAGCGGGCGTTACGGCGCACGGCTTGCCGTAACCGGAACAGACAGCAGCGGACGCCTCTATTATGCGGATTTGAGCAATGACGGCACCGTAACTACACGGACCGGAGATCCCATACCGGGCTTTGAAAGTATCAGCAGCCTTGCTTTTGATGACCCGTTGTCCGTCTACTCCGAAGTGCCGGTGGTAGTGGCTGCAGGCAGCCACGAAGACGGGCGGACCTCTTTCACAGCCTATACCATCAGGCCTGAAGGAATCTCCCTGCTCTTCTCGTTTGCCGGCAACAGCTACGAGTTCCAGCCGGACGATGCTTCCATCCGTGTCACCAATGCAGATATGGGAGACGGTTCGGAGGGCCAGACTGCCATATTCCGGCAGACGAATGGAGTCTACCAGTTCTCTGAAATCTACCAGCAGTATCCGCTTGTGGACGCTTCTGAGCTGGAGCTTCACCCCCTGGAAACCGTTGTCTTGAAGGTTGATATTTATATCGATTCCAACGGCAGACCCGTAGCAAGCGCGAATGGGCGCTTCCTGGCCCTGCAAGGAAATGTGGGTACGGTTACGGGTCCCGCCTTGGTAACGGGCCAATTCCAGTATGGATTCGATTATGTAGGAACCGATACAGGGGAACAGTACGTGCCTGTATTTGCAGTCGAGTCATTGGGGAGTATGAATCCAATTCCCTAAGTACTCTAATACTATTATTGGAGCAGCGTGGTCATGCACGCTGCTCCTTTTGATGTCTGCTATGATTTCATTATTTTTTCATTATTACGGGATATAATGAGCCTTATATAGAGCGGCTGAGGAGGAAACCATGCGTATTCTATTAGTAGAAGACGATACCAAACTCGGGTATATGATCCAATATAAACTGCAGCTTGCAGGACATCTGGCAGAATGGGCCCGCAACTCGGATGAAGCGGAACTGTTCTTTTCCTCTGCAGAATTTGATCTCTACATTCTGGACTGGATGCTTCCTGGCAAGACTGGCCTTGAGCTATGCAGGCAGCAGCGCCGCCTGAATGACAACACGGCCATTCTGATGCTGACGGCACGCGGCGAGATTGAGGACCGCGTCAGCGGACTGCTTACCGGAGCGGATGACTATATGATCAAGCCTTTCGCCTTTGAAGAACTCCTGGCCCGTATTACGTCCCTGGACCGCAGAAAACAAACCCAGGGTTATGTGAACCAGTATGCGGTCAGCGGCCTGCGGCTGAACCCGGCCACACAGGAAGCAGAACGTGCCGGGGTCACTTTCACCCTGACTAACCGCGAGTTTCAGCTTTTGGAGTTTTTCGCCCGTCACCCCAATGAGGTACTGTCCAGAGAGCGGATTCTTAATTATGTATGGGGTAACAATGCCGATGTTACTCTGAATGCGGTGGATGCGGTGATCAAGCTGCTGCGCAAAAAAGTAGATGACCCCTTCCCTGTGAAATTGATCAGGAGTGTCCACGGAAGAGGCTACCGCCTGGTTGACACCGGAGCTGTCCATGATGATACCTAACACCCGCAGGCAATTAACCATCTTTTACAGCACTATGATTGGATTAATTCTGCTCCTCATGGCGGCTTCCTTCTATTGGGTACTGACGGATGTGATGCACAGGGATGAGAGGCATAATCTGGAGTCCGCCGGGCAAAAGGCCGTAAACGAATGGCGTAATCATTCACCGGGGCCGCAGGATCAGGAGGAAATCCGGGAGCAGCGTCAGGCGGACAGCCACCGGATGGAATGGGAATATCTGCAGAGTGACCAATTTGCGGTCATTACAGATCCTTCATGGACGATCTTCGTTCATTCGCCAGAGGAGAATAACCTGTTGCTCAAGCCTTCCTTCCAGAAGCTGCTGGATGCCCAAGGGAGTAAAAACTACATTCATTTGAGCATCTCTTCGGGTAACAACAGGACGAATTATGCGGTACTGCGTGTGATGACAGGTGATGAAGAACATCCGTTTCTCTTGCTCGCGGAAGAGGTTAGCAAACAGGAGCATTTATTGAAGGAGATGAGGCTGCTCCTCATCGGGATCACGCTTCTCCTCCTGGCGGTGGCCACGATCATAGGATATATACTGGCCGGCCGGGCTATGATTCCCCTCAACCATGCGTTTATCCGGCAGCAAAAATTCACCGCTTACGCATCCCATGAGCTAAGGACACCCCTAAGTGTACTTCAGCTGTCGGTGGACATTCTGGAAGAGGAACAGCACAAGCTTTCACCGGTCCATCAAACGGTGCTTCAGGATATGAAGGAAGAAATACAGCGCATGACACGCTTAACCGGACAACTGCTCACGCTGGCCAGAAACGATTCTCCTGTGCAGCAGATGAGACGGGAGGTATTCGACCTGAAGCATAGCCTTTCTTTTGCAGCCGCAAGAATGCAGCTGAAGGCTCACGAGAAAACTGTGGAGCTGCAGCTCCATATCGGCAACACGGAAGATACCTTTACCTGTCTGGGCGACAGTGAACAGATTGATCAGCTGCTTTATATTCTTTTGGACAATGCAATCAAATACTCTGCGGAGGGAGGCACAGTCACGCTGGGGATTTCCCGGAATGACAACGGCACTGCGAATGTAATCATTCAGGACACGGGCTGCGGGATTCCCGAGGAGGATCTTCCCCACTTGTTCGAACGGTTCTACCGGGTAGATCAAGCCCGCACAAGAGAGCATGGCGGCACCGGGCTGGGACTCGCCATTGCGCACGAGATCGTCAGCCGGCACGGCGGCAGAATCGTCGTAACCAGCACCCTTCATCAGGGGAGCACATTTACGGTCATCCTTCCTGAAACCCAGCGAATCCTTAGGCAACCACTCAAGTAGAAAATGGAGGTATTACTATGTTCACTGAAGTCTTTAACCACATCCATCCTATTGTCGTACATTTTCCTATCGCTCTGATCCTCATCGGATTTGGATATGATCTGGTGGTGGCCCTGAAAAAACACACTTTGAATCCTTCCGGAGGGTTATGGATGTGGCTTCTTGCTGCAGCGGGAGCATGGGTCGCTATAGCAACCGGACCGGATGATGATGCCCGCGGCGTGACTTCATTTATTGAGCCTCACGAGACGCTCGCTACTCTGACCGCTTGGGCAGCTTCTCTGATCGTTGTGTGGAGATTGCTGATGTACTTGAAGGGCAAGCGGGCTTTTGTGAAGGTTCCGCTGGTGCTGTACTTGGCCGTCTCCCTTGCCGCTTGCGGGCTTGTGCTGGGAACCGGATATTACGGCGGGAAAATGGTGTACACAGATGGCGTGGGCGTCTCGGCCAACGGCGCTGCAGTCAATCCACCTGTGCAAGGTAATCATAAGTAAAAGAGTTAAGAAGCCGGTGCCCCCTGTAAAGGTGAGCACCGGCTTCTTTGTGATGAACGTCCTGTTTGGCATGCTGCCGGCTGGCATCCGCTATTCTTTTACAGCACCGACAACAATCCCGGTTACAAAGTACCGCTGTAAAAAAGGATAAACCATCAAAATCGGCAAGGCGCTTATAAAAATCTGTGACGCCCGGAGGGTACGCTGCGACTGATTGGCCACGACGTTCGGATCAATCTGCGACATATCTGCCTGCACAATAATTGTCTGCATAAAGGTCGCGAGCGGGAGCTTTGCGGCATCCTTGATATAGATAATCCCGTCGAAATACGAATTCCAATGTCCGACCATAATGAACAAGGATACCGTGGCAAGAACCGGCAGGGACACCGGCAAATATACGCTGTAGAAGGTACGGAACTGCCCTGCCCCGTCAATAAAGGAGGCTTCTTCGAGATCTTTGGGCACCGTACGGAAGAAATTCAGCAGCAGGATAATATTGAACACAGCCACCAGTCCCGGAAGGATCAGCGCCATCAGGGAATCCATCAGCCCAAGCTTCAGAATCAGAATGTAGCCGGGGATCAGACCGCCGCTGAACAGCATGGTGACGACAAAATACCAGAGATAAATATTGCGGGCCCGGAATACACGGGTTTCCTTGGAGAGCGCGTATGCAGCAACGGTATTCACAACCAGGGCAAGGGCCGTTCCCAGCACGGTCCGTTCTACAGACACCCAAAGGGCAGAGAGAAAGTTGCTGTTGTTAAATGTTTTTGTATAGGCTTCAAAAGTAAATCCGATCGGCCAAAAGGTCACCATCCCGGCATTGGCCGGAGCCGTCGAACTGAGCGATACCATCAGCAAGTGATATAGCGGAAGCAGGCACAGTACGGAAATAACCGTCAGGAAGACATTATTGAATACGCTGAATATGCGGTAAGACGCCGTTTTGTGATACATAGGATGTCATCCTTTCTAAAAGATTCTGTAGCCGGCAAACCGGTATGCCAGACGATAGGAGATCACGATCAAGATTAGGCTTATCGCCGATTTGAACAGATTCACCGCAGTGGCAAAGCTGAACTGTCCGCTGAGCAGACCCTCTCTGTAGACAAAGGTGTCAATAATATCCCCTTGCTGATAGATCAAAGGACTATAGAGGTTAAACACTTGGTCAAAGTTCGCGTTCATCACGTTGCCCAACGCCAGGGTTGCCACCACGATGGCAATCGGAATCAACGCCGGAATGGTAATATAAATCGTCTGCTTCCAGCGCCCTGCCCCATCCACTTCCGCCGCTTCATACAGGGAGGGATTAATGCCGGACAGCGCCGCCAGGAATATAATCATGTTGAACCCGAATTCCTTCCAGACATCACTGAAAATGATCGTGAACCGGAACCAGTTACCGTCACCCAGGAAGAAAATCGGCTTCACGCCGAACAGACTGGAGATGAACTGGTTGATCAGGCCCGTCTGGGCAAGCATATCAATCAGAATCCCCGACAGGGTAACCCAGGATAAAAAGTGCGGCAGATAGACCAGTGTCTGAATGGTTCGTTTGAGCGCCATCTTTCTGACCTCATTCAGCAGTAAGGCGAAGAAGAACGGGATAATCAGGTTCATCACCATTTTGGAGCAGGCGAAGAACAGGGTGTTCCATGTAATCTGCAGGAAGTAATCGTTCTGCCACATGTATTCGAAATGTTTGAGTCCCACCCAGGGAGAATCAGCGAATCCGAGCGCCGGCTTATAATCCTGAAAGGCCATTAGAATTCCGCCCATGGGAACATAAGAAAAAATAAACACCATAACGGCCGCCGGCAGCACCATAAAGTGAAGCATCCACGGCTGCTTATACCCCTTTTTCTTCGATAGGCGCGGCGTTTTTCCAGAATTCACCTGCTGTATAGTGTTAGCTTCCATCGCTCTCTCCCGCTTTCAAAAAATTATTTTGTGTGTTGTATGAATCTCTGATATAAATAGTAGCAAGCATTTCTAAGGTTTGACTATATTACTTTGTTAGGCTCTCATAGGGATTTATTAGGGCATCGTCTGGGGGGACATTAGATGGGTCTAAGTAAAGCTATTAACTTCGCTAAGGAAAAATCCTGGAGCAGATTTAGTTTGTTCGCCAAAATGAACAGTCTGATCATTGTGCTGTTTGTGCCGATCATCATCGTGTATACGTATTCCAATAACGTCACTTACGATGTAGTCAGTAAAGAGCTCCAGGAATCCAATACTAAACAGCTCACTTTTTTATCCAGTCAAATTGATTCGCGGATCAACCAAATGATGGATTTCAGTCTGGTATTCTCGAAAGATCCGAATGTCAGGAAATTCAATGGCCTGAATATGTGGGAAGACCGTTACGACCATATGCAGACCCGTTATGTCATTCAGGAGAAGATGATGCTCCAGTCCGGGTTAACGGATATCTGGCCTTCCAGATACGCTGTATATTCCCAGCAGAACAAGGATGTCATTTCCAATTACGACAAGCCCACAGGTTATGATGAACACTATTTGAAGCAAAATATGAGCGGTAAATGGACATACAGCGACGGCCAATCGGGCTATCCGGGGAAAACCAAGGCTTTTTACTGGTTCTATAGCGATTCTATTGCTCCGCAGGGAACGTTTACGGGAAGTGATCTGGTTGTTGAAGCCAGCTTCAGCTATGAGAATATCCAGAACATGCTGGATACGTATAAGGCAGGGGGGCAGGGTGACCCGTTCTTCTATCACAAAGGCGATAAGCCGATCCTGAACCGCAGTGCGGACCAGCGCCTAACCGGTGATTTGATCACTTATCTGAATGAGCATTCACCGGACAACAGCACGCAGCATGTAGTGAAACTGGAGAATAAAAATTATCTGGTCAGCTCGGTGAAGTCCACTAATCTGGACTGGTATCTGGTTGACGTTGTACCGCTTGACCGTATTCTCGGGCCTATATCCGGCAGCCGTAATTTATTCTATGTATCCATGCTTCTGCTCTTTGTTGTTGGAATCTCGGCTTCCATTCTGCTGTACCGGAACGTTCAACAGCCCATCAAGAAGCTCATCAAAGGGCTTAGACGTGTGCAGCGGGGCGACTACACTGTACGCCTCCACTCCGAGGATCAAAACGAATTTTCGTTTCTCTTCCACCGGTTCAATGATATGTCTCATCAGATTCAGGACCTGATTGAAAATGTCTTCAACGAAAAAATCCGGGCCCGTGAGGCCACCCTGAAGCAGCTTCAAGCTCAGATTAATCCGCATTTTCTCTACAATTGCCTGGGATATATTATCAATATGGCTCAAATGAAGGATGAAGAAGCCGTTGTATCGATGGCTTATAACTTAAGCGCCTACTATCGCTATACTACCCGGATGGAGCGGGATACAGCCACTTTGGACGACGAAGTCAAACTGCTGATTAACTATCTGGATATTCAAAAGCTGCGCAATGGCCGAATCGATTATCATATTGATATCCCCAAAGAGATGCTGAAACAGTCTATTCCGCGTCTCCTGCTGCAGCCCATTGTGGAGAACTCAGTCATTCATGGGGTCGGAAAATCGTACAGCTCCGGTGAAATCAGAATCACCGGCGAGACTACCGAAGGCTTCTGCCGGGTGTATATTGACGATGATGGGCCGGGCCTGAGCCAGGATCAGCAGGAAGCGCTCAACCGGAAGATGCGGGAGCCGCTGCGCGAGGAAATGGGCTGTGGCCTTTGGAATACGAATCAGCGGCTTATTCACCAATTCGGTAATCAATCCTTTCTGCATTTCAGGGAATCACCGCTAGGCGGTTTCCGGACAGAGATTATCTGGGAAATTCCAGCTCAGGAAGAGTATCACCTGTACACTAACCAACAAGGAGACACACAGCATGCAAATGATCATCGTTGACGACGAAGCCCACTGGGTAGATAACCTGTCCATGACCAAACCCTGGCACACGCTGGGAATCGAACAAGTACACAAGGCATATTCCGCTACCGAGGCGCTTCAGATCATCGAAACGCACCCCATAGATATTGTGATCTCAGATATTCAGATGCCTGAAATGACGGGACTTGAACTGATAGAACGGATCCGGAGACGGGACAAGAAAATCAAATGCATCATCTTAACCGGGCATTCGGACTTCGAATACGCCAAAACTGCCATTCAGCACAGTGCAGTGGATTACCTGCTTAAGCCTCCGACAGACCCTGAATTACTGGGTGCCGTCCAAACGGCAATTGATCAATTGAATGCGGAGTGGGAGCTGGTCAGCTCCCTGGAACGGACCCAATATACGCTGAGAGAGAACCTGCCGCTGCTGCGCGGCCAGTTGCTTCTGAGTGCTCTGCAGGGCCAGCGGATGTCAGCCGATGAATGGGAACGCAAGCTGGGGAGCTACGGTCTCCCCTTCAGCCATGGGGACTGCGCCTTGATGCTTGTCAGGCTGGAAGAAGAATTCGGACAGTATAAGAATAACGGACAGTTACTCATTGAATATGCAGTCATTAATATGGCGGAAGAGATTATTGGCGAATTCATGGAGGTCTGGGGCGTCAAGGAAGAGCATGGATATCTGGTCTTTCTGCTTCAGCTGAAGAAACAGGCAGCAGATCTGGGGAAAGAAGGCCTTCTGGAGCAGCTGTCTGTGCAGCTGCAGTACAAGGTAAAACAATTCCTGAAAGGTTCGCTGTCTATAGTGATCACAGAATGGTTCAAGTTCCCTGAGCAGCTGTCTGACCGGTTCCGCCAGGCCTCGGCCTACTTCCGCCAGATTGTCGGGGATGAGCGGGAATTCGTTATGCGGGTCAGTGAACCCGGCGAACAAGCAGAGCAAGGACCGCTGGATGCCCTCTACACACCTCCTTCTCTGATTCATTTGCTGGAATCCGGACATTGGGAAGCTGCCGAGGCCAAGCTGATGGATGTATGTGCAGAACTGGATGAGAAATGGCCTGAATCCTGGGAGCACTGCATGGAAGCCGGATTCTTAATCTCGGCGGCTTTCTCCAACCTGGCACACCGGAATGGACATACGCTCGGGAAACTGCTGGGGACAGATATTGAAGAGCTGCAAAGCGGTGAAGCCTTCTCTTCCATCAACAAGCTCAGAGTGTGGTCCGTGAACGTGCTTGGCAAGCTGAAGGAGGGAACCTCAAGCGAAATCAAAGACATCCGTTCCCTCTACGTGAAGAAAATCCAGGAGTTTACGGATAAGAATCTGCATCTGGATGTTTCGTTGCGGGTGCTGGCAGACCATGTCAATCTGCATCCCACCCATTTATCCAAAATCTACAAGATTGAAACAGGTGAAGGCATCAGCGAATATATTTCACGCCTGCGTATGGACCGGGCCTGTCATATGCTGAAGACTACCGCCAAAAAGGTGTATGAGATCAGCACAGACATTGGCTACATGGACCCCGCCTACTTCATCAAGGTATTCAAACGACAGTTTGGGGTAACACCGCAGGAATATAGGGACGGAAAAAAATAGCATGATAGAGTCCTATCAAAACTAAGAAACTCATATAGATGCACTCCCCTCAAAGTTGGTACAGTACACATGTAAGCATCATACACAGTAGGGGGACATGATGAATGAATACATTCCAAAAATTAGGCTCGTTGCTCGCTGTCACAGCTCTCGTCACACTCACAGCCTGTAACGGAACATCCAATGAGAAGGCACCCAAAGACAATGCCGCTTCCAATAGTGCCACTACCTCTGAAGCCGACGCAGCCTTTGCCAAAGGCAAATACGATCCGCCGATTGAGATCAGTTCAGTACTTATGCCGAAGAAGTACGCCCATGGCGACACGAAGGAAAATAATGTACATGACCGTTGGATGCTGGAGACTCTGGGAATCAAGCATAAAGATACCTGGTATCCCGCGAATGACGACCAATACCGGCAAAAGCTTCAGCTTGCGATCTCCTCGGGCGAGAAGCTTCCGGATTTCGTATCTGTACCTACCAATCCTGTACTGACTAATCAATTGATTGATTCCGGCCAGTTCATTGCGATTGATGAGCTGTTTGACAAATACGCCGACAAGACACTGAAAGACCATGCTGCTGCACACCCTGAGCTCTGGTATCCTTTCATGAGAGACGGCAAGAAATACAATATGCCGATCATGGAATATACCGACAATGACGATACCCTGCTCTGGCTCCGTGAGGACTGGATGGAGAAGCTGAATCTTAAGGCACCCAAGACTATTGCCGACTTAGACAATATCATGGACAAATTCAAGAATCAGAACCCTGACGGTCTGGCTCCCGATAAAGTGTATCCACTGGCCATTTCGCTGAAAAATAACACAAACACCTGGATGGGCTCGCTCGACTGGCTATTCGGAGCTTATGGGACCATCGAGGAGCAATGGAACATGGATGCGAATGGCAATCTGGAATATGGTTCTGTGAACCCGGGTGCCAAGCAAGCCCTTGCTAAGCTGAAGGAATGGATGGATAAAGGCTATATCCATGCCGACTCCGCTCTATGGGATGAAGCGAAATCCGCTGAGAGCTGGACCAAAGGCACGGCAGGCATTTTGCCGGGAGCCCAATGGGTTCCAGACTGGCCCGCTCCCGATCTGCTCAAGAATGTGCCGGGATCTAAGTACAAAGCCTACCCTATTCCTGCCGGACCTGATGGCAAGATCGGCACCAAATGGCAGAATTCCGGTGTAAATGCCAGTATCATGATCAATAAAGATGCCAAGCATCCGGAAGCTATCTTCTTGTACTATAACTATTTGCTCGATAACGTGGCGAATCCGACCGCAGGCAGCCCATATGAATACGGCTTTGCCAAGGGCTACGATTGGGATATCATTAATGGCCAGCCTACCAGCGATAAAGAGAAGATTAAGGACTTCAACAATGAGTTCCCGTTCCTGACCGGTCCGGCCCGTATTCCTGATCTGTACATGAAAACACTCGTTAAGCTGGCAGACGGCGAAAAACCGGTAACCCCTTATGAGAAACAAATGGCTGAGTTCCGCAAGCCGGAAAACTGGGCAGCCGCCAAGATCGTAATGTCACAGAAAGATATCCGCAAGCAAAACTATTTCACAGGTGCAGCTACACCGACCATGGTCTCCAAGTGGAATCTGCTACGCCAGTCCGAGATGGAAACCTTCAACAAAATCATCTACGGCAAATTGCCGGTTGATGCATTTGACGAATTCGTCACCAACTGGAAAGCTAACGGCGGCGACCAAATCACGAAAGAAGTCAACGATTGGTACAAATCCGTATCTGCCAAATAATTAGAAGTCGGGAATAATTTCAGTAGAGCAGTATATAATTAAAACGGGCAGGACCCGGCAGCCATGAATGCTGCCGGGTCCTGCCTTTGCTTTGGACCTCAAAGCCTACAATTGACGCATCTCCTCGAGCACTTCCATAACCTCCGCTTCCTCAACCGGAACCGAATACGAGCCGTCTGCAAAACGCTTCATCGCCCCGATACCGTCCTGGAACACAAACCGGATACGGCCGCTACGCACTTTTTTATCCGTATACATCTTGTCCATCAGTTGTCTGTTCGGGATCTGATCCGGAATATCCGTCGGTAATCCGGCCTTCTTCAGCAGTGCAATCACGCGCTCTGCCTGTTCTTCGGTCATATACCCCCGCTTCACTCCCAGCTTCGCCTGGATCACCAGCCCCACCGAAACGGCCTCTCCATGCAGCAGCGTATAACCGCTTACCGCTTCGAGTGCCCGGCCGGCCGTATGGCCCAGATTCAGAATCTGCCGCAGATTGCTCTCATGCTCGTCCTGCTCCACTACTTCGTATTTGATCCGGCAGTTAGCCAGCGCGATCCGCTCACAAACTCCGGCATCAAGCACCAGCTGCCCGCGATCCGAAATGACCTTGCCCAGATTCTCCTCCAGATCGCTGAAAAAACCGGCATCCCCCAGGCAGGCATGCTTGATGGTTTCGGCCAAGCCACTTCTGAACTCACGGGCCGGAAGGGTGCGCCAAGCAGCTAAATCTATGTATACCTTGCGCGGCTGATGGAAAACACCGATCAGATTCGTGGCCACCGGCGTATTTACACCCGTTTTGCCGCCGACCGACGCATCCGCAGCAGCCAGCAGGGTGGTTGCATAATTCAGGCTCGGTACACCCCGCCCAAAGGTTCCGGCCAGAAATCCGGCCAGATCGGTCACAGCTCCGCCGCCCACGGCGATGATGCAAGAGTCCCGCCCGTAAGCTCGTTGCAGCAGCTGATCCTCCAGCAGGGCCTTGGTTTCCCGGGTTTTCGAGGTCTCCCCCGCCGGAAAAGAAAACAAGTCCGCCTCAAAACCGTTTTGACGCAGCCGTTCAAGCAAAGGCCGTCCATAGAGCGGTTCCACTGTGGAATCCGTAATAATTGCATATTTGCTTACATTCGGCACTAGCCCCTGCTGTAAATCCTCAATCAGCGAATCAAACAGCCGCTCACCAATCTCAATCGCATAGGAGTGATCGACTACCTTCTTTAGTACAACCTGAAAGCTTCGGGACATGGCACAACCTCTTTTCCCCAGACTTGGACATGATGTAGAGTAAATTCGCCCGAAGTGGAAAATTCTCCTGCTTCTCCCTGCATGCTTTACTTATCGAGTAGCGATATTAGCATCAATTACACTTGCTCATAACACTCTCCAGAACGATGGGACCCAGTGTATTCGTTGTAGAGTTGGATAGACGGACCTGTATGGAAGCACGCTCCAGCGGACCTGTGATATCATCAATCCGGCCAGCCCAGGTTGGATTCTCCGTTCCGGCAGGAGCCGGATGCAAAGGGAATCGCCAGCTGATCTCACCCGCCACTTGAGCAAATCCCTCATACCTGTCGTAATTTCCTAAGGAGGCTGGATCCGGTAAGAATTGGGCGTGAATGCTCAAGCTTGTCCGCTCACCTCCGACATCCCTAAGTACACGATAAACCAGAGCTACACCCTTGGCGTTGACCGGCATGTTTTCTTTGGCACTCAGTATGAGACTGCAAGGATACTTACTCTCTGGGGGTGCGGCTTGTACGGCCACTGGAAATATAACAGCCAGCAGCAGGACACAAATCCATAACAGTGGTTTTTTGATGGTACTCCCTCCTTTTTCGAAAGGATATTCTTCCCCATGCCATCCACGAATATGCCGCTTATGCCATACATTAAGGTCTTCTAGTATAAGATATCCTTACTTCTAATAACAGCCTTTATTGCTTAGAACAACAGACGTTTCGATCTGCCGCTCCGGGATATTCCAGTATTGGTTCAGCAGATTTCTTTTCTCGTCTGGCTGCACAAGATTGAAACCATTCTTAGTGTAAAAGGAAATCGCCCAATCTGCCGCTTCCCACGTGCCAATCAGGATGGGCTTATCTGTACGTTCTGTGATGTGCGTTAGCAGTCTTGTCCCAATCCCGCCTTGACGCTGGGCCGTTCGGACATAGGCATGTCTGATTAAGGCTACCTCGCCTTTGTCCTGAATCCCCATCACACCGCACAGTTCTCCATTGTCTTCAAATCCCCAAAAAACGACCCCATCCTTCATTTCGTGAACGAGTTCAGCTCTGCTCATATACGGTTCATGATACCGGTCCTCCGGAATAACCCCCTGGTATGCCTTAGCGGCATCGTTGATAATCCGGTACATGTTCTCCTCGTCTTTCTTCTCACACAATCGAATCATCCGGCATCTCTCCTTCCTTACTTAACAATCTGGACGGGGATATGTATGCTCGGCAAAAAAAGAGCATTCCACAAAATGATTTCTTTCATAGAATCGTTTAGCCCCCTGGTTGCTTGTTGCCACCCGCAAATAGATCGGTCCCCCGGGCAGCAAACTGCTCATACGGTTAACACAGCTCTGCAGGAGGATACGCCCAAATCCCCGGTTCTGAAATTCAGGAGCAACAACGACATCACGGATATATTGACCTTCCGAAATATACGCCCCCACCAATTGACTCTGCAGCCAAAAGGATCGGACCCCCTCAGCCGACTCATACCGGGTAAGTGCTCTCAGAAAGTGCTCAGGGTCTTTTCGGTACCGGTCTGTCTCCCATCCATTGTCTTGAAGCAATTGATGATAGGCCCCGTCAAATAAAACAATAAACGGCTCCAGCATATCCGGTGTGAACCCCCGCTCCCACAATACAGAAGTATCATCCAATGAGCCCGGAGAGGATAAGTCATACTTGAGCTGATACCCCTCCATATCCGAGGCAAAACCAAGCGATCTTATACATTCAATAATTTCTTTATTTTCACCGTATACATTACAGCACAATTCTCTGCACTCTTCTGCTATGTACGGCTTAATACTGTCTTCTATCACTTTCAACAATGAGCCGATCCCGTCCGTTCGAATAAAAGCAGCATAAGCAATGACGCAATCGTCATCCTCTGCCAAACAGAACACTCCCTGATTATCCCCGGACTCTTCATGGTACACAACCGTTACCTTCTGTTTGGCAAAAGCATCTCTGACAAAATCCTCTGCTCCCGTTGAAATTAGCGAAACCAGCTGCAATATTGGTTTGCTGTTCTCTTGCTTCATCTCTACTTCTCCTTCATTTCCGGATCATCGTCCGGTATATAAACTTCGGTAGCGCAGATTGTCTGCGCCAACGCGATTTCTGCCCTTTGGCAACGGGAGAAAAGAGCAAGCGGTGCGCCCACTCCAGGTTGAGTTTTTTCCAAACGGGCGGTGTGGGCTTCATTTTTCCCGAAATTACATCCAGACTACCCCCTACGCCAAAAACCACCTTCACTCCGGCAAGCTCCGATTTATGTTTATGAAGCCATTTATCCGAGTACGGAGCACCCATCGCAAGAACGAGAATGTCCGGCTTGGCCTGCTGAATGTCGGTAATAATCCCAGGCTCTGCAGTTCCGTCAAAAAATCCATGATGCCTGCCGGCAATCCTGACTCCAGGGTAGCTGTGCGTGATCTTTTCAACCGCTTGCCTGCTTGTTTCTTCATCCGTACCCAAAAAATAAAAACTCCAGCTCCGCTCATCCCCCTGTTCCAAGAGTTTCAGCAGTAGGTCATATCCCGTTACTCTCTCGGGGATGGCTTCCCCTTTTCTTTTCGAAGCCAGTACAATTCCGATTCCATCCGGTACAATCATATCCGCTGACTGGATAATGTGTTGCAGCAACTCGTCCGTCTGGCTCGCCAGTGTGATTTCCGGGTTGGCGGTAATGAGATGAAACAGCCTGTCGCTCCGGTTCCCGATTTGTTCAGTTAGATGAAGGATCGTCTCATTAAGCGTCAGCTTGGAAAATGGCACACCCAAAATACTCACCGTTCCGTTCATAGACTCACCCTGCTTTCCCAATCTTCCAGCACTGCCCAGCTCATTGCAGCTTGTCCCTGTATGCCGTGCATAGTGCCGATATAAGTTTTATGACTATGTATTCCCGTTTCAAGGTAGTGCCCCATGACCTCTTTGGTAGAGGCTGTAACCTGCTGGTTCATTACGTTGCCGCAATCCACCCACATCAGCCGTCCCTCATCACTCTCCATCAGTCTGCTGCCAGCCTGTACCTCTCCTATAAAAATGTACTGTATGCGGATTTCGCTCTCATCCTTGATTCTATGCACAATGTACCTGAGTTCCAGACCGGCAAGCGCGTGTTCCGCCAGACCTGTCTCTTCCGCAATCTCTCTGATGCAAGCCCGTCATAAGGGAAATTATACCATGTGTGTTGGGAATAGATAAGTGTAAGACTTCCATTTGCAGGAAAGAGCCCTCACATTCCAGAATAAGAATTAGAGAGCTTACTATAATTGGAGGTAATAATTTTGCATATTAACGTACTGGACAAGGGGTATGTCCGCTTGGTTAACCATATGGGCAGCGATCTGACCGTTGTGAATGCCGCGCGCGTATCCTATGCCAAACAATCTGAAGCACTGACGGAAAAAGATATCCGGCTGATTCAGTTTCTCGCACGGGAAGGCCACACCTCGCCTTTCAGACATGCCGTAATCCAGCTGGAAATTTATGCCCCGCTCATGGTCGCCAGACAGTGGTGGAAATACGTAGTAGGTTCAGCCCATTATGAAGGCACCGGAGATAGCCTGGAGGCGTGGAATGAATCGAGCCGCAGGTATATTACAGAAGAACCCGCTTTTTATATTCCCTCTGCCGGACAGTGGAGAGGCGCACCGGAGAACTCCAAACAAGGCAGCGGTGACCTGATAGCCTGGGAGCTAGGTGAGAAATATACGCAAGAGCTCATGGAATACGTCCAACTGGGCATACACAAATACGAGGCTGCTCTAGCTGACGGCATATGCGCCGAGCAGGCCAGACTGTTCCTTGCGGCTTATGGCCTGTACGTGCGTTGGTATTGGACGGCGTCCCTGCAGTCCGTTGCCCATTTTTTGAACCAGCGGCTGGAGCATGATGCCCAAAAGGAAATCCAGGACTACGCGAAGGCGATCCTTGATATCGTAAAATCATTGTTCCCCGTTGCCGTGGAAGAACTGCTGTCCAAATAACAGGCTTATTGCTTATTACTCCTTATCCGTGAACCTCTTCATTTGGCGTCTGAAGCAGTCCGGCAAGCAATTTCTGAATGGAACGCATCGCTGCAATCCGCTCGGGGACGGCAGAATGCCGCTGTCCTCATAGTAGCGGATAGTTGCCATGCTTAGCCCGGTCCGCTTAGCCAGTTCGCCGGTGTCATTCCTTCCATGCCTGTTCCCCCTCCGTTTGAGATACGTTATTCTACTTGCATAACTCCCACTATTCATCGGCTGGAGAGTGGATTCAGTTTTCCTAGGAACCCGTTCACACTGCAGAAGGAATCCCCCATTTGCCAAGCAGCACAAAAAAGCTCCGCAGCTGCAGAGCTTCCACACGTACTATTACTCATTCTTACGCTCTATCCACTCGCCCTTACGCTATATCTGCTTATCTTCCCGCCCGCTCCGTAAACAAACGTCCGGCGTAATCACTGATCAGCCCATGCAGGGTAAGCTTGTCAGACCACCGAGCAGGGATGCCGCCGAGGCCGTAATAAGCTCCGGCAATCTGGCCGTAGACAGCACCGGTAGTATCAGCATCATCGCCCAGATTGACCGCCAGCAGCGCGCCCTCCTCAAAGCTGGCCGACTGGTGGAACGCCCAAAGGGCTGCTTCCAGCGATTGCACCACGTAACCGGAACCCTTAATCTCCGGCGGAGCCTTGCGTTGGTAGGAACCGTGCTTAATGTCCAGAATGCTGCCGGACAACGTCCCCTCGTGCAGCCAGCCGCCGAAGGCGCCTGGGCTCAGCATCTCCTGCTTGCTCCACCCCTGCAGCCCGGCCAGGATATAGGCCGCCATCAGGCGGCAGGCATCCACACATTCTGCAGCAGCATGGGTCGTCCGCGAGCTGAGCGCAGCGTACTCTATGGCGGCAGCCGGGTCCTCAGCATAATAAAGGACCACCGGGGCCAGCCGCATAATCGAGCCGTTCCCGGCAGCATGCGGATCCTCCGACCCGCTCCAGGCTTCGCCGCTGGCCTCGAAATGCATCAGCGCTGAGCGTGTGGCGTTCCCGATATCGAAGCACTCTCCCGTGCTGCTCAGATAGCCTTCGCGGAACCACCGGACATACCGCCGCAGCTGGTCGGCGGGATCAAATCCCCGGGACGCAAGCAAGCTGTCCGCCAGGCACAGCGCCATCGAAGTATCGTCTGTCCATTGACCCGGCTGTAGACGGAACACCCCTCCACCAACAATATCCTCCAGCGGCGCAAAGGTCCCCGGAGCCTTGAATTCTACGGTGGTTCCCAGTGCATCACCCGCTGCCAGCCCTTGCAGGCAGCCTTGATAACGATCCACATCCAGTACCATGTTACACCTCCTGCATTCCTCTTCTAAGCATTAACGAGAGTCCCTTACTGAGCAGGTAATCATCATGTCCACGTATCTATCCGGGTTTATTCTTCACCGGGATAGACAAGCCCCCACTCTGCGCGCACCTGATCCAGCAGCTTCAGAATCGCTACCGATTCATCCAGCGTCAGCACGGGACTCTCCGTTAGTCCTGCCTGCAGGCAGCGTCCCACTTCCTCGGCTTCAAAGGCATACCCGATGGAAGCCCGGTCATCCTCAAAGGTCTCCACAAGCTCGCCGCCGACATACAGCTCAGCTGATTTCGGGTTTATAAACGAGCCTTTAACCACAATATGGCCTTCTGTTCCGAACACATAAGCCTCCTGTAGCATATTCAGGCGCACTCCGCCGTTCAGGGAAGCCGATTTGCCATCGCCATAGGACAGCAGCAGCGAGAAATGCTCATCTACTCCCGTTTCACCCATATGTACAGTGCTGGCTACCTTTTCAGGGTGAGGCCCAAAGATCATGGATGCAAAGGATATCGGATAAATGCCAACGTCCAGCAGCGCCCCGCCGCCCAGTGCCGGGTTCAGCAGACGGCTCTCCGGGTTCCATTCGGCACGGAAGCCTAGATCTGCCTTCACCATCCGTACGTCTCCGATCCGCTCGGCGGCAACCCATTCTCTGACCTTGACGTTGGCCGGAATATACCGGCTCCACATGGCTTCCATCAGAAACAGCTTATGTTCGCGGGCATAGGATACGAGCTCCTCAAGCTCGCCGCTGTTCACCGTGAACGGCTTCTCGCAGAGCACCGCCTTGCCGGCACGCAGCGCAAGCAGCGCGTTGTCTTTATGAAAAGGATGCGGCGTCCCGATATAAACCGCATCCACCTCCGGATCATTGACCAAATCTTCATACGTGGCATGGGCTACAGGAATACCGTGATTTTTGGCAAATTCATCGGCGCTTTCCTGATTGCGTGAACCTACAGCATAGGCAATCCCGTTCGATGCATGAGCCAGATCGGTTGCGAACTGGTGCGCGATCCAGCCGGTGCTGAGAATTCCCCATTTTACCTTGTAAGCGTTATCGATTGTCATTGATGAATCCTCCTTGTTTTTGGCCATAAGGTACTTTTGATTCTATCAAACTATACCTTGCGCGTACAGGCTCGGCGAGAGATACAGACAAACAGGCCGGTGTCCCCTGCATAAGGGATCGCCAGCCTGTATATGTTCTGCTTAACCAGAAGAGCATAGTATGGATCTGCTCTTCTGCCGGCTAAATTAGTGCACCTGCCCAAGTAACTGATAAGCCTCTTCCTTCGTCGTAACCGCAAGAAGCGCTTCTCTGAAATCATCATCCATCAGCTTGCGGGACAACATTTGCAGCACCTTCAAATGCGCATTCCCCTTGCTGCTGCGCGGTACGGCAATCATAAATACCAGCTTCGCGTGATTGCCATCTACACTGTTCCAATCCACTCCATCCTGCTTGATGCCGAAAACCACGCTTGGCTTCAGGACCGCATCTGATTTACTGTGAGGAATAGCAATATTCATACCGATGCCTGTAGAGCTTTCGTCCTCACGGGCCAATATCCCTTCTTTAAAATCACCCGCAGAGCTTATGGCCCCGTTTCTTTCCAGGATTGCAATCATTTCATCAATAACGGCTTCCTTTGTGGCTCCCGCTACATTCAGCTCAATTAGGTCTGGTGTTAAAATATCCGTCAGTTTCTCAAGACGGTCCTGAGTTGTTTCCACGTCAGCAGCTATAGAGGTTTTGGCAGGCTTGACCTGGTGAACATTTTCCAAGCTTTCCGGGGCAACCGCCTCTACTGCTGTACTCTCCGCCACAACGGCAACGTCCCGCTTCAGCAGACTCACCATGGCCACTGTTACGGCAGATCCAACGATAACAGCAATGAAAAACATAACAACATGGTCAACAGCCCCCAGCACAGCTACAACCGGTCCGCCATGGGCTACTCTGTCCCCTACATTCCCCAGCATCGCAATTACCGATCCAACCATTGATCCGGCCATGATGCTTGGAATCACGCGCAGCGGGTCCTGGGCCGCAAATGGAATTGCACCCTCAGTAATACCAAACAACCCCATGGTAAATGTCGCTTTGCCGGCTTCACGCTCGGCAGATGCAAATTTGCGTTTGTTGATCATTGCAGCCAGTCCCATCCCGATAGGCGGAATACAAATGGCTACGGCGATAGGCCCCATAATTTCATAATTCCCTTCACCAATCATGGCCGATCCGAACAGAAAGGCTACCTTATTCACCGGACCGCCCATATCGAAGGAGATCATCGCTCCCAGGATCAAAGCCAGCAGGATCGAGCTTGTTCCCTGCATGCCGGCAAGCCAGCCGGTTAGCACTTCAAACAAATGGGCAATGGGAGATCCGATGAAAAAGATAAAGATCAAACCCACAATCAGGGAAGAAAGCACGGGGATGATTATAATGGGCATAATCGGCTGCAACGCCCGGCCAACTTTGATTTTGCGGATGCCGAGTGCTACATAACCCGCCAGAAAGCCGGCAATAATCCCGCCGATGAACCCCGCTCCCGCTTCACTGCCATATAAGCTTCCGTTGGCGGCGATAAATCCGCCGACGATCCCCGGAGCAAGTCCTGGCCGATCTGCAATGCTCATTGCGATAAATCCCGCCAGAATAGGCACCATGAAAGTAAATGCAGCAGACCCGATATCCTGAATGTTCTTCCAAATGGAGCCTTCCGGGATCACTAGACCGCCCGGTGTCTTCACACCGCCAATCGTCAATGCGATGGCGATAAGCAGCCCTCCAATGACGATAAAGGGTACCATATAGGAGACGCCATTCATCAAATGACGGTAAATCGGATTTTGTTTCGGTGCTTTTTCACCCGGACGGCTGTCGGAAGAACGAGACTGCGATTGGTACACAGGTACCTCGCCTTTCATAACCCGCTGAATCAGCTCTTCCGGACGGCGGATTCCATCCTGCACTCCGACAACTAGCAGTTTTTTTCCGACAAACCGGTCTTTTACTACCGTTTTGTCCGCTGCAATGATTATTCCGTCAGCTTCACGAATTTCCTCCTCGGTCAACGCATTTTCCACGCCGATGGAGCCCTGTGTTTCAACCTTAATTTCAATGCCTAATTTCTTGCCTGCCTTCTGCAGATTCTCAGCTGCCATATAGGTATGCGCAATGCCGTTAGGACACGAGGTTATCGCTAATATTTTCATTTCTATCATCCCTTTCCACTTTTATCAGCGCTTACATTTTAAATTATATCCACCTTATCCTCGGATATCGGACAAACTTTTTACCGGAACTTCCGGAAAAACGGATTAATACTGCCAAAGATGTTACCATCCCGCACAAGTACCCAGGTCCAGCCTGCTCCAAAAAAGTAGGATGCCCCAAGCAGCCACTTCATGGCTTTTTGGGACACCCCTGCTCCTAAGGATTATTCAATTGGCAATTTATCTGCCCAGTTTTCGGAGCAGGACCATCGCATCCGTTTCTTTGGCCAACGCGCTGACCAGTGCAGGCTGCTCGCTTATTCGGGACAATTCTCTGAACAGCAGCCGCATTTCTTCCCGTTCATCATGCTTGACCGCCAGCAGGAACACCAGATGCACGGTTTCGTTCCCCCATGACAGCGGGTGCTTCAGCGCAGCAATTACAATAGAAGATTCTCTGATATACTCCGAGCTCCCGTGCGGGATAGCCACTCCTCCGCCAATGGTAGTATTGGATAGTTTCTCTCTCGCCAGCACACTTTCCGCATAGCCTACTTCCGCATAGCCCTTCTGTTCAAGAATTCCTGCCAGTTTGGCAATTAACTGTTCCGGATGCTGCACCTCCTGCTGGGGATAGACCAGAAACGGGGTCGTATACTTTAGAAAGACAGATTCCTCCACCGCATGGTCCGGCTCATCCAACCGTCGAATGGACTGTTCCAGCAAACGCTCATCCCTGCTTTCCAGAAGCGGAGAGACGATTATATGCTTGATGTCCTCAGGAAGAGCCACAGTTGATATAACCAAATCCACGTCATGTAAGGCCAGATATCCTCTGACCTCTGCTTTGGATAGAGTTGCTCCTACATGCACAGACGGGAATTTGCGTTCCACTTTTGTACGGAGCAATTGAGACATTCCAATGCCCATGTGACACACAATAATAGCCTTTTGCGGTTGCCTCTCGCTCTGCTGCAGCCGTTCAACAGAAGCTTGAAAATGCAGAGTGACATAGGCGGCTTCCTCTTCCGGAAACGTTTGCATTATGGCTTTGCCTGCCGCCTCCAGTGCCTCAATAACACGGTCAAACATGTAGGGATACATCTTTTTGATATCGGCCAGCATGGGGTTAGATAGCTTCAGGCCATACTGGAGACGGTTAAGGGTAGTGAACAAATGAACCTTGAGTCCATTCAGGAGTACCTGATCACTGGAGAATTCTATCATATTCAGTTCCGACATCCGCTTGACCAGTTGTCTGATCAATTCCGGCAGAAGCGGGTGGCTGTCCGCCAGCAGAGTCCGTCTCCCCTCTGTCTCCTCCTGCCCATAGCGAAACTTTCCGCCAAGCAAATGCAGGGTCAGATAAGCTGTTTCCTCCCGTGAGAATGAGACCGAAAACAGCTTATGCAGTTGCTGCAAAAATGCTGCAGCCCAAGCATATTCTTCTTTTTCCTGCAGGAAGGCAATATCCTGTTCCAAGAGCGAAATGGGCTGGTTTAGCTTTGTCCGTTTGACCATAAGCAGAATATGCAGCATCAGCCCTTCGAAGGTTTCATCCGTAAAAAAGAGCCGGTGCTGTTCCTGAAATATTTTCAATTCATGATTTACAGCCGCAATTTCATGCGATTCAAACTGCTTGCGCATCCATTGTCCCGTAAGTTCAGGGCTGTCAATCAGCTGGTTCAGCCTGGCAAGGGCCAGACGTTTATTTTTTTCGGTGCCTTTAATCATAAGCCCTATGCGGGGCCGGATAATTAACGCTAGATCAAGGTGATGCAGCCAGTGCTCAATCTTCTCCAGATCTCTGCGGATTAACGTTTTGTTCACGTAATACTGAGCAGCAAGATCTTGTGTGGTCACTGGACTGGCGTTCATCAGAAGCCGGTAGGCGATATGCAGGACTCTTTCTTCATCCGATTCATGCTCGGTATCATATTCCTCTGAATACAGCAGCTGAAGCAAAACAGATTGGTCTCCTTCACCCAGCTCCAAATAAATCCCCAGCCCCGGTTTTTTCACAAGTTGTGCTGTGGAGTGCTTGTTCATATATTTTTGAATGACCTTCAGATCACTTCGAATGGTTTTGTCCGAGCAGCCGGCCTGATCCGCCAAATCCTGCACCAGCCATAAGCGGTCTGGCTCGGTTAACAAATTCCGAATAATCTCTGTCTGCCTCTTGTTCATTCTGCTCTCCCATATTCAATTTAGTTTAGCCGAAAGGGTTGAAAGAATAGGTTTTATTCTTTATTCCTTATTATAGCTACAATATCGGATTGTTAATAAAATTTTCGGGGAAGAGCATACCGCTAGACCATAGCGAGCAGGACACAGACGCTAATCGCGGCGAACCCGGCCGTCACAAGCAATGTCGCCGCATTCCAGATCCGGTGAATGAACGCCACATTATGGATATAACTGTTCAGGAACATTTTTTGCAATATGAATTGAAGCAGCCGCATAAAACCGAAGCCGAACCAGCTGAGCAGACAGAGCAGAGCCACATCGACACTCCATTTATCCACAAACCGGTCAGCCGTGGCCCCGTTGTAATGAATCGGTACAAAATCGGGCATCCGCGGGTAGAGATAGAAATACAGCACAATCGGTACAATCGCGGCAGCACTGCTTAAGAGCATGGTCAGTCTGCTTTTGAACATGAATTGTCAACCTCCTATAGCTTGAACGAGAACCATCTGGTACGCCGCTAGCTGCCATCCTCTACCCGTAACAGAAAAATACGCTCCTGGAATCCGCCGCGGCGTTCCGCCTTCTCTGCACGGATCTGCTCCAGAACCTCGGGGCTCCCCCCGTGTATGGCTGCCAGCGCCCGAATGACCTCCAGCAGATCCGCCAGTTCTTCAAGTGCCAGCCTGTCGTTGTCCTCACGGAAATACTCCTCCGCTTCCTCACGCAATTTCTCACGCAGCTGGTCTATGTACTCTTCATGCTTCAGTGTTTTTGTAATGCACGAGTGCCCCCCGGCAGCAATCAGCTCCGGTATGCCGTCACGCACAAGCTTATGGTACTCAGGCAGATGAAACAGCTCCTTCCTATGTATATTCTATCGTCTGTTATCCGGTTTACTGTAATGGACCAAGCAGTCTGTGCACAAAAGGGATATCCGCCGGAGCAAAAGCAAACGCGTCCAGCTCATTCGCGGCCACCCACCGGAAAGCATCATGGTCACTCAGTCTGATTTGGCCTTCCAGAAATTCAGCCTCCCAGGCAATCAGCCTGATCTTGAATCCGCCATAGTCATGCTCATTCACTCCAAAAGCCGCGTAAGGAAGAATCGTGATGCTCATCTCCTCCATCAGCTCTCTGCGCAGACAGTCCGGCACCTCTTCGCCGTCCTCCAGCTTGCCGCCCGGGAATTCCCATAATCCGGCCTGCGATTTGCCCTCCCGCCGCCGTGCGATCAGGATCTGCCCTTCTGCATTATGTATAATCGCTGCCGCCACTTCAATCATGGAGCTTCCCTCCTTCAGGCTATAGGTAAAAATATACCCCGGTGCAGCAGGGATATCCAGTAAAACAAGTGGAAACGGCTTCGCCGTCCTTTTAAGGACGGTATCCGTTTCAGCGAGAAATATAAGGATAATTTATAGCGTGAAACATAAATTTTTTTATATTTACAAAAAAACTCCTCCCGGGAACCACAAAGATGCGGTTGCCGGGAAGAGTCTTAAGCTTATTTTATTGAAGTGTTCCTGTTATTTCGATAGTACAAGCTCCAGGCGGACCTCGAGATTATTTTCGGTGTCTAACACAATCGAGTGCGGGTTGGCCATACCGAAATCTTCAAAAGTTACGGTAGTTGTGCCCGAGAGCATAAGCTGTCCGCCGCTATATACGGCCTGACTGTCGAAGGTGACATCCTTTGTAGTGCCTTTTACGGTCATCGTGCCCTGCAGCTGGACGGGTACCGCCGTGCCCTCCGTCCATTCCGCAGGCAGCTCCGAGAAAGACTTCACGACGAAGGTGGACTGCGGAAATTCTGTTACAGAAAGGAAGTCTGCTCCCTTTACATGCTCGTCTCTCTGGCCGTTGCCGGAATCAAGGGCGCTCATCTCCACGGTGCCTTCTCCGGTCATCGCCCCCGCATCGTCCAGGTTCACGTTCCAGGTTCCCGTAACTGACGGGTCCACGAAATTGACAGTTTCCTTGGAGGTCGTTACCGACCAGTATACTTTCGAGGTGTCGGCGATGTTCCAGGCACCATTTAATTGTTCTGCTGTAACGGCTGCTCCTGCGGGCGATGCTGCCGCGTTCGCTGTGTTCGTACCGTTTGCTGCACCTTGCTCCTGTGTCGGAATCACGGACTCGATTTTAACATTATTTCCCAAGCTGTTATTCAAATAGGAAAATGCGGTGATGGCTCCTACAATGACGACTCCAGCAGCGACGATGGCGATTGTTTTTTTCTTCATCCTGTTTCCTCCATCCAAATGGTTCTGTATTGCCCGGTATGGCTTGGTTCCCATTCTAGCAGAGCAATATGTCGGGAATAAGTCAAAGCACCCCCATCTGTATTGTGGTAAAATTGTCGTAATTTTAACTATATAGAGTGAACTTAAGAATCTAAGTTGCTGTAAGGAGACTGTCTATAGATGATGAAATCGATTCTGATTGTTGAAGATGAGGAGGCCATTGCCCGTGTGCTCGGCGCTTATCTCAAAAAAGCGGGCTTCCAGATCACCCGCGCCGCAGACGGACGCACTGCGCTGAAGGCCTTCGAGGTGGCTCCGCCTTCACTGATTCTGCTCGACATCAATTTGCCGAATATGGATGGCTTTGAGCTGCTGGGTCTGATCCGTGAGAAAAGCAGCTGTCCTGTGATTATGCTGACGGCCAGAGACTCTATTCACGACCGGCTGGCCGGACTGGACGGAGGGGCCGACGATTACATGTCCAAGCCCTTCATTCCTGAGGAGGTGGTGGCCCGTGTACATGCGGTGCTGCGGCGCCCCTCCCAGTGGTCCGACGGCAGCCGCAAACGCCATTATGGCAGCCTGTTTATTGATTTTGGCGCACGCTCAGTGTTCCTGAACGGAGCCGAGGTTTCCTTGAGCCCGCGTGATATGTCGGTGCTGCTCTTCCTTGCGGAGCGCCCGAATCAGATCTGTACGCGGGATCAGCTGCTGGAGCATGTGTGGGAGATGGATTATGAGGGAAGTGACAGGGCTGTGGACCTATCGATCAAGAGGCTGCGCCAGGCCCTGTCGCACTGGCCTGCCGAAGAAGGCGAAATCCGCACGCTTAGAGGAACGGGGTATCAATTATGGACCACCTGAAGTTGAAGAAGCCGCGCAACACACACACCTCCATCCTCTCCTACTGGACGGTCCGCTACCTGCTGATTATCGGCACGGGTCTCCTGCTCACCGCGCTGGTGACCTTTTGGTGGATTCAGCAGGAAGCAATGAACAACCGGATGCAAACCACCGGTCTGCTCGCGCAGGAGATTGCCGACCGCAGCGTGAATGCGGACGGCAGCCTGAGTATTTCCCCGGCTCTGAATCAGCTGATCGAGGACCGCAAGCGGTTCTTCAAACTGACGCAGGAAATGTGCGTCATTATCACCGGACCGAAAGGGGAGCTGCTGTTCTCCCAGCCGACGATGACTGACAAGGAGATGCGCTACGAGCTCAACGACAGCCTGAGCGCGGCGCGCAGCCCGGAGTTCAAGTCGGCTGGTGCCCGGATTCAAGGAAACGGCGAAACGCTCGGGCAGGTCGTGGTCCTGCAGTCCAAACGATCCCTGCGGTTCATTCCGCGTGAGGAGATTACCTTCTTCTCGATTCTCATCTTCTTCCTGATCCTCTTAAGCTGGCTGACTATTTATCTCTTGTCCATTAAGCTGGCCAAGCCGATTCAGCGGGTTGCCGCCGCTGCTTCGCAGATCAGCGGCGGTGAATACAACATCATCTTGAAGACGGAGGCCAAGGAGCGGGAAATTCACGAGCTGCTGCTCTCCTTCCAGGAGATGGCAGGCAAGCTTCAGCAGTTCGAGCAGTCCCGGGCGGTGATGCTGGCCGGGGTCTCCCATGAACTTAAAACCCCTGTCACCTCCATCAAGGGGCTGGTGCATGCGGTTCGTGAGGGCGTTGTGGAAGGCGAAGAAGCCAGTGAATTCCTCGACATCGCTCTGCTGGAGGCCGGACGGCTGCAGCGTATGGTCGCGGATCTGCTGGATTACAACGCCCTGGCTGCAGGTATTGTCGCCATCCGTCATGACAGGCTCGATGCCGTTCCGCTACTGGAGGAGGTCGTCTATCAGTGGAAGCTGACCCAGAAGGAGGAGGTATGTGAGCCGAAGCTGCAGCTGCCGGAGTTGCCCCTATTCCTGCGGGGCGATCCGCTGCGAATCCAGCAGATTCTCGTCAATCTGCTCAACAATAGCGTACAGGCCAAGGCGACGGGGCATGCCCTTCAGCTGACCCTCCGCCTAGAGGCGAATCCGGAGGGATATGCCGTGATTACCGTCACCGATAATGGGCCGGGCATTTCTGAAGAGAACCGCGGGCGGATCTTCGAAGCCTTCTTCCGCAGCAGTGACAAACAAAGCACACTCCGGGGCCTTGGACTCGGCCTTACCTTCAGCCGCCTGCTTGCCGAAGCCATGGGCGGAAGCCTGCGGCTCGGCGACAGACCGGAGGAGGGCTGCGCTTTTGTAATCACCCTGCCTCTATGCCGGTAGACCATTGAGGGTACAGTCCGGATTATAGTCCTTGAAGGGAACGGCATGGTATAATCAGGGCGACTGAAATTGAAACCGTAAACCGGAGGCTGCATATGCTTACTTTTGAACAGAAATTGGCTATTCTTGATTCCTACCCCCAGCTTGAGCGGAGAAATGTATCGCTGGGCCGGGTAAACTACCACTATGAGGAAAGCCGCCATGAGAAGAAAACGGTAGCCTTCCATCTGCATCCGAATGGCAACGGGTTTGTGTATGCAGGACTGCTGCGCGGCTATGAGACCGATGACAAGGGCATGGTGAACATCCGTGATTACGGGGAGCCCGAACTGCGCAGCCTGCTGGAGGCGTCCATCACCTCACTGTCTATGTATATCCCCGAGGCACCGGCACCTGGCAAGAGAAAGAAAAAGCAGACAGCCGGAGCACAGACACTGTGGACGAATGATGAAGGACACACGCTTACCCTGAAGCCGGAGGATGACCTGTGGTATCTCTACGCCGGGCTTCAGCTGGAGATGGCTTTCGAGACGCTTGAAGAAGCTGAGGAATATCTGGCGGAAGAAGGATTTACCCAGGTGCAGGACTAGGATTCGAGAAGGACCTGAATACCCTATAGACAAAAAAGCCATATTCCACAGGGAAAGAAGCGTGAACCGCATGAGTTTTGAAATCGTAGAGGCTACTATTCCGGAGATTCAGGCTGCGCTTGAAACCGGAGAAATTACGTCCAGACAATTAGTCCTCATGTATTTTGAACGTATCGCCGAGCATGACAAAAGCGGGCTGACGGTCAACTCCGTTCTGGAGATCAATCCCGATGCCCTGTTCATTGCCGAATCTCTGGATGTGGAACGCTCGCTGCAAGGCCCCCGGGGGCCGCTGCATGGTATACCTGTCTTAGTGAAGGACAATATCAACACTGGCGATAAAATGCACACCAGTGCAGGCTCGCTGGCTTTGGCGGATTCTTTTGCCGGAGAAGATGCTTATATTGTCACCAAGCTGCGCGAAGCTGGCGCCGTCATTATAGGCAAAGCCAATATGACTGAATTCGCCAATTTCATGACGAACGGCATGCCGTCCGGGTACAGCTCACGCGGTGGACAAGTGCTGAATCCCTACAATATATCCACGCCGACGGGCGGCTCCAGCGCCGGCTCTGCGGTAGCAGTGGCCTGTAATTTCTGCACAGTGTCCGTGGGTACGGAAACCTCAGGCTCCATTCTGAATCCAGGCAATCTCGGCTCCATCATCGGCATCAAGCCGACGGTGGGGATGATCAGCCGTTCCGGCATTCTGCCGCTCTCGAATACACAGGATACTGCCGGACCCATGGCACGTACGGTCCGCGATGCGGTACTGCTGCTGAACGCAATGCTGGGGAAGGACGACAGAGATGCCGCCATGGGGACAAGTGCAGGCCGTCTGCATGGGGATTATACCGTCTTCCTAGACCCGAATGGGCTGCAAGGCGCACGGATTGGAATTCCGCGGGATTACTATTTTGAGGAGTTGACCGATGAGCAGCTGGCGCTGTTCAACGCCTCGGTGGACCGGATGCGCGAGCTTGGCGCCACCATCATTGATCCGGCAGAGATCCGGACCGCACGCGAGATCAGTTATTCCTCCGTCGTGCTGAACGAATTCAAAACCTCGCTGAACGCGTATCTGGCCGCTCTCGGCCCGGGAGCCAGAATGCGCACGCTGAAGGATATTATCGACTTCAATCATGCACATCCCATGGAGACCTTGAAATACGGGCAAGCCACCCTGATGGATGCCGAGTACACCTCCTCCGGCACGTTCACTGAGCCGCAATATCTGCGCGACCGGGCAACGGATCTCAGGCTCTGCAAGGAGCTTGGCATTGACGCCACGATGAAGGAGCATCAGCTTGACGCGCTTCTGTTCCCGGCGGATTTCGGTGCAAGGATCACCTCCAGGGCAGGTTATCCTTCCATCGTTGTGCCTTCCGGCTACACTTCTGCCGGTGCTCCCTTTGGGGTCACCTTCTCGGCGCAGGCTTACCAGGAGCCGGTACTGATCCGGCTGGCATATGCTTACGAGCAGAATTACAAGGTCCGCCAAGCACCTTCCCTGCAAAGCTTCATATAAACAGAAACGATACCGTCCTTCTGAGGGACGGTATCGTTTCTGTGAGGAGAGCTGTTGTTCTATTCCTTCGCGATGCCCATATGCCGGTTGCCTGCATGTGACAGCTCCCAGGTGCGCAGCTCATAGCTGCGGATTCCCGTGAGAATGTACGGATCGCGCTCTGCAATCCGCTCCGCTTCTTCGCGGGAGTCTGCACGAATAATGACCATGCCGCCCGGACTGTCGCTGAAAGGTCCGCACATGACCAGCTGTCCGCTGCGTTCGAGCTCCTGCAAATGCTTGACATGCGCCCGGATGATATCTATATCCCTCCGGTCCTGCGGGGTGGGGTTTAACATAATGACATAACAAATATCCTCTCCGCCATTAACAGAACTCATTTGTCCGTCCTCCTTATTCATATCCGCGCTGGCTTTCCTCATCCGCAATATTCTGGATTTCCTCGGCATGCATCAGATAGAGGCTGTAATTTCCCTCCTCATGCAGCTTCTGGACCCGCTCTTTCAAGAATTTGGGACTTCCCTCGGCCGCGTCTTCATCATAGAACAGCAGAATCCCGTCGCTTTTGCGCAGCAGCAGGTCATCTCTGGCCCGGAACTGCCAGCTTCCGTCGTACGGAGCATTGCTCACCGCCCCGTAATAATCAGCCCCGGCAATAATCCGGCGGTATTCATTCTGCTTCTCCTCTTTCCACTTTTCTTCCGGAGCGGTATGTGCTGTAATAATGCCCAGTTTCAGTCCGGGATACTGCTGCTTCAGCTCCAGCACCACTTCACAGGCCCACAGATCCACCCCGTATTGTCCGGGGGTAATGATCCAGTCAACCCCTTCCTCGATCAGAGGGATTAGTCTGTTTTTCAGCGCTTTTTTGATATACGGAATCCCCTGATGTTTGCTGTCAAAAATCCCGAGCTCATGCGCGCGGTAGCCTGTTACCAGTAAGGTTGTCATATACTGCCTCTCTCCTGAACCGTTAATCTTCGTATCTCGCTCTATTTCTGCATTATACCATTTTGGGCGTAGAAAAAAGGACGATCTCCAGGCTTGAAGCCCGGGAAATCGTCCTTTTAAATTACTTGTCTGACAAAATCAGCACGCCACGCCCCGGAACAACAGCCGTGCCGCTGAAGGTCTTACCCGTCAGCAGATCGGTGCGCTGCACCGAACCGATATCAGCGTTGAGTTCGCCTTCCTTATGGTTCAGCAGGAACAGATAGGATACACCGTCCTTAACGCGTTGCACGGATTCGATACCTTCCGGTGCACTGACCAGCGGCTGGATCTCTTGTTCAGTACACAGGTTCGACACGAACCCTTGCAGGAAGGCCGCATCCGGACTGGTTGCCACATAATAGGCCTTGCCTTCGCCAAAGCTGTTCATGGTCAGGGCCGGCATGCCTTTGTAAAAGTCGGTGCCATACTCCGCGAGCACTTCTGCGCCTTCAGCGTGAATCAGGTCGCACAGTAAATCGCATGGATAGGTGCGGTTCAGCGCTCCCCACTCTTTGCTCATCACGATTTCATTACTCATTCCCGGCAGCAGCGCATCAATTTCCTCAGCCCAGATGCCGAGCACGTTGCGAAGCTCTCCAGGGTAGCCGCCTACGGTAACCAGATCATTTTCGTTCACGATCCCGCTAAAGTAAGTTGTAACAAACGTGCCGCCCGCCTTTACGAAAGCTTCAACCTTCTCAGCAAATCCTGGCTTAATCATGTACAGTACCGGAGCAATGACAATTTTGTACTTCGACAGGTCCTCTTCAACACCGATCATATCGGCTTCGATATTCTGCTGGTACAGGGCATCATAATATTTATGCACTTCGTTCACATAATCCAGTGCTACGGAAGGTCCGCTCGACAGATCCAGCGCCCAGCGGTTCTCCCAGTCGTAGATAATGCCTATCTTTGCTGCGCTGCGCGCATCCAGAAGCTGGTCGCCCAGCAGCTCCAGTTCTTTGCCGAGCTCAGCACATTCACGGAATACCCGGGTATGCTCATGCCCCACATGCTCAATAACTGCACCATGATACTTCTCGCAGGCACCGATGGAACGGCGGAGCTGGAAGAACAGCACAGTATCCGCACCGCGTGCTACCGCCTGATAGCTCCACAGACGCATCACGCCCGGACGCTTCAGCGAATTGTACGGTTGCCAATTCTGCTGGCTTGGCGTCTGCTCCATCAGCATGAACGGTTGACCGTGCTTCAGGCCGCGCATCAGATCATGCGTCATGGCCGTATGGCTGACCGGCGTATCGAGCGACGGGTAGTTATCCCAAGAGATGACATCCATGTGCTTGGCCCACTCGAAATAATCCAGCTCCGGATAGAAACCCATCAGGTTCGTGGTGACCGGAACATTCGTGCTGTGCTCCTTGATCGCATCATATTCCAGCTTGTAGCATTCCAGCAGACTGTAGGACATAAATCTGCGGTAATCGAGGGATATCCCCTGGAAGTTGGTCCGGTTTCCATTCCATTCCTCACTCAGCTCACTGGGCACAACAATTTCTTCCCAGTCATAAAAGGTATGTCCCCAGAAACGGGTATTCCAGGCTTTATTGAGAGCATCCAGCGAGCCATAACGGTTCTTCAGCCAGACTCTGAAAGCTGCTTCGGATTGCTCAGAGTAATCGTAGCCGCCATATTCATTGGAAATATGCCAGGCGACCAGCCCCGGATGATCCTTGTAGCGTTCAGCCAGCTTGCCCGCAAGTTTGGCCGCGAATTTCCGGTAGACCGGACTATTCGGATTGGAGTTATGGCGTCCGCCGAATTTGCGTTTTCTGCCCTGAACATCCACCCGGGTCACTTCAGGATAGCGGTGAGCCATCCAGGCCGGATGCGCACCGGTGCTCGTCGCCAGACAGACATAGGTTCCATTCTTATATAAACGGTCCATCAATTCATCGAGTCCGGAGAAATCATAGGTGTCTTCCGACGGCTGAATGAGCGCCCATGAAAATACATTAATCGTAGCGACATCAATGCCCGCCAGCTTGAACATCCGTTCATCCTCTGCCCATACAGGCGCGTCCCACTGCTCGGGATTGTAATCTCCGCCGTACCAAATCTTCGCCAATTTATCGTTGATCACTTATTGCACATCCTTTATAGTATAAGTATATTCTTATTGTAAACGTTAGCCGTTTCCCTTTAAATATAAAATTACCGCTATGTCATATAATAATATGGAACTGACAGGAGTGGATCATTGTGCTTGTGGCAGCACCCCGCAGAATTGTGTTTGGCCAGGAGGGCGGCTATCATCTGCCGATTACTCTGGACAGTATGGGTTATAACCCGGATCAGGAGAAGGTATCCCGGCCGGAAGGCTATCACGCCTATCATTGGCTTCAGACTTCGCAGGGCGAAGGACTGATTCATTTCGAGAATAAAAAGCTTACGCTCGCCGAAGGCAGCGGCGTGCTGCTGCTGCCAGGTACCCCGCACCGCTATGCAGCGCTCTCCGCTGAACCTTGGTGCACCTATTATCTGACCTTCGGGGGAAGCTCCGCCCGGAATATTCTCGATTCGCTGGGTATGAACGCCAACTCTTTTTACCGCTGGGAGAGTGAGGCACCGCTCCCCCTGATGCTGAAGGAAATGCTCGACCGCTATGATGCCGCAGAGGATATGTTCAGCCTGGGTGCCTCCTCTGATGCCTACCGTTTCCTTCTTACGCTAAGCAAATACGGGCAATTGCATAACAATACCGCCATATCCCGCAATGTGGACAAGGTGCAGCCTTTGCTGAAATGGATGGACAGCCACTATGGCGATCCCGATATTGGTCTCCACGATCTGGCCTTGCAGTCGGGCGTGTCGGGCCGCTATCTCAACAGCCTGTTCCTGCAAACCTTCGGTCTCTCCCCCTATGCCTACTTCGTCCGTCTGCGCATCCGCAAGAGCAAAGAGCTGCTGGTCAGCCAGCCGGATCTCACGGTAAAAGCCATCTCGAAGCGGGTCGGCTTCCGCGATGTCAGCCACTTCGTGGCCACCTTCCGTAAGCAGTCCGGAACGACGCCGGATCAATTTCGGCGGCTGCACTAAATCTCCGTTCGTGATCCAGCCCCCCGGCAATAGCCTTGCACACAAACATCGGCACCCAGGGGCTGAACCGGCCAGGGTACCGATGTTTATGTTTTTTGAAGAATATTATGATATTTCCGCCCCGGACACAGCTTCCGGCAGCCGCACCTTCAACTCCTCTATAAATTCCCGAAAGGCGCTCGTCATATACAGGTCACGCCGCCGGATGAACACCATGGGAACCTCTGCGTATTTCTCAGGAAACGGATAGCAGCGGATACCCTCTGTTATGTTCATCCGGTTGAAATAGGATATGGGCAGAACTGCATAGCCTATCCCTGCCTTCACGCATCCCAGCAATCCTTCCATCGTCCCGAATTCCATCACCTTCCCGAGCCGGCAACCCTCGTCTCCTAGCCACTCTTCCAGCTTGGTCCGGTACATGCACTCCGCGTTCAGGATCAGCAGCATCTTGTCATGGACCGACTGGATACCCTGATAATCTATGGTATCTGGAATGACGAGTCCCAGCCGTTCGTTGATAGCCAGCTCCTGGACAATTTCCGGATGCTCTACCGGTCCGTCGACGAAGGCTCCGTTCACGGAATACTGCAAGACAGAATCGATGAGTTCACCTGACCGTCCGATCTGCAGGTGAACCTCGACGTCGGGGTAACAACCGCGATAGGCAGACAGGATAGCAGGCAGCCGCACGGCAGCCGTCGTATCCGAGCCAACCGTAATCGAGCCCTTCGGAACGGGCGAATCCAGAACCGCTTGTTCTGCTTCCTCCAGCAGATTCAGTATTTTGACTGTGTATTCCATGAGCGTCTGTCCGGCTGAGGTCAACGTGATGCCCCGGCTGTGCCGGTAAAAGAGCGGGGTCTTCAGCTCCTGCTCCAGCTGCTGAATTCTCGCCGTCACATTCGACTGCACATAGTTCAGGCTTTGGGCCGCTTTGGAAATACTCCCTTCTTCAGCGACCGCCCGGAATACTTTCAGAAGTCCAATTTCCATCTCTGCTCTCTCCCCCCGCATCACCCATCAGCCGCAGTGATAGCCTCCATCATTTCCCTTCATTATACATGATACCGGTGTCCGGATTATGATGGAAATACATAAAAATTGAACTTTATGCACATGCTTCCGAAGCCATATAAGTTAACTTTTAGATTATCATGTGGGGTTATGGTAGTAACTACGGGGAATGTTTGGACTTCCGGCCGCTGTTATGTTTGGATTTCCTGATTTTATGCCGCTGATCGCGGTTGAAATCCAAACATAAAGGCGGACGCGTTCGCTCCTACAGTTCCAAACTCCCCCTCTCACTTCCACCCCTTTTATGAATTTTTAAGTTCATCTTATACAGTTCTGCGAAGCGCACTAAAGAAAGCTGAGGCTATCAAAACTTATAAGGAGCGGGATCAATGGATAACAAATATTGGAGCTTTAAGATACCCGGGGACCCGGACGGCAGAGAAACGGTTATCAATACCAGCGATATCAGAAGTGTGTACGACCTGCTGGATATGCTCCATAGCGAAGAGCCTCAAGCCCCGCAGGAGGATCAGACTGCAAGTCTGAAGAATAAGCCGAAAGCGCCACTGCTCCCTTTTGTCTCCCGTATGATGGACAAAAGACGCCATCCCTCTGCCTGAGTCCGCCTGCCCGAATAGATCAGCTTTCTGTCTTCAGAATCTCTACGGCGTACGGCTCAAGCTCAACCGGTCCACTAAGCCCGGCACCGGTAAGAGCGCTGCGGTAATGCTTGGCCAGTCCCACGGTCTGTGCTGTACGGGTGAGATTCAGCAGGAACAGCAGGTCTCCTGCCTCTCCGGTACGCGTAAATGCCTGCACACCGTCCGGCAATCCCGGAAACAGGACCAGCTCTGCATCCAGGGCGATATCATGGAGAAGCTTCAGCCAGTAGTCCTCACCGGCATGAGTCCCGATATAATAAACTCTGCCCGATCCGAAATGGTTCACAGTAACCGCAGGAGCTCCGGCGAAGAAATCGTCTCCATACCAAGCGATGGGCTCGGCCCCCTCCGGCCGCAGAATGTCGCACCACTGGCTGCATTCATACAGCACACCCTCACGATCGAGAAGCAGATGATTTTCACTTCCGACCGGGTCGTATTCCTCCACCGAAACGCCCGCCGCACGCGAGAAGAATCCCGGCAGCGGCTGCATCACGCAGATGTTGTTCATATTCTTCACGCCGCTGCGGTTCGTGAGAATCACCGTTCCTCCGGCTTCGGCAAATGCCTCCAGTGCCTGGGAGGCTTCTTCGTCGTGCAGGTACAGACTGGGGGCAATCACCAGCCTGTACCCCTCAAGCGGCTGACGCCAGTCGATAACATCACAGCTGATGCCAAGCCGGGTCAGCGCGCGGTGGTACAGCTTGATGTTCTCATAATAATCCATTCCCTCGGCCTGGGGCTGGATGCGCAGTGCCGCCTGCTGCTCATGCGAATACAGGATGGCGGCCCTGCTGACGACCTCAGTCCCCTCCAGCAGCGGGGCCAGACCATTCACCTCCCCGCACAGCTGTGCGAATTCGGCGAACCTCCGCCCGGGCACGTTGCTGTGGTCGATCATCCCATGCCAGAATTGCTCCGCTCCAGCAGCCGCGCTGCGCCAGCGGAAATGCACAACCGTATCGGCTCCGCGCGCAATCGCCTGCCAGGCATAAGCGCGGATGAGACCCGGGTACGGCGTCCGCCACATCGGGAACCAGCAGCCCGGAGGGCCGCTAAGCTGCTCCATGATCCAGAAGTTCCGGCGTTTGATGCCCCGGGTCAGATCCAGGGAAAGCACGCCGCTGTAAGGCGCGGTCGCCTGCTTCTGCGGTGACGGGTTCGGATAATAATCGAAGGCTGCCACGTCGAGATCCTCAGCCAGCCCATGCATGTTCAGCCGCTGCGGATAGCTGTGGAAATTATGCGTAATGAAATGCTCCGGGCAGACCCGGCGCAGAATCTCTACCTGGGAACGTTGGAAGGCAATGCATGATTCCCACTGGAACCGCTGATAGTCCAGCAGAAGTGAAGGATTCTGGTGCGGCGAGCCGCCATAAGGCACTGTAACCTCAAACCAGTCACTGTATTCCCCGCTCCAGACCACGGTTCCCCATTCCTGGTTCAGATGCTGGAGCGTGCCGTATTTTGCCCGCACCCAGTCCCGGAAGTCCTTATTGCAGCGGTCGCAGCAGCAGTCCAGCATGCTGAATTCATTATCGGTCTGCCAGCCGATCACGGCCGGATGACTGCTGTAGTGTCCAGCCAGGCGTTCAATAATGCGGCTTCCGAATTTGCGCAGGGAGACACTGTTGTAGCAGCGGTGCCCGCGCACGCCTTCGTGAAAAATCCGCCCGTCCGCAAAGACCGGCAGCACATCCGGGTAAGTCCGCGTCACCCAGCGCGGCGGTGTTGCTGTAGGCGTCCCGATCACAACCTGGAGGCCATATTTATGAAACAGATCTATCGCCCTATCCAGCCAGCCGAACTCGAAATCACCTTCGCTCGGCTCCAGACGGCTCCAGGCAAACTCTGCCACCCGCACCAGTCTGACGCCGCTCTCCTTCATTAACTTCACATCCGGCTCCCACATGGATTCATCCCAGTGCTCCGGATAATAATCAACACCGACCTGAACATTTGTATAGCCTTCCCCGGCCATTCCTCCACTCCCTTTCATCCTCTTATTTTAAATCAAATAAAGACGCTCCGCCTCACATCAATGATGAGATAGACGGAGCGCCTTTCGCAAATCCACTTTATCCAACTGCTTATTTGGTCCGTGTCCGGACTCTCTGTTTACTTGATCCGCTTATTTCTTCAGCTTGTCCCAAGCAGCCTGCATGCCTTTTTCCCAACCGGCTTCGTCGGTTTTACCGGCGATCAGCTCTTGGATGACGCTGGCGAATTCTTGAGTTACACCATCAGGGAATTTTGAAGCCTGCAAACCGTATACTTTACCTTCTTTAACATATTTCCATACATCAGAACCAAGCAGACCGATATCTTCAGGTGTTGCCGGAATGGTGGACAGTGCAGGGATGAACTTCCATTTTTTTGTAATATATTCTTTACCCATGTCAGAAGTTACGAGCCAGTTCAGGAAGGTTTTAGCTTCTTCCTTCGATCCGGAATCCTTGTTGACAACCAAGTTGGACGGTACGCCTACAGACAACTTATCGTTCATCGCAGCATCGTCGTTGATTGGCATAGGGAACATACCGATATTCATGTTAGGCGTGATGTTGTCAACCAGAGTCTGTGCCCAGTTACCTTCCTGCATCATAGCTGTTTCGCCATTGGCGAACATAGCCAGGTGAGTATTAGCATCTGTAGTCAAAGGATTTTTTTGTCCGTATTTTACAGTCAGATTAAGCAGGTTGCTCCAATCCTTGAATTTCTCGTTGCCCACGATTGTGGAAGTTCCGGCATTTAGGCCCTTAATGAAATCATCCACATTATTCTGCTGTGCAAAAGCTACGCTAATCCCCTGGATACCCAGCAGCCACCATTCCTGATACGCGTTGCCGAAAGGAATAACATTGATCGCCTGCAGCTTCTTAGCGTCTTGTTCCAGCTCAGAAATGGTCTTTGGAGTTTCAGTGATGCCCGCTTTTGCAAACAAGTCTTTATTGTATACATAACCGATACCTTCAAGGTTCATTGGCATACCATAGGTTTTACCGTCTTTGGTCATTGGCTCTGCAGCCAAAGGAATCAGATCCTTCACCCAAGGCTGATCGGACAGATCTTCCAATTTGTCAGCCCACAGTGCCATTTCAGCGTAACCGCCGTTCGAGAAAATATCAGGAGCATCGCCGGAAGCAAATTTAGTCTTCAGGGCTGCCGCATAGTCAGCACCGCCGCCGACCGTTTGGATATCCAGCTTGATGTTGGGATGTTCTTTCTCGAATTCAACCTTCAGCTCGTTAAGGCCTTCCACGATTTCAGTCTTGAATTGAAAAATTTTAACCGTTTTCACTTCGCCGGATTTGTTGCCAGCGCTTCCATTGGATGCATTATTGGATGCGGCATTATTTGAATTCCCGCCACAGGCCGCGAGCACTACTGTCATTAGCATTACAGATGACATCAACAATGCAGAACGTTTCTTAATCATTTTATTTCCCCCTTGTATAATTTAACTGATTCATATATGGAACGGGGGCCCGGTGTTAACCTTTCACCGAGCCAGCCGCTATTCCCTCAACAATGTAACGCTGCATGAACAGATAGAAGATAACAATTGGAGCAACTCCGATCGTCAATGCCGGGAGCGCCATATCCCATTGCTTCGTATATTGCCCGAAGAACGAGAAGGTAGCCAGCGGAATAGTCCGCAGTTCAGGTGCCTGAAGAATCAGCGACGGAAGCAGATAGTCATTCCAGATTCCCAGAGCATTCAGAACGATAATGGTCATCAGCATCGGCTTCAGCAGAGGCAGCACAATCCGGAAGAATGCCGATATCGGATTACAGCCGTCGACCGTTGCCGCCTCTTCAATTTCAAGAGGTACGGACTTGATGAAGCCGTGGAACAGGAAGATCGCCATCGGAATACTGAGTCCCAGGTTGGAAATAATGAGTCCCAGAAAGGAGTTATTCACTCCTAATACATTAACGACCTTTAGGATCGGAATCATAATGGTCTGGAACGGAACGACCATCGCCGCTACGAACAGCAGCAGCAGCACCTGGTTAAACCGGTTATTGGCGCGAACCATGCGGTAAGCAGCCATGGCACTGAACAAAGAGATCAGAACCACACTGATGATGGTGACAATCAGCGAGTTGCGGAAGGCTTCAGAGAAGCGGGCCAATTTCCATGCGCTTGAGTAGTTCGACCACATGAAGTGCTGCGGCCAGCTTGCAGCATCGCTCAGGATCTCTCCGAAGGATTTCACCGAGTTCGCCAGCAAGAAATAGAAAGGAGAGAGGAATAGAAGCGCCAAAAGAATCATGATTACTTCAATTCCGATATTCCATCTGCTTTTGGACTTTGCATTCATTAAGCTTCTACCTCCTTGCTCTTCGTCACACGGACCTGAATGACAGTGATAATAGCTACAATCAGGAAGAAGAGCAGCGCTTTGGCCGTACCCAGACCGTAACGGTTGTTTAGGAAGGCTTCATTATAGATGTTCATGGCAACAGACTCGGTCGATTTGAACGGTCCGCCTTTGGTCAGCGACAAGTTCAGGTCGAACATTTTGAAGGACCAGGAAATAGCCAGGAACAACCCGATGGTCACTGCGGGCATAATCAAAGGAACAATAATGTTGCGAAGCACTTGCATGCGGGTTGCCCCGTCAATCTCAGCCGCTTCCAGCACCTCTTTGGATACATTGCTGAGTGAAGCGATGTAGATAACCATCAGATAACCCGAGGACTGCCAGACAAAAACCATGACAATCGCCCAGAAGCCTGTGGTTGCATCTCCGAGCCATGGAAGGTTAAAGAAGGACCAGCCGGTGACATCGCCCATCGTGGCGAAACCCTTGATAAAGATAAATTGCCATATAAACCCGAGCAACAATCCCCCGATAACATTCGGCATGAAGAAAATGGTACGGAGCATATTGCGTGTTTTTAATGGTTTAGTCAGCAGATAGGCCAGGAAAAAGCCCACTACATTGGTCAAAACCACTCCCAGCACAGTAAATCTTACGGTGAACCAGAAGGATGACCAGAAATCCGGATCATTTGTAAATATCGCTTTAAAGTTATCAATGCCAACCCAGCCTACGTTTCCAGATACGCCGTTCCAGTCCGTGAAGGAATAGTACATCCCCATCAGAAATGGAATAATCGTAATCAGGGTAAAAAACAATAGTGCCGGACCCACAAAAAAAGCCTGTTGACCAAATTGGGACAACTTCGAACCGCGCATTCACCCGTCCCCCTTTCTTTTACTCACTCACTTGTTTATGATCTAAACATATTATCTATTTTTTGAAGAACCTCTCACACCTACTCAGGTGATCTTTAAGGTGTAAAATATTGATCGGATGTGACAAGAATCGATGAAATGGAACAGTATCCGCACTAAATTGATTGTATTTTTACTCCTTCCAACCCTAATCTGTATAATGGCTACGATGTTTATCAGCTATTCCTACACGACGAAGTCTCTCCGAACCCGGGCGGTAGATGAGAATAAAAATCTGCTATACCAAGGCTACAAAAATATCAGCACCCTGATCCAGGAGGTAGACCGGTTGTCCCTGACAGTATACTCGGACTCCGACTTCTACAGGCAGCTTGAAGCGGGCTACGATGATATGACTGCCAATATCCGGATCTACTCTTCGCTGAACTATATTTTGACTTCTATTCCTGACATCTTTCAGGTCTATCTATATCGTGTCAAGGATAGCAAAGCCACGCTCGTAGCCCACAATGCCACACCCAGGCGCCGGCAGGGGATTCCACTCTTTAGTGACACCCGGATCACGGACTCATCCCCCCTATCCATTCAGAGTACACATATAAGCAACAGCTACGGGCTGAATTCAGTGATTCCGCAGTTGACTCCGGAGCCGGTCTTCACCCTGCATAGAAAGATTGAGAGAGTCCCTTCCACCGATGCGCTCGGCTATCTCTCTATTGATGTGAAGCTGACAGCGTTTACGGACATCATGGACCAGCTGTATGAGCGCGATAAAGAAAACATCTATCTGGTCGATGACAGCGGCACGCTCGTATACAGTCATGATGAGGCAACCATGGGTAAACCGCTGCATGCCTCCTGGTATGACAAGCAAATCGCGGCAAACGGGCAGTCTCAGGGTTATTTTGAAGAGGACGGAGCCGTGTTTATCTATCAGAAGATTGAGAGTCCGGGACTGAACTGGACGCTGGTGAAGCAGATTCCGGTCTCTTACCTGTACCGTGAAGCGAACGAAGCCGTCAGAATCAATATTCTGCTGCTGGTGCTGCTGATGATCATGATTATTACACTGACGATTCTCATCTCCTTCCGGATCACGGCCCCCATTAAGCAGTTGACAAGGTACATGAATCAGGTGCAGACGGGTAATCTGGAGATCGATATCAGGCCAACCGGCAAAGATGAGATTGGTCTCGTCACCGAACGCTTCCGCAGCATGATGGATACGATCAATAACCTGATTCTGCGCGAATACCGGCTGGAACTATCGAACAAGACCAATGAGCTAAAGGCGCTGCAGTCACAAATTAATCCTCATTTTCTGAACAATACGCTGCAGATTATCGGTACACTCGCTTTGGAGCTTAAGGTCCCGCAAATCTATGCCCTGCTCTCCGCGCTCGCCAAAATGATGCGTTACAGTATGTACAATGATGAGAAAATTGTGACGGTTCAAAATGAGCTGGATCATGTCAAAGCCTATATGGAGCTGCAGAAGGAACGTTTTGAAAATAAGTTCACTTTCCGCTACGATATGGAGGACTCGCTGCAGAATGCGCTGATGCCCAAGATGATCCTCCAGCCCATTGTGGAGAATTACTTCAAGCATGGCTTCAATCTCGCCCGTACCGACGGGCTGATTGAAATCACAGCGGCCCGGCTTGCCACCGGGCGGATGGAAATCATCATCCAAAACAATGGCAGCTCCATTCCTGCAGCGAGGCTGGAAGCGCTGCAGCAGGAGCTTGAGCATCCCAGCCGGCTGGATATCGGCTCCCTGAAAGACGCGGACAGCAAAGACAGCACACGGGATGCCCCTGGCGCCCGGATCGGACTGCCCAACGTGCTGGCCCGGCTAAAGCTGGTCTGCGGAGACAGTGCTGTGCTGATGGTGGATAATCATAAGGCAGGCGGAGTCGTTATCAGATTGGAAATTGAAATTGTTGTGGAGAGTGAAGGAATATGAAGGCGCTGATTGTTGACGATGAGGCCAGAGTACGCAAGGCGGTCAGACTTCTGGTCGACTGGGATGCGCATCAGATCGGGGAAATTCTGGAGGCCGGGAACGGTAATGAAGCCATTCAGCTGATCCGCAAGGAAAAGCCGGCACTTGTCATCATGGATATGATGATGGAGTCGGGTAACGGGATTGAACTGATGACCTGGGTCAATGAATTTGCCGGGAGCACCAAGTTTATTGTGGTCAGCGGCCATAATGATTTTGACTTCGTCCGCCAAACCGTCCGTCATGGCGGGATTGACTATATCCTCAAACCCATTGAGCCGGAAATGATCAATAACGCTGTATCCAAAGCGGTAGCCGCCTGGCGGACCGAAGAGGAAGAGCGGAGCCACCGGCAGAAACAAAGCATAAGGCTGAATGAAATCAAACCCATCTACGGGGAGAAGCTGCTGTCGGCGCTGATTGATGATCCGCTGAATGCGGAAGTCACGCTGCGCAGGCTTTTGGATGAGGGAGTGGTCCCGCATCATGCCAGCGTCTCACGGCTGGTTCTGGTGCAGACCGATCCCGGTAACAATCCGCTGATCAAACGGTTTGGCGGAGACAGTGAGCTGATGTATTATGCCATCGTCAATATCTGCAATGAATTTCTGCAGCAGAGCAAAGGGATAGCGTTCCGCTATTGGGGCGGACCGCCGGAAATCGCAATGATCCTGTGGGATGTTCAGGAATCGGTTGTCGAGCTGATCAACCGGATCAACCAGGGAATATACCTGACACTGCAGTTCCGGATGCACTTTGGCATCAGCTCAGTAGGAAGCCTGCCTGGAGGACTGCCCGCAGAACGCGCAGAAGCCGCCGAAGCACTACTCCGGCGGAATCTGTTAAGACATGAAGATTATTGCCATTTCTCCCCGCCCGCTGAACCTTTGGATACCGGAAACGGGGCTCCGATGCTCTTTGCAGATGTACAGGAAGAATGGAGAATGGCCGTAATTAGCGGCAGTCCTGAAGTGCTGTCAGCCGCAGCGCAGCATTGGACCCACGAGCTCAGCCGCCGGGGTGTGGTTACCCCGGAGATGCTGAATTCCTGGAAGGCCGACGCCCTGCTCTTCCGTTCCCGGCTGGTGCGGGAAGCCCTGGGCGGACAGGCCGATCGTGCACTGGCAGAGCTGGAACGGGCGGATACTCTCAATCCGGCTCCACTGCCGAGCGGCTATTCCTTTTCTTTGTTCGCCTGGCGCGACTGGTCCTTCGCCATGCTGCAGCAGCTCTCGCAGGAGCTTGCCGCCAGAGCAGTTAAGGAACGTAACCCGATGACGGATATTGTAAAATATATTGAGCAGAACTACCCCTCCGACCTGTCACTGCAGGAGGTGGCCGGCAAATTCTACGTTAGCCGCGAATACATTTCACGTAAATTCAAGCAGGAGTATGGCATCAATTTCTCTGACTTCATCGGCAATGTCAGAATTGACAAAGCCAAGCTTCTGCTGCAGAACCCCAACCTGAAGCTGTCACAAATCTCGGAAATGGTCGGTTTCCATGATGTCAAATACTTCAGCAAGGTGTTCAAAAAACAGGTGGGCTGCTCTCCCAAGGATTACCGTATACAGAATACCCCCTGATATATTTTTCATTCGGGTTAATCGTCCATACAGACAGTGAGGAAGGTGCATATCATGGGTCTGTAAGATGAAAACGCGGAGGAGGTTATACAATGAGCGGTTGCGGAAATATTGGAGGCCTTGTTACTTCCACTACTACAATCTTGGTGCTGTATATTCTGCTGGTGATTATTCTTAGAACATTTTAATCTGTCATAAGCCAAAAAAAGAGAGCCTACAACCATGTAGGTTCTCTTTCATGTGTTAGGTATACAACAGAGTAATAACAAGCAATTCATACAGCACCAGGGTTAATATCATTTCATCACTGCTGCTTCCAAAAAAAGCGCGTTGTCCTCCATGATGCTGTACCTTCAAATAAATCAACCCTCTATCACAGCCCACAATTCTCCCGGTGAACACTTGACCGTCTAATGTTTGTACTCGAACAAACTGATTTGCATGTTGTCTGCATATGCCGTGTAAGTGATTTCTAACGGTCTTCAGACTTTGGATATAATGATTGTCAGCTTGATACAACACTTTTTGATGTGATCCCATTTGGATACCCATAGTAAGCACTACCTTCCTGTAAAAGTAATACATAGTATGCCTAGTGTGCTTTGGGTGTTCTTTTTTCGGGAATCCTTCTAGAGCCTTACTTGCTAACTGTTCCTTCATACCATGCCAGAAAAGCATCCGCCACCGCTTTGCCGGCGGTGCCGTTCGGATGCGGGTCGTCACTATTGCTCATATACTCTGCGCGGACCCTATGGTCTGCCGGAGCCGGCATAGATAATACGGCCGCGATATCAAACACACGGCTGACTCCCGCAGGCGGTGCGGTAAGAATCTGTGCATTTACACTGCGCCAGGCTTCCTCACGCTCGCCCTCAAAATTAAATGGCGGCACAGTGCTTAGAATAATCTCCACTTCCGGATTGGCCGCTCTGATCAAGGAAATGATATGCACCAGATCTTCAAACAATTCTGCAGCCGAGCGCTTGCCGATATCGAGATCATTCACGCCCAGCACAATAAGTACTTCATCTCCCTGCTTGGCTTTATTCAGCCAAGAGCCGTTCGTGGCCACATCGTAAGCTCTGCCCCAGCCGGACCCGAGATTCCACAGCCCATACCCGGTTCCAAGCCCTTCCGCAATCCGCGCAGCCCAGTAGGAATATTCGTCCTTAGCCGTCCGCACACCCTGTGTGATGGAATCACCCAGGAATACGAGTCTTTTGGACACTTTTTTCTTGTAGCCGATGTAGCTTGGCAATACCAGAAGATTGTCCGATACACGGAAGGAAGCATTCGATTCCTGTCCGGCGAGATTCCCCGGGGCATCGTAGGCAGAGACCAGGATGCCCTCCACGTTGTAAGGGAAGGTTTTGCCCGGTGCAGCCGTTCTAATGGTCCATGTAAAAGCAAGATAGTGGCCCTCCGGCAGTGTAACCGAAGCCTCGTCACTCCAAAAGGTTTCCCCCGGGGCCACCTGCTTCGCCGCTGCTCCCGAGAAAGTCACAGGCACCTCAGTGCCTGCCGCGACGGTACCATCCGGCGCAAGCCCTCCGTCGGCTATATAAGCCGCCGCAATGCTCCATTCGCCTCCCGGCTCGCTGCCTCTCGCTTCAAGCCCCATATCCCAGGTCGAATCCACCGCGTTGCTGTGCCAGAATTTCAGGGTCAGGCTTCCATTCTCCCGTAACCGGATGTACGTCCGGTAAGTATGCGTGAATGGCTCCTGCGAGTTCATGATATAATTGGCGGCCGTGGACAGCGCCGTGGCTGAGGAGTACTCAGACTGGCTGAACACTCCGTCTTGGTTCTCTTGACTGTGCATAGTGAAGTAGCTCCTTCGTTCATACGAATCTGTAAACAATCACAGTATACGGACATTACCGGCATAAAACTAATACGAATCAGCCGATATATAACATAATTCTGATCCTGGTATACCCCGGCAAATCCCCTCACAGCAAAACCTCTCCGACTCCATGGAAGCCTTCGCAGCCATGCTGTACAGAGAGGTTGTGTGTCATTCTGCTATTGTGCAGAATCCTAATTCTTATTTAAGTGTGATGGTGAACGATACGGATTTGGCTCCGGCGCTCACTTTCACTGTTGTATCGTCCACTTGCTCTGCTCCGTCTACGGAAGCGATAGCGCCCAGGTCTTTCACAGCCAGCGTGAATGCCTTGCCGCTTCCTTCTGCCGTAGCGGTAACCGTGCTGCCCTTACGTTCAGCCTTCACGGTCAGCTCAGGCGCACCATTCATATCACGAACAGTTGCAGTCGTTGCTGTTCCGTCTTCCAGTGCATACAGGCCGAATTTCACGCCATCGGCAAAATCATAATCCGGGCGGGTATCTACACTGCCTGTAGCCAGCAGTGAGTTCTGACGGACAAACAGCGGCAGGCTGAAGAAATCATGTTTTTCTTTACGCCATGATCCGCCTTGAACCGTTTCACCGTTAAGCAGATGTGTCCAGCGTCCAGCCGGCAGATAGTATTTCACTTCGCCGTTTTCCTGGAAGATTGGAGCCACCAGCAGCTTATCGCCAAGCATATATTGACGGTCAAGCACTTCACAGGTTGGATCTTCCGGGAATTCCATCACCATCGCACGCATCGAAGCCCAACCCTGCTCATGTGCCTGTCCGGCCACATCATACAGATAAGGCATCAGGCTGCATTTGAGCTTGGTGAAGAAGCGGGTAACATCCACGGCTTCGTCATCGTACGCCCAAGGCACACGGTACGAGGTGCTGCCGTGCAGACGGCTATGGCTGGAGAGCAGGCCGAAGGCCAGCCAGCGTTTGAACACATGCGCCGGAGCGGTATTTTCGAAACCGCCAATATCATGACTCCAGAAACCGAAGCCGGACAAGCCCAGGGACAAACCGCCGCGAAGGCTCTCTGCCATCGACTCATAATCCGCGTAGCAGTCGCCGCCCCAGTGAACCGGGAACTGCTGTCCGCCGGCCGTTGCCGAACGGGCAAATACAGCAGCTTCATGTTTGCCAAGCTTCTCTTCCAGTACTTCAAAGACCACTTTGTTGTACATTTGAGTGTAATAGTTATGCATTTTCTGCGGGTCAGAGCCGTCGAAGTACACCACATCGGTAGGAATACGTTCGCCAAAGTCGGTCTTGAAGCTGTCTACACCCATATCCACCAGGCCACGCAGGTAGCCGGCATACCATTCACAAGCTGCAGGGTTCGTAAAGTCTACAAGTCCCATGCCCGCTTGCCACAGGTCTGTCTGATACACGTCGCCGTTTGCTTTTTTGATCAGATATCCGTTTTTCTTGCCTTCTTCAAACAGCGGTGAACGCTGTCCGATATAGGAGTTAATCCACACGCAGATTTTCAGGCCTTTATCCTTCAGACGTTTCAGCATGCCGACAGGGTCCGGGAATACGCGCGGGTCCCACTGGAAATCTGTCCATTGGTATTCACGCATCCAGAAGCAGTCAAAGTGGAAAACATGCAGCGGCAGATCGCGTTCAGCCATACCTTCAACGAAGGAATTAACGGTCGCTTCATCGTAGTCGGTTGTGAACGAAGTGGTCAGCCACAGACCGAAGGTCCATGCCGGCGGAAGCGCTGGCTTACCCGTTAGTGAGGTGTATTTGGTGATGACTTCTTTAATGGAAGGCCCTTCGATGATGAAGTATTCCAGGCTTTCACCGGCTACACTGAACTGGGCTTTTTTCACCTTTTCCGAAGCGATTTCATACGAAACCAGCTCAGGGTGGTTAACAAATACGCCATAGCCTTTGCTTGTTACATAGAAAGGAATGTTTTTATAGGCCTGCTCGGAGCTGGTGCCGCCATCCTTGTTCCAGAGGTCAACCACCTGTCCATTTTTCACAAAAGAGGTAAAGCGCTCGCCCAGACCGTAGACGAATTCGCCTACGCCGATATCCAGCTCTTCACGCATGAACGTGTTGCCGTCCTGATCGGTAATGTAGGCCATCGATTTGTAACCACTGCCGGTAATACGCTCGTCGCCCCGGTAGAAGTCTACGGACCAATGTGTACCTTTGTTGATGACAACACGAAGTCCGCCGCTGATCAGTACAGTCTGTGCATCGGTTTCTTCGATTTGTACATGATCGCCGGTTCCCTTCGTTAATTCAAAGGCTGGACCGCGGTCCAATACGCCATCATTGTGTATGATTTTGATGCCTACCACGCCTGGAAGCGGGGAATGGAATTTTACGGTCAAGAGTGTGGAGTTCAGGGTTGCTGAGCGTCCTGTAATCGGAGTTGTCTGCGTAACAGCAGTCAAACCTTCAGCTGTTTTTTCTACTACATAGTTCTGAACTGCACCATTGATGTTGATTCCGTCACGAACCAGCCAGAGGCCGTCTGTAAATTTCATGTGGTACTTGCCACCCTTCAATTTGGTGTTTATAGTTGCATTATAACGATAATAATTAGACAAAACTAATATAATATAGCTTATTTATAACATTATTCTGATGTTTCATCGAAAAGGAGGCCCATAATGGACCGCACCTCGCAGCGTCTGCTCAAAGAAGACCGTGTTCATGGTGATGTAATGTTTCCACTCGCCGCCTATTGGATCGAGCTTCCCGCCGGAACCCCTGTCCTGGATACGCACTGGCATGAGGAAGCCGAGTTCTTCCTGCTGCTGGAGGGAGAGATTATGTTCCAGGTCGATACCGATTATTTCCCGCTCCGTCCAGGTGAAGCTGTATTCATTGAATCCGGTGATGTCCATGCGGCATATGCGCTAGAAGATATCCCCTGCCGCTTCTGCGCACTGGTCTTCCACCCCGATCTGCTGGCCAGCGCTCAATATGATGCCATTCAGCAGACCGTGATCCTGCCGCTTCTGGAGAAACGCCAAAGCTTCCCCCGCCATATTACACCCGCTGTCCCCTGGCAACAGGAGCTGCTGCGCTATCTGGAGCGCATGATGGAGGCATATGATCATAAAATGCCCGGATTCGAGTCCTTTATGAAAGGAACTTTGCTGATCATGCTCTCCCAGATCGCCATAGAGGGCCGTTCGGTGAACCACAGCCAGTCGGACAGCGCCGACACCACCAAGATCAACCGGCTCAAAAAGGTTATTCTATATATTCAGGACAACTATCAGGAACCGATTCGTACCCGTGATCTTTCGGAGCTGATCCCAATGAGTGAAGGGCAATTCTGCCGCTTCTTCAAGGCCATGACCCGTAAAACGCCGGTTGACTATATCAACTCCTACCGGATCCGCCAGGCGGCAGACCTGCTGCAGCAGACGGAACGTAAAATCTCTGACATCGCCCTGGAGGTCGGCTTCGACAACGTCAGCTATTTCATCAAAGTGTTCCGCAAGAGCATGAAATGCTCTCCTTCGGAGTTCCGTAAACGCTGTTGAGCTGGCGGACGGCAGCTGAGCCCCGTGGGTTGCCCTAACTTCCCCGCTAGCGCTGGGTATACAACAAGCCCTGAGACGAAGGCCTCAGGGCTTGCGGGTGTGCTGATTGCTGATTGGTTTGAGCACTCTCTATTTAGTTCCCGCAAAGCTTAGGAAGGAAGGTTCAGTTCCGGAGCCGCGGGCTGTTTGGCCAGACGGGCCGGCATCTGCCAGGCGGTAATAATGGCCAGAATGACGAACACAATGTCCATCGCACCGAAGAACTCTTTGATGTTGTCCATGAATAGCGTGAACAGATCAATGGCGAACATTCCGTCCAGACCTTCGTTGATAACATAGCTGAAGATAAAGTATTTTCCGAGAAAAATCCCCAGCAAGCTGGCGATCACCCCAATTAACTGATGCGCCACATTCGTGCGGCCTCCGCTCAGCTTCACAACCGCAAATCCGGCTAATCCGCCGATGGCCCAGGCCAAAAGACCAATTTCATAATCGGTTTGGATGGCAATGACAGCCCATAACGTACCACCTACAATCGCTGCCAATAATGCCCCCAGTATCGGCAATACAATCCTGCTTTTCTCTCGCATTTCGTTCCTCCTGATATGTATTCTTTTGCCTAATCCGGCAATCAGCCGCCAATATTGGATAATTCTCAGTTTATATCGGCAGAATCCCTCCATTCATAAATATTTCCATTGGAGAAATATCTTTTTTTCATCTAACCTAATTGATGTATTCCGAATCAAAGAATCTCTCCGCCTGTCTTGCGGATAACAATAAAGCAGGTGCTGTCCGGCAGTGCCGTCTCCTGACCGTTCTCGTCCATGAACTGTACGCGGCCTTGCAGAGCCTCGGTATAGCCTGCCTGCAAATAATGGCGTAAGACCTCAATCACAGCCTGTTCCCCCAGAGCCTTCCTGATAAATTCGGCATACGCCGACGGTGTGAGATAGCCGAACTGCTCCTGCACCTCATGAATGTAAGCCTCTTCCCCCCACGTATAGGTATAGAGAAATTCCATCGCATCATTCACCGGAAGCTGCACTTCATCAGTACCAAGTACCTCAAATCTGATCTTCCGTCCGGCAAAATCCTTCACATACCGCTCCAGCGCCGCCATCCCGTCCGTTTCCAGGAACCTGATTCTCCGCTGCTGTGACTCGGGTTCCGTCATAATCCCGTCCCGGATAATAATCGCGCCACCTTCTGTCAGCACTTCAAAGGCGCTGCGAAGCGCTGCCGATACGGTCTCATGATTGAACTTCACCCCGTTCAGCGGCACATAGGAATACAGCTCATGCAGAATGGAGGAGAAAATAACAGTATCCACCGTGCCCGGCTCCACAAAGTCCTTAAGGTTCAGCGCATCGCCCTGCAGTACTTCCCAGCGCCGGCCCTCCCGCTGCTTCTTCTGGCGCAGCGCTTCTACAACATTACTGGAGATATCAATGCCTACCGGGATCACTCCAGGCATCCGCTCTTCGATCAGATCCAGCAGCACCCCGCCGCCAGGGCCGATGTCCAGCACCTTCCGGCCGGTGACATACTCCAGAATGACCGCTTTATAGTCTGCCGTCTCATTCATTTGACTTAAATACGTATCCTCGTTATGGAACCGGTCAAAGGCATCCCGGCGCAGCTCAAACAAATCGAACAGCATCAGCACAGCCCGTTCATACAGTGCCGACTTCTCCGCTTCGGTGCAGAACTCGATCAGCTTCTCCGCTGCCGGAGAGAATTCGAAATGGAAAAACAGCGTGTCCGGCAAATGCTCCTCCCGCCGCAGCCGGTGAATCAGATGAGGATTCCCTGGAGAAGCAGAACCGGTCAGAATATCCTCCCAGGCCAGCCCGGATAAATACTTTTCAATGATCCGTTTCTTGTATACATTGATCTTTTTGGCACCTTTGTAGTCATAATAAATGCTGTTCATTACCGCTTCGTAGCTGATATGGTTTAGACCGGACAGCTTGCTGCCGCAGGCAGTGAGAGCCATAACCTTGAGAAACTGCTCCAGCGAAAAGGTCTGCAGTGCCGATTCCACATACCAGAAGGTAATCGGCTGCATCGGCTCCAGAACATCGGGATTGAAGCCCTCCTGCACCAGACTGTTCCACTCGGTATCAAAATCTTCACCTGCAGCAATCGCTCCCGCACGCATTCTCCGCAAACGCTCCTTCATCGGCACTTCAGCATGCAGCAGATCCCCGGACGAAATCACGGCGATCAGCACCATCACCTCGGTCCGTACCTTCTGCCACAGCTCCGGGGATACCGCGGAAATAATGCAGTGATTCAGTGCGAACAGCAGGCGCTCCAGCTCATCGGCGGTCAGCAGTCCTTCCTCTACCATCGATGCCAGCGGGCGGTTGACGGATGGCGGCACCTCGCCGCGAATCTGCTGCCCGATGAGGCCATGTGTTTCAATCAGCCGATGCACAATCTCCTGCTTCGCTGCTTCGGTCCCCCCCGCCTCCATCATACGAACAGTCTGCAGACCATACGCCTCCGCCCCGGCTACCCCTGCATGCCTCAAATACAGCTGAGCCGAACCGATATTGTGCACAAAAATATTAATCCCTTCCGCCTGCCACAGCCGGCGCTGGCGCAATGTTCCTCCCTTTGCCGTCTCCGACCAGACCAGTGTCTCTTCCGCCAACTCCTTGATCCAGTAAGACAGCGCCAGACTGTCCAGCAGACGCAGGCTCCGTTCCACGTAATCCAGTACCGGGTTGATGTATTCCAGTTCATGCAGGGAGTCTACGCGTTCCAGGTTGACAATCGTTTCTTCCGCTTCAACGATATATTCCAGCCAGGGAACCCCCCCGCCGTACAGCTGTCCAGTTTCGCGGTATTCTTCAATAGCTCGCAGGGATTTCAGCATGCTAATTCCTCCTAAGTATGTATAAGTAAAATATTTTTCGAGAATGTCTATACAAACCGTGTGGGGATGTAAGGAGCGGCATTGCTGCATTAATTGTAACGGGAAAGAAGACTAATGCGAAATTTGAAAAGAGTTCAGCCAATAACCACTGGTTGAACTCTTGACACAAAAGAGAAAAACAATATATTCGATTAGAGACATAACGCATAAATAGAAGCAGGTTTATTGCAGAGAGACGATTGCAGCTAATCGTTTGCTAATCTATTAATTGAATAAATATGACCTTTTGTTAATCGAATATTTTCTACAATAACCTTCGTAGTCAGCCATTTCATACGATTTTTCATTTCATCTGTTATCGCCCTGAATACGGCAGTTTCATTATGGAATTTACCCTCTAGAAATAAAATAACTTTAATGTCTACCGTTCTTGATTTTAGGCGGTTAAAGTAAGGAGAAAGAACTTCATTACTATTTTTATACGCACCAACCAGACATGCAATTGAATCACGTACTTTTCTCGATACCTCAAGTGCTAAGCTTTGTTCTGAATTTGCAATAAGTCTGTTCTTATTTTCAATTTCATATCCGCTAAAATTTTTAACTTCAATGAAATATACAGTTTTATCATCGAATACTATAAAGTCCACGCCTTTAGAACCTTGGAGAGTAATAAAGTGATTCACATAAAAATTTGTTTCATCGAATTTAACTGGAAAAAGACCCTCTTTAAATTGAAAACTAAGATTACTCTCTTCTAATTTAAGTATGGTCATAGAATAGTTCCTGCTCCCTATTATATAAATCCATAAATTCTTGCTGTATTGGATTGTGCAATAAATCTGAAATGAGTTTTTGCGATTCAAAATTAATATTGCCTTCCTCTGGATACAAGGTAATAAATCGAATATCAAGATTATTCTCGTTATTATATTGGGCAAACAGAGAAAGTTCCTGTTGAAGAAAATAGCTGTGCGTTGTAATGAATATCTGAACACCCATTTGAGCAAGTGCTACTAACATTTCTTTGAGAGCAGGAATCATTTTGGGGTTAATATTCGACTCCGGCTCATCCCAAAAAAGAATAGTATTTTCGTCCAACGTTTCATTGGAAATAAGCTGTAATAAAGTAGAAATCTTGCGATATCCTTCAGCTAGAAGACCCATTTCAATGTTACCTAATCCTTTAGTCTTTAAATAGAACTTTTGACTTTCTAGTGTAACCTTCCCGTCAATTATCTTTTCCAAGGTTTTAATTAATTTTTTTTGGTTAGAATTTAAAGGGCCTTTTCTCGTAGGAAGTAACAAGAGCTTGCTAAGATCGTAATAGGTTTCTTCAAACGCAATATGATAATTTTCGTACAACGCAGAGAAGTTTTCAGTAGATGAGATAATTTCTTTAGCTGGTATGTAGACAAAGCGAGGCCAATTCTCTATAGGTTGGTAACCTTCAAGTTTAATGTTTTTGACGGCTAAATTTGAAAAGGATAACTTTATATCATGATCTTTATCAAAGGTAATTTTGCAAATAGCTGTTCCTCTTCCTCTATTTCTTTTTACCAGTCTACCAATCTTTCTCTCATCTGGTCGAAAGACACCAAGGAATTTAGAAGTGATCATTTCACTAATTCGTTCAACTGAGATAGGATCAAGTAAATCATTAACTTCGTTTATTGTTTTTCCATAGCTGTATAGTGCCTTCATAATGTTGGTCTTGCCCACACTAGTTTCTCCACTTATTATATTAATATCCCTAGCAAAGGGAATTGTGATATCTGAAAACAACGTAAAATCGGTAAATTCAATTTCTGTAATACTTCGATTATCTGGCATATCAAGCCCCCCATTAAATTAATTGTATACCTCTAGTGTTTCCAACATTAATTGTTATTAAGCAAGACATGTAGATGAATTCTGTTATATTATAAACCAAAAAATGAGAGTTTGCATTCATTCAGGGCATTCGTTATATGCTATTTCAACACGGATATAGCTAACAACTGCCCTTTATGATATCACCTACAAACTTAATACTATCCCAAAAAAACAGCGGCAATCCGGGACCTTATTCTCGTCCATGATGCCGCTGTTTCTATGAGTAGGGAAGTAGAGCAATCTCTTATTTGGATTCCTTCATAAATTCCCTGAAGTCCTGAACGATTTCTTTGGATCGGGTATGGTGCAGATAATGTTCCCCTTCGAGTGTGATCATTTTTCCATGTACAGAATCTTTGATTTGCCCTTCATGCAAGGAGATCCATCCTTCAACGTCTGTATTATTCGCTTGTACAAAAAGAAGAAGGGGAAGATTCTTAGGGAATGCCAAAGCTTTAGCTGCATTAAAATTAGAAGAAATATGTTCCATTTCATTCATCACAGTAGCATTATTCGAGTGTATATTCGAAATCAGTCTCATTTGTTCTTTCGTTTGATCATCAAATGGCAGTCCGGCATAAGGGTCCCCGCTTATTTTCTTCAGCAGTCTCATGAGACCCGATTTGTCGAGAAATTCTAACGTTTTTGCCGGTAATTCTTCATCCATACCACCTTGCGTGGGAACACTGCTGTCGATCCCGACAAATGCATTCACTTCGTCTGGATATTTGTTCACATAATCCAGCCCGTAAATGCCCGCAATGGAATGTCCCATTAGCGTGTAACGATCAATATGAAGCTGCTGTAAAGCTTCATGAATCTCACTTACAATATTCTCTGTGCTTCGTTCTTTATCCGTTCCATCACTTAATCCATATCCGAATGGCTCAATCACAACTACCTTATACAAGGGTGACAGCTCATCTACCAGCGGCTTAAAATCAAGTGCCGGTGCTGCTGTCCCATAACCGGGCAGCAGTACCACGGTATCTTCACCTTTGCCTTGAATCAATACATTCATCTTTTTCCCGTCTACAGGGACTAACTGGCCATAGGACTGAATCCTACCTTGCTCCGATTTGTTGCATATTAGATTGACTATAAAAACAATGGCTAAAAAAAGTACTATGGCTATCATTAATCCTGCTAATGATTTCAGTATAATCCTAAGCGGTTTTTTCATTCTCGTGTCCATCCCCATTTTCGCTGTCTCTCTTTGTTTCACTTGTATCTTCTCCTGTCCTCATCGGTGATTCCGGTTGCCTTAACGATCCGTTAAGGTAAGCTTATACAACGAAGATGTACTCCCCGTGACGACAATATGAACGGAGTATGAACAAGCAAGTAGAAACGGTGCCGTCCTTTTTTAAGGACGGCACCGTTTCAGCGAGAAATAGAAGGATAATTTATAGCGCGAAGCATATAAATTTTTATATTTCAAAAAAAGCTACGGCGTAACAAGCACAGAGGCTTGAAGATCATACCGTAACCTGAAAAAAGCACCAGCTACTCAGCCTTCGTGGTGATCGGCAAGGTGACAGTAAGGGTAGTTCCCCGGCCGGGCTCACTCTCCACCCGGATATCGCCTTGATGCAGCGATACAATCTGTTTAACGATGGCAAGTCCCATACCGCTGCCGCTATACTTACGGCTGTGGGAGCGGTCGGCCTTAAAGAACCGTTCGAATATACGTTTCTGGTCTTCGGGAGAAATACCGATACCGTTGTCGGATATCCGGACGGTCACATGGTTAACATCTTGCCTGATGCTAACATCAATAACGCCGCCATCCATGGAAAATTTGATGCTATTGCCGATCAGGTTCGTCCATACCTGGTTTAATTGATCATAATCGGCCACTAGCCGAACAGCCTTCAAATCAAGCTCGAAACGGATGTTGCGGGCCAGCCATTGCGGCTGGATCGCGACGATAACCCGTCTGATCTGTTCATCAAGGCTGAACGTGGTGAGCTGCAGCTGCTGTGATTGCGATTCCAACAAACTCAGTTTTAGCAGGCTATCGCTCATCTTGGACATCCGGTCTGCTTCAGTGATGATTATATCGAGATAACGGCTTCGCTCGTTTTCTGTGATGCCTGGTTGCTTGAGCGCCATAGCATAACCGGATATCGAGGTGAGCGGCGATTGAACTTCGTGCGACACGTTCGATACGAATTCTCTGCGCATCTGTTCAAGCTGCTGCAGATCATACATCATTTCTTCGAAGCTGCGTGCCAAGGTACCGAGTTCACCTTTTTGCTTAATATTCAGCTTAGTGCTGAAATCTCCAGCGGCTATACGGCGGGTCGCTTTTGTCAGCTTCTTGATCGGACTGATTAGGAACATCGCTGCCACCAGAATCAATAGGCTTCCTGCAATCAACGAATAGGTCAAAAAGTTTATAATCCATTTGATGATAAAAGAAGAGGAGGAGGAAGCACGCTGCTCTACAAACATCGCTTTTGTTCCCATATCCGTTTTTATCGGCAGTCCTAAAAGGATCGGATTAATCCCATTCGTCTTGCCTTGAAAAACTTTGCCGGCAAGCACTTCCTTTATTTGTTCCGCAGTCACAGTGATAGGGTTATGTTCCTTAAGCACTCCCAAAGATTGCGTCTGCCCCGTCCCATCATAGATTCGGACATAATAGGAATTGAGCTGCTTCATACCACTTACGAACGAGTCTGCTTCACTAGTGGGTAGAATCTCGTACATTCGGGCAATATCCTGACCAAAATCAAGTAAGGTGATTTGCAGGTTTTCGTTCAATTGATCTTTAAATATCCAGGTTGCCACAAAAAAAGCAATGATCGTGCCTCCGATTACAGACACTAGAAACGTCAGGACAACGCGTATATATAAGGATCTGATCATTCGTAAACCTCAAGCCGGTAGCCCAGCCCGCGGACCGTCTCGATACGGAATTCGGGTGTCGCCGCGAACCGTTCGCGCAGGCGTTTAATGTGTACGTCTATCGTTCGGTCATCTCCAGCGTAATCAATCCCCCAGATTTGATCGATCAACTGCTCGCGCGTATAGACCTGTCCGGGTGTGCCGGCAAGCTTATACAGCAATTCGAACTCCTTGAGCGGCAATGTGAGCGGCTCCGTCCCTCTCATCACCTTGTAGGTCTGGCGGTCAAGGATGACGTTACCTAACTGGATCGTATGCGTGGAGCCAACCCGGTAACGTTTGAGCAATGCCCTGACACGGGCGGTTAACTCCAGCGGATCGAATGGTTTCGTCATATAATCGTCCGTCCCCAGTTCGAACCCTTTCACTTTCTCCCATGTTTCGCCTCTTGCAGACAACATCAGTAATGGGAGATCGGGATTGGCTCTTCTGAGCTCCTTGCATAACGTCCAGCCATCCATAATCGGCATCATAATATCGAGCACAACCAGATCGATATTCGTCGAGGCGTAGACGGTTAGTGCTTCCTTGCCGTCCGCAGCTTCGGCCGTTGTGAATCCGTCGTTGCGCAGAAATAAACAAACGAGTTCGCGAATGTTCGCATCGTCGTCCGCTACCAGTACAGTAGGCATCCGTTCCCTCTTTTCCAGTTCAAGCTTGCCTTCCCTTACTACGTCCCAAACCGCTGTCTGTACCCGCATTTGCGGCACAGCTCCTCTACCGCTTCCCGGCGGGAGAAGCCATAGAACAGATTGTTCGCGCGTTCGCCCTCGACAATCTCGGAGAACGGCTTCTCATGGATATTGCCGAGGTTAATCACACCCTCGCCATCCAGACAGCACGGCACCACCGTGCCGTCGACCAGCACCGCCGCCTGGCTGCGCAGCGCGTGGCAGAAGCCTTTGCCGTCATCCTCCGGCTCGCTCAAGGCAGGCCATCTGAACTCGTGATCCTGGTTCAGATACACGCGCGGGGCAATTTTCACCCCGCTGCCGGGCACCACCTTTTCTTCAATCTTGAAGTCCAGATTGAAGGCTTCCTCCAGCAGCGCCAGCGTCTCGCGGTTGCGGCTTTTCTCCAGATTCGTCCGGTTGTCCTCGGTCAGATTCCACAGCCGGAAGGAGACGATGACTCCCTGGGCGGATGCCTCCCGCACAAAGGAAATAATCTCCGACACGTACCCCTCGCGGTTCTCCGAGCCCGCATGGCCGTCGAAGCTGTGCAGGGAGAAGTTCATCTGCCGCAGCGCCGGCTTCCCGAGGATTTTGGGCCCCGCTTTATGAATCAGCGTTCCGTTGGTCGTAATGTTGACCTTGAACCCTTTGGCGTGGGCAGCATCAAGCAGCTCGCCGATTTTCGGGTGCAGCAGCGGCTCGCCTTTGACATGCAGATAGATGTGATTGCTGTGCGGCTTGATCTCGTCGAGAATGGTATTAAAGGTATCCAGCTTCATGAAGTTTTTCTGCCGTTCGGTAGGCGGACAGAAGCTGCAGGCGAGGTTGCAGACGCTTGTAATCTCGATGTAGACCTTTTTAAAAGTTTTCAAGTTCCGCTCCCCATTTCAATATTCATCCGATGCTTCGGCTACAGGTCCGAGGCATAGCGGAGGCCGATCTGTGCTCTGGCTTCCTCCATCACCTCAGCGACCGCCAGTGAATTGGCATGGCTGTTCACGCTGCTCTCGCGATGACCATTCTTGATCAGGCTGATAAATTCCTCAACCTCATAATACATCGGCTCAAATACCTGCGGAAGGGTAAGCTCTTCAACCGTTCCGTCGCGGTAGTAGATTTTGACCTGGTACGGCTGGTTGATCTTGTCGATGACCATCGTACCGTTCTCGCCTTGAATCTCCGCAGGCAGATAAGAGTCGGCAATTTTGGAATGCATGACCACGGCATCCATATCGGGATAACGCATGACAATGCTGCCTTCACCGTCCACTCCCGAAGAGAGCATCATACCAACAGACTTCACGGTTTCCGGTTTGCCGAACAGTGCTACCATTGGATACAGACAATAGATGCCCAGATCCATTAGTGAGCCGTTGGAATAGACCGGATTGAAGGCATTCAGCACTTTTCCCTGGCGGTAAGCATCATATCTCGATGAGTATTGACAATAGCTGGCGAAATAACGGCGCACTTGGCCCAGCTTGTACAGGTTGTCCTTGATCACACCGAAGTTCGGCATATAGGTAGACTTCATCGCTTCCAGGAACAGCACATCGTTGCGGTGGGCCGCTTCAATGACTGCACGCAGCTCCGCGCTGTTGGAGGCCGCAGGCTTTTCACAAATCACATGCATTCCGTGGTTCAGACAGATGAGCGACTGCTCCGCATGCATCGAATTGGGGCTGGCAATGTATACCGCGTCCACTTCCCCGCTGGTCACCATTTCCTCAAGGTTGGTGTAGATTGAAGCGCCAGCGTATTTAGCGGCAAAATCGCGCCCCTTCTCCTCAGTACGTGAATATACGGCAGTGAGAAGAAATTCCTCGTTCTCAAGACCGGCTTGAATGAAGCGGTCTGTAATCCAGTTGGTGCCTACGACTCCAAATCGAATAGTCATGAATGATCCCGTCCTTTGATTAATATAAGAGCCGTTTGGGCTGGGTATATGGATTCTCTTCCTGCTATTTTCTCATTCCGGGATAGCGATGTCTACTTTTCAGGGGGAATTTCCGACAAATTCCGCAAACCTGTGGTTGTGAAAAAAAGCACCAGCCGATTACATGACAAAACCCTGTCCTTTTCAGGAACAGGGCTATATGCCATACGTTAAATTCAAGCAGCCCGCAAGAGGATGTCCGGCAACGCTGCTAGTTCCATTCTATTCGTAAAACTTCACCAGCTGACGCACAATCTCTGCCTTGTCATGCTCTACCACGGTCATAAATTGCGGCATGGAGAACAGTGCCGAGATGGGAGCAGGGAATTCCTGCTTGATGCCGGTCAGGGCAATCGCCTCATCGAACTTGGCCGGATGTGCCGTGGCGAAAGTAATATTCGTCTCGTCCGGACCGCTGAACGCTTCATAGGCTGCAATGCCGCAGGCCGTATGCGGGTCCAGCAGATAGCCGTATTCCTGCTCGTATTTGCCGATCGTATCCAGGCACTGCTGATTTTTGACCCCCAGCGCAGAGAAATCCTGCTGCACCTGCTCAAAGGCTGCACCATCCACCGTAATCTTTCCTTCCGCCTGCAGCTGAGCCATGTACGCAGACAGCTTCACCGCATCCTCATCTAAGAGGTAATACAGATAACGTTCAAAATTGCTCGCTACCTGGATGTCCATTGACGGGCTGTAGGTTCCTGTGAAGCTGCCTGGTTTGTATTCGCCGGTCAGCACGAACCGTTCGAGAATGTTGTTCTCGTTGGTGGCGATGATCAGCTTGTGGATCGGCAGACCCATTTTTTGGGCCAGATAACCTGAGAAAATATTGCCGAAGTTGCCCGAAGGCACACTGATGCTGATCTTCTTCTCATCGCTGCCCTCAATCTGCAGATAGGCATAGAAGTAATAAACCGTCTGCGCCAGAATGCGCACGAAGTTAATCGAGTTGATCGCCCGCAGGTGATAGCGGCCCTTGAAATCCAGATCAGCGAACAGCTCCTTGATCACCTTTTGGCAGTCATCAAAGTTGCCTTCAACCGACAGATTCAGCACATTGCTGTCATCCACTGTCGTCATTTGCAGTTCCTGCACCTTACTGACCTTGCCGTGCGGATGAAGGATGCAGATCTTGATCCCTTCTTTGCCGCGCACGCCCTGAATCGCCGCCGCACCCGTATCCCCCGAGGTTGCACCGAGAATATGGATAATTTCACCCCGCACCTTAGCAATGTAGGAATATAGTTCACCCATAAACTGCAGTGCCACGTCCTTAAAAGCAAAGGTTGGTCCATGGAACAGCTCCAGCACGTACAAGGAATCATTCACTTGGTGCAGCGGTGTCACTTCCGGCGCGCGGAAATTGCCATAGCTGGTGTAGACCATTTCTTTGAGATCATTATAGGGAATTTCATCATTGGTATAGTAAGAGAAAATTTCAAGGAACAGTTCCTGGAAGCTCAGGCTTCTCCATTCTGCCAGCTTCTCGGGGGAGATCACCGGAATCTGAAAAGGCACCATCAGCCCGCCGTCATCCGCCAGCCCCATCAGAACCGTATCAATAAAGCCCTTAGCTTTCACATTGCCTCTTGTGCTTATATACTCCATACCTCTCTCATCCTCCTGAACCCCTCTTTAGTTATCCTTCATACAGCTGGTCTATAAGTTCACGTTATATATGAAAATGAAGCCGTGCTGAACCAGCCTTAAGCTCACTCTATATTAACACGTTTACGCGTTAAAGTCCGTTACTTCTGTGTCAACTTTTGTGTGAACATCTGCAGCGTCCGCTGCCTGGTGTCATTGGTTCTGCAGCTCTTTCCAGACGGTCTTGTTGCTGTACTTCTTCTCGACGCTTACATCCTGGCCGAACCATTCGGGAGCCACAAAGCTCTCCGCTTCCTCCAGGGAATCAAATTCAACCTCCAGCACCGCAAGCTCAAGCTGGGTATACAGGTCAATCTCCACTGTCGTGCCGTTCCAAATGCCGGTAATCCGCGTCTTGACCAGCGGTACGGCTTTGACCGCTTCGATCATCTGGGTATACAACCCCTCCGAAATGTTATATTCAATCTCCTGGCGGCTGATGCCCTTGCCATCCTTGAAGGTGTGTGTGTACGTAATTTCACCCGAATCCAGGTCGGTGATCTTGCGCACTCTCAACTCCTGCCCGTCCTCTATCGCAAGGTACGTCTGGTCAATGCTGTGCCGGGTAATCACCTGTACCTGACCATCCTGAATCAGCCGCTCCGGGTACTCCGGCAGCAGAAATTTGCGTTCAATCTCCATAGCCATGCTGTTTCGCTCCTCTGTTCGTTTCACATTTATATTATTAATCATCATAGGTGCGGGTCATCTGCAAGTCAATGGAATCCGCAAACTCAGTCGAACAGGCGGTCGATGGACTGTATGTCATAATGATTGATGATTTTAAATGACCCGCTGCTGTATTTGTCTTTTCTCTCCGTATCATTGATGTAGATATACTTTTGGTCATCCAATGTGATTCCGAATCTTGGATGACCGTCTACAAAGATGCTAATCCAGTAGTTTCTGGTGAAATCGTGGGAAGCAGAGGAACTTAATAATTTCACGTCAGCAAAAGCATTCATAATGCTTGCGATTTCCGCCGGATCAGTCACAGTGACCGTAACTTCATCTGTAGTTTCCGGCAAGGACCGGATGACTTCAATAGAGCTTATATCCTGCAGATCGATGCGGCTGGACACCCGGCTCTCGAACGAAGTGAAGGACTGCAGGATCGTCCCTACCCAGAATACAGCAATCCCGAGCAGGAACACAGTCAGGAAGATTTGCGTCAGGGTTGGCTTCTTCCACTTCCCCGAATGTTTCTGCCCTCTCAGCTTCTCCACATTGTCCACCTCGTTCATCTGATCCATCCCCGTCACCAGCAGCGCCTCCTCCGAAATCATGCAATGCTTCCATTATATACAATAAGACTGGAACACAAAAACTTTTAGCTGAAACGTGAGCTACTTCTATCGAGGATGTTCCAGACTCTTTTCAGCGGTTGAGAGCAAGTACATGTGGAAAAAGTAAACCTAATCCGTGCGATTCCACTCCCGCCAGAAGTACATGTGGAAAAAGTAAACCTAATTTGCCCGTTTAGCACTCCATCAGATGGATTCGCTCAGATTAGGTCTACTAATTCCAACTATCCGCGCTATGAAGCACTTTAGAGCAGATTTAAGTATACTTTTTCCACTCCTCCTTTCGTTTTCTTAAATTCACTTCAACTTTTTAGCTCCCTAATCCAAAAAATAGGGGCAGCCAAGTCTCCCTGGCCTCCCCCTATTCCTATAACGCGGTTTACGCCTCAGCCAGCAGCCGGAAGCATCCGCTCACAAAGTCCCGCTGGATCTCCGGCAGCGCCAGACCCGCCTGCATCAAGCGGTCGCCGCCGTAGACTTCCCCGCTGTCCGTGAGCCGGTAGTCCAGCTCCGGGTTCAGCCCGCTGAGCAGCAGGCTGCGGCGCGGCGGGTGCGGTTCAGCCAGCACCCGGAAATAGTAGACCAGCGCCTCGCGCTGGTCGTCCGAGACGAACATCCAGGCCGTTTCGTTCCCCTCGAACGGGCTCTGCAGCCGGTACAGATTGCCCTGCTGGACCAGGCTGCGAATTCCCTTGTAATTCGCGACCTGCACCTTCACCAGTTCCTTCTCTTCCGGAGTAAACTTCGTCAGATCCAGCTCATAGCCGAAGTTGCCGGACATGGCGACATCTCCCCGGAAGGACAACGGAGTGATCCGTCCCACCTGATGATTCGGCACTGCGGAGACATGTGCCCCCATAGAGCTGACCGGATAGACAAGACTCGTACCATACTGAATCTTTAAGCGCTCCACGGCATCCGTATCATCGCTGGTCCAGGTCTGCGGCATATAGTAGAGCATACCCGGATCGAAACGCCCGCCGCCGCTGCAGCAGCTCTCGAACAGAATATGCGGAAATGCCGAGGTCAGACGTTCCAGCAGCTCGTACAGTCCTAACACATACCGGTGCCCTGTTTCTCCCTGACGTTCTGGCGGCAACTGCGCCGAGCCGATCTCTGTCAGACAGCGGTTCATATCCCATTTGATATAGGCTACCGGAACGCTAGAGAAGATGCGGCTGAGCGATTCATAAATATATTCCCGCACCTCCTCACGTGTGTAGTCCAGCACCAGCTGCCACCGGAGTTCACTGCGGCGGCGGCCCGGAACATGCAGACACCAGTCGGGGTGGCTGCGGTAGAGGTCGCTGTCCGGCGAGATCATCTCCGGCTCCACCCACAGGCCGAACTTCAGCCCATGGCCGTTCACCCGGGCTGCCAGATCGGACAGGCCGCCCGGCAGCTTGCGCAGATCCTCCACCCAGTCGCCGAGTGAGGAGTTGTCCGCATCTCGCTTGCCGAACCAGCCGTCGTCCAGCACGAACAGCTCAATGCCGAGCTTCGCGCCTTCAGCGGCGATAGCCTCCAGTTTATCGGTATTGAAGTCAAAATATGTCGCTTCCCAGTTGTTCACCAGGATCGGCCGTTCTTTATCCCTGTACTCTCCTCTGCTGAGCCGCGTCCGGTATAGCCTGTGATAGGTTCTCGACATTTCACCAAGCCCCTGTCCCGAGTAGACCATTACCGCTTCCGGTGTCTGGAAGCTCTCCCCCGGCTCAAGCCGCCAGGAAAAGTCAAGGGAATTCACTCCCATTGTGAGCCGGGTCATTCCGAAGGAATCCACCTCGGCCACGGCTTCAAAACCTCCGCTGTACACCAGTGAGAATCCATACACCTCTCCCTGACGTTCATCCGTGCCACGCTTCGCCAACGCGGCAAAAGGGTTGTGCTGGTGGCTGCTCATCCCCCGGCGGCTCTCGATCGAAGTACTGCCCTGCTCCAGCTGCCTGCGGGTGAGACGGCCTTCCCGCGACCAGGCGCCGGACAGGTAGATCATGTCCATATCCCCTGCCGGGAAATCAACGGAAGTACTCAGTGCCCGCAGCAATTGCAGCGGAGCCGGACCGTCATTTACAAATTCGACGGATCGTGCAATGACATCCATTTCTTGATATACGGAATAACGCAGGACAACATTCAGCTTGGCATAATCGTCGCGGAGAATAAGCTCCAGAGTATCCGCTTCCTCCTCGGACTCCACATACACTGCAGGAAGTCCTGCAAGCTTCGGCTTGCCCGCCAGCACCCGGTAACCGCTGTAGCGCAGCTCCGTAACCCGGGTCCCATCCTCAAGCTTGGCCTGATAAGCCGGAACGCGGAAATCCCCCGTACCGTACTGCGGGTATTCCTGCGGCAGGCGGTCAAGCGAGCCACCGGTTACCAGCGGGTGCAAGCCTTCCAGATTGCTGCCGTGGCGCAGCTTTTCACCCCAGTACACATGCGCCGGATAGCCGTTGACCAGCTCGATGATGTAACTCATGCCCTTGCTTTGCAGGTGGAATATCCCCTTGTCTTCCTGTACCCAAATCGCCATGGTCCTTATTCCTTCTCTCTTGTAGGTTTCAACTAAAGACTCTATTCCACGTAATCCGCCATCGAGCGAATCTCAAGACCCTTTGGAGCAGCCGGAGCGAAGTCCGCTTCCCCGCTGCCGCGCAGGAAGAATTCCACAGTCTTCGTCTCACCTGGAAGCAGGTCAAAGAAGTTATCCGAGAAGATCCCCTCCTCTTCCGTAGTCAGATATACCCCTCTCGCCAGCACATTACTGCTTACATTGAAGCTGAGTCCGCTGCTGCCGGGAACCTCTGTCACCGTGAGGTTCGGCGGGGTCAGCGCAATTTCTTTGGCGGATACGAAGTAGTGGTGCTTGTGCTCCAGCAGCCGGCCGTCAGCCAGCAAAGACGCAGTTAACAGAACACGGTCAGACTCGCGGCCCTCCAGCAATCCGTCAAGTCCTGTCTTAAATACGACGTCTGAAGCGTCCGCTGCCAGGGTCACCGGCTGTGACCATTCCTGCAGCACATCGCCGCTGAAGTCATGCAACCGGACCTGCAGCTCGCCTTCAAACGCTTCCTGACGGTCAGAAACGGCATGCACCTTGAGGGTGTCCCCGTCCGAGCCGTCAATGGAGAGCAGAAGCTCCTTATAGCTATTGCGTGCTGTGTATTGCAGCGCCTTCCAGCGGCCGTAGTAATCCATGCTCGCCCAGGAGGCCACCGGCCAGCAATCATTCATCTGCCAATACAGCGTACCCATGCAGTAGGGTTTGTTTCTCCGGTGGCTCTCAATAGCTATCTGCATGGCCTCTGCCTGAAGAATCTGGCTCATATAGAGGAAACTGCTGAAATCCTTCGGCTGCGGAAGATAGATATCCATGTATTCCTTAATCAGCAGGTTGCCGCGTCCGTTCTTCTGATGCGCCAGCATCACTTCAGATTCCAGCGCCATATCGCGATCTTCCGCATAACTGAGCACCGATTTCAGCTCAGGGAAAGACTGGAAGCCGTATTCACTCATGAAGCGGCCAACCTTAACATTGTAGTTCTCAAAAGGCTCGCTTCCATGCCATACCCCCCAGTAGTGCACATCCCCTTCACCGGCAATCCGCGTAGCATGCTGATTCAGGTCATGGGTAAGGTCCCGCATCGGAGAAGATGCCCAGTAATCCACATCCGGGTGGCAGGCGGCTACAGCCTCCGGCAAGATACGATGGAATACTGCTTCGTAATCCTTCCACAGCTTCTCACGGATCTCCGGACTGAACTTTTCCTTCCAGCCCCAGCCCATATTCTCCTCATAGTGCGACCACGCCGAATCCATCTCATTATTGCCGCACCACAAAGCGATGCACGGATGGTTGCGCAATCTCCGCACGTTATAGACAGCCTCTTCGCGCACATTCTCCAGGAATGGCTCATCACCAGGATACATACTGCACGCAAACATGAAATCCTGCCAGACCAGCAGCCCATACTCATCACACAGCCGGTAAAAGACTTCCTCTTCATAGATCCCGCCGCCCCATACCCGCAGCATGTTCATATTGGAGGCTGCTGCTGAAGCGATCTCATGACGATAACGCTCCTCGGTAACTTCCGTGGAAAAACTGTCATTCGGAATATGATTGGCACCCTTGGCAAAAACCCGCACACCATTCAGTTCGAAATAAAAGGAAGCCCCGCGGTCATCGGGCTTCCGGACCAGCTTGATCTCCCGGAGACCTGTGGTAACTTCAGTCTGCGCCACAGCCTTCCCTTCCTCCAGCAGCTCTGCCCGAAAAACAGTCAACTCAGGTGCCCCGAGACCATTACACCACCATAGACGGGGCTGATCCAGGACAACTTCCAGCTCCAGTGTCTGCTTGCCCGGCTGTACTGCAGCGGATTTCATCCATTCCTGACCGCCGCTGCTGATCCGCAGCAGACCGTTCCATCCGGACGGAGCATCCACTTCCACAAGCACAGTCACCCGTGCTTCTTCCCGGTTCACTACATTCTGCCGGATATATACATCTGTAATAGCAACGGTATCCCTGCCTTCCAGCACAGCCTCACGCCAGATGCCGCTGGTCAGGAATCTCGGCCCCCAGTCCCAGCCGTAATGATACGGCGCTTTGCGGGCAAATACGCTGATCTGCTGACCCCCAAGTCCGCCAAGCTCTGATTGGTCATTGGGTGCCGGCAGCGCATAGCCCAGCTGTTCCAGCTTCGGCAGATCTTCATTCACTACGGAACGGAATCTCACGCGAATCTCATTTTCCCCAGTCCGCAGCAGCCCCTTCATGTCCACAGTCCAGGCCCGGAACATATTGTCTGCTGAGAGCGCATGCACATCATTTACATAGACATCCGCATACGTGTCGAGTCCCTTGAAGATCAACTCAGTACAAACATGCTGCTGCCATTTCTCTTCCAGTTGCAGGACCGTCCGGTATTCCCAGTCTTTCTTGTCGATCCATTGCAGTTCATGTTCGTTCTTTCCATAAAAGGGCTGTGGAATTCGTTCATTACGGAGCAGATCGGTATGCACCGTTCCAGGCACGGCTGCCGGCAGCCATTCCTCTTCACCACATGCTCTAAATTGCCAGTTGTCCAATTTCAGTTGTATGTGCTTCATAAGAACCTCCTAAAAGTTTTGTGAGCATAGATTTCCTGTAATCACATCATACAAGACCCGCTACGGATGCATGGGCATAATTTATATGAGCCTAAGCTCCTTGGGTCTGCATCATACCAAACTCATTTGGAAAACATACGCCCTACAGTATTGTAAGCATGCGCTTTCATGAATAATGTGCATTTCCATTGTATTTTGTTATCCTATTGTTAGCAACAGACTAATTATATTCATTTAAATAGAATAAATAAAGACAATAAATAATAATTCAATCCATTTCTCAATTAGAATTTTATCGCTATAATAACTAATGTAAACGCTAACAATAAAACGAAAAGGGGACAACGCAATGAGAAACAAGTTATTTTCGTTATGTTTTGTTATCATCATGATTTTCTCTTTATCCCTGACAGGCTGCGGCTCCAACAACAATAATAATGCCGCCTCAGCCACAGACAAGCCTGCAGCAACTACGGATACTGAAAGTACCGGTGGTGATGCGTCAGCAACCACTGAACCGGCAGCAAGCGGCACCGACATCAGCGGCAAAATCACCTTCCTCACCAACAGAACCGACATGATCGGTAAAGAGTATGACGAATATGTTAAGCGCTTTAATGAAAAATACCCGAATATCAAGGTCGAATTTGAAGCCTCTCAAACCGACTACAACCAGCAAGCCAAAGTCAGAATGGCCAGTGGGGAACTTCCGGATGTGATGTTCGTTCCAAGCATTCCGAACTCGGATCTGCCTAAATATTTTGCTTCCCTGGACGATCTTGGCCTGAACGACCAGATCACCTTTAAAGATTTCAAATCCTATGAAGGCAAGCTCTACGGAATTACTACAGGCAACTCCACTTCCGGGATTGTCTACAACAAAAAAGCCTTCGCCGATGCTGGCATCACGGAAGTTCCCAAGACCTGGGACGAATTCCTGGCTGCCTGCGAAAAGCTGAAAGCCAAAGGTATCGTGCCGCTGGCTTCCAACTTTAAAGACAAATGGCCGCTTAACGACTGGGTATTTGCAGTTCCCCGCATCATTGAGAACAAAGCTGATTTCCCTAATGACAAGCTGAACACTGACACTCCTTTCACTATGGATAATGGATATGGCAAATCATTCAGCCTTCTGAGAGAGCTTAACGAAAAAGGCTATCTGGAAAAAGACATCAACTCCACTAACTGGGAACAATCCAAGAAAGACATCGCAGCCGGCAAGTTCGCCATGTATTTCCTTGGTAACTGGGTAATCAATCAAGTCATCGGCGCAGGTACAACTTCTGACAACGTAGGTTTCTTCCCGCTTCCTTACGACAACTCGGGTAAACTTTCTGCTCCGCTCAGCCCAGACTTCTTCTATGCCGTGGCCAAGGACAGCAAAAATGTAGACGCTGCCAAAGCCTTCGTGAAATGGATGATCGAAGAATCAGGATATGAAGATTTTGCCGGATTTATCTCTCCGCTGAAAGGCAAAGAATCCAAGCTAACTCAGCTGAAGGAATTCCAGGCTACCGGCGTAACTCTGCAAGAAGGTACACCTGATGATCCTAAGGTTACGGAAATCACTAACAAGGCACAGCTTGATATTCCAGCCATGCTTCAGGAATTTGTACTTGCCAAAGATCCGCAAACCGTCTTTGACAAATGGAACAAAGCCTGGGCTAAAGCTAAGAAAGACCTCGGCTATTAATCTCAAATCACGCTGTAACGTTATCATCCCATAACACGGCGCAAAATGGATTATCGCCTTTACGGATAATCCATTTTGCCATAAAACACAGAGCGCTCTCCAGGAAAGAAGGTCAAGCTATGTTCGGAACGTTGTCCTACAACAAACAGAAGACGGTCATTATCGTATCCTTTCTGCTCATTCCGCTGATACTGCTAGCTACATTCACGTATTATCCGGCACTTAAGCTCATCTACTACAGCTTCACGAACTGGGACGGCTACAGCCCCGAGAAGCCTTGGGTAGGACTGGACAATTACCGCGAAGTCTTCACCAATCCCGATATTTTCAAGGTATTCATCCATAACTTTGCTTACTTCGTCATGGGGATTGTCCAGAACATAGTGGCTATCTATTTCGCTGTTGTGCTGAACAGCAAGCTACGGGGCCGCAACGGATTCCGGATTATGCTCTTCCTGCCCTACATTATGAACGGCGTCGCCGTTGCCTTTATGTTCGGCTATGTATTTGATACCACCAACGGCTCACTGAATCTGTTCCTGGACAGCATCGGATTGCACCATCTGGCCCAGACCAGCTGGCTTGGAACCGAAGGCCTCGTCAACTACTCACTGGCCTCCACCGGCTTCTGGCGCTTCATGGGCTACAATATGGTTATCTACATCGCCTCCTTGCAGGCCATTCCGCGCGATATTTATGAAGCAGCCAAGATCGACGGTGCCGGCTCTTTTCAGACCCTGTGGAGAGTGACCCTGCCGAATATGAAGGCTGTTATTCAATTGAATCTCTTTCTCACTGTTACCGGTGCGCTCGAGGTCTTCGACCTGCCGTTCGTACTCACCAAAGGCGGCCCGGCCGGCGCGAGTCAGACCTATGTGCAGCGCGTGGTCGAGACGGCATTCGCATATAACAATTACGGCCTGGCTTCAGCCATGAGCATTATTCTGCTGTTCTTTGTCGTTATTGTACTGCTGGTGCAGCAATTGGTTCTTAACCGGGGAGGAGACAAATAAACATGGCACACACTAAATTTCGTCTGGTTGATATTATCAAATACGTCTCGCTCCTGATCGGGGTCTTTGTTGTCCTCTTCCCTCCTTATGTGGTAGTCGTTAATGCCTTCAAATCGACGGATGAATTCAATTCAAGCAGCTCAATGTCACTGCCAAAAAGCTTCCTGAACTTCGACAACTTTGTCGCCGTCTTCCAGCGCGGAGGGCTTCTCAGCGGTTTCGGCAATGTCCTCGTGATCATAATAATTACATTGACCCTGAACATTCTGTTTGGGACAATGGTTGCATATGTGCTTGGCCGCTTCTCTTTTAAGCTGAAACCGGTTGTATTTGGAGCCTATCTGGTTGCTACTATCATTCCCAGCATCACCACTCAGGTTGCCACCTTCGGCATCATCAAGAACATGGGTCTCTACAACACGCTCGGCGCCCCAATTGTCCTGTATATCGGCGCAGACGTGATCCAGATCATTCTGTATCTGCAGTTCATCCGCAACATTCCGGTTGATCTGGATGAGAGTGCCATGGTGGAGGGCGCTTCCCTGTTCAAAATCTACCGTTCGATCATCTTCCCGCTCCTGACCCCGGCGACAGCTACACTGGTGATCCTGAAGACGATCAGCATATACAATGACATGTACATCCCTTACCTTTATATGCCCAAACAGAGCCTTGGTGTGGTCACCACCATCCTGATGCGTTTCCAGGGGGTCAACTCCGGGGAATGGAACCTGATCTGTGCCGCGATTCTGCTGATTTTGCTGCCGACAGTGATTCTGTACTTTTTCCTGCAGCGCTATATTTTTGAAGGTGTAACCAGCGGCGCGGTCAAATAAGGGGGATGTACGGAGAGGAATAACAACGTGGTGTCAACAATCCTGAGGATTTTTCGCAAAATGTGGTTGTTCCTGGCTGACCTGCCGATGGAGCGGAAGCTGATTGTGGTTTTTGTTTTTCTGATTTCCATGCCCATTACCTATGTCAGCTATCTGTCCTCCCGCTCCATGTTCCATTCTGTTCTGGAAAGTGCCACAGACAGCGCGGGCCAAATGACCTCGAACGCTTCGGATACGATGGACCGCTATGTGGCAGACTTGAAACGGTATACTACCTTGCCGTTGTATAATACTGATGTGCAGCTCTACCTGACGCAGAAGAGCACCGATTGGGATAAAAATACCGCGATGTCGATGTTCCTTAGTTATCTGAAACCCACGAAAAGCGAAATCCTGGCCGTCTATATGGTGGACCAGTACGATTCCGTTTTTTACGATACGGCTGCAGGCATCAATATGACTTTTCCGAAGGACCGGCTGTCTACATGGAAAAGTCTCAGTGAAGCTGGAGGGACGGCTCCTGTCATTCAGGGTAGACACAGCATTCAGGTCAATTCATCTGAACAGCGGGAAGTCTTCAGTATGCTGCGCACGATCTATTCTGTCAGCACGTTGAAAAGCATCGGAATTCTCGTCTTCGATATCGATATCCGCCTGTTCAAGGGTATTCTGGATCCCGTGAATGCTGTGACTCAGGGCAACACCCTGGTGGTGGATGATCAGGGGAAGCTTATGTATGACGGTGAAAACACGGAGAAAGCAAATCCCGAAAGGCAGGCACTCACCCGGCAGCAGCTGCTGGGTCATGTGAAACAGGATCAAGGACATTTTCAGATTGAGCTGGACGGACAGCCCTACCTGGCCGTATACACCGTATCCAAGCAAACCGGCTGGACGACAATGGTTACCATTCCGCTGTCCCGCATTCTGTCGCCCGTAGAGAAAAACCGCAATACGCTGATTCTGACCACACTCGCGATTATAGCCTTTGCCCTGTTCGTCGCTACGATCATCTCGCATGCGCTGACAAAGCCGCTGAAATCGATGGTCCGGCTGATGAAGCAGGTCCAACACGGCAATCTGGAGGTCTGGCTGCATCCCAAATACAACGACGAAATCGGCATGCTTGGCAGCCATTTCAACCGGATGATTGTCCGGGTCAAGGATTTGCTGCAGGAGGTCTCTGTGACGGAAAAAAGAAAACAGAAAGCCGATATGCGGGCGCTGCAGAACCAGATTAACCCGCATTTCATATATAACACCCTGGAATCGATCCGTATGCTGGCCGAGAGCAGCGAGGACCCGAGGGTCGCCGAGCTGACCTATCTGCTCGGACTGCAAATGCGCTACGGTATTGTCCGCAGCGAAGAGATGGTTACGATCCGCCACGAGCTGGACCATGTACGGAATTATCTGCATCTGCTGCAGATCCGCTTCCCGGATAAATTCAGACTGGATATTACAGTGCCGGAAGCATTGCTCCCCCTTCCTGTCATTAAGCTGGTCCTGCAGCCAATCGTCGAGAACGCTGTCTTTCACGGCCTGGAACCGAAGGAAGGACCCGGTACGCTGAGCATCAGCGGCTGGAAAGAGGACGGTCAAGCAGTATTTTGCGTAGAGGATGATGGTGTGGGGATGGATGGGGATACTCTGCGTGCTTTGAACGATAGCCTGAGAAGTGGAGCAGACGGTGAAAGGTTCGGCATTGGTCTTAGGAATGTGAACGAGCGGATCCGCCTGCATTACGGGCCTTTCCTCGGTCTAAGCGTAAGCAGCGAGCCCGGCAGAGGCACCCGTGTCACCTTGCGCATTGAAGCGCTCACCAGCCGTCCCCGGGAGGAATAATACTCGTTATTTTTATTTTAAGGAGGGATTTCGGATTGCTGCGTATTGTGATTGTAGATGATGAGATTCTGATTCGCGAGGGCCTGGCCCGGATGATAAGCAAGGAGAGCAGCAGCTTTCTTGTCACAGGAACGTATGCCGACGGCAAGCAGCTGCTGGATGACCTTCCCTCCCTTCAGATTGATGTGGTCATTACAGACATCCGGATGCCGCATATCGACGGGCTGGAGCTGATCAAACAGCTCAAAGCCGGGTATCCGCGGATACGTACGCTGCTGATGAGCGGATTTGTAGAATTTAATTATGCTAGGGAGGCTATCCGCAGCTCTGCTGTGGACTATTTACTGAAGCCTATCAACAAAGAGCAGCTTTTTGAAGTGCTCTACCGTCTGGATGAGGAGCAGAAGCTGTTTCAGGAAAAAGAAGAACGCCAGCGTTCCGGGCTTCTGCTCTCGCTGCTTCATGTCGAGCAGCCATCCGAAATCCTTCTAAGCAGCCTTACCTTGCCCCAGCCTTACTTCTCCGTGTTCGTGCTCAAAGGAAGCTCGCGGGAAACCGTCTGTGCCTGCTCAGACAGTCTGCGGCAAGAGAAGGAAATATTGCTTGACCTTCTGGAAGTCCGAAAGGGACTGTATGTATGGATCTGGTATTCTGCCGAGCCTTTAACAGCTGCGGAATTGAATCGTATCGGCGGGACTATCCGGGCGGCAAGCAGCGGACAATGCCTCCATGCCGGAGTCAGCGGCACATATAGCACTCCCTCCAAGCTTAGATCCGCCTACCTGGAAGCCAAGCTGGCCTGTGATGCGGGGATTTACAATTCACAGCCGCTGCATTATATTACTGCTCAGGAGCTTACGGCTGCCGGCATAAGCCTGATTGATCCCTTTACGCCTGTGCGTGAGCCGCTGATCCACGATCTGCAGATTCTGAATATGTCCGGCGTTCTGGGGCATATCCATTCCATGTTCTCTTTGCTGGAGTCGCAGCGGGCTTGCCCAGAACAGATTCTGCGGGCCTGCCGGGAGGTTGAGGACACAGCACGCAAGGAGCTTCAGGAATTCGGAGCCGTTTACAGCGTAAGCAACAGACCTTTGCTCGAGGAACAGATCGAGACCTGTATGAGCTTTGGAGAGATCGAGCAGATGTTCATCTCCTCCATCTCGGACGCATTAAGCATAATCCGCACCCACCGTCTGGAGCTGTCAGGCACCGCTGTCGAAACCGTGAAGCGATGGGTAGCGGCCCACTACAATCAGCACGCCGATTTGAACATGCTGGCAGGGATGGTGTTTTTGACACCAAGCTACTTAAGCAAGCTGTTCAAGCAGGAAACCGGGCTGACCCTAACCGACTATGTGATAGAAATCCGTATCCGCAAGGCCAAGCAGCTGCTGAAGAATGCGCATGATCTGAAGATCCATGAGATCGGAGCTGAAGTCGGCTACCCCGATCCCGCTTATTTCAATAAGTTGTTCAAAAAAATAGTCGGCGTTACACCGAACGAATATAAACGCATTTCACTTATATAAGGAGAATGATCGCTTTGCAGCTATGGTTAAGCACCTCAGGGGATGGGCATGAAATCCAAGTCTATGATACCACAGAATTATATGGCGAGAGAGGCAGATTCCGTGTGCTGCAGTTTTCGGGAGACGCCATTCAGGGAGCCCTTGATCTGAACCACCCCCGTCGGGTGGTCTTTGAATATCCTAGAGCAATGATCCACTTAATGGAGGCAGGCGGGGCGTTGTTTGAGGATGTGTTTGTCATCGGACATGGCATCGGGACGATCGCCGGATACTTCGCAGAGAAACGCTTTAAGACCGCCGAGGTAAGTGCAGAGGTTGTGAAGCTCAGCAGGCAGCACTTTGGCTGCAGCCAGGACAATGTTGTTATTGGGGATGGGCGCTGCATTCTGGAGGGTGAGCCTGACCACCGCTATGACTTCATCCTTCTGGATGCCTTCACCGCAGACGGTACCCCGCAGCATCTGGTCTCCAGCGAGTTCTTCGCCATAGCCCGCTCCAAGCTGAACAGCCGCGGTTCGATCATCATGAACCTGATGGGCAGAAGCGAAAAGGACCGCCTGATGGGTGCCATCCACACGACCCTTAGCGAAGAATTCCCCTATATCAAAGCTTTTGCTCTTCCTGCGGAAGGCACAGCCGATGTCCGCAACGTCCTCATCATGGGCAGCGTTAAGCCGATCCGTTATCAAGCCAAGCAAATGGCCGGATTTGTGGAAATTACGCTCGGGCAGGGCCATGTGATCCGGGATTAAGAGGCATCGGTGTCCCCTACCCGATATCCTCCATCTTTCCGGCTGTATCACCGCATATATCCATGCAGACAAGGCAAATATCATCCTGTTCCTCCTGCTCAACCTGCTGGTGTTCTTTGTTGAACGCAAGCAGCTTGTCCATTAGCGCCGAAATCGGCTCAAGTCTGGTTTCTTCCATTACCTGTAGCAGCAGACCGATCTGGTCTTTCAACAAACGTCCCGGTCTTTCAATCAACCCGTCGGTATATAAGAGTATCCGGGCGGCTCCCTTGAAAGAAAGAGTCTGTTTTTGAAGCTTCATATGGGGAATCAAGCCGATGGGAAGACTGGAGGATTTCAAACGGAATACTTCTCCACGATCATCTACAAGCAGTCCGCTGGGATGTCCCGCATTTATATATTCAACAGTGTGCTTCCCTGTATCCACGATCAAATATATAGCTGTAAAAAAGAAATTCGTAGTCCCCTTGGCCACGCTGAACAGTTTGTTCATATGAGTATTTAATTCATGAATGACTTCTTCCGGACTTAGATTGGCTTGGATAATCCCCCTCAGCAAAGAGCGGATGGACATACATATTAGCGCTGAAGAAACCCCATGTCCCATGACATCCATGATCAGAACCCCGTAGCGGTTCTCATTCAAGCGGTACCAGGCGTACATATCTCCTCCAAGGTTCCGGGAAGGAACGTATTTCGCATTAATGGAGAATGAAGGAGTATGTATTGGTTGACTAAGTACACTCTTCTGAACCTGTCTGGCCAGATCCAGATCGGTTTGCTTATTCTTTTCAATCTGCTTCTTATCGGTAATATCCAGCACGACTCCGTTTATACCAGTGACCCCAATCCTGGGGTCAGCTAAAGGAAACATCCGGCTCTCCACCCAGCGGATCTCCCCGCTTGCATGGATAATCCGGTATTCAAGAGTCGGATTAGCAGAAGTCCCTTCAATAACGGAAAACATTCTTTCCTTCACGAAATCCTTGTCCTCTTCATAGACTTGCGCCGACCATAAATCGGGGTATTGATAGTATTCCTCTGCAGAGTAGCCAAATATCTTCTCACACGCCGGCGAGATGGTAATCAGTTGATTTCGGGTTACATCAAACGACCATAAGATAATATCGATACTCCCGTAAATGTTGTTGAGCTGGGTCTGGATTTCCCCCAATTTGTTCTGTACTCTTTCAAATTCCGTAATATCCTTGGCAAAACCGATAACACCCTGAATTTCTCCGCTGGCCATCAGGGCAACACTGGATAAATCAAAGATAAGATATTGTCCGTTTTTATGACGCAGCTGTAATTTGCTGGAGGTAGAAAGAATACTTCCGTTCGTAATATCGAGAAAGGTCTCCTGAATCAACGGGATATCCGCCGGATGGAACAGATTAATAAATGTAGTATTTCTAATCTCCGCTTCAGTATATCCGAGAATATCCAGAAGATTGGGACTTACACTAATGATGGAACCATTGAGGTCTACCACGTATATTCCTGCATTATTATAGAGAAATAACGATTCATACCGTTGTTCACTTGCCCTAAGTTTCTTCGTATGGCCTTCCAGCTGTCTAAACATGATGTATAGCGGGGCTAGAATAACGCCCTGTGTCAGAAGATCAACGATAAACTCATAGCTGAACCCTTTATCCACAAATACAAGATTATATAAATTCAATACAATAAGGATAAGCAAAAAGAGAGCCTTCTTTTTGGAGGCTTTTTCTCTCAACAAGCCCAATATTCTATTATTCATTACACTTTCCTTCTCTTACGCATGGAGAGAGTTACATAGGGACCCGTAGGAATTAAGCACACTTCATCCATAATACCTTGAATCAGGACCAGTCCTCTTCCGCGTGACCCTATTTTAACCGGCTCGGTTTGTTCATTGCTCATTTCAAAGGACTCTCCATTCTGACAAACCCTGATCTCCATGATATCTGATTCAACCAGCCAAGAAACTCTGAATTCACAGGTACCTGAGGGACAACCATGCTCAAATGCATTCATGCAGGCTTCTTCTGTGACCAACTGCAGGAGTATGGATTCGTGCTCTGAAAATTCCGTACGCACCGCAATCCTTCTGGTTGTCTCCATAGCAAGAGCAATATCGTTTCTCGAATGAATGACCAGAATCTGCCCGTACGTCCCACTGTTCAGTTTGTTCATTTCAATTCACCTGCAAAATAGTCGTAGCCTTCCTCCAATTCAGTAAAGATCTTCATCAATGCACTGAAGTGGACAATTTCGAATATTTCACCTACAGTCGATTGTACACCCGCAATAATAAGCTCTTTGCCTGTACGACCTGCGCCAAGCACAGCATCAGCAATCACACCAAGAGCCGCGCTGTTCAGGTAGGCTACCTTCGTGAGCTCCAGGATAAGCTTCGTCTTCTCCCCATCGACCAGTTTCTCAATCGCCCCGCGGAATTCGTCCACATTTTTTAACGTTACATCTGTATTCCAGTTCAGCAGCTGTACCTGATCCTTCAAGGTATTCTCCATAATCAGCCTACCTCTTTCCGCTTAATTTCTAAATTCAGCATCTTTTCCAAATTCAACAAATGGATAAACTGTTGGTTTTGTTTGTATATGGCATCGAGCATATCTGAATTCATAAGCACATAATCCGGCGTTTCTTCCATGTATACACTTGAGAGCGGGCAAACCTCCGTAACCTCATCGACTACAATCCCCACCTCATGCCCTGACACTTCGCAGATCATAATCCGGGAGCCGGGGGCTTGCTCAAAGGTGCTCATTCCCAATTGGGACCGTAAATCATATACCGGAAACAGCATTCCCCGCAGATGAATCATCCCCAGAACATATGCAGGCGCAGAGACTAGAGGGTGAATCTCAGGTACAGGTAGAATCTCTTTCATCTTGTAAATCGGAATTCCGAAATCCAAACCTGACAGCCTGAAGGTCACATATTTCTCATTTTCGGCATCTACCTGTTCGCCCTCCATGTCTTCAGGCAACAGTGCCTGGTAAGAGGAGCCCGTCTCACGGGCAATGAAGCCAATATCCAATATATGGGCCACATGGCCGTCTCCAAGAATCGTTGACCCGGCAATATAAGAAACATTGCCGATATAATTCCCCAGCGATTTGATCACGATCTCCTGGTTGCCGATGGTTTGATCGACGACTAGACAGACCCGTTTATCCGCCAATCCGACGATTACCACGAACAAGCGGTCCTTAGCCGGTTCCAGCTCTTCCTGCACCTGCAGCTTCCGGTGAAGACGCACAAGAGGCAGCACCTGATTGCGGAATTTGCACACTTCTTTCCCTTGTACCGTAAGAATATCCGCTGTCTTCAGCCTGAAGATTTCAATCACATTCACTAACGGGACCGCAAATGTACTTCTTCCCAGCTTCACCAGCAGAGACCTTATAATGGCAAGGGTTAAGGGAAGCTTTATGGTAAATACGGTGCCTTCATTCCGGGTCGTTTCAATATCAATGACACCATTTAATTTTTCTATATGCGATTTCACAATATCCATTCCAACGCCCCGCCCGGATAGATCGGTGACCTTTTGGGCTGTGGAAACGCCTGAACGGAAAATCAGCATCACAAGTTCCTTTTCTGTCATATGGCTGGCCTCTTCAGCACTAACGAATCCTTTGCGGACTGCCATTTCCTTAACCTTTTCCGCATCTATGCCTCTGCCGTCATCCGCGATAGTAATCACGATCATATTCCCTTGATGGCTGGCCCGAAGCACTATGGTTCCTTTGCTCGGTTTGCCCATAGCAGCACGTTCATCCGGCAGCTCCAGTCCATGATCAACCGAATTACGCAGGATATGAATAAGCGGGTCGCTGATTTCTTCAATCAGGGTACGGTCAAGCTCCGTCTCTTTGCCTTCAATGATGAATTCGATTTCTTTATTCGACTTCTGAGCCAAATCACGGATCATTCGCGGAAAACGGCCAAACAAATGCTCAATCGGCAGCATCCGTGTCTTCATCATTCCTTCCTGGAGATCGGTAACGACCATGTTCAAATGGCTTGCAATGTCATTCAAGACATTAATATCGCCATTGTTTTTGAACTGCTCGCTTAGTTTAGTTCGTATACTGCGAAGCCTAGTGTTATCAATGATCAATTCGCCTACGAGATTCAGAAGACCCTCTAAACGCTCCACATCAACGCGAACCGTCTGAGCCACTTGTACCTTTTTCTCGGTAATTACCGGAACCTCTTTGGCTTTGACTAACTCCTTGCGGGGTTCTTGTACTTTGGTCTTTTCGACCTCTGGCACAACTTTCCCTTCTAAAAAGGTATCCAGATTCAAATTTGTAATATATTCAATACGCACAGAATCAATTTGGGAGATTTGGGTCAGACTGCGAATAATATCCTGCTGGATTTGTTGGGTAATCAAAATATACACTACAGTTCCGGTAAACAACTCATCCTTCTCAATCATTTCCAGCTCCGGGTAGCAGGCAGCAACTTCCCCATGCTCTATCAGATTAATTTCGACGAGCTTGGCCCGTACATATTTCATGGATTCCTCTTCCGCCATATGAACATGAATAGCCATAACCTCGTAGCTGCTTTCCAGAGCTGTTTGTATTTTTTCCTTCTGAATATCGTCAAAAACAATATGTAGTGCAGGAGCGGTTTCTTTTACTGCCTGTTCATGGTTTAGAGGAGTGCCCGAAGCGGAACCCCGGATTTCTTCCAACCGCCCCATCAGAATCGTTGTGTCTCCTTCCTCCATCACACCGCCCAGAATGGAATGGCGAAGCTCCTTAATGAAATCTATACAGTCGAATAGAATATTCAATAACTCGGAGGTCACCTCCTGTTGTCCGCACCGGATCAGCTCAAATACACTTTCCATCTGATGGGTCAGCCTGTTAAGCTGCTTAAAACCCATGACTGCAGAAGATCCTTTTAAGGTATGTGCAGCCCGGAAAATTTTTTGAATGGTATCTTGCTGACAGCCCACGCTTTCCAGCACCAGCAAGGAATCATCCAAAAGTTGAAGCTGCTCTTCCATTTCATCTAAAAAAACACCCAAATACGCAGAATTATGAAAATCATTCATCTTTTTCGCTCTCCTTCATGCGTCACCCTTCACCAAACAATCGTTCAACATTCAGAATGCTGATCAACCCGTCTGCACTCTGTCCTATTCCCTCCATATATTGAGCGCCTTGGACCTCACGAGATTCGAGCGGAGGCTCAATTTCTTGAAATGAAGTCACCTTCTCCACTGCATCGACAATAATGCCAATGGCCTCCTGCTTATAGCGCACCACAATGATGCGTGACTGTGCTCCCATAGGTGTCTCGGGAATGCCAAATCTCCTGCATAAGCTAATCACCGGAACAATCCTGCCCCGTAAATTAATAACACCTCTGATAAATGGCTTGCTGTTGGGCACTCCTGTGATATGCTCCATTTTGATGATTTCATTGATATCCCGAATATTAATAGCATGCTTCTCGCTTCCCAGACGGGATACAACATATTGTTCAGTACTCATTGTTGCCTGCATCGTTCATCCTCCTTACACCAGCTTGAAGGCTGAGATGGCGCTATTCAATTCGTCGGCTAATCTGGCGAGCATTTGCGAGGAAGCTGCCGTTTCCTCCGCTGCTGCTGCTGACTCCTGGCTACCCGACGCTACAGCCTCAATGGAGAAGAGGACCTCACTCGTTTGTGCTGCCTGTTCCTCACATGCCGCGGCAATACCGGTAATCTGCTGGGTAGTCTCGTTCACACGGTCAACGATGCCCTTGATTAGCCCCTCCGTCCGGTCTGACAGTGCAGATACCTCACTCACTGCCTGTACGCTGAGTACTGTATTCTTTTGCATCCCCCGGATGATGTGGGCAATTTGTTTCGTGGCATCGCTGCTCCGTTCTGCCAGCTTGCGGACTTCATCAGCCACAACGGCAAAGCCTCTCCCCTGCTCACCGGCACGCGCCGCTTCGATCGCCGCATTTAAGGCAAGCAGATTGGTTTGCTCGGCGATCTCGTCAATCACCTCAATAATCTCCCCGATCTTTTGGGAGTCCTGCTCAAGAAGCCCCATCTTCTCTGACAAATCACTCATACCCAGACCGGATTCTCTTACAGCATTACTTCCCTCTTCAGCACCCTGACGGGTTTGAATGGATAACTCCGAGACTTGTTCGGCGTTCTTGGCCACCTCATCGATACCTCTGACCAGATCCTGAATCAGATGATTGATATTTTGTGCTGCCATAGCCTGGGACTGGCTGCCCGCAGCGATTTGTTCAGTGGTGGCCGAAATTTCCTCGGAGGAGGCCGCTACATTTTGAGCAGACTCAGCGGTTCCACCGATTAATTTTCTTAAGCTGATAATCATCTCATTGACTGCACCGGCAAGCTTGCCGAACTCATCCCGGCTTTTCAGTGTGATCTGCTCTCTGAGATCTCCACCGGCCATTTTGACCATGATTGACAGAATTTTGGACACTGGACCTACAATGCCCTGCGAGATCCATAAGGCAAGCACAATGGCAACGGCAGTAGCTAAAAACGCAAAGATGATCACTGAATTTTTCCCGGTGGAATAGCTGCTTAAATTGGCCTCAATATTTTTATTCGCGTCACTTACTACATTCTCTACTTCAAGGTTCACTGTATCCAGCGCCTTTTGCAGATAAGGAACGGCATCAAGCATTACTTGGTAGCCTTTAACATTATCATTATTGATTCCAAGCTCAACGATTTCAGGAACCACGGCGTTATAGCTTTCCACATTTTGCTTAATGATCTCCATGGATGCCTTTTGTCCGGCATCAAGTGAAAGTTCTCCGTAGTCCTTGATACTGACCGCCAGATTTTTCTGATCTTCCTGAATTGTCGATTGGATCTTGTCGAATTCTGAAGTTCTTGTTTCCAGTATGATTTTCATCAGGTCGCCGCGGAGTTTGTACAGATCCGCGCGGATGTTCTCCATATGGACTAATCCAGGGAAATTATAGTCGCGCATCTGCACTGACTTGCTGTTCATTTGCCCCATCTTAACAATCGACAATCCGCTGATAAATAGAAGCAACGATACAACAAGCAGGAAGCTACCCAATAATTTAGTTCGGATGTTAAATTTCATTTGAAACACTCCTCTAAGTGATTACTTTTTGTATGCGTTTTCAAACACTCCACAGACTACTCTCCGTTTTGTGCAATTCCCCCTAGCTCCCGCCGCTCCTTATACCTTGCATTAGGAAAAATCCTATATTTCGAAACGGTCAACTATGTGAAATATTTCTCTTTTATTATGATTGGACTAGTTCCTTGTGCCTATTGTCACTAGTTCCTGTTTATCGACAATATATTCCTATTTTCTACAGGAATCTCTTCCTTTTTCACAGCACAAAAAAAGCAATGCACCCTAAAAAGGGGGATCATTGCTTATTCACCGTAAGGCTTATGGAGGTTTGATACATTTGAGATATCGCCTGTGCCCGACCGCTAACACCAAGCTTTTCATAGATCTTGGTGATATGATTCTTGACAGTATGCGTGCTGATAAACAGCCTCTCTGCGATTTCTTTATTATTCATTCCTTGAACCAAATGACCTAAAATCTCTTCTTCTCTTGAAGTCAGACGTTCTTTATTTTCAATCGGAAGCCGGGGGGCTGCGGATGAAGTCCGCCTGTACAAGAAATGTTCCGCAGATTGCAGGATGGACTCATTTACGGGAACAGGAAGAGCTTCCTTCCATTCCTTGTCCCCCTTTTCCAAATACCATATAACGACCAACAGTACTTGTCCCAGGAAAGTATAGGAACTTTCTCCTATGTCCTCATGTTGTCCTGACCTGTACCGTTGCAGTTGACGCAGCAGCATAACCAGCGGGGCTTCTCCAAAGTAGCCGGCAAGCAGGTCTGCGTCAAATTCAGCGAGCAGGCTTGCCTGCCCGATACGCTGGATCTCTTCGGAAGGACGATTCAATTCTTGCAACAAACCCGCCGCGAGCTCTTTTACCCGGGTCCCCTTATGATGCGCTTCCGGTTTCCACATTAACAACGAATCCTGAAGCAGGTGTATGAGATCAGTATTCATAAGCGGGGCCGCTTGTTGCGCTACCACTAATTTTGCTACCACAAAACCACAGATTGCCTGAATGAACATCGCATATTCCTTGTATTGCCTATCATCTATAAATTGGATAGTAACCGTCCCCAGCAGTTTTTGACCGGAAGCCACTGGAAACTCTACTACATCCCTGCCCTCCCATTCACGTTGCAAGGGCCTGCGCAGCATACTAAACCCCGGCATCCCGTCTCCAAAATAGATGGCTTCAGCATCTGCAGCATAAACAGAATACAATTCTTTTGAAGCAGAAGGAGAAGTGTATATTTTCATTCCATTATTTTCGGGCTGATGCAGCAATAGGCAAATAAAAGAGCTGTGAATCTGCTGCTGTATAACTTCAAGAAACATTTGCAGGAAGTCTTCCCTGTCCTGGACAGCAACAAATGCCTGAGTTAATTCTTGAAAAGCCTTAATCCGCAGACTACGCCGTTCGATTGCATCTTCACTATCCAAGTGGTACATAGAAGATGAGATCTGATGGGCTGCCAGCAATCCCATATCCGCCTCTTCTTCTGATATTTCCGTTCTCGAAGTATCTCCGCCAAATAACAATCCGAATAATTGACCTTTATATTTTATGGGATAGCAAATGATAACTTTAGGTTTAATTCCCCGCATAGTGAAGAAGTAGCTTCTCGGGTCCCGGTCCGAATTCTCCCAATACCCCATCTGCTTGGAAAGCCCTACTTGTCCCAGGAAGCCTTCACCCGAGAAAAAGGAAGAGCCTGTTAGGGAATGCTCAGCAGGCATGCCAGTCGTTTCAATGATCGTAAATTGTCCCTTTTCGTCCATGCTGCCGGCATATCCTGCAAATTCAAGCCCCATAACACGTGTAAATATGCCGAGGACCCCTTTCAGCCAGTTTGGGCTTTTGGAGTCGATGAGGTGTGTAAGATTCAACAACTGCAGTTTATATGCAGAATGATTTTCCCGCTGCTCCCGTTCAAGAAGGACACTAACCGTATCGGCCAAGGTTTCCAGTTGGTGAAGAACACTTCCAGTATGCTCTTTGTTGTACGTTGCCACAGTATCCAGAGCGCGAATCCACTGCTCCCATTCGTTGGGGTCAATCGTTTCATATATTCGTTCTGCGATGAGCCCCTTACTGCCTTCCTCTATCCAGACACCTGCAATAATATAATAACCGGTTTGTTTATGAAGATTTATAGGGGCAACCAGCAGCTTAAATCCGGATATGGTTTCATATACGATAGGTTTAGGAATGCCGCTAACCTTTTCAATAATTTTAATAATTGCATCTTCGGCAGATTGACTCTCAAAACTCAATAAAAGACGTACCATATCCGTTAAACCCGAGGTTTCTGTTAATCGTTCATCTGTTTGATTGGTAATCATAATCGACAATCCGCATAAAGAAGAGTAAGCGTTCTGCAATGTCTGCACATCAAATTTAGGCTTGTTCTTCATCACACACTCCTCTCTTCCTTCTCACAAGAAATTCGCCGTACCGCGACTTTTCTCCTGCTTTTTCCTTATATGATTTTACAAATAAAGCGTTATCTCCTGATTTATCAGAAGGAAAAATGCATAAATACGTAAGAATGGTGTCAAATTGGAGGGATTCCCTCTGAACCCCCCACTCCTGCGTTTTTTTTGCTAAAATAGAATAGTCGGCGTATTTTAAGGCAATCCTAGCGCCAGTCACTGAAACGGAGGCATTACCTGTGGATTATATTATTCTGGACATCGAATTCAACGGCCGCAAATTTGCCAGCGAGCACCCTATGGAGGTCATTGAGATTGGAGCCGTCCGGTTAGACGCTTCTTTGCAATATAAGGATGAATTCTCAGCTTTGATCAAACCCATATACTTCTCCACCCTGAATTCGTTCATTAAGAAAAAAACCGGCATCCCCCAGGAGGATATCGACGTGGCCGAACGGTTCCCTAAGGTGATTACGGCCTTTCGGGCCTGGCTGGATCAGAGCCTGGACGGTGTGCTCCTTCTAACGTGGGGCGGTGAGGATATGAAACGGATCATTCAGGATGTCCGCATGCACAAAATAGACGATGCCTACTGGCTGTCTGCCACCTATTTCGATTTGCTCAAAGGTGTGCTGCGCGCACGCGGCCTCAGCAACGATATCAGCGTCGAAGGGGCGATGGCCCTGTTCGAGCTAGAGCCTTCCGGCTCCGCGCATCGCGCGCTGGACGACGCCAAGATGACAGCGGAAATTTTCCGCGCCGTCTTCCCGGATCTCGACTTCGAGCGCTCCCAACACTATGTGGACACCTTCTCCAATGCCAGAGAACGCAAGACGGTCAAGATTGCGATCAAAGCGATGAACGCGCAGAAGATCGTTCCCACCTGGGACCTCGTTGCCGAGCACTATTTCCCGGCTGAGGACGCTTTGGCTGATCCACGCAAGCTGGCTGAATTGCAGGCCTACTTTGCAGCACAGCTCGGTAAAAAGTAACCTGAATTCATTATCGTCACACGACAGCGGCAGTTCCCTTAGTGGGTATACTAGGGAGACTGCCGCTGTTTTTTCATCATAAAAAAAGATTGACATTGCCGCTACGTAAAGGTGTACATTCATTTTGCAAGCAGCTGCTTGCGAGTCGCTGACGTGAAGCGATCCATTCAAATACACGCTGAGAATGAGCTGGAGGCTGAAGAAATGATGGAGTATACCGTGCAGAAGCTGGGGGCGCTTGCGGGAATCAGCACACGGACCCTGCGGTATTACGATGAGTTTGGCATTCTTAAGCCGGCGAGAATCAACTCCTCGGGATACCGAATCTATGGCCAGGCCGAGGTGGACCGGCTGCAGCAGATTCTTTTTTACCGGGAGCTGGGCCTAAGCCTGGAAGGGATCAAAGAGCTTATAACCGCACCTTCCTTTGACGGCGCCCAGGCCCTGCGTGAGCATCATGAGAAGTTGCTTCAGCGGAGACAGCAATTGGATAGGCTGATCCTGAATGTCGAGCGGACACTGGCACAAACTGAAGGGAGAATAACTATGAGCAATGAAGAGAAATTTGCAGGCTTTAAGCAAAAGCTGATCGACGATAACGAGCAGAAGTATGGGCAGGAAATCCGCGAGAAATATGGCGATGAAGCTGTAGAGAAGTCGAACCGTAAGCTGAGAAATATGACGGAGGAGGAGCACGACAGGGTTCAACTGCTCGAGGCTGAGATGTTCGCCGCACTGGAGCAGGCCATGGAGGACGGTGATCCGGCAAGCGTGCTGGCCCAAAAAGCCGCCGATCTGCACCGCCAATGGCTGACCTTCTACTGGGATACCTATACCAAAGAGGCCCATGCCGGAGTCGCACAAATGTATGTCGATGATGAGCGGTTCACCGCCTACTACGACAAAACCCGGTCCGGCGTGGCCAAGTTTCTGAGGGATGCCGTTCATGTGTATACCGCAACGGAGCAGGAATAGGCTTTTTCTACACGTTTGTGAAAGTCAGAGCGGCAGCGGATATTTCGCTGCCGCTCTATTTTATATCCGTTTCCACCTCTTCCTCCATTACTTTGTAGTACTGAATCTTGTCGGCAATTTTCCCGAGATTATCGCCAAGCTTCCGCATCTGCTCCTGGACCCTGCTCTGGTGGGCTTCCAGCATCAATCGTCTCTCATGGACAGTAGACGGACCCTGGCTGCGCAGATCGGAATAACGCTTCATTTCCCGGATGGGGATATCCAGCTCTCTCAGAATGACCAGAAATTGTACCCAAGATACATCGGCTTCAGAATAGGCACGGTAGCCCTGTTCATTCCGCGCCACTCCCTCAAGCATGCCCACTTTCTCGTAATACCGCAGCGTATGTGCCGACAGTCCCGTCAGGCGGGACATTTCCTGAATCGTAAGTAAGTTCTCCATGGCGGAATCATACCACAAAAAATTAACGGTTGCATTAGAGCGCGCTCTAAGCTGTAACCTGAATTCAGAAGTTAAATACCCTATTAATCGGAGGTTATCTTATGACAACAGAACGTTATGAACGCGGGTGGGAAAAGCTGATGGAAGTGGATGGCAAGGGCGGGACAAATGTAATTCAATCGCTGAAGGACATTTCTCCCGATCTGGGCAGATTTGTGATCGAATTTGCTTTTGGCGATATTTATCCCCGCGAAGGACTGGATTTGCGGCAGCGCCAACTAGTCACCATTTCCTCGCTCACTACGCTTGGCGGCTGCGAGCCTCAGCTCACCGTTCACATCAATGCAGCGCTTAATGTAGGACTTTCTCCTAAAGAAATCGTGGAAGCCATCCTGCACTGTGTGCCTTATACCGGATTTCCGCGTGTGCTGAATGCGACTTTTGTAGCCAAGGAGGTATTTAAGGAGCGGGGAATTATTATGCAAGATCAGCAAAAAGACAGCTCCAGCTGATGGAGCTGCCTGTATTTCCTGATCCCTTGAATGCCCGCAATTCTACAGGCTGCGGTGCAGCAGCTCCAGCACACTGCGCAGCTCGGCTACCGCCACCTGGCCCGGAGCCGAGGGCTTGTGTGCTGCGCCAAAGGTCAGCGCTGAGCCAAAAATTTCTCCGGCCAGGCGGCTGATTACGCCTTCTCCGGCCATGGACATCGTAATGATCGGACGGTCCGCATACTGTTCTCGCATCGTATTCGTGGCAGCCAGCAGCGTCAGCACATCACCCGCATGCTGCGGCATGACAGCGATTTTGGGCAGATCCCCGCCAAGCTCCTGGGCCTTGCGCAGCCGTGTGATCATCTCCTCCTGGGAGGGTGTTCCGTGGAAATCGTGATTCGAGACGATCACGAACACCCCGCAGGCATGCGCAGCCGCAATTAACTCACGAACGATATCATCCCCCTTGAACAGCTCCACATCGATGATATCGACGCAGCCGCTCTCTGCAGCCGCTTGATTGAGCCGGATATAATATTCCTTAGCAATCGCTCGCTCGCCGCCTTCCTCCACACTGCGGAACGTGAAGATCAGTGGAATATCCGGGAGGACGGAGGAGATTTCGGACAAGGTTTCCTGTACTGCGGTGAGATCTTCTATCTCTGCAAAAAAGTCGCTTCGCCATTCCACCAGATCCGGTGCCAGCTGCTTCAGTGCCTCTGCTTCTGCTATTAGCTCAGCTGCCGTAGCTCCAACCAGTGGAACACAGATTTTGGGAATATCCTCACCAAGGGTTACATGTCTAACAGTTACTGTGCCGCTCATTTCCTTCAGCTCCTTATGTATCAGCGTGTAGCTATGATTCATTTACTGTTCAGCAGCATCCTGGAGAAATTGCTCAACCTCCGGCAGCTGCGGCAGCGACGGAATCGCACCCTTCTTGCCTACAGCCAGCGCACCGACAGCATTCGCGAATCTGACCGCTTCGTCAAGCGTCTTTCCTTTGGTAAGCTGCCAGGCCAGGGCTCCGTTAAAAGAATCTCCAGCCGCTACCGTGTCAACAGCTTGTACAGGAAAACCGGGAATATGCAGGCTTCCGGCATTATTCACAATTAGCGCTCCTTTGGGACCGAGGGTCACGATAACGTTCCTGACCCCTTTTTGCAACAAAATACGCGCCGCTTGCTCAGCATCATCAATACTATTCACGGCCATTCCTGCCAGGATGCCCGCTTCCGTCTCGTTGGGTGTCAGGTAGGTAACATGCTGGAGAAATGCATCATCAAGGGCCCGGGCCGGTGCAGGGTTCAGGATTACCGGGATTCCATGCCTGTCGGCTATGGCGGCAGCATGTGCACACATTGAGAGATCCGTCTCCAGCTGCATGACTACCATTTCCGCCTGGCTAATTATCGGCGCAAGTGCTGCAATATCTGCTGGACCCATCTCGATATTCGCCCCAGGCACAACGATAATCCGGTTCTCCCCTTCTCCGTCCACAACGATGGAAGCGATCCCCGTACCGAGTGTTTCACTCTGTCCAATATGCTCGGTATGGATCTGCTCCTGGCGCATGACCTCAAGCAGCTCGCTGCCGAAGGCATCCTTGCCTACTCTGCCGATCATCGTCACCTCTGCGCCAAGACGGGCTGCCGCTGCTGCCTGGTTTGCACCCTTCCCGCCTGGAGACAGGGTAAAGTCCTGTCCGAACAATGTCTCTCCGGCCTCTGGTGCCCGGCTTGTGCGTACCACCATATCCATGTTCAGGCTGCCGATTATCACTATACCCAATCTGTTCACCATCCTAACTTGTTACACTCTATCTTACTCGGGTTTACCCGGTTTTATCAAACCCCATTTCTCTCTGTACTAAGCAGAAAATTTATAGCATGAAACATATAAATTTTTATATTAACAAAAAGACACAGCAGTGACTGCCGTGCCTTCTCCTTAATGCAAGCTAACTTCCTCTTGAACATGTACTGCGGCCTGGGCCTTCTGTAATCTTCTACTCTTCGTAGATGACTACCGATTGGGATTCCGGCTCCCATTTCACAGTAGCTTTCAAGGCTTCACTGACGAAGCGGGCTGGCACAACCGTATTGCCCTTAACGATGGCCGGCGCGACCTGAAGAGTAACAGCCTGACCGTTGACATACGCTGTCTTTTTATCAATAAACAGCTTTACAGTAGTCCCTTCTCGGGTCATGGTAACCGAACGCTCCTTCCCATTCCAGACCACTTCAGCCTGCAAGGCTTCAGCAATAGCTTTGAACGGTACCAATGTGCTTCCGGCTGTAACAATAGGAGCAACGGCAGAGGTAGACTCTTCACCGTTAACGTACAGCTTTACTCCTTTTTTGCCGGTTTGTGCATACAGCTTGCCAAGCTTTTTATACGAGTTCAGATTCTTTACGTTAGCCAGAATAGCTTCTTTCTGGACGTATACCGCATCGGTTACACTGCCTTTTTGGTTCAGAATCTCCGCAAGTGCTGACAACGCGGCATCCTTATCTTTAATGGCTTCTAGCTCAGCCTTCATTTCTGGTGTCAGTTCCGTAGAATACTGGGTCAATAAAAGCTCTGCGATCACGGCCCCTGCCGGCTTGTCCTTCACATTTTCAATAGCATGCAGAAGACCCTTATATCCATTTTGGCCCTTATTTCCATATGTAGCATAGGTAACTGTAGTAACGGACTCTTTATCCTTTTCTTTGGTATTCTCTTTTTCTTTGTCCTTGTCTTTATCCTTGTCTGTTGGCGCTGCTACATTAGCAGGTACCGCAGCTGGAGCTTCTACTATACTTTTACCATTGCCGTTACCCTTACCATTATTGTTGTCGGGTTTGGCCTGTGCAGCTCCTGACACCATACTGATGGCCAGAAAGCAGCTTGCAATAATACTGACTGTTTTTTTCATGTGATCGGTTCCCCCTATGTTGTGATATATATCTTTATTTATTTCGGCTGCCAGCTCTCACTTTATGAGCAGAAATGAATTTTTAGGATAATAAGCTCGGGCCGGAGTTTGCAACGCTACTCCAGTCCTAGCCTGCGGGGCCTACTCCACGGAGCCATCCAAACGTTCAGGGAAAACACTGCTTTAAATCGGGCCATTTCTTTTTTCAAACTTCGGTATGCTTTTTTTCTGCAAATGTGCTAGAATAGGTGTGCAATCGCTTCCAGGAAAGTTTTTTCGCTCATTTGAGCAAACGTTTGCACCTTAGATTAAGCCTGCAGTAACACCAGTTTTCACTCTACTATGTATTTAGGAGGCTTATCAAGTGAACCAGAACCAATTACCGTCAGTAGCTTATTTCAGCATGGAGTACGGACTGCATTCCGACTTCAAAATGTACGCCGGTGGCCTGGGCATATTGGCCGGAGACTACATCAAGGGTGCCAAGGATATTGGCGCTCCGATCATCCCCATAGGGCTGAAATGGAAGCAAGGCTACACGGACCAGAAGATTGACGCGAGCGGCAATCCTTACGACTCCTACCACAATTACGTCTATGATTTCCTTGAGGATACAGGCGTGAAGGTCACCGTTAAGGTCCGCAAGATCGATGTAGTCTGCAAGGTTTGGAAAACCGATCATTTCGGCAACAATCCACTGTATCTGCTCGATACGGATATTCCGGAGAACGGAGATGCCTGGATTACGGGCCAGCTCTACGGCTGGTTTGGGGAAGAACGGATCGCACAGGAGATTGTCCTCGGAATAGGCGGGGTAAAAGCCATGCGCGCACTGGATATTCCGATTGACGTCTACCATTTCAACGAGGGACATGCGGCACTGGCCGCTATCGAACTGATCCGTGAAAAAATGTCCGGTGGCAGCACCTTTGAAGAAGCCTGGAAAGCTACCCGGGAAGAGGTTGTGTTCACTACACATACACCGATTAAGGAAGGCAATGAGACGCATCCGCTGGATCGTCTGGAGTATATGGGTGCTTTTAACGGCTTGACCCATGACCAAATGGTGCGCATCGGCGGTGATCCGTTCAATATGACCGTAGCCGGACTGCGCCTGTCGCGTATCTCTAACGCTGTGGCTCAGCTACATGCCGATACCGCAAATAAAATGTGGAAGGAAGTCGCCGGCCGTTCGGAGATCATCGGCATTACCAATGCTATTCATACCCCAACCTGGGTCGATGAACGAATGACCAGGGCCTTTGAAGAAGACGGCGATCTGTGGGCCGCACATAAGGAGATCAAAGGCGAGCTAATCGGCTTTATTGAAGAACGTTCCGGCATCTCGTTGAATGCGGACAATCTGCTGATCGGCTTCTCCCGGCGCGCTGCCCCTTACAAACGCAGCGACCTGATTTTTTCCCAGCCGGAGATTATCGAGCCTTACCTGGAGAGTGGCCGCATCCAAATCGTATTCTCCGGCAAAGCCCATCCGCTGGATGACAACGGCAAAAAAATCGTCAGCAACCTCGTGGCCATGATGAAAAAATATCCGAAGAGCGTAGTGTTCCTGGAAAATTACGATATGACGATCGGAGCAATGCTGACGCGCGGTTCCGATATTTGGCTCAACAATCCGCGCCGTCCGCTGGAAGCCAGCGGCACCTCCGGTATGAAAGCTGCCATGAACGGTGTCCTGAACTGTTCCATCCTTGACGGCTGGTGGCCGGAGGCCTGTATTGACGGCGAGAATGGCTGGCAGATCGGAGACGGCTTCGAGACGACTGATTTCGCTGTGCTTGACCAGCATGACAGCGATGCCCTCTACGACACACTCCTGAACCGTGTCCTCCCAACCTTCTATGAGGATAAGGAGAAGTGGGTACAGATGATGCGCAAGAGCATTGAAACCACCCGTACCGAATTCGCGAGCAAACGGATGCTGGAGGAATATTACAACCGGATGTATATCAAAGGTTAACTGTTTACAACAATGTCCCGCCTCCAGCTTCTATGCTGCAGGCGGGATTTTTACATGCTGCCGCTTGCGGTGGACACTCTGTTGCGGCCGCTCGTTTTCGCTACATATAACCCCTGATCTGCGAGTTCCATTAGAAGCGCAATCTCCCCCGGATTCGTCGCTTCACCTGCGGCGGCGCCTATGCTCACTGTAATATAGGAGCTGACTTCGGAATAGCCGTGGTGAACAGACATCTGCTGAATACGCTTACGGATTCTTTCACTAAGCTCCATCGCCCCGTTCACCCCGGTATCAAAGGCTGCAACCACGAACTCCTCACCCCCCAGCCGGGCTGCAAATTGACGCTCTCCCTCCATTTCCCCATGAATCACCTGAGCCACTTCTTTAATGATCCGATCCCCTTCAGCATGCCCGTAGTTATCGTTGAATGATTTGAAGTAATCAATATCAATGATTAATACAGCAACCATACTGGCCGCTTCCTTGCCCGAGCTTAACAGCTGCTGTATCCTTTGGTCGAAAGCACGGCGGTTCGGAATTTCTGTCAGCGCATCGATAAGCGATAACCTCTGCAGCTCCCCGTTGGCCCGGGCCAGTTCCTGATGTACTTTTTCATTCTGAATGACCTGCTCCTCCAGCTTCCGGTGGCTGTTCCCCAGCAGTATTCCGTTGTAATAATTGCTGCAATAGTTCACATAGAGAATTCTTGACGCCACCCAGGTAAAGAAAAGGAACAAAGTCAGATTGACGTAGTGACCTATCAGTACATTCGAAGACGATTGGAACAAGGGGAGCCCGATATACAGCAATCCTGCCGAGACTCCATACAGGTACAGCACCATCCTGTTGTTGAAATAAAAGATGACCGAAATGCTGACCAGATTAATCACAAAAGCCATCACTTGTCCATATAGCCGCTGATCCGACAACGTCACGACAGAGCCCCAAATCACAAAAGTATACGCATATACGATGAACAGCTTCTCATACAGCCGATACCTGCCCTCCACCCGCTTGGCATCTCTTTCATAGGCTGCAGCTCCCAGCAGAAAAGCTACATTCAGTCCGATCATGAAAACATACATGATAAAATAAAAGCTGAAATGAAAGCTATCGTGTACCTTAGCGAAAGAAGCTGCCAAGTCAGTGACTGCCAAAGCTGATTCAATGCCTATAATAATTTTGGCAAACAGCTTGCCTCTGGAAATATTTTCGTTAAGCGTAAGTATGTGCAGTTCTCTGCGCTCCTCATCCGTCATCGTGAATGGCAGACTAATCAGCCGATCCAGCATGTTGTCTCCCCCTAACTGACCAAACTCCCTGTAATTCCAACAGCCCCATTATCGTTCATTTTTAAGCCTGAGCGCAACAGAAAATGCTAGGTTCTTCAGACTTATTTAAAATAATTATAATTTAGGATTGATATTTTAAATTTATTTGATATTATAGTATTTATACTTATTCTAAATTCAAATCTTAATACGAGGTGGAGATTATTCATGAGCGAGAACCATAACAGACTTACAACGAGCTGGGGAGCACCTGTAGGGGATAACCAGAATTCCATGACTGCCGGTTCCCGTGGACCCACTCTGCTGCAGGATGTACATTTGCTGGAAAAGCTGGCGCATTTCAACCGGGAGCGTGTACCCGAACGTGTGGTTCATGCCAAAGGAGCCGGAGCCCATGGTTATTTTGAAGTCACCCAGGACCTGTCCAAATATACCAAAGCAGCTTTCCTGTCCAAAGTGGGCAAACGCACACCAATGTTCATCCGCTTCTCGACAGTAGCCGGGGAACTGGGGTCTTCCGATACCGTTCGTGATCCGCGCGGCTTCGCCGTGAAATTTTATACCGAAGAAGGCAATTACGATCTGGTCGGCAATAATACACCTGTCTTTTTCATCCGTGACGCAATCAAATTCCCGGACTTTATCCATACCCAGAAACGCCATCCGCAGACCCATCTGAAGAACCCCAATGCCGTCTGGGACTTCTGGTCCCTTTCACCGGAGTCGTTGCATCAAGTTACGATTCTGATGTCCGACCGCGGCATACCGGCTACGCTCCGCCATATGCACGGCTTCGGGAGCCACACATTCAAATGGGTCAATGCCGAGGGTGCAGCAGTATGGGTCAAATACCATTTCAAAACAGAGCAGGGCATAAAGAATCTCGATGTGAATCTGGCCGCGCAAATCGCCGGAGAGAATCCGGATTATCATACAGAGGATTTGTTCAATGCGATTGATAAGGGAGATTTCCCTGCCTGGAGACTGCATGTGCAGATTATGCCTGTAGAAGATGCAGATACGTACCGTTTTGATCCCTTCGATGTAACCAAGGTATGGTCGCAAAAAGATTACCCGCTCATTGAAGTAGGCCGCATGGTATTGGACCGCAACCCCGAGAATTATTTCGCGGAAGTGGAGCAGGCTACATTTTCTCCTGGCTCCTTTGTCCCCGGGATTGAAGCTTCCCCTGATAAAATGCTGCAGGGCCGCCTCTTTGCCTATGGCGATGCCCACCGCTACCGTGTAGGTGCGAATCACAATCAGTTGCCCATTAACCGCCCTATAGCGGAGGTGAACAACAATCAGCGCGACGGCGCAATGATCCATGGCAATAACGGCGGCGGTTCCGTCTACTACGAACCGAACAGCTTCGGTGGAGCGGCAGAATCACCTGCGCACAAGCCGGCAGCTTTTGAAGTCACCGGGCAGGCCGACAGTGTGTCCTATAATCATGACGATCACTACACTCAGCCCGGGGACCTCTACCGTTTGTTGAGTGAAGAAGAACGCGCACGTCTGATCCGCAATATTGTAGGCGCCATGACCCCCGTCGAGAACGAAGAGATCAAGCTCCGCCAGATCGGACACTTTTATAAGGCAGACCCCGAATTGGGTCAGCGCATTGCTGAAGGTTTGGGACTGACTATACCGCAAGGTGAGTAACCTGTCCCCTATTGCACGAATAAGCCTCGGCCGTAAAGGCCGGGGGTTATTTCATTCTGCCCGTCTGCCTATTGATAACCCGGCTCTCATAAGCTTCTTCATACAAACAGCCTGTGCCGCGTAGTTCCTTCAGGAACATCGTAGCACAGGCTCGATTATTTTTTATAGCATAGCCCTCTCCACTTGAGCGTAGTTATATTTCAAATTCTTCCGTTGAATCTGAAAGACCACCATTCTGCACACCACTACTATTGGCTACGGCAAGAATATATACCTTATATTTTTTCCCTTTTGTAATTAAGGCTCCATTAACATCCCTTGTCGCAGTCACTATTGAAGGATTCGTTCCATTAGGAGCGATCGACTTATAGAACGAAGCTTGCACCCCCAAGGCATCCGTCGAACCAAAGCCTTGCTTAGAAGGAACTACCAATACCCGGTATTCTGAGATATTTGTCTCAATGGATGATTTGTTGAAACTTATCAGTATTTTACCATCGTTCACACTATACGTTACATTCGTTACAGAGATGACCGGGATCTTACCCGACAAGGTAATGACAGGCGATTCACCAGACAATGCATTAGAACCCGAATAATTCCCGTTTCCGATTGATAACACATACACTTTATAGTTAATTCCGTCCTTTATCAAAGTGCCACGCACGTCTCTGGTTGACGAGGTCAATACTTGATTAGTAGTAGATCCAGTTGTACTTACGGTTGTATAGTAGGTACTCGATACATTATTCGCATCAGATAAGCTGAAGCTGCTGTAATATGACGCGGGCACTACCATAATCCGATACTGGCTAATATAGGTTTCATCCGTGGCATGAGTAAATGACACCTTCAAATCACGGCCATCACCATAATCGTCAACATCGCTAACACTCAAGTTAGAAACGGCACTCAAGCTGGAAACATTCAACAACATAATATCCGATGAAGCAGACGAAAGTACATTAGCCCCTAAATAAGTCCCGCTTCCGATAGATAACACATACACTTTATAGCTAGTGCCACTCTTTATCAAATTGCCGCGTACATCTCTTGCTGACGAGTTCAATACTTGATTGGTAGTAGATCCTGTTGTGCTTACGGTTGTATAGTACGCACTCGATACATTATTCGCGTCAGATAAGCTGAAGCTGCTGTAATATGACGCAGGCACTACCATAATTCGATACTGGCTAATATTGGTTTCGTCCGTAGCATGAGTAAATGATACCTTCAAATCACGGCCATCATTATAATCGCTAACGTCGCTAACACTCAAGCCAGTGATACCTACGCTTGACAGCGTAAGTGCAGATGAAGCAGAAGACAACACATTATTGGCTGCATTACTGCTATCAATCGCCATGACAAACACTCGATAACTAACCCCTGTTTTAACAAGAGCTCCATCCACATCCCTGGCTCCTGAAGACAAGATCTGGGAGATGTTATAACCCGTCTTGCTAACTTGTGTGGAATCCGAACTGGAGACAGCGTTTGCTTTCGCCAAATTAAAAGTTGAATAATTAGCAGCTTTGATCACAAATATCCGATAAGAACTTACTTTCGTCTCATCTGACAGCTTGTTGAAGCTGACGAATAAATCTCGCCCATCACCGTAGTCGCTGATATCATTTACTTTTACATTGCTTAGTAATTCTGCAGTGTTATTTACTAGTGTAATAGAGGAAGACCCACTAGAAAGCGTACTGGCATTACTTCCTTTGCCAACTGTCATGACATAAGCTATATACGCTTGATTACTCTTAATTAAATCGCCATCAACAGTCCTCGAAGTAGCGGTCAATTTAATCGTAGGATTTGAACCTGTTGCTAATACAGCGGAATAATTAGATGAGGCTATCGTTTGTGCTGATGACAGATTAAGCGTATACCCTGCTTTAGCAATCAGAACTCGGTAATGATCCACTAGTGACTCATCTGCCACTCGGGTGAAGCTAACTTGCAGATCACGGCCGTCACCAAAATCACTTACATCCTGCGCTGTTAAGCTAGTGACCGGACCTGCATTTCCAACGTTCGAGACTGAAGTGGTTATTGTCACAACTTTGGTCTTGGAGTTCCATCCCACTTCTCGACCCATGGCTTCACTTACGAACCGTGTCGGTACCATTGTTCTACCCTTCAAATTTAGACCGGGTACATCGAGACTTACAGTCTGATTGTTAATCGTAGCTATCTTGGAGCCAATCTTCAATATAATCGTCGTATCATCCTTAGTAGCCGTTACTGTTTGTGTCTTCTGATTCCACTTGATGTTGGCATTGAAGGCTTCAAAGATTGCACGTAACGGTACCATCGTCCGCCCATTCACCATTACAGGCGGCTGATCTGTAGACAATGGGACTCCATCAATAATAATACTGATGGGTGTATCCGCCTGAGCTGGGGATTGAAACATCATCGGAAACACTAACAACCCCACTACAATAGAAATCCATAACTTCTTCACAAGCTCATCCTCCTGGATATGCTAAAATCCTCATTTTTTTCTATCTATTTGACGCATCGAAGATGATAAAAGTTTCTCGATTTACGGGTTACAAAAAAATAACCTATTCACTGGCATAAGCTACATCTGTTATGAAAACAAAGATTGAGCTCCCCATAGCGCTCTAAGTAACATCTGCCCATGTGAATGAAGGGGACGAAGAGCCTCCGCTCATTGTCGCTTGTTGCTGTGAAGTATTCCCACTCAAAAAATGCTTTTATCGTACCTGCTCACTTTTGATAAAGCTCCATCCACTGGGTAAGCTGACCCTTCAGCCCATCTCTGGCCGACGCTGGTTCCAGAATTTCTGCATTTGGGCCATATTGCAGAATCCACTTGGTGAATTCCTTCTCATTGTTGACAGTCACTTCAAACAGCAGACTGCCATCCTGTTCATCGCTCATCCATGGATGCACAAAGAGTTCTTCTTCTTTAATATAACGGGCAATTTCAGGATGAAAACGCACCTTGAACTTGATGTTTTTATTGCCACGGTCAATGGACCAGGTATTTTTCAGATACTTTTTAATATTAAAATCGCCTTTATCAAAGCTTTTATCCGTCACCTCCACCTCCTGAAAACGGCTGATACGGAAGGTCCGGATGGCCTCCTTAAGATGGCAGTACCCGATCAGATAAAACCGCTGATCCCGCGGAATCAAGTAATACGGATCAATCACACGCTGTGTAATAGCATTACGCGACTGGGAATGATAGATAGCCCGAATGCTCCGCTGCTCCACAATCGCGCCGATAATCGGCTGCAGAAAGTTCCGGCTTTCTTTGCGGTAAGCAGGTTTACCCATCTGAATAATATCGGCAATATTCTCAAGTATTGCATTGGACTTGGATTTTTCCTTGAGATGTGTGCCCATGACCTTATCATAGGCGGTATGGAAGCCTGGGGGAATCTTATCCTGATTCAGGATTGAAGGTAAAAGAGAAAAGGCCATTGCCTCCTGCTCGGAGAAATCCAGTGGATACAAAAAAAACTTACCCATAAACTTATAGCCAGTACCTCTGCCCTCGTTCGTTACAGGCGCAAAATGGCTTATGATCTCCAAATCCCTGTAGACGGTTCTTATGTTCACATCACATCTGATCGCCAGATCCGCGGCTGTAATCCCTGGACTGGACTGGATAGCGTTGATAATTTTGAAGATCCGAATTACTTTGTCAGTCATCGATGTAGGCTCCTTAATTTCCTGGTATTCATGACATTGTGCTCGCCACCCTAATAATATCAGTTCCCTGCACTTTCTGACTGTCGGCAAAAACACAATACGGTGAAAAGCACAAAAAAACCCTTGCTCCACAAGGGTTCACTCGATTAACAATTAAGCGGGTGATGGGAATCGAACCCACGCTATCAGCTTGGAAGGCTGAAGTTCTACCATTGAACTACACCCGCACAGGT
>NZ_JBQENA010000005.1:0-373794 GCF_052044425.1 Paenibacillus sp. 22594
GCCGCCAGCGTTCGTCCTGAGCCAGGATCAAACTCTCCAAATTGGTATTTAGAAAGAGCGATTGCTCATTTTGAAACATCTGACGAGAATAAAATATTCTCTATTTTTGGATCTCACTTGCGTGAAATCCCACTCACTCGTTGTTCAGTTTTCAAAGATCAAGCTCGTCGTCGGCGCCGATTATCTCGTCACCAGCAACTCTTATAATATATCATGTTCATCAATCAATTGCAACATCTTTTTTTGAATCATGTCAGCGCATTGATAGATATTCATGATTCCAATCATCAAACTTTTTTATCATGTCTGCGACTGGATTTATAATATAACACGAATCCTATACTAAATACAACCTCAATTTTTACCAATTCAAAACAGTCCTTAGGCCTAATAAATATCACTATGTATGACCTCGTACCCATTAGAACAAAGCATGCTGTATTGCATCGACAATGCATTACAGCATGCTTATAAAAACTGGAATCAGCCTAAAAAAGTGTTAGTTCGAAATCCATGGATTTCGGCTCTTTTTCACAGTGCCTTTACGGGCATTCTGATTGGAACGTTGCTTACCAGCGGTTTTATTGGCAGCAGCAGTAGTTTGGCCTGAAGTTTTCACTTTTGCTGCGGATGCTTTTGCTGTACCGCCTTTACTCTTCACCGCAGGTTCGGAAACTCCCGCTTCTGCTGCACGAATGGTTTCCTGCTGAATAAATTCCGGCTCCTGAATTTCAGGTATCCGACTATGCGCATAATTCTCCATACCCGGATACATTGGATATGCCGGAATATTCGATACCATTGGGGCTGCAAAGGTATTGGGTGCCACGACGTTTCCTTGAGGCCCCATATCTACTCCGTAAGGTGAAATCATCCCCGGCATTGGGTGCATATAGTCGGGATATGGATTAATCACAGGCTGTTCATAGGAATAAGGCTGAACCGTCTGCAAAGGCATCACTGAACCGCAACCGCAGGAAGGCCATGGCATATTGACAGGCTGTTCACCATACTGCGGCATACCAAAAGAGGGGTTTTCGCTGAAAGGACTAATATTAGGATATTCAGGTGCTGAATTTGGATACCAGGCTCCCGGGAAATCTGATACCGGATGCATGCCATGTGGGGGAGCACACTCCGGCATATAATTCACTGGATGCATAAAATTCGGTGCTGAATTCATCCCCATAACAGCCATGGGCTCATAGTTCGGATATGCCGGTGGAAAGTCAACGAAATATGGATTCCCACTTATCCCGGGATATCCTATCATATTGTCACATGCCGGTGTTTTACTTTCATACCAGGAAATGGGCTGCACTTCTGATTTCGACTTTTCCATGGGCATCTCATACTTCATCGCTTCCTGTGCAGGCACTGAAATTTGAACAAACAAGCTTTGTGTTTCATGAATCATTTCATGAACAGGTGCCACTTCGGCAGCTTTGTTCACTATAGGTGAGACTTCAGGCGCCTTGTTCATTATTGGTGAAACTTCAGGCTGCATGGGTAGAACTTCAGGCATCTTGTTCACTGTTGGTGAAATCTCTGGCTCTTTATTCGGTGAAGGTGCTGGCAGTGTTGTTGAAACAGGGGAAACCACGGCAGAAGGCTGCTCTTTAACTCCGGTGTAATCTTTGGAGCCCAGCTTTGTTTTATCAATTATAGCCGTCGCTTCGGATTGCGGCTCGATGGCAGAAGGATTGCCCTTCTTAGGAATATTTACAACTTCACCAACCAGCAGTGCATTGGGATTCTTCAGTTGCGTGTTAGCATCAATCATATCCTTTAGTGAAATCCCCCATGCTTTGGACAACTTCCACAGGGTATCTCCTTGCTTGACGGTATGTTTGTAGTAGACCTCATTCTTTTCCGGAACCTGGACGGCTGTCGTAGGAATTTTGACCTTATCTCGAACGGCAAGCACATCCGGATTGCTGATCTGTGGATTGGCCTCGATAATTTTTTGCAGCGGTACTCCGTACTTTTGCGACAATGCATATAGCGTATCGCCTGACTTGACAATGTGTATTTTCACGCAGCAATAACCTCCTAAAAGTTTAGTGAGCATTACTCCCCAGCCTTGCCTTGTACAAACCTCGTTTCGAAAGCATAGCTAAATTTTATTTCAATAGCCTTCTGAATCGACTTCGTGCAAGACTTAACTCCGAAAGAATCTGCCAAGTTTTGCGGGCTCATACTTTTGTGAACGGCGCCTGCACTCAAATAGCCTAGCTGCAATCTCTGATGCTGAATGCCTTTCTCAGGTTATTCTGCTTCTCAGCTTTTTTATATGCGGTACAGCCGCCTCCTTCGTTACTACATCTTATGCAGCCCATAGGCGATTGACATCCCTTAAGCAAAAAAAATCCTTTCATGCATGGCATGAAAGGATTTTTGCTGTAACATAATGTTTTGCTATAGACCCTGCTTATTCCCAAACCTTGTAGCCGTCTTTGTCCACAACATTGCGGAACTCTTCAAGGAGCTGCAGCGTAATTGGGCCTGCATGACCTGCGCCAATAATCCGGCCGTCGATTTCACGGGCTGCAATAACTTCGGCTGCTGTGCCGGTAAAGAAAACTTCATCCGCAATGTACACATCATGCATAGTGAACGGTTCTTCTTTCAGGGTCAGACCGAGCTTATCGCACAGCTCAATGATTGCCAGGCGAGTAATGCCCTCAAGCGCTCCCAGGTAGCAAGGCGGCGTGTAGACTATGCCTCTTTTGACGATAAAAATATTGTCTCCCGAGCCTTCGGTTACATACCCTTGAGCGTTCATCATAATCGCTTCGTCAGCTTCTGCCAGATTCGACTGGATTTTGACAAGGATGTTATTGAGATAGTTCAGGGATTTGATCTTCGGATTCAGCGCATCCGGAATATTACGGCGCTGTGAGACGGAAACCGCACGAAGTCCGTTCAGGTAGGCCTGCTCCGGATAAATAGCCAGCTGTTCTACAATAATGATGACACTGGCTTTGGGACAGCGGCGGGGGTCCAGACCCAAATTTCCGGGGCCGCGGGATACGATCAGACGAATATATCCGTTACGCATTTCATTAAGACGAATGGTTTCAGCCATAGCTTCCAGCATTTCATCATAGCTAAGCGGAATGTCCAGCATGATGGACTTCGCCGAATCATACAGCCGGTCCAAATGCTCCTTGCATTTAAAAATGTTGCCGTTGTAGATACGGATACCTTCAAAAATTCCGTCTCCGTATAAAAATCCGTGATCAAACACGGATACCTTTGCATTTTCCTTCGTTACGTGTTGTCCATCCAGATAGATCCATTGCTCAGCCATGAACTTACTGCACCTCCGCTTTCTCTTCCTCATAGGTGTATGTGGGATACGAGCCCAGAATCCGCACCTGGCAGCCCAGGGCCTTGATCTCTTCAATAGCCCCGGGGAGCAGGACCGATTCTATCGGTTCCAGCACATCAATATAAAAATAATAAGTACCCAATTTCTTCTTCGTCGGCCGTGACTCTATACGCGATAAATTCAGCCGCCGCCAAGCAAATGCAGCCAGTACCTGATGGAGCGCCCCCGGAAAATCCTCCGGCAATGTCACCAGAATGCTTGTCTTATCACCGCTGCTTTTCCGTGGAAGTTCCAGCTTCTGATGGCCTACCAGTACAAACCGTGTGTAATTGTTATTATGGTCTGTAACCTGCCGCTCTACAATCTCAAGCCCATGTGTTGCTGCACCAAGCGCGGTACCGATTGCCGCCCAGCCTATACCAGGATTCTTAGACACAATTTCAACCGCTTCGGATGTGCTTCCGACTGACTCCAGCTCAGCCCAGGGGGCGTGAACGCGGATAAACTGCAGACATTGCGCCATGGCAACTGGATGAGAAAGGATTTTGACCACTTTGGTGTAATCCTTATGGCCTTCAGCATCCGTGAATTCCTTAGGATTACTGATCAGATTCTGTATGGATGGAAAAATCCACTCTGCCTGCATTGGCAGGTCCACTTCGTTAATGAGCCAATCAATATGCAGACTTACCGAACCTTCGATAGTATTCTCAATGGGAATTACGCTGTAGTCGGTCACACCATTAGCCGTGGCCAGAAAAACATCAGAGATAAGCTTATGATGCTCAATATTTACAGGCTCATCACCGAATAAATGCAGCAGCGCTTCATGCGAGACCGAGCCCTGCGGCAACACTGCTATTGATTTCATAACTGTTTTTCTCCTTTTATCATATCCAAAAATGACTCGTTATGCATCTGGTTTGTTTCAATCAGCTCTGTGACAACTCCTGAAGTACAAGGCGGCAGCCAGCAGGTACGTGCGGGAATACCATGCTCCTCCATCGTTTGTTTCAGAAAAAGCTCCAGTTCCTCCTTACGACTCCCATTCCGCTCAACCATGCAGAGTAGCGTAGGTCCGGCACCACTCAGCGCAATGCCCAGTGCCCCATGCCCTGTCGCTTCGGCCAGCAGCTTCTCCATACCAGGCACCAGTGGCGCCCGATAAGGCTGATGCAGGCGATCCTGCATGGCGCGGCCAATGAGATCAAGCCGGCCAGCAGCCATAGCAGCAGTCAAAAGCGAGGTCCGACTGATGTTATGGACAGCATCTCCCACCGTGATCTCAGATGGAAGTACTCCACGCGCTTTGGTGGTTGAAAGTTCGAATTCAGGAATAACTACCAGAACCTCAAGGTCCCGGGGAGGCTCAATCCGGATATAATCCGCATGCTCGCCATCCCAGACAGCTGTGATAATCCCACCGAAGAGTGAGGCTCCCACATTATCAGGGTGCTTTTCCAGGGCGGTTGCCATATCGAACAGCTTGGATAGGCTCAAAGGAGAACCAATCATTGCATTGGCTGCCGTCATTCCGCCAACAATTGCTGATGCGCTGCTGCCCAGTCCTCGAGTAAGCGGGATATCGGAGTACATGGTAATGGAAAGCTCCGGAATCTCTACACCCGCTTCAGCAAACACCATTTGTGCCACCTGGTAGAGCAGATTGCTTTTATCCGTGGCCACACCTGCCATCTCATCTCCATAAAGATGAAATACGGTATCTGCGGATTCCTCCATTTCAATCCAGGCATACAGGGAAAGCGCCATGCCCAATGTATCAAAACCCGGCCCCAGATTTGCGGTACTGGCGGGGACTTTAACTCTTGACCTTCCGTACATACTCATAGCTGGTAAAATCTCCTTCATTATTTTTGCGTGGAGCTGTTAGTAAGGATTCAAGGTTCAGCCTTCCACCCGATAGTGGCTCTTAATCCGGTGAATAACCTTAAGCTGCTCCAGATGCCGCATTACTTTATTCATACTCGCCTTGCTCGCGTTGTGCGTCACGATAATGATCTCTGCGTCCGGATTATGCGAATTCGCCTGCTGCACTACGGAATCCAGACTGACATCGTACTCTGCAAATACCTGCGTGATTTTGGCCAGAACCCCTGCCTTGTCATCCACATGCAGCAGCAGGAAATTCTTATAGAAGATGTCTTCGTCACTCTTGAGCTTCTTCTGTTTGTAAGGAACAATCTGCTTTAACCCGTTAACACCCAGCTTAAGGTTCTTAATGACGGCAACCAGATCCGCTACTATGGACGTTGCTGTTGGCATAGCGCCCGCTCCTGCACCATAGAACATGGTTTCTCCTACGGCTTGACCATACACATATACCGCATTATATACACCGTTCACGGAAGCAATCGGATGGCTGGCCCGAATCATCGTAGGCTGCACGCTGATACTGAATTCATCTTCGTGACTCTCAGCGATGCCCAGCAGCTTCATCTCATAACCCAGTCTTTTGGCAAAAGCAATATCCTCCTTGCTCACTCCAGAGATGCCGCTGACACTGACATCACTCAGCTCAACATTGGTACGAAAACCAAGTGTGCCGAGAATAGCCATCTTTCGTGCAGCATCCAAGCCCTCGACGTCCGAGGTTGGATCAGATTCGGCATATCCCAGTTCCTGTGCTTCCTTCAAGACATCAAGATAGGATGCGCCTTCCTGGCTCATTTTGCTCAGTATGTAATTGGTAGTCCCGTTTACGATGCCCATAATCTTCACGATTTTATCAGAGGAAAAGCCTTCGATCAATGTACGGATAATCGGAATCCCCCCGGCCACACTGGCCTCATAAAAAACATCGCACTGTTTCTCCTGCGCCTTGGCCAGAATCTCGGAACCATGCAGCGCCATCAGATCCTTGTTGGCGGTCACGATATGCTTGCCGCGTTCCAGCGCCTCCAGAATATATTCCTTCGTTCCTGCGATCCCGCCCATCACTTCCACAATGACATCAATCTCCGGGTCACGGATAACCGCCCAAGGATCATCGGTGATTATAGCGGCATCCACTTCGATATCCCGGGCTTTCTCGGTATTCTTCACAGCAATGCGCTCAATAACAATCGGTGAACCCACCTGACTGCTCAGATCCTCCTGATTCCCTTCTACGATACGGACTACGCCCGTACCTACTGTTCCCAGACCCAGTAACCCCACTTTGACCGGCTTCATTTGAATCCTCCTAAAAGTTTTATGAAGCTATACTTCTTGAACATTCTACGCAATAAAACTTGCTTCGAAAGCATATGCTAAGTTTTGCTAGTGTTACTTCATCGGTTCCACTTCGGGCAAAACTCGCTTCGTAAGCATTTACCTAAGTTTTATGAAGCCATACTACCCTTGCCCGATAATTAAAGCACGTTTCACTCCGGGTATCGCCTTCAGACTATCCAGCATATCCCCGAGCTCTTCGTTCAAATGTGATATCTCCACAGAGATAACCACATTGGCCCGTCCCTGGAGCGGAATACTCTGATGGATTGTCAGCACATTGGCACCATGAACAGCCACAGATCCCAGCACTTTGGATAGCATACCGGACTCGTGCTCCAGATCAATGGAGATTGTGACAATACGCTCGCGTTCGAGCTGATGGATCAGATGAATACCATCCTTGTATTTATAAAATGCGCTGCGACTAAGCCCAACCTGTTCTACACCCTCATGTACCGTCTTGGCATCTCCCGCCTCAAGCAGCTGCTTGACCTGCATGGTCTTCAGCACGGCGTCAGGCAATATGTCCTCTCGGACCAAATAATAGCGTTCTTTCACGAACGTCCTCACCCCAAAGACTTTTGTGTTTATATAGTGGACATTATACGGGATGGCTCCTGTAGAATGCAACAACTTTTCACATATAACACCTGGCACCCCGTTGCAGCAAGTTCACATTCAGCTCTCCCCAAGCTGCAAGTTGTATTGTCCTTCCGGTATAAATACAGCAAAATCCCTGAAAATCCGGGGGTGATCCCATACAAAGGTCACCAATTACCTAATCAGGTAATATTGGAGAGAATCGGAATGTTCGGTGTGCCAACGCCTGACCGCCCTTGAACAAAATCGCTTCTTGAGTGACGATCAGTTGGTCCAAGTTCCCAGCTCCTGGCTCGGATACCTCCAGGCGAATACGCCGGGTGGACCGTCATGTTTCACCACTTCAATGATTGCCATCTGCCTATTCCGATGCGTTTTCGATTCTTTCTACAAAAAACGCCGGCTCTGCCTCCCTTTTCTGGGAACGCACAGTCGGCGTTTGGTATTCATCGTTAAGCCGGCAACTACTTAATAGTAGCTGCTGTTCTCAACAAACTCGAATTCAAAATCAGCGATGCGAACAATGGTCCCTTCTACAGCACCACGTTTGCGGAGTTCTGCATCCACACCCATATGGCGCAATGTGCGGGCCAGCTTCAGTATGGCATCATGTGTACTGAGCTGCATCCGCTTCAGCATTCGCTCAATCCGAGGGCTGCTGACGACAAAGGCATCATTGTCACGCGTAATGGTGAAGGAGTTATCCTCTTCTGCCTCCAGCTTGTAGACTTTGCGTTCTTTGGTCTCCGCCACTTCTTCCACAACTGGAGCCACAGGAATACTATCGAGGATATCCGTTGCCCGGTAGAGAAGTTCCTGTACCCCTTGACGGGTCAGGGAAGAAATCGGCATGATCTCCATATCCGGCCGGAGCTCAGATACCTTCTCACGGAAAGCAATCAGATTAGCCTCCGATTCAGGCATATCCATCTTATTGGCCGCTACGATCTGCGGACGGTCAATAAGACCGGCATTATATTGTCTCAACTCATCATTAATCTTCACCCAATCCTCGAAAGGATCGCGTCCTTCGGAACCGGACATATCCACAACATGAATGATGATCCGGGTGCGCTCAACATGACGCAGGAATTCATGTCCCAGACCTACACCTTCACTCGCGCCTTCAATGAGTCCCGGCAGATCGGCCATTACAAAACTTCGGCCGTCGCCTACATCCACAACTCCCAGGTTCGGTGTAATGGTTGTGAAGTGGTACGCTCCGATCTTAGGTTGAGCAGCTGAAACGACTGAAAGCAGAGTAGATTTACCCACACTCGGGAAACCCACAAGCCCTACATCTGCCATAACCTTCAGTTCCATCACAATGTAGCGTTCCTGGCCTTCTTCACCATTCTCTGCCAGCTCAGGAGCTGTATTATTAGCTGTAGCAAACCGGGTGTTTCCCCGTCCGCCCCGTCCCCCACGGGCAACCACGACCTGCTGTCCATGGCGGGTCATGTCGGCTATCACTTCCTGGGTGTCATCGTCAATCAGTACGGTTCCTGGTGGAATGCGTACAATCATGTGCTCGGCGTTCGCTCCGTGCTGGCTTTTGTTGCGTCCCTTGACCCCGCGCTCTGCTTTGAAGTGGCGCTGATAACGGAAGTCCATCAGGGTACGCAAACCTTCATCCACTCGGAAAATAACGTCTCCTCCACGACCGCCGTCACCCCCGGCCGGTCCGCCTTCCGGCACATATTTCTCCCGGCGGAAGGCCACAAGACCATCGCCACCGTCGCCGCCTTTTACATAAATCTTAGCTTTATCTACGAACATTCATGTTCACCTTCCTTACATTTCCAGCGGCAGCCGCAGCTCTACATAGCTTTTGTCCCGTCCGGGCTGTTCCGCTTTGATAATTTTCCCTTGAACTATATTATAAATTTGCCCCTGCAGCAGCTCGGGATTGCCATGATCGCCGTCGCCTTCGAAAGAGATAAGAATGTCTCCTCCATCCTGTGTAAAACCAAGCCGGAGCTTCCTTGTATCACCATGCAAGGCTAGCCCACTGTACTGATAGGCCCTCACCGTCTGCATGATCACCTGCGTGAGCTCTTCCCCCGTGTCCGCACTGAGCTTGTCCTCCAGCTGCAGTCCTTCTTCTACCAGCACTTCCAGCTCCAAGCTGCTTCTGAAGGTTCGAAAAGACTGTAGATAGAACACGAGCGAAGGAATGCCGAGTTTAGCGATTCGGCTGTCCAGTGCGATCCGTTCCTTTATTCTTCCCACACACTCCAGGGATTTATCAGGCTTGCCGAGCTGGATATATCCGTAAAGTACCTGCAGATCATTCATCCAGTCATGACGATGATGATTGAGTGTCCGGTTCGCCGCCTGCTGCAGCGTCTTCTCCTGTATACGCAGTTCCTCTTCAAAATGACGCCGGTAGTATATTGAACAGAAAGCAAGCACTGCGGCTATCCATACACCGAGCAGCAGACATGTGAAAAGGGAGGTGTGCCAATACAAGAGTCCTAAAGGAAGCATTACGGATAACATGACTGCCCAGATCAACCATTTCCAGGATTTCATTCTTTCTCCCCGTCCCTCAGTTCGCAAAATTCATGCCCATTTAGACGTTCTCTTCACTTGATATTTACCATTTTCCAGTATAACACAGGGTTTCTCTGCAATCACCAGCAATTCAAATTGAAATTCCAAACGATACTCCTGAAAAAAAGCCCCCGGCACTCATGCCGGAGGCTTCTACTTGCAATTTGATTTCCGAAAGCTTACGCTTCCAGTGCCGCTGCTACCGGAGCGACATCAACCGGGTACACGCTCACTTTTTTGCGATCGCGGCCCCAACGTTCGAACTTCACTACACCATCAACCAGAGCAAACAAGGTATCATCTTTACCGATGCCTACGTTTGTGCCCGGGTGAATTTTGGTTCCGCGTTGACGAACCAGAATGTTGCCGCCGGTAACTGCTTGACCGTCAGCACGTTTCACGCCAAGACGCTTGGAGTGGGAATCACGTCCGTTCTTTGTGGAACCTACACCCTTTTTCGATGCGAACAATTGAAGATCCAATTTCAACATGTTGGTCAACCTCCTTCTTTAAATAATGACTTCCTGTATCTTAATATACTTCCCGTATGAATCTGCGATATCACCAAGCATGAGTACCATTGATTCCAGCAGCAGCTGGACCTTGGCAGACACTTCAGGATGATCTATGGGAACAATAGTCCCGCTAAGAAATCCATCCTTCATCGAAGTATCCAGAACAACACCCGTCAGACGTTCAATCGAATTCACCGTTCCAACCGTGATGGTAGAAACGCCGGCGCAGACGATATCCCTGCCGTTCTTTGCGTATTCTGCATGCCCTTTAACGGCAAAACCGACAATCGCACCTTGAGCAGAAGCCCGTGTAATCCGCACGTTAATCATTAACGCACCTTCTTACGCTTGAATCTTCTCGATAGTTACTTTAGTGTACGGTTGACGATGACCTTGTTTCTTGTGGTAGTTCTTCTTCGGTTTGTATTTGTAGACTACAACCTTCTGACCCTTACCATGTTTCTCGACTTTAGCTGTTACAGACGCGCCGCTTACCAGCGGAGTTCCTGCAGTCAGACCACCATCGTTAGAAACAGCCAATACACGGTCAAACGTTACGCTTGCGCCGTCTTCAGCTTCCAGCTTTTCAATGAACAACACGTCGCCCTCTTGGACTTTGTATTGTTTACCGCCAGTTTCGATAATTGCATACATTGTACTTGCACCTCCTCATGTCTCAGACTCGCCTAGTCTAGGTGGCAGTTCCCCCAGGGGAAACGCACTTATGTACCCGATCGGAGCGGTTGCAGCATGTGTAGGATTAGAACAACCAAACACATACTTGAAGATAATAGCATACATATTTCATACAGTCAATGGTTCAAAAATTATTAATTGCGAATGCCGGCCGGCCCCTGGCTCATTCCAGCCACGAACCAACCTTGCCTGTACCTCCGCAGCATTGGCAAGTCACCGGGGCAAAACCCGCAGAATCATGTCTAGCCTTCTTGCGGGTCATCTCCAGCAGTCCCAGGTGCGTCCAGCCCAGAATATGCGTCTGTGTGCGGTCGCGTCTGATGACCCCCTCCAGCCGTTCCGTAACCATCCGCCGGTGCTCGTCACGCTGCATATCAATAAAGTCGATGATGATAATGCCTCCCGTATCCCGCAAGCGAATCAATCGTCCGATCTCTTCCGCCGCCAGGAGATTCGTGCGTGTTACGGTCTCCTCGAGCGTAGAACCGCCTGTGTATTGCGCGGTATTGACATCAATTACGGTCAATGCCTCCGTTTCATCCCAGATCAGCGTTGCTCCACCCTCCAGAGTAATCTTCCTTCCGAAACTTTTGTGAAGCTGTTCCTGCACCCTGTAAGCCGTAAAGATGGACTCCTGTCCATGATAAAACCCCACAGGCTTGTACTTTCCAGGTGCCATGTCATTCAGAAAAGCCTCCGCCTCCCGGACGGCCTTGGCCGAATCAATCATCAGCTCATCACGCTGTGGGTTAAAGGCATCCCTAATGAAACGCTGCACAATGCTGAGATCAGAGTGAAGAAGTGCCGGCGCCACAGTTTCCTGTGACCGGCGGATGATCATTTCCCACTGTGCCCGCAAAAAAGAAAGGTCGCCTTCAACGGCCTCCACCGGCTCATCCTCCGAGACGGTCCGCATGATAATACCCTCTTCACGCCGGCGGAGCCGTTCACCCATTCCTTTCAGTCTGGCGCGTTCTGATTCACGGCTGATTTTTTTGGATACACCGACATACTCTGCAAAAGGCATGTACACCATCCAGCGTCCCGGAAGTGTATAGTGGGTTGTGACGCGAGCGCCTTTGCCGCCCCGCGGCTCTTTTCTCACCTGGACCACAATTTCCTGGCCGGGCTCCAGCAGCGTTTCAATGGAGGGCTTCACCTCCGGCTGCTTTTCCAGATGGGGATGCAGCACATCATCTACATATAAAAATGCATTCTTCTTCTGTCCGATATCAACAAAAGCAGCCTGCATGCCTGGCAATACATTCATAACCCGCCCTTTGTAATAGCTCCCGACCAGTCCTTGCTGCTGATCTCGTTCAGCCGCATATTCCACCAGGCTCCCATTGTCCAGAAGAGCCATCCGGGTAACATGCTGCGTGCAGTGAACGATCATTTGTTTCATGGCTTCACCTCTGGTTTGAATCAATCTTCCACTGTCAATTACTAGCTGGACGGTTCATGTCCACATTTACATTCCAAAATAAGAAGAGATCAATTTCTGCTCCGGCACAACGGCCACTATGGTTTTTTCTTCATTCATTACATAGATAAAATGATAATGGTTACGTTTAAATAGACGCAATATATCATCCAAAGGTTTCGCAGAAAAAGCAACTATCGGACGTACCGCGCTTCCCGACTGCCGGTAACGTTCATAAACCGCCTCCCTGTTCATCAAAAAAGAGACAAACCGATACGGTAGATTGCGATGATCCGTAAGGTTCGAATAAAGAAGAAAGGCCCCGATCATCAGGAGATTCAGGCGGAGTCCTCCGCCCGTACCCAGCGGCAGGATAGAGTACAACAACACCAACACACTCGCCGCGATGCTCACTCTGCCACACCATAGCAATGTGACATAATAGGGAAGCAGCAGACTGAGCGTCGCCTGAAATATTTTCCCGCCATCCAGAGGGAGTACCGGCAGCAGATTAAACAGACCGATAATTGCATTGGCTTGTATGAAATAAGCCAGGAAGCCGCTGCTTCCATATCCAGCCTGCTGGAGTCCATAGGCCATCAATATCAGCAACAGATTCTGCAAAGGTCCGGCAATCGCAATGCCGATCTCCCGGGTCGCGTTAAGCCGGCCATGATCCTCCATAACCGCTACACCTCCGAAAGGAAGCAGCTGTACGGATTTCACGTGGACCCCGCAGAGCAGCGCAGCGCACACATGTCCCAACTCGTGGATGAATACAATGGTGAACAACGTCAACAGCTCCAGGAACTGTCCTGTGATCACGGAGAGCAGCATAATCAGAACAAACAGGGGATGCAGCGACAGTTCAATGCCTCTGATCCTAATCAAACGATACCACTTCAGCGGGATCAATATAAGTCTTGTCTTTCATAATTGCAAAAAAAAGCAGAGGCACTGAAGCATTCTCCTGTTCTTGAAGCCAGCCTATGGTATCTCCGCTCTGAACCCAATCATCCGCTGCCAGCTTCGTTCCGCTCAGATGCCCATATTCAGCCGTTACATCTCCGGTATGACGTACCGTAATCCGTATTCCGCCCTCTGCTTCTTTGGCAACGGACAATACGCGTCCTGTATCTACACTTTTCACCGTGAGTGTACTGTTTGAATCTACTGCTGGCATAATCTCCACACCCTTTAATGTTGCTGCAAAAGGACGGACAATGCTTCCCTCAAGCGGAGCATTCAGGTCATGAGCAGCAGTCACTTTTTCGGCTGGAGGATTCTTATCACCAAAAATTGGAATAAATGCCGGCGCTCCGCTGAAATGCTCCTCATACCAAACCGCTGCGGCAGAAAAATCCATATCTCGGGTGAGGGCATCGGCAATAAACGCCTGCGCTTTCAGCGCCCAGGGCTGTTGAACGTTAAAGATCCCCCATACTGCACCAAACACAACGAGGCTCGCAATAGTCCTCCGCATAAAGCCCGAAGCAAACCGCGGCTTGTCTCCTCCTCCTTCGTCCACCCAGTTGTTACGCCGCTGCTTCCACATGGCCTCAGGATCGGGTTCAGGAATCTTGGAAGAATCATGTGAGGCTCCTTCTCCCCATTCCTTGAAGGTTGTTGTCTGGTCAGGCAGTGCGAAGAGCGGCGGTACAGCTGCACCATGCGAAGCATCGTCTAGCTCCAGTAAGCTGCGGATGCGCTGCTTGCGGCGGCCTTTAATATCTGATTTCTGTTCCATATCGATCCCTCCGGCGGGCTTGTTTACTTTCATTTTATGAAAGTCACAGGTTGCTTTAGAACAAGCCTCTACCGGGACGGGTCACAGAAATGGGATGAATGGTTTTTTTGCCCCCTATGAAATCATTAGGGTGCAAAACAAAAATCCCGCCGCAGACTAATCTGCAGACGGGATTTTTGCTGACTCTTGTATTCCACTTGGACTATGATTCCGCTTCAGCCCATACCGAAGAACTTCTTCAGCTTCTTGAAGGTACCCGGCTTCCGGTCAAGCTGCATCAGTGGTACCGCATCACCCAGGATACGCCGGGCGATATTGCGGTAAGCGATTGCCGCTGCCGAATCGGGGTTCATTACGGTTGGCTCTCCGCTGTTCGCCGCCTTGATGACCAGTTCATCATCGGGAACAATCCCGATCAAATCAATATTCAACACCTGCAGAATATCCTCAATATCAAGCATATCCCCTGATTTCACAAGTCCCGGCCGAATCCGGTTAACCACCAGTTTCGGCGACTCTACATGGGACTGTTCCAAAAGGCCGATAATCCGGTCCGCATCCCGTACCGCGGCATGCTCCGGAGTAGTCACGACAATGGCCTTGTCTGCTCCGGCAATGGCATTACGAAAGCCATGCTCAATTCCAGCGGGACAATCGATCAGGATGTATTCGTATTCCTTCTTGAGTTCGAGAATAATATCCTTCACCTGCTCCGGTGTAACAGAGGTCTTGTCTTTGGTCTGTGCTGCAGGCAGCATGTACAGCTCATCAAAACGCTTGTCCTTCACCAGCGCCTGGTTCAGGCGGCAGCGTCCTTCCGCTACATCCACAAGATCATAGATAATGCGGTTCTCCAGCCCCATAACCACATCCAGATTCCGAAGTCCAATGTCGGTATCGACCAGACATACTTTTTTGCCCTGCAATGCAAGCGCGGTGCCAATATTGGCCGTTGTGGTTGTTTTGCCAACTCCGCCTTTGCCCGAGGTTACGACAATCGCTTCTCCCATGGAGGCTACACCCCTTTAAACACATTTAAACCCTGACGTAATTTGACTATATTATGAATTTTGTCGATCTGCATAGCACCGCTTGATAAATAGGCAAATTCCATGCTGCTCTCGCGGGTTCCCCATTCATCCGGCGGGCGGCTAATCACATCGGCAATCCGCAGTTGTGTAGGTGACAGCAAAGATGCAGCAATAATTGCCTCCTGGTTGCCATCTACTCCGGCATGAGCCATTCCACGGAGCGCTCCGAGAATATAAATATCACCCGTACAGGTAATCGACCCTCCGGGATTTACATCACCCAAAAATAGAAGATTCCCTTCATGATGCAGCACTTGGCCCGAGCGGAGCATTCCACTGATCAGAAACAGTGCATCACTGTCCTTCTCCCCGGGTTCTTCCAAGGCTTCAACAGAGCGGATCAGCAGATTCCCCTGGCTCTTCAGAATGTCGAGAATGGCTTCCTTATCTTCTTCAGTCACGGGACGGCTGCCCAGCTTAATGTCCACATGCACAATCGGTCCGGTCAAAATATTCTGATGGCTGTGCTCCAGCTTATAGCGAAGTTCACTTAAGAGATCTTCAAAGGGACACTTGTCGTCTAGCAGGAATACCAGGCCATCCTTGATGCCCTTGATCCTTACATGCTTGGATTGTACTGTCATATGCCTGTCCCCCCATTCTCATTCATTCGTGCCGGGCCAGGCAAATTCCTTCTTTCCCATGTAAGAAAATGCAGTCCGGCTTCACGCCGCCTCTTCCTTGCGGGTCTCTTTCTTCAGCAGTTCAATCTGCCTCCGGAGAGGAACATAAAGAAGCAGGGCGATAGCAAAATGAAATAACATGGTAGGCAGCATGTGATGCAGCAATGCCCAGTTATAAGGAACCTGGCCTAAATTAAATACGCTGTAAATGGCAAAAAGCACACTATCCTCAAGCAGGCTGCCCAGCAGCACCACCGTCATCATCAGCGGCAGCGGGGCGCGCGGAATCTGAAATATCAGGCCAATCAGATAAGCGGACAACCCCATTGCGAAGGAGTGGGCACCGAGAATCCGGCCGTAAAAGACCACATCGTGCAGCATACCGAAAGACAATCCAAGAATAAGTGCCGTATGCCGGTGATGGTATACTGTCACAAACAGAATTACGATAAAAACGAGATTAGGAATAATCCGCATTTCCCATGCATCCGGAAGCAACCAGGGCATTATCGTGCCTTCTAGCATAAACAAGACAATTAACAATAGAATTAGGACGGATCTGCGCATCTTCACTATTCGACACGCTCCTGCGTAAAGACAACGAACAGTTCCTTCCAGTCCTGAAAACCCGCCGCCGGCTTAATGATTGCAGTAGAAGTTAAACCGTATTCTCCTACCTTGACACTCTTAACCGTTCCGATGGTCATCCCGCGTGGGTAGATTCCCCCAATACCCGAAGATATGATGGTGTCCCCTTCGACTACCGGATTTCCCACAGGGATTTTGTTCATGATCAGCATCCCGGACTGCTGGTCGTAGGATTCGATCATCCCAAAGGTCTCGCCTTCCTTGTTGAAGACCGTTGCCGCAACAGGCGGCTGCGAGTTCGGATCATTTACATCCATCATGGTCATCAGCTTAACTGTAGAGGTGAAATTGCTCACTTTGCTGATTACGCCAACCAGTCCGTCCACTGAAGTCACGGACATATTCAGCTTAATTCCATCCTTGGCACCAAGATCAATAACCAGTGTGTTGTTGCTTGGCTCCGTCGTCAAGCTGACTACATTCGCAATCCGGTAGTCATATTTGTACAAATTCTTCTGAGCATTCGTAAACTTAAGATCGATTTGATATCGATCGTATTGTGCCTTGATGAAGTTATACTGCGCTTTATCCCTGGCGTATTGCGCAGCCACGATTTTGAGCCGCTCATTCTCCTCAGCCAGGTCATGCAGATTCCCGATATCTTGGAACAAGCCCGCTACATATCCAGCGGGCTTGTAGAACAAATTCTGCACAAAACCAGTCGTATCTCTCAGAAAATTTTCAGGCCAGGACAAGGATTTTCTCGTCCCCAGACTGAACCCCATAACAACGATAAACATGACCAGTGTGATCAATAATATGAACAGACGTTTATTGTTAAACAGTTTAAACAGTTTCAACACCCTCTAACAAACGTATTTCTCCCATATCAGGGGTGACGTTCACAAGCATATACAATTTAGCGCTTGGAGCGGAGGCTTGAGCTGCTGCGGCTCTTGAAGAGATGAATATTCTCCAGAGCTTTGCCTGTTCCAATAACTACACAATCCAGCGGATTCTCAGCAACAATAACAGGCATACCGGTCTCGCGGGCCAACAACTTATCCAGGTTCCGCAGCAGAGCGCCGCCGCCGGTAAGTACAATTCCCCGATCCATGATATCAGCAGCGAGTTCAGGAGGGCATTTCTCCAGTGTTACCTTTACAGCCTCCACAATGGCATTTACGGTATCTGACAATGCTTCGCAGATCTCATCTGAGGTTATGGTCAACGTCTTGGGCAGACCGGTCACGAGATCACGTCCGCGGATCTCCATGGTTTCGGTCTTCTCTAGAGGCAGAGCAGAGCCCACATCCATCTTGAGCTGCTCGGAGGTACGTTCCCCGATCATGAGATTATATTGGCGCTTGATGTATTGAATGATGGATTCATCCGCTTCGTCGCCGGCAACCCGCACAGACCGGCTGGTCACGATACCGCCAAGGGAGATAACAGCCACTTCAGTGGTTCCGCCGCCGATATCTACAACCATACTGCCTGTAGGCTCCCATACCGGCAAATCTGCACCGATAGCAGCTGCAAAAGGTTCCTCGATAATATAGGCCTCGCGCGCACCTGCCTGCTTGGTGGCATCTTCAACAGCACGCTGCTCCACAGCTGTGATGCCGGACGGTACGCACACCATTACATTCGGATGACGCTGGAACATTGAGCGCTGTTTCTGCGCCTGGCGGATAAAATATTTAATCATAGTTGCCGTGGTATCAAAATCCGCAATAACTCCATCCTTCATTGGACGAATGGCACGGATATTTCCCGGCGTACGGCCGATCATTTTTTTGGCAGATTCGCCAACGGCTTCAATGGTCTTGGTATCTGTATTAATGGCCACAACGGAAGGCTCTCTGACAACAATCCCCTTACCACGTACATAGACGAGCGTATTCGCTGTCCCCAGGTCAATTCCTAAATCTTTCGTAAAACCACCTAACATGCTTGTATTCTCCTTTTCCTTGTATCTCTGGACAATTGTATTACATAAAGCCTTTTTCCTTCAAACTTACAAAACTGCTGTCTCCAATGATCAGGTGATCCAGCACATCGATCCCGACGATCTCCCCGGCCTGAAGCAATCTTGCGGTTAAGGAGATGTCTTCAGGACTGGGCGTAGGATCACCGCTCGGATGATTATGTGCGCATATGATAGCTGCGCTGCTGCATTTCATAGCTGCCCTGAACACCTCACGGGGATGCACAATGGAGGCGTTCAGGCTGCCCATGGATAATGTCTCCTGCGCAATAACATGATTTTTCGTATTCAGAAAGAGGCAGACAAAATGCTCCTTCTGCAGATAACGCAGCTGCTCAGTCAATATTTCCGCCGCATCCTGTGGAGAGCGGATAATGACCGGCTCGGTGAGCCGGGAATTCGCCATTCGTCTTCCCAGCTCTATGCCAGCTTTGAGTTGCACCGCCTTGGCAGGGCCGATGCCTTTGATATTCGTCAGTTCTTCAATGCTCAGGTCCGCCAGCCCGCGAAGACTGCCTGCCTGTCCCAGAATCCGCTGGGCAATATGAATAGCCGATTCTGCCCGCGTACCTGTACGCAGCAGGATGGCCAGCAGCTCTGCTTGACTTAGTGATTCTGCCCCATAATGCATCATGCGCTCTCGTGGTCGTTCTTCATGGGGGAGGTCCCGCAGCATTAATAATTGCGACTCCATCCCTATCCCTCTTTCCTAATCCGATCCTTGAAGGCCAAGCACTGAGATGCCAAAGTCGGACAACATCTCCCCAAGCAGTGACAGCGGCAATCCGACCACGTTAAAATAACAGCCTTCAATCCGTTCCACCAGGGTGGCGCCCAGCCCTTGAATCGCATAGGAGCCAGCCTTATCGGCAGGCTCTCCGGTCGCTATGTAAGCGGAGATTTCATCCATGCTCATCGCTCTCATGGTTACAGAGGTTACCCGGTGCCGGACTACAGTCTTCTCTTCAGGTAACCCAATGCAGGCTACCCCGGTATACACCTGGTGTGTCCGGCCCTGCAGCAACATAAGCATGGCTCTGCTGTCCTGCGGGTCCACCGGCTTACCGAGCACTTGGCCGTCCAGTACCACGATTGTGTCACTGCCAACGATAACGGAAGCACGTTCACCCTCAGAAGACAGGACTGCCTCCGCTTTGCGGAGCGCGAGACTGCGCACAACATCCTCAGGTGCAAGACCTGGAGCCGTGCTCTCATTTGCATCGCTTGAGATCACCTCAAAGGGCAAGCCCAGCAGCGTTAACAGTTCCCGGCGGCGCGGAGAACCGGAGGCAAGAATAATCAGTCGTGAGTTGTCATGCTCCACTGTAGTAACGTCCCTTCTGAAGTGAGCAGCGAATGCTATAGTCTCCGGTAGAGCCAAAGAGCCGTAATAATTCCTGCAAGACTGAGCAGACACAATTTCAAATGAATAGTGATGTCGTAGGTTATGATGTCCAAATCGGCTTGCGGCGACCATTTGAGTACAGTCGAGGCTGTAAGAAAAGACAAAGCTTTTACAGGTTCCAGCAGTTTGGCGATCCACGCCCCGGCCAGCCAGCCCAGAATTAGAAATAACAGCAGTATTCCCACATTTTTCTTCTTCATCTAAGTCTTCCCTCGCCATTTTTTGACACCCTAATTATTATACGGTGAAACGGAGTTCAACACAAACTTAAAATCCAGTACGGAAATGATTACCACTTACCCATAGAAATTCACAGCCGTAAGCTATTCATTTCCAGTTGTAGAACTTCAGTATAAGCTGGGACCTGCGGAATAGACTACAGAGCACCAGTGAAACATTCAGCTCCCCAAAATACCAGCAATCCCCCGCCCGGCAGGTTGCCGGAATCGGGGGATTGCTGGTTCTTATTCATGAATAGAAGCATTTAGGACAGGGCAGCAAGCAGGCTCTTCTGACTGGTGAGGAAACTCATCATTGCCTCCTGCACCTCCCACAACAAACCTTGAGCTTGGTTCTTGTTATACTCATTCAGTGCGGAAATCCCCTGGCTCATAGATTTGTCCAGCCCGGCACATAGCTTCTGTGCTTCAGCAGGCAAGCCCGGCTCCAGTGCCTTGACCGCTTCGTTCCACTGCATATGAAGCGTACTGACCTCTGTACTGTCCGCCGCCTCTTCCTGTCCGCTTAATTTGGACGCGGACAGCCTGCTGAGCTCTCCCAGCAGCTTCCCGCTGGCGGCGAAGTAATTGTTCACATTCTCAGCTTTCCCGGTGTAAGGGATTTCCGTCACTGCAGGGAGTGAGACCTCCCTAACATAGAGCTCAATACCCTGGTTCTTCAGACCGCTGCTGAGGAGCTTGGCTTGCTCACGGTCCGGCGACATTCCGGCATACACCCGGTTGCCGTCAGCCGGATCGAGACCGGCGGCAAGTCCTGCAGCCAGCAGTTCCTGACGGGCTTGCTCCGCTCCTGACGGAGTACTGAACACACCATACTGCAGGAGATAATAAGTTTGCGCTGCAACCTGCACAGGTATGGGGTTCATTCCCGCATTTTTGCTTGTATCCTGCGGCAGAACAGCAGTTGTATCCTTGCCTTCCTGCACGGCGGCAGAGTTAACTCTTAGGGTGTTGGAACTGCCTGTAAGACTTCCACCGCCTATAAAAGACAAGGCAGCATATCCAAGTAGAATGCCGATCCCCAATGCTCCGGCTATGGAAAGGGTGAGTTTCCACCAATAGGAGGGACGGCGGGTGTGGTAGGAACCGCCAAAATCACTCCCTAAAGCGGAAAGATCACTATAGTGCTCCGTCTCCGTTGCCCAGTCTGTAGCATAGCTGCGTTCCTCCGGATCTTTTTTATGCTCCTGTGCCGTAACAAGAGCAAACTGTGGTTCCCGCTCCCATAAATCAGGCGTATGACCGGATGAAGAGAAATGTGTTTTGGGTTCTTCGAAGGTCCCCATTCCATCCCGCTGCTCTATATCCGTGTAATCTCTGGCAGTACCCAGCCCGGCCCCTGATCTGCGCTCAATTGACTCAGGTTTCTTGCTGTTATCCACTTCAAACTTGAACGTCATTCTTCCGTTACTCAAAGCACACACCTCACTATCGTCTATTCTATAAGGAAATATATGATAGACGAGAGAAGGATATGCTATGTTGATATAATTACACGAGACTTAGTACTTTGGCCTTAACCTTCTTCATCTCATAGTGATTTACAAGCGTCCGGTAAGCACGGTCAGCGATAAGGGAGCAAAGCTCCGGAGTCTGCAGCAGCTTGATTGCATGTTCGGCCATAGCAACAGTGGTACCGGCCATCAATATATTCCGCCCATGCTCGCAGTTTAGCGCCTCCTCACCTCTAAGGCTGGTTACTACCGGAGTCCGGAGTGCCCAGGCTTCCAGAATCTTCTTCTGACTGTGGCTGCCTTCACGCAAGTATACCAGGACCGCCTTGGACCGGCGTATGTATTCAGCAGCTTGACCGGGTTCTTCGATAACTATCACGGAAGAATCTGCTCTGGAGAGGGCCAGCACCTCTGGATGCACTGCGCTGCTCACAATATAGCATTGAACATCGGGTACCTCAGCCCGGATCAACGGGTAAATTTTCTTATGAAACAACATGGCAGCGTTCTTGCCTTGAACAGTATGCATGTCCCAGTGAAGCATAATACCGTTCTCTTTGCATACCGGAGCGGTATATTGATATTCCTGCAGATCCACAAAAGGCGGCACAACATGCACCTTGCCTGCATTGGCAAAGGACAGTGCCTTGAATGACAAGGCATCCCACTCGCTTGCGGTCAGCAGCAGACCGGTTTTGCTCATCAGCTTCCGTTCATCGTGCCGGACCCGGGCCTCATTTATTTTGCGGTAATGATGCCTGATCTTACGCTGGACAGGCCCTTCCTTCTCCACAGTCCTGCTTATGGTCCTTTGGGCATCCGTAACAATGACCGCACCGGGAAGCAAGGAAGAAATCAGGTCGATGCAATTGCCGAGCAGACTGTGGGATATAAATACATGACTATAGGCATGCTGGCTGCAAAGTTCCTTAATCTCCGTCCTCAGATCTTTTCCGGCGTCAAGGGAAGGCCGGGAACGGAGCCTGTTCAGCGGACGCAGCAGCGTTCTCCGGGGAACAACGGCCTTCCCTACCCGGTGGACGGTAAGCGCGGGACTAAAGTTTGCAAACCGCTCCCGGGCCCTCTGGCAATACTCCAAAAGGTCGATATCAAATTTCTCCAAAAGGATTCCAAGAAAACTTTCTGTCCGAAGCTCCGCTTCCTCACTGCATTGATTATGGGCTGAAAGGAACAGCATTCTTTCTCTCATGGCTCTGTCTCCTTGATAATCTATGAAATACTTCAGTTGTCATGTGCAGATATTTGCGCAGAAAAAAAGCAAGCGGATGACATCCCGCCGCTTTTTCATGAAACTTTAGATGTAGAACAATAGTACCGCATTCCCTTACGAAATATTGTCGATTTATGGAATAAAAAAATCTTTTTTTGAAAAACGATACCATTTAGACCAAACTCAGCAGCTTCGCCCGTACACTTTCGGCCTCATAATTGGCAATCAATGTCTGATAAGCCCGGTCCGCCAGCACTATTCCGCGTTCATGATCCTGAAGAAGCTGAACCACACTGTCCGCAAAGGTTACGGGATCATCGGCGATCATAATGTTCCGGGAATGCTCATAGAGCAATCCTTCTGCTCCCTTCGTCGTTGAGACGACGGGTGTCTTCAGCGCCCAGGCCTCCAGGATTTTCAGGCGGGTGCCGCTTCCCTCCAGCAAGGGGGCAATAACAACCTGCGCCTTGCGCACATAATCCGCAACACTGTCGACATAACCGGTGATCACAATGGAAGGATCATTTTCTGCCAATGCCGCGACCTCCGGATGCACATCCCGGCCCACGATATACCACTTGATCCCCGGCACCTTCAATTTGATGAGCGGGTAAATCTCACGGTTGAAATACGTTGCTGCGTTAATATTCGGAAAGTAGTTCATATTACCCGGTAAAATAATCCACTGCTCTTTGGGCGTTTTCACGTTAGCCAGATAGTCGCCCATACGGATAAAGTTGGGGATCACATGGACTTTATGCGAATTTCCGCGAGACAGTGATTTGAACGCCAGTCCATCCTGTTCCGAAGTGGTCAGCAGCAGATTCGTTTTGTCCATCAGCTTAAGCTCATCCCGTTTCGTCCATACGGCATTCAGAGAATAAAACAGCTTCGCTGCCCCTTTCTTCCCGGCTGCCAGCTGTCCGGAGAGTCCACTCTCGAAATTATGGGCATCCGTAGTGATTACAGCACCAGGTAGTGCTTCACGCACGATATCAATGCAGCTTCCAAGCAGGCTATGGGATATAAAAATATGACTGTAGCTGTTCTCACGGCACAACCCCATAATCTTGCTGCGCATATCTACATCCACATGACTCATGTAGGAACTGTTGCGCCATTTATATAAGGAGCGGAGCATAGCTTTACGGTAATTCATTGTTCGCTCTACTTCGTGCGTTGCAAGTCCCGGCGTTGTCTCCTTTTCCGCTGAAGACTTTGTGTTGCTGTAAGTAAGCAGATCCACATCATATTTGGCCAGTAAAATATTCAGTATATTTCCAGTTCTCAGCTTGCCGCCACTGTCCTGGGGAAAAGGATTTTCTGCGGATATGAATAGCAATTTCTCCCTCATTGTTTTCGTCTCCTACTCTCCAATAGTCTAATATCTATCTACTTCGTGAAGTATTTAAGATATATTACCCCAAACTGCACTGTTTTTTTGTCGTTTCATGTATTTTCCAAAAATAATTTTCAAAAAATGGATTTCCACACCAAAAAGCGCTCCTGCCCCGGCTGAGGTGAAGGAACGCTCCTGTTATTCTTGTTATTTAGGTTACGAAGTCCCATGGGTTTCCCGGCTTCGCACCACCCGGTTTCTTCCTTGCTGCTTGGCTTGATACAACGCCGCATCGCTTAGTCTGTACAGTGTATTCAAAGGCACCCGCTCCCCTGAGTGGACCGTGATGATACCGATGCTCACCGTGTAAGGCATCGGAATGCCATCAATCACCGCATCCAGCACACAGCGGCGCAGCTGTTCGGCGGTTCTCCTACTGGCTTCCTCATCCGAGCAATGCAGCAGTACAGCGAATTCCTCACCGCCAAATCTGCCGAACAGGTCGCTGTCGCCAAGCTGGCCCTGTATTTTGCGGGAAAAATCCCCTAGCACCTTGTCCCCGGTATCATGTCCGTAAGTATCATTCACATTTTTGAAATGATCGATATCGAGCAATAGAAAAGAAAAGGGAATATTCCCTTTGGCCGAATCGGCAATTCTGGAGCGGGCACGCTGTACAAATGATCTGCGGTTAAGAATTCCGGTTAGTTCATCGAAGGTGGCGATCCTTTCCAGCTCCGCATAGGATTGTTCGCGGGACAGAAGCATGAATCCTGAAGTACCCAGGAACATCAGCAAATACATACCGACATAGTACAGGGTTTGAAGGAGTTCAGGAGCAAAGGAGTTTCTAGCCGCCGGTGTATAGAATGTTAAGGCTGCCCGCCCCAGCAAAGTCAGAATCACCATTCCGTAGAGCAGGCCCATCATTTCCTGCAAAGGTGTTTTTTTGCCCTTTATGCCTAAGATGTAGGCTGGATACACAATAAATAACACCCCGGACAGCGTTGCCGAGGCGATATGCAGCGGCTTGTCAGGAAATAGGATATAAATAAGCAGCAGGGAAAGAGCAGACAATCCCGCCAGGGAAAAATAATAGGTTCTGACCCGGTCCGAATAGACCCCCAGCAGCTTCAGGAGGGAAAAGGCTTCCACCGTGCCTGCCGCCAAACTCAGGAGGACATTGAGCGGAATAGTGAACCGGAGGCCAAGGAAATCCTCTTGCATCAGGAGCAGCACGATGACCAGTTGAAGAAGCTTTGCCGCCACAAACAGTCCGGTGGTTCTATCTTTCGACTGGCGTGAGCGGTACGCGATAACTAGGAGGACTGTAAATAAATTTCCGAAAAACAGACAAACCAGCAGTGTCTTCAGATCCAGATGGACGGCTATCAAACTCACTCCTTGTTCGTGGAACCCTATGAATGCTGCTGTCCCAGCAATTCTAGCCGGACCGTTCTACACGGTTTCGGCCTAGCTGCTTCGCCTGATACAATGCCTGGTCACTAAGCTTGTACAGCATGTTCAGGGAAGTAAGCGGGCCCGGAAGTACCGTAACGATCCCAATGCTGACGGTATACACCCCGGGATATGTAAAGCTGGAGGCCCCCTCCTCAACCGCTTTTCTGAGTTGCTCAGCTTTGCGGCTGCTATCCTCTTCATCCAGTCCGCAGAGCAACACTGCGAATTCCTCTCCGCCTACTCTGCCGAACAGATCCAAGGTTCTTAGATTGCTCTGGATGGTGAGCACGAAATCCTGCAGGACTGCATCGCCAACGTCGTGGCCTTGTGTGTCATTCACTCTTTTAAAATGATCAAGATCCAGCAGCAGCAAAGAGTACAATTCCTGTTTTTTCACTGCATGGGCCAGCTTCTCTTCGGCTTCCTGCATAAAAGTCCTGCGTCCCAGGATACCAGTCAACCCGTCATAGGTTGCCATTCTTTTTAACTTCTCATAAGTGTGTTCATTGGATAAAAGAATAAAGGCTGACGAACCCACGATCAGCAAAAAGAACATGCCCAGAAAATATAAATACTGCGGCACGTTGGGCGAGAGCGCTCCCATACCGGGTTCCAGAAACAGCGCAGCCATCGACCGGATCAGCATCACCGCCGCAAAAAGGTAAAAAATGAAGCCCAGCAGTCCCTGCAGAGGCGAGCCTTTTCGATTCTTCATCAAACGGAAGGCAGGATAAACCAGAAACAGTACCGCCCACAGCGACGTGGTGGCTACCCGTATATTCGGTCTGTTATAAAATAGGGCAACCATCCCGTAGCTGATTACACTGCAAACTGAAATTATCCAATAATACAGCTTAGCTTTGCGTCCAAACAGCCCCGTCATCAGAAGAAGAGCAGCAATCTCCAAACCTCCCCCGACAAGAATCAGAGCGTTGCTAAGAGGTATTGCCAGATAATGGGGCATCACATTCCATAACAGGAACGAGGACCAATAGGCCACTTGGAGCCATTTCGCAGCTATAAACAGGGTGGAGGCCCTGTCTCTGGACGAATGAAGACGGTAGAAGCTGGTAAGCAAGGCCGTAAACAGATTCCCAAAAATAAATAGATATAACAGTGTTCGGATATCAAGCTGTACAGCCATAAGTCACACCACCATGTGCGATGGAATAGATAAATGCTTGTCCTATTACAAGCAGAAACGGCATAGCCGTCCCTTCAGTATAAAGAGCGGTATCCGTTTCTGCGTAAAATGTGAAAATATTAGATTGTAGGTTCCAGGCTCAGTGTTTTTTCAGTTCCTCTGCCAGTGCATACCCAACCTTCCAAATGTCTCCCGCTCCCATCGTAATCACGAGATCGCCTGGAGCAATCCGGCCCTGCAAGTCAGCTAATACAGCTTCCTTGGTTGGCAGATGTCTTGCGCTGGCATTGCTGTTCTGTACAATTAATTCCACCAGCTTGGCGGAACTGACACCTTCGATCTGCTTCTCCCCGGCCGGTGAATAAATGTCAGTGAGAATCACCTCATCGGCTTCACTGAAAGCACGGCTGAAAGCATCCAGCAGGAAAAAGGTCCGTGTATAGCGCTGCGGCTGGAATACGGCAATAATCCGTTTGCCCGTTGCCTTGGCTGCGCTGATCGTTGCCTGGATTTCTGTAGGATGATGCGCATAATCATCGATGACAAGAATATCATTGATCTCCCCGAGCACTTGAAAGCGGCGTTTGGCGCCATGGAATTTCACGATGGACTCTGCGATCGCCTGGAATGGAATTCCGGCTTTCAGACAGGCAATCACTGCTGCCATGGAGTTGTACAGATTGTATTTTCCGGGAATGGACAGCTCAATGCGTCCCAGCACCGTACTGCCAAAATTCATGGTATAGGCAACCTGCCGGTCACCTAAAACGATGTCCGTCGCAATGTAATCCGCAACGTCTGAATGAATGCCGTAGGTGATGACGCTGCCCTTGACCTCAGGCAACAGCGAGGTTGCTGTTTCATCATCCGCACATACAATCGCCGTACCGTCCTCACGCATCTGATTCATGAATTGAACGTATGCAGCCTTCAATCGGCCGAAATCACCCCCGTAATTCTCCAGATGATCCGCTTCAATGTTCGTTACGATCCCCAGCCAAGGATGGTACTGCAGGAAGGAGCCATCGCTCTCATCCGCTTCGGCCACGACGTACTCCCCTTGTCCGGCCTTGGCATTCGTGCCGACATTCATAATTTCCCCACCGATAATATATGTAGGGTCCACTCCACAATCTTCCATAATCAGCGCGATCATGGAAGAGGTCGTGGTTTTGCCATGCGCACCGGCAATGGCTACGCCCTTGCGTTCATTCAGCAGCCGGGCCAGCATTTGCGAGCGGTGCAGGACCGGAATCTTGAGCCGCTCCGCTTCTACCCATTCCACATTATCACTTGAGAGGGCCGTGGAGTATACGACAAGGTCCGCGCCTTTTACCTGCTCGGCCGTATGTCCAATATACACTTTGGCGCCTTTAGCTATTAATTTCTCGGTCAGTTCCTGAGCCGCCACGTCGGAGCCCGTTACTGTAAACCCCATCTCCAGCATTACCCGGGCAATAGCGCTCATACCATAGCCGCCGATCCCTATAAAATGCACACGTTCAGTAGTATCCAACAGTTCGTCACCAGCCTTTTTCAGAATTGGGTTGCCGTAAAAGCGTACTGCGCACATCAGAAATCAAATACAGCGTTCCGGAGACGACTGCAAGGTCTTTCTCCGCTGTGATCGACTGCAGAAGCTGCAGCGCCCTACCCCAATCATGTTCTACTATGATTACCAAATTTTCTTTGGCATATTTCTCCCGCAGACGTTCTGCGATAGCCTTCAGATCTTCCGCGTCCATTTTCTTCCGGAAATCCGGTTCGGTCAGGATGAGCGTATCCACTATAGGCAGTATATGCTTGAAGTATGACTCATGATGCTTATTTGCCAGCATCCCCATGAGCAAATTTAAATGTTCGTACTTATAATACTGCGGCAGACTTTTGGCCAAACTCTCTGCACCTTCGGGGTTATGCGCCCCATCCAGCACGATCCGCGGAGAAGTGTGCACTTCCTCAAGTCTCCCCGCCCAAAAGGTGCTGCGGAAACCTTCCAGCACATCCTCGTCTTCCAGCATAAAGGCCATGTATTGACGCAAGACCTCCAGCGCCATCATCGCTCCGGCTGCATTACTGAGCTGATGCTCGCCCTTCATGGCGATGTCAAGCTCAACCGAGCGGAAAGGCCCCTTGAAGGTGAAGGACTGCAGGCCTTCCTTGACTGTAGCGTTGCTGTAGCTGAAATCTTCTCCGGCAAGGTAGAGTGTGGACTTGCTGGCGCCGGCTTTTGCCTTGAGCACCGCTATCGCCTCCGGCTGGCTTACACAGCTGACGGCAGGAACACCCGGTTTGATGATCCCGGCTTTTTCACCCGCAATCTCTTCTACAGTATCCCCCAGAACATCGGTGTGATCATGGCCGACATTTGTAATGATAGACACAATCGGGGTTACAATGTTCGTTACATCCAGCCTTCCCCCAAGACCAGTCTCCCATACGACAACATCGGGATAGCAGACTTCCGCATAATAGAGAATAGCCAGAGCGGTAGCAACTTCGAACATTGTGGGCGAGCCCAGCTCAGTCTGCGCAATCTTTTCGACCAGCGGATGCAGCTTGTTCGCAAGCTCTGCCAGTACCTCTTCAGGAATATCCGTTCCATTGTACTGAAAACGGTTCGTGAATTTGGTGATGTAAGGGGACGTAAAGGTTCCAACGCTGTACCCGCTGTTCATGAGTACACTGGTCAAAAATGCACAGGTCGAGCCTTTGCCGTTCGTACCCGCCACATGAATGAATTTCAGCTTGCGCTGGGGCTGGCCTAGCAGCTCCATCAGGCGTTCAATCCGTTCCAGGCCCGGGCGGATGCCGAAAGGAATCAGGCCGTTAATCCAATCCACTGCTTCTGTATAAGAACTTAAGGGAGCGGTTCCGCCGCTCCCGATCCACTCATCCATAGTCGCTTATCCTCTCAGCTCTGCGATGCGGGCCAGCACTTTTTCACGTTTGGCAGAGTAATCCGCCTGCTTTGCCCGTTCCTCTTCGATGACTTTAGCCGGCGCTTTGGCAACGAAGCCCTGATTGCCGAGCTTCTTCTCCACGCGCTCTACTTCGCTGTTTAGCAGCTGCACTTCTTTTTCCAGTCGGGTAATCTCCTGTTCGATATCAATCAGACCTGCAAGCGGCAGCAGCAGCTCTGCTCCCGTAATCACAGCGGACATGACCTTATCCGGTGTTTGCGGATTGAGGCCCGCCTCGAAGGAAGATGTGTTGCAGAAACGCCCAATGTAGTTATCGTTGCGGGCGATAATGCTTAGTGTTTCTTCGCTCGCTGCTTTGATGATCAGCTCCACCTTTTTGCTCATCGGAACGTTGACTTCAGCACGGACATTACGAACCGCACGGATCACATCCATCAGCAGGTTCATTTCCGCCACAGCCTGCGGCTGCTCCAATGCAGCTTCGTACTTCGGCCATTCGGCCAGCGTAATGGTATCCCCTTCATGCGGCAGATGCTGCCAGATTTCCTCGGTGATGAACGGCATGAACGGATGAATCAGACGCAGCGTACGGTCAAGCACATAGGCAAGCACCGATTGAGTCTTAGCCTTAGCCGCAGCATCCTCACCATACAATGTAAGCTTGGAGAACTCGATGTACCAGTCGCACAGGTCATCCCAGATAAAGTTGTACAAGAGACGGCCGGTCTCGCCATACTCGTACGCGTCAATTAGACGCGTAATATCACGAGAAGTTTCGTTCAAACGATGTAAAATCCAGCGGTCTGCTGTCGAAAGCTCACCTGTAATGTCAATATCTGCAAAGCTTACGCCCTCCAGATTCATGAGCGCAAAGCGCGAGGCATTCCATATTTTATTGGCAAAGTTACGGGCCTGCTCGACCTTCTCAATGCGGAAACGAAGATCCTGGCCAGCCGTGATACCTGTGGAAATCATATAGCGCATGGCATCTGCACCATACTGTTCAATAACATCCAGCGGATCAATCCCGTTACCAAGCGACTTGGACATTTTGCGTCCTTCTGCATCTCGTACCAGACCGTGTATCAGCACATCGGAGAACGGCTTCTTCCCTGTAAATTCAAGCGCGCTGAAGATCATCCGGGCTACCCAGAAATAGATAATATCGTAACCGGTAACCAGTACATTGTTCGGAAAATAACGCTGATAGTCGCTGCTGCTCTCATCCGGCCAGCCCAGTGTGGCGAACGGCCACAGATTGGAGCTGAACCAGGTGTCGAGAACATCCTCATCCTGCTTCAAATCATCAAGGCCGCTGATTTCGCGGGCTTCCTCTTCGGTATATGCTACAAATACTTCACCCGTAGACTCAGAGTACCAAGCCGGAATCCGGTGTCCCCACCACAGCTGGCGTGAAATACACCAGTCACGGATGTTTTCGATCCAGTTCAAATAGGTTTTCTCAAAACGCTCCGGAACGAAGTTGACTCCCGAACCATCCTTCTGTGCGGCGATGGCTGCTTCGGCCAGCGGCTTCATCTTTACAAACCACTGGGTAGACAGATAAGGCTCAACTACGGCTCCTGAACGTTCGCTGTGTCCAACCTGGTGCACATGGTCTTCAATGGACACCAGAACGCCCTGTTCCTTGAGATCTGCTACGATCGCCTTACGGCATTCACTACGGTCCTGACCCTGGTAAGGGCCGGCTTCTTCGTTCATCGTCCCGCTCTCATCCATCACATTGATCTGTGGCAGATTGTGACGCAGCCCCACCTCGTAATCGTTCGGGTCATGGGCCGGGGTGATCTTCACAGCCCCGCTGCCGAATTCCTTATCAACATAATCATCGGCAATAATCGGGATCTCTCGGCCAATGATCGGCAGAATCAGGGTTTTGCCAATAAGATCTTTATATCGTTCATCCTTAGGGTGTACCGCTACCGCTGTATCGCCAAGCATGGTTTCCGGACGTGTGGTTGCTACCGTAATGAAGCCGGTGCCGTCTTTAAGCGGGTAACGAAGGTGATACAGATGTCCGTTAACTTCCTTATATTCCACTTCGATATCGGACAAAGCCGTACGTGCAGCCGGGTCCCAGTTAATAATCCGTTTCCCGCGGTAAATCAGGCCTTTGCGGTACAGCTCGACAAATACCTGGCGCACCCCGCTGGACATTCCTTCATCCAGCGTGAACCGCTCGCGGGAATAGTCAAGAGACAAGCCCATTTTGGCCCATTGTTCATGAATGGTCTCGGCATACTGGTCCTTCCAGGCCCACACCTGCTCCAGGAATTTCTCGCGTCCCAAGTCATGGCGGGAAATGCCCTGCTGGCGCAGCTTCTGCTCCACCTTCGTCTGGGTCGCGATTCCTGCATGGTCTGTTCCCGGCAGCCATAGCGTATCGAAGCCCTGCATCCGCTTCGTGCGGATCAGAATATCCTGCAGCGTGAAATCTAGCGCATGTCCGATATGCAGCATTCCCGTTACGTTAGGCGGGGGAATAACAATACTGTAAGCTTCTGCCTCCGGACGTTTACCGGCTTCAAAGAAGCCATGCTCCATCCAGTAAGCATACCATTTCTGCTCTGCCGCCTTCGGATCATATGTGGTCGGCATATCGCTTTGTTTGCTGCTTGGCGCCTGTAGCTGTTCCGCATCCTGCAAATCAGTCAGCTCAGCCGTTCTGTTCTTGTGATCAGCCATAGTTGAACCCTCCATTGAATAGCATGTAATAAACACAAAAAGACCCTTCGTCTCAAAGGACGAAAGGTCATTCTTTCGCGGTACCACCTTTGTTTCGCGCTATACAAAAATAAAACTTCGCCCCGGTTCCTCACGGTTCCAAAAGCTTAGCGCGACACTCATGCAGATAACGGCTGCGTCCGGCCACATCCTACCCTGTGCATCACATCTGCGCAACAGGCTTAGAAGGGCGACTCCGGGGCGACTTCGGGGGCTGCATCCTGCGGAAGTTCACAGCAACTACAAATTCCGCTCTCTGAAGGGCTTACCGCCTACTCTTCCCGTTCCCAGTCTTTTGCTTTTACTTAATCCCATAATACATTCAGTATTATTCCTAGTCAACCAGCATATGCACAAACTGCGGTTCTTATACCATACTCCGTCCCACAAGCAGAAACGGATTCGCCGTCCTTAAAAGGACGGTATCCGTTTCTGCGAGAAAGATAAGGATAATTTACAGCATGAAACATATAAATTCTTATCTTTTGCAAAAATCCCGGCCGCACCCGGCCGGGATTCTTACTTAAGACATCTCAGGGGATGTACAAAACCTGACCTTCCTCTACATTCTGTCCGGTGAGGCGGTTGTACATCACCAATTCTCTTGCACTTAACTGGTATTTCTCGGCAATCGTATCCAGTGTTTCTTCACGCTGGACAATGCAGAGCCGGACTTTGCGGAACAAGTCCGCGCTGCTCCGGCCCCCGATGAACCGGCTTTTCCATTCTGTATCATTACCGGTATCCGGTGCTGCTGCTGGCGGTGCCGGCGCCGGGGCATGCTGTTCCTCCTGTTCCTTCCGGGCCCGGCTGGAGCTGAGAAGGGAAGAGAATGTAAGCTGCTCCCGTTCTTCTTCCTTAGGTTCTTTTTTGCTGCCAAGACCAATCTTCAGGTCAGGTTTCTCCTCGGCTACAGGCTCTACATCAGGCGATGCAAAAGCCTCATTGTTCTCATTCTCCTGCAGGGATTCTGCTGCAGCTTCAACTTCATCCGGCAAGCTTGCCGCCTTCTCCACAGCTTCCGTGAGGTGTGAAGGCTCTTCCTGATACACAGAATGGATCTCTAGAGCTGGCTCACCCACCTTAGCCTCCAGGACATTATAGCCGGATGGAGTATCAAGACTGTGGGTCCGTGCTTTGGCTTCCTTGTCCTTTTGCTGCGGCTCGGCAACTGCGGCAGGCTGGATGTATCCCACCTCTTCCGGAAACTCCGAATTTGACACTGGAGCCGAAGCCTCGACATCGACAGCATTGCCATGCCCGCTTCCGTGATCATGTGCCGTAATGTCTGTTGCTCCTTCGCCATAGGTCCAGAGCGAATTCTCATAGAGTGCATCACTCTCATGCTCATGCTTGTCAGCAGGAGCTACCTGTAACCGCTCCTCCTCTTCAGCAGAATAAGCTACTGTGTACTCCTCCTGCTGCCAGGCTGGCTGCGCATCACCGCTCCCGATTCCGCGCAAGGATAGTACGCCTGTGATATTGACTGTACGCATCGTAAGCAGGTCAATATCAAAATTCTCGATCTCCACCCCTATGTCTTCAAGCGAGCTGACCCGTGTCAGCGGAACTGTGATTTCTACGGGAATCGCATGCTCCAAACGCTGGGTCCGGTCATCTTCTCCGCGGTAGAGCCCGGTAAGCAGCAATTGACCATACAGCTCGGCACGGTCCTCCCGCTGAATTACCTGGATGTCCGGGATCAGCTCAACCTCTTCCAGCTCAGCGATTCCCGGAAGTTCTGCAGGCAGATGAATGCGTTCATAAATATCAAACCGCAAGCCGTGGGACTGGTCAAACACGGGAAATGTCCTCCTTCTTGGCATAATCTAACCCTGAGACAAGCCCAGAGCATAAGCCCAAAATGTTACTCCCCTCATGTATATGCTTAAATCCGTAAGGCATGACAACTTTGGACTCAGCCTATACTAGGGAAAACCTCTACTCCTTGAGAGCCATTTGGGCATCGGGAATGCTATAATCCTGCGGAAGCCCCTCACGCAGAGCTTGAGCCATCGGACTGTCAGGGGTCATCTGTTCCAAAATATCCGCAGGATGAAATGCTTGACTGAACCTTCTGGGAGCGGGATTACTAATCTGCCCATGCTGCATCGACAGCGCTTCATGATACGCCTTCAGTGTCCCCGCTGCCATGCCATCCAGCGTACGGTTCTGCTCAGCCCAGCTTCGGGCCTGCTTCCCGGCCCGCAGCCGCAGTTCGTCGTCGCGAAGCAGCTGTTCAAGCTGCCCCGCCAGAGCCGCGGAATCCTCTGCCGGTACAACAAATCCCGTCACCCCTTGCTGCACCATTTCCGGCATCCCCGCCGCTTCGGCTACAACCGGCGCAATTCCGGCAAGCTGAGCCTCTGTCACTGAAAAGGGCTGTGTGTCCTGCAGGCTGGGCTGCACATAAATATCCGCGGCAGTCAGCGCAGCTGGAATATTGTCTATTTTGCCGGTGAAAAATACCCGTCCCTGCATTCCCAGTTCCAGGACTTGCGCCTGTAATTCTTCTGTAAGGCTGCCAATTCCGGCAATTGCACATACCCAGTCCTGGCGGCTATGCTGCAGAATTCCCAGAGCCGCAATCAGCACATGTACTCCTTTGATATATTCCAGACGTCCGGCGTACATAATTACTTTGAGTCCATCTCCGAACTTAAGCGGGGCCGGGAGCGCCGCCTTCGCATCGTACTGCTTCACATCCATTCCATACGGCAGTGTATGAATTGGCGCTCCACCCGCATCCTGCCGGTTCACCAGCCTCCCGATCCAGTCCGAAGAAACCAGGATAAGGTCAGATGACCAGACACCCATTCCCTCGAGCCGGCGGAAATACCGCCAGATCGCCCGTTTCTCATACTCTTTTCGGGTAAGCGCCGGTTCGAGACCTTTATATTCAAAATAGGATTCATAAGCTAGCGCCCCGTGAAAGCTTGAGATCAACGGCTTACGCACCTTCATAATCCGCCGGAGAGCATAGGCAGAAATAGGGTCCTGCGCATGGATCACATCATACTTCTCCAGACCGAGAACCGCAGCCCCGCCTTCAAAGACGTAACGGCCCAGCTCAAAGCTGAAGATACCATGCTCTAGATGCAGATGGGGAAACCGGTCCTTGTCGAGCTGTGGCAGCAGCACGTTATAGAGGGACTTTTTGTCAAAGGAAATTCCCTGGTCCAGCAGATACAGCGTATGATCTTCGGCACGGCTTCCCATCAGCGTAACCTCATGTCCGTACTCATTCAGCTTGTCAGCCAGTTGCTTCATATATGTCCAGATCCCGCCCATATTCGTAAGTCCCCAATAGGTGACCAGCAGTATCTTCATCCGCTTCTCTCCCCGGCTCCAAAAATAGAACGAACAACATATTATATGAACTGCACCCGTGCCGGGACATAGATAAATGGAAATATTTTTAAAATAACTTTTAATCACAACCCGAAATTTTCGGGTATAATCGGAATAACTCCTGAAAGGAAGTCAACGTTATGTCCAAAGCAAGGGTATTTGACCTTTTTCTGTTTGTTGCCTCTGTGGTCATAGCTTACGGCGCGAGGCACGCTGTGGTTCTAGATCATGCATATCTCAAAGCACTGATTTTATACTGGGCTTTTTCAAGTATTTATTATCAATTGCGCATTGTGGCCCGAAGCGGCAATTCGGTTATAGATTACACGATCAGCTACACCTCCTCTTTTGGGATTTTCGCAGGGCCTCTGGGCACGTTTCTGTTCGAGGTCCTATATCGGTTTACGGTATTTTTCTATAAAAAGAAGACCAAAACTGAGGACCCCGGAGAATTTCTGGATACCTTTTACAATATCGGCTCCTTTACGATTGGCGGTTCGGCGGGGTACTACCTGTACGCTCAGCTTCGTCCTTATGCCGAATATATGCCACTGGGCTACTGGCTGCTGTTTCTTCTGGTAGTCTGCGTGACAACGTTTGTGTCATCGGGTTTCCTGACGCTTACCTTTGCGCTCTCAGGTGATGTCACCACCCGCAAAGAGGCTATGAACCTGCTGCTGCGCGGCAGAAATCTGCTGGACTTCAGCAAGGTAACCTTGACGAATGCACTGCTGCTGCGACTGCTGCAGATGGAGAAATGGGAAATGCTGATCGCGCTCTTCCTGCTGAATTATGTCGTGAGCATCTCCTTCTACTCCAAATCACAAAGCGCCCAGCATAAATTTGAACGGGACAAGTTCGAGCAAATGGCCTACCGCGACTTTTTGACCGGAACCTTCAACCGAGCCCATATGGATAAAATGATGAAGGAGCTGAACCACAGCAGTGAGTGCATCGGCATCGTTGTAGCGGACATCGACCGGTTCAAAAAAATCAACGATACCTATAACCACGCCGTTGGTGACCGGGTGATCATCCACTTTGCCAATACGCTGAAGTCGCATATGCAGGAAGAGGACATTCTGTTCCGCAGCGGCGGCGAAGAATTCACCATGTTCCTGCGACACAAATCCTTTGAGGACTGCCACGCGCAGATTCAGGGGATTCTGGACACGATTGCCGGACACAGCGTCACTGCCGAGTATGAGGACCAGCGGATCAATGTTGTGTACTCAGCTTCATTTGGCCTGTATTATTACAAGGCGGAAGCGGGGCAGCGGACCTCTATGGAAAAAGGGTATGTGTATGCCGACCAGCTGCTGCTGGAATCCAAGAAGCTTGGCCGTAACCGGCTGTCGTATAAAAATGAGCTGGAAGCCTGAGCGGGCAGAGATATTGCTCCGGTGATAACCGCACCATCCTTTTTAGGGACAGTACCTTATTTACATAAAACGGCTGCGCCGTCCTTCACTGGACAGCGCAGCCGTTTTGAGGTTCGAGGTTCATGGGGTTGTTGGCCTCACCTGCTTCCCCTAAAGCTCGGCAGCATTAAAGGTATCTCCGCCCTCAATCGTACCTGAATGGAAGCCTTTGTAGAACCAGCGCTTGCGCTGCTCTGAAGTGCCATGGGTGAAGCTGTCGGGCACCGCATAGCCTTGGGCCTGCTTCTGAATCGTGTCGTCGCCGACCGCACTCGCCGCCGTCAGCGCCTCATCCAGATCTCCCTCTTCCAACAGATTCATCCCCTGGGCATGCTTGGCCCAGACGCCAGCCAGATAATCAGCCTGAAGCTCAAAACGAACCTGGTATTTGTTATATTCCTTCTCGCTCAAGCTCTGACGGACCGAATCCAGTTTCTCCGTTATGCCAAGTAGCGTCTGCACATGGTGTCCCACTTCGTGGGCAATCACATAGGCCATGGCGAAATCCCCCGGCGCCTTGAAGCGCTGCTGCAGCTCGTCGTAAAAGCTGAGGTCGATGTACAGCTTGGCATCACCCGGACAATAAAACGGCCCCACTGCCGACGTTGCCGTGCCACAGGCCGAATCTACACTGCCGGTATAGAGCACGAGCGTCGGGTCCTGATAAGTTTTCCCCTCGTCCTGGAAAACCCCGGACCACACTTCTTCCGTATCCGCCAGCACAACGGATACAAAGTCGGACAATTCTTTCTCCTGAGCCGTCTGTTCATAAGGTACCGAAGTATTCGTGCCGCCGGATGTGAGACCTCCAAGAATATCTCCGACATTCCCTCCGCTGAGCAGCGTTACAATCACAACAATGATGATTCCTCCGATTCCGCCGCCGATCATCTTTCCGCCGCCGCCCATCCCCCGGCGGTCCTCCACATTCGAGCTGCCTCTTCTACCCTGCCATTTCATGGTGTACCCCCCCCGTCATATAAACGCTGTCTAATCACGCAAGTGAATCTCATTTCTATTAGTGTTATACCCAAAATCCATTAGCTTGCTTTACTTCACAGCAGCCAGTTTCTTACATGCTATTGCCTTTATCTACCGTTCGGGCGGACACATTTATGGTCCTGTGTTCAGGGTTTCACCAACAAAGACTGGCGGGAATATACTTAGAAAATTAGAAAGGAGGCTGATTGCATGACAAGTGCTGATCCCGTATATCGAATTCTGAAAGGATTTGAACAAAAGCAGGAGCCGCCATACCAGCATGCCGGTGTGGACCCCAGAGATTTCAGAACGGTGATGAAGGATATTTATGAAGCCGGCTATATCGATGCGGGCAAACTGACCCAAGCGGGTCAAGGCTATATTCAGGCGTATGAGCGCCGGCTTAACAACTGATCTGCGTGGCACGCAGCAGAATCCGGCATAAGCAGCCGCATCCATCGGGAATCTGCTTCAATTCTCATACGTTGAACAAGAGCCCCCCAAGGCTGTGCCGGAGCGCAGCCTTGGGGGGCTCTTGACTTCAGTAAATGGGCTAGCGTGATAAGCAGGCTCACGGGAACAGCATGAAGCCCGGACCTTATAATACACTCATCACCAAGACACTCAAACCTGCAGCTCTGCATCCAGCTGTTCACGCAGGAGCAGCATATCCTCAGGCCATGGATCGGCCACTTCAAGCTGTTCTTTGGTCCATGGATGATTGAACGCAAGTATTTCACCATGCAGTGCCTGTCTTCCGGCACTACCGGAATGAGGAAGCCTACCTGCACTCCAGGCCGGACCGCCGTACAGAACATCTCCGAACAGCGGATGGCTCATGTGGCTTAGATGGACGCGGATCTGATGCGTCCGCCCGGTTTCCAGCTGGACTTTAAGCACGGTACCGCCCTGCAGAACCTCGCGGCCAATGATCCGCGTCACCGCATCCTGCCCGCCTGGAGAGACCCGCCGGCGTGCCGCATGATGACGGTCGCGGCCAATCGGGGCATCAATTATCTTGAGCCCAGGTGGCACGACGCCTTGCACGATCGCGGCGTACAGCCGCGAGACGGATTTGGCACGCATATCCTCGTCAAGCACAAGCTGTGCATACTCATTCTTCGCATACAGCACTGGACCTGTTGTGTCCTTGTCCAGACGGTGAATATGGCGTACGGCGACTCCCCCGCCCGAAGCCGCATAATGGGCGGCAACCACATGATCCAGAGTAATCTCATTCCCGCTGCCATCCGGGTGGACCGCCATGCCCGCAGGCTTATGGACAACGAGGCAGAAGTCATCCTCGAACAGCACTTCAAGTGCCGTCCACGCCGGCTCAATGCCCGCCTCACGGTAAGGGAACAATCCCAGCCGAAGGCGGTCTCCCTTCCACTGTACGCCGCCCTCGCGGCGCAATCTTGAATGGAGCTTAGCGGGCATGCCCACGGTTTCCAGCAGCCACTGATCTATGGCCGCTGCCGGATCTGTGGCCGCGGTAATTACCCGTCCAGGCATAGCCTCCAGCCATTCTCCGCGGCGGGTCCAGGACCCGCCGCCCGTCACGGATAACGGCTCCTTCTCTGCCGTCACAGGGTTTTCAAGGCCTGATAATGGGCCTCCAGCGTATCATCAATATCCTGCTCGCTATGTGCAGCGGAGACGAACATGCCTTCAAATTGTGAAGGCGGAACACTGATGCCCTGATCCAGCATTTTACCGAAATACGCCCGGAACCGGTCCAGATTACTGGCTTTGGCCGTATCATAATTGATGACCGGACCTTCAGTAAAGAATGGGCAAACCATGGATCCCACACGATTAATGGTCAGTGGAATGCTTGTATCAACCGCATTGCGAATAAGTCCTGCCTCCAGACGCGCACCGAGGACTTCCAGACGGTCGTACACCTCCGGTGTCAGTAGTCTAAGTGTTGTCAGACCTGCTGCCATCGCAAGCGGATTGCCGCTGAGCGTCCCCGCCTGGTAGATCGGTCCGGTTGGAGCAATCTGCTCCATGATTTCCCTTTTACCGCCATAGGCGCCTACCGGAAGTCCTCCGCCAATCACTTTCCCGAAGCAGGTAATATCCGGCTCCATGCCGAACAGCCCCTGGGCACAGCCCCGGTTCACCCGAAACCCGGTCATGACCTCGTCAAAAATAAGCAGTGCGCCATAGCCTGTAGTCACCTTACGCAGACCCTCCAGAAATCCCGGAAGCGGGGGCACTACGCCCATATTCCCGGCAATCGGCTCCACAATCACAGCAGCAATCTCATTGCCGAAGCGTTCGAAGGCGATTTTGACCCCTTCGAGGTCATTATAAGGCACGGTTATCGTATTCATGGCTACGCCTTCAGGCACACCGGGACTATCCGGCAATCCAAGTGTAGCTACACCCGATCCGGCTTTGATCAGCAGACTGTCTGCATGGCCGTGGTATGAGCCCTCGAACTTGAGGATTTTGCTTCGTCCGGTATACCCCCGCGCCAGTCGGATCGCACTCATGGTAGCTTCGGTACCGGAATTGACCATGCGCACGATATCAACGGAATGAACCCGCCCGACCACGGTTTTGGCCATTTCCGTCTCCAGCAGTGTCGGTGCGCCAAAGCTTGTCCCTTTGACTGCCGTCTCCTGCAGCGCCTTGACCACTTCAGGGTGGGCATGGCCCATAATCAGCGGACCCCACGAGCAGACGTAGTCGATAAAGCTGTTACCGTCGATATCATAAATGCGTGAACCCGCGCCATGATCCACATAAACCGGGGTGAGCCCCACGGATTTGAACGCCCGGACCGGACTATTCACTCCGCCCGGGATATACTGCTTGGCCTCATCAAAAGCTTTGCGGGAAGCCTCTTCCCGCCGCGCCAAAGGCAATTTGCTCATTGTCACCACTCCTGTCCAGTTCGTAATGTGCTAAAGAAATGACCCGGCTGCTGCCAGGTCTGTTGCATTCAGCCCTGTTATCCGCGCAGCCAGCGGGCTGCATCCTTGGCAAAATAGGTAATAATGATGTCCGCTCCGGCGCGTTTCATCCCGGTCAGCATCTCCAGCACGACAGCCTGCTCATCAATCCAGCCTTGCAGAGCCGCCGCTTTGACCATGGAATATTCACCGCTCACATTGTAAGCTACCAGCGGCAGATCGAACTGGTCACGGATGGTGCGGATCACATCCAGATAAGCCAAAGCCGGCTTCACCATCAGCATGTCCGCACCCTCAAGTACATCTGAATCCGCTTCGCGGATCGCCTCGCGCAGGTTGGCCGGGTCCATCTGGTAGGTTTTGCGGTTTCCGAACTGCGGTGCGGAGTCAGCGGCTTCACGGAACGGCCCATAGAAGGCCGAAGCATATTTTACCGAATATGACATAATCGGCACATGCTCAAATCCATTCTCATCCAGACCGGCACGGATCGCATGCACGAACCCGTCCATCATATTCGACGGAGCGATAATATCCGCACCCGCCTGAGCCTGAGACACTGCCGTGCGGGTCAACAGGTCCAGCGAAGGATCGTTCATCACATCGCCATGCACCACGCCGTCCACCGTATGGGTATGAACCATGCCGCAATGTCCGTGATCCGTGAATTCACATAGACAGGTATCTGCTACCACGAGCAGCTCGGGGTACCATTTTTTGATCAGCCGTGTGGCTTCCTGCACAATGCCATCCTCAGCAAACGCAGACGAGCCGACCGCATCCTTAGTTTCGGGAATCCCGAACAGCAGCACAGCCGGAATGCCCAGCGCCGCAATCTCATCCACTTCAGCCTTCAGCGTATCCAGCGAAAAATGATACACGCCCGGCATCGAGCTGATCTCACTTTTCACACCTGTTCCATAGGTAACAAAAATCGGCTGGATGAAATCCAGCGTATTCAAGATCGTCTCCCGCACCATGCCTCGAATTCCTGCTGTTCCGCGCAAACGGCGGTGTCTTGTAATTGGAAATCCCATTGTTGTATCCTCCTGTACAGTACATATATAAACCCAAGTCGAGTGAAGGCAAAACCCAGTCAATCCCCGACGGTCATGACAATAACCATTCCATCCCGGCCAGGTATGAGAAAATTCCATCTATTTCAGCGAGCCATGTCAATAATAATCAACTTCAGCGAGCCATATCAAGAACCCATCGATCTCAGCAGCCATGACAAAGCCCAATTTACTTCAGCCTCGTGGTCTCGTTCCAGCGGCAGAGCTCCTGCACCAGGGCTTCGATGGTTGCTTCCTGGGGAAGAAGTCCCGGTGTCAGCCCCACCTCCACGGCCGTTTGTTCAGTCACTGGACCGATACAGGCAATCTTGACGCCTGCCAGCAGCGGAAGCGGATCTTCAAGCCCCATGCGCTGCAGAATGCTGATGAAGTTGCGCACCGTCGATGAACTGGTAAAAGTCACTGCGTGGATCCGCTTTTCTTCCAGAAGCTTGAGCAGCTCGATATCGTCTTCACCCGTCACCACGGTCTCATAGGTTTCCACTTCGGTCACCTCCAGGCCGAGCCCCCGCAGCTTGTCCGGCAGCCACTCGCGCGCCAGATCGCCGCGCGGAAGAAGCACCTTCTGCCCCGGCTGCAGCCTTGGCCCGAAGGCTTCAAGCAACCCCTCTGCCTGGAAGCGTCCAGGCAGTTCCTCGGCCACCAGCCCGCGCTGCGCCAGCGCAGCGGCTGTACCCGGACCCACCGCGCCGATCCGGGCGCGGTGCAGCCCGCGGATGTCCACCTTCAGCTCCGCCAGGTGGCGCCAAAAAAACTCCACACCGTTCGCGCTCGTAAAGAATACGTAATCGTATTCTTCCAGCGCCGCCAGCGCGGCGGCAATACCTGCTTTCTGCTCAGCGCCTTCGGGCATCCTCGTCTCTATGACCGGGAACTCGTACGGCTCTCCGCCGAGCTCCTCAATCCAATCCACCAACTCGCTGGCTTGGCTGCGGGCCCGTGTAACCACAATGCGCTTGCCGAACAGCGGCAGCGCCTCTGCCCACATGAGCTGCTCGCGCTGCAGCACAACCTCGCCGACAACGATCACTGCCGGCGACTGGAAATCAGCCGCCTTTACCTTGGCCTCAATGTCGGCGAGCGTCCCCGTCAGCGTCTCCTGATCCGCACGTGTCCCCCAGCGGACAAGCGCCACCGGTGTCTCCGGCGGCCGTCCATGCTTGATCAGCTGGGCGCTGATGTAGCCGATTTTGGCTACGCCCATCAGAAATATCAGTGTCCCCGTTGCATTGGTCACTTTATCCCAGTGAATAGAATGGTCCAGCTTATCCGGGCTTTCATGGCCTGTGATAATGGACAGCGAAGAAGCCATATCCCGGTGAGTCACCGGAATGCCGGCATACGCCGGTACACTAATGGCCGAGGTAATCCCCGGGACAATCTCATAATAAATACCGTGCCTGCGCAGCAGCTCCGCCTCTTCACCCACACGGCCAAAAATCGTCGGGTCCCCGCCCTTCAACCGAACTACCGTTTTGCCTTCCAACGCCAAATCAACGAGCAGCTGATTGATCTCTTCCTGCTTCATCGTGTGGCGGTCCGGAAGCTTGCCAACATATATTTTTTGCCCGCCGGGCTTCATCCATTTCAACAGTCTGGGACTGGCCAGCCGGTCGTACACCAGCACATCCGCCTTCTTGATGCAGTCCAGCCCTTTGACCGTAATCAGCCTCGCATCCCCAGGTCCCGCGCCTACCAGATACACCTTCCCCGTCATTTCCCTCATCCCCTTGCATCCGCCAAAATCTGTTCCGCTCCTCTGGCGATGAGCTTCCCAGCCACCTCTTCACCCAGCTGCACCGGGTCATGCCCGCTGCAGGTTTCCTTCAGGATGACCGAGCCGTCAGGTGTTCCCACCATCCCTGTCAATGTTATCAGCCTATGGGAGTCAGACTTCTCAGCTTCAGCATCCAACACGGCAAAAGCGCCAATCGGCACCTGGCAACCGCCATTGAGTGCGCCCAGAAAAGTCCGCTCCGCCGCTACCGTAAGCGCCGTCTGCTCATCATTGTATAATGCCAGCAGCTTCCGCAGCTCGGCATCATCCACCCGGCACTCGATCCCGAGTGCGCCTTGCCCTACAGCAGGCAGACATACCTCCGGCGGCAAATACGCAGTTACCCGGTCCTGCCAGCCCATCCGGGCCAGCCCCGCCGCCGCCAGCAGAATGGCGTCGTATTCGCCGCTCGCAAGCTTACTCAGACGTGAGTCGATATTACCGCGCACCGGCTCAATCTTAAGATCGGGCCGCAGCGCCGCAAGCTGGCTGGAACGGCGGAGGCTGCTTGTGCCTACGCGCGCACCTTGCGGCAGATCTTCGAGCGCAAGACCGCCCCTTGAAATCAGACAATCGCGGGGGTCCACACGTTTCGGAACCGCACCATTCATCAACCCCTCCGGCAGTTCGGAGGGCATATCCTTCATACTATGTACAGCCATATCTATCTCATGGGCCAGCATCGCCTGCTCAATTTCCTTGACGAACAATCCCTTGCCGCCAACTTTGGACAGCGTTACATCAAGAATCCGGTCTCCCTTGGTTACAATCTTATGGACCTCAAACGTAAACCCAAACCCATGCTCCCCGCTCAGCCGCTCCAAATCGGCAATCACCTGCCCCGTCTGCGTGAGCGCCAGCGCACTTTGTCTGCTGCCTACAATAATCTTCCTCATGCTTCATCCCTCCTGGTACCTGGTAACCTTCCACTACCGTTATTCCGTACGCGCTGGCCGTTTGTGGCGCTGATAACGGCATTTCTGCCGTTATTTCGCACGTGCTGGCCGTGTGCGGCTCTGATAACGGCATTTCTGCCGTTATTTCATGCGTGCTGGCCGTGTGCGGCTCTGATAACGGCATTTCTGCCGTTATTTCATGCGTGCTGGCCGTTTGGGACTCTGATAACGGCATTTCTGCCGTTATTTCCTACGTGCTGGCCGTGTGCGGCTCTGATAACGGCATTTCTGCCGTTATTTCATGCTTGCTGGCCGTTTGGGACTCCGATAACGGCAGAAATGCCGTTATTTCGCACGAGCTGGCCGTGTGCGGCTCTGATAACGGCATTTCTGCCGTTGTTTCGCACGTGCTGGCCGTTTGGGACTCCGATAACGGCATTTCTGCCGTTGTTTCGCACGTGCTGGCCGTTTGGGACTCCGATTATGGCATTTCTACCGTTGTTTCGCACGTGCTGGCCGTTTGCTGATCAATCAAGGGTATTTCTACCCTCGATTCCCCTACTTCCAGCCTCGGCGCCTCTTTCAAAGGTATTTCCACCCTTGATTCGCCCACTTCCCACGCAGGGCACCTGCGTCTCATTCGACGAAAATCCCCATCTCATAATTCACACATTCAAATTCATCAGGCACGTTTTCCTCGAGCCTACACGTTCCTGCAGCCTGACCTATTCCTCCAGACTGCCAGCAGACCCTGCTTATGCTTCTAAATTCCGGGTGATCCAGTCGTCGATCTCGTTCGCACCCCACTCTATAAAGGTGCCCTGTCGCATCTCATTCAACACATCAACATCACCAAGCCTGCGCAGAAGCCGTCCACGCAGCTCTGGCGGCAGCTCCCTGCGCTTGATCTCGGTCCGCAGGCCATGCAACCAATCCAGATAGGGCTCATACTCTTCGCCCAATATCCCAGCCAGCTGCTCCGTGATCTTCGCAGCTGCCGACGGTCCCGCGCCTGAAGTCGACACGGCGACCGTTAGCCGCCCCCGGCGAAGCACGCCGGGGGTAATGAAGCTGCCCGCCTCGGCCCGGCTGGCTACATTCACCGGAAGGCCCAGGCTGCGCGCCTCCCCGGCCACCGCCTCATTCACCGCCGCATCGTTGCTGGCGGCGTAGACCAGGAATGCCCCCCGTATATCTCCGGGGGCATAGAGGCGGCTGATCCAACTCAGCCGCCCCGCTTCAGCCAAGGCGGCTAACGTCCCGGTCAGCGAAGGGCTGACCAGAACCACCGCCGCCCCGGCTTCTACAAGCGCGCCCACCTTGCGCTCCGCCACCGCGCCGCCGCCAATGACAACCACACGCTGGTCCTGTAGATCCAGCATAATGGGAAAATACTTCACCATGCAGCCACACTCCTACTCCTACCACTAACACATCCACCGGCCTGTAACGCAAATCTAACCGTATACAACGTACATTAGATTCCCAAACCAGCTTCAGGAGAATTTACCGTCAATTCAATCTATCGCGTACATCGAGCCCACTAACGCATACATCAAGCCTTCATCGTAGCACCAGCAGAAACCAGCAGGAACCCATCAACTTCATCTTAACCTTGGTTCTAAATTCATGCACTCGGGTTACCCGAATTTCACCGTCAATCCAATCTCAATTTTACTACTGTCAAGGCCAAATAGAACCCCTTCAGCCTATCATTCTTTCTTATACTTACCTCGGCCGGTGACCTGTCAACCTCAGCTTTACTAACAGCATGTGGATGATTGTCATACTTATAGTCCTATAGATTGAATTTAGATTATACAAAAGAGACGCTCTGAACGCCCCGATCCAGTGAATTATCATACGATAGTTACGTTCCTAGCCCTCAAGGATGACTGGTGAGTGCTGGAAGCGTTTGGACTTCCGGCACCCCATTGAATTTCCTTAATTGAACCGCTGATCCAGCTAAAAATCCAATGATAAAGCGGATACAATCGCTCAGTTCCGATCCTTCTCTCCACCATGTTCCCCTTAATTCAATTTCTAATAAAACTATACAGTTGCCACCTATAGCTAATTTGTCACTTGTCACTTGTCACTTGTCACTTGTCACTTGTCACTTGTCACTTGTCACTTGTCACTTGTCACTTGTCACTTATAGTAAACAATCACTCACCATAGTCAGCTGTTCCTTACACCTCAAGCAGAGTTTCAGTTTTAACATTGTACAGCAGAGTTTCAGTTTTAACATTGTATACTCCACGTGCTCATCCTTCGTATGAAATCATCAAAGGGCGAAAATCCAGCAGCGGCGAACAGCAAGCTTAATGGACAGCTTCATCTCTCAAAGAGTCAGGTGAGGCTGCCAGCATCCAACGGACTGAGGAGCTCTTATTTCTAACAAATGCATTATTTTACCAAGCTAACGGACTCCAATGCGCTTATATACGGATATTCACCTGAAAAAAGCCCGCTGGAGAGACAATAAACGCAGTACGGTCCGTTAGCACGGCGAAATGTACTCCATAAAGAAAATAGAGGCTATACGGTCCGTTGTACTCAGGGGGAGTACCAAGAGTAACCCGAGTTAGGCAACTGAAACCAAGCAACGATAACAGCATCTTGATTATAGCCCACTCCATCACTAACCCTCTTCATCCCAAAGCTCCTAAGCTCTTAAGCTCTTAAGCTCTTAAGCTGCTAACGCCCTAAGCTATTCGTCCCAAATCTCCTCATCCCTAAGTCCCTAATCTCCTCATCCCTCAGTCCCTAACCTCTTCACCTTAATCCTAGCCCCCCCAGCCGTGAAACTCCGACCAGGAATTGAGCAAAAAATTCAGAATAATGAACCCGTAGCCGGCAATGGCCCAGCGGGCCATAGAGGTGCCGCTGCGGCGGGCGGAGCGCTTGAGGAAGATATAGGCAATGTAGACCGCGAGCCCAATCAGGGTGGTCAACACCTTAGAATCCTGAAACAATGGGGTCCTCCCTTCGGCAATAATCGACATTCCAGCCAGCACCAGTGAAGCCAGCAGCAGGGGAACCCCGGCCAGAATCGCGGTATATGAATATTTGTCCATGGTCTCAAGGCTCGGCAGGCGGCGGATGCGGTCATCCCATTTTTTGTGCTTCAGCCGTGTATGCAGGAACAGATACATTATGGCAAACACCGTTCCCAGTGTCAGTGCGGCAAAACTCAGATTGGCCAAAATAATATGCATCGCCAGCCACCCGTGCACCGCACTCCAGCTCTGCAGCGTATGATCCTCCGCGGTCAGCCAGAACCTGTTCAGCAGGAAGACACTGAAACCTGCCATGCTGAGCAGCAGAATCGTAAATTCTCCGCCGCGGGTGTAGGCAATCGCAAGTGAGGTCAGCACAATAATAAAGGAGAACCAGTACAGGAAATCATACGGTGTAAAAATCGGCAACCCTTTCTCCTGTGAGAAGCGGATCGCCAGGCCCGAAGATTGCAAAAGTCCAACCACAACAAGAAGCCCTGTGCCCAGCCGCTTCCCGCCCGGATTCCGCTTAAGGCAATCCGAGAAAACAAACAGCAGGCTCAGGGCATATAGCAGCAGAGCTGTATCATATATTCCATTCAGCAGTTGCATCTGGTTCACCCGCCCAGCAGGCCTGCCGGAGCGAACACCGACTTCGGCAGCGTAAACTCGCTGGCGGAGTTGCGTTCAGCTTCCTTTCGTTCCGGCTCTGCAGAACTTCCGTCGTCTGTCCCTGTGCCAAGCTGCTCCTGAAGCGCAAAGATTTGCGTAAAATACTCCAGCGCTTCGTTTCCCTGCTTCCCTCCGGACAGCTCCTTAATGACATTGATCGGATCATGCATCATCTGATTGACAATGCTCTTCGTGAGGCGGCGGATGACCTTGCGCTGGTGCTCGTCCAGTTCAGGCAGCTTGTTGAAGAGACTATCCATCGTATCTTCATATATACCATTGGATTTATCCTGCAGCGCACGGATTACCGGCCGGACCCCCATGGTCTTCAGCCACATCTGGAAATCTTCCAGTTCGGCTTCGATCATGACCTCGATCTTGGCGGCTTCTGTGCGGCGCATTTCCAGGTTGGTCTCTACAATTCCTTCCAGATCGTCAATATCGTACAGGAACACATCCGGGACGCTCGCCGCCGCCGGGTCAATGTCACGAGGTACGGCAATATCAATCATGAACAGCGGACGCGATGGGCGGCGCTTCATGTTCTCGGCCACTTGATCGGCTGTCAGAACATAGCCATCCGCTCCCGTTGAGCTAATCACAATATCCACTTCATCGAGATGCTGCAAGGCATGCTCAATCGTGCTCGGCTTGCCCGAGAACTTCTCGGCAAGCTCCACAGCACGCGCCAGCGTCCGGTTGGCGACAATCACTTCCGCCGCACCGCTGCTGTACAGATGCTTCACCGTCAGCTCACTCATTTTGCCGGCGCCTAGTATCAGCACTCTTTTGCCGGAGAACATGCCGAAGATCCGCTTCCCCAGCTCAACAGCCGCATAGCTGACAGATACAGCACTCTCACCAATGGACGTTTCGCTATGAGCGCGTTTGCCCAGCGTGACCGCCTGCTTGAACAGCCGGTTGAACCAGGTTCCTGTTACCCCTTCGCCTTGGGCAGTCAAAAAGGCACTGCGCACCTGTCCCAGGATCTGCGTCTCACCGATCACCATAGAATCCAGACCACAGGTTACGCGGAAGAGATGGGCAATCGCCTGCTCGTCTTCATATATATACATATGCTGTGCAAATACATCGCTTTTCACTCCAAACCACTGCTCCATATAGCTGCGGATGAAATATCCGCACATGTGAAGCCGGTCCACAACCACATAAATTTCTGTCCGGTTGCAGGTGGCAACGACGACGCCTTCCAGCACGCTTTTGGTCTGCATCAGCTGATGAAGCGCCGCAGGCAGATCCCTATCGGCAAAAGCGAACTGTTCCCTAACCTCTACGGGCGCCGTACGGTAATTCAGGCCAACGACGACAATATGCATCGCTTGTTCACCATCCTAATCTCTATTCATTGGTGCAGGCACTGTTGCCGCTGATACGCAATTCGCTACTACCACTTTCACAAGTTCTATAAACGCTGTGTTAAGTATATCACATGAAAAAGCACCTTTTGACAAAACCTTTGAACTATTTATGAAATCCAGATAATAATTATTACAAACAAGCCAACCTCTTCGTCACCCTTAAAATAGCACGATATCTGTTCGGCTGGAAATATAAAAACCTTGTCAGCGCCATGGTTAGGATCGGTTATTTTTTGATTTTTAATCAGCTGACTCTTAGGGAAAACCGCCTACCCCAAATGCAGCACAACACATGTTTTATCATCAGAAACCTTGAGGCGCGGCACCTCCAGCAGCATCCGGTCCTCTTGTTCCTTATCATGCAAAGCCCCGGCATACCCCTCAGCCCCAAGTCTGTCCAGAGCGTCCGTCAATTCCGACCACTTAGATTCTTCGGTGTACAGGCCGTCGGTGAACATATAGAGACTCTCCAGATTCGCCCGGTTGAACGTTCCTTTCTCCAAAAACTGCGGGAACCGCGGGTCGCCATTTAATACCCCGTAGCCGTGAATCGTGTTGGCCAAGGCGCGGTTACCTGTCAAGTGCGGCGTAAGCCGAATGCGAAGCTCTGCCGGATCGCTTATGCCTTCGGCGCGCAGCTGTGCCATCTTGTCCAGCGTCTTCCGGTCAACATGCGCCAATTGGGGATGGGTCAGCGCTCTGATCGTTCCATCCTTATACCTGGCAAGCAGCATACAATCCCCCGCCTGTACGTATTCAACGCTGTATTCATGGATCTGCACCACGACCAAGGCCGCCGACCACCGATTGGCTGCCTCCCCAATATCCACACCTTCCGCCACCATCTGCTGCCATAGAGCCTGGTTGGCTTCAGCTGCAGTCTGCTCCAGCTTCCCGTGCGGGTTCATTCCCATGAAATATATCGCTGCCAGCTGCGCCGCTATATATCCTCCTGTCTGCCCTTCCGGATTCCGGTAAGGCGAAAGCGAGGTCGCCCCATCCACCACGCCATACACACATGCCTCTTCATGAATGACCAGCGCATCCTCATTCCACTCCCCATCACCTTTCAGTGAACAAGTATCCATTTTCCATCGCGAAACTTCTGGCATCTCAATTATCCTCTCCAATCACTACCGTTGTCATTAAATCTAACATATAAATCAAATATTGACACACAATATTGCGAATGATAGCATATAACAAATGATTAAAGTCATTGTTTCTAACATCGAATGAATAAAAGCTTCTCAATCTCCATCCGATATCACTTTTCATTCGTAATCCCTCTAATTTCACACCTCTTGTATAAGCTCGTTAATTTGGTATGAGCGTTTCTACAGGCAACCGTAAATTGCCCCAGGCTACAAGAGGCACCGCAAGGCTGAAGGATATCAAGGCGAGAGCCCGCATGATTTTGGTGCGCTTCTCCGTGATGCCGTTTGCCCTCCAGGTGCCTCTTGTAGTCCGGGTTTTTTTGTATATTCTAACACAACTTTTAAGGAGTGAAGACTATGAGCGCATCCTATGCAAGACTCAGCGAATCCATCAGCAACGCTAAAAATGTAAGGATTTATAAAAATAAAGATACCGCCTATGATTTCAAGCTTTATCCTTTCGGTGAACGCGGCACTTATATTGACCCCGAGCTGATTAGTGAGATCACGGACAGTCTTGCCGAGAGCATTACGGCGCAGTTCCCTGCTTTTGATTATATCGTATCTCCCGAGCCAGGTGGACATACCTGGGGCATGCTCGCGGCTTACAAGCTGATAAAGCCGATGAATATTCTGCGTCTCAGCACCGAACTATACGATAATTATGAGGTCAGCATCAAACGCGAGACGGCGTATAATGAGAACTATATCTATTTTGACGGATTCACTGCCGGGGACCGTGTGCTCCTCGTCGATGATGTGATCAGCTCTGGTGCTACAATCCGCTGCATCGCCCAGCAAATGGAACACATGGCCATTCAGCTTGTCGGCGTTCAGGCGATTCTGGCCAAGGGCGAGCATTACAAACAGCTGGAAATGGATATTGGTGTACCGGTACAAGTCCTGTCAAAAGTATAGAAAAAACAAACCAAGAGAGGGAGCGACCACACATGGCTTACTATTATGATCAGCCGTCCAGAACATTCAGCGAATTCCTGCTGGTGCCGAATCTGACGACAAAAGAATGCATTCCGGGAAATGTGGATCTTAGAACCCCGGTGACCAAATTCCGCAAGGGAGAAACGCCCGCCCTGTCGATGAACCTCCCCGTGACTTCTGCTGTGATGCAGGCCGTCTCCGACCATAATATGGCGATTGCCCTGGCCAAAAGCGGCGGAATTTCCTTCATCTATGGCTCGCAGTCGATTGAGCAGCAGGTGGAGATGGTCCGCAGAGTCAAGAAATTCAAGGCCGGCTTCGTGCTCAGCGATTCCAATCTTCGTCCCGAGGACACCCTGAAGGATGTACTGGAGCTGAAAGCCCGCAGCGGCCATTCGACCATCGCGATCACCGACAACGGAGAGCCTACAGGCAAGCTGATGGGCATTGTCACCAGCCGCGATTACCGCGAGAACCGGCTGCCGCCGGACAACGCGATTACCGGGTTCATGACACCGCTCGCTTCGCTGATCTATGCCAATGAAGGCATCTCCCTGACTGAAGCCAATGACATGATCTGGGATCACAAGCTGAACTGTCTGCCGATCGTGAGCAGCAGCGGCCATCTGGTTCATCTCGTGTTCCGCAAGGACTACGACAGCCATCAGGAGTACCCGCTCGAGCTGCATGACAGCAACAAGCAGCTGATCGTCGGGGCGGGCATCAACTCCAGAGACTATAAGGAACGTGTTCCGGCGCTTGTGGAAGCAGGTGCGGATGTACTCTGCATCGACTCCTCGGATGGTTACTCCGAATGGCAAGCCGAGACGATCCACTATATTAAGGAGACTTTTGGGGAGAAGGTGAAGGTTGGCGCAGGCAATGTCGTAGACAAGGAAGGCTTCCTGTATCTGGTCGAAGCAGGCGCGGACTTCATCAAGGTCGGCATAGGGGGCGGTTCCATCTGCATCACCCGTGAGCAAAAAGGCATCGGGCGCGGCCAGGCCTCCTCCGTCATTGAAGTCGCTGAAGCACGCCAGGAATATTACGAGAAAACAGGCATCTACGTCCCGATCTGCTCCGACGGCGGCATCGTGCATGACTACCATATCGTGCTTGCCCTGGCGATGGGGGCCGACTTCGTGATGCTGGGCCGCTATTTCGCCCGCTTCGACGAGAGCCCGGGCCGCAAACTGCTGGTCGGCGGCAACTTTGTGAAGGAATATTGGGGCGAAGGCTCCAGCCGGGCCCGCAACTGGCAGCGGTACGACTTCGGCAACGCCGACAAGGAGAGCAAGCTGGAGTTCGAGGAAGGCGTGGATTCCTTCATTCCTTATGCCGGTCGCCTTAAAGATAATCTGGATCTCAGCATCAGCAAAATCAAATCCACCATGTGCAACTGCGGCGCACTAACCATCCCGCAGCTGCAGCAGCAGGCCAAGATTACCCTCGTTTCTTCGACAACCATCTTTGAAGGCGGAGCGCATGATGTTATGCTTAAGGAAAAGGACAGATCATCATCCTGATCAAAAGCAGCCCGTGAACACAGAAAGCTTGCTGCGGCGGGATCATTCTGATCCATAAGGAGTCCACACAATGACGTCATTACAAAAGGTTCTGGTAACCAAAACAGAGCTGCAGCAAAGAGTCCAGGAGCTTGGAGCAGACATATCACGGGATTACGAAGGTAAGGAGCTGGTGCTCATCGGCATCCTCAAGGGAGCAGCCGTATTTATGGCTGACCTGATGCGCGAGATCACCCTCCCTATCGGCATGGATTACATGTCCGTATCCAGCTATGGCGCCAGCTCCACCTCAAGCGGCGTCATCACCGTTAAAAAAGACATCGACACCGACATCCGTGGCAAACATGTCCTCCTCGTCGAGGACATGATCGACACCGGCCTGACCCTGCAGCATCTCAAGCAGCTCTTTGCTCTCCGGGAGGCTGCAAGTGTCCGCATCTGCACCATCCTCAGCAAGCCCTCCCGCCGCCTTGCCGACATCCCCATCGACTACTGCGGCATCGAAATCCCCGACGAATTCGTCGTCGGCTACGGCCTGGACTACGCGGAGCAGTTCCGCAATTTGCCGGAGGTGTGGATTGTGGAGACAGGGGAAGAATGAGTATCTGATACAAGCAGTAAAGAGCCGCCACTGATCTTAAGTGCCGGCTCTTTTAAATTTCCCCGATAATCCAACTAGCGCATAACTATGAGTTAAAATTGATCTAAACTATAATTTCTCGGATATTCAGATTACGTTCTTTTGACAAATCTATAAATACCTCTTTCACTTTCACAAGGGGTCTGAAAAAATCCATAGGATTGTTCAATACAATTTCTCCTATGTGTCCATTGCTAAGCTGTACCTTTTTCCCGATCATATTAGGAAGCAGATGATGTATTAGCGCTTGCACGGGCTTCTCGCTCAGTTTACCGAATCCAAGCTCATAAATTTCTTGCAGAACTATTGAGAAGTTTCGCCTTGGCTGTTCCGCAGGAGTAAATGTCTTGCTGATGAATTCATTAGCCACAGCAACAATCTGGGCATAGGGATGGATTTTATCTTTTTGTAATCCAAGTGGATAGCCTGTTCCGTCCTCCCGTTCGTGATGCTGGAGCGCCACTAATGCAGTTGTATTATCGGTCAACGATTTGCGGATAATCTGATAGCCTGCCGCAGTATGCTTCTGAAGCTCCTTTTCTTCCTCATCATTTAATTGACCGACCCGGTTACGGATGGATAACGGAACGCGACTTTTCCCGATATCGTGGAGGTATCCTGCCTTGCTAATTTCAAATCTTTCACTCTTCGGATAGCCTAACCACGCAGCAATATAGTATGACAACAAACCAACCTGCAAGGAGTGATTGTAAATGGTCTCATCTTCTTTTTGGAAACTGAACAGTAGTGTAAGCACATCTTTTTGCTCATCCAGTTGCTCCAGCAAAGGCATTAGTGTCCATTTAATTTTCGATTGATCAAACTCTCCTGAGATTATAGCCTCCAAAAAGAAGGCTTGGTATTCCCTAAGAGACTCATCATAATTATGTTTGACTCTCAGAGGACGTTCTGTACCGTTGAATACCTCTCTGGCTATACGATCTTCTACACTGCCCTCAACATCCAGAAATTTAATGTCATGCTTATTCAGCAATGCAATATCCTCAAGACGGATTTTTGTCTTTTTTGCCAGCACATGAAGACCTTGACGGTTAAAAATATCGGTTTTCAGAACATCGCCGATCTTCAGTTTCTTAATATGTATTCTCACCTTGTGTCCCTCCGAAATAGATTAAGTCTTTATTATTCTATCGTATGAACACAACTTTTTATAAATAGTTCTTAACACCCCTCTCTGACCGATTCCGCATAACTTAATGCGCATCTTCTAACAAATTTTACCATGATTAGGGTAATATAAAACCCTCGCCTCCAATTATGGAGACGGGGGTTCATATCCATTATCTTGCGTTGTAGACGACAGGTGCTGAGACTTGCCTAGTTGTCCCTCACCCCAACTGCATCGTCGTAACGCAGGTATCGTCCTTCTCGAACGTGGAAATCTCGGATTCGGCTTTTTTGCCGTTATGCTCAATCGTCACCTGGTAGGTCTGGTCCCGCGGCAGCCACAAATCGATGAATCCGTTGGGCTGGGATTTCACGGTTTTGTTGTCCATGACCTTATTGCCGTCCGCGTCTTTGACCGAAATATTAAACTCTTCCTCGACCATCTCTCCCTGGCAGCCGGTCAGATTATGGGTTGCACACGGATGAGTCTTCTCGACGTAAGGGGCGATGGAGACAAAAAATTCGTCTGTCGGCAATCGATAGGTCGTAGATTTGTTTTCGCTCTCTTTAACAATAAGCTGTGTGGATGAAATAGACGCCGACTCGGCTTGTGCGGTACGCATGCTGAAGCTTTGCACCATTTGCTTGAAGCTTGGCGTGTCCATTTCAACCGCAGCCGTATCCGGTTTGCTACTCCCGTTCTTGTCTGTGGTTCCAGCTAACATATATGTTCCTATGGCAATAACAACCACTATTCCTGCGGCTACCAGAACTTTACTTCTCATCTGGACAATCCTCCTCCTGTCTCTTTCCCCTATTATAAGCGAGCCAGGACCGCTATAGACAAGACGAAAGCGTGACAAATCTCAGAAACAGAGCCCTTAGAACTCAAAAGAAAACTTGGCACTCCAATTCGCCCCGCCATCTTTGGTGAAATACAAGGTCGAGCTATTCAGATCTCGTACCGCCAGCCAGCCCTGATTATGATCTACGAAGGAGATGACACCCTCAAATCCCAAAACCGTCTTGGAGTTGCTCCACACCTGGCTGTTATTCTTGGTCATGCCGGTGCCCACCATCTGGGCCGCAGGCTGATAGCCCACCATGAAGGCCGTCGTTTTGCCGATCAGCTGCATATTTCCCGGACTGCCCGAACCCGGTCCCGTCTTCACTTTGGCCGCTCCGCTCCCTGGTGCTGGGCCGCCACCGGCAGTTTCCTGAGCGATGACCCGGGTCCAGCTGCTGCCAGCATTGGAGCTGCCATAGAGTGAATACGAGGTCTGCGACATTCCCGAACCACCGTAGAGTACGGTATACACCTGCGACGCATTCGCGTAAACTCTAGCATACTGCGGATCGCTATAAGCCGCGTTCATCCTCCGCTTCCAGCTGGCCCCGCCATCGATGGTTCTCATCACCTGGTAGCCGCTGCCTGGAACGATAACTACCGCCCAGCCGCTGTTACGGCTTGTGAAATCAGCTCCGCGCGTATTGGCCGGTGTAGTGATTTTGCTCCAGCTGACTCCACCATTGTTCGTATAATAGGTAGAAGCGCGGTTATAGCCAAACCCGGTTGTACTATCCAGGAATTCTATGCGTTCAAAAGTCACCGTGCCAGAACCCAGCCGCTTCCAGGTTGAGCCGCCATCCGTAGTTCGAATCAAGTACTTGGCTTGTCCACCCTGAACGGTTGCCAGTGCCCACCCGTGTACATTATCCGGATAATCGATCTGCTGAAAGCTCCATTGTCCCTGATAGATCTCCTGAAAGTGACAGCCCCCATCCGAAGTCCCGATGAGAAATCCGTTACCGGCCGCCCGTCCCGTATCCGCGTTCAGAAAATCCACAGCGGCAAAGGTAAGCGGGTCCGAACTCCCATCTGTATGCTTCTTCTGCAGCTTCTGCAGAATTCCGTGATCCCCGCTACTGCAGGACGGTGTTGGTGTTGCTGGCGCCGCTGCTGCTGCCATTGAAGCTGCTGTCCCCCATCCTGCACAAGTGAGCAGACCCACAGAGAGCAGGGTTAAAGAGGTTAGCTGTAATCGTTTAGTCCATTTCATAGTTACACCTTCTAGGGTATATTTACCCTGCTTGGCCATCACGAAGCGGAGGCTGCAGGTGCCGTTCCGGACTTCACTCGGGCAGTGAACACGGTGACCGCTTTTTTCAATAATGAGGCCAGTCCCAGGGTAAGCAGGATGCTGATCCCATTCAGCACAAGGTCGTTCACCTGCAGGTCCAGGCTATGCCGGAGATCCGCCGTAATTTTCAGCATTCGTTCATGAATCAGGTAAATCTCCAGGCTATGCGCGCCACAGAACGAGAGGAAGGGAAACCGGGACCATTTACGCTCCGCCACCCAGTGCAGCATCCCCGCAGTAAGTAAGCATAAGGGCAGTGTAATCAGGATAAAAGGATACCACCACAGTCCATAGCTCCACATATAGCCGCTCATATATTTTTGGCTCGCTGCCAGCAGCACTGCACCTGTCAGAAGCATCCCAAGATACACAATCCCGTTCCTCCGCGAGATCACCTCATGCTTATCGATCAGATAACCTACAAGCACTCCAACGAAGAATATCGGAATTCTTATCGTAAAAATCAGTAAATAGGACAGCGGTGTTCCAGATAGGACCACGCTAAGCAGAACTCCAACCAGACTGGCTACAGTAACAGTAACCCCCTTATTCCGCACCTTGAAAAAGTGCATAAACAGCGGCGTCAGCAGATACAGGACCAGCAGTGCAGGAACATACCAGTCAAATCGGCTGTCCAGCCCAAGCCAGAAGCTGAGCGTTGTCAGATTCAAGAGAACGTCCAACAAGGACATCTCACCCATCGCCCAATACAAGAGGCAAAACAGCAGCACTACCGGGAGATAAGTGGGCAGAATCCGCTGCAGCCTTCTTTGGTAAAATAGAGTGGTGCTGGTGTTTTTACGATAGGCGTAATATAGCCCCAAGCCGGATACCAGCAGAAAAATATCCACGCCGCCATATCCATACGCCTGCAAGGTGCCCAGAACCGGAATGGAGGAAAAATCCACCGTCGAGTGATAGAGCATCACCCACAGAATCGCCAGTCCCATGAGCTGGGTGCGGTACGTACTGATCTGCTTGTAATTAGGCTTGGTCATGAAGAGCCTCCTGAAGGGCCGGCAGCGGGCGGGAAGATGGGCTTGCAGGTATTAAGCTGGAGAGTTTTTTATAATTCAGCGAGAAGAGAATGCCCAGTGCGGCTTCTGCAACAATGATGAAATCCCTATTGGAGATCAAGAGCGGAATCGCAACAACACCCACGACGATAAGAACCCAGGGGACCGGATGATCCATGTAATGTTCTATGTAGCGGCCCAGCCACAGCAGGATTCTCATCGCCGCATAGGTGCAGACTAGGGCCAAACCCCACATCCACACAATATACAAGCGGCCCAGACCCAACCGGTCAAACGCCAGGATCAGAAACAGATGGGTAAACAGAAATAATAACGAATGCTTGCCGAAATACAGAATCAGATTTGTGGAAGCGTAGCTTTTTTTACGTCTGAAGAGATAAAAGGTCCCGAATAACACCATCAGCGACAGCAGCAGATATTGCACGGACATATTATATTTAACAAAATCCGCTTCATGCACGCCTCCGTAACTGACTACGGCAAGCAGCAGCCCGGCACACAGAGCTAGAGTGAGATTCACCCGATTACTGCACCGGTAGGCAAAGATTCCAGCCACAAACGCAAACATCCAGGGGAAATACGTAAACCCGATCGTCTCTGTGAACAAAACAGACTTGAGAGGGAAATCCGGCAAGCGGTGGCCGATGAAACCATGTACCGAATACGCTATCAGCGACAAAAGGAGGTAAAAATAGAGTGGAGGTTTGAGGTATTTCTCCAGAAGGTATACACTGAGCACTCCAAGTGCGATGATCTGAGGAACGTCCATAATCTTGAATGCCTGAATATCCGGTCTCCACATGAGATTATAAGAGAATCCGATGACAGCGAAGAGCGCATAAAAGCTAAGCATCGATCTGAAGCTTCGCCTGCGTGCCTGCAGCGTGGTTGTCACCCCGGAGACCGCAAAGAAAAGTACAGGAGCCAAACCGGCAACAATCTGAAATACTCGTTCATTGCCATTAAAATAAAGCGGAATATGCGCCATAATCATCAAAATACAGCTAATTCCCTTGATTGCATCCAATGAATAGTCATATTCCTTCATCCGCTCACTTTCCTTTCATTTCATATGATTACACATCAATTATAAAAAGAACCCCAACTCCCCCTATTTATATAACGATCACGTAAGAATATCAACCAGCTAAGGTAGTATTTGAAATAACTAGTTTGTACCATTGTCCTTACCTATTATTTCCTATAACCTAATGTATAACTTATATGTAAGGGGGCTGCCGCCAAGCTATGCAAGCACCGGACACATCTTTAGTGACAACTGCAGCGGAATCGACTTCCGCCACCGTAAGGACCCCTCGGCTCAAAGTGATCGACATGGTAAGAGGCATTACGATTCTGCTCGTGGTAGTAGGACATGCCGGCCTAACTCCAGTCGTTCTGAATGATATGTTCAGAGACTTCCGGCTTCCGCTGTTCTTCATCGTCTCCGGGTACCTCTTCAGCGCCTCCAAATATTTTGACAATTTCACATCCCTGCTGCGTACCCGAATCATTACCCTCGTCGTTCCCTATCTCTCTGCTGGACTCCTAAGCTACCTGCTCTGGCTTACACTCCGAACCATCGAGACCAATCACACCCCGGACATTGCTTGGCATGAACCTCTAGTGGCTATCGCTTACGGAACCTATTCCGGCGGCCTGCTCCTGAACATTCCCATCTGGTTCCTGGCCTGTCTGTTCATGACCCAGATTATTTTCTGCCTCAGTATGCGTTATCTGAGTGGACGCCCGCTCCTCCTGCAGCTTGCCGCCATGCTCTCATTAAGCCTGTCCGGCTATGCTCTAAGCACTGTAGCCTTCCTGCCCTGGAACATCGATGTCGCACTCGTTGCCCAGTTCTTCGTATTCATCGGTTACCAGCTTAAGCAGCGTCAGCTGCTCGCCAAGATCCGTATCTTCAACCTGGGCACCCTCCTACTAATGGTCATTTTCCTAGTCGCAGCCTACTTCAACAGCTATGTAGATATGAACAATAGGGAATACGGCAATCTGCTTCTTTTCTACACCGCCGGGATCGCCGGCAGCCTGCTCGCCATCCAAATGACCCAACTGCTCTCCAAATCCAGATTCTTCACTGCCTTCCTCACCTACATCGGCCAAGATTCTCTCGCCATCCTGATCTTCCACTACGGCATCTTCATCCTGCTGCTGAACTTCATGGAGCACAACGTCTATGACAGCTACCTAAGCTGGTTCCCAACCACAGTGATAGCTGTTGCAGGGTCGCTGGTGCTCAGTATGGTGGTGAAGCGGGTGCCGGGGCTGGGGTTTTTGGTTGGGGGGAAGGCTTGAGCCTTATGCACACTCAGTTCCCAAAACAAAAAAATGGTGGAACAGAGATATCCTCTGCTCCACCATTACATCCATACCATTTGCATAGATCGTTGTAATCCTACTCTTTACTTGGTGCCGGGGTGTAAATGACAGTCTTCTCAACCGTAGTTACTTTTCCAAAGCTATTGGTAACCTTGAACACAAATTTATTACTTCCTTCGGCCAAAGTGACCGATTTATAAAAGCTTCCATAACTGCCTACCAGCTCGTCGTTCAAATAGATTTTTGGATTGCTGTCATTCACATCCGTAGCATTGCCGCTTAGTGTAAGCTGTTTCTTACTAGTCGTTTCGGGAATATAGTCCAGAGTAAGAACGGGTTCGCCTACCGAAAATGTAATAGTCTTCGTAACAGGCTCTGAGCTTTTACCTAAATTGTTAGTTGCTTTGAAAGTAAAGACGTTTGCCCCTTCTTTGAGCGTTACAGACTTATTAAAAGAACCGTAACTGCCTACGAGTTCGTCATTCATGTAGATTTTTGGGCTACTGTCATTGTTATCTGTTGCTGTCCCGCTCAGGGTTACAGTCTTGCTGCTGCTAGACTCCGGGATCAGATCCAGTGTCAGTACAGGACCCCCTACTTTGAAAGTAATCGTTTTGGTGATGACAGCCGAGCTTTTGCCCAGACTGTTCGTTGCTTTAAAGGTAAAGATGTTGTCCCCCTCTTTAAGGGTCACCGACTTATAAAAAGAACCATAGCTGCCCACAAGCTCATTATTCATGTAGATTTTCGGACTACTATCATTCTTGTCTGTAGCTGTACCACTTAAAGTTATAGTCTTGTTATTGCTTGCTTCAGGAATCAGGTCCAGCGTCAGCACAGGTCCACCCACACTGAACGTAATCGTCTTGGTAATCACTGCTGAACTTTTGCCCAGGCTGTTAGTGGCCTTGAAGTTAAAGACATTCTCGCCTTCCTTAAGCGTCACCGTTTTATTGAAAGAACCGTAGCTGCCTACCAATTCGTCATTCATATAAATCTTCGGGGAGCTGTCATTCTTATCTGTGGCTGTTCCACTTAACGTTATAGTCTTACTGTTACTAGTATCCGGGATCAGATCCAGTGTCAGTACGGGACCACCCAAGGTAACAATAATCTGCTTCTCCACTACTGCCTTCTTCTCATACTTATTGACAGCAGTCACAACAATCTTGTTGATACCTTCCTTCAAGGTCAGCTCTTCACTGAAATCGCCATTATAAGAAACATAGGCTGTTTTGTCATTGATCGTAACCTTTGGATTGGTATCGCCGCTGTCCTTAACCTTCCCGGTAATCTTAACCGTAGGTTGATTGGATGTTTCCGGGGCCTGCACCGTGAGTTGAGGTCCTGAAGTCTGATAAGTGACCTGCTTAGTGACCGTGTTAGAGCGACCATTCGGCAGCACGGCCTTGATTACAAATTCGTAGACCTTCTCACCCTCATCCAGATCATAAGCCTCAGCAAAAGACCCATCTACATTCTCTACTTCTTCATCATTGATATAGACCTTCGCGTCAGCGTTCACTTTGCCAGTTACCTTAACGGTTGTGTCCGAAACCTGCTTCGGAGCCTGCACGTCCAGCTTCACATCCTGTGTAGCCGTAGTATAGGAAGACTTCAGCACACGGTACAGTAAAGTGGCTACAGAAGCACGATTAATCGGGCTATTCGGTCTGAATGTGCCATCCGGAAATCCTTGAATCAGCTTCTTATCCACAGCAACCGCTACTTCCTTAGCCAGTTGTGGAGTAACATCCTCATAGTCGTTGAATTTATAGCGGAGCACATCATCGGCGTCAACACTTTCGGTTTCCAGTCCCATAGCACGAACAAGCGCAACCGCAACATCTTCACGGGTAGCATTCGCCTGGGGATCAAAAAACGGCTTCCCCTTCATAGGGAAATACCCGGTGAGATAATCCTTGGCCGTTTCAACATACTTGTAAGCCCAGGAAGAAGAATTCACATCCGAAAAGGTCTGTGTTCCGTCCGAGACCAGATCAAGCCCAAAGGTCAGCGTAATCAGCTTAGCCAGCTGCTCCCGCGTTATTGCCGCTTCCGGCTTAAAGGAGCCGTCTGGATTACCTGTAATGATGCCTTGGCTCGCCATACTCTGAATCGCTTCATTTGCCCAATACGTCGTCTGTACATCCACAAAAGCATAAGACGATGTCTGCTGAACTACCGTCGCCGCATTAGCAACTCCCCCGCCCAGCAAACTCAGCAGCATCCCCCACACTGCCAACACTTTCATTGTCTTGCCCTTCACTCTCATCGCCCCCAACCAGAATAAGCAGTCCTGACTATCAACGTTCTACTCCCAAGAAAGAGAGTAGCCACTAGACTTGCAGGAATAATTATACATCAACTGGGTCTAAGGTAATAGTTCCTAAAAAAAGAAACGGAGGCCGTTAGGCCTCCGTCTCCGTTCCTTACCCACCAGCTTGTGGCGCTTCGATCCATGCTTCACCCACATACTATTCTATTAAATACCTATAAAGTATCTGCTATACCGCCCAAGTATCTTCTTTGCTAACCATAATATTGATAGGCATATAGCTACAGTTAGAATTGAAAAAAGTAAATATGAAAGTATAGTTCCTGATGCAAAATAACTCAATACAGTCTTATTAAGAACCGTAATTACATATCCTTGAATAAAATACAAGCCAAAACTATATCTTGCAAATATATCGAACTTATTTTCTAGTATGTGATCTTTAGTTTTAAGAAAATTAATAACCAGACAACATAATAGCACTTTACTCCACATGCGTAAAAATGCATTATCACCTAATGGACTATATTGATAATGTGTTTGTACGTTTATGATGTCTAGAAATAATAAAATCAAGAAGGCCGTAAAAATGATACCTTTATATTTATTAAAAATCGGAAATAACTGTTCCTTAAAATGGCTAGCAAACATTCCAAAAAGATAGATTGGTAGGAAATGAACAAAATTCTGATAAGGCAAACCATCGCGTGTAATAAAAGTAGAAACAATAAACAACAATGGTAAGCCATAATATAATTTTGGACGATTATCAATCATAACGAGTAAAGGAGAAGCAATAAAAAATATAATTATCATAGGAATAAACCAATACGTACCCATTGTTCCACTAATAGCACCAGTAAGTAGACCTTTGATTATTAAAGTGATATGTATATCTCTTGAATCATAAGCATTCCAAATCACCCCTGGGATAGAAAGGAGTAAGTATGGGGAAAGCACATAACTGGCTTTTGACTTTATATACTTTTTAAACTCATACTTTTTCAATAGATGTTGGAACAAAAAACCCGATATAAACACAAAAAGAACTGTACTATCTTGGAAAACAGCAAATAAAATATCAAACATAACAGGATTCATACTTTCAGTAAACGGAATAAGTGTGTGAATTAATAGAACCATTATAATAGCAATTCCACGAAAGTTATTTATGTACCTCAGAAACATTAATGCAAAACCCCTTTTAACTTAGTAGTATTAGTCTATCAGATTTGTCGAATTTTGTCCTAACATGTTAAGGTACGTAACAAGTATTCAAAAGATAAGAGACCTAACGAATAATCTTCGTCAGGTCTCCATATATTACAAATTACCAGCGTTGTGTATATCTAAATCGAAATAATCTGGACATAATTAATTAGAATCCAATTTGTAGACTTATCATAAGGAGCAATACCAACTTTGGATTTTGGATTTCGGTTCTTGGTTCTAATTTATAATCATTTCGTTAGTAGAACCAGCGCTTTATCTGCTCCAAGGCATTTTTGGCCTCAGGTCCATTATAGCCAAAAGCATTTCCAATCATCTTCGTATACTCGCTAAATGTGGTCTCCCGGCTGTACTCGTCACTCCACCAACGCTTAGCGTTGTAGCCAGAGTCCGAACCTATATAAGTAAGCTCAATCCCGGAATTCTTATAGATATGGTCGAAAAGCAACTTTACCCGCCGCATATGAAACTCAGAGGAAACAACGATAGCTGAAGTGAAGCCATGCTGCTTCATAATTGGAAGTGTCAGCTCGGCATTCTGGTAGGTACTACGCGCTGCATTTTCGGTCAGGATGGCATCTTGAGGAATGCCAAGTGCAAGGGCGGTTTGAAGCACGTCGCCGGAAGTACTGGTTGATTCTTTGGCATTGGAGAGAAGCAGGTAGAGAGCATAGTTCTCCTTGTATAGTTCTGCTCCTTTCTCAAGCCTGCCAGATCCTCCGCTAAGTACAATAATAACATCTGATTTCCGTTGATTCTGATTGACCTCAAGAAAACGTCCAGCATTATAGAAGAATAATGTAAGAATTAACAGAACGGGCAAGTACAGAAAGAGAATTCTCTTTCTACGCCTGCTCGTCATGCTACTAACCTTTATGTTCTTCATTGCTATTTCCGATACTCGCCGCTAAGAATGTGCTCCCACCACTCTGCATGTGCTGTGTACCATTGTATAGTCTGAGCAATTCCGGTCTCAAACGTGTACGTAGGCTTCCAGCCTAATTTCTCCAGCTTTGTAGGATCAATAGCGTAACGTTTGTCATGTCCCAAGCGATCTGTAACAAATTCAATCAAGTCATCAGATTTACCCAGAGTATGGATGATAGTCTTTACTACTTCGAGATTTGTACGTTCATTATGGCCGCCTACGTTATATACTTCACCGCTTACTCCTTCGTGCAACACTAAGTCAATAGCAGCACAATGATCCCAGACATGCAGCCAGTCCCGAATGTTTTTGCCATTCCCATAGACAGGAACCCTCTGCTCGTTCAGAACTTTAGATATCGTCAGTGGAATCAACTTCTCCGGGAAATGGTAAGGACCGTAATTGTTAGAACAACGAGTGATATTCATTGGTAAGCCATATGTTTCATTATAAGCCCGAACCAGCAGATCCGATGCCGCTTTACTGGCACTATACGGGCTATTAGGCTGCAAGGGAGTTTCCTCTGTGAAGAAGACAGTAGGATCAAAATCCAGTTCCCCATACACCTCATCCGTCGAGACATGAACAAATTTGGAGAGCCCTATCTTCCTAGAAGCATCCAGCAACACTTGTGTCCCCATCACATTCGTACGAACGAATACAGCCGGATCAGTAATAGAACGGTCTACGTGACTCTCTGCTGCGAAATGCACGACATAGTCAAACTTTTCTTGTTCAAAAAGCGATATAACTGTCTCACGGTCGGCAATATCTGCTTGAACAAACCGATAGTTCTCTCTGTCTTCAATCTTTGTGTGCTTCGTCAAATCACCAGCATAAGTTAACAAATCCAGATTAACGATATCGTAACTGGAGTATTTACCAACCATGTATTGTACGAAGTTGCCGCCTATAAATCCAGCACCGCCGGTGATCAGTAATTTCTTCCTGCTCATTCTAAGCACCTCAAATTCAATGAATTCTTCTAACAATCATAAGTAAAATTCAAATTAGCATCCCTCAATAATGGAGCCTGCTCATCTTTGCCGGATAAAATCGGTGCCACATGTATAGGCCATTCAATACCAATAGCATGGTCATTCCAAAGAATCCCACCATCACATTCCGGTGCATACAGCTCATCGCATTTATATTGAACCTCAACATCCTCAGTAAGAGTCATGAACCCATGTGCAAAACCCTTTGGAATCAACAACTGCTTCTTGTTCTCCGCACTCAGCTCCATACCGAACCAATTACTGTATGTAGGGCTACCTTGTCTAATATCCACAGCAACATCGAATATTACTCCACGCGTGCAACGAACAAGCTTGGTCTGCCCTTTAGGATTAAGTTGAAAGTGTAAACCGCGAAGTGTTCCTTTGGCAGCGGAATAAGATTGATTATCCTGTACAAAAGTAATATCAATCCTCTGCTGATTAAACTTGGTATCACTAAAAGTCTCCATGAACTAAACGCGATGGTCCCCGAATACCGCTGGTTCCACGATATATACGCCAGCCAGTCCTGTTTCCGTTAACTTCATTTCTTCCACACCTTTACTGCTTAATATTGGTTCTTCCCGGTAGCTACTTTAATCAAATATTGACCGTACCCAGTCTTGCTCAGCTTCTGTCCGCAGCTCAATAAATGTTCTTTGGTAATCCAGCCGTTAATATAGAATATTTCCTCCAGATCTGCCATTTTAATCCCTTGATGGTCTTCAATCGTTCTGACAAAATTAATTGCATCCACAAGACTCTGATGAGTTCCTGTATCGAGCCAAGTAAACCCGCGGCCGAGTAGCTCAACATCCAACTCACCAAGCTTAAGATAAGCTTCATTAATCGAAGTGATTTCAAGTTCACCTCTTGAAGAAGGCTGCACACTCTTGGCAATCTCTACGACCCGATTATCATAGAAATACAATCCAGTAATGGCGTAACTCGACTTCGGATGAGTCGGTTTCTCTTCCACGCTGAGCAATTTACCTTCATCATTAAATTCTACCACACCAAAACGCTCCGGATCTTGCACATGATAGCCGAACACAGTCGCTCCATACTCTTTATCCAAAGCACGCTTTAGCATCTTTCGAATACCATTTCCATAGTAAAATGTTATCGCCAAGTATCATTGCCACAGATTCATCACCAATAAACGTTTCACCCAAAATAAAAGCCTGAGCTAAACCGTCAGGACTAGGTTGAACTATGTATTGTAAAGAGATGCCAAACTGAGACCCATCTCCTAACAAGCTTTCAAACCTTGGGGTATCCACAGGCGTGGAGATAATCAGAATGTCATTAATTCCGGCCAGCAACAAAGTGGATAATGGGTAGTAAATCATGGGCTTGTCGTAAACAGGTAGGAGTTGTTTACTGGTTACCATGGTTAATGGATAGAGGCGCGTTCCACTGCCTCCGGCCAGAATAATGCCTTTCATCCTTTTGCAAGATCACAAAAAGCGTCTGGAATTGGTTTTCTTGCCGCCCTATAGTCCGCAATTGAACCTTGTGAAGGGACTTTGGAAATGGCTGAAATCTGATGTCATTAACAACGTGTTTTAAGACTTATTTCCTTGCATGCTTAACCTTGAAAAATTCTTTTTTAGTGCAATAAACTGAAATATACAATATGGTAATAAAATTAAAATATCAGATAAAACTACTACTATCCAATCATTATATAAACTAACACCTATATAAATAAAGATAAATTTAAATAGCACTCCTAATGAGTAACAAACTAGCTGCAACTTGATTTCTCCTATACCGCAAGCAAATGTAGAAAGAACGCTTTGATAGACAAAGACACTTCCAAATGTAGCGAATATTATACTTTTAGTATAATCAATCATCACAGTGCTTTCTCCTAGCCAAAAATTTACTAGAGGTTGCAAAAATGGTATAACAAGAAATTCAATCAATATTACAAACAATACTAATTGATGCATCAATTTAAAATATTTATTAATCCATGAGATGTTTTTTTCTTCACAAGCTTTTGTAATAGCAGACCATAATGGTGTTAGTGCGAGAGTGAATAACATCCCCGGTATAGAAAACAATCTATAATATATTTGATAATCCACAACACTTTTTGGGCCTATATAATTCGTTACTAATATTGAATTAGTTCCAGTTATCACCATATACATGATTTGGTTCAAAAAAAACATACCGCCCAGTTGTAATATGCCACTTGCAGCTTTCTTACTAAGATATCTATAGCTTGGAAATACTCCCTTTAAGCTCGTTAAAAAAACGATTACAGTGGTTATAAAAAGTGGAATGTTAACGCATAGTAAATACACAACTGACAAGATTTTTAAATTACTTTCAATATCAACAGAATTAAAGAGCAAAACAAAAACCAATTGTGTTGTACTTGTCATTAATGTTATTAAGTTGTTTACAGCTGATTTTTGGATTGCATATAATATAGAAGAAATTAAACCTAGAAAAAGTTGTAGCATTATAGTGTAAAACACACATTTCACAACAAAATGCATTGTGGAAGATGATATCAAATCGTCAGAAATATTAAAAATAGAATTCCAATTTATGAATTTGAATACACTCAATCCTATAAATGTCATCAAAAGAACTACACTACCAATTACAAAGTAAGCTGAAGAAATATATTGCCTTGCTTCATGTTTATTGTTCCTTACCAAGGCTCCTACAAGTTTATTACGCAATCCATTTCCTATTCCAAAATCAAAAGAAAGTATCCATGTTAGAACTGATAACACAGTGAACCATACTCCAAGTACATTTTTATCATCAAAATATCTTATATATGCAGGAAGACTAAAGAAAGATATTAATAATGCTCCACCTTTAATTATAAAAGCAGCTCCAATGTTTCTAAAAACCACTTTATCTTGCTCACTAGAAAAAAACCTCGAAAATAACCCCTTCATATTAAATGCTCCAATCATATATACAGCAAATGAATAAATTATAACTTACGATAACAGCTTTACTAATGATAAATCATCATATACTATAGTTTCCCAATCAATTTATCTAGACTTTGCTGAATCTTATTGTTATCTATATTTATTTTATTAATTCTTTGTTGCAGAAAATTATTTGCCTCTATAATATTATCTACACCATTGATACGAAGAGATCTATTAGTTAGCTTATTTAGAACTTTCTTTGATATTTCTATGATATTAGAGCAATAGTAGGTATAACGTATACTCAACTCATTTTTTGCAAAGCTATTACTGTGTTCAGTAATTATATTCTCAAACTGAGGATATTTTTTCAAACAATTAAACAATAATATTCCAATATTAAATTTATTTATTAATTCTTCTTTATCTAAATCTTTAATTGCAGCTAAAGCAGAATCTGCCCATATTGTTTCAACACTATAAAATTCAGGCACTAACTTAGACCATTCATAATTCTTTTGTCCACGAAAATGAGGTGCATCTACCAATCTTCCAGTATGTCTACCGGTTGCAGAGTCTGCAGAACCACTTTTACTACAAATTCCAGATATTGTTAATGGGAAATCTATTTTCACCAAATTCTTTACAGTGAGAGAAAGAGCTACTGATATATATATATCAGGGGATAAACCACCAAAATACCTACCTGTAAGAATCTTTATATTTTCCAAACAACTTTTCCTAACAATTCCATGATAAAGCTTTACCATATCCAAATATAAGTACCTTTGAGCACCTTGATTTAATAATTTCTCCACTTCACTTAATGGATTGCACCATTCTGCCTTAGAAGTAATCTTAGTGATGTTTAAATAACCATTATCAATACTTTCCTTCAAGGCTTCAGAATGGGGCCAGAAAAAGACAGCATTTAATTCTGGTTTTATTGCATCTACGTTATTCTTTTTTGCCCATTCTACAACACCAATAATCTGAGGCACAATACCATCATCATCACCAATTAAACACAGATACTCACCATCTGCTAGACTAACTGCGATGCTAAAATTATCTACAAACGAAACTATACCTTCAGTATAATTATATTTCAAACGTTTATTTTCTTTAAACCTGTGTAATAATTCCTCAAGTTTTCTCGTATCGCTATTATCTTGAACAACAACTTGTATTCTTTCATCGTCTATTTGTAGAATTTGTTCTACAGCTTTGTAAGCATATTTTTCTCTATTTTTCGTAGGAATTATAATTGATATTAAATATTGATCTCTCATTATTCTTCTACCTCTCTTAAAGTAGCGTAAACAGTATTATCTTTCTATTTTAGAATATTGCTTTTTCCACACAACATTATTCACTATCCCTGTATAACTTTGAATAATTTTCAAAACTTTCAAACTTACATTCTCATCAATATAATTGGGTACACTTTCACCAATTTCATTGTTGTTATACATGATCACAGCCATATCAACAGCTTGTAAAACCTCTTCTGCTGTAATTCCACCAATAATAAGATTCCCTTTGTCTAATGCTTCAGGACGCTCAGTGCTCGTTCTTATAGATACAGCTGGAAATTTAAAGTAGGAGGCTTCTTCAGCTATAGTACCACTATCAGATACAACACAAAAAGAATTAAGTTGTAAGTTATTATAATCGAAGAAACCAAACGGCTCTAAATTACGCACATTTCTATGAAATTTAAAGTTTCGTTTTTCTATAAACATTTTACTTCTTGGATGAGTACTATATATTATAGGAACATTGTACTTTTGTGCCATTTCATTAATTGAATTCATTAATTCAAAAAAATTATATTCATTATCTATGTTTTCTTCACGATGGGCTGATAAGAGTATGTACTTCCCTTTTTCTAATCCCAACTCTACAAGAATATTGCTTTTTTTTATTTTATCAATATTTGATGTTAAAATCTCAGCCATTGGTGAACCTACCACATACGTTCTTTCTTTTGGAACTCCCTCATAGTTAAGATTGTTCCTCGCATGTTCTGTATAACATAAATTCACATCACTTGTATGATCTACAATTCTACGATTTATTTCTTCAGGTAAATTTTCATCGAAACAGCGATTTCCCGCTTCCATATGAAAAATGGGAATTTTCAGTCTTTTCGCTGAAATTGCACAAAGACATGAATTTGTATCACCTAAAATCAAAACTGCATCCGGGTTCTCTTCAGACATCAATGCATATGTCTTTGAAATAACATTCCCCATTGTTTGCCCAAGATCATCTCCTACTACATTAAGATAGTAATTAGGTTCTCTGAGACCGAGTTCATTGAAGAATACTTGATTCAAAGCATAATTATAGTTTTGCCCCGTATGTACGAGTATATGTTCAAAATATCTATCACACTTCTTAATAATTTCCGACAATTTGATTATTTCCGGGCGCGTACCCACAATTGTCATAACTTTTAACTTTTTCAACTTACGCCCCCCTAAAATAGTGTGGATATAGATCCTTGTGCAAATATATCCAATCTTTCATCTCTATAATCATTTGTTCATAGTTTGGAACCTCAAAGGAGAAATCTGTTCTTTTATTAACTAGCGATTTATCTATATTGACAATCGCATTCGGAATAATTTCAACCTCATTTTTCCTGATATGATAGTTTAACAATTTCAATAGTTCCATTTTACTTATACTATCGTTATTAACAAGATTATAAATTCCAGATATATCATTATTAATTGCTTCTTCCATAGCCTTTGCTAAAGTTAATGTTGTAACCCCGGTCCAAATCGCTTTGGTGTATCCATTAATTACACCGTCTTGTTTCATAAACCAATTAAACAAACCGATCCCATCTCTGTTTAAATCAGGACCAATAATTGAATTGCGAAATGTAAGATTCTTCTTATCAATAACTTCACCTAAAGCTTTTGTTCGGTCATAAAAAGTTTCTCCGTCAGGAAAACTCTTTTCATCATAATTCCCGTCTTTCCCCGAAAAAACACAATCGGTACTCATATGAATCAGTTTTGTCTTTGTTTCTTTTAAAGTATCTGCAATCAGATGTGGTAAGTAACTGTTTAGATAAACAGCTCTAGATGGTTCCAAGTCACATGAAGAATTCAAGACACCAATGCAATTAATTACAGCATCATATTTATTTTTTTGTAATACTGAAATAATTAATTCTTTATCCATTGCATCCCCATTTATATTTTTGCAGTAAGGGAATTTTTTAGTGGAAAAAGCAGTAACATCATGACCTCTCTCTTGCAGATATAATGATATAGTATGTCCAGCCATTCCAGTTGCACCTAAAATTAAAACCTTCATTTTCCTGATTTCCATGCTTCTAATTCCTCTCTAATAAAACTTAAAGATAGAAGTCTCTCTTTTACTTCTTCAATACTAAGTCTATAAGTATTATGAGAGTTATACTCGTCGATTGTTGAAAGTCGCTTGTCACCTTCAATAAAATATTTATCATAATTCAAGTCTCTATTGTCCGCCGGAACAGTATAGTAACTATCCATATCTTGGGCTTTAAAAAACTCTTCTTTTGTCAAAAGAGTTTCATACACCTTTTCTCCATGTCGTGTGCCAATTACTTTAATTTCATGTTCAGGTGCGAACAACTGGCACAAAGCTTCTGCCAATTGTCCCACTGTACTAGCGGGAGACTTCTGTACAACGATATCACCTGTTGAAGCATTCTGAAAAGCATAAATCACTAGTTCAACAGCCTCTTCGAGGCTCATTAAATAACGTGTCATATTTGGATCGGTAACCGTAATTGCTTGTCCAGACTTAATTTGCTGTACAAACAAAGGAATTACAGATCCTCTTGAAGCCATGACATTACCATATCTAGTAACACAAATTGTAGTTTTCTCTGGTGCTATAGTTCTGGATTTTGCAATAATAATTTTTTCCATCATAGCCTTAGATATCCCCATTGCATTTATGGGATATGCAGCTTTATCTGTAGATAAACATATACATTTCATCACTCCATATTCAATAGCCGCAGTCAGAACATTCTCAGTCCCAAGAATATTAGTCCTCACTGCCTCAAGAGGGAAAAATTCGCATGACGGAACTTGTTTTAGTGCAGCAGCATGAAACACAAAATCCACACCATGCATTGCATTCCTTACACTTGCAATGTCACGTACATCACCAATATAATATTTGATTTTATCATTTTTATACAACCTGCGCATGTCATCTTGTTTCTTTTCATCTCTAGAGAAAATACGAATTTCAGCAATATTAGTATCAAGAAAACGATCAAGAACAGCATTACCAAAGCTGCCAGTACCACCAGTAATTAAAAGTGTCTTATTTTTAAACATTATTTCCTCCAAATTTATTTATAGTATTGAAAATACTTTAATTAACCCCAAAAAAAACTATAATTTTCTGTACCTGCACCAGGACCAATAATAATAAATTGAGCAATTATTAATATAATGACTATTGCACTTACCAAATTGCGTGTTTTCTCATCTCCTATTCTATTGATGGTATGCGGTAACAACAAAACTATAGAAAATATAAAATAATAACCAATTCTAAAAAAGTTATCATAATCTAAAGACAGCATAGTTATTATGATTCCAAGTAATGTTAAGTTATACATCTGATAATTTTCTTGACTTTCATCGTTAGTCTTTTTCCTTAAAATTAAAGAAAAAATATAAATACCTATATATATCAATAGAAGAGTTGAACCCGAATTATTATTTCCATTACTTAGTTGTCCATCATACTGTTGAAAAAAAGATAACTTCAAAGCAATTTCAACCAAACTATTATTCGTTACATAATTAAAAATAAAGATAAAAGGGACTGCAAAACTTATGGATCCAATTCTTTTTATTTTAGCGAAAGGATATGCAATTAAAAATATCAATGCACTTTTGTGAAATAACGAAGCAATTAAAACTAGAATTAGAAACTTTATTGGTTTTTTTTCTTTAATGAAGTTGTATGAAAGCATAATTATACTCCATGCAACTGCTTGACGAAGTCCAGATAAAGTAAATGAATAAAACCTTAATCCAACAAATAGCACAAAACTCAAAAGAGGATTAACAGAATTTTTATAAATAAACACGGATAAACAAATTATAACGATAGCCGTAGTTACTACAATCATAAATTGAGGATCCGTATTAATGTAGGTGAGTATCTTTAACAAATAATAAAAAAATGGATCTCTTGAAATAACAGTATTTGATAAAAATATCTCCTTAAAGGATATATTTTGTAGTTGTAAATAACTTAATGAATACCCATTAACATCCGTTCCAACATTTATAGAACGTAGAGCTCCGTAAAGAAATAAAACAAAACCACTCCAAACAACAACCAATTTCAATTTGAATTTCTTATCTCTAATGTTAGAAACACCAAATCCGCCCAATAAAAGTAATACAATTAATAAGATGTGCACATTATGACCCCTTGATTATATTTTGATATAATTGATTGTATATCTTTATATATTCTAAGTTCATTTTTTCTTTTGAGTATATTATTTTCGCTTGTGATGAAAGGGTGGTGGATGTTTCATCGTTTTTCATATTTATCCATTCCATGATTTTAGCTTTAAGTGAATCTATATTTCCAAATTCAACAAACTCGCTATATTTCTCCAAGGATATAGACTCTGGAGCGCCAGCTTTGAAACCAATTACAGGTGTCCCGCAAGCTAGAGACTCTGCACATACCATTGAGAACGTTTCACGTTTACTAGTCAAAATTGTTAAATCTGCTAATGAGTAATATTTCGCTAATTCAATTTGATTGTTAACACGTCCAATATTAATAATATTGTCTGGAAGATTTAAAGTTAAGTTATGGCTCCCAATCACAATTATTTTAATATTCTCGTTTTTAAGCTCCTCGGCTAATTTAACAATAAATCTACCACCTTTTATATCATCATCCTCCATGCTGAAACCTGCAGTTACATGAAGTAAAACTTTCTCTTTAGATAAACTATGTTTATTCTTTAAGTCTTTATTGTCTTGAGGATAAAAACAATTTTCAGTATCAATACCATTACCAATGACGGAAAAATCAAAGTTTTGCAAGATCGGAGATTTTTTTGCTCTCTCATTTAGCCAATGAGATACTGATACAATATGCAAGTTATTAAACCCCTCAAATGCCTTCTTCATTTTAATCCAAGCAATATTTGTACGATCAAAAAAATAAGACTTAGTAGATTCCCATAATTGAGGACATTCTCCACAACCAGTCATCCATCTATTACATTCATATGCATGACCACAACTACCAGTATGCATAAATTCTGCGTGCAAAGTTAAAACAGTATTCATTTCATTTTTTTTTAAAAACTCAAGCAATCTATATATATTTACAAAATATCCATTGATACAATGGAGATGAACAACATCTGGGCTTTCATTTTTTATAAATGTTAACAATCTTTTAGTTGCGATTACTGAACCATTGTATTGTAACCCGGTAATACGCGATTTCAACGCATTAAATTTGGCCGAAGCCTCACCTGACATTTTGTAAATATTGAAATCATTGGTTTTCGGTCCTCTTCCATAGCAAACGATTGACTCCATACCACTTTTTAGTATCCCTTTATGAATCTCAGTTACTATCTTACCAGTGCTACCCCTGTTATAGACACAATTTACTTGTAAGATTTTCAATGTTAACTCCCTCCTCCGAATGAGGCTTCCAACATAATCTCATAAAATAATTTTGTATTTTCTTTAACCTCATGACGTTGTAACGCTAAGCTAATAGCATTATTAATGTAATTCCCTCTAAGTTCTTCTGATTCAATAATTTCTATCAATCTCTCTTTCAATTCCAATTTTTCGGTTACCACATAAGCTGCCTCATTCTCTAATAAGTATTCTATTGAAGATACATCTTTAGGACCATATGCTAATAAACAAACCCCGCTTCCTAATGACTCAGCTATTTTAGTAGACATAGAATATTGAGTTCGTTCCTTATCATCACTCTCAAATGATTCAACATGAATAATTATAGTGCTTGAACGTATTATTTCTTTTACTTTATATGCAGGAATAGCGCCATGAAAAACTATTCCATTCATTTCATTTAGGTCTTTAATTATGTCGTTTCTAGTCTCGGCAGAGTATATATCCAATAAAAAACCAATACTTTTCAGACACAACCCGATCTCCACCAAAGACCTCCATCTTCCACCTCCTAAATTACCTATATAAGATATCCTTAATACTTTGTTTGATTTCAAATCATCATTTCCGACTACTATTTCCGTTGAAGTCATAATAGCATGACCAGACTTATTAAAAATCTCAGAATACTCCCTTAACATTTTATCACTAGCAGTAATATAATTACTTAAGTACGAAAACATATTTGAAAATACTGATTTGAATACTCTTCTATTCAAAAAGTTTAATGACCGACCTTTATGTATAGTATTTACATAATAATCATCACCAAAAAAAACGACCAAAGGGATTTTTCTAGCATTACATATGTTTAAAGCTATTTTCATAGAAAAGCTATAGTCTCCAGCAGCAAAAAAAACTACTTCGGGCGAAAAATCTTCTAACCATTTAGACAACTCGTTTGATTTCCATTTTTTCGAGTCCCATATTAGATTCCTAAGGAAGTACATATAGGATTTTTTTTCTTTCCCAATTCTATAAATATCTGATTTAATACCTGTATCAAAATTATTGGAAGCTGTATCCAACTTAACATCATTTTTATTTAAAATCTCACCAGGCATTTCAAACTTTAGTATTGATTTAAGCATCTCAAAATCAGTAATTCTAAAATAATTATCACAGATGTCAGAATTAGGAAACTCCATATGGAAATACAACTGTGCGATTTCATTTTTCCCCCAGCCATAAAAAAAAGAAGCTAACGTTTTCCCCATATTAGAGGTTGTACTAAATGCATTATGGCTTATTACTAAAACTCTTGGAAAGATCTTATGATCCACTTATTCGCTCTCCTTAATTAATAGCCTTTTCCAGAATAGTCACCTAATATTTGAATTTATGCCCAAATGCACCATTTAACTATAAGATATTCACACAAATATAACACCTTATTATTTCCTTAAATATTTAATAGTTGTATTTATTATAAAATATACAATATACTTAATAGATGCAAAAAAATTCAATTGCATACTTTTTCTATAAATTCTCCACGTCCAAGTAATAGTCTTTAACTTATTTGAACTTATAGAACCATCAGTTTTCCTATACATTGCTAAGTTTTCTTGTATTCCAAAAGCGTTATAACCTCGTTTTAGTAAACTTAGCCAAGTCGCATAATCTTCATGATGAAGCAATGGCATTTCAATGGTACCTATTCTTTTATCGATCATAACAGTTAAACATCCAATAGCATTACCTTTAAGTAATTGTTTATAATCAATTTTCAAGGGAGACTTGATTATTTTATCCATTTTTTGTCCGTTATTATCAATTAATTCATAATCTGAAAAAGTGAATAACACATTTTTTTTTTTCATAAAGGTTAATTGAGTAATTAATTTATTAGGTTTCCATAAGTCATCACTATCTAAGAAGGCAACATAATCCCCTTTGGAACTTTTAATACCTAAATTCCTCGCAGTCGCGATTCCAGAATTATGTTCTAAGTTAATAATTCGAATTCTTTTATCCAAAGCTTTGTATTTCTCAGCAATTGCTTGAGTTTTATCAATAGAGCAATCATTAATAATTATCAATTCCCAATGTTCATGAATTTGATTAACAACTGAAAGTATCATTTCCTCAAGAAATCTTTCCCCATTGTAGACCGGTGTAATTATTGATACAAAATCCCTCATAAAAGATGCACCTACAGAATAAGTTTTGTGAACCAAATGGTTTAACTCTCGCACAAGATTAATGACTGTTCAAATTCAACAACATTATATGCAAAATCCATATACGAAGACAATTCTAAATCAATTTCTAAATTCCCGAAAACTTTATTTAGGGTCACAAAATTAAAATTCCCACTAAAATGCTTAATTAAAAAACCCAAAAAGGTAGATATAAAAATTTTTTTCGAATTATTCTTTGCAATTAACCTTACTAAATCCATAGTATTGACATATTCCTTGTTCTGGGGAAAAAACAGTCCTTCTGATTTAAAAACTACTATAAGTCTTATGAATTCAGAGAGATTATCAATATATAACATACTTCTACTGTTTTTAACTAAAGGAAATATAGGGGTTTTCAATAATAAAGATTTCAGTTTGGAAAAATTCCCAGGACAATCCGGGCCATATATCATAGGAGCTCTAATAATTGATATACTAAATCCCTGTTCCCTGAGTTTAATTAATCCAAACTCAGCATTCAACTTGCTTTCCCCATATAAACTCTTCGGATTGTATTGTGTTTCTTCATTGATAATAGTATTTTGTTTTATAGACCCCTCAATACCGTACACTGATATGCTACTCATAAAAATAAAATGAGGTACTCCTGCTTGTTTCGCTTTATTCGCAAGTTCTAATGTAAGTTCAACATTTACTCTTTTATACAGTTCCTTCATTTCTGGGGATTCCTTTTTGTGTACAACAGCAGCCAAATGTATAATCACATTACACAGAGAAAAGTCTCGATCTCTCCAACTCTCTTCTCTTAAATCTATGGTTTCAATTTCATATGAATCTGGCCATTGCCTTAACCATTCTTTTAGCTTTCGACCTATGTATCCATTACTCCCCGTAATTAAGACTCTCATAAAGTATGCTCCACAGAAATCCCAGTTTCATTCTTCCCTTCAATAACACCTTCACTTTTAAATACTTTTTGAAATGTTTTCAGGAAAATTTTCAAATCAAATAAAAATCCGATTTTCTCAACATATTCACCATCAAGTTTTACTTTTAAATCTATAGATAATTCATCTCTACCATTAACTTGAGCCCATCCAGTCAATCCCGGTTTGATACAATTAACTAAATGCTTATCACGTTCTCGTATTAAATCATTTTGATTCCATAATGCAGGTCTTGGTCCAACAATACTCATATCTCCCTTAATTATATTGAGTATTTGAGGCATTTCATCTAAGCTTGTCTTACGAAGTAATCTCCCGATTTTGGTAATATGAAGATCAGGGTTCTCCAATAAATGTGTTGGCATATCATTAGGTGCTTCAATGTACATAGTTCTAAATTTTAGTATATAAAATTCTTTTTTCCCTTTCCCTATCCTTCTCTGTTTAAATAAAACAGGACCTTTAGAAGTGCATTTAATGATGATTGAAATCAACAAAAAGAATGGAAACAATATTAATAGTGCAATTGATGAAATAAAAATATCTATCAATTGTTTAATTATCAAATAAGGCCTCATTCATTCACCTATTTTCTGAAGGGCTTAACCAGCCAATTTAATTTCCCATACTTTCAGCAATGGATTTACCTGCTTGCAACTCAGCTTCAAAAGCACTTCTATACTGACTAATGACATCAGTACTATACCCATTAGCTTTCAATTGTTGTTCTGCATCAGCCACAATACTATTAAAACTGGCTGTAAATGAAGACAGTTGTTCAAGACCCTTGTTCTTAATGCTAGTTTTGCTTGCATCATCTTTGGCCGCTAGATACTCAAAGGCAATACTCATCAAGGTTGACTGACTTTGATTTTTCAATGCATTAAGCTTAGCTTCTGTTGCACTTGTTATATCTTCATAAGAAAGTTTCCCGGAAGTTGAGCCACCAGCCTGTGTTGGAGTTATAGTACTTGCTCCCTGGCCTGCATTACCTGCTGTATTCCCTTCACTCACTTGTTCTTGGTAGGACTTGGATGCAGCCGAAATAACTTTCGCTTTCTGATCCCAGCTGATTACATTACCTACTGATTCTGAAAGGAAGCGAAGAGGCACATATAATGCTCCATTTAAGATATAACTAGATTGGTTAGCAGGCAGACTTTTATCAACTCCATCAAATACAAAGTTTGCCTTCACCGAAGTTAAGGTTACAGGTTTAGAAGTATAAAAGGTCGCGTTAGTATTCGCTACATTCATAATGTAATCTTTCATTACAACCAGCTCAGAACCGTTTGGTTCACCTACCGTAACCTTGAGATTCTTAGCATCCCAGGTTACGCTCTTTTGCAGTGCATAAGACATAAATCTTACGGGGACATAAGTCGTATTGTTATGAATAAATACCAGTTGGCCGGGAGGTGGCACCATACTTACACCATCAAATATCATTCTGACATTCATATTTTGAACCTTAATAGTGTTAGTTGTTGATGCTGCGGTAACAGCTACTGATGCAGCTGATGCAGATAGAGGTGCCGAAGCCGTCAATGGAGCAGCCCCGATTGATAAGAGGAGCAGTAGAGCTGCTGCAGGAATTTTGACTTTACTCATTGCTGTTCACTTCCTTCTTCCAAAGCTTTTTCTTCTGCTAACACTTGCTTTTGTGTTTTGCCTTCGCTAACACCATATTTCTTGGCAATCTTTGAAAGTTCATTATATTGTTCTTCTGACACCTTACCAAGGATAATACTGCGCGCTTCGCGTTTCTCATCGAGGGTTAAACCTCCAGAAGCCAACTCCTGCAACCGTTTGATATCCGAGATACTTAGCTGGCTCATTACAATAGATGCCACATCCGCTTTTTCTTTAACCGTAACATTCTCTTGTATTTGCTTAGCTTTATCAGTAGATACTTGGGCTGAATATCCATTTGGATTTTTGTCTTTGGTAGGAGGTACTGTATTGGTTGGCTGAGTCGTTGGTGCAGCAATGGATTGAGTTGATTTTGAAACAGCTTGCTGACTTGGAATCGTGGAAGCTTCTTCTGTAGCTGTCGGTTTTGCACTCTCCGAGACAACGCCTGGTGTAGGTTCAGCAGTTGCGGTCTCTAATGGAGCAGCTTCATTACTTACAGGTGCAGAAGTTGGATCTGTAATTGCAGCTTGATCAGCAATTGGAGTAGTATCTTCAGACTCCAAGTCCAAGCCTCCAGCCATTGAACTCATCAGTCTATCTACTGCATAATTAGCAGTAAATAATCCTCCAACCGCTAATACAATAACTACCGACAGAGACCATACCAGTATTCTCTTCCATCTCTTGTTGAACATAAGTAATCCTCCGTAACGTATTTGTTAGCTAATCGCGGCTTGGGCGACAGGCTGCATCGGAACAATCTGATTGATCACTTCACGGATCGCACTTGGTTCCTCCGTCAAGACGCGCTCTAAGCGTTTGAATTCCAGTTCCAGTTGATTCTGACTGATTACATTCGGTTTACCAATGAAAATACGGTCATGCTGGGTAGAGCCAAGATTCTCTTCGTCCGTCAGCAGTTCCTCGTATAATTTCTCCCCTTCTCTTATACCAGAGAAGGTTATATCGATATCTGTATAGGGTTCATATCCAGACAATGTAATTAAATCTTCTGCCAATGTAAGAATCTTAACAGGCGCACCCATATCTAGCACGAATACTTCTCCACCCTTAGCAAACGATCCAGATTGAATGACCAACTGAACCGCCTCAGGAATCGTCATGAAATAACGTACCATCTCTGGATGCGTAACTGTAACCGGCCCACCTGCAGCTATCTGCTTCTTGAACGCCGGGATTACACTGCCACGGCTACCTAATACATTTCCGAATCGTACAGCAGAGAATTTAGTCTGGCTCGTGGTGTTCAAGCTCTGTACATACATCTCCGCAATTCGCTTGGTTGCTCCCATAACACTTGTTGGGTTAACAGCCTTGTCTGAGGAAATCATTACAAACCGTTCTGCTCCGAATCGATCCGCACAATCCGCTACATTCCGGGTTCCGAATACGTTATTCTTGATGGCTTCAGATGGATTGCGCTCCATCAAGGGAACGTGCTTATGTGCTGCCGCATGAAAGACAACATGCGGTCTGTAGCTGCGGAATACATCCATCATCCGATTGCGGTCCTGAACATCTGCGATTACCGTGATAATCTCCAGCTCGGGAAAGCTCTGGCGCAGCTCCATCTCAATTGTATAAATGCTATTCTCACCATGTCCTAGCAGCAATAGCTTGTCTGGAGCAAATGGAGATACTTGCCGGCATAACTCCGAACCGATCGAACCTCCTGCACCGGTAACCATAACCGTCTTCTTATGTACGTAACCGAGGATGCCGTTCAGATCAGCAATGATCGGTTCCCGTCCAAGCAAATCTTCTACACTGACATCCCTTAGTTTCTTAACGGATATCTTACCAGCGATCAGATCGTTCAGAGCCGGAATGATCTTCAGTTTGGCTCCGGTTGTCTTAGCCAGATTAATAATATCCGAAATTTCCGTTCTGGACACTGACGGCATAGCAATGATAATCTCATGAATATCTTTCTCTTTGACAAGCCGGGGAATATCATATCTGTTGCCCAATACAGGCAGCCCAAGGATCGACATATGGTATTTGTTCTGATTGTCATCGATGAACCCAATTAACTTGGTCTGAGCAAAAGAAGGCCCCATCATTTCCTTGGCGATGAGCATCCCGCAATCCCCGGCACCTACGATGAGGGCGTGTGTCTCGGTATCTTTGGAATTCATCCGTTCATAGCGAAAGAATCTCCATAGAAAACGGGTACCGCCTACCAACACTAGGATGGTTTCCATGGTCCGAATACCCACCCCAAAAGGAACACGTGCAGGTAGAATTAACAACGCGATAGCATAAGAGATTACCACACCTACCACAATAGCCTTAAGTATGGATACAATTTCTCCGATACTCGCATATTGCCACATCCGCCGATATAGACCGAAATAGACCAAGCTAGCACCTATAGCAATGGTCGAGATCAGCCCGAACTGGAGCATTTGTACCATATACTCATGAGGAATGCCGTCATAGAACCTGAACATATACGATGTTGTGATACTGAACCAGATGATAACCAGATCGATGAGGAATAACATGAATACCCTGGATTTCGCTGTCATTTTTAGTGCCTCCAAAAATAACAAATTTCTTTATACTTGAATGTCAATTCCCATAGTAATAGTAATAATATCCTTCACTGGCTTTACGCTTTACATTGTTCAATACAACACCGAGCATCTTCGCACCCACACGATCAAGATTGGCCTTAGCCTTGACAGCGATTTCCCGCTTCACCTTGCCATAGCTGACCACCATAATGACCCCGTCACTCTTGGAAGCGACAATTTGCGCATCCGTAACAGCCAAGAGCGGCGGAGTATCAAACAAAATCATATCATAGCGTTGACGCAGTTCCTCCAGTACAGCACTCATCCGGTTGGAGGACATCATTTCTGCCGGATTAGGGGGAATTGGACCTGATGTCATAATGAAGAGGTTAGTCACACCTGACTCCTGGACAACTTCTTCCAGATCAGCTTGCTGTGACAGTAACGAAGACAATCCAAAGCGATTGCTTAACGAAAACGTCTTATGAGCCGTCGGTTTACGCATATCCCCATCGATTAACAGTACTTTCTTATCTGCTTGGGCATAGGCCGCTGCAAGGTTAGCCGTGACTGTTGATTTCCCTTCTTCAGGGCCAGACGAGGTAACCATAATAATCTGAATCTGCTTATCAACCGATGAGAAGTCAATATTCGTACGCAGTGCCCGGAACGCTTCCGATACGGGTGAACGCGGATTCGTCACTGTAATCAGATGGCGTTGTTTACTTGGCTGCTGTGACATGTTCGAGTTCCCCTGCCTTTCTGGTCAGCGTCTGAGCTTGAGATTCAGTTGCTTTGGTCTCTTCTTGTCCAAGTCTGGTAATCATCGCGATTGTTGGCAGACCCAAATATTTCTCAATATCTTCTTCTGTCTTCAAGGTATCATCCATATATTCCAGCAAGAAGGCGATACCCAGACCAATCATCAAAGAAACAATGAATGCAATGGCCAGATTCATTACCACATTAGGTTCTACAGGTCCAGGAGCTACCGGAGGATCAACCTTGGCTTCGTTCAGTATGGATACGTTCTGTACATTGAACAAAGATGGAATCTCCTGTTTGAACACAAGTGAAATGGCATTCACGATTTCAGCGGCTCTCTGGTACGAATTATCTCGAACGACAAGTGTCATCACCTGCGTATTATTGACGGAACTCACGTTGACCTTCTTGAGCAAATCTTCCGCAGTAACATTGAATTGCGGGTAGTTCTTGGCTACGACATCCAATATAGCTGGTGTCTTGATAATTTCCTTGTACGTATTAATCAACTGAATATTAGTGTTGATCTGATTCAGATCAAGCTGCCCTACCGTAGACTGCGTAGGCGTCTGATTGACGATAATTTTGGTCGAAGCTTCATATACCGGATTCTTGATATACAAGCTGTACACTCCGGCAAGAATACAAACTACAACCACGATGCTTACAATCATCCACAGTCTCTTCCTGACAATCTGGAAATAATCGCGAAGATCCAATTCTTGTGCTGACAAGTGAAATTCCCTCCAAGCTGATTCTGTAATATTTCATCCTATACACAATGAACTTGTGAATCCGGTACGCGTTCAACACTAAAGTTTCAATCCATTACCTTAATGCCAACAAAAACACCTCAGTTTATCTATAACCTAAAAGATGTAGGCGTACTTAGTCTCTTATTCGCAAGTTCAGTGTATATAAGCTAAAAAAGTGCCCCCTCTCACCTATACGAGAGGAGGCTCTCCACTTGCTTATTGTTGATTCTTACTTGAAGTTAATTGTACGATAGATGATTACAGCTGCTTCTGCACGGGTAGCTGTGTTGTTCGGGTTGAACTTACCAGCATTGCCGATTACCAGGTTGTGGCTGGCTGCAAAGGCTACTCCGTCTTTCAGGGAAGCTGCGATCTTCGCTGCATCCGAGAATTTAGTCAGCGACGAAGCATCTCCTGCAGTAGCTGCAGAGTTAACCGACTTAACGGCACGGGCAATCATAGTTGCCATTTCAGCACGGGTAATTGTAGCATTCGGATCGAACTGGGAAGCACTACGGCCAGTTACGATACCCTTCTCAGCAGCAACCGCTACATAAGGAGCGTACCAAGCTGTGGAAGCTACATCGTTGAAGCTTTCAGTTGCTGTGCTGTTCTCCAGGTTCAGAGCACGAATCAGCATCTTCGAGAATTCAGCGCGGGTAACATTGCTCTTCGGAGCGAACTTGCTGGCACCAACACCTTCAATTGCGCCTTTAGCAGCTACAACTTGAATTTGTCTTCCTGCCCATGCTTGTACACTTGCAATGTCGCTGAAGTTCACTTTGTTCTCCAGTACTGCATAAGAAGAGAAGGTATCACGTGGTTCAACGATGAAATCACCGTCAACTACGCCACCTTGGAATTGAAGTTCTTTGTAAACGATCTTGGTTACGGACAGCAATTCCTTGTCGAGGGAAGCTGCATTCGCCAAAGGAAGCTTAATAGTCAAAGGCTGTTTGAACGTTGTTGTCTTTACGCCACCAACAGTCAGATCGAAAGTGTAGACTTTCGAAGCCAATTTCAAGCTTGTCAATGAAGTTACTGTAGTGTCAGCTTCATTCGTAACCGTCAATGTCACTGCATCGCTGAACTGGGATACCGGAATCGTAACAGTCAAGCCATTGAAGGTTACTGCAATGTTAGCAATGCCTTTTGCCTTAGCCGCTTCAATGATAGCTTTGGACAGTGGAACTTCTACAACCTTAGCATTGACCGTTCCCAGATCCAGTGTCAGAGTCAAGCCAGTCTTGCCAGGGTTCGCAGCAAGCAATGCATCGAATGCCTTCAGAACATCAGCATCAACCAGCTTCAGGGTTGCTTTGTCGCCAACAACGCTTACCAGTGCGGACACATTATACACACCAGCTGATGTAGTTGGAGTTGTTCCACCGATAACTCCACCGCCAGTGCTGCCGCCACCAGGGTTAGTAGTAGTTAACGGATAAGCGCGCAGGTAAGCCATAGCAAGGGCTTGTGCTGCTTTCTTAGCAGATTTGATTTCTGTATTCACATTCTCAAAAGTCTGTACGAGGTCATCAGCAGAGATATGCAGGTTGTAAACGGCATCACTTACTGTCAACGCTCCAACACCAGTCTTATGGTTGAGAACCTTGTAGACCGCATCCTTAACCAGCGTCTTCTGTGAAGCAGGATCAGCAATGATGTTGATCAGATCTGCGCTGGACTTGTTGCCCAGCAATGTGCGCAATTCTGCTTCCACACCGTTAGATGCAAAGAAGAAATCCAAAATGTCGTCAAAGCTAAGACTTTGAACTTTTGCCTGGGTTGCAATTTTGTTGAACAATGCAACATTGTCGGCATCATTACGAATACCTTTCAGAACGTCGAAATCATTAGCATACACATCATATACTACGCTGGATACGCTCTTGAACAGTTTCAAGGAAGTCGCTTTATCTTGAGTAGTCAGTTGAAGCTTGCCAAGCACTGGAGCAAAAATTTGCTCGAACTTAGGCTGGGTAAGACTAGCAACTTCATTTGAATAATTTTTCAGATAAGTTGCTTCGGTTACGGTAAGGTTGCTATAGATTGCCTTAATCTTAGCCTTAACTGCATCGTGGCCAACTTCTGCTGCTGCTGCTGTTCCTACAAGACCTAAATGCTGGGCCAAACCTGTACTGCTGAACGGGAAACCTGCAAAAGATGCTGCTGCCATGCTAACTGCTAATGATGATACTGCCAGTTTCTTCTTCAAAGTCACTTTTCATCCACCTCTTTGTATGTAGTTATAATTCTAGTACTACTGCTACTGCTAGTGTAGATAGAGTAGCAACCCTAAGTCTACACTATTCTGATAAAAAATAACAATAACCCAGTAATCCCCATTCTACCATTAAAATCTAGCGAGGTCACTACTTACGAGAAAAAAATCCGAACAATTTTTGAAATTTGGTGTGAGATGGAGTAGATTCTACCCGAATAATCTCCTCATTGTCGATAATATTTTGCGAATTTTGACGAAAAAAGTCGGATGATGTTTTTCCTAATTCTTTGGTCAAAACTTCATAGGCCTCGCTCAGGCCAAAAGGACGGTGCCGGTTATCGTGTGCGTCGGAGGCAATCATATGTACAGCATTCTTCCGGCACAGGTCCAGCGACAGCTTCTGCAGCTTGCTTCCGAAGGTTCCGGCCAGACTCTGGGCAGTCAACTGTCCCAGTGCACCGAGCTCTATTAATCTAATAAGTCTGGAAGGATCGGCGGCAACCTCGGCATTGCGCTCTGGATGGGCAATGACCGGCACGAAGCCTTGAATAATCAGCTCATGACAAGTCTCCTCCATCGTGCGGGGTACGCGCGAAGAAGGCATTTCCAGCAAAATATACCGTGAACCTGCCAGCGTCAGGAGCTCACCTTTCTCCAGGTCATTCAGCAGTTCACTATAGAGGCGTATCTCTTGACCGGGAAGGACCTGCAGCTGATAACCGGCCTGCCGGAGTCTTTCATTCAACTGCGCAACAGCTTGTCCAATATTCTGAGCGGGGTTCATATACACTCCGTTGGCATGGTGAGGCGTGGCAACAACAGTGGAGATCCCATCCTTCTCAGCGTCCTGTGCCATGGCAAGAGCAGACTCCCAATCAGCAGCCCCGTCGTCCATGAAGGGTAGAATGTGGCAATGGATATCTATCATATACTTTTTATCGGCCCCTCTCGTTCGTATAGTTATAGATTGCTCAAAAAAATACAACCATTTCACTAGGAAATGATTGCTAGTTCCTGACTCTTAATTGTCATCTATGCTTCTAATTCAAACAGCTTTCGGGTCACATGTGCAAGTCTTTGGTCAATCTCGTGAATCTCTTCATCCTTATATAATTGATTACGTTGATCCAGTAAACGATCAATCGTCACACGCAGGCTCTCTATCTCCCGCTCAATCGCATCGGATTTGTAGAGACGCATCATCTCCACCAGCGAGTGCTTGTGCTGGTAGACCAGCTTGCTGCCCAGTGGGGTAACTTCAGAGATTTTACGGACCGAACCGCTCTCGTACACATAGACCATGGTGAAGCCCTGATATATTCGATTTACTGTTCCGCTCCCCTTGTAGGTAACGAACAGCTTGCGGATTGCGTTGTTCAGATGCGGGTTCACAATGGTACAGGACAGGGCGCATACATAGATGCTGCCTCTTTGCTGGAAGGATAAATGAACCTCCTCGCCCCCCGCCTCCTCCAGGACGATCTCCTGTTCTCCGCCGCCCAGAATTTTCACCCGGTGGCTGATGAAGGAGGTATCGGCAGTAAGCAGAAATTGTTTCATCTGAAATTCCGTCATTTGCAAAGTCGCCTTCACATATTCTGTAGCCAATCTCTGAGCCATGACCATCCCTCAATTCTGTGTAACAGCCTTTAGCATGATTATACAATGAAGAGCCGCGGGTTTCTCATCAGGAGGAACAGGATATACGCCGATAATTCATCTTATAGCGGGAGAAAAGGATAAGAGCCACACATTACATATGTATTCCTCACTATTCTGTGAGTAATACGCGCTGATCCTATAGATTACGCATCACACAGCTAACCTCTAGGCTTCGGAGGGTTCATCCGGCTGTGGTTCATTTCCACCCTCTTCAATCTCCGGGTCAGCTAACGACACCTCTTCAGAGGCCTGATTATAGCGGTCTATAAGCTCCCACAATTCATCCTTGCCAAGTCCGATCTCCGAGGAAAAAGAAATGAAATTATCTCCCGGCAGCACACCAAGCTCCTGCTTCATGATCTTGATATGCTTGGGCCAGCGGGTCTTGGGAATCTTGTCTGCTTTGGTTGCCACTACGCATAACGGCAGGTCATAATGCTTCAACCAGTCGAACATCATCTTATCATTGCCGGTAGGCGGATGACGGAGGTCCACAATAAGCAGAACAAGCTTCAGCGTGTCACGCTCGGCCATATATTTCTCGACCATTTTGCCCCATGAGGCGCGCTGCGTCTTGGAGACCTTCGCATAACCGTAGCCAGGAAAATCGACAAAATACATGCTCTCATTCACACGATAATAGTTCATATGCTGCGTCTTGCCCGGTGTAGAGCTGGTGCGGGCCAGATTCTTGCGGTTAATCATACGGTTGATAAGGGAAGACTTCCCGACGTTGGAGCGCCCTGCCAGAGCAATCTCCGGCAAGGCGTCAACAGGGTATTGATCAGGGCCAACGGCGCTGATGATAAATTCGGCATTGTTAACTTTCATAGGACTTCCTTTCTAATGCACACTACTCGGCGCTTCACTGCTGATTTCGTTGTGGTGCTCGACAAGCGCATGCTTCAGCACCTGATCCATGTGGGAGACCGGCACGAATTCCACATCGCTGCGGACGCTCTCAGGGATCTCTTTCAGGTCGCGCTCGTTGTCTTTTGGCAGAAGGATTTTTTTGTAACCGGCACGGTGGGCGGCCAGCGACTTCTCCTTCAATCCGCCAATCGGCAGAACCCGTCCGCGTAGCGTAATTTCACCTGTCATCGCCACATCCTTAGAGACATAACGTTTCGTGAGTGCGGAGATCAGAGCCGTAGCAATGGTGATCCCTGCAGACGGGCCATCCTTGGGAATGGCGCCTTCGGGAATGTGAATGTGAATATCGTTCTTCTCGTGAAAATCGGGCGCTAGTCCCAACTCCTCTGCCTTGGAACGTGTGTAGCTGAAGGCGGCCTGCGCCGATTCCTTCATCACATCGCCCAGCTGTCCGGTCAGGGTCAGCTTGCCGGTCCCCTGAACTACCGTGACTTCGATCAGAAGTGTATCGCCGCCAACCTCCGTCCAAGCCAGTCCGGTAACCGTACCGATCTGATCCTCCAGCTCCGCCATTCCGTAGCGGTACTTCGAGGCGCCCAGATAATCCTTGATCTCTGCCGGAAGAATGCTAACCTGCTCCTTCTCACCGGATACAATCTGCTTCGCGGCCTTGCGGCACAACGCGGCAATTTGCTGTTCCAGATTACGCACCCCGGATTCCCGGGTATACTCGCGGACAATCTTCAGCAAGGTGTCATCTTCAATAGACAGCTGCGTATCCTCCAGACCGTGGTTCTCGCGCTGCTTCGGCAGCAGGTAGCGGCTGGCAATCTGCAGCTTCTCCAGTTCCGTATAGCCAGGAATGTATAACATCTCCATCCGGTCCAGCAGCGGACGTGGAATATTATGCACGGTATTGGCTGTCGTCACGAACATGACATTCGACAGATCAAACGGCAATTCGACAAAATGATCGCTGAACGTGTTGTTCTGTTCCGGATCCAGTACTTCGAGCAGTGCTGCCGAAGGATCGCCGCGGAAATCTGCCGCCATCTTATCGATCTCATCCAGCAGGAATACAGGATTGATGCTGCCTGCAGTCTTCATTCCTTGAATGATCCGTCCCGGCATTGCTCCGACATAGGTGCGTCTATGCCCACGGATCTCGGCTTCGTCACGCACGCCTCCCAGAGAGATGCGTACGAACTTGCGGTTCAGCGAACGGGCGATGGAACGCGCGAGCGAGGTTTTGCCGACGCCCGGAGGACCTACCAGACAGAGAATTGGACCCTTCAGCTTCTTGACCAGCTTCTGTACGGCCAAATACTCCAGCACACGCTCTTTCGGCTTCTCCAGACCATAATGGTCCGCATCCAGCACCTGCTCCGCCTTCAGGATATCCAGATCATCTTCCGTTGACTCGCTCCACGGCAGACTCAACAGCATATCGACATAATTACGGATCACTCCGCCTTCAGCTGAGCTTGCCGGCATTTTCTCGAGCCGGTCGATCTCCTTCTCAATCTTTTCCTGCACGCGTTCGGGCAGCTGCTTCTCTTCCATCTGACTGCGTAATTCCTCGGCTTCGCCTGCCCGGCCTTCTTTATCCCCAAGCTCCTTCTGGATGGCTTTCATCTGCTCGCGGAGATAATATTCCTTCTGGGTCTTCTCCATCTGCTTCTTCACCCGCTGGTTGATCTTGCGCTCCAGCTCCAGCACTTCACGCTCATTGTTGAGGATATCAAGCAGCTTCTCCAGACGTTTGCTGACATCGATCGTCTCCAGGATCTCCTGCTTATCCTTTATCTTCAGCGCCAAGTGGCTCGTAATGACATCCGCAAGCCGGCCCGGCTCTTCGATATCGGAGACAGCGGCCAGTGTTTCTGGAGTGACTTTTTTGGAGAGAGTGATGTAATGCTCGAACTGGTTCAGCACGGTACGCATCAAGGCATCACTCTGCTGATCCACATCCTCTTCCTCCGGAAGCACTCGGGCCATGACCTCGTAATACTCCTCATTATCCGTATAGTGAATAATTTCGGCGCGCTCCACACCCTCCACCAGCACACGGATCGTACCGTTGGGAAGCTTCAGCATTTGCCGCACATTAGCGACTGTACCCACCCGAAAAATATCTTCTTGTCCCGGCTCCTCAATATTCACTTCCGACTGCGAGCAGAGGAGAATCAGGTTATCTTCAACCATAGCTTTTTCCAGCGCCCGAACTGACTTCTCGCGTCCCACATCCAAGTGAAGAACCATGCTGGGATATACAAGAAGACCTCTAAGCGGCAATAAAGGAAAACGACGACCTTTGGATTTGCTTTGTATCATCGCTTTCGCACCTCCCATGGTTCTCAAGTAGTGTCATATGTTTCATTCTAACAAAAGCGGCATCAAAACACCAACAGGATGCACAACGCTGCAGCTTCCAGCTAAGCCAATCCGCGCCGCCAGACCTGATTTATTATTCGCTACTTCTACCCTGAATATGTCCGCTCTGTCCTCATACAAGTGGAAACGGCTTCGCCGTCCTTTTAAGGACGGTATCCGTTTCAGCGAGAAATAGAAGGATGATTTTTAGCGTGAAACATATAAATCTTTATATTTCAAAAAGCAGGCCTCTGACACACATCGCTTTGTGTGAAAAAGGCCTGCTGGATATTCCCTGGCAGTCCCACTGAAGAGGACTGGGCTGTAGGGTTCCCCTCGTTCAGAGGATCAGCCCTTCGCACTGTCACCACTGGCATCTGCTTTTAACAGCGATGGTGATGCGGAGAAGGTCTCCCCTGACACTGCCGGCAGGCGCACATCCGCCGTTTCAGCACCGAATAAGTGACGAAAAACCTCTTCAACCGTATCCATTGGTATTACTCTTAGCGGTGCAAGGTCGGCAAACAGCGACTGCCAGTTCTCTTTTGGAATCAATACAGTAGTGGCTCCCGCCTGAAAAGCTGCTTCAACCTTGGCAATCACTCCGCCTACCGGCTTCACCCGACCATGAATACCAATCTCACCGGTGATGGCTACTGTGTTGTCCACTGGCAGGTGCCGGATCGCAGAAACTATAGCCACAGCCATCGCCACCCCGGCAGAAGGACCGTCAATCGGTGTTCCCCCTGGGAAGTTAACATGAATATCATAACGGTCAGGCTCCAGATTCATCGTCCGGAGAACCGTCAGCACATTATCCACGGAGCCCTTGGCCATGCTCTTGCGCCGGATGGTTCGTGAACCACCGCGGGTCTCTTCTTCGTCTACTACTCCGGTCACGTTAATTCTGCCTTGCCCGTTCTTGGCCGGTGCTGCCGATACCTCGATCTCCAGCAATGTCCCCATGCCCGGCCCGTATACCGCAAGACCATTGACCAGCCCAATCTGAGGCGAGGATGGAATCTTTCTTTCGGTTCGCATAGGCAGTTGACTGCTGCTGGCCACCCATTCCACTTCTGACGCACTCAGCGTATCCCGACCTTCTGTTAACGCAAGTCCTGCGGCCAGTTGGATCATGTTCACCGCCTCACGTCCATTAGTGGCATATTGCTGCACCACCTCAATGGCTTCGGGACTTGGCTTCAGCCCAATCTTCTGGATCGCATCACGTCCGATGATAGCAATCTCCTCCGGCAGCAGCGGCCGGAAATAGATCTCCATGCAGCGGGAACGCAGCGCTGGTGAAATTTCATCCGGTGAGCGCGTGGTAGCACCGACCAGCCGGAAATCGGCCGGCAGGCCATTTTGAAAAATATCATGGATATACGCAGGAGTATTGCTGTCCTCGGAATTGTAATAAGCACTCTCGAGCAGCACCTTGCGGTCCTCCAGCACCTTAAGCAGCTTGTTCATCTGAATCGGATGCAGCTCGCCGATCTCATCCAGGAACAGAATCCCGCCATGCGCCTTGGTAACTGCCCCCGGCTTGGGCTGCGGCACACCGGCCACCCCCATGGCCCCGGCCCCTTGATAAATCGGGTCATGCACCGAGCCAATAAGCGGATCAGCAATCCCTCGTTCATCAAAACGGGCGGTGGTAGCATCAATCTCCGTAAATTTCGCATCACTTTTGAAGGGGGAGAGCGCATTTTTCTTCGCTTCCTCCATTACCACACGCGCAGCCGCAGTCTTGCCGACACCTGGCGGCCCATAAATAATGACATGCTGCGGATTGGCACTGCACAAGGCAGCCTTCAGTGCGCGTAAGCCGTCCTTTTGTCCGACAATATCACCAATGCTGGCCGGGCGCGTCTTCTCCGATAGCGGCTTGGTTAGGGAGATCATCCGCATTTTCCGCAGCTTGTCGAGCTCCTTGCGCGATTCGCGGTCCACCGCCGTTTTATTGGTCTTCTGTCCCCGCAGCAGATTCCAAAAATAAACGCCGATGACCAGCGCGAAAAAGAGCTGCACGATCATCAGCAATATACTTAATTCCATAGGTCATCCTCCTGTTCGCTACAGTCTATCTGTCCTGTATTTGGTTACTACTAGGTAGTATAGCCTTTTCAGTCATTCGTAAACGCCCATAAAGGGATTTCTGAAAGAATAACGAAACAGTGCTGGCTCGATTGGAAGGTTGTATCTTTCGGGAGGACAAGAGCGTGATGATGTGGCTTGGCTGCGGCTGAGGACATTCTGCTTTTATGTAAGGGTTGGAGCTGTGCTGATGAGATGTGTGGACGAGCTGTGCGATTGATCTATAAGGTTGAGCTAGCCGAGCGTTCTACGTACATCTCTTATCACTTAGAGGGAAATCCGCCCTATAATTTGACGGATTCCCCTACGCTTGAGCGAATAGAGGGATTTACACCCTGTAATTTCTAACTGTTAGTCAAAAACAGAACTTTCTTAGAGATTAACGGGCGTCATTCCCTCTAATGGCCTAAAAACACTCATTTCGTCTAATTTAGAGGGAGAAAATCCCTATATTCTACTCCTTTCCGAGTATAGATTTACTCCGTTCAGATCATAGGCCTTCTGTCATCAACAAAGCTTAAGAGCTTGGATCATAACAACTCAATCCCAATAATCCAGAACACTACGCGCCAGCTCATACCGCACCTTTCGGATTCCAGCTCCATGCGTGACCGGATTCAGCCAGCCCTTTTCGCAAAGTCTGTTCAGTGTATTCCGCGCTGTTTTGGGGTCCAATGTAAAATATTGAGCAACATCCCGCGGCCGCACTGAACCCGATTGACGAATCACATACCGTATTATTTCCCTCTCAGCAAGCAGAGCTTTATCTACTGGTACAACCGCGGTCATATATCTGCTTAGCACCATGCGTAACAAGGTAATGCACAACTCAGGACGCCGCTCGACATCATCGTAGGCAAATGACAGCACCTGGTAGCCCATGGCACACAGAAAAGTCTCTCGATTCAATTCATTGCTGTACTTTTGCCTATCCATCTCTTTGACGTGGGACGCATAGCCTTTGATCTCAAAAAGTAATTTCACCGGCCCCGGCAGAAAGGCAAAGTCGGCAAAATAAGACCGCCCTCGCCAATCCATGACCTCGTATTCTGGATGCAGCTCGCTAAAATTGCCACGAATCGGCCACCAAACGTTCCGCAAAAACAATGCTTCCGCGTGTTGATGCCCCCTCTCCAGTCTTCCTCTCCGTTCCCCGGAACGACTGGAAAGGTGACGCTGAATAAACTCCTCGTTCACTCGCTCATAGTCCATATTGTTCCTCCTACTCAAATAAAAACGTCCCCTCCCGCCACCGGATGATCCGGGGCATGAGGGGACGTTCTTCGTCACCAGATTTGTATGCAAATCACAAATGGATGGAATTAATAATAAGTTCCGAATCGATCACTGTTCTGAGTTGCCCACTTGCACGGTTGGAGCCAGTCCTGCATGCTTACGGCCCGGAATTTCACCGGTTTCTTCAAAATGAACGACAATGGCGTCAATTTCCTTCTTGAGCTCCGATACCAGATCCGCTTCAGGAACCTTCCGAATCATCTGGCCGTAGCGGAACAGCAGACCTTCTCCGCGTGCACCCGCAATCCCAATGTCCGCTTCACGAGCTTCACCCGGGCCGTTAACCGCACAGCCTAGCACAGACACCTTGATCGGCACCTTGAGCTTGGAGATATACTCTTCCACTTCATTAGCGATAGAGAAGAGGTCAATGTCCAGCCGTCCGCAGGTTGGGCAGGAAATCAGTGTTGGAGCGTTGGAGATCAGACCGAAGGTCTTGAGCAGTTCACGGGCTACCTTCACCTCTTCAACCGGATCGGCACTGAGCGAGATCCGCACGGTACTGCCGATACCCATAGAGAGCAGCGCACCAATACCCGCTGAGCTCTTCACAGTACCGGCAAACAATGTGCCCGACTCGGTAATCCCAAGATGAAGCGGGTAGGGAATGACCTCCGCTGCTTTGCGGTAAGCTTCGATCGCCATCGGCACATCGGAAGCTTTGAGAGATACGATGATATCATGAAAATCGAGTTCTTCCAGGATTCCGATATGATACAGGGCACTCTCCACCATTGCATCAGGAGTCGGATAGCCGTATTTCTCGAGGAGATGGCTCTCCAGAGAACCGGCATTGACACCGATACGGATCGGAATACCTTTATCCTTACAGGCCTTGACTACAGCTTCGACTTTGTCGCGCCGGCCAATGTTCCCCGGATTGATGCGAACCTTGTCTATGCCGTTCTCAATCGCAAGCAGAGCCAGCTTATAGTTAAAATGAATATCCGCTACCAACGGGATGTGAATCCGTTGCTTAATCTCCTTGATTGCAGCCGCAGCTTCTTCATTGTTGACCGTCACGCGCACAAGCTGACAGCCCGCTTCCTCCAGCCGCAGGATCTCGGCTACAGTTGCTTCAACATCAGCTGTTTTGGTTGTACACATGCTTTGAATAGCAACCTCGTTGTTTCCCCCAATAATTACCCCGCCGACATTGACGGGACGGGTCTGGTGTCTCAAGAACATGGTTTTCTCCCCCCATAACGATCAAAGCTCCACCCTCCCCGCGCCATACAGGCGGTTGTAAGGTGGAGACAATGACTTGTATTGTAAATCACTTGTATGGATAAGGAAGGCGCTTAGGCGCTTTCCTCTTTTTTCTTGTCTTTCTTCAGGCTCAGCTCAGGTAGTGACTTCTCCTGTACAACCTGCTCGGTAATGACACAGTCTTTGATGTCATCACGTGAAGGAACCTCATACATTACATCAAGCATAATGCTCTCAATAATGGCACGCAGTCCACGGGCTCCCGTGTTGCGTTTGATGGCTTCCTTGGCGATAGCTTCCAGAGCGAGCGGCTCAAACTTGAGTGCTACATTGTCCATCTCCAGGAGCTTGATATACTGCTTGGTGAGAGCATTCTTCGGTTCGGACAGAATGCGAACCAATGTGTTCTCGTCAAGCGGCTCCAAAGTCGAGATAACTGGCAAACGGCCGACAAACTCAGGAATCAGACCGAACTTAAGAAGATCTTCCGGCAATACCATAGACAGATATTCGCCGGTCTTCAGATCTTTCTGACCTTCAACCGCTGCGTTGAAGCCGATGACTTTTTTGCCGATACGACGTTTGATCATTTGTTCCAGGCCGTCAAAAGCACCACCCACGATGAACAGAATGTTCGTGGTATCGATCTGGATAAATTCCTGATGCGGATGCTTGCGTCCACCTTGTGGAGGAACAGAAGCTACAGTACCTTCAAGAATCTTCAGCAAGGCCTGCTGTACACCTTCACCGGAAACGTCACGGGTAATGGACGGATTCTCCGATTTACGTGCTACTTTATCAATTTCATCAATATAGATAATGCCTCGTTCTGCTTTTTCCACATCGTAATCGGCAGCCTGAATCAGCTTGAGCAGGATATTCTCGACATCCTCACCGACATACCCCGCTTCCGTGAGGGAAGTGGCATCTGCGATAGCAAAAGGAACATTAATAATCTTAGCCATAGTCTGCGCCAAAAGTGTCTTACCGGATCCTGTTGGACCGAGAAGAAGAATATTGCTCTTCGTCAGTTCAACATCTTCGATCTTGCTCTGGCTGTTGACACGCTTGTAGTGATTATACACGGCAACGGAGAGAGATTTCTTCGCTTGCTCCTGGCCAATGACGTATTGATCAAGAATGTCACGGATTTCCTTCGGTTTCGGAATATCCTTCAGATCCAGCTCTTCCTCATGACCGAGCTCCTCTTCCACGATTTCCGTGCACAGCTCGATGCATTCGTCACATATATAAACGCCCGGTCCTGCTACAAGCTTGCGAACCTGCTCTTGAGATTTGCCGCAAAAAGAACATTTCAATTGCCCTTTTTCATCATTAAATTTAAACATCTAACCACCCCTTTAAGATTTGATCGGTGAAGAGAGTACCTGGTCAATAAGCCCGTATTCCTTCGCTTCTTCCGCGCTCATGAAGTTATCGCGGTCTGTATCCCGTTCGATTTTTTCAAGGGGTTGACCTGTGCGATCCACATATATTTGATTCAATTTCTGTCTCGTTTTGAGAATCCAGTCGGTATGAATCCAAATATCGGATGCCTGCCCTTGAACGCCGCCGAGCGGTTGGTGAATCATCACTTCGCTGTTAGTCAGCGCGTATCTTTTGCCTGGAGCCCCTGCCGTAAGCAGCAGCGATCCCATGCTTGCCGCCATGCCCACGCAGATCGTCGAGACATCCGGTTTGATGTATTGCATCGTATCATATATACCCATGCCGGCTGTCACAGAACCACCGGGCGAGTTGAGGTACAGGTGAATGTCTTTTTCGGGGTCATCTGCTGCCAGGAACAGCAATTGGGCAATGACCAGATTGGCGACATCATCGTCAATCGCACTGCTTAGGAAGATAATGCGGTCCTTCAGCAATCTGGAATAGATATCGTATGACCGTTCTCCCCGACTTGTTGATTCCACAACCATTGGTACCAGACTCATGCCACCAACCTCTTTTCTCTGTACAGATTAGTCTTTCCGTTTCAAAAATATTTTAACACGTTCAAGGCGCTATGTCATTTTTTCACTGCTGCAGATATCGCATTGTTCATGTGCATGCCATTATAGCGCAAATCCCATGAGAATGCCAATTCCTATGACTGTGATTATGTATTCGATATTTACCTCCGCCGATAAAAATAAGGCACGTAACAGAAATTACGCGCCTTATCTATGTTTATGGAGGCCGCCTTGCTTGGCCGTTCTAGTTGGAATGCAGTTCTCGAAAATGATTACTCAGCGCTAGCTTCTTCTTTTGCAGCTTCTTCTACTACTGGAGCTTCAACTTCAACACTGTTTTCTACGAGGAAATCAATAGTCTTGCGCAGCGAAATTTCATCGTTCAAGCTGCTCAGGGAACCATTGGCCGCCAAGATGCTGCGGATTTCTTCAGGAGTACGTTTGAAGGATTCCGCCATGGAAGCGAGTTCTGCTGTTACTTCTTCTTCAGAAACCTCAATGTTCTCAGCCTTCGCGATTACTTCCAGCACCAGGTTGTTGCGCACGCGTTTTTCGGCGTCGCCCTTCATCTGAAGCTCAAGATCTTCACGAGTCTGGCCGGAGAAGCTAAGGAACATGTCCATGTTCATGCCTTGCTGACGAAGACGGTTATCAAAATCGCGAACCATGTTCGCTACTTCACTTGCGATCATAGCATCAGGAATTTCAACATCAGCATTTGCTGCTGCTGCGTCAACTACCGCAGTTTCACGAACGCCTTTGAGTTCTTCCTGTTTGCGGGATTCCAGCTGTGCCTTCAGATCTGCCTTGTATTCTTCAAGGGTATCAAATTCACTTACATCCTTAGCGAATTCATCGTCCAGGGCAGGAAGCTGTTTGCGTTTGATTTCATGCAGCTTCACTTTGAATACTGCTGCTTTGCCAGCAAGGTTCTCAGCATGGTAAGCCTCAGGGAATGTTACTTCAACATCTTTGAAGTCTCCAGTGGACATACCTACTACTTGTTCTTCGAATCCTGGAATGAAGGAATTGCTTCCCAGTTCCAGCGAATGACGCTCAGCCTGACCGCCTTCGAATTGCACGCCATCTACAGATCCGTCAAAGTCGATCACAGTGATATCGCCGTTAGCTGCTGGTGCGTCTTCCACAACAACAAGCTCAGCGTGACGCTCTTGCAGACGTTTCAGTTCAGCATCCAGCTCTTCTTCAGTAACTTCTGCCTTCTGAACTGGAACTTCTACGCCTTTGTACTGGCCCAAAGTTACTTCAGGCTTCACTGTAACTTTTGCTTTGAAGATGAACGGCTGGCCTTTGGCGAACTGCTCGATGTCGACTTCAGGACGGTCAACAGGGAAGATGTCGGTTTCTTCAACCGCTTCACCGTAAGCTTCAGGAAGAAGAATGTCGATGGCATCCTGATACAGGCTTTCTACACCGAAACGGGATTCAAAAATCGGCCGTGGCACTTTACCTTTACGGAAACCAGGTACGTTTGCTTTCTTAACTACTTTATTAAAAGCTTTGTCGAGCGCTGCAGCTACACGTTCTGCTTCTACTTCGACTTCAAGAACTCCAAGGTTCTTCTCTATTTTTTCCCAGGTTGCTTTCATATTATACTTTTCCCTCCAAAAATAGGTTACATGTTTTCTTAAAAATTATCACGCAATTCACGCACAGAATAACCATTATATTATATACAACATTGCTCTATTTATCAAGTAGAGAACTCTTTACAAATCCTTTGAGAGAGCGGTATGCCCCTTCGAATTGAAAGCGCATGCTGCCTGTGATCCCGTACATGGCCCGCGTTTCCTCCTCCTGACGGGTTCCGTTCAGGCTTTCGGACACCATCTGATGCAGCGTACCTGCCCAAATATCAAGCTGCGCGTCCTCCCCCTCAAGAAGCTTACGGTATTCATCTGAACCATAAATTGACATCATGAACTGACCCCACAGCTCCTGGGCAAAATAATACAGTGTCGGCTCATGCACTTCCGCCTGCTCAGCTACCCGTTCCAGCACCTGGGTCACCTGAGGCGGGAATTCTTCATTGGCCAGCGGCACCGTTTCGATCTCAATATAGGACATCTCACCAGAGCGCAGCAACCCGATGATACCTTGCGCTCCGCGTCGGCGGAGTGTCTGCAGGGTCCTGAACTGCAGGAGCGGATGAACCGCCGTCTGCTCCAGCCAGCCGGTAAGCGACTCGTCAATGTGACCACCTTCGAGATAGGACAATTGCTCCAGCGCGAGAATCGTTGCCTCCGACAAAGGCTCGTGCATTACCTTTTGCAGCAGTTTATTAGGATAATCTGCGTCCTCTTCAAGCTTGGATTTGGCCAGTATCCGGGCCATGTCTTCTTCCTTCAGATCCTGTTCGCCTGCAGAGTTCTCCGTGTTGTCATCTCCGTTATGAGCTGCATAGGGGAAGGCTGCCTCCAGCCATTCCAAAAGTGACTGCCATTCCTCGTAGTGCCGCTCTTCCTGTCCCTGGCATTGCAGCAGAAACCGCAGAAGTTCCATCGCTTCCCCGTAACGTTCACTCTCCAGCATTACCGTCAACTGAATCTGATAATAATCCAACGTCTTCGGAAACAGCACGATATTCTCTTTGGCGGGGGAATTCGAATGATTAATGAGGGCACCTCCTTTTCTCCGAACCATGATCAATTGTAGATTATAGCATATCCCACTGCCGTTTCAAAAAAACAAGTTGAAAAAGTTATCTATATATGATAACATAATTTTTGCTTGCTTTTCAGTATCACATCATGTCCCGGTAGCTCAGCCGGATAGAGCATGCGCCTTCTAAGCGCACGGTCGGGGGTTCGAATCCCTTCCGGGACGTCATAGAACAGCCTCCCTTCGGGGAGGCTGTTTGTGTGTCCGGGGATGAGAACCCCAAGGGGCGTTGGAGCATACACTGCGGGAGCACACGCTTCGCAATCAGCCGGGGGTTTCGGCTGCATCCCTTCCGGGACGTCATAGAACAGCCTCCCTTCGGGGAGGCTGTTCTATGACGTTACGATTTATGTGTTATGCGGACTCCAGAGACGCTATTTGCACAATACCACTGTATTCGGGGTGGTTGCGGACTGGAGAGACGTTAATCTGGCTAAGGCAGTACAAAACGGGAGAATTCCGTTCCAATAACGGCTTCTCTGTCCGCAAGTGTCTGCCAACAGGGTTTTCCCAGTAAATAGTGTCTTCTGTGTCCGTAACATTGGAGATTGGAAAAGTCTTGTACCAATATAGTTGAACCGGGGGATTTGGGGGTCAAAATCCATCATAAATCCAATCGACGCAGCTTATTAAGCGTGAATGAATCAGAAGCATATGCTCAGAGCCGTTAACAGCCGTTAACAGCCATAGCAGCCTTGAGCATCTGTTGTGTAAGCCGCGCACACCTAAGGAAAGGCCAGCTTGCCCATAATGGTCTGCCGCTCTGCCCCTGTAGCGGACGGGAGATTATTCGCCACTCCGTGCATAAAATCATTGCCCAACAAAGCGAAAATAATAGCCTCCTTCGCATCATCGTTGTAGCCTAGTTCGCCTGAGGTGAGTACCTTCTGATCCGGCAGCATTGCTTGCAGCATGTCCAGCAGCGCAGCATTATGCGCGCCGCCTCCGCTGACAATGACCTCGTCTATCCGGCATAACGGGAACACGTACCGGTTGTAGCCTTCCGCTATCGTCCGCGCGGTAAAGGCTGTAGCCGTTGCTACGATATCCGCATCGGTTAAACTTCGTTCTCTCGCCTTGGCGGCAAATTCCTCGGCGTAGGCTTTGCCGAATACCTCACGGCCTGTAGACTTCGGAGGCTGCAGCCCAAAGTACGGATGCTGTATCATTTCCTCTACAAGTATCCAGTCTACTGTCCCCTGCATTGCCCAGGTTCCGCCATCATCGTAAGACTGTTCACCACCGCTCAGCAGGTATACGACCTGATCGATGACCATATTGCCGGGTCCGGTATCAAAAGCGAACACATCTTCCGGCCCCGCCGCCGGTGGCAGCGCCGTACAGTTGCCGATACCCCCAATGTTCTGCAGCAACCTCCCCTTGCCGGGATCGCGGTACAGAATCAGGTCCCCGTAAGGAGCCAGCGGTGCCCCCTGGCCTCCAACTGCCATATCTGCCGGGCGGAAATCTCCGACAACCATGCACCCGGTCCGTTTCGCCAGCACGGACAAATCACCGAGCTGCAGCGTGGATCTGACAAGATAGGGGTCATGAATATCCGGCCGCGGAATATGCCATACTGTCTGCCCATGCGAACTGATCAGGTCGATCTCTTTCATCTCCATCCCGGCACTGCGAACGGCCTCAATGGCAGCCTCGGCAAAACGTTCCGCCAGATACACGTTCATACCGCACACCAGATCTACCGATGAATGCTGCACTGTGCACAGCTCCTTAAGCCGCTCCCTGAGTTCAGCATCATAAGGGGTGCTGTAATAATGCAGCAGTTTAACCTCCGCCTGTAGTCCGCTTCCTTCTATAGAAACGATCGCGGCATCTATGCCATCCAGCGAAGTGCCTGACATTAGTCCTACAACCACTGAGCTGGGCTTATTGTTCCAGAGCGGGCCAATCATGATTCCATACCCCAGCCAGCAGGGTATTCCTTACCGAGTGACACGGGCAATTTGCCCTGGTATGCAATGTGTCCAAGGAGCGCTTGGGCTGCGCTCTCCAGCGCAAGTGGGCGGCTCTCATAAGCAGCGACGTAAGCCTGAACACCTGGCATAGCCAGCAGATCGTATGGATTGCGTAGGGCCACAACCACCAGCGGCTTCCCAAGATCAAGCAGCAGCTCCACTAGCTCAATCTGTTCGGCATGAAACTGGGCATTGTACGTGCCGACGACAATCTGCACGACCTCCTCTGCACGCGCTTCCTCCAGCAGCTTTGCCGCATAAGTCCCGATTTCGGCAGCAGGAACCACACGATCAATGCCATCCAGCCCGTGTCTTGCGAGTATTGCTCCCAGTCCGGGCACGGCTGAGAATGATTCATCGACCAGCGTTGCCACCACTGGCGCAGCCGTAATGACCAGTGTCTTCCCTGACTTCTTCAGCGGAAGGATAGAACTGTTATTGCGAACCAGCGTTATGCTAGCCTCACTGATACGCCGTGCCACTTCAAGATGCGCCGCAGCTCCAAGGACAGCAAGTCTCCCGCTGGAATCCGAGTTTCCCGCCGCAGCCGTATCGCCCTTAACGGTACCAGCCCCTGCTCCGACTACCTCTGCTGCACCAGGATGATCGCCAGCTGCACCCATAGCACCGTCATTCCTCTCAGCCTCCGTGCCTGCGGCAATCACTCCCCGCTTCACCTTCAGCGCCAGCAGCCGCCGGACGGATTCACCAATCCGCGCTTCACTGATGCGGCCAGACGTTACCGCACTGCGGATCGCCTCAATCGCTGCGAGCTGACGGTCGGCACGGTGGCTGACCAGAACCATATCCGCGCCTGCTTCAACAGCCAGCACCGATGCCTCCACCGTTCCGTAATGCTCGGCAATAGCATTCATCTCCATGCAATCGGTCATAATGATCCCCTGATAACCCAGCTCTTCACGCAGCAGTCCAGTCAGCACCGTCTTCGATAGGGTAACCGGCAGCTTCTCGCGCTCAAGTGCCGGAAAGTAAATATGTGCCGACATCATGGCGTCCACACCTTCGGCGATGGCTCTGCGGAACGGAACCAGCTCCACCTGATCCATTCGCTCCCGGCCGTGCCGGATCGTTGGAAGGTCAAGATGTGAGTCAACGTCAGTATCGCCGTGACCCGGAAAATGCTTCGCTGTAGCGGCAACGCCCGCCTCTTGATAGCCACGAATCATCGCCGCGCCATAATCAGCTGCCAGTTCCGGCGACTCTCCGAAGGAACGGACGCCAATCACCGGATTCTGCGGGTTGTTGTTGACATCCAGCACAGGGGCATAGTTCAAATTAATGCCCATCGCGGCCAGCTCGCGGCCACTGATGAGTGCCGCCTGATAGGCGTCATCCTGTGATCCGGCAGCAGCGATCGCCATCCCGCCAGGCATAAGCGCGATGCCATCGGTAATCCGGGCAACCATGCCACCTTCCTGGTCTATCGAAATCCAGAGTGGAGCCTTGCTCCCTTCGGCTGCCGCCTTCTGCAGATCCGCAGTCAGCAAGGAAACCTGCTCCGGCGACTCCACATTGCGGGCAAAATAAATCACACCGCCAATCCCATTGTCAGCCACAAGCTTAAGCACTTCATCCGATGCCGCAGTTCCATCGAAGCCGCACATCAGCATCTGGCCGATTTTATCGTTCAGACTCATTGCCGCGACCGCCCCATCAAGACCGGTTTCCTGCCTTGCCACTTCACGCCAAACGATTGCCATCACTGCGCCTCCCCGAATTCAGTTATCTGGTTAAGATTTAAGAATACAAAAGATAAGGCTGACGCATAACCAGCCACTTAGCACTGTCACGGCGCCATTCCTCAGCAATTGCCTGCAATCCTTCCACTGTGCCGATAGAGCGGCGTACCTTCTCTCCCCCAGTCAGCAAATCAATGAAATATCTCGCCCTGCCCTCCGGCGGAGTCAGCCATTCAAAATGCTCAGGATACAGCGTGCTCACCTCATGCAGCAGAGTAAGCCCTGTGTGCACCGCCTCATACCTCTGCGGGTCTGTCACGAACAAGCGCACCCCACCGCATAATTCACCCTGATGCTTCGAGAACGCCGGTGTTGCATGCAGGGGATGGAAATGCACACCGGGAAGTTCATGCTTCCGCATCGCGTCAGCAAGACAGGCGCCATCCAGCCAAGGCGCTCCAATCCACTGGAACGGAATCGTCATCCCGCGTCCTTCTGACAGATTGGTCCCCTCAAAAAAACAAGTGCCGCCATACACCCGCACCGTCTCTATAGTCGGCATGTTGGGCGAAGGCAGCATCCAGGGCAGCCCTGTATCCGTAAATTCCATTTCCCGCCTCCAGCCTGCCAGCGGAATCACATCCAGATCACAGTGAAGGCCCTTCCTGTCATTGGCCATCCGCGCGAATTCGCCAATTGTAATTCCGGTACGGATAGGCATGGTCCATGCGCCAACCATGGATTCATAGCCTTCCTGTAAAAGCCCTCCCTCGCAGCCAGTGCCGCCAAGCGGTGACGGCCGGTCCAGCACAAGCAGGCTTATGCCATGCTCTGCACAGGCCTCCATAACATACAGAAGTGTCGACAGATACGTATAGAACCGTACCCCCAAATCCTGGACATCAAAAACAATGGTATCCAAGCCCTCCAGCATATAAGAAACAGGCGTCTTCTGCTCCCCATACAAGCTATAGACGGGAATGCCCAGCACAGCATCGAATTCATCCCCGAACCTCACTCCAGCCTGATGCTGACCGTAAATCCCATGTTCACAGGCAAAAAGGGCGGTAAGTCTGGAGGAAGCAAGCCCTCTGCAAACCTCCACCGTAGAACGAAAATCTGCTGTGATGCCTGTTGGATTCGTCACCAGCCCAATCCGCTGTCCGTCCAGCAGGGGATGAGACAGACCTGCGGCAAGCCGGTCCGCTCCGCTGTGGACAGCCCCCCTTACAGCAGCCTGTCTTCCGCGTAAAACCTGGCCGTCACCGGAACGCCGCTCCGCTCCATTGCTTCCCTTTCCGGTCATATCAGCCTGCCTTCCGCATAGGACGGGCTCGTCTCGGGAACACCTTCAGCCTCGGTATCTTCCTCAGGGTGAAGCACATTATAAGCCGCTTTATGCAGATAAACGGCAAGCATACCATTAAACAGCGAGGCAAAACCGACAACCGTAACCACGAGCATTACACCAACGACCAGCGCTTGAAAGAAGGCACCGATGGTATAGGCAGGATAGCGGAGAAAGAGCTTGACACTCTCCCCCATGGCCTTGAAGATACCAATCTTATTCTGGTGCACCAGCTGCAGTGTATAGAATTGGGAGACAAAGGCCATTGCTACAAAATAAGTCTGAAAAATGGCTATCGTCCAGTTCATCACCCCGTCGCGGCCGCCGTAGAACCACCAGGTGGACCCTAAAATCAGCACCAGCAAGGAGCAGAACAGGCCGAACACGACGGCTGGGATAAAGCCCTTGAAGGCACCCGACAACATCTCTTTGACCGACAGCTTCTTTCCTTCCGTTCTCCGGTGATACGCATAGAATACGCCATAGAACAAAGGCATATATAGAAGCGGAATTAGTATAAACGCCAGCGCCATAGGCGTGAAAATCACCACCGGCACCAGCATGGCTGAGCTGGCCAGACTAAGCAGCGCGATAGGCACAATCTCCCGAAATGACTCCACCCCCGTACTGACTAATACCTGATTCAGTTTCTGCATGACTTGTCTCCTCCTTCTGTGATTTGATCCACTGCTTTACCAAACGATTCTCTCTTCCGTTGCCGGATCGAAATAACGCGCTTTGCTCAGATCGAAGATGAACTGCTTGTCGAGATTGCTGTATGCTTTTGTCTCCGGATGGACCTTCGCGGTAACGGTTCTGCGGCCTATTTTAAAATAGACCAGATTCTCCGAGCCGAGATGCTCGACGACCTTGATATGTGCCTGCATCTGATGTTCTGTCGATACACCTGGCGCGAAGTCTTCGCCATAAATATGCTCCGGGCGGATGCCAAGAATAATTTCACGGCCGTTATAGCTCTTTAGCCCTTCCGCAGCATCTTGTGACAGGACGAATTCCGCTCCGTCAATCCGGATACGCTCTCCTTCCACCCGTGCATCAATGAAGTTCATTGCCGGAGAACCAATAAAACCGGCCACGAACATATTCCGGGGGTTGGCGTACAGCTCGGTTGGAGAAGCCACTTGCTGAATGACCCCTTTATTCATGACCACAATCCGTTCACCGAGCGTCATCGCCTCCACCTGATCGTGGGTCACATACACAATGGTAGCGCCGAGGCGTTTGTGCAACTCACCTAGCTCAACCCGCATCTGAATGCGGAGCTTGGCATCCAGATTGGACAGCGGCTCGTCGAAGAGGAATACCTGCGGATCCCGTACAATGGCCCGACCCAGCGCCACACGCTGACGCTGGCCTCCAGACAGCTCGCGCGGCTTGCGTTCCAGCATGTCCTCGAGACCGAGAATCGCTGCGGCCTCCTGGACCTTTTGCTCAATATAAGCCTTCGGCTTCTTCAGATTCTTCAGGCCAAAGGACAAATTCTCACGGATCGTCATATGCGGATACAGCGCGTAATCCTGAAAAACCATTGCGATATCGCGGTCCTTGGGATGAAGGTTATTGACGATGCGTTCACCGATCACAATATCCCCGCTCGTCTGCTGCTCCAGTCCTGCGATCATCCGTAGCGAGGTGGTTTTGCCGCAGCCTGAGGGGCCTACGAACACAACAAATTCTTTATCGTTAATCACAAAATCGGAACCTGCCACCGCCGTAAAGGTCTGCTTGTTCTGATCGTCAAATTGTTTGCGCACATTGCGGAATTCAACTCGTGCCATGGCTCTTCCCCTCCAAAAATAGAATTTCTGCTGTAACTCAGCCTTTGACGGCTCCGATAGTAATGCCTTGCAGGAAGTAGCGCTGCAGAGAGAAGAATAAAATCAGCATCGGCAAAGCCCCTACGCTCGCCCCCGCCATAATCGCCCCGAAATCCGTCGATTCCGCGAACACGAAGGATGCCAGACCCACCTGTATGGTCCGCATCTCCGTAGAGTTCGTAATCAGAAACGGCCAGAAGAATTCGTTCCAGGAAGCGACGAACGTGAAAATGGCCAGTACGGCAAGCCCCGGCTTCGCCAGCGGTAGGATCACCTTCCAGAAGATCCCGAATTCACTACAGGCATCGATCCGCGCCGCATGAATCAGTGAGGTCGGCAGCGAAGACATGTACTGCTTCATTAAAAAAATGTTGCCGACCGTAATGGCTGTAGGCAGAATAATTGCGGTATAGCTGTCTCCGAGATTGAACACATTGACGATCAGAATATAGAGCGGAATCAGCGTGACCTGGGCCGGGATCATCATCGTGCTGAGCAGCACCCAGAAAATCGCGTTGCTTCCGGGAAATTTCAATTTCGCAAAAGCATAGCCCGCAAGGGAAGCAAAAAATACATTGGTAACCGTCAGCACCGAGGAAATGAACAAAGAGTTGAGCAGCCAGCGCCAGGCCGCTGTTTTGGCGAAAAAGCGTTCATACGGAGCAAATGAGAAGGCCTCCGGCAGCATGCTGGGACGGAAACTGGCGGTTGCCGCCGAGTCCTGCACTGAACCGACAAGCATCCAGTACAGCGGAATAATGGTCACGATGCTCCACACGATAAGACACGCAGCCGCGATCAGCAGAAAAATGGTCTTTGATCTGGTTTTCATAACAGGTTCGCTCCTTCCGCCCTAATACTCGACGTCACTCGAGAAGTATTTAAATTGAATGACAGAGACCAGGATAATCAGAAAGGCCAGCACAAACGACTGCGCGGAAGCCAGGCCAAATTCATAGAACTGGAACGCCGTCTGGTAGATCAGATAAGCAATCGTTGTTGTCGCAAAGTTAGGCCCGCCCTGGGTCATCATATACACGGAGATAAACACCTGGAAGGAAGTAATGACTCCCGTTACGAGCAGATACAGTGTGGTCGGTTTGAGCAAAGGCCAGGTAATACGGGTGAATTTGGTCCAGCCGCTGGCATGGTCAATGTCCGCCGCTTCATACAGCGATTTTGGAACTCCGCCCATCGAGGCCAGATACAGAATGATTCCCGCTCCGTGCGAGCCCAGCCAGTTCATGAGGATCAGCGAGAACAGCGCGGTTTTGGACTGCCCCAGCCAGATCACCGGGTCCAGGCCGAACCATTCCAGAAACCGGTTCAACAGCCCGACATTCGTCGGATCAAAAATCGCCAGCCACACGATGGATATCGTTACGCCCGAGGCGACTGCAGGCAGGTACAAGGTGGCCTTGAAGAAGGTCTGCCACTTGGTTTTCATCTGATAGATCAGATAAGACAGCACAAAGGTGATGATGATATTGACGGGAACCGTGCACACCGTAAAAATGACGGTATTGCGCATCGATTTCCAGAAGGTTGCATCCTGAAACAGCCGTTCATAATTATCGAAGCCGATCCAGGTCGAGTTCATAATGTTGTACTGCTGAAAGCTCATGATCAAAGCCGATACGACCGGATACAGTGTAAACACCAGAAACAGCAGGACCGGTGCCAGGATAAACAGGTAGGCCCAGCCGTATTCACGCCATAACCTGCCGGCGGAACTGCGCACCCGCTTTGGCGCGATTGTCGTCATCCCTTACCCCTCCTCTATTCAGAGAGGACGCCCTATCCGCAATCTGAAGGACGCCCCCGATAAAAGAACTATTTGCCCAGCATTTGGCTGCCTTTACTCTTGAAATCTTCAGCAACAGCTTCCGGTGTTTTCTCTCCGGAATACAGCGCCTGCATGTTTGGAGTGACTACCTGCTCTTTAAATTGCTTCATTTTGGCGGCAATGGCCGTATCGAGCTTCAAGGTAACAGGCATTGCCATATTCTTGGCCATGATCTCCGATGCCTTAATGGTCTCTTCTGTGCCCAGTGCTTTCCCTGCATACTGCTCTGCCTGGGATTTACGTACGAATGGCAGCACCAATTCATTGGAGGAGTTTCCGGCTTTCGCCCCGCTCAGGTAATCCAGGACAAGGAAGGTGTTTTTGGCATGCTGCTCGCCTTTGTCGTTCTTTTGTTTAAAAGCAATATAGCCTTCTGCTCCCATAGTCGTTTTCGCAGGAGCATCATCCTTATGGGGAACCGGGAGCAGGACAAAGTCGATCTTCTCGCCTTTTACCGTACCGGCGTCAATTTCCTTGTTGCGGTTCTGAATCATGACATCATAGTAGGGAATAGCCTTGGAGATTATAGCCGCTTGTCCGGCATAGAACATATCGGAACGTTTGGCTGGAGCAATTGCTGAAGTCTCTTTGGGTAAATAACCTTTATCCAGCAGGCCTTTGATGAAGCTCAGCGTACCCAGGATACGGTCATCATTCCACTGGAAAGCACCTGATTCGTCCAGAACATCCGGCATATTATTGTTGCGGGACAGCATCTCAATGAAATCGAGCGAGGTTCCGTCTGTGACCAGCGGGTATTGGGTGGAGCCGTCCGGGAGTTTTTTAGTCAGCTTGGCAGCCGCCGCTTCAAACTCAGACCAGGTCCAGCCGTTCTGCTGGATGGCAGCCCAGTCAATTCCGGCTTCTTCGAGAATGCGCTTATTTCCGCCCCAACCCCATTGGAACTGGTACAGTGGAAGGCCATACTGTTTACCGCCTATTTGTGCGAGCGCAAGTGTTCCCGGCAGGTAGTCATTTTTGATCTCATCGGTCATGAACGGGTCGAGATCCAGTGCCAGTCCGGTGTTGACATAAGTGCCATCTACACTGTGAAAATACAGATCAGGAGGGCTGCCGGCATTCAGGGCAACATCGAATTTCTTCGGACCTTCTGCCCAAGACAGCACTTCCGTCTTAACGGTGATGTTCGGATGCTCCTTCTGGAAATCAGCAACCAGTCCTTTGAGCTCATCCTCGTAGGTTCCATGAACCGGATAGGTCCAGACCGTAATGGTGTCCTTGGCATCCGGACTGTTTGCTGCCTCCTTGCCTCCGGAGTTACCGCAAGCGCTAATCAGCATCATGACCAGAACCAAACCCAAGCCTAAACTTTTCTTCATTATTGTCTCCCCTTTGTTTTCCAGGCTATAGCCGTTTGATATGTTGTCTGCTTCTCTCCAAATAAGTAACGGACTGCTCATAATTCCGGCTCGCAACAGCAAGATATAGAATATCAATCAGATTAAGCTGGGTGATCCGGGAAGCCATCGCTCCGCTGCGGATTTCATTCTCGGTAGCGGAGGTGCATAGCGGGATGTCTGCGCTCTTGCTCAAGGTAGAGCTGCCATACTTGGCAATGCTGATGACAGTCCCTCCATTTTCTTTGACAATAGAAGCGGCCCGGATGACCTCTTTGGTCTCTCCGGAGTATGAAATACACACAGCCACATCTTCTTCTGAAGCTGTTATCGCGCTCGTAAGCTGAACATGAGGGTCAGCAAAGGAAAAGCTGGTCTTGTTAATCCGCAGAAACTTCTGCTGGGCATCCATCGCAATCAGATTGGAAGCACCCACGCCGAAAAAATAGATCCGCTTGGCGCGGTCAATGGCCTCCACGGCCCGCTCTACCATGTCTTCATCCAGAATCGTCAGCGTGTCCCGGATCGATTGAATATTATTATTGGATACGTTCTGCATGATCGCCGCAATGGTATCATTCGGGCGGATTTCCTGATAGCCGATGATTGCCGGATCTCTGCCCTGCAGATCCCCCGCCACCTTGATCTTCAGATCCTGATAGCCCTTAAAACCAATAGTCTTGCACAACCTTACGATTGCCGCCTGACTCGATCCACTCTTCGCTGCCAAATCCGCAATAGAGAGCTGAATCATCTCATCCGGGTTCTGCAGGATATAAGCAGCAATCTTGTGTTCAGAAGGACTTAATGCATCATACATTTCCCTCAGTCGAATTAATCCGCCGTTCATTAAATCCAAGCACCCCCTCATATAATGGCCGACCTTACACAAACACTCCACAAATCAATGTTAGATAATATAACTCGTTCCGTTTGCTATTCTCCCAATCACTTGGAATGAATTCATTATATGAGCTGTAAAATAAAATTTCAACAACTTTTTTATTTGTGAAATTTTGTTTTACTTTATGGGTGGATTCTCATATAATTAGGAAAAAATCAAAGTGGTGAGTGATCGATGAAAGTGTACTTAGGCCTTGATGGTGGCGGCACAAAGACCGATGCATCCGCTTTGAATGAGGCGGGAGAGATACTTGCACGCTATATCGGCGGCCCCTCCAATCCTCATAGCGCGACCTTAGGTGTAGCGCTTACAAGAGTCATGTCAGCTATTGACGGATTGCTGGAACGTTTGCAGACGGACATAGCTGATGTGGCTTCGATCTGTCTTGCAGTGTCAGGTTTTTCGACAAATGAGGAACAAGCCTGTTTAAAGACGGCTGTTCATCAGCATTTATTGAAGCGTGGATTATCCATCCCGGTATTCATCCAATCCGAAGGACAAATATCATTAATGGCTGCGCTGGGCAGCAGCTTCGGAACACTGATTATTTCGGGGACAGGCTCGATCTGCTATGGCTACAGCCCTGATGGCTCCTGCCGTCGTACCGGGGGATGGGGGCATCTTCTTGGGGATGAAGGAAGCGGCTACCGGATTGGACTCCGTGCAGTCCAGACCGTAATGCGCAGCCATGACGCTGTTCAGCCTCCTACCGCAATGACCGGTATGATTATGGAAGAATACAGTTTACAGCGGATCACTGATTTGAAGGAATATATTTATCATCCTTCCCATACCAAAGCTGAGATTGCTGCCTTCTCGAAGCTCTGTATCGGAGCGGCTGAAGCCGGGGACCCCGCCGCAACTGCCATTCTCTCCGAAGAGGCAGAAGCTCTTAGCGATACGGCGGCTGCGCTCTTACGCCAAAACCCGGTACTGACGCAGCTTCCTGTAGTCCTCAGCGGTTCGGTCTTCAGGTATTCCCCCATTTTTCACGGACTCTTCTGCCAGAGTCTGCTGAAATTTAGCAGTGCACTGGAGATTGTGGATGGGAGCCATGGAGCTCCGCCGTCCATGGGGGCGGCAAGGCTGGGGAAGCTGCGGCTGGACGAAGCGAACGGGAAATCGAAACACTATCACAGACAACAATAGACAGACAGGAGGACGAAACCTCATGAACGATATTTTAGCAAATTTGATGACAGAGCAGCCCAACGATAATACCACGGACATCGACAGCCTCAGCTCTGCTGAAATTATGCAGTTGATTAACAATGAAGACCGCCTCGTCGCCGAATGCATCCAGGGCCTGATCCCGCAGATCGCCAGGGCGGCAGATTATATTGTATACGCCTTTCAAAACGGCGGCAGACTGTTCTATGTCGGAGCCGGAACCAGCGGGAGAATCGGTATTCTGGATGCTTCGGAGTGCCCGCCCACCTACGGCACCCCTCCCTCCATGGTGCAGGGACTCATTGCCGGAGGTTTCCGGGCGGTTAAAGATCCGGTGGAAGGTGCGGAAGACAGTGTAGAATTGGGGGCACAGGACATCGACGATTGTGCCGTCAACGATAAGGATGTAGTGATTGGGATCGCTGCTAGTGGACGCACCCCCTATGTGCTAGGAGCAATGAAACGGGCCGGGGAGCTGGGGGCCGTCGTCATTGGGCTATGCAATAACGCGGGCACACCGATGGCCGGGGTTGGCAAGTTGACGATTGAAGCCGTAGTAGGACCGGAAGTTGTTATGGGCTCCACGCGGATGAAATCAGGCACAGCACAAAAAATGATCCTAAACATGCTGACGACAACCGCCATGATTAGAATCGGAAAAGTCTACCGGAATCTGATGGTCGACCTCAACCCCTCCAATGAGAAGCTGGTCTACAGAGCCAAGCGTATTATTGAGCTGGCGACCCATGCTTCCGAGGAGCAGATTGAGGCCGCTTTTACGCTTGCTGAAGGTCATGTGAAAACAGCCATTATTATGATTCTAAGTGATGTTGATGCTGGCGAGGCACGGCGGCGGCTTGCAAAAGCGGATGGATTCGTGCGTGGAGCTTTACGGTAGAAGCGCGGACGCGGGAATAACAGCAGATTGTATTGAACTTCCGGCGCAACAAGAAACAGCCTTCCAACCGGAGGGCTGTTTCTGTGTCGGAGAATGAAACTGGCAGAGCGAGGCGGGATGCGTTGCTCCCCTCTGCCAGCATTCACTTGGATTCCATCTGTAGTCTCAGCATACGCACCTTTTCGGCGTCAAAATTCATATTCTCTACAGGCTCGGTGATTTCGGTAGTATACCGGTCTACGGTAATTTTACCATGGTACATTTTGCGTACAGTAATGCTGTGCTTGGCCTTAAGCAGGGATTGCGCGCCGCTCTCACCTCCGACGTAATAAGCAGAAATAGTCCCTCCCGACTCCAGCTTGGAGCCGCGGCAGACGGAAAATGTCTTCAGAAACGTAATATTTCCTGAGGAAAACAACTCGCTCTGCACAATTCCATCTCTATGAATCAGAATATCTCCATTCGATTTCAATGTGCTGTTCTGGCATTTGCCGATATTGACCTCTACTTTGGACTCCTGCATCCGGGCCACACCGGAATGCAGTTCTTCCAGCATCCCGATCACTCCGCTCAGCGAAGCTTCTGTCAGGAAATCCACAAGCTGCACCGGCTTCAGGAACAGATTCAGGAAATGCAGTGTCTGGCCCAAATCCTGATGATAATTGGCTTGAACGGTTGTCAGTACCGAGAGCAGTTCCTTAATAATCTGTGGAATCTTTTGAAACTTGCTCTCTAGCAACAGCAGAACCGCTTGTCCGTAATTTACGCTTTGATTGCGGCTCTGCACTGCCTGGTTCAGCATCCAGACCGCCTTTTGCAAATTTCTGCCCTCATCAATCAGCTGTTTGGAACAGTTATAGATCCGGTTGTACATTACGCCAAAGTATCCCGAATACAGGTTACTGTTGACCACATTCCCTTTAACCAGAATACTGCCGGTAGCCGTAATTGTAGAATTATATATACTTCCGGCCACATACACATTACCCAGGGACTCAATAATCATATTGTCTTCAACATCTCCGCGAATCACAACATCTCCTGAGAATACGATATTGCCTGATTTGATATTCACATTGCCGGGAACGAGGTAGGTGGTGCAGATATCGAAACTTTTGATTTTGTCACCCGTGACTCTTGGCCTTCCTTCATACAACGCCCGCACCTCGTTATTAATCAGCAGAACGGTGTTATTCCTTGCCAGTACAGTAATGTCATTCGGGGGAGGCGGGTAGAGAATTTCTCCATAAACATCATAGCCGGGAATCCCTTCAGCAATCGGAGTCTTGCGGGCGATAACCTGCCCTCTGATCGCTGACGGAATACGAAGGTGGCTGCGGTAGTCTACCTGCCCTTCGATTTCATTAAATTCATTCTCAATGGTTTCGGAAAAAAACAAGTCCAAACGTGCATTCTCCCCGGGTACGGCCGCTCTTCCTTTGGATGCGGGAATGGGCTGATAGGTGGGATTCTGCAGTTCTCCATGTATGCCGGAAATGTTCAGATTCTGAATGATTCCCCGCTGCTCAAAGTCTACAATAATCTGATTCAGCCCCAGTTGGCCGGTTACCGTCTCCAGATCAATGGAAGCATCAACTTTAAGCACACTCGAAGAATATTGATTGTTTAGTCGCCAGCGAAATTTCTTCGGGGAATATAGAGTAAAAAAGGCCATCAACCGGTCTTCTGAAATGGTAATTGCATATAAGGGAGGCTCAGACAGCTCCCAATCGATAATATCCTGTGACGTAACAGGGGTTGGCTCTTCAATGGCTTGTCCATTGACATGGATCACTACGGGAAGAACGGCCGAGATCACGGCTGGCGCTCCGCCGGGAAGCGGGTCCTGTACGAGTATTTTGTCTGCCCTTACTAACAGACGCCCCGATAGTTCATCGTCAGGAGACCCATCGCTAATGAACGATTCTTTAACAAGAAACTCATGTTCACCATCATTAGGTGTAAGCTCCAGCATATTGATCAGCTTGTTCAGATCCTGCTCGGACATACGTTTGGGCATCTTACGCACCTCCTTATAAGGTACAATTGATGAAAGGGGTATTTGTATGGAATTGGGATTGCTTTCATTTTAGTATTGTTTACAATTTTAAGCAATTAACATTTGAGCATAAGCAGAAACGGATGCCCCCTTTACCAAGGTCGGCATCCGTTTCTGTATTCATTAGAACGCATAAATGAAAGATCTGCTGCCACTTAGCGTCCCCGGCGGCGTCCAAGCCACAACGGGAACCGGAAGATGAAATTAATCAGCAGTACCACGAACACAAGCACGGCTGCGGACTTGTCGGCAATCTGCCGTGCATCCTCAACAATAGCCTCCGACTGTACATACCACAGATGAACAGCCAGTGTCTCACCTGGAGAGAACAGATTGAAATCCCACATCTCGCCGGAAGTGCTGAGCCCCGCAGTCAGAATGATTACAGCCGACTCCCCAAAGGCGCGTCCTGCCACCAGACAGACACCGGTCACGATGGCAGGCATGGCTACCGGCAGCACCACCTTACGGATGACATGGAACTTGGTCATTCCCAGGGCATAACCGGCTTCACGGATCTCTCCGGGAACGGCGCGAACCGCTTCTTCCGTAACGCGGGCCAGCATCGGCAGATTGAGCAGTGCCAGGCTGACACCGCCGCCGAGAATGGTCAGTCCGACATTGAAGTATTCGGCAAAGATTGCAAGACCCAGCAGCCCGAATACAATGGAAGGAACCGAGGATAGCGACTCCACGCAGATGCGCAGCGCTCCGGTAAATCGATTATCCGGTGCATATTCCGCCATATAAATCCCGGCCCCGACACCAATCGGAATCGAAATCAGGAGCGAAATGAACAAAATATAGAAGGAGTTGAACAGCACCGGGCCAATACCGCCCCCTGCGTCCATTTCCTCCGGCTGCTTGATCAGGAAGTCTGGTCTGAGCGAAGGCAAGCCTTTGCTTAGAATAGTGAAGAGAAGCCAGAAAATCAGCAGCATAACCAGAGCGCCCAGTGTGTAAAAGGCAATGGTAGCGAGTTTATTGTTACGTTGTGAACGGGCAGAATGTCTTGTTCGGGTGAAATTCATGCCGCATCCCTCCTTTTCCGGCCTAATACGCGGATGATAAGGATCAGCACAAACGAAATCAATAGCAGCAGAAAGGCCATCATGTGCAGCGCATAGTTCCAGGTGGAGTCAAATTCCACATTAGAGATCTGCATCACAATGTTGCTGGTCAGCACGGAAGAAGGGGTGAACAGGGTTTTGGCCAGCTGCGGCGTGTTGCCGATGACCATCACAACTGCCATTGTCTCTCCGACCGCACGGGTCATGCCCAGAATAATTGCCGAGATAATACCTCTGCTGGCTGCAGGCAGAACTACACGCATAATCACCTGCAGACGGGTGGAGCCAAGGGCATAAGCTGCATCCCGGTATTTGCCTGGAACGGCAATGATGGCATCATCACTGATCCGGCAAATGGTCGGCAGCACCATCAAAGCCAGGACAAGCGCGGCCGCAAGCAGACCGTCTCCCAGCCCTTCCCCGCTGACTCTGCGCAGAAAAGGCAATAGTACAGTCAACCCCAGATAGCCATAGACTATAGAAGGAATCCCCACAAGCAAATCCAGCACCGGCCGGATAAAGCTCTTAAGCCATTTCGGAGCAATTTCCGCACACAGCACAGCCATTCCTACTGAAACAGGAACCGCAATGAGCAGTGTCAGGGCCGTTAGTGATAATGTATTTACAATAAAGGCAGCGGCGCCAAAGGCTTCTTCTTCCGGGCTCCAGTTAAATGAGAAGAAGAAATCAAGCGGCGAGATGTTAGCGAACAGAAGCAGCGCCGTTTTACCGATGAATACAATGACAAGTCCAAGCACCAGACAAAGTGCAAGGATACTGAACAGAAAATAATAACGGAACATGGTGTTGCCGAATAAATGCCTGTTGTGGCGTTTCGTGCTTATACTACTTTCTGCAAGACTGCTCTTCTGTGCCCGCGATGCCAGGTCCTGGACCGGTGCCCCCATACTTTCCCTCCTGTAAGCGGCCACCCCCGCATGAACTCCGGAGCTGGCCGCTGTTACCGTTCAATATATGTTCATGATTCTAAAAGACTTACCATTAACCCTTCATTGCGGAAATCGGAATGAATTTAAGCTTCTTCAGGGAACCCTGCTGGAACTTCTTGCTTTGTACATAATCGATGAATTCTTTAGTTGCGCCGGTAGGCTGGCCTTTGGTCATGTAGTATCCGTAAGCCCAAATCTTGTACGAGCCATTGATGACATTATCTGAAGTTGCTTCTACACCGTTGAATTTCACAGCCTTAATGTCGCCGCCACTTACATAGACAAGGTCGATGTAGCCGATGGAGTTAGGAGTTGTGGCAATAGCTGTTTTCATGTCGCCGCTTGATCCGGTTTCCTTATAGTTCTTCTCTTTCTTCGTGATATCTCCGCCAGCCAGTGCCTTTGCCTGATAGTTAACACGTGTACCGGAACCGAAGGCGCGGGTAACAACTACAATGTTGGCATCCGATCCGCCGACATCTTTCCAGTTCGTGATTTTTCCGGAGAAAATGCCTTGCAGCTGCTCGGTGGTGAGGTTGTCTACACCTACATTTTTGTTAACAATGGTGGCAAAAGGAATAACTGCTACTTTGTTAGCTACTTGTCCTTCAAAAGCTTTGAAGCCGGGAACGTCCATGCTTGCATCCCAGTCGCATGCGCCGATATCGGCAATCCCCTTCTTCACGGCTTGCGGTCCAGTGACGGAACCTTTACCGGAAGCGGCGATTTTGACTTTCGGATGAAGTTTCTGGAATTCTTTGGCTGCCTGCAGTGTTAGCGGAAGCAATGCGGTTGATCCGTTGACTGTAATTTTCCCCTTAAGTGAATCTGCAGCAGCCGCGATTCCGGCAAAAGATGCTGTTACCGCGATAACCGCGGTCAATGCTGTAACTGTGAATTTTTTGAAAATCTTCATGAATAATTTCTCCTCTCGGCGGTTCCGCCGTTATATGATGTGGATGTTGCCTCGGTCGTTTATTTGGAGAGCTGAAGTGCTTTGCCGCCCTGGATTACAAGCACTTTGCCGTCGCTGACAACAGCAAGCTTGCTGCCGTCTTTGGATACAGCTACTTCGGATACATCTTCGGCCGTATGGAACAGCACCGTTTTGCTGCCGCTGGCATCAATGGAATAGATAGACGTGCTTCCATCCGCTGCTGTACCTGAGACGATCAGACCTGTGGATACTCCAGTAGACCATGAAGGTTCAACGTCAAGAGCGATGTTCGTAATGGTACCGTCCACTGCGATGGATTTCAGGGTGTTGGCTGCATTGCCATCCGGATCTGCACTCAGGTACACAACTCCGCCATTAGCCAGAATTTCCGGATACAGCTTATTGTCCAGCGCTGTAGTGAGAGCTACAGGCTTCGCATCTTTAGTAGCGAGGTCCAGCTTATACAGCTGCTCTCCGGCTTTGCTGAAATCTACAGTAAGCGAATCTTCCGTACTGTCAGCATCATTTTTGGCAACCCCGGTTACGTTAACAATGTAGACAACACTCTTGGCATCAGCAGACAGACGCAGCTCCGATTTATTCTCCACTTTATCTTCAAGCAGTGCTTTGACGGCACCGGTCTCTACGGAGATTTGAGCGATCTTCTCTTGCTTGTCGCCCTGGATGAAGTAGATGGTCTTGCCGTCTTGCGACCAGACCAGATCCGTCTTCACGCTGGTATCCGTCCCCAGTGCTGAGATGGCTCCGCTGGCGAGGTTGATCAGCTTCAGCTGGCCTGTCTCATCGGTGAACGCGCCCCAGTTCTGATCTGCGGAAACTGCGAAATCCAGTGCGCTTTCATTGGAAGAGAAAACCTCGTAGTCGCCAGGGTATGTGCGGAATTTGAACAGCTGAGCTGTTTCGGAATCGCTTTTGTTCGCAATAATGCTTCCATTGGCACTCCAGTGCAGCGTATCAAACTGGCCTTCTGGACGGGCAAAGCTCAGAATCGTCTGACCTTCAGCCTGCAGCTCTCCGCCTAGTGAAGTAACCAGCTTAGTCAGCTCTACATACGTTTTACCGTTATAATGGACAGGTGCAACGGTGAATTGCTGTGCCGCACCATCTACTTGATAGCTTTTTGCACCTGCTTTAATGATTACATTATGTAATCCCTTGCTGTCGTTCAGTTCAAAACCGCTGCTGCCTAAGATCAGCTTGGCGCCAAGCTCTCCTGCCACTTGACTTAGCGAGTACAGCTTGTAGCCATTGCTGTCAATAGTGCTAAGGGTCACTGGCGTTCCGTTCACAGTCCAGGTGGTGCTGCCTTCCTTGACTGCTGTGGTCTTAACGGCGGCAGCATTAGCACTGCTGCTTGTTGCCAAAATACTTCCCGCTCCTCCAGTTACGAGAAGTGCTGAAGCCAAAGCCGCGCTGAACCATTTACTATTTCTCAATTAGACTCACCCTTTTCCTATAGGTAACTGCTAATGTTATTTTCATCCACGAGTGTCAATTCTGTTCGAGAGGAATGTTATGGAAATATTAACTGCACAAATAAGACCGCACCTGAGTAATCAAGGTCGGCCTTAAGGTAAATTTTAGGTTAAATTCGTTAATTCTCAATCCAAGTTACGATAATTTCGGTACTGCCGGGATTCGAAGCCGAGCTGGTGCCAATAATAGAATAGGAATAAGCATCAGGAACCTTGCCACTAATAATCATGTTATTCCTGTCCACAATCTGTGTCCCGCGCTTCAGCGCTTTGTCATTTACATACTTTTGATAGGTGCTGCCTAGTTCATCCATACTTTCCCGGGTTTCATAGATCAGCATGGAGGATTTTTTTCCGTGGGCCGCCTCACCCTCAGTAAAAGTAATACCCGCACCGGCTGGAATCGGCAAATCCCTGGGAAGATACTGCGGCTTGTCCACTCCTTCTTGCTCCAAAGTGCGAAAATGCCCTCCGCCCGCCTCACTTCCGGGATTGCTGCATGCACCAAGTCCTGCCGCGGCCACCAATATCAGCAAGCCCAGCATAACCTTTCCGTAGGTCATCTCCCAACCCCTCCAATATGGAATGTATATCATTAGAATATTCACTGATACCCATAATTACCCTGAACTTCCACAGATTAAAACCCTTTTTGGTTAAAATTTAAAAAAATCTTTCCGTTAGAGATTCACTGCCGAAAAAGAAATTTACATCTGAAACGGATTGTTATAGAATAATGAGTGAGTACTCACTCATAAATTTGGAATCGAGGAGATTGACATGAACCAAGTAAATCCTGTGATTACTGTAACCCATGTCCGCCGCGCATTTGGCAGCAGAGAGGTGCTGAAGGATATTTCACTCCAGGTGGAGCAGGCCGAAACCTTTGGTATTCTTGGCCCTTCCGGCTCAGGAAAAACCACTCTCGTGAAGCTGCTGACCGGCATCGATGAAGTTACCTCAGGAGAGGTGAAGGTGCTGGGTACCCATGTGCCCAAGCTCTCGCTGCTGCAGCAAATCGGCTATATGGCACAGTCGGACGCACTCTACACAGAGCTTAGCGCCAAAGAAAATCTGGAATTCTTTGCCTCCCTTTATGGACTTAAAGGCGGAAACCGTACCCGGCGGATCGCCGATGTGATGGAAATTGTAAACCTGCAGGAGCATTTGCGAAAACGCGTGGATCAATATTCCGGCGGAATGAAACGGCGCCTGTCGCTGGCTATCGCCCTGTTGCATGAACCGCCGCTGCTCATTCTTGACGAGCCTACCGTGGGCATTGATCCGGTACTGCGAAAGTCCATATGGAAAGAGCTGCGGGCGCTGAACGGAAAAGGCACCACCATTGTGCTGACTACCCACGTGATGGACGAGGCGGAAAAATGTGACCGGCTCGCGATGATCCGGGACGGACAGCTGCTGGCTGTGGATTCTCCGGAAGGTCTGCTGCAATCTGCAGGCGCAGCTTCAATGGAAGACGCTTTTCTATATTATGGAGGTGCCCGGCGATGAGAGTACGCGCAATTACCCTGCGAATCCTGCAGCAATTCATTCATGATAAAAGAACAATGGCGCTCATGTTCATTGCCCCGCTTCTCGTGCTCAGCCTGATGAGTCTGGTGTTCAATGGAAATGCCTATGAGCCGAAAATCGGCGTCTCCGGCGAAGCGATCCCTTTCACCAGCGCGCTCGAAGCGCAGAACGCCACGGTTGTTGCATACAAATCAGCAGACCTCGGCAAAGCCGACCTTCAGAAAAGTGAGCTGGATGCCCTGATTACGCTAAGCGGAACGACACCCGAGGTTATTCTTGAGGGCAGCAATCCGACTGCAAACCGAGCGGTGCTTATGGCTTTGACTGCAGCAATGCAGAATCTTCACCCGGCAGATGCCGGACAAGGCCGGCTGCAGCCGCAGATCAGCTATCTGTACGGCGCTGAGGATATGAAGACCATTGACCGCTTTGGTCCGATTATGATCGGTGTATTTATCTTTTTCTTCGTCTTCCTGATTGCCGGTGTATCCTTCCTGCGGGAGCGGACTACCGGAACCCTGGAGCGTCTGCTCTCCACCCCGCTGAAGCGCTGGGAGATCGTGCTTGGCTATGTCTGCGGATTCGGTATCTTCACCGTGTTCCAGGCGCTGCTGATCTCCTGGTTCTCTATCCAGGTGCTCGGTATTATGATGGCGGGAAGCTTCGGTTATGTGCTGTTGCTGACCCTCCTGCTCTCCATGTCGGCGCTGACCCTGGGCACGCTGCTCTCGGCATATGCCGCCAATGAGCTGCAGATGATCCAGTTCATTCCGCTGATTATTGTTCCGCAGATTTTTCTGAGTGGTCTGTTCCCGCTGGATACCCTTCCCCTATGGCTGCAGCGCGTCGGACTGGCAACACCGATCTATTATGGCTCGGAAGCGCTGACGAATATCATGATCCGCGGCAAAGGCTGGAACGCCATCGACCTTGATGTCTATGCGCTGATTGGCTTCTCCCTACTGTTCATGCTCCTTAATGTGCTGGCTCTGCGTAAACACCGTAAAATGTAAACTTCAAATTTCCTGTGGTAGACTATATTGAAGGAAAAGTTTTGGGAGGACAACCGCATGGAAAAGAAAAAAGCGGCAGAGCAGCAAGATCAGGAAGAATGGATCGAGGAGCTGCTGGCCATCAGTGAAGAACAAAAGATGACACCCAAGCAGCTAGCCATTCTGCAGGCGGGAATTGAGATTTTTTCCGAAAAGGGCTACGCTGCTGCCGCCACCAGTGAAATTGCCCAAAGAGCGGGAGTGGCAGAAGGTACCATATTCCGCTACTACAAAACCAAAAAAGAGCTGCTGCTGTCTATTGTAAGCCCGGCGATGGCCAAGATGATCGCGCCTTTCGTATTGCGCAATTTCGGCGGAGTGCTGGATGTCCCTTTTGAGAGCTATGAAGCGTTCCTGCGGGCCTTTATGGTGAACCGCCTGGAGTTCGCCCGCAAAAACTTTAAGATCCTGAGAATATTCGTACAGGAAATCCCCTTCCAGCCGGCTCTTCGGGAACAGTTCATTGAAAATGTTATGAACAATATAATGGAGCGGGTAACGAATATCACCGATCATTTCAAAGAAAAGGGCGAGGTGGCAGATGTCCCCACCCCTTCAATTATACGTTTCACCATCTCCTCCATAATCGGGTATCTGCTGGCACGCCTGCTGCTGATGCCGGACAAAGACTGGGATGATGAAGCTGAGATCAACCTGACTATTGAGTTTATGCTGCATGGAATCGGCGGTCCGGCATTACGGCGTGAGAATCACTAATAATGAACAGAAAATTTTGTTAAAATCCCGATTTCATCAAATATCCGTATGATATAATGATAAAAATCATAGCAATTATCATTTTTATACATACGGAGGGTTATTAATGAGAATCGTAAGATATTTGGCCACCTGTCTGGCTGTGTCCATGCTGGCTATTGTTCTGCCATGGGTTGCTAAGGCAGATGTATCGAATTCCGATGCTACTCTGAGCTACTATTATCAGGGGGGAGGTGAGCTTTCGCCTGCCTTCTCCCCTGAGATCACGGAATACACAGTACATATGCGCAGTTCGGAAATAGGATATTACGCCGCAGCCATTCCGGCCCATTCAGGAGCAACTCTGGCATATTCAATGAATGGAGGCTCCTGGACACCCATTGGCTCTTACGTCTCGACAGGCTATCTGGCAACCAATCGGGGAAACAATATCTTCCAGTACAAAGTGACTTCATCCGATAGCTCAACTGCTAAAATTTATACCGTCCAGGTCTATTATCCGCAGACGGATGATGCAAATCTTCGAAGCTTAAGCGTAAGCGCAGGCCACATATCTCCTGCCTTCAACCCCTCAACTACCAGTTACACCTTAAACGTTCCCTATTCGGAGAGTAATCTCGGGGTTACTGCTGAAGCGGATGATCCGGCCGCTGCTGTAAGTATTGGCGGTGACAGTGCCCAAGGCGGTGTTTCTTCTTCTGTCCCGCTTAATGTGGGAAGCAATATGGTGTATGTCGAGGTCAACTCACAGGATAGTTCGAACACCAATACCTATGCTCTTACCGTCACCCGCGGATTGCCCTCAACCAATACCAACTTGAGTGCCTTGTCCGTCCAAGGTCTCAGCTTGACCCCTTCTTTCCAGTCCGCTGTGACAAGCTATACGTTACCGGATGTTGATTATGACACCGGCATTACTGTAATCCCCACCACTTCAGATTCCACAGCAACCGTAGGCATTCAAAACAGCCAAAGCGGCTATGACCCTATAATCAGCGGCTCCCAAAGCGCTCCTCTGGCGTTAGGCCCTGGAGATCATACGATTGTAATTAAGGTAACCGCCCAGGACGGAATCACTGAGAAGCTCTACCGCCTGAATGTTCACCGAAAAAGCAACAATGCGCTCCTGTCTCAGCTCTCAGTCTCGCCGGGGAGCCTGAGTGAGAGCTTTTCCAGCCTTGTAAATGCTTATACACTGGCTGATGTCCGCTCCGGCAGCCTGACGGTAACGCCAACCCTGTCGGACGCCGCTGGCCAGATCCAGATCAGTGTTAATGGCGGGAGTTATAGGGCAGTAACGGATGGGCAGGGTGCAGCCGTCCCTCTGACCGTCGGTACCAACACCATCCGCATCAAAGTGTCTGCTGAAGACACCAGCTATTCCAACATATACAGTCTCACAGTGAGAAGAGTACAGGACAGCACACTTACTCCTGCATCGGGAAGCTTTGATCAATATGCCTTCAATACCTCAGCAGGCCATTACCGGGATGTTCAGGCAGAGCTGACCCTGAACGGAAATCTGCTGACCGGTTTGAAGCTGGGGGGAGCTGTAGTAGATACCACCGCCTATACAGTGTCCGGGAGCACTTTGACTTTCCATAAAGAGTACCTGTCCACCCTGTCGATAGGGGAGCATGTATTTGAACTTGTCATGGATACGGGAAGCCATCCATTATTCACGTTGGCGGTGAAGGATACGACACCGCCGGTACTGGCCGCGCCGGCCGCCGGGGATGCGGCGGTCACGCTGTCTTGGATCCCGGTCAGCGGCGCGACCGGATACAAGGTCTTCGCCAGCACGGTTCCGGGAACCTACGGAACCGCACTGGCGACCCTGGGCGCGGCTGCCGACAGCTATTCGGCAGCCGGCCTCGCGAACGGGACGACGTATTATTTCGTCGTCAAGGCCGTCAACGGCGGCGGAGACAGCGCAGCCTCCGCCGAGGTCAGCGCCACGCCGCAGGTTCCTGCGCCGGGTGCGCCGGTTGTGCAAGCGGTGACCGCAGGTGACGGTCAGGTGCGGCTGGTATGGACTACGGTCAGCGGAGCTACCGGATATAAAGTCTATACCCGCGTGGCCTCCGGCGAGTACGGAGCCGCTGCCGGAACGGTGGCTAGTAGCGTCTACAGCTTCGATGCCACAGGCCTCGCCAACGGGACGACGTATTATTTCATCGTCAAGGCCGTCAACGGCGGCGGGGATAGCCCGGCTTCCGCTGAAGTCAGCGCTACGCCGCAGGTCCCTGCGCCTGGTGCACCAGTGCTGGAGACCCCCGTTCCCGGCAACGGCATGATTAACCTGCACTGGGAACCGGCAGCCGGTGCCTCGGGATATACCATCTACCAAAGTTCGGTACCTGGAAAGTACGAACAACCCTCTGGTACAGTCACCGGTTCGGTCTATAGTTATGATGCTGCGGGGCTGACCAATGGAACCCCCTATTATTTTACCGTCAAGGCTGCCAATCCTGGCGGCGACAGCGCACCATCCAATGAAGTCAGCGCCACACCGAGAACGATTCCTGCGGCACCAGTCGTACTCAACGCCACTGCGGGAGACGGCCAGGTGACTATAGCTTTTGCTCCTCCTGCGGACAACGGTGGCAGCGCCATTACCTCCTACGAGATTACAGCTTCACCAGGCGGCAGCGTTGCAACGGGCGCTGTCAGTCCGATTACCATAACCGGATTAGTGAACGGAACGGCCTATACGTTTACCGTCACAGCTATAAACGGAGCAGGGAAGAGTCCCGGGTCTGCCTCTTCTAATCCTGTAACGCCAATAGCTCCAACCAGTGGAGGCGGAGATCCTGTAGAACCCGCAACACCCGTGACGCCGAGTGTACCGTCATCAACAGCCGTGGCGGTACCGAGCGTATTAATGTTTGTGAACGGCAAACCTGTAGATCTGGGGGCTATATCCATTGTCCGGGACAATAACAGGCAGCACTCCACCCTCATTCTGGAACAAGGAAAGCTCGAAGGAATACTCGGTGCACAGCCGTCTGGCGCCGAGATCTCCATAGAATTTAGAAATCATTCGGAAGTACAGACCGTAGAGCTTAACGGACAGCTGCTTCAATATTTGCAGCAGAATCAGGCAGCTTTGTCTGTTCACAACGGCAAAGCAACCTATATTATTCCCTTACAGCATATCAGCTGGGATACGATAGCAGGTCAGCTCGGAGCGAACGTATCCGCAGCAGAAGTACGCATTCAAATTGAGATTGCGGCTCTTGACCCAAGCCTGGACAGCACAGCCCGCGCTGCCGCTGCCGAACATAGCTTCACGTTCCTAGCCGAGCCTCTCGACTTCTCGGTAAAGCTCATTCACGGCAGCCAAACCACCGGCCTGTCCGGCTTCAGCACTTATGTGAAACGGAGCTTCTCTCTTCCAGCCGGTACAATTATAAGCAACGCTACCGGCATTGTGATTGAAACAAACGGAACTGTGCGCCATGTTCCCACCCGGTTTGTGCAGCAGGAGGGGGGTTATGCTGCAGTCATCAGCAGTCTCACCAATAGCACCTATGCTGTTGTCTCCCATCCGGTGGAATTCAGGGATATGTCCAGACACTGGGCAGAAACTGCCGTCAATGACCTGGGGGCAAGAATGGTTATAGACGGCAGCGGGAACGGATACTTCCTTCCTACCCGTGAGATTACCCGCGCCGAGTTCGCCACAATTCTGGTTCGTGGACTCGGACTTAACACGGCTCACGGCTCTACTCCTTTCACGGACGTGAGCAGCTCCGACTGGTACAGCAGCGCAGTGCAAACCGCCTACCGCTACCAGTTGGTCAGCGGATTCGAAAATGGTACCTTCCGGCCCGATGATTTCATCACCCGCGAGCAGGCGATGACCATGATTGCACAGGCAATGCATCTCACAGGGCTTTCAGCGAAACTCTCAAGCAGCAGCACAGCTGAACTTCTTGGAAGTTTCACCGATACGGGTGAAGCTTCTGCGTGGGCGCTGGACAGTATTGCCGCCAGCCTGCAGGCAGGTCTGATCACAGGCCGCAGCGGAACTGAGCTTGCTCCACAATCTTATGTTACAAGAGCCGAAGTAGCCGTAATGTTGCAAAGACTCCTCCAGAAATCCGGGCTCATCCAATCGAATTAAGCACATCGCCCGTGACCCACGGCCATCCTCTACCTGCAGATCTGCAGGTAGAGGATGGCTTTTTCTAAATATAAGGATTTATATGTTTCACGCTATAAATCATCCTTATATTTCTCGCTGAAACGGATTCCGTCCCTTAAAAAGGACGGCGAAGCCGTTTCCACTTGATTCCTGCTTTGAAGGCGTACGCATGTTCTGCTAATATGGAAGCTATAGCAATTCAGGAATTAAGGATATGAAGGAAGTGATCATGCGGTGAGTTTTTATGTGCCGGAACGGGTAATCAGGCTGCTGTGCGGCAAGGCAGCTTTTGAACGGGGCTCAGAGGATTATGAAGGTGGAAAGGTCCGGCTGGCCGCCGTAGAGGATAATGAGGGACTGGAATATTCGAAATATCAGGCTACTGTCTACGGACTGGAGCCTTACGATATCATGCTTACCATAGACAGCGACGGAGATGTGAACGGCAAATGCTCCTGTCCCGCGTATTCCCACGGTGGACCGTTTTGCAAGCATATTGCCGCAGTTCTGGTATCTATCCTCTATACCGAGGAAGACGTGGACGGACAATCATCTGGAATGGAGCCGGATGAAGACCGCAGCAATCATGAAGTATATACAGGAAAGACAGGCGTGCTGTTCCCGCGTCATTTGGACAGAAATTCATCAAACTTAGCTGATGCATCAAATGACCGGCATCTTGTAAGCAGCATGCTGGGGTTGTTCGGGAACAGCCGCCAACGCCCGAGCGGCGCTGGAACCTATGTAGATGTTAGAATCCCGCTGGAGATGGAATTTATCTGCAAACCCTTTTCCTATAACTTTGGCAACCGCATGCTCGGCCTTGAACTGAAGGTGGGTCCCAAACGCCTCTACATTGTCCAGAAAATAAGACCGTTTCTGGAACGCGTTCACCGCGGCGAACCCTTTGAATTCTCCAAGCATTTCATCTATGACCCTGCCCTGCACAGCTTCAAGAAGGAAGACAATGCCGTGCTGCTGAAGCTGATCGAGATTCTTCTGAATGAACGGATCTATCAGGGCAATGCCGCGCCTTATTCCTCTTATTCAGGAAGTATGGGCGGAGAGCGGGTGCTGGCCATTCCGCCTTTTTTCTGGGAGTCACTTCTGCCTGTTCTAGGGGCATCCTCTTCTGTTCATTGGCAGGCTGGCGACACGGTCACCGCAGGCATTCCCATTGAAATCGGGCTTCCCAAGCTTAGTTTTCAGTTCGATGAGGCTGAAGAAACAGGCTACCGGCTGGATATTAAGGGACTGGCACAACTTACAGTCATGGAGGATTACGGGCTTGTACTGTCTGAAAGCAAGCTGCTGAAGCTGCCGGTGCAGGAATGCATACGTCTCTCTGAGCTGAAGAAAATGCTGGCCGAGTCCAGAACCAACGGAATCGTTATCGCTCCGGGGCAGATGGAGACTTTTATGGACAAGGTGATTCCCGGCCTCAAAAAGCTGGGACAGGTTCATATCGCTGCTGCCATTGCGGACCGGGTTGTACAGACGCAGCTGCAAGCCAGACTCTATCTGGACCGGGTGCGGGACCGGCTGCTGGCAGGGCTTGAATTTCAGTACGGAACGATTGTTGTCAATCCGCTGGAGGAGCAGGTGCGAGACCGCGGCGATGAAGTTATCCTCATGCGGGATAGTGAAACCGAGCAGCGGATTCTGGAGCTGATGGCCCATGAGTCTTTTGCCCGGACGGACAGCGGCTATATTATGAACGACGAGGAAGGGGAATATGACTTCCTGTACCATACGATTCCATTGCTGGAGCCCTTGCTGCAGGTGTATGCGACTACTGCTGTCAAGTTGAGGATGCCTACCGGTACGTGCGTCCCTAAGGCCAGTTTGACCTGGAATGAAAAAACTGACTGGCTTGATTTCAAATTCGCTATGGACGGCATTCCCGAGTCAGATATCGTATTGGTATTGAAGTCCTTGCAGGAGAAGCGCAAGTATTACCGCCTGCCCGACGGGGCGCTGCTGCCGCTTGAAACCGCCGAGTTCCAGGAAATTATCGCACTCATTAACGAGCTCGGGATGGGGACTGCCGATATCCCTGGTGCAGAATTCTCTCTGCCTTTAATCCAGGGCCTTCATTTGGATGCCGATACTGGCAAAGGAGGTACCGATGCTATCCGCATTGGGCGCTCCTTCCGCCGTCTTCTGGCGAACATGCACAGTCCGGAGAATCTTGACTTTCCGCTCCCGGAGACACTAGCTCCGGTGCTGCGGGATTACCAGCAGTATGGCTTCCAGTGGCTGAAGACGCTGGCTCACTACCGTTTTGGAGGCATCCTGGCCGACGATATGGGGCTGGGCAAAACGCTGCAAAGCATCGCTTTCCTGCTCTCAGAGCTGGAAGATATCCGCAAGAACGGGTTGCCTGCGCTTATCGTTGCACCTGCCTCGCTGCTCTACAACTGGCAGAACGAACTGAAGCGCTTTGCTCCGCAGATCCAAGTGGCTATCGCCGACGGGAACCTGACCGAACGGAGCCGGACGCTGCGGAATGCGGCAGGCTGTGATGTTTTGATTACCTCCTATCCGCTTCTGCGCCGTGATGTCGAACTATACGTTAAGCGGTCTTTCCATACACTCATTCTGGATGAAGCGCAGGTCATTAAGAACCATGCCACCCAGACTGCACAGGCAGTAAAAGCATTACAGGCGCGCTACCGCTTCGCCCTTACCGGAACCCCGGTTGAAAATGCGCTGGAGGATCTCTGGTCGATCTACGGCGTCGTGTTTCCCGGACTGTTCCCGGGCAAAAAAGCCTTTCACGATTTGCCCCGGGAGACTGTCGCCAGGCGGATCCGCCCGTTTCTGCTGCGCCGCCTGAAAAGTGATGTACTTAAAGAGCTGCCGGAAAAGATCGAGTCCCTTCAGGCCTCCGAGTTGCTGCCGGAACAGAAAAAGCTGTATGTTGCCTATCTCGCCAGGCTGCGGAAGGAAGCGCTCAAGCATCTGGAGAGCGATGAGTTCGGCAATGGGTTCGGCAATGGGCGAATCAAGGTGCTTGCCGGACTTACCCGTCTGCGCCAGCTGTGCTGCCACCCTGCACTTTTTGTGGATGGCTATACGGGAGGATCGGGCAAATTCGAGCAGCTGCTGGAGATTATCGAGGAATGCCGCAGCTCTGGCAAGCGTATGTTGATTTTCTCACAATTCACCGAGATGCTTGGGATGATCAGCCGTGAGCTGGGCTTACAGGGAATTTCACATTTCTATCTGGACGGCCATACTCCTGCTTCAAAGAGGGTTGAACTGTGTGGACTTTTTAATGAAGGAGAAAGGGACCTGTTCCTCATCTCGCTCAAAGCCGGGGGGACGGGCCTGAATCTGACCGGAGCAGACACCGTCATTCTCTATGATCTGTGGTGGAATCCCGCCGTCGAACAGCAGGCCGCAGACCGGGCACACCGGATCGGACAAAAGAAAGTAGTGCAGGTGATCCGGCTGATTGCTCTAGGCACGGTAGAAGATAAAATGTACGAGCTGCAGCAGAAGAAGAAAAATCTGATCGATGAAGTCATCGAGCCGGGGCAGGAAGCCTTATCTTCCCTAACAGAGCAGGATATCCGCGAGATTCTGATGATCTGATCGACAGCAGGAAATAGTCATCATTTCCAAATAACAAAACAGGGACCTTCTCATTTAGGCCGGAAGGTCCCTGTTCTACGGCACTCCAATTCTAATTTGATTTCATATTATGCATCCTGACTTGTTTTCTCGTGTTCCACGACCCGGTGTGCTCCGACCAGCTGACCAGACGATTGTTTGCCCCACACGGATATTCCAACAGCCTCCACATCTCCAGAACCGGTTGTAAACACAAACTCGAAGGCATCCAAATCAGCAAAATAATTTCTCGTCACGACTTCATCGGGTCCGATATTAATCGTTTCATTTACATACAACGTTCTTGTAGTGTCAAGCACATACCCTTGAATGGTTACAGTGACAGCACCCACTGTATTTCGGCATACCATTTTCACCGTCACCAGCTGTGTGGGTCTAACCCCCAGAACCGCATTGTTCTCCAAGGGCCCCGTTGATAAAATGGCCATCTTGTCCCATTCCTCCTTTCTTTTATTCACCATTCAGCCTATGAAGCTAAGACTCTTGCAGTGTTTGATCTTAGTCACACAATATATTCATATTCGAGCAAGCTGCTAACCGTGTGGACAGAAGACAGGCTCCATTCACCGATATCAGCGCAAGAGCATAGAGTGTAGAAATAGATTGTTTTATGGAAGAAGGGAGTTCTATGCCCCCTCCTGGAAAGGGGAAAAAGACCGGTGCCAACAAACAACCGGCTAATCCCAACAAGCAAATTCCAAAAGGATTGGAATATACAGTGGCTGTACTGCTCCTGACCGGCAAACTGCGGGTTGATTCTATCCAGATGTATACCGATGCTTCCCTATTCGTCAGTTTGGTGGGAAAGTATAAATCCTTGGGCGATTTAAGCTCCGGCAATTCTAACAATGTAGATAAGCTGGTCAGTTTTCTGGATGATAACAGCAGCTTGACCTTGAACGAAATCATGACCGCCCTGAAGAAGAAAACTGATAACTCCTGAAGCCCGGAAAAATGACAAAAAGGAGGCGCGTTGACGGATGGACAGCTTTGACGGAGAGGAATTTTCCGGCGGTATTCTGCTTATAATCGTAATTGCTCTGCTGATTTACGGCTCGACAGACATTAAGAATCTGACCGGCGCACCTGCTGCAGATTGATCGGTTATTCTCCAGCGTCCTGATGCCTGGTTTGGCCTCACCACAAAATGGCTATTGCTTTCTTCCAAAAATTCGCTATACTGATAAAAATCAATCTACATTCGATGAACGGGAAAGTAGTGATCCAGGACCCTAGTCCCCAGCGAGCCGGGAGAGTGTAAGCCGGTACAGATCCTGTCATGAAGCGCACCCGGGAGATGGACTTCTGAACTGGCAGTAGGAAGCCCCGGCTGAAGGCCGTTAACCTGTGAGGTGGCTGAACCCGGTGTTCGGCAACGAGAGTGGTACCGCGAGCGCTTATGCCCTCGTCTCTTTTAGAGACGGGGCTTTTTTGTGTTTGCCGGGACCTGTGAATTGGCAGCTATGTTGTATTTTAAGGAGGGAATCCAATGTTAAGTCAACTGATTAGCAACCATTTGGAACAAAGCGTAAACAAAGTAATCAATAGCCTTGGCGCAGAATCTGCTGAACCGGTAACCGTTGCACTGGAGCAGCCTGCGAACGCCGATTTCGGTGATTATTCAAGCAACATTGCCATGCAATTGGCCAAAAAGCTGCGCAAAGCCCCCATGACCATCGCCGGACTAATCATCGCAGAGCTTCAGCAAATGGGCGTTACCGGAGGATTGTTCGAGCGTATCGAGATCGCTGCTCCGGGATTTATAAATATGTACATCAACTGGCAGGAGTGGGCGGGCCATTCTTTTGAGCTGCCTCCGGGCAGCGGGGAAAAAGTTATTGTCGAGCATACCAGCGTGAACCCGAACAAATCCATGCATATAGGCCATCTGAGAAACTCCTGTATCGGGGATGCACTGGTAAGAATTTTGCGGAAAACAGGGTACAACGTGGAAGTCCACAACTATGTGGATGATCTGGGCAATCAACTGGCGGATACGGTAGTGGGCTTGCTTCATGTGCCGCTGGCAGGAGAGCATGTCCGTTTCGGGGATTACTGCTGGGATATTTATGCCGCCGTCAACAAGAAGTATGCAGAGCAGCCGGAGAGGGTCCATAAACGGACCGACATTCTCCATGAACTGGAGGAAGGCCACGGCAATACGGCCTGGCTCGGCCAACTGGTTGCGGAACGGATCGTAAAAGAGCATGTCGCGGAGATGAACAACTTCGGCATCGGGTACGATCTTCTGGTCTGGGAGAGCAGTATTTTAAAGGGAGGCTTCTGGTCATCTGCCTTCAGTCTGCTAAAAGAGACTGCAGTATTCGTCCAAGAGACAGAGGGTAAACTAGCAGGGTGCTGGATCCTGAAACAACCGGCGGCTGAGGGGACGGAGAACGAGTCGGAGGATCATCAAAAGGACAAGGTGCTGGTGCGTTCTAACGGAATTTTGACCTACACTGCCAAGGATATTGCCTATCATCTCTGGAAGTTCGGATTGCTGGACAAGGATTTCAGCTACAGCGAATTTAACTCGGGACTGTGGACAACCGGTTTGACTGGAGGCCCTATGGCTTTTGGCAAGGCGGACAGAGTGGTCAATGTCATCGACTACCGGCAGGAGTACCCGCAGGCGATGGTGAAGCAGGCGCTTGAGGTACTGGGGTATGCAGAGCAGGCAGAGAAGCTGAATCATGTCAGCTACGGTGTAGTTTCACTCAGTCCGGCTTCCGCCGCTGAGCTTGGCATCGATACTTCAGAGGGCAAAAGCTCCTACGCCATGTCCGGCCGCCAAGGGATTGGCGTCAAGGTGAGCGATCTGGTCCAGCTCATGGAGAGCACCATCGAAGCCACCCGCTCCGACAAAACCGGCCTCTCCAGCCGGCTCATCGCCACCGCCGCAATCCGTTATTACTTACTGCGCTTCAATCTGGGCACGGAGATTGTGTTCGATTTCAAGCAGGCCACAGAGATTTCAGGTAATACCGGGGTCTATCTGATGTACACCTTCGCCCGCGCGGGCCGTGTGCTCAGCAAAGCAGACTCCCCCGCGGAACAGGAAGCAGTCCCCCAATTCCCGGCACAGCTGGAGAAAGCCGAGCTAGCCTTGCTAAGACAGCTCAGCACCTGGGAGGACACCCTTTATACGGCGAGCCGCGAGCTGACGCCTGGTAGTATCTGCAACTATGCTCATACCCTGGCCTCACTGTTCAACAACTTTTATTCCACCTGTCCGATCCTTAAGGGAGAGAAATCCTCCATCCGCTTCCGGATCTGGCTCACCCGGCGCTTTCAGAATACCCTAGGCGAGGTCTTGGACGTACTCGGACTGCCGAAGCCCGACCGGATGTAGCAATTCCACGCTGAACATGAATTAGAGCTACAATATTTTTTGACCCTACCTACTAATATGGGGTTGGATAAGGTTGGGCGATGGTTGGGATGACTTGGACGGAGACTTGGACAAAGGTTGGGATGATGAGTGGATATTTTCGGAGTCCCGGCAAAAACGAGCGAAAAAATTGAAATAGCGGGTAGAACACCCTCTAATCTGGAGTGGGAGGTAATTTTCAGGTAAATAGAGGCAAATCCCCCCTCTATTTTAGGCCATAACCCCTTTCCAATAGACTTCTGGTGATATTAAAGGGATAAATTCCCTTTATTCCAGGTATATTGAGGAATCCACCTGAAATAGCGGGTCTGTTTCCTCCTATTTATAACAGACGTAACGAAATAAAGCCTGAAATGTGAAGGTGCCCCGCCTCCTTTGGGCTGATTGCGAAGCGAATGCTCTCGATGCCTATGCTCCAACGAACCATTTGGGCTTCTCCTCCCCCCCAGACGCACAAACAGCCTTCCCGAAGGAAGGCTGTCCAGTGACGTCCCGGAAGGGATACAGCCCGTTTAGGCTGATTGCGAAGCGAATGCTCTCGATGCCTATGCTCCAACGAACCGTTTGGGCTTCTCATCCTCCGGACGCACAAACAGCCTTCCCGAAGGAAGGCTGTTAATTGACGTCCCGGAAGGGATTCGAACCCCTGACCGTGCGCTTAGAAGGCGCATGCTCTATCCAGCTGAGCTACCGGGACACATGTGAAAATGCAAAGCTTATAAGACATATGTATTAACGCAACGTTATCTATTATACCTTATTCAGCAAATATTTCAAGAGGCTGCTTAAAAGTATGTCCATCCTTCTCTCCTTACCGGCATTTCTGCCCCCGGAGCGAATATAGAGGAAGTCCACGCGCTTCTTCCTCAAAACGCCGCTGCCGGGGCAGGTTCAGCGGCATGAGTTCCGCTGCCGCTGCTCTTTAGCCTACTCTTTAGGACAGCTTATGGAAATGCGCCTCCAGCTGTTTTTTCAGATCTCCAAAAATGAGCAGCTCCTGCTGAAACTTCGACCGTTCATCCTCCGGAGTCATAATGGTGCTGCCGGTGAAGCCGCTGAACGTTACGTCCTGAAATGCATCATGCAAATTGTTATCAAACCAGTCGGTTGCGGTATCGGCATCATTCGTCAGAATGCGTACAATTTCATAGCCTTCCTCACGCTGGTCCTCCACAATGTACACCAAAAGGGCGGAATCGCTCACAGCCCCCGGTAATACGCCAACCTCTGCACATGGTGCGCCGTCGTATTCGGTCATTCTGCGGATTTTGGCGTCTTTAATGTAATACACTGGTCATCATCCCTCCTGGCAAATTTTCCTCTTCTCTAGTGTTCGGATAAGGACATACATTTTATGCCTTCCTTCGGCATATATCTGAATTACTTGGCAAAAAAGAAACAAGTGGAAACGGCTGCGCCGTCCCCAAAGAAGCCTATGCTTCCGAAGGAGCGATACTTTGTATCGCTTTGAGGTATCCGTTTCAGCGAGAAATATAAGGATCATTTATTGCGTGAAGCATATAAATTCTTATATTTGGACAACAATCGCACAAAAGAGAGGATGAAGCATCATGTGCGGAATAACCGGATTTATCCAGTGGCGCGGCGACCTCACACAGCACTCGCAACTGCTAGTAAAAATGACTGAAACCCTGGAGAACCGCGGACCGGATGCAGCCGGAACCTGGATCTCTGGCCCATGCGCTTTGGGACACCGGAGACTTAGCGTTATCGATCCCGAGAACGGCGCCCAGCCGATGATCGCCCGCCATGACGACAAGGTGTACGCGATTGTGTATAACGGCGAATTATATAATGCCCCTGAGCTCAAAATCGAACTCAAGCAACGCGGGCATCATTTTCTCACGGAATGTGATACAGAAGTTCTGCTCCACGCCTATATCGAGTGGGGACCGGACTGCACGGAGAAGCTGAATGGCATTTTTGCTTTTGCCGTGTGGGACAGTTTGCGCGATCAGGTGTTTTTGGCACGCGACCGTCTCGGGGTGAAGCCGCTGTTCTACAGTCAAGTCGACGATGTGTTTATCTTTGGCTCTGAGCCCAAAGCGCTGCTGCAGCATCCCAAAGTGAAGCCGGATGTCGGACCGGAGGGGCTTGCGGAAATTTTCATCATCGGTCCGGCCCGTACACCGGGACAGGGGGTATATAAAGATATATTCGAGCTTCGTCCAGGTCATGCCATGATTTATAGCCGGAATGGAATCCGCAAATATGCCTATTGGGAGCTTACCAGCTACGAACACACTGACAATGTGGATGAAACGGCGACCAAGGTCCGTGAACTGCTGCAGGATACTCTGGAGCGCCAGCTGGTTTCCGATGTTCCGGTCTGCTCACTGCTCTCTGGAGGACTGGATTCAAGCGCGCTGACCGCACTAGCTGTGGACTATTACAACCGGACCGGCCAAGGCCAGGTAGATACCTATTCCGTAGATTATGTCGATAATGACAAGCATTTCAAAAGCCACACCTTCCAGCCCGGTGCAGACGGCCCCTGGATTAAGCGGATGGTTGATGAACTGAAGACGATCCACCACTATGTGGCGTTTGATACCCCCGAGCTGGTGGCGGCGCTGGACAACGCCCTCTATTCCCGCGATTTGCCGGGGATGACTGATGTGGATTCTTCGCTCTATTTATTTTGCCAGGAGATCAAAAAGAACGCGACCGTCGCCATTTCCGGCGAAGCGGCCGATGAGATCTTTGGCGGATACCCGTGGTTCCACCGTGAAGAAATGCTGTCTTCAGGCACTTTCCCTTGGGCGGTCGCACCAAAAATGCGTTCTGAGCTCCTGTCACCGGAGATCCGTGAATGGATACGTCCGCTGGAGTATCTGGGCGACAGATACAGCGATGCGGTAGCAGAGGTGCCAAAGCTTGACGGCGAGACCGGCAAACAGGCGCAAATGCGCGTGATGTCCTACCTCAACATTACCCGCTTCATGCCTACCCTGCTGGACCGTAAAGACCGGATGAGCATGGGCGTAGGCCTGGAGGTCCGCGTACCTTATTGCGATCACCGTCTCGTGCAGTATGTATTCAACATTCCCTGGGAGATCAAGACTGTAGGCAACCGGGAAAAAGGCATTCTCCGCAAAGCCTTGGAAGGCATTCTCCCGGACGATGTACTCTACCGCAAAAAAAGCCCGTATCCCAAAACACATAATCCGGCTTACTTAAATGCCGTTCGGACGCAGATGCTGAACATTCTGGATGACTCATCTTCACCTATTCTGCCATTAATAGACGCCGCCAAAATCCGTGAAATCGCCGCGTCACCGGAATCCTCCAGCAACCTGCCCTGGTTCGGCCAGTTGATGTCGGGTCCACAGCTGTTTGCTTATCTGTCCCAAGTTAATCTTTGGCTGCGCAAGTATAACGTTTCGATCGGGTAATACAGCTGCCGGGTCAGCGTTTACGCAGATTTATCGCTGTACAGACCAGCCCGCGTGATCATTCCCACAGCCGTGAGAGAGGAAAACCTCTACAACTATAGATGAAACATATCTTGGCATAAGGGGTTTAATCCAGATGGAGTCCTCTGTTAACCGTAATCCCCTGTTCACAAAAAAGCTGACTGTCTTTATTCTGGTGACCTTTAGCTTCACCTGGCTGTGCTGGCTGCCACTGCTGCTGAATAAGCAGTTTGCCGCTGGCCTGCCGGTGCTGCCCGGACAGTTCTATCTCGGCTCCTTCGGTCCGCTGCTTGGCACACTCGTGAGCGTGAGGCTGCCGGGAGCAGGCGGATTTACCGCCTGGTGTAGAACTGCTTTTTCTCTTGCTTTCCCCAAAAAATGGCTGGGGCTGGCTGCTGGACTGCCCCTGGCCTACGGGGCGGCGGCCATTCTGGCTCATACCCTGATTACCGGCAGTGCGCCGGATATGCGCCAGTTCGGCATAACCTCTGATCTGCCGCCGCAGTTTGGTGTCTGGATGACCGCCCTCGTATGGATGATTACCTTCGGGATCGGGGAGGAGAGCGGGTGGCGCGGCTACTTGCTGCCGGAGCTGCATCAACGTTACTCTCTGTTCACCTCAGCCCTGCTGGTTGCCGTTATCTGGATGGCCTGGCATTTACCAGCCTTCTGGTTCAATGAAAGCTACCTCGGGATGGGCTTTGGTGTGATCGGCTGGGCAATCAGCCTCACATACGGTTCGGTCGTGCTAGCCTGGATTTGCGCCGGAAGCCGCTGGAGCATCCTGCCTGTGATCCTGTGGCACGGTATCTTTGATCTGCTTACCGCCAGCAACCAGGCGGCCGAGGTGATGGCCATGGTCTGCAGTATGCTGGTTATTATCCACGGCATTCTGCTGATGCGGATCCTGGGCAGACGCCGCAGCGTCCCGCCTACACAGTAAAGGGCGGCTCTGCCTGCCTCGTTCCCGACAGAGCTGCCGCTAATCCGTCCATCTAAGCCAAAGAGCAAGTCCCACGAAGGAGACTTGCTCTTTGGTTTGCAATATTTTATCCAATGCCATTTAAGCGCTTAAAAGTTGAAATTATCCGGGTCCGGACCGAAGCGGTGATTCTGATTCAGGTCTTCAATCGCTTGGACATCCTCATCGCTAAGGGTGAAATCGAAGAATCCCGCATTCTCCACGATGCGCTCGGCATGCACGGATTTGGGAATCGTGATGACACCTTGCTGAAGATCCCAACGGAGCACAATCTGCGCTGCCGTCTTGTTGTATCTACCGGCTAACTCTTTCAACAGCGGCAGATCCAGATTGCCCTGCATAAGCGGGCTCCAGGCTTCTACCTGAATATCATGCGACTTCGCATACTTCAGCAGCTCGCGCTGGGTCAGCAGCGGATGGAACTCAACCTGATCCACCGCAGGCACCACTCCCGTATCGTCGATGATATCCTGCAGATGATGCGGCTGGAAGTTGCTCACGCCAATGGATTTGACAAGCCCCTCCTTTTGCAGATGCACCAGAGCTTTCCAGGAATCGCGGTACTTGCCGGCCACAGGCCAATGGATCAGGAACAGATCCACAACCTCCAGACCAAGCTTCTTGCGGCTGACCTCAAAAGCCTTCAGTGTCGACTCATACCCCTGGTCACCGTTCCACAGCTTGGTCGTAATGAACAGCTCATCCCGGTCCACTCCGCATTCACGGATGGCTTGTCCGACACCCTCTTCATTCTTGTACCCGGCAGCCGTATCGATACTGCGATAACCGGTCTCCACCGCCGACTTCACGGCCTGAATCACTTCTTCCCCGTTCTTGGTCTGCCACACCCCAAGCCCCAGCCAAGGCATGGTTGCCCCGTCATTTAACGTAGGTCCCCCGGAAAATGGTCCATTTGCTTCAGTCATCATTAGCCCTCCAGACGTAATGGTATTAAGCGGAAACGGCCCGCTACCCTATACTCAGGCTAGTGTCCGTCTCAGCGAGAAATATAAGGATAATATAATCCGCTGCATTTCAGCGTGCTTATCCTTGAACAAACTCCCTTTAACCTTAAAACCGATATAGTAATCATCCATTTCCAAAATCAGTATAGCAGTTCATGCCCCGGTTGCAAAAAATGGAGTGCGGCTGCATACACAGCCACACTCCATTGCCGTTCAATTTATTTCTCAATCAGCCTGAAATCATCGAAATGGAACTCCGGGGAGACGATGCAGGAAACCAGCACCGGCTCTTCACCGAGCGGCCGGGCGGCCTGCCATACGCCTGGCGGAATAACTACCTGCGGCTGCTGGCCGGCTGCAATGTCAAGGCCCAGAATGACCTCAGTCACATTCTCCGGCTTGTCGCCGCTGCCCCCCAGACTCAGAACAATCGGGCTGCCGGAATGCCACAGCCAGATTTCAGACGAGAGCACCGTGTGCCATTCCGAGGCTTCATCCGCATGCAGCAGAAAATAAATCGAAGAGGCCGATGCTCTTGGCCCGGAGTAGCTCTCACCCAGGGTGTCCTGCGGAATTTGAAAAGGAGCATTCCATAGTCTTTTATACCAGCCGCCTTCTACGTGGGGCTGCAGCCCCAGCGCTTCCACCAGTGGCGAAATTTCTTTTTGCGTCACCATATTCTCTCTCCTTAAAGTTTTGCTTTTACTTTAACGGAATGTGGCGCAATTGTAAAATATCCCTCTTACTTGCTCTCCTTGCTCACCTTGAACACCTCAGCCATAGCCCCGAGCGTACCCAGCGTATCAACAGCACTGGTAGGCAGGAACACCTTGTTAGCCGCTCCCTTGGAAATTTCAGTCAATGCCTCAAAGGATTGATACGCAAGCACCCGTTCATCTAGTCCGGCGCTGCTGATCAGCTGAATACGGGCCTTCTCGGCCTCGGCTACCGCCTGAATCGCTTTGGCCTGGCCAAGTGCTTCCAGCTCCTGTGCCTGACCTAAGCCTTCCGCCTGACGGATGCGCGCTTCCTTATCGCCTTCCGCTTTCAGGATTTTACTCTGCTTGTCACCTTCGGCACGCAGGATCATATCCTGTTTGGCGGCTTCGGCCTCCAGCACAATCGCACGTTTGCTGCGCTCCGCCTTCATCTGCTTATCCATCGCTTCCTGGATATCGAGCGGAGGCTTGATATCGATAACCTCTACGCGCTCAATCCGCACGCCCCATTTCTCCGTAGCCTCATCCAGCGCTAGGCGGATATCCGAAGAGATTTTTTCCCGGCCCGACAGGGTTTCATCCAGCTCCAGCTTACCGATGATCTGCCGCATGGTGGCTGTGGAAATGTTGCGCACCCCGTATACATAATCGGAAATGCCGTAGGTTGCTTCTTCCGGACCTACCACCTGATAGAAAATAATCGTATCGATCTGCACTTGTACATTATCCTTGGTAATCACGGTCTGCGGCGGCACATTGGCCTGCTGAATCCGCAAATCATGATACGTCCGTACCTGATCGATAATCGGAATAAGGATATTCAACCCCGGTGTGAGCAACCGGTGGAATTTACCGAGACGCTCTACAACCCCTACCCGCTGCTGCGGTACGATTTTGATGGTCAGTGCGACAAATACGACAACAACAAAAATGATAATTCCAATAATAGCCCATTGCATTAGTACATATCCCCCCATTTTACTACTTCAATAATAGTGGAGCTTCTTCCGACCACTTTGACCACTTCATCCTTGCCCAGCGGCTCTATTGAGGTTGCGCTCCAGGTGTCGCCGCCTACCTTAACCTGACCGAACCGTCCCGGCTCAATCGGTTCTACGACCAGCCCCTGCCTGCCGACAATTTCTGTCCCCGTATCCTTGAACCCCCGCGAACTGCGGAATCTCGCTACCAGCGGCCTGGAGCAAATCGTCAGCCCCAGGGCAACGATCGAGCCAGCCAAGACCTGCAGCAATATCGCATCCGGCAGCACAAGGGAAACAAGACAAGCCGCAAGAGCACCAATGCTTAACCAGAGCAGGTAAAACGTAAGCGTCATCATTTCAACGACAAACAGGACACCGGCTGCAATTAACCAAAATACCCAGACCACCATCGGTGAACCCACCACCTTCCGCTATATACTACTATAACGAAAAAAACGGCATGACGTTGCATAAGTTTTTTGAAGACCTGGACATAGGCATACATAGCATTATATTTCAACGCATGGAAGCTTATGAGCAGCTATTTCTTTTCTTGTACAAAAATCCGTATGTATGGTTCAGCCGTCGGAAATTCCAACTGAACAAAAAGCTTGCAGAGTCGGCTCAGCCTTCTCTGCAAGCTTTTTGCTGTTCAAGATGAGCTGTTAGTTCAACAACCAGAGAGCAGGCGTCAAAACCGGCTCCCAGCCTGGCAGCGAGGTATGTGCCTGGCGACAGGTGTACACATTGCCGCCATAGCTCACTTTGTCACCCACTTTGTAGGCGACTCCTGCTGCCCAGGCGGCTACTCCTGGAGTCGCTGTTGGAGTTGGGGTAACCGTAGCAGTAGGAGTTGGAGTTGGAGTTGGAGTTGGAGTTGGAATTGGGGTCGGTGTAGCTGACGGTTTCACGGTAGCGGTTGGCGTTGGTGAAGCTGTTGGTATTGCCGTCGGTGTCACTGTTGGCGTAGCTGTCGGGGTTGGTGTCGGCACCACTCCACCGCCCAGATCGGTGTTCAGCTTGTTCTGCAATGTTTTGTTGCGGTCGCCGCTGGTCTCCCAGAACATCGCTCCTGCCAGGCCTTTGGTTTTGATATAGCTCGTTTTATAACCGAAGGATTCCACGTCATCATAGCTGATGAATGTTTGTGCAGACGGATTATAGAGATAAGGCACTTTTGAGGTGTTGTTCCAATAGCGGGTATAGCCGTTTTTGTTAATATAGTTGGCCTCGAGATCGTAGAAGTCATAGCTTCCCTTTTCCCATGTGCCTGTGGACGAAATACCGGCTGACACCTGATATTGTCCGTTCCCTGTACTCGGCGCACCGCCCCAGCCGCGTCCATAGAACGGCATGCCCAGAACGAGCTTATTCGCCGGGACTCCGCTTAAGAGATAGCTTGTGACGGCTTTGTCTATATTATAGTTCGCCGGCTCAGTCAGACCTGTTGAGGCTGCTGCCGGATCGTAGTAGAGCGGAGCATTGTGCCCTGTAGTCGTATTCCAGCTGCCGTTGAAGTCATAGGTCATAATGTTGATCCAGTCGACAACGGCAGCAATGCCGCTAAGATTGTTGTTCTGAATGTATGCCGGGCCTGCGCCGGAGGCAATGGTCAGCAAATAGGTTTTACCGTCGGCAGTTCCGGCGGTATTCAGCTTTTCACGGATTTTCTGCAGCAGCAGCACGTAATTCTGCTTATCCTCCGGACGGTAGCTGTTGCCTGCAAGACCGCCGCTAACCGGATATTCCCAGTCCAGATCGACACCGTCCATTTGATACTTGCGGATGAAATCGACTGCAGAATTCGCAAATACCTCACGGGTCGCCGGCGTGGCGGCAACATCCGAGAACCGGTTCGACCAGGTCCAGCCGCCGACGGAGATCACCGTCTTGAGGTTCGGGTTCTTCTCTTTCAGTTTCCAGAGCTGCTTCAGATTCCCTTTAATCGGATCATCCCATTTGTCATCTCCGAAGCTTTTCTGGGCATCGATCCAGGGATCACCCAGCACAATCGTGCCATTCGGGACGCTGATCGGCTGGCCTTGTTCATTTTGGCAGGTCCAGGTAACCGGATTCGTTCCGGTAGGGTCGGGATTGCCGTGAATCCCGTTCCAGCAAATATCAGCAAAAGCATAGTTGATCACATTCATCTTGCTGGGATCGATATCTGTAACGTTGTAAGCCCGTCCGTAGGCAGCCCACGAAGCATAATAACCGACGAGCTTGTAGCCCGCAGCCGCATTTGCAGTTTTGACATGGGTGCCTATCGTTGAAAAGAGTGCAATCACAAGAGCAATAGCCATACCAAGCGCAAAGGTTTTACGAAATCTGCTGTTTGTCGACCTCATTTTCATTTACCTCCTCGGTTCTATGCATAGCTTGTAAACCTGTTTCTCAGACAACGCTCCTTGTGTCACCTCCAGATTGGGATTTACCTTCATCCATTGTCTCTATCAGATTCACGACTTCGGGATGCTAGATGAAGTACACAAAAAAAGCGCACGAAAAATGATCATCTGTGCTCTTAATCTTGTAATACTCTCATAGCCTGCAATTGCGGTAATGTTGTCTGGTGTGCGGAGCTGGTCTTGTGCTTGAGAAGTACGTTTTATACGTTGTTGTCGGGCAAAGCCTTGCCTACAAAACGATTGGGAGGGATAGTGTACATAGAATAAGAGGATTCATAACAAAGGAAAGGATGAAGGCAATTCTTATTTTCATACAAAGTACCGGATTAAGCTAGGGGGAAATTTCCATACTTAGGGGGTAATATCATCTATTTTCCATTTATCACTGCATAAAAAAAGTCTGCCGCAGCTCTCGCGGACAGACTTTTTGAAGGGGACAGGCGAGGCTTAAAAAGCTGGGAGAGAGCAAAATACCCGCCTGTTCTTTCTTTTGTTATTGGCCCTGCAGTTCCTGATGCGCCGCAAGCTTCCCGGTTAATAACCGCAATGCCTTCCCCCGGTGGCTGATGGCCTGTTTTTCTTCCAGCGTCAGCTCGGCCATGGTTTTTTCGTACTCTGCCAGGTAAAAGAGGGGATCATAGCCGAAGCCGCCGGCCCCCGCCTGCTCGGAGGTAATCCAGCCCTCCACAGTTCCCTCAGCGGTCAATTCTTTGCCCGTTGAAGGGTCGTACAGGGATAAGGCGCAGACGAAGCGGGCCGTACTAAGCAGCGGCTGGCCGGTGTCCTCGCCCTGTTTTAGCTTCTCCAGCTCGTTCAGCAGCTTCAGATTATTCTCATGATCGCTTGCACCTTCACCTGCATAACGGGCCGAGTAGACCCCCGGTCTTCCTTCCAAGGCATCCACACAGAGACCAGAGTCATCTGCCAGAACAGGGAGGCCGAGGGCATCCCCGACGGCTTGGGACTTTTTCAGCGCATTCTCGGCAAAAGTCGCCCCATCCTCCACCACATTAGGCAGATCCGGGTAATCGAACATGCTTTTAACGGTTAGGCCGAGCGGAGCAAATGCATGCTGAAACTCCCGCACCTTGCCCTTATTCTTCGTCGCGACAATCAGAATACCGCCCCCGGAGTCCATTGCTACACCTCTTGGCCGGGCTGGCCGGAAGGGATTTTGAGCGCGATAGCTCCGAGCACTTCCTTCTGTACGGCAATCAATTCGTAGATCCCTTTCTCACCCAGACCCAGCAGCTGATCCAGCTCCTGACGGGTAAAAGGACGCTCTTCGCCGGTACCCTGGACTTCTACAAAAGCCCCGCCGCCGGTCATGACCACGTTCATATCGACCTTCGCTTTGGAATCTTCTTCATAATTCAGATCAAGCAGAGTCTCGTCGCCGACAACCCCGACACTGATCGCTGCCAGATAGTCTGTAATTGGAAATACGCTCAGTTTATGCTGAAGCGCAATTTTGTTAATCGCAAAGGCCATAGCTACAAAAGCGCCTGTAATCGAAGCTGTCCGTGTTCCGCCATCCGCCTGAATGACATCACAATCCAGTGTAATGCTGCGCTCGCCAAGAGCGTGCAGGTTCACTACGGAACGCAGCGCCCGCCCGATCAGACGCTGAATTTCCATCGTGCGTCCGGTCAGTTTGCCGCGTGCCGCTTCACGCTGGTTGCGCGTCTGCGTTGCACGGGGAAGCATGGAATATTCAGCGGTTACCCAACCTTTACCCTGTCCTTTCAGGAATGGTGGAACCTTCTCGTCCACCGTGGCTGTACAAATGACCTTGGTGTCCCCCATTTCAATGATCACGGAACCTTCCGCGTATTTATTGGTTTGAGTGGTTATTGTCAGCGGCCTTAGCTGATCTGCATTGCGCCCGTTTGATCTCATCTTTTCTGCCTCCTACATCTCTTGCTCTAAGTTTGTTGTGTGGCCTCAGCGTCCGCCCTCTTACATTCTACGCAGAAAGGGATGCCGTCCCCATAAAGATCAGGACGGCATCGCCTTGAAATTTCATCTATAAGATTCGGAAAGCTAAGCACAAATACCTGCAACGCTTACGGTAAACAGCGGTTCAGAGTTCTCTGACTCCAACCAGTAGCGTAGCAAGCTTTATTCTACCAAAGAGCAGGCACAAAAGCATCTTTTGACTTACTTTCGATTTTACAGCGGCAGCACATTCACATATTCCGGAGCCGATACCGGCTGCCCGTAGTCAACGTTATTGGTGCCGGTTACTGTTTTTTGCCCGTTCATGCGGATTTGTACCAGCGCATCGTCGGAGTTCTGTGCAACCGTAAGCACAACGGATTCAAGCATTTCCGCCGGTACTCCCTTGCCGTCCGCGAACATATCATCATTCAGGGAAACAGTGACCACCCCGTTCTGTCCCGCTTCCACCGAATCCAGCACCGTTTCCTGAGTCATAACCATCTCCAGTCCTTTCTGCGTTTCCGGACCGGCAATCAGTTCATTCAACGCTGCCTTCAGAGTATCCTGCCCTGCGGGTACAAAGCGGGTAACCGGTACATAATATTGATAACTGCCGTCTGAAGCAGCTGCAGAAAAATATACCGTGACCGCGCTGGAATTCATCAGCAGCGGTCCGTTTTTGGGCAGGTTGATTCCGAGGGTGCGGGTTAACGGGCGGTCCAGCGGCGTGCCCTGCAGCGGCATCTCCGTAAGTTTCTTCCCGTCTACCCACAGCTGCACGCCCTGAATTCCGTCCTGTCCGGTCAGCGTCCAGGTGACCGCTTCAAGTATTTTGCGTTCATCTGCCGGTTCGTAATCATTAAACTTGGAGTTGAACTCAACCACGGCTAGCTTAGCTTTGTCTACGGTGATGTTCTTCACTTCCGTTCCGGCAGGCAGCACACCCTTGAAGCCTTCGGGTAATGCCGAGGCATAGTCTCCTTTGCTGACCAGTGCGGTCAGGGAGTTCTTCAGCATGGCGGTATCATCGCCTTCCGGCAGGCTTAGAGATACCGGGGCTAACAGGCCATTTCCATCCTCCAGGAAAACGGTTGTCCGTTCTCCGGCTGCAGCAGCAGACGAAGTATCCGTACTCACTCCGGCGGAAAGGTCAGCTCCATCCAGTGCTGCGGGCCCGATTACACCTGTATCCAGTGTCCCGTCACCGCTGACTTGCAGCATTTGCGCTTCGACCTCACCAGGTGGCGGATCCACCGATGCCGATTCCGATCCGAACAGACTGCAGCCGGACAAGGTTAACGGAACCGCGAGCAGGCAAGCTGCGGAGAGCCCGCGGATGTGTTTCATATGCTTCATGAATGATTACCCCTTTCAACGCTTAAGATCAGTTGTACTGCTATGTATACGAGCCCTCTGCTCAAAAAATAACAACAGCTTATCCTAAATTCCCGGAATCTGGACAATAGCAGCGCAGGCAGGTTACAATTTTCTTAATATCCAAACTAAGACACATTTACGGGGTGACTGATCATGGCTGATGCTAATGCAAAAATACCTTACAGTCTAAACAGCAAAAAGGTCGCGGAAGCAACCAGGTTCTGGCTGAATAAACGCGGAGTAACCTTGGAAGAAATCGCCGAGCTGGTGATGCTGCTGCAGAAGAAATATTATCCCAACCTCACAATGGAAGAGTGTGTGCATAACGTAGAGATGGTGCTTAGCAAACGCGAGGTACAAAACGCCGTTCTGACAGGTATCCAGCTGGATGTGCTGGCAGAAGAGGGCAAGCTGCTCTCCCCTCTGCAGGACATGATAGAAAATGATGAGAGCTTGTACGGTGTTGATGAAATTCTGGCCTTTTCCATAGTAAACGTATACGGGAGCATCGGCTTCACCAATTACGGTTATGTGGACAAGCTGAAGCCAGGGGTGCTCGAACGGCTGAACGACAAAACTACCGGCCAAATCCATACCTATCTGGACGACATTGTAGGAGCAGTGGCTGCTGCCGCCAGCTCGCGTATCGCTCACCGGAAGCAGGCAGACCGCGAGCAGGAGCTTGGTCTTCCGCATGCGCCCGAGGATCTTGAGGAAGCCTCACGGAAGGCAGCGCTGGAGAAAGAAAAGACACAGCCGGAATAGCGGATAACGTTTTTGTTGCTATACCGACTTCGGACAGACCACCCCCTTGGGCTGGTCTGCTCCGGATAATAGATGGTAAGGAAGGTGAACACAGGATGACCTATCCCTTTGTGATCAACCCTATGCTGGTACAGGATTTTGAGAGTGAAGATGAGCTGATTGAGCGCTGCAAGGAATGGAACCTACTATCCAACACAGCAACCCGGGTCAAAACCTATCTGTACAAGCGGCAAGGGCTTACTTTGCCCTGTGAGATTGTAGGATATGTTGATCCTCAGACCGTTGTGATACAGTTCGAGAACAAGCAGCAGCACTGCATTCATCCCGCCTATCTAAAAGAAATGCAGACTGCCGCCTTCGGTTCAAGAGCAGGCGCTGTTTCCGAAGCGGCGAAGACGGTGGATTCAGAGACTGATCCTGAAGATGCTGTGGCGGAAGAGGGGGCAGCAAATGCTGTAGATTCAGCAGCCGGCCCGGAAGATAGCGGAGACGCAGAGGCCACATCAAGGGCTGCGGGCTCAAGTGCTGAAGAAGCTGTAGCCGTTGTAGCCGGCGAAACGCCGGAAGCTCCAAAGAAGAAGCCGGCCAAATCCCCAAAGAAGGCGGCTCTTGTCCTGCCTGAAGAGAAGCTGCAGATGACGGCCGTCGTCAAAGAGTTTACGACCGTGCCCAATCATTTCTCCGATAACGATGACGAGGTTATCATTTATGAGGGAGTGTCTGTGGAGGGGCACGACCTTGCAATCGATGAAATCTGGTCCAGCCACAGCGCAACGCTGAAAAAACTGGAACTGGCTGTCGGCGATACCGTGTCCTTTGAAGCAAAGGTCGTGGCCAAGAAGCTCACTCAGCATCCTGTGAAGTACAAAATCAACAACCCGTCCAAGATGAAAAAGGTAGAGTAAACGGTACGGTACCGTACAAATTGACCGTTTGTGCGGTTCAACAACGGCACTTCTGCCGTTGTTCCTGAGCAAATCCGCCCGGGGCGATTCAACAACGGCATTTCCGCCGTTGTTTCTGAGCAAACCCGCCCAGGGCGGTTCAACAACGGCATTTCCGCCGTTGTTTCTGAGCAAACCCGCCCGGGGCGTTCCAACAACGGTATTTCTGCCGTTGTTTCTGAGCAAACCCGCCCAGGGCGGTTCAACAACGGCATTTCTGCCGTTGTTTCTGAGCAAACCCGCCCAGGGCGTTCCAACAACGGCATTTCTGCCGTTGTTCCTTAGCAAACCCGCCCAGGGCGGTTCAACAACGGCATTTCTGCCGTTGTTCCTGAGCAAACCCGCCCGGGGCGTTCCAACAACGGCACTTCTGCCGTTGTTCCTGAGCAAATCCGCCCAGGGCGATTCAACAACGGCACTTCTGCCGTTGTTCCTGAGCAAATCCGCCCAGGGCGATTCAACAACGGCATTTCTGCCGTTGTTCCTGAGCAAACCCGCCCCAGGCGGTTCAACAACGGCATTTCTGCCGTTGTTTCTGAGCAAACCCGCCCAGGGCGATTCAACAACGGCACTTCTGCCGTTGTTTCTGAGCAAACCCGCCCAGGGCGATTCAACAACGGCATTTCTGCCGTTGTTCCTCAAAAAGGCCAGGCCGCGTATACATGGGGTTCCCCCTGTCCATACGTGGCCTGGCCTTTATCATATTGCTGCTGGTTTACACGCAGCTTACTCCACTGCCGCGAACGTGGTCACTCCGCCGCTCTCCGGCCGGAGAACCTCCGCCCGCTCCCGGCGCACCAGCTCGGCCAGATGGGCCAATGCCTCGCTCATGGCGAACCGCATCTGGTGTGCGTTCGACACGCGGCTGCGGAACAGCGCTTCGCATACCGCGAATCCGCTGAGCGGACCACCCTCAAGCAGAGCAGCAGTCGTATCCAGCCGCTCTTCATGATGGCGCAGCAAGCTGTCCGCCCGCTCCGTAAAACCCGCGAACGGTTTCCGGTGGCCCGGAAACGCCTGGGTTACCCGGAGACTACGCAGCTTGCGCAGCCCATCCATGTAGGTCAGCAGCGGCTGCGGATCACTGCCCGGCTGGAGGCTGACATTGGGCGAAATCTGCGGCAGCACGGCATCGCCGCACAGAATCTGCCCACTGCCGCCATGATAAAAGGACAGGTGCCCCGGTGCATGTCCACCAGTCACTAGCGGCTGCCACTTGCGGTTCCCCATGAGGAACGGCTCCATGGTATTGAGATAGGTCACCTCTGGCTGAGGGGTGACCTGGGGCAGGAAGCGTTCCAAATGCTCCCTGATTCCCTGTACCCTCTCCCCAGGCATGCCATGGCTGAGGAAGAATTGCGGCAGCGCTTCATTCAGAGTAGCTGTCTCTCCCCAGGTCAGCCGCGCTTCGGCATGGGCCCGTTCCGACATCCACACCTTGCCTCCGCTGCGCGACTGCAGCCATCCTGCAAGACCGTAATGGTCCGGATGATGATGAGTGACCACAATATCCCGAATTTCACCCCATGAATAGCCCAGCTCCTTCAGCACATTCTCCCAGGCAAGCTCCGCTTCGGGCGTATGCGGACCAGGGTCTATAACCGTAAGCTGTCCGTTCCGGTCAGGGAGAATATAGCTGTTCACCTGGCGCAGCGGCGGGTCCATCGGAACCGAGACCTGAATAATACCACCCTCCCATGTGGTCAGTTCCGCCTTTTGCATGCTATCGCTACTGGCTTCTCCTGGGGTCAGGTCTATCTTCCTCATTCTATCGTCACTGCCTTCCCCTGAGGTTAGCTCTGTTTTCCTCACGCTATCGTCACCGCCTTCCCCTGAGGTTAGCTCTGTTTTCCTCACGATCCCCTCACCGGACGTACACCCGTAAAAATCATCCGCCCCGAGCTCTCCGCCACATACTCATCTTCCTCATAGCTGCCGTGGACCGCCTCCAGCTGAAGACCTGCGGCTGCAATCATCTCGCGGAATTGATCCAGCGGATACAGCTTGACGCGCTCATGGTATATACGGGAAGCCCCACAGGACTTCGAGGTCAGGATGATATCCTTCTTAACATAACCATCCTCAATCCGCCGCGACTCATCAATCAGAGTATCCCCGTCCTCACGGACGGAGTGCGGAACCAGATGACGGATGACATGAGCCGGATTTAGAAAATCCACAATGAATTTGCCACCCGGTACAAGCATGCGGCGGATTTCCCGCAACACCTTCACCTGCTCCTCATCCTCTTCAAAGTAGCCAAAGGAAGTGAACAAATTCACCACAGCCTCAAAACCGCCCTCAAGCGGCAGCTGACGCATATCTGAACGTATCCAGGTCACGGCTTCGGCTCCGGCCTGTGCCCGCGCTTCTCGCAGGAGCGCCTCAGACAGGTCCACACCGGTAACCTCATACCCTGCTTCCGCGAGGGCCAGAGAATGGCGGCCCATACCGCAGCACAGATCAAGCACCCTTGCCCCCTTAGGCAGCTCCAGCCACCCGATCATCCGCTCCACTTCGCGCCGCGCCCCGCCAAAATCCCTGTGTTTGTATACAATTAAGTAATCCTCACCAAAACTCTCCTCATACCACTCACCCATGTTCCTTCTCCTCCCGCAGCAGCACCTGCACAAACCTCTCTATGTATGCTCCGCGTGTATTCAAACCCAAGCTCTCACGATTCCCATGGCGCTGTCCCATATTCTCCTCAGAATACCGGGGCTTGAACATATCACCTAATGTAACGCAATTGTACCGTCTTTTATAGCTAAACTCAAAAAAGAGTCGCCATTTCGCCATACTTCCCGCGTCATGGCAACTCTGTAGACCACTCTAGTTCTGTCGCAGTAAATATACTCTTGCTTCGTAAGGACGAAGCTTCAGATTCCTCAGGTCTTCCTCATGATTTGGCGTGTAATTAGAGATCAGCAGCTCCAGCTTCTGTGGCTGAAATTCCTCCGGCAGCTCAAACACCGGCTCCCGCTCAAAGAAATTCAGCACCACCAGCAGCCGCTGATCCTCCAGCATGCGGGTATACGCATAAATTTCCGGGTGCTCTTCCAGCAGCAAGGCGTATTCACCGTAGACAATGACCTGATGTTTTTTTCTCAGCTGAATCAGCTTCTTGTAATAATGATAGATCGAGTCAGGGTCCTTGACCGCACTGGCTGCATTAATCTCCCGGGAATTGGAGTTCACCCGGATCCAAGGTACGCCTTCGGTAAATCCGCCGTCCTCTCCATCGTCCCATTGCATCGGCGTGCGGGCGTTGTCCCGGCTTTTTTTATGAATAGCGGCCATAATGTCTGCTTCGGGAACGCCATTCGTGCGCTTTTCCTCATAGTAATTCAGTGTTTCTACATCCCGGTAATCATCAATCGATTCAAAACCCGCATTGGTCATCCCGATCTCTTCACCCTGGTAAATATAAGGGGTTCCCTCCAGCATATGAATAAAGGTAGCCAGCATTTTGGCCGAGGGGATGCGGTAATACATATCGTTACCGAACCGGGATACCGAACGCGGCTGGTCATGGTTGCACAAATAGTTGGCATTCCAGCCTCTGTCATGCAGGACCGTCTGCCAATTGCTGATGATCTTCTTGAGTTCCAGGAGACTCCAGGGGACCGTATCCCACTTTCCTCCGCCCGGAGCCGCACAGTCCAGATTCATATGCTCGAATTGAAAGGTCATGTTCAGCTCGCGGCGTCCGTCACCGACATAATCCAGCGCCTGCTCCGGGCCAAGCCCCGAAGTTTCGCCAACCGTCATAATATCGTAAAAGTAGAGCACCTGCTCGTTCAGATTGCGCAGCAGCGTGTGCACATGCTCCAGATTGGAGAACATGTCATACGCCCGCACAGTCGTCGTACCCTTAGGATTCAAGGCGTCAGGATACCCGTCCTTCTTCACAATATGGGCGATTGCGTCAAAACGGAAGCCGTCGATCCCTTTTTTCAGCCACCATTGCACCATTTCATGCAGCTTGTCGATCACGGCGGGATTCTCCCAGTTCAGATCCGGCTGAAATTTGGAATACAGATGCAGGTAATATTCATCCGTCTTGGGGTCGAGCTCCCAGACCGAGCCGCTGAAATAGGACTCCCAATTGTTTGGCGGACCGCCGTTTTTACCTTTTCTCCAGATATAGTAATCCCGTTTGGGATTATCCTTCGAGCTTCTGGATTCAATAAACCAGGGATGCTGATGGGAAGTATGGTTCAGCACCAGATCCATCATCAGCTTCATCCCGCGGGAGTGCATCTCCCTCAGCAGCCGGTCAAAATCATCCATCGTCCCGAATTCCTTCATAATGTCGCAATAATCACTAATATCATAGCCGTTGTCATGGTTCGGCGATTTATAAATCGGGCAGATCCAGATCACATCCACACCCAAATCCTGCAAATAATCCAGCTTGGACATAATTCCGCGCAAATCACCAATCCCGTCACCATTGCTGTCCATGAAGCTGATCGGATAAATTTGGTACACTACGCTTTCCTTCCACCATTTCGGGTTCACAAGGATTCCCTCCGCTTCTGCGATTCCTGCTTGGATAAGAAATATGTTCCGGCATAAAGGACTTCCCGGCCTCTTGCGGACACATTAATATATCTTAACCACTCCTGAGGAAGGGAATAACAAATTTTCGATAAAACCTTCGTTTCAGCATATAAAGCGGCAGCAAAAAAGACAGGAACGCCTTCGTATAGAAGTGCTCCCGTCTTCTGATTGGATTATTGCCCACTCTGCTCCATTGGATTGTGCTGGTTCAGTTTGCTTGCCCATCCATCTGAAGCTAGCTTAATTGCTTGATGACAATCGACGCATTGACATTTGCCTGTGTGCCCCCGGCCAGCGTTTGCAGCGTGACAGCTGACGCGGAGCTGTGGTTGCGCAGCGTCAGCACATCTCCCGAAGACAAGGCCAGGATTACCTGCCCGGTATTCTGCTGAGTGCCGGCACCTGAGCCGTATACAGTACCTGGAACCAGGGCTCCGTTGACGAACAATGCGAACTGATTGGGTTCCACACCGGATACCGAGAAATTGACCTCATAGATTCCCGCATTGGTCACCGAAATCGTCGTTGTGCCGGGAGCATGGGTAATTCCGGGTGTCAGCAGACCGTTCGTATCAAAAGATACATCCGCCTCAATCGGCACCACTTGCGCGCCGAGGTTATACACATAGCCGAATTGGGCAATTCCGCCAGCCGCGCCGGTTGCGCCCGTCGCTCCAGTTGCGCCAGCCGCGCCGGACGGTCCAGCCGCCCCAGTGGCTCCAGTAGCCCCGGCAGGTCCCGCTACTCCCGCAGGTCCAGCGACCCCGGCGGGTCCCGCTACTCCCGTGGCTCCTGGTGCACCGGCAGGTCCGGCAGCACCAGTCGGTCCCGGAGCTCCTGCTGGCCCAGCCGGCCCGGCGGGTCCGGGAGGACCAACCAGCCCGCCGGTTCCCGCCGGGCCGATAGCTCCAGCGGCACCTATTGCTCCTGCGGCACCCAAAGCTCCTGCCGCGCCCAGGGCACCGGCGGCACCCAGCGCGCCCGTTGCACCCGCTGCACCCGCTGCGCCAAGCGCACCAACAGCCCCGGCGGCGCCAAGAAGCCCGGCCGCTCCGATAGCACCCAAGCCACCGGTTGCACCACGCGCTCCTAATGCCCCGGCGGCGCCTGCTGCACCCAGCGCCCCGGCGGCGCCTACAGCTCCGAGAGCTCCAGCAGCGCCTGTTGCTCCCAGTAATCCACCTGCACCAGCGGCGCCCAGAGCTCCTGCCGCTCCGGCAGCTCCAGCTGCACCCAGCGCTTCTACAGCACCAGCGGCGCCAAGTGCTCCAGCGGCTCCAGCCGCGCCAAGTGCACCAAGGGGAATGTTTACACGGACAATTTGCTTTTTGACGATGATTTCCTTGCAGCAGCACTGCTTGCCATGTTCATGTTTCCGTTTTGAAGGTTTCCTTTTAGGGCGTTTCTTAGACAGCTTCGGCAAGGGGCACTCAAGCAGTTCCTTTTCAGGAAACGGGCATTTTTTCTTAAGCTTCAGACGTCTCATTTCAGCACCTCCCATAGACTCTGATGTATAGTACTCCATTTACCTATGGGAGGCATGGACATTCGTCTCGTAGGCTGCTATTTATTTTTCGGAAAACCGGGTGTTTATAACGCCTGGACAAGCTAAAATCACCTGGGAACACAACAAACTGTTCACTTGCCTGGACACGTCCGCTCCGCAGCAGACATATACTATAGCTGGACAACCCGCCCAATCCACTCAGGATTAGTTTTCTCTACAACAGGCCCACCATTCTCAATCCCTCAAGAATTCCGTTCTCACTGACTGGCTTGGTGACATAGCGCGCGGCAGCCTTGACTTCATCTTCTCCATTGCCCATCGCGATGCCATGACCGACAAAACTCAGCATCTCCAGATCATTGAGGCCATCACCAAACGCGTAAATATCTTCCTTCCGGACTCCGAGCGATTTCATCATTTGAGCGATCCCCCCCGCCTTCGAGCCATTCCCCGGCAGCACATCCATACACAAGGGATGCCAGCGTATAAAATGAAATTGCGGATACGTCTCTTCATATAGCTTTTGATTCTCCTCCGGGCAAAAAATTAGCGCCTGATAGATTTCGTGCTGCAAAAAATACTCCGCATCATGTGTCGGAAACGCCAGCTTAAGCGACCCGATACTAGTCCTGATATACTCATGCTCCGCAACATTCACCTTCATGCCTACGGCATCAATATAAGCCACCGGATGATCATTTTTTTCGGCGAACAAGGTTAGAGCCTGCAGGGAAGAGGTATCCAGGGGGTTGCGGTAAATCACTTCTCCTTCAAAAACAACATACTGCCCGTTGAGCGACACATAAGAATGAATATCCAGCTCTTCGCGCAAATCCTCGAACATGTAAGCGGCTCTACCCGTGGCAATCGCTACATGATGACCCTGTCTTTTCAGTTCAGCAATGGCTTCCTTCGTGGACGCGGGTATGTTCTTCTGCTCATCATAGATCGTACCGTCAATATCAAAAAAGATTGTTTTCTTAGTCATAGATTCTCCATTCTCCTTATCCTTGCTCTCTCTGCTTAACGTTCCTGCTCAAGATTGTAGAGGCTTGTCGTATGCGATGCAAGCTGTCTTTTCTCAAAAACCGTAAATTTCAGAGCGCAAAATGAGCGCGAAAAGAAAAAAACGGCCCCTCCTCCCCTACAGGATGGCAGCCGTTTCTCTTAAGCGAATATTAGAAAGTCCCTCGCAATTCAGCCGGGAGTATTCCCGAATGTTTGGCTCTCCTCCAAGACAAGATATTAAGCGCCTGAGAGTATAAAAAAACAGGCAGCGGTAGTCTCCCCCAAGGAAGACACCACTGCCTGCACTATCCATACTCCAGACTGCGAGAATTCTTAACATTGGGCTCAGCCCATTGCCGGAATCTTGCCGGTAGACAGACAACCTTATTTTCACCGTAACCGGCAATACTCCTATGCTTATACAGCATTCTGAGCCCGCTGTTGCTCCTCCATCAGCCACTGCACCAGCATATATTCCGGAACCGTGCCTTTATGGGACTCCGCGTATTCGCGGACACGCTCCAGCAAATGCCCTGCGGTATCCGGGGTAATCTCGAGGCCCCACTGGTCCAGCACATGGGATACGCCGCCGGTACCGGAATGCTTGCCGAGTACAAATTGGTGACTCCGGCCCACTTCCGCGGGATCAAAGGTCTGGTAAGTAGCCCTCTCCTTCATCAGCCCGTCCACATGAATTCCCGACTCATGTGTAAAAGCCAGCTGCCCGACAATCGGTTTGGCATCGCCAACACTTCGTCCGGAAGCAGCAATCACCTTGTCGGCCAAGCCTTTCAGCAGATCAAATCTGACGTTACTCTCTCCGCCATACAGATGATGCCAGGCCATAGCGACTTCCTCCATGGCTGCGTTGCCGGTCCGTTCTCCGATTCCAGCCACTGTGGTGCTGGCCCAGACTGCCCCTGCGGCTACGCCGCTGAGCGTATTCGCGCAGGCCAGGCCGAAATCGTTATGGCAGTGCACCTCCAGCTCGACATCTGCAGGAACCTCACCAAGCAGCGTGCTTACCCGCTCGGCAATCTGTCCCGGATGATGCGCTGAGACGGTATCCGCATAACGGAACCTGCGAATGCCCTCCTTATATAGAGAATTCACCAGCTCCACCAGAAAACCCATGTTAGCCCTGGACGAATCCTCCATTCCTACCGACACCGTCATCCCGAGCGACAGGGCGTATTCCGCTGCACCCAGCAGCTTGTTCAGCCCCTCCGCCGGTGTTAACCCCAGCTTGCCATGCAGCTGAATCACCGATACCGGAATAGACACGTGGCTCCAGTTCACTCCGGTAGCCAGTGCCTTGTCGATATCCCCCGGCACCGAGCGATTCCAGGTCATCAGCTTCATGGGGAGATTCAATTCGGCAATGGCCGCAATATCCTCCTGCTCCCGTTTACCCATGGCAGGAATTCCTACCTCTGCCTGTTCAACTCCGCTCTCCGACAGCAACTTTGCGATTTCCAGCTTTTCTGCCCTCGTGAATGAAACTCCAGCCGCCTGTTCGCCATCCCGCAGTGTCGTGTCACATAGCTTGAGACTTTTCACGGTGTACCTCCTTCTCCGCAGCAAGCGCAATTCGGATTACGGGAAATATGGACGCTGTAACAGGCGAAGTCGAGTGAGCTGAAGCGATGCATCACGCCCGCATAAGTTGTCCCTACCCCTGTAATCCATTTTACGGCTTCCAGCGCAGCCATACAACCTGCAATTCCGGATGTCGCTCCCAAAACTGGAAATCCAAGCGGCTCCCACTGAGGCTGCACATCCGGATATAAGCACTCGAGGCAGGGTGTAACACCAGGAATGACGGTGGTAAGCGAAACTTCAAATCCGTACATTGCAGCTTCCACCATAGGTGTGCCGGTATCTACACACAGGCGGTTCAGAGCATACCTCTCCGGAAAATCATAACGGGCGTCGATTACAATATCAGCGTCCTGTACCCAGGGCTTGGCAAGGTCATATTCAATTCTTGCATTATATCCCTCGATCTCGACATGCGGGTTCAGGCGCTTCAAATGGGTTATAGCTGTACTGATCCGTTCCATCCCCAGATGATCTGTGTCCATAAGAATTTGCCGGTTGAGATCAGGCGGGACAATCATTCCTTCATGGGCCAAAATAAGCTTGCCAACGCCCGCCGCGGCCAGATACATCGCAGCCGTTCCTCCAAGTCCGCCAATTCCGGCCACCATGACCGTCGCTTCCTTCAGCGCCTTTTGCCCGTCTTCTCCCAGCAGCTTCAACTGCCGGGCATACCGTTCCAGCTCCAAACCTCCGGCAAGCTGCTCCATCCCCGATTCCCCCTGTGACTGAACATAAATTTCTGGTCGCTAGCCTTCCAGACTCAGCAAACCGTGGAAGGCAGTCATTTCATTATATTTCTCCAGAAACGCAAGGCCTTCCTCGATACATTCCACTCCATAACGAATAGTCTTCTCCTCGGAAGTGAACGGGAAAGGAGCACCGGCCCGCAGACTTTTGAGCACCAGAATCACACGCCCGGTGTACAGCAGCCCCCGCCCAAAGCCCTCTACATTAATCTCGGCAGTACTTTGCACCATGGTTCCGCTCTTCTCTTCCATGACCCCGGCGATCGCCTGGAACAGAACCGGAACCTGCTGGCGAACCTTCGGTGATACAGCACAGTTGAATTCGGATTTATCCTTGTCCTCGGCCGAAGCCAGAAACAGCTTGGTTATCTTCTCCTGCGGGGACAGCGAAGCATGACGTCCGAAGAAGTCGGCTGTATCCAAAAGATTGCACAAACGGCGGACAAATGCATCCGCCGTAACCTGATCCAGTTCTTTTACCGCCTTGCGGCGGCGGGGTTGTACCGCCGCTCCCTTTTGGAAAGTTTCCGCCTGAAATGCCAACTTGTCATTAGCCAACGGTTCCATTGGATTCCTCCCCTTCACCTGTGCCTTCTTCTTCTGCACGCAGGACTTTGGCCAGCCACATCGGCGGCTTACCCTGAAGCATCTCAACCAGACGTTTCACCTGCTCATCAATCGGGCTGCCGAATGGAACCTTAACCGGCATAATCTTGCGGCGCGTCACCCGCGCGGCGGCTGAAGCACCGATCTGCATGATGAAGATCAGCGTACAATCCTCTACCGCCGCCAGACGGCTGTCAATTTTCCCGGCTTCATCCTGATTGAGAACAACCGGCAGCTTGCGTAGCTCAAGCAGTTCACCGCCATTTTTGGTCACATTATATACGGCAAACATAGGACTTTGCCCGAAATGGGCATTCACTCGATTTCCATCATCTGTGGCGAATGCTACTTTCACGGTGGCCAGCCTCCCTCTGCATTAACAAATTCCCTGCTTTATTACTCCATTCCATAGCCCCTCTGTATCCAACAGAGACTGACATATATGCCCCCAGCTCATTCCATACCGGAAACCCTGCCGGCATAAACGCCGCTTCCATCCGCTGCGCTCCGGCAATACCATGCGAATTACTGATCCATAGATCAGCGCCTTTGCCCAGCACTTCGGCATCGTCCAGATCCCCTACCCATACCTCGCGCTCCATCCCTGCAATCAGCGGTGTTTCATAGGAGGCAATCAGCGCTTTCTGCTCCACACCCAGCTCCTCAAGCCACCCGGAAATCGAGTACAGGTGGTCTGGCTCCAGCGCAGCCACAACGGACATTCCGGCGAACTGGAAATGCGCGTCAAGCATGCTGTCGAGCAGATTCTCCCGCTGCCAGCAATACCGCAGCGGCACCGGCTCTCCGCTGATCTGGTGCAAAAAATGCAGCAGTTCATCCGAAGCCTTAAGTCCCATCGCACTCTCGAATACCTTATATGGCGTACCGAGCGCATTATGAAGTCTCCTTGCCGGACGCTCCATACTGCCGCCGACCGCGATCGTCAGCCCGGACTGCAGGCTCTGCAGCATGGAATCCAGCGGCACACCGCCACGGGTCAGCAGGGAGAACCCGGTCAGCAAATGCCCTGACAAGGAAGTCGAAATGTCCGGCAGCGCAATAACCTCGAATCCGAAGGAAGAAATCATCTCCTTCAGCTCCATCACATCCGCAGGTGTCAAAAATGATCCGGGCAGCAGCGTAATCTGCCGGGTATTTACGCTTCGTGAGCCCTTATGCCCTACTTGTTGGATCATCTCATCGATCATGGATTCCACTGTAGCACTGAAGCCGGATTCAAGTGACCCGCGGAAATCCGGCAATACCACGGAAAAAGCAAGCCCCCCACGCATATTCCGTTCCCGCTTGTAGGACTTGAGCATGCTCTGATAATCCACCCCGGCCACATCGGTCAATTCCGTCCCGATGATCCCGATAATATCAGGCCGGTGCTTGCTTAACACCAAATTCAGAGCCTCTTCCAGATTGCGGTTAGCGTCAAAAATCACATCCATCTCCTGCAGCGCGGAGGTCTGAACGGCGATCGGCTCACGAAAGTGACGGGTCAGCAGCGCCTTAGGAAAAGCAGAGCAGCCCTGCGAACCGTGCATCAGCGGCATGGCGCGGTAGCAACCCTGCAGTGCCAGCACGGCGCCGAGCGACTGGCCGATTTTGATCGGATTGACCGAAGCCGGCTTCTTCCTTCTGTTAACAGTCATAGGGAGGCGCCTCCTTATCCCATGGGGCCGGACTGGCAGCCAGCTTCCAGATCGGATTGGCCAGGGAATAGGTCAGCTCCTTGGCGAGCCGCAAGAGCCCTTCATAACCAGCGTAAGCCTTGTGTCTCTCCTGGTTGATATCAATGAACGGAATCTGCTCCTTCATTGCCACATACATATTGCGGCCGCCTGCGATCATCATATCCGCTTTGCGTTCCCGCACCGTTTTGAGAATGCGGCTGGCTCCGCCCTCGGGGATATATTCGGTGTCGTCGCCTACACGATCAGCAATCCGCCGGACGTCATCTTCCGTGCTTTTATTCGTGCCAACGCCCACCACCTGAACACCAAGCTCCTTAAGTGCAGAAATAACGGACCAGCTTTTGACGCCGCCGGTATAGAGCACCGCCTTCTTGCCTTTCAGGATCTTGCGGTATGGACGAAGATCCTGGGTAAGACGGGCCTCCTCACGTTCGGTCAGGCGGTCTACCCGGCGCTCCATTTCGCGGTCATTCATCAAATAGGCCATTTGTCTTAACGAATAGGTTGTTTCCTTGGCGCCATAGAAAGAGCCTTCGAAATAAGGAATACCGTATCTCGACTCCATTTCCTTGGCGAGCCCCAGCAAGGCGCGGCTGCAGACGACCATATTCACCTTCGCACGATGCGCCCAGGTAATCTCCTTATAACGGGCATCTCCAGTAATACGTGAGGTCACTGAAATACCAGCACTGTTCATCAGCTTTTCAATATCCCACATCTCGCCGGCAATATTGTATTCACCTATCAGATTGATACCCATGGACATCTCGGGAGATGGTTCCCCGGTGCCGATAACATACTGCAGCAGCGCATCTCCGGCCAGACGGTTGCCGAGATTCTTGCTGCCGACAAATCCGGGACTGTTCACAGGGATGACCGGGATGCCGAGCCGCTCGGCTGCAGTCTTACAGACAGCATCCATGTCTTCACCAATCAGAGCAGTCACACACGTTGAATATACAAATATTGCCGGAGGCGCAAAGCGCTCGGCAATATAGTCAATACTATCCTTCAGTTTTTTTTCTCCGCCAAAAATAATATCGGAATCCGTAAGATCCGTAGCAAAACCATATTGAGACAGGGAGGGGCCGCTGGACAGGGTTCCCCTGCTCTCCCAACTGTTCCCGGCACAAGCAATCGGACCATGGACAAGATGCGCAGCGTCCATAATCGGCAGCAGTGTAATTTGGGCTCCGTCGAAGGAGCAGCCTCCAGCCGCTTCACCCGGTTTGGGCCGTGGACAGGGCTTTACCTTCGGGGCTAGGCTCCCGCAAGCCTCGGAGTCAAATTCGTCTTTTCGAACAGGGTCCATGGCACTTCATCTCCTTCGCTAAAGTTGCTTGCTTCACGCAAACCTTGCGCTACTAAGGCGGCCATTCTACATGATTGCAAAATTCCCGGCCTGCCCTGTCCCTGTATGTGGCTGAAAAAATACTTCACCAAATATAGGGGACCAGAGAACGCCGGGTAAAATAATTTTTACATTTATTCTGCTTCAAGTACGAATTTCTTACCGGACCAAATCATAGTTAAAGCCGGAGTTGTTACGGTCAAGCTCATCCAGTACGGTATTCACGATCAGACTCAACAGGTTCAGAGTACCCTGGTAGCCGATAATTGGATAACGGTGCATGTGATGACGGTCGAGAATCGGGAATCCTACCCGGATCAGCGGCACACCCGCGTCCTTGGCGGCAAATTTCAGATGCGAGCTGCCGATAGCCAGATCAACCGGATCATTCAGAAGCAGCGAGCGCATATGCCAGAGGTCATTGCCGATGTACAGGGTAGCCTCCGAGCCATAAGGGCTTGAATCCAGAAGAGCCTGAGCTTCATCTTTAAATTTCACTTCATTAAAATCCACATCACCGTTTGAGCAGACGATATGCACAGGTTCAATACCCACTTCGAGGCAGAATCCAATCAGTCCGATCAACAGGTCAGGATCGCCTACGAGTGCAACCCGTTTGCCGTGCAGGTAAGGGTGGCTGTCTGTTAGGGCATCCACTACGCGGCCCCGTTCTTCGGTAAGTGAAGCCGGAATCGGAAGACCTGTCAGCTCGCTGATCGCTTCCAGCAGCTTATCCGTACCGGTGATCCCCAGTGGTGTAGACATTGCAGTGATCTGCTGGTTCCAGGTTCCGCTGATGAAATCCTGCGTCTTCTTCAGGGTGTATTTCTGCAGGGACAGTGAACCCAGTGCATTGGCTGCCAAAGGCACATCAGCAAGCTTCGTACCGCCGTAATAATATTCATACTCGCCTGTTGCCGGAGAGTCATAGTTGCCGCTGTGGTCACCAAGGATCGTATATTGGGTATCAAAGGCGTCAAGAATTTTGCGGATTTCCGCAAAGTTTCCGGTGTAAGGCTCAAAACCAAGCATTACATTCAGCTTCTCACCGGATTCCGCACCAATTCCAGGGTTGGCCTTAATTCCAGAGCGCTCATACAGGTAGCTCAATATCCCTTTCAGCATGGAATCATAGCCAGTGATATGCGAGCCGACAAAGCTCGGTGTATTACAAAAGGCTACCGGAAATTCTTCCGTGATCGCGCCTTTAATGCGGGCATTGCCGATAAAAGACGAAAGGTCGTCACCGATAACTTCAGCCATACAAGTTGTACAGAGGGCTACCATCTCCGGTTTGTAAAGGGCAACACTGTTCTCCAATCCGTCGATCAAATTGTTCATGCCGCCGAATACTGCTGCATCTTCAGTCATGGAAGAGGAAACCGCAGGCGTAGGCTCTTTAAAGTGGCGGCTGAGATGACTGCGGAAATAAGAGTTGCAGCCCTGCGAACCGTGAACGAATGGCAGTGTTTTCTCGAATCCGAGAGCAGCCATCACCGATCCGAGCGGCTGGCAGGCTTTATGCGGATTGATAACAACCGCTTTACGGTCAAAGTTCTTTTCCATATATTCTGCAGATTTGGAGTAGGCGAGCGCTTCTGCCGTATCCTGGTCGCTGCAGGGAGCTTCAAATTGTTTTTTGTTTTCCCGCTGCTGCACGTAGCGTTCTTCCGAGAACAATGAGTTGTAGTCCGGGAGATCCAGTCTGTCCTTACTCATACGCCCGCCCCCTCTTTTTGCGCTTTTTCCTTTTTGCTGATCAGATTCCATACCGGACTGTTGACGGTCATATCCATATCTTTGGCAAAAATCTTGAAGCCGTCAAAGCCATGATATGGACCACTGTAATCCCAGGAATGCATTTGGCGGAACGGAACGCCCATCTTGTGGTACACATACTTTTCTTTGACGCCTGAGCCTACCAGATCTACATTCAATTTCTGAGCCAGCTCTTCCAGCTCATACGCAGTCGGGTCATCCATAATGATGGTCCCTTCCTTCATCATCGGGAAGGTCTTTTCATAGTCATCCTTATGGGCAAATTCATAACCGGAAGCTACGATATCCATGCCCAGATCTTCATAAGCGCCGATCGTATGGCGGGAACGCAAGCCCCCGATCATCAGCAGAACCTTTTTGTTCTCCAGCCGCGGTTTGAATTTATGGATGATTTTATCCATTTCCGGTTGGTGTCTGGCGATCATTTTCTCACAGTTCTCCTGAATCGTTTCATCAAAACGGGCTGCGATCGCACGGAGGCTCTCATAGGTCTTGGATGGACCGAAGAAGTTGTATTCCATCCACGGAATATCGTAGGCCTTCTCCATATGCTCCACCATGTAGTTCATCGAGCGGTGGCAGTGGATCAGGTTCAGCTTAGCCTTATGGGCAATTTCCAGTTCGTTCAGAGTACCGTCCCCAGACCACTGGGCAATGACGCGAAGGCCCATTTCTTCCAGCAGAATCCGCGAAGCCCATGCATCGCCGCCGATATTATAATCGCCGATGATATTGACATCGTATGGGCCGGTTTCAGCCAGCTCGGCTTTGCCGAGCACAAAATCACGAATGGCATCATTAGCAATATGGTGACCCAGCGATTGGCTGACACCGCGGAATCCTTCACAGCGTACCGGAACAATCGGCATTTCCAGCTCTTTGGACATCTTTTTGGATACCGCTTCAATATCATCGCCGATCAGACCGACCGGACATTCGGATTGTACTGAAATCCCTTTGGCAAGGGGGAACATTTCTGTGATCTCACGCATGATTACTTCCAGTTTCTTATCACCGCCGAATACGATGTCCGTTTCCTGAAAATCACTAGTGATCTGCATAGCGGTAAAATTGTCGATCCCCAGTGTTCCGTTGGCATAATTGCGGCGCGTGCCCCAGCTGTACTGTCCGCAGCCGATGGGACCGTGGCTGATATGAACCATATCCTTGATCGGACCCCATACCACCCCTTTGGAGCCTGCATAGGAGCATCCGCGGGGTGTCATTACGCCCGGACGGGACTTAATATTAGACTTCAGGGCACAAGTGCCGCAGGATTGAGCTTCTTCGGTATTGATCTGAAAATGCTTTTCGCGGTCTTTCTTCGCTTTTTTGGGATAGGCTTCCAGAACCTCTTCTACTAATTTCTTATTCTCTTCGATATTCAGTCCCATTTATTGACCCTCCTTTTCGTGGTGCAGGACGCTTAAGCCGCCTGCGTAGCCATTAGCCACTGAAAGTTCATCCGGTGAAGACCGTCTCTCCACTCCGTTCACCGGATGACTGGGTATCGCGGCTTGGCAGTCTTATTGACCGGAAGCTTGCAGCTTCTTGATCGCTGCTTCTTCATCTTCAATGATACCGAATTCCATCAGCAGCTCTTCCAGCTCTTCCATGGAAATCGGAGTAGGGATGGTCAGCATTTTGTTGTTGAGGATTTTTTCAGCCAGGATTTCGTATTCCTTAGCTTGTTGATGGGCAGGGTTATATTGGGCTACTGTCATTCTGCGCAGCTCGGCATGTTGAACAATGTTATCGCGGGGAACAAAATGGATCATTTGGGTATTGAGACGGCGGGCAAGCTCCATGATCAGCTCATCTTCACGGTCAGTGTTACGGCTGTTGCAGATCAGTCCGCCCAGTCTCACACCGCCGCTTGTAGCATATTTCAGGATACCGCGTGCAATGTTGTTGGCTGCGTACATGGCCATCATTTCACCGGAACACACGATGTAGATCTCTTGTGCCTTGCCTTCGCGGATTGGCATTGCGAAACCACCGCATACAACGTCGCCCAGTACGTCATAGGATACGAAGTCCAGATCCTGATACGCGCCTTCCTGCTCCAGAAAGTTGATGGCAGTAATGATCCCGCGTCCTGCGCAGCCTACGCCCGGTTCAGGTCCGCCGCATTCTACATTGATGATGTCGCCAAAGCCGGTCTGCAGCACATCTTCAAGCTCCAGATCCTCTACCGAACCCAGTTCAGCCGCCAGTTCCAGTACGGAGTTCTGCGCTTTGGTATTCAGAATCAGGCGGGTGGAGTCTGCCTTAGGGTCACAACCAACGATCATAATTCTTTGTTTGAATTTGGTTGCCAATTGGGCCAAAGTGTTTTGGGAAGTTGTGGATTTACCGATACCGCCTTTACCGTAGAAAGCTATTTGTCTCATGATTCATCATCCCTTCGAAATGTTTATATTTTCAAAATAAGAGCTGTACTTCACACTTTCGAGAATCGCTTCCTGTATTCCACCTTTACGGACGAGAGGCAAGACTCCGATTTTGTTCAGGCTGGCACGCGGGCCATCCCCGATGCCGGAGCAGAGAAGAATGCGGCAATCACTTAGTATGGATATGATTTCTTGCAGCGTGGCGGCTTTATCACCGTTACAGTCTGCTTTGCCTTGGCAGTAGGCCTGTATCTTGCGGACACCGAGCAGTTGTACATCCGCTCCGTCGGTATCGTATACCAGGAATTCTGTCGCATGCCCGAAATGCTGATTGACCTTGTCGCCGCCCCGGGTAGCTACCGCGACCCTTATCTTTGGGGAATTCTCCTGCAATCGTCTGGCCTGTTTGGCCCGGACCCGCTCGCGGATCTTCGCATCAAGCTCACCTTGGAACAACGCTCTGGCCTCCTGGTTGATCACCGGATCAGCTTCCATCCCTTCAAGAGGGAAATCCTGATTGCGGTCCTGGCCCAGCAGCCCAATGGCGTCAGCCCGGCATTGCCGGCAGTGGCGCATCACCTTCATGCCGTCGCGGCCAAGGAGCTCCTGCAGATTGTGCAGTTCCTTCGGACGGGGCGCTTTGCGGCCGTCCAGCTCGTACTGGCTGCCCGGTGCGATAATAAGCGGTGTGACGTTGTGCAGTGTAGCCCCGAGCTCTTTTACTCTTTTGGACACTGCGGGTAAATGATGGTCGTTGACCCCTGGAATCATAATGGAATTAACCTTGACGAGAATACCCAGCTTTGCCAGCAGTTCAAGACCGAGCAGCTGGCGGCTGATCAGCAGCTCCGCTGCCGCTCTTCCTTCATAGCGCACACCTTCGTCGAACACCCAAGGGTAAATCTCTTCGGCGACTTCAGGATCAATGGCATTGATGGTGATGGTGACATGGCGGATATCAAGCTCCATAATCTCATCGATATGCCGGTAAAGCGTCAATCCGTTGGTGCTGAGGCACAGGGAGACATCCGGCACGTATTCCTTAACCCGGGCGAACGTATCGAACGTCTGCTCAGGATTCGCCAGCGGATCGCCGGGACCGGCAATGCCGACTACCGAAAGCTGCATGAGCTGAGCAGCCACCCCTTTCACTTTACGTTCTGCCTGCTCCGGGGTGAGCACCTCACTGACCACTCCAGGCCTGCTCTCATTCACGCAGTCAAACTTGCGGTTGCAGTAATTGCACTGGATGTTGCAGGCGGGAGCTACCGGGATGTGCATCCTGGCATAATACCGATGGGCTTCCTCGCTGTAGCAAGGGTGGCGGCTGAGCTCCTCCTCTGCTGCACTTGATATACACGACGACGGCTGCATCATTTCCCACCTCCTAAAAGTTTTACGAGCATTGACTTCCCTGATGTGTCATCGAGTAAAACTCGCTTCGTAAGCATTTGCTTAAGTTTTTACGGAGCGTTACTTCTTTGAAACAACTTCGCAGTAAAACTCGCTTCGTAAGCATTTGCTTAATTTCTAATAGAATTTAGCTAGCAGAGCCAAATGAATCAATGTTATATTACCTAACAACAAATCGCCTGGCCGCTTTAATTAGTCTCATCATATTTTCATTCCTACACATCGTCAATCAGGTTTAGGCTTAAAAAGCCCTCATTTTCCTTATGTTTGCAGTTTCGCCATACCACATGTTATGTTATCTTACTTATATGTAACATGTTTCCGTTTCCATTCCAGTCATTTTCTAGTGATATTTATTCTCACAGGCATTGACAATGGCTCTCAAGTCATATATGATACTTTTAAGTCACACACGCAACCAATAAAATTTAATATATCCCGTAAAGGGGAGTAGCTGTTAGATAAAATCGTCAATACGAGAATGTGAGGATGTTCTCCGGTTTTATCGGCAATGAACTATTGTTAGCGAGACCTTTACCAATCAGGTTAGTCCTTTATTCCAAAGGCTGATCTGCTTGGTAAAGGTCTTTTTTATATACTTTTGGCAAAGATAATGGTATCACAGGAATTTAATGGTGGTACTTACATCCAAATGAGGAGGAAGCAGCAATGGATTGGGGATTATTATTAGAATACGGATGGGTATTGCTCGTTCTCGTAGCACTGGAAGGGTTGCTCGCCGCAGATAACGCACTGGTACTGGCAATCATGGTTAAACATCTTCCTGATGAGGAACGTAAAAAAGCATTGTTCTACGGGTTGGCCGGGGCGTTTGTGTTCCGATTTGGTTCGCTTTTTGTTATCTCTTATCTGGTGGACATCTGGCAGGTACAAGCCATTGGCGCGATCTATCTGCTGTTCATTGCCGGTAACCATATCTTCCGAAAAGTGCTGTTCAAGAAGCCTGTTACCGATGAAGCTGCCGAAAGCGGCAGTGAAAAATCCGTTGAAAAGAAGAAGTCCAGCTTCTGGTTTACTGTACTTAAGGTCGAAGTAGCAGATATTGCCTTTGCCGTTGACTCTATCCTGGCGGCTGTTGCGCTTGCCGTTGCGCTTCCGCCAAGCGGAATCAGCAATATCGGGGGGCTTGACGGTGGACAGTTCCTTGTCATCTTTGCTGGTGGATTCATCGGACTGGTTATTATGCGGTTCGCAGCGTCCTTCTTCGTCAAGCTGCTCCACTCCCGTCCGGGTCTTGAAGTTGCCGCATTCTTTATTGTCGGCTGGGTCGGCGTCAAGCTGGCCGTCATCACACTGGCCCATCCTTCGCTGGGTGTACTGTCCGAAGATTTCGCCCACAGCACCTGGTGGAAGGCTACCTTCTATGTAGTGCTCGTAATTATTGCAGCCACCGGCTGGTTCATGAGCAGTCACAAGATTGAAGAGAACGTAGGCGAAAATCCGGTTCGAGAAGTCGATAAGCAGCTCGGTAAATAGAACATCGGCTATAATATCCAAACACACATAAGCCTGCCTCCCGCCATCAGGCGGGGAGCAGGCTTTGCTGCAGATAAAGCTAGTACTGGCGAATATTCTGGCCGATACCCTGGTCTACTCTGCCCTGCAGTTCTACAAGCTTCATCAACACAGTGGCGATGTCAGCTTTGGTAACATTTTGCTGCGGATTAAATTTGCCGTTGTCTCCCTGTAATAACCCCAGCTTCACAACGAGCGCCACCGCACCTTTTTCCTTAATAGCAGCGCTGTCACTAAGGCTGGTCACAGCGGTATCATTTACCAGGAACGAAGAGAGTTTATTGTATCTCAAAAAGGAGGCCAGTAGCACGGCGAGCTGTTCTCGGCTCAGCTTATTACCAGGCTGCAGTACAGCTTCCTTGCTGATCCAGCCGTAGTTCACAGCAAAGCTTACAGCCGAATAATACTCATTGTCCGGGCTTACACCAGCAACGGCCTTGGGTTCTGTTCCATTCGAATATCCTGAATAGTATGGAGTAGAAGCTTTGGCGATGAAGTTAAACCAATCTCCTACAGTGATTTCTTGATCCGGATTTATTTTACTGTCTGCATCCGGATTAAGGACACCATACTTCACCAATTCGGTTAATGCTTTTTCCGCAGGGTGGCCCTTGAGGTCAACTGCTGCAGATGCTAATACACTCTGGCCGTAATAGGTGTTAACCTGCACCCATTTACCCGTGGAGGCATCCAGGACTGCATACTGATCTTGTTCGTTGACCGGCAGTGGACTGTAGACAAGCTTAACCCGCGGTTCTACGTAGACATTGTTGGTGTACATTCCGCCTATGCGGCTATATTGAAGCTTCAGGACATACCGGTCCTTATAGCTTTTCAGCGCCTCGCTTTGGGATATAGCCGGGGTGGGCTGCTCCTTTATCGTTGCGAGATCACTGCGGCTCATTGCGGAATAGCTTTCGAGTCTGCCGTACATATCCATGACCAGCGTAATGCCTGAGTCACTTAGCGGGATGCCCTTATAATAACGGACAAATTGAAAACGGTAGCCTTTACCATCCGGAAGCACACTCCATGTCCCGCCATGCTCTTCCAGCTTGAGAACGCTGCTGGCCTGATCATACAAACGGTTGACCAGTGTTATCGCTTGCTGCTTGGCTTCCGCCTGAGACAGCTTCTTTCCTCCGGCAGGCGCAGGCTGCGGCTTCACATTCGTGTTGCCGGTAAATTGCTCCAGCTGGAATTGGTAGATTTGGCCGGTTACTGCATCCACCTCAGCGTAAGAAGTAGGTGTAAATCCAGCCATGGGTGCGCTGCTGTTCTCACGCCAGGACAACCGCCAGACCTTTTGCTTCGTATTCGGGTAGACATTACCCTGCATTTGGTCGTTAAGCTTGCGTCCTGCCGGAATCGGCATTATCTGCTGTACAAGCTTTGCAGCTTCCGCGGCGGTAAGCTCCTTACCGGTACTGATCGCCTGGAATCGCTCCTTAGTCTGAGGCACAGCCTCATAGGTTACCGGCAAAGAGGAGACTTCTGTGCCTTCGTTGTCTGTTCTCTTACCGGTCTGGGCATCTATTGAATACAGCGACTGTTCCTGCGGACGCCAGCCCAGTACCCATCGCTCCACAATACCATCCTTGTAAACCGGAATATAGTAGAGCCCCAAGGCAAAGCTGTCCGCATACTTCTTCTGCGCCGATTCCAGGGAAACGGCGGGTTTGGCCGAAGGGTATGCCAGTCCGGAGGATGGCTTGTTATACTGAGTGACGTTGCCGTTGCCATCGACCGTAACCCAGAGTTGATCTGAAGCTGTAGGCAGGCCATTTTTGAGAAGCTTGAAGGAGAAGTTATATTGAACGGCTCCGAACAGGCTGCTCCCTGACATATTCATGGCCTCGTTATCCTCCAGCTGAATGTCACCTGTACCCAGGGAAGGGGCCGCTTTGGCAATAAATTTCCGTGCTTGCTCCAGTGCCTCTGCACGCGTCAACTTGGGTGGATAATATGCATCTTCCCGCAAGAAAGGATAAGGCATGTTACTATTGATCAAGTCCCCGGTAAGCGCATCAACCTGGCTAGAAAAACCATAACCTGAGTTGCCGATCTCAAAACTCCACGAAATATTCCACATCATTTGATTGCCGCTGGCTGGCCAGGAACCGTCCCCGCCCAGCCGGGTACTGGATACGGTTGCATCCTTCAGAACGGGAAACAGCTCTCTGAGCTTGGCAACGGCCTGATCCTCTGTGATCTTGGCTTTGGAGGGATCAGTGGCATCTGCGGCTTGTCCTTGAGCTTCCATAACAGAAGGGGCGGCAGCAGTAGTAGTTTGGCTTGAATCCGCTGCGGCCAGTCCGCCGGGCAACAACAGAGCGAGGGCTACTGTAGTAATCAGTGCGGTTTTGACTGTTTGATGAATGAAGGGTGTACTGTACTGTTTACTTGCATGTCTATCCAAAAAATTCATCCTCCTCAATATGCTTCCATTATTCTATCTAAGTATAAGGATATGTGCATATTTTTTCCATATTTTATTTGCGACAGGAAATTACAGCCTTATGCAAAAAAGACCCCATCTGTCTTACCGACAGTGAGGCCTGCGTTGCGGCACAACAGATGAAGTATCATCACAAGATATTTATCTAGGCAGATGAACATCGAATTCCGAACCTGTACCTAAAGTGCTGGAGACGGTTATTTGTCCTCCATGGGCTTCGACAATTGCTTTTACAATGGTAAGTCCAATCCCTGCTCCACCGGTTTTACGGTTGCGTGACTTCTCCCCCCGGTAAAATCGTTCAAAAATGTATGGCAGCTCGTCCTCAGCGATTCCTGCCCCTGTATCTGCAATGCAAACTGTGACCTCAGAGGAATTCTCCAAAAAGCTGATTTCCACTTGGCCTTCTTTGGTGAATTTCAGCGCGTTATTTAATAAATTGACGAATACCTGCACCAGCCGTTCATAATCACCACGGACCCAGTGCTCTTTATCTTCCTTCAGTGTCAGGACTACCTGGTCCAGCTCCGGTCTGCCGGCAACGGAATGAACTGAATCCCGGAGCACGTCATTTAGGCACAGGCGCTCATACCGCAGCTGAAGCATCGGGTTCTCGGCAGCATTCAGCTTCTCCAAATCATCAATAAGCTGCACCAGCCGCAGGATTTGTCCATGACAGATCTGGAGCCTCTCAGGCGTGGCTTCCCACACACCATCCTGAAAAGCCTCAATATAGCTCTGGACAGTGGTCAAGGGTGTACGCAATTCATGGGCCACATCGGCTGTGAGATTCTTCCTGAGCTTTTCTTGCTGCTGCAGAGTATCCGCGAGATAATTAAGTGCCTGTCCAACCTCATCAATTTCCGTCTGTCTACTGGCAGGCAATGTAACCCTTTCCGTCAAATCCCCTTCTCTCATTCTCACCGCAATTCCCTTGATGCGCACGAGCGGCCGGCTCAGATCCTTGGCCATGTATCTGCTGTACAGATAGGCTCCGCCAAGCACCAGCAGCAGCGCCCCCCATGACAGCCGATTGAACATCTGCAAAAAGTCCCGGTTCTGCATCTGCTCTGCTCCGCCATTCCCCTGAATTTCGAGTGTACCAACATTCGCCCCGTTGCCCATCACCGAATAACTGCTGACAGCCTCATCTGAAGCAACCGCCGACATCCCCATATTTCCCGTATCCCAGATGAGTTTCCCTGCCGCATCATAAAGGCGAATAGAATAATCACGCAGCATGGCCTGATGGGACAACGACATTAACGTGTCCATACTCCAAGAATTTGAGGAATCATAGGCCTGCTCCAGATCAGCCAGAAGGAACCCTGCCTCCGCGCGCTGCCGCGCCTCCACATACCTTCCGAAGGAGAAGCTCATGACCAGGTTAACCAGAAACATAATGATTAGCAAAGAGCATAAGGCCACACCTAAATGGGATAGCAGCAGTTTGGTCCGTAATCCGCTTTTATTCATCCCGGTTCACCAAAAATTTATAGCCGACGCCGAACACAGTCGCAATGTAGCGGGGACGCCTGGGATCATCGCCGATTTTTTGCCGCAGATTCTTGATATGCACATCAATAGTCCGTTCGAAACCGTCGAAATCATCCCCCTGGATAAGATTAACCAGCTCGTAACGGCTGAAGGCCCGCTTAGGGCTCCTTGTCAGACACTCCAGCAGCTTGAATTCAAGAGGAGTTAACATGGCAAGCGCCCCGTCCACTTTAACCTCATGCCGTTCAGCATCAATGGAGAGGCCGCCCCCTCCAAAGTTCAGGGCACTGCCTTGCATCTGATTCTGTGGGGGATGTGCCCTCCTGAGCAAGCTGGTTATCCGTGCCAGCAGTTCACGCGGACTGAAGGGCTTGGTCATGTAGTCATCCGCACCTCTCAGCAGACCGTTCACCAGATCATCCTCACTGCTTTTCGCGGTAAGCATAAGTATGGGAGTGCTTGAGCTGCTGCGGATAATGCGGCAGATCTCTTCACCGGATATATCCGGCAGCATAAGATCAAGAACCACCAGATCAGGCTTCACACGTTCAAAAAGCTGCAGCGCACGGGTACCGTTCTCGGCTTCGTATACTATATAATTGCTCTTCTCCAGATAGGCCCTGATGACCTCAAGAATATCCGTCTCATCATCCACAAGCAGAATGGTTGAAGTATTCATAGACGACCCTCCCTTCTATATAAAAAGACAGACCCCGCCCTTACGGGGCCGGAGGTCCATCTTCATCTTGTTAAATCAGAAATTCATCATACCGCCGCGTCCGGATGTACTGTCCATCATGCCGCCTGTGTTTGTCCCTTGCTTACTCCGGCAATGGTTCACCATATCTTTGACCTGACTGTCGGTCAGATCTGGATGCATCTGCTTCGCAAATGGCAGCATGTTCTCAAACCAGCTTTGTCCATCGTCATTGCCTGCCGCATACACGCTTGTGCCGATTCCCATAACCAATACTAATGCGATAATGCCTAACCAGATTTTTTTCATTTCGTTTCCCTCCTTCTTATATATACAGCATATCCTAAAGTTGTGAAGAACTTATTTGCTTTTGGGGATAGGCTGGACGATATTTGTGCCAAGCAAAAAACGGCTCATCTCTGAGCCGCCTTCTTCAACGCCGCCATTTCATAAACTTGTAATCCAGAACATCCACCAGCAGGAACAGCACAAAGCCGACCAGGCTGAACAGCATAATACCTGCGTACATCTCCGGATAATCCAGCCGCAGCCAGGCGTCCATGATAAAGAAGCCCATGCCGTGCTCCGTCCCGTAAATTTCGGTAAAAAACAAGACGGAAATCGCTGTTCCAAGCGAGATCCGGATCGTGCTGAGAATGACCGACAGTGCGCCGGGCAGCGTCACATTCCAGAATTTCTGTCCTGTGCTTGCACCGATGCTGGTCAAGACATCATAAGTGCTTTCAGGAATCGCCTTGACACCGTCACGCACGGAGATGATGACCTGGAACAGCAGGATCAGCATGATCATCAGCACCTTGGAGGTTTCGCCAAGGCCGAAGAACAGCATAACCACCGGCAGGAGCGCAATTTTGGGAATCGGATAAGTCAGGTAAACCACCGGGTCCAGCAGCCGGTTCCACAGCTGTGAGCGGCCCATCAAGAGACCAATCAGCAGGCCGATCAGCAGCGCCAGGAGCACACCTTCGAAGATGCGCAGCAGGCTATACCCGACATTCAGCGCAACATCCCTGGCTCCCAGGTGGAACATAGCTTTATAGACTGCTCCGGGGCTGGGGAGAATCGGGTGATTCATCAGCAGATAGGCCATATACCAGATCATGTTCATGCACAAAAAAACAAATAACAACCGCAGCAAGTGTGGAAGACGCCGTTTTTTCACCATTTCGCAAGCATTACCTTTCTGATCCGTTTGCTCTGCTCAAAGAATTCATGGCTCTCCCGCTTCTCTTCATGCTTCATGGCAAAAACAGAGGTATTGTCGAGAATTTCTGGAGTATCCTGTTTGGCGGACGGCATTACGATCACTTTCTGCCCGAGCAAAATTGCTTCCTCCACATCATGAGTAACAAATAATGTAGTTGCCGGATGTGCCAGCCAATTGTCCAGGAAAATCTGCTGCAGCGCTTCACGGGTAATGGCGTCCAGTGCGGAGAATGGCTCATCAAGCAACAAAATAGTTGGCCGAATGGCAAAAGCCCTGGCAATGGCTACCCGCTGCTGCTGACCTCCGCTGAGTGAGAGCGGGTAGCGTCCGGCGAGTTCAGCTATCCCCATCGACTTCAGCCAGTGGGAAATTTCCGCTTCCACGACTCCCTTGCTCTCCCGGTCCGGACGTGTAATCCGCATAGCCACCCGAATGTTATCACGGACGGTTTTCCAGGGCAGCAGCCCGTAGTTCTGCGGGACAAGCCCGATCAGAGTTTCTTTGTCATGTACGGATTTTCCGTTGAACAGCAATTCCCCCCCATAACTTGGAAGCAATCCCGCTACCGCGCGCAACAGCGTGGATTTGCCGCTGCCGGAAGGCCCGATAATGGTATAGATTCCATGCTCAGGCAAGGTCAAGCTGACTTGTCCGAGCGCCGGTTGTCCGCTTGTATATTCCACTTGAAGGCCCTTGATGATAAGACCGTTATTTCTTAAACTGGACATCGGAGATCACTTCTTCAGCCGATATATTTTTGGTCAGCAGGCCTTTTTCCCGTGCCCAGGCGAACGCCGCTTCCACTTCTTTCACATCTACTTGGTTCGCCGGCTGATATGCCGGCACTGTAATCTGATCCTTCAAGGTATCCGGATAGCCGACCTCCTTGATAATCAGATCGATATACTCTGACTGGTCATGTGATTTCATGTAGGCTACTGCTTCATCATATGCAGCGTACATATCTTGAATGGCTTGCCCCTTAGCATCAATCGCGCTTTGCGGGAAGGCCAGCACAAACGGATTCACTCCTGCGGTCTTGGTCGAACTGAGCACGCGCAGCCCCGCCGTTTTGCCCATAGTAACATAAGGCTCGGGTAATACAGCCGCATCGGCTTTGTGGTTCTTCAGCAGCTCCAGACGGGTTGGGATTTGCGGTACTTCGGTCACCTTAATATCAGCTTCCGTCAGACCTGCCTGCTTCAGCATAGTAGCCACAGTATACTCGGTTGAGGTGTTTTTGGATAAAATCACTGTTTTCCCCTTAAGATCCTTCACTTCCTGAATCTCGTCATTACCGGTCAGCAGATCGAATTCGCCAGTGGTGGTGCTCGTAATCTTCACATCCAGACCCGCTTCATTATAAATCGAGATAGCCACCAGATCGGCACTGATGCCATCCACTTTGCCGGCCTGAAAAGCCACATCCCGATCCTTAGCACTCTTGAAGGTCTGAATCTTGAGATTCACATTGTGCTCTTTGTCGAAGCCCTGCTCATGGGCCAAAATGAATGGAATTGCATCAATCGAAGGCAACAGTCCCAGGGTAAGCTCAGCCGCCTTTGCCGGTGCTTCGCTTGCAGCCGGTGTGTCTCCAGCAGCATTTCCTGTATCTGCCGTGCCTGTATTGTTTGTATTTGAGCCGCAGCCCGCCGCCACCATACTAAACGCGGCAACCAGCATTAACAGCATCATCAGGTGTTTCCAGTTTGTTCTCATCATGTTTCTCGGGTAGCCTCCATCTTCTCTGTTGATTGGTTTCTGAGCTTCTCTTCCTTCTTCGGACCGGACTGGCAATATATGATTTGCACATGCGAATTAATTCACATAAGGACGTGTAACAAGTGGAAACGGCTGCCGGTCCTTCACTGACGAAATCCGTTTTGCGAGATCATAGGTACGCTGTCCGTTTTCCGGGAAACTCAAGTAAGGCAATTTTACACCCATTACCCTATTTTGTATATTTCTAAATTTAAATAGTTTACCTAATATCTCTCCATGGCAAAAAAACCCTCTTTCAGCCCGAAGGATAAAAGAAGGCTCTTGCTTATTCCATTCGCTACATCGTTACCCCGGTAACACTCGTCCCGTTCTTCGTAATTTTGTAGCTTAGAATTTCACCATTCCAGAAATGGAATTTCAGAATGACATCACCATTGTTGACTTCGTTAAAGAAGGCCGGCAGCAGGCTGATCTCATTCGTGCTGTAGGAAGGCGAGAATGCATAAGCGAACTCCTTGTACGGCGTCCAATTTTGCGGACCGGCATTGCCGCCTGTGGAATACACAGCTTCCATCGTTGCCAGGGTAGTCCCATTGAAGACAGCAGGAATCTTAAATGAACTGGTAGTCCCTTGAACATTGCTTAGTACCGGCGTGTCATAAAGAATCACGTTAAAGTTCCAGTCCGCCCCTTTGTTGAAGTGTGCAGTCAATACTGCATTCACACCGAGCTTGCCGGAGGATGTAAGACTGGTGAGCCGGGCAGCCTTGAAGGTTAGCTGGTCGCCGCTCAGTGTATAATCCGTTCCCTGCACCAATTGCTGACTCCCGAAAAAGATGGAGGACAGCGTATTTCCATTCAGGTTAAGCTTCACTGTCACGTCTTTGGCAGATGCACCCTTTTTTATGTTGATGAGATCGCTTTCAGCAGTAGATGAACGCTTGCTCCAGCTGGTTTTCATCATATTGTATAGCTGAGGGTCAGACCATTGATAGGTGGTACGGCCAAAGTGCTGGCCGTTATCCCACAGCATCGGCGTAATTTGTTTGGACTTCAGATAGTAGGCCAGATATTCAAAAAACTTCAATTTCTCGCCTTGTTCAATCACACCTGTGTTCTTGTCAAAACCAAGCAGGCCGTATTCGCCTACGATGACCGGAATCCCTTTAGCGGTAAAGGAATTATATACATTGGTGAAGGTAGTATTGATGTCATTCTGGGTATCCGTATCGAATTTGGTATAGCCCGCAATGTTGACGCTAAACGGCCAGAAGCCATAATAATGCACGGTCGCGATCAGGTTGGAATCGTTCAGCTTCGTGATTGTATTGTTCAGTGAATCCATGCGGACCTGTGTTGGAGACGTTTCCAAAGTAGGGAGCACCAGCGGACGGGCGGCATTCATTCCACCGGAGTTTCTGACAATGCTGTGGAAAGATACATTCAGCTCGTTCAGCATCTGGAGCGCTTTGTTCTCATCAGTAGTCCCCCCATCAGTAAAGCGCGGCTCATTGACGCTCTCGAACATCAGTTTACTGGAGTGGTTCTTGAATTTATTCGCAATTTGTGTCCAAATCGCGTTATAGCGGGCTAATACCTGATCATGCTGCTGCTCCATCTTGCTGATCCACAGCCAGGAATCATGATGGAGGTTGATCATAACATACAGATTTTCGCCTATTGCCCAGTCAACGACTTGCTGAACCCGGGCCAAATATGCCGGATCAATAATATAGCCCGGGGCGGCTCCAACATGAACATCCCAGGTTACTGGAATGCGGATGCTTTTGTACCCTTGGGCAGCAATCTTCTTAATGAGTTCCTGAGTAACTGCCGGATTGCCCCAAGAGGTTTCATCCGCCCCCGTTGCATCCAGTGTATTCCCCAGGTTCCAGCCTGGCTGCATCGCATCCACATAAGATTGCAGATTTGCGGCTGCAGCGTTGGTGTGCGGTGCCTGTTCCGATGAATCAGCGGATACCGCAGGTGTAACCATGGCAAGCAGTAAAACGGCGATAAATGCAAGTGACAGGAACGATTTCTTTTTAGCCATAAAAAGTTGTTTCCTCCCTTATTGTTTTTTGAAACCGCTTACTAAAATCAATATAGCACCTTTGAGAAATGGTAAATATCCCAATAATTAGTGCAAAAACCAGTCAGAATTATAGGTTTCCGTTTTATCACGGGGAATCCATCGGAGTTCATGCTTTTTCCAATTCTTGTCCACCCTCATTTATGCTATAATGAATCAAAATTACACCGATGAAGAACTCCCTCCCGCATCCATCATCCATCGATAATTTATTATGAATAGCCGAGGAGCTGTGACGATGAGTGACCCCGTACTTCAACAAATACTTACTGCCTTAACTGGTGTACAGTCTGACTTAAGTGACATAAAATCCGAGATCAGTGACATGAAATCCGAGATCGCCAGCATTAAGGAGGACACCAAGCTGATCCCGCTGATCCAGCAGGCCGTATCGGAAGTGAACGCCGAAGTGATTGCCACCCGTGACACCATAGAGCGTATCGAAGAAACGCTGCGTGGCCATGACATCACACTTGATTTGCTGTCCAGACGATCGATTGACCAGGAAGCGGCATTGAAACGGATCAAATAACAGATCTGTCCTATAGAATTAGTTCATGCGGTTGCCTCAAAACGGGGCAGCCGTTTTTTATTGAATGATCTGTCTCCGTCACTTTTCCCCACTATTCAGAAATAACCAACATTGTCTCCACAGGAAGGACACATATCTCTTGAACAGAAACAATTCCCTTTATCTACGCAAATTGTTCACATATTTTTGTCTATTTCAGGCGGACACATCTTTCAATATCATTATTATATGTTATAATGAAAGCGTAACCAAAAGGAGCTTTGAACCATAGATTTCATAGCCCAAGGAGGATGGAAGAAATGCTGGCAGGACTTAAAGAACTTAAGAATTGGGTATCGGGAATGTGGCAGCCATGGATGGCCTCGGAAGAAGAGGATTACTGGAAAATCGAATATTCGGCAGAACGTCACCTGCATACTCCACCATCGCCAAGCCCGCTCTCCTATCAGGAAGAGGCACGGATCAAATCGGTGAAGTACCACTAAAGTTTCAACTAAACTAACCAACATGGCCATAAAGGATGGCTCTAAATATAAAACCGCGTACACCGGAGAAATTCCGGCTTACGCGGTTTTTTATATCCATTCTCTCTCTCCTATCCATTTTCCGGCTCCATATGGTACCAGTCATTGGCCTCTTGCAAAACCTGCTCACCGCCCGCTTCCATAAATTCCTTGAAGAAGGAATCGAAATAATCTATGGGCTGGTCCCCGGTGATGATGGAAATATAGGCTTTGTTTTTTAATTTGATCAGCCCAGCGCTGTACTTCATGAGTGAAGGGGTGGAAACCTTCATGGCGTTGTATATCCCATTCTTGTCCAAGCCCAAGGTCGAGGCCCACTGCTCTCTGCGGCCCATAGGCTTACGCGGAACGGTCATTCCGATTCCGGCTCCAATCCGGTTAGTATAATTGGTGATGGTATCAAACGGGGGAAGGATCATAAAATCACCCTTGGACTTGTCCGACCATTCCCAGTGTACCCCCTGAATCCCGTATAGCATGGACATCGCTTCATCCTCATCCGGATTCGCACTGACATAGTCCAGAATTTGCAGAATTTTCTCCAGCTTCCCCGGCTCTTTGACGGCATCGGCACCAATCGCCGTGAAGCTCATCAGCATATCATAAGCCTTCGAGCCGCTTTTCCCCTGAGGGCCGGTCACAGGCTGCCCGAATATGATCCTGGCGTCCTTGTTCTTGGCTGCAAGCTCCCGTGCATTGAACGTGGCCTCTACAGGTACCTCTTTACCTGTTGGATCTAAATCCATGTAATCTCCGGCCTGAATCCAGTGATAATAGTTGCCCATTGAGGTCATCCCGATTCTGCCGTTGATAAAAGCATGGGACAGGTGTTTGTAGCCGCCTTTATTCTCTCCGGTGATGAATTCAGGATCAATAATACCGTCTTTGTACCACTTTCGCAGAAGCCCCAGGGCTTCCTTCATCTCCGGCTCCAGAGCTCCGATGACCAGGTTCTGATCCTTGACATTGAAATACAGCTGGTCGGCAAAAACAATCTGTCCAAACGCCCCAAAAACAACATTCATCCCTTCACTGGAGAGCCCATAGGTATCCTTCTTGCCGTTACCGTCCGGATCATTGTTCGTGAAGGCGTACATGACTTTCTCAAACTCCGCCAAGGTCTCTGGAACCTCAAGCCCAAGCTTATCCAGCCAATCTTTTCTGTACACAACTGGGATTCTATAGATATTCGTCGGATTCACCACAGGGATCCCGTAGAGCTTCCCGCTGATTTCCCCATAGTTCAGATATCCGGGAGCATTGTGATGAATCGCCTGCATGAGGTTCGGTGCATTGTGGAGCAGAATGTCCTTTGGGATTTCGGCAAGTGCTCCCTGTGACTCGTATTTCAAAAGATCCTGCGGTTGCCTGATCCGAAACAGGTCCGGAATTTGCCCTTGTGCGAGCTTCAGGTTCAGCAGCGCTTCATATTTATTATTTTCGAGATTCCAGACCTCCAGGTCCACCTTAAACTTATCCTCGATATATTCAATCATTTGTGCATCTGCGGGAACCGGCTCATTCTGATGCATCGTCCAGGAGATGGTATAGGTGCTGTCCAACGCAGGTGCAGCTTGAGCGACTTCCCCCGTATTCTTGGGAGCTTCACATCCGCTGACAGCAGACATCATCAGCAACAACAGGAACGAGAGTGATTGAAGACGGTTCATTTTCATGTCCACGGCCTCCTATGACTGCTCCATTAATTGTCGTATATAGTGTTTAGGGGTATAACCGTTCTTCTCTTTGAATTTTTTGATAAAATAAGCTGTCGTGCCATATCCAACGGTGTTCGCAATTTGCTCGATGGTCATATTGTGGTTAGCCATCAGTTCCAGGGCCTTTTCCATCCTTTTCCCGGTCACATATTCAATATAGTTCGTTCCGGTTTCTTCCTTGAAAATCTTGCTGAGATATTTGGGGCTTATAAAGACCTTGCCCGCAACCGTATCAAGCGAAAGCTCCTCCGAAAGATGTGAGCTGATATATTGCTTAACCGCCTCAATGCTCTCGCTCGTCCGATTGTCGCTCCGCTTCTCCATATGACCAATACACACTGCAATGGAATCGGTCAGCCATGCCCTATAGCCGTTGATATCATGAATGGAAGTATATTCATTGTATAAGTTAATTTTGACATGATCCGCTGGGGTATACCTCACACTTATTAGATAATCCGAGTATACCGATACCGTATTCAGCAATATAAAGCGGCAGTAATCTGCAGAATACACCCCTTCCCGCATCTGATCCAGCAGATGGTCAATGGCTGCGAAAACCCCCTCAATATTCCTTGCCTGAAGCTTTTCTTTGAATTTCAGCAGAACCGCTTGCGGAATTTCGTTAGGACTGCCCTCCCTCTCCAGCAGGCTTGTATCCTTAATAATGGAAACCTCAGGCAGGAGGAATCCATATTTAGCAAGAATCTTCGCTTCACCAAAGCTCTTGTGCACCTCCATAAACCGCTGCACCCAGCAGCCCAGGGATATTCTGAACTCCAGGTCAAAGCTGCGTTTCACCTCTGAAAGAATGAAGCCTGAAATCTGCTCCAGCAGTCCTTCCTCCGCCTTGTCTGTACACACAATAACCGCTACTTTTTTATCTGGAAGTTCTTCCGCAATGATATGGCATCCAGCAAAGTCCGCAGCTTCCAACTGATTAATCATCCGGTAGAGAACAAATTGCGCGGTTTTGGAATGGAGCGCTTTGAAACCAGGGCTAACCGGGTCTATCAGCATGCAGCAGTAGTGGGTATAAGACATAGGAATATGGATAGATTGCAGCTGCTCTACAAGCTCCGCATCACTGTAGCTGTTATTCAGGAGATTGAGCACAATATTATGCTTGATGACCGGACTGTTGGCTTGCAGGGTTTCTTCGAGACTGCTCACCTTGCGGGTCAATTTGTTGATGGCTGTATCAATCAGCGTGTATTCATTCAGCCCGGCATCCGGGGTATTGTCGAACATGCCTTTCATTTTGTCCCTCAAGCGCTTCAGGGGATCATAAATGGCGACGGTGAAAATGCCGGACAGGACCATACCTACGATAGCCGCCAGCAGACAAATCAGGAGCACCGTCCTCTGCAATAGAATCGATTTCTGATAGTAGTTGTCTGTAGGCGTGATGTTATATATTTTCCAATCATTGGATGGGAAGGTGTGAAAAGAAACCTCATTGGACCCCCGGTTCATCGTATCCGTGAAGCTTTCAGCTACAGCAGTGGAAGACAGAATTTTGTTGATATGTGAGCTGCTTCCGGCGCTATGGCCTAGTATCCCCTTATCCGCCGCAGAGATGATCGTCCCGCTTGGCCCCAAAACAAAAGTGTTCTTATAATCAGAAGGCATAATATGCCGGATGATTCCGCTGATGGCCTCCTCCTTCATATCGATAGCAATCATCAGGTCGCAATCGGCACCGGTGGAGTGAAAAGGATAGCTATGTGCGTATGAAATCATAGGGTTCACTAGATTATCGTCTGGCAGACTCCTATAGATGTCCTTGGATGCTATGCGCGCTTCGGTCCACACAAAGCTTGAATCACTGTTCTGCAGACGATCCACCCAGCTTACTGCTGCGGCTGCACCTTCACGCTCCTGATCCAAGTATCGCAGCCCGGCGTCCGACGAAATCATGATCTTTTGCTTGGGATAATACAAATGAACCGCAGAAACAATGTCCGCATGATCCGCGACTTCATTCTTAAGCAGGTCCTGTAGATCCAGCACAGTACCGTGATTGCCCTGCAGGGTATCTTTGGCAAATACGTCAATGCTGACAGGTTCACCCAGGGAAAGATCCAGATAGATTTGCTGCACCCGCTGAAACACAGACGATTCGATATAGTTGGCCGCACTCTCCAGAATAATCTGATTCTTTTTCTGAATTTCTTCATTATAGTTTTTAGGAAAATACATATAAAAGATGGAGCAGAGCAAAAGAACAATGACCATCACGACTGTTACATAGGAAATAGCGAGGTTGGCAAAAGCAGAGTTCCCGTTTTTTTTCATCGTTGTTGTCTCCGGATTCGAAAGTGTTGAAGCATCTTAACCATCTCCTAATCTTATTGGAAGTATGTTCACAGAACGTTATACATGGACCCTGTTTATGTAAAGAAGCTTGATTCTAAAGAGAACATACGATTTTTATAGAATGGGGAAATTGTTGTATTGAGGCCCGGATCACCCGAATGCTACAGTGATGTCGAACTAAAACAGAGGAGTGATACATTTTGAGAATGGGATTTAGGAAAAAGCAAGTATCAGCAGCTTTGGGTCTGTCATTACTTTTAAGTTCCATAAGTGGAATGGTTGCGAGTGCGAGTGCGGCTCCCATCCCGGAATCAGTGGCGCTGCCACCTGCACCGGCCTGGGGGTATTATGTAGACAATTACAAAAATAATACTTCCTCCAACAAGACGCCCCTCTCAAATCCCGCGATCGGGACTCTTTCCGGTTTTGAACAACTGTGGGCTCCTGGTGCTACCTGGGATACTGGCACGAAGTTAAACAGCAGCGTGCTGGATGCCAACATCCAAAAGGTCGTAGACATGGCCGCCAACCGAACCTCCAGTGAAGCTGACGCAGCCTATTTGGATGACCGGAGAAAACAGAGCTACAGCGTAATGGATGGCCTGGGTTCACTGACCGATATCTACAGACTTCATGTGGGAGCAACGACAACAATCACCGGTATTCCCGCAGATGCCACAACGGTTAAATATGAGGATCAGGGAATCGGCGGAGAATATGGTTCAGGCGATCCGAATTCCAGTCTCGGCAGCATCGTGAGTTTGGTGAATACCTTCCGCAACAGCAGTGCTTCAACCAGTTCGGCAAAGACCTACTATAAATATCCCCGCCCGTTTCGTTGGAGTAGCCCGGCCATTATTGTGCCCTCCCTTGTTCCTGCAAAAAGTGCTGACCCCAGCAACGACGGCGGATTTCCAAGCGGCCATACCAATGCCGCCTACCTGAGTGCAATAGCGATGGCCTATGCTGTACCGGAGCGGTTTCAGGAACTACTTACCCGGGCATCGGAACTTGGAAACAACCGTATCGTTGCCGGCATGCACTCTCCGCTTGATGTAATGGGTGCACGGGTCATGGCTACGGCGGTGTCTGCTGCTGCGTTGAATGAACCGAGCAATAGCCTTTTGAAAAAGACGGCGTATAACGATGCGCATAGTCTATTGTTGACACAGACCGGCACAGCCGAAGACCGGTTCAGTAATTACTCCAAGAATAAACAAGACTACACAGAACGTTTAACCTATGGATTCAGTCCGATCCAATCCACAACTAAGCCAGTGGTGGTTCCAAAAGGCGCAGAAGTCCTGCTCGAAACACGCCTTCCGTACATGGACGACACGCAGCGCCGCTGGGTATTAGCCACGACAGGGCTTCCCTCCGGCTATCCAGTCCTTGATGACCCGGAAGGATGGGGACGGCTTAATCTCTTTGCCGCAGCAGATGGCTATGGTGCTTTTGCGAATGACGTTACAGTAACCATGGACACCTATCAAGGCGGCTTCAATGCCCTGGACCGCTGGCGGAATGACATTTCCGGCACAGGCAGGCTGACCAAAAAGGGAACGGGGACGCTCAAGCTTCAGGGGAACAATAGTTACTCCGGGGGTACACAGCTGAACGAAGGTACGCTTGAAGGAAATTCGGCGACAGCTTTCGGAACCGGCGATGTGGCAAACCATGGAGGAACCCTGATTCAGAATGTTCCTGGACAGATGAGTATCGGCGGGAATTTCAGCCAATCGGCCGGTGGCACACTTGAACTGAACCTTAGCAGTACAAACGATCTGCTCAATATTAAGGGAAAAGTACAGGCTGGCGGTACATTGCATCTGAACTTTTTAAATAACTACGTACCTGACGGTGTGATTACACTCATCACCCATGGTAAGGATCAGCGGAACGGAGAGTTTTCTTCCGTGGAGACGACGGGGCTTCCCAGCCAATACAAAATGAAGGTAATCTATAACGCTAACAGCATCCAGCTCGCTGTAGACCTCGAGGCGCCAAGCTGGCCGGCAGACGCCAAACTGACCGGTTCAAATATTACCCAATCGGGCCTTACCTTGAATTGGCCGGCGGCGATAGACAACGAAGGGGTAGTCAGCTACAGCGTTTATCGTGACAGCACACTGCTTCACACCGTAACAGGTGCTACCTACTCCTATAATGTAACTGGATTGACTCAAGGTACAACCTATTCGTTCTCTGTCATCGCTTATGACCTAACGGATAACTCAAGCAGTCCTTTAAAATCATCCTTGAGCACCGTTTCCAGCTCGTCTTCTGGCGGGAATGGTCCAGTGGCAACGCCAACACCTTCCCCTGTACCTTCGGCTGCTCCAAGTCCCGCATCCAGTCCGGGGACAGATAACGGGAAGCAGAGCCTATCGGTAACAGCAACTGCCGACTCCAGCGGAAAAGCAGAGGCAACGATTAAGGATTCCCAAATCACTGACCTGTTGACTAAGATTAGCTCTTCTACCGCAGCAAAGATCTCAGTACAGCTGAACGTGGGAACCGTAGACCATGCAAAGTCAGTTGGAATCACACTTTCCAAGGACGCCGTCAGCAAGCTGTTCGAGAGTAAAGCTGCTGAAGTGGAACTTGTAACCCAGTTCGGAAGCATGTCCTTTAACAAAGCCGCCTTGGGGTCGTTGAAAAACGCCGTGGGAGACAGTATCCGCATTGGAATCGCTCCAGCAGCTACTTCTGGCCTTTCTTCTGAAGCAGCAAGTCTGGTCGGCACACGGCCTATGCTGGAGTATACCGTTCAGTCTGGCGCTTCTAGCCTGACCAGCTTTGGAGGCGGAAGCATCAAGATCAGTATTCCGTTCAAGCTCGCCCAAGGTGAAGATGCTAACGCCATTACCGCCTATTACATTGACAGTAGCGGCAAGCCTAATGCGGTCGCCAAGTCGGGATATAACCAGGAGACAGGAACCGTCTCATTGTTAACCAATCACCTCAGCAAATACGCCGTAGGCTATAACAAAATCAGCTTTAGCGACACATCCGGTCACTGGGGCAGCAGCTATATTACCTACCTGGCTGCGCACAACATTATTTCCGGTACAGGCGCCAACACGTTCGCACCCGATAAGGGGATTACCCGGGCAGAATTTGCCAAAATGCTGGCAGGACTCGCCAATGCGGATGTGTCAGGGTATTCCTCCTCAGCGTTTACCGATGTCAAAGCCAATGACTGGTACCTGCCTTATGTAGCGTGGGCTGCCGCGAAAAACATCGTGAATGGGGCAGACAACCATCATTTCAATCCGAATGCCTTCATCAGCCGCGAGGAAATCAGCGTCATGATCGGGCGGTATGCTGATCTTGAGGGCTACGCACTGCCTGCCAACGTCAGCAATGCAGGCTTTGCAGACAGCAGCAGCGTTAGTGCCTGGGCCGTAGATGCGGTAACCGCCTTGCAGAAGGCAGGAATCCTGTCCGGCAAAGGCAACAACACATTGGATCCTAAAGGCGGCGCAACCAGAGCGGAGGCCGCTAAAATGATGACAGTGCTTTTGCAGGAAATGATTCAATAGCTTCAACAACCAGGGCGATAGCCAGCAAATCACAGATTAATTTATTTAATCGGATTGCTGTCCATCGTCTTTTTCTAGTTTCAGCTACTCTCTCACCGAACAAAAATAAACCTTCTCTCATCCCGAAGGATGAAAGAAGGTTTAGCAGCATTAAATATCAAGTGCGGCATGATAACCTTGATAGATTGCAGTCGTAATCGTTGATGCCTTAACGCAGTCCCCAATTTGGGCAACATAAGGTGCGCAATCCAATAACTCATCTACTACATTTCTTCTTGCTCGTTGTCCAAGCGCACAAATGACCGAAGTACCCGGAACAAGAACCTCTTCCCCATTTGGCTCCGCGCAAACCACACCTTCTTGTGTGACACGCAGCCCTTTATATCCTAAATGCACTTGAATGTTGTTCTTTTCAATTTCTTTCAGCATAATTGGACGATGTCTGATATTAGCATCAGGAGCCAGCTCCGTTCTCATCTCTACCAGATGGACAGTCTTACCCTCCTGGGCAAGGTGAATGGCGGCTTCACAGCCTGCCAGACCGCCTCCCAATACGATTACGCTATCGCTAACCTTGTCCTTCTCCAGATAATAGTCATTCACAACGACTACGTTATCTCCGTTTAATCCAGGGATTGGAGGAACAATGGCTGCGGAACCGACGGCAATAATTAACGCATCAACCTCTTCTTTTTCAGCATACGCTTTAGTCACAGGTGTATTCAAACGAATCTCAACACCGGCGTCCTTGGCGAGTTTTCCGAGAGTTACTCCCAACTCATACATCTCATATTTAAATGGAATGGCCTGTTCGCCCCTCAAGATACCCCCCACGTCATCAGACTTCTCACATAAAATGACTTGATGTCCGCGTTTAGCTGCGGTAAGCGCGGCATACAGTCCACCCGGGCCTCCGCCAGCTACCAAAACCTTGCGTGAATTAGGAGAAGGATATATTTCGGTTCCATCCATTTCACGACCAATGAGCGGGTTAACTGTACAGCGTCTTGTGGATGTTTCGGCACGTTCTGCCATACAGGTGAAGCATCTCAGACACTTGATAATATCCTCATCCCGGTTGCTCATCACCTTTTTGGGGAGCTCGGGATCCGCCAGGAGTGCACGGGCCATTTCTACAACATCCGCCTGACCGCTGGCAATGATTTCTTCCATTTGAGCAGGGTCATTTAACCCGCCAACCGTTGCAACCGGAACACTAACATGCTTCTTGATCTCTGCCGCAAGATAAACATTACTGCCATGAGGCAAGAACATAGAAGGGTGTGTGATACCAAACCCTGTCTGATACGTTCCGGCAGATACATGTAGCAGGTCGATCCTTGATTCCAGTAATTTAGCAATTTCAATCCCTTCTGTCAGATCATAGCCGCCTTCAAACAACTCGGAGCCGCTCATTCTAAACTCTATGGGAAAACCAACGCCAACAGCTCCACGGACACTGTCAAGGACCTCCTGGGCAAAACGCACCCGATTCTCCAAAGATCCGCCATACTTGTCTGTTCTGCGATTGAAATGAGGAGAAAAGAACTGATTAATCAACCAACCATGCCCGCCATGAACCATAATCATTTCAAAACCTGCTCGCTTCGCAAGTCCCGCACAGGTACCATAAGCAGCTACAATGTCATCAATCAGTTCTTGCGTAAGCTCCTTAACTTCTCTGCCGTCTGAGCGCACCCCGGGGCTGGGGCCCCACTGGGCAAGTCCCTGTTTCTTATTTTTATCAGTCAGATAAGTTCCTGCATATTGACCTGAATGGGATAGCTCCACACTGGCAATGGCCCCGTGACGGCGGATAGCATCTGCTGTATACGTAAAGCTGGCCAAAGAATTCACTGTTCCCAAATCCAGATGATACATATGAGAAGCTTCTGTCTCAGGGTGAACTACAACTTCACTGACTGTAACTGAGGCAGCGCCGCCTTTTGCTCTTAATTCATAAAAAGCAGTAGATTTGGGACCAATGGTGCAGTCAGCAGTAATATCTGTTCCTCCCATAGGTGCGCCAAACATTCTATTTCTAAAAGTCACATTGCCGATGGTGATGGGCTTGCTTAAGTTTGGATATTTTCTGTGCATGCTTTCTTACTCCTTCTCTGTAGATGATTCTTCTTACATTTAAATGATAGCCTTCTGATTCTTATTGGCAGCCGTCTGCTTATACTTGACAGCCCACTTATATACAAAGGTCAGGACGAATCCGGTGATTCCAAAAACAGCTGCAATGACAAAAGCTCTCTGGTAACTACCGTCTGCGCTGTACACATTCTTCATAATGGACGGACCAAAATATCCTGCGATTGCAAATCCAATGAACATAATGCCATAATTCACACTGTTATTTTTTGCACCAAACTGATCCGCAGTAAATCCGGGAAATACCCCCATCAGTGAGCCAAAGCTTAATCCGATCACCGAAATACCGATATAAAAGGTCGCCACACTGTTTTCTCCGGATAAATAAAGCAAGGTGAGTCCGATTACCGAAAAGAGAGAAGAAATTGCCAGGGTATTGATTCGACCGATTTTGTCTGAAATATAGCCTGCAATGATTCGCCCACCCGTGTTAAAAAGAGCCAATATGGAAACAGCGGTCGTAGCGGCTGCCGCAGACAGGCCAACCATTTTCTGCGCGATAGGTGAAGCTTGGGATGTACACATTAGTCCGGCAAAAGCTCCACTGATCAATAACGCGATCATTACATAAAATAGCGGATTGGCAAGCATGCCTTTCCAGTCCTTGTCATTCTTCAGCGAGCGGCCAACATGTACAGCCTTTGGTGTCCATCCTGACGGAACAAAATCAGATGGGCATTTCCCGATGAAGAAAGAAGCAGCACATATAATCACAAGAAATGCGATACCGAGTATAATGAATGCCGTTTTTACACTGGAAGTACTTATTAATCCGTTGGCAATCGGAGGGATTATCACTGAACTCAATCCATAAGCAGCCGTGGTTACACCGCCAACCAAACCCCGTTTGTCAGGAAAAAACTTAATCGAGTTGCTGATCGTGCATCCGTAAACCATTCCTGTACCAAGGCCGAGTACGATACCGTAAGCAAATACCAGAAAGCCTACAGATGTTGCAAACCCTGATAAAAGCATACCGCCTCCAAATAACAAGCCCCCTGCAAAGATTACTTTCTTGGGTCCAAATCGGTCATTGATCCACCCACCAGAAATCATCGTGATTGGCCCTACTGAATTTGTAATGGTAAAGGCAATAGCCAAATCCCCCGGTGTTAAAGTACGTCCTGTGACATTGCTCAAATACTCAGCCATTGGGGCAGCAAATACACTCCATCCGTAAATTGATCCAATACACAGATTAATAAAGCAGCTTGCAATCAGAATAATCCATCGCTTTTTCGTAAGCTCCACTGAGATTCTTCTCTCCTTCAAATTGTATTGTGAATTTATTCACACCATTTGAGTACATATTAACACAGGATTTTATTTATATCAATATAAACATGTTTGTATTTATATGTTCTAATGTACATGTTGTGCGAGTCTTGTATCACTCCTTATTACGAGCACCAAAATATGCTATACTTAACAAATCAAAAAGACGAAATGTATAGGAAGAAGAGAGCCTTATGAGAACTTTAAAGTATGCCATTTTGGGATTGCTAAATAACGAACCTATGACGGGTTATGATATTGGTAAAGAATTCAGCAAAGATTTAGGTGAATTCTGGAATGCAAAGCACAGCCAGATCTATCCGGAATTAAAAAAACTGTTTGACGAGGGACTTATCGTTTACGAAATACAAATTAGCGGAGAAATCCTGGAGAAAAAAATGTATTCGATTACGGAGGAGGGCAAAGAAGCTTTTTTGAAATGGTTAAAACAAGCAGAGCCTTTAGAACCTACTCCCAAAGATGTGTTTCGGCTTAGAATGTATTTTTCGAATCATCTGGATGTGCCAACCCGGATACACCTCTTAGAGCATCAGTTGCTTCAGCATCAGGAGCGGCTGCAACATTTACGCAAAAACAACGAACGTCACCAAAGTATTCCACCATATGATAGCGTGGATTTTGGTGATTATTTCATATTGGATGGAGCTATTTTACGTGAAACGGTAACGATACAATGGCTGGAAAACTTCATTCAATATTGCAAATCGTTGTAACAGATAAGCATACAGAAAAACCTTCCCTCATCCCGGAGGATAAAAGAAGGTATAAGTGAATCTATTCTGAGGCATGACAGCTATGAACGTATACAGAAACCCGTCAGCATAAAGTATCATGCTCATATATTTTGCTGGGGCGGCCCCAGTCAAAAAGGCTCAGTCCGATCTCCCGGAAACCATATTTTTCGTAATATCGGATATGATCTGTTGTTAAGTAGACTTTTGCAGCCCCCAACCGGCTGCCTGCCATTTTCCTTGCGTGCTGCAATAGCAACGCTCCGAAAGCTTGTCCCCGCTCGTCCTTGTCGATGAACAACGGTCCGATCCAAGGTGATAAATCTTTTCGAACCAAATATTCCTGTTCATTCAATTGATAGAAGCCGATAATCCGGTTGTTCCTTAACATTAAGAAGGTCAATGGTAAAGCGTCCGCTGTAGATAAACTTTCTTCCATTTGAGCGATCACGATGTTCTTTACGGCTGGCCAGGATTCAGATATGTATGTGATAAAGGCATCCCTATGTTCAGGGCATTCCTTAATGGATTGGATCACTGGATACCCATCTATAGATGTAATCGTTGATGTAGGGGCCGTATAAATTTTCATTTCTGTGCCATTAAATATATATCCATTCGTGAAGTAGCTCCACCCAAGCTTTTCGTAATAGCCGTCCAAATCGGTACAGAGGTACAGGTTGTCATGTCCCAGTTTCCGGGATTCCTGAAGCGCGTGTTGCAGTAGTTTGGCTCCCATCTTTTGTCCTCTAAACTCCGGTACCACATACAAACAAGCAAGCCACGGAAAAACATCTTGGCGGCTGATCAAGTCATTCCTTAGCAACGCATATGTACCGATGATTGAGCCATTTTGTACGGCAATATAAAAACGCGGCAAGCCATCCTCCGTTTTCATTCAATAATAGCTGATTCTCTGTCGTGCCGGGTCATTTCATGAAGAAATCTCGATAATAACGTTATCCGCTATGACCGTGAATTCCACTAATGGACTGTCAAATAAAACGTTAAGCTCAAACCCGGCTTCTGTAGAGTACACTTCATCGTACAGCCAGTAACTGCCTGCACTTAAGTCTGAAGGTTGTAGGCACTTCACCCCTGTAAATGTTACTTTGATATCGGTTTGATAATGGTAGCCCCCTCTACAATCCAGGTTCATGATGAAAATGTCCGTAGAAGGTATTTCGATTGAAGTTACTTTTGCATCATGTAATGACTTTTCACACAATTGAACAACCATCTCCGGGAGTGAGCCTTTGATCGACAAATAGTCCCCGCGGTATTCATTCCAAATCATGCTCATTCGCTTATCGTACTCACTTAGCCACTGTTCAGCCATTGTTCTAAGTTTGTCTGAGGGAAATTGGGAATTTATCGTTCCGTCTTGAATGTAAGGGTGAAAGGACTCTGGGAGGAATTTTAACAAATCATTTTTTCTATTCTCTAAATCGTACCTGCGTATTTCTTCAATGTCCATACCTTCAGAATGATACCAAGCCACATCTTGATCCCAATCCTGTTCCGTCTCATGGAATCTCAAAAAGCTTGTGATCTGCATTTCTTCATACCATTCCCGAGTGAAATATTTCATTCTTTATTCCCCCTATCTACAAAATCCTTCATCCTGGTTGCAATCGTTTCTTCTCTCACGAACTGGAGGGGTGTCTAATTATTAGGTATTGTCCCCCCTTTCTTTGAATCTGCTTACTTATTATTGTTTATTATTCCTTTTATTCTATCAATAAGATCTTGAATGGTTGTTTCACTTGTATCAATTATAACTGTATCCATATTCTCATATAATTTTAACCGATTGGTGCTCAAGGTTATTTGTTCTTGTGTCCTATTGTCCAGTTCCATCCTCTGTCTTAATACTTCTTCTGAACAAGTTAAACTCACCTTAACCAGTTGAAATTCTAAATCACTCATTCGCTCAAGCAAACTATTCAAGATATCCTCACGATGTAAAACCCAACTAAAAATAACATAACCAAAATTTGGATTTGTCAAAAAGTTTCTAAGCATGTATATAATATTATTCTCTACCATTCTAATATTTTCTTCATTTATAACCCAGGGGTTCATCATCCAGCACCAATCTCCATCTAACCAAATTGCATTATTCAGTGACTCAAGTAGTTCTTTACTGATTGTGGTTTTCCCAACTCCCATGGTGCCGCTTATCACTATGAATTTCTTCATCGAATACACCTTCATTATTGTATTTTTCCTCAAAATATTTCTGTATTAACGAACCCTCACTGGCAACCAAGAAGCTCCAATGATTATGCTAAAAATCGTTGTTATGTAATGTAATCTCCATCTATGGACACACTTTCAAAATCTATGCATACGTATCGCTGATTCTTATATATCCGTTTATTTGTTCCCGGGTCCTTTGAAATATGCCTGATCTATTTTTAAAATTCCCTTCTGCTGTTATTATTTTATCCTGTTCTATTCTTAATACCACTCCGATATGATCATTCGGTCCATCCCCCACAATATTATCAAATACGATAAGATCCCCTTGATCTGGGATGAACGATAGATCACTTATAGGATGATAAAAACCATATAGCTGTCCCCATTCTAACCAAGCTTCTACCCATGCAAAATTACGTGAAACCGGCTCTGGATATCGTACAGGTAACTTCAATCCTGCCTCCGTACAACAATGATATACAAATGCAGCGCACCAATCGAAACCAATATTTGGATTATCTCTTGGAAAACACCTTAGAATGGGTTCCAAATCCGGACCGTATTTATCTTCATTTCCGATCAACGGTCTTGCAGCTAATTCTTCAGCTATTTTAGCCAGAGTCTCTCTTCTGCTCATGGGTTCACCCTCCGTTTGTATATAAGGCTACTAATTTTTCAATGACTGAATGAACTTCTGTTGAATCTTTAATAACAAAAAAATAATCTGCTTCCCCCTCTGTGGGGTCAGAAATATTGTCTTGTTTGGATTCTGCATTTTGTCTGTTTAGCACTTCTACAAAATTCGAGGCCGTTCGGAATATCGCTTTACTACGAGCACTCTTATGGACACGTTCCTCCAGAATGAAATCAGGAAAATCGAAATGAACCAGTACGGTTTCAAATCCTTTATCATGAAAATACGTTAGAAGTTTGGAACGACCTATCGTATTTCAGTTTGAATTACTAAGGATGAGGTGAAGCTCTGTCATCTCTACAGCATAATCTACAATTGTATTCGTTATCGCATATTTGATTGTGTTTGGTCCCTGCGTTGGACGTAGTAATTTATAGTATGTATTGATGAATTCAGCATGGGTATCTTGATCAATTACGATTGAGTTATTCAATTGTTGTTCTAGTTCTTTAGCAAATGTTGTTTTGCCACTGTGTGTTTTACCTACAGTAATAATAGCGAGTCGCTTCAAGAATACTCCCTCCAATTCATCTGAGGCCGCGAAGAAGTTAGGTTCGCAGATTATTCAAAAACAAACTTTACCCGTTGATCTCCGCACCACTTTTCTCGTATCCCATCATAGTAAACATCTACATTATTATTTATGATTTCTTTATAAGTGCCAGCTAATTGAGGATAGTTACGTCCAATAAACTTTTCCAAAGTAGGCCCTGTGTTTTTTCCTATTCTAACTTTATCTAAAAATACGGGTATGTCCTTATCCAGAGCATGAATCATTAAATCCACATCTGTTATTCCGGGTAAAATCGGAGTGATAAATACCCAAACCTTAATCCCCATTCTATGTAGCTCATTGGCTGTCTGAATATTGCTCATCAGTGTATAATCATCAACCTTCTTCAACTGTTCCAGGTTGGATAATCCTAACAGCAAAGTGAATTTGTCTCCCATAGGTTTAACCACATCGAGGTCTCTATAAATTAGTTTTGACCCGGCTTTAGTTGTGACCATACACTTCACGTTTAACTTACTTAATTCGATCAAACATTTCCTGGTTAACTGATATTTCCGTTCAATTTCCATATAAGGATCACACTTACTTCCCAAATATACGATATCTTCTTGATTCCAGTGAATGAATTCTTTACCTAAAATATCCGCAATATTGAGTTTAACATTTAAGTTTTTATTCCAATTTTCATCTTCTAGCTGGAAACAATAGGGGCACCCGATTGTACAACCATCATACGGATCAATAATCGGTAATGTTTCTCCGTCAGGGGGATATTCATATGTCATTGCACTACTAACACATATTTCTTTAAGCATTTTCATCCATCTCCATTCGTCCGTTTATGAGACGATGGTACATGAATTTCTAAAAAAAATATAGACTTATAATAACCATTCTGTTATGATGTTGAATAAGGTCTTGAAAAAAATAGTCATACAAACCCTAAGATTCTAATGATCTTGGGGTTTTATTTTTTTGGTTTCGGCTCATTTCGCATTACAGATCAAGACTTAATCGAATCATATCCCTACATTGTATTCCGTTTTCATAAATCTCTTCCTTATAATGCCTTACAAAGAAATCCCGGTCTATTCCTGTTATCCGAAAACCGCATCTTTGATACAGCATGAGCTGATGTACACTTGAGTTTCCGGTTCCGATTTCAATAGTTTTAGCCTTTTCTTCTCTCGCCTTATCTATCGAATATACAATTAATTTCTTTCCTATCCCTATCCCCTGGTAGTCTTCCTGTACCGCGATATTTACAATTTCTATGGTTTCAGGTCGAGTCCTAATCAAAACCAAGACTCCAATTATTTCTTCGTTTATTAGAGCTACTAAGCATTGTCCTCTTCCCAAATATTCCTTAACGATTTCCTTCGACGGATCAGCAAGAAGTAATAAATCAAAGGGTATTTCTTCGCTTGAATTTAGTGGTCGGATCTTAATTTCCATGAAACCCCTCCTTTGGCACGCTTCGTGAATACAATGTTGTCTGAACTCTGCATTTTCATAATAGTCCCGACTGTGGAGCTACTGCGATCAAAAGTGTCACGTTTTCATATAACTACCTACTAATCATAATATTGTGCCTGTGCCTCCCACATCGAACTATAATCCTGTCCATTCTTCACAAGCTGGTCATGATGCCCGTACTCCACTAACTCACCTTCTTTAAAAACGGCAACCTTATCACAGAATTTACAGGAAGATAAACGATGAGAAATATAAATAACGGTATGCTTTTCTGTCATGCGGTTAAAATTAGAATAGATTTCGTATTCTGCATATGGATCAAGGGCAGCCGTGGGCTCATCCAAGATGAGAATAGGGGATTTTTTAAGCAAAGCCCTGGCCATTGCCATTTTTTGACCTTCTCCCCCTGAAAAATCCGTCCCCTCCGAATCGAATGTTTTAAGTACCTGTGTGTCTAGCCCCTTTTCTAAACCGCTGATTTTTTCTTCAAGCCCGACTTGCTTCATCATCGATAGCATTTCTTCTTCTGCATCTAAAGTAAACTTCAAGCTTAAATTATCTTTTATGGAGAAAGAAAATAATTTATAATCCTGAAAGACTACACCCAGGGTCTTCATATATTCTTCGTATTGGTATTGTTGAATGGGATATCCATTAAGCAAAATCTCACCCTGTTCGGGTTCATACAATCGGCAGAGTAATTTAATAAAAGTCGATTTTCCTGCACCATTTTGTCCGACGACAGCCAGATTCTCACCACTTTTTATCGTAAGAGACACATTTTTCAAGGAATAGACCTCACTCCCTGCATATTTAAAATAAACACCTCTGAACTCTATCTCAGCTTCTGTCAACTTCCCAATCATTCGTTCTCCACTTCTCATGGTTGCAGGAAGACTCTCGAATTCTCTGAAAACCTCGAGATACTTGCACATTTGTCGAAGTTCAACATAAGCATTAAACACCACCGATACTTGTGTAGAAAAGCTGTTGGCAGCTGCAATATACATTATGAAATCACCGATTTGAATACTTCCACTCACTACCTTAACAATCATGTAGCCATAGATCACCACCATTTGCAGTTGAAGATTAATACTCGTTAACCCCTTGTAACGCCCAACCTGTCCGTATAATTCTCCAAATCCGCGGATTGAATCCTTGTGATATGCATCTACTTTTTTCAATAAAAAAGGTGCCATTCCATACAGACGAACATCCTTCGCCATCGAAAAATCGGTTGCCAGCCTGGAGTAATAACCAAATTTACGATTTAGCGGGGCCAGTATTTTGTAGAATTTGAACTGGGTCTGCTGTGATTTCTTGAAAATATAGGTATTCAGCAAAATCATCCCAAGGATCAATAAAATAATCCCTACATTCAATGTGGAGATCAGAGCGGTCAATGCCATAAGGGATAGAGACGTTTGAAGAAGCATTCTCATGCTGGTCATCATTTTGCGTATAACATCCTGCTGCTGAATCGGTGATAATGCCTGCTCCTTCAAATCTAGAACCTTAGCATTCTCTAAGCTTTCAAAATCGAGATTCATAATATGTTTGCCGACATGAAGCTCCAAGCCATCCATTACTTGCAGATTGGCCTGTTCAATTTTTTGATCCAAATAACTCTGGAGTAACCCAAAAATGGCATTACCTACTGCCAGAATACCAACCCATAGAAGTAATTGCGTTTCCCGCGCTTCCCCCATAAGTTCGTCAATGATGTACTTGGGTGCAATAATATTGATAAAGGGAAAAAATGCACTACACAATGCAACCAATAGCATCAGAGGGATATACGTCTTAGAGTAGGAATTAACCAGCTTCCAAAAATAAACGACGACTTGAGAATCCTTCTTCAGTTCAGGGAATGGGTTCATATTCTTTATCTTCACTCCCTTTGTAATATTGTGCTTGAACCTGAAACATTTGCGCATACTTTCCATTCCGCTCTAGCAATTCTTTATGTGTGCCCCGCTCCGCAATTTCACCCCATTCCATCAACAGAATCTGATCACAGAATCGGGTACTGGACAAACGATGTGAAATATATAAGGCCGTGCGATCTCCAATCATTTCATCAAAACTCTTATATAAACTGAACTCTGCTAGAGGATCAACCGCTGCGGTGGGTTCATCTAATACAATAAGATCTCCATTTTTATATAAAGCACGGGCTAACATCATTCTCTGATTCTCTCCGCCAGACCATTCAACCCCTTCATCATCCAAAAATTTCTGCAAATGAGTGTTAATGCCGTATTTAAGTGTTGAGATTTTCGGGCCTAAACCCGCCATTTCTAGGCAATTGTGAACCTTTCCAGCATTGAATTCCCCGTTCTCCTGAAGAGAGACATTCTCAGCTACTGTAAAGGCCAGCACTCGAATTTCTTGAAATACAGTAGACCATAAATCCCAGTACGCACTTTGAGAGAAGCGCTGAATATTGATTCCATTCAGTGTAATCTCTCCGCTGTCCGGTTCGTACAATCTGCAGAGCAGCTTGATTAATGTTGTTTTCCCTGCTCCATTATGACCTACAATGGCAAGCCTCTGGTGAGCAGGGATTATAAATGATAAATTTTCGAATACTAGCCGGCCGCTGTTAGGATAACCGAAGGAAACATTTTTAAATTCTATGGTGTAGGGTCCTGACGGAATCGGCAGCCTGTCCCCTTTCTCCTCTCTCTTAGTAGGTTCAAGAAAACTGCGCAGTTCCTGTATGTACAGATTCTGTGTCCGCAAATGGGCAATATCTTTTATCGTTCCCCGGAGAACAGATGAGAAACCCGCTACAGCTCCGGTGTACATAGCAAAATCACCTACCGTTATCCTGTGATGGACATATAGGTAGGCTAAATAACTGTATACACTTCCCTCCCTGGCGAAACGAATGATGACGTCCAATACATCACTCTGAAAATAACGCTTGCTTATGTTGTACTGAAGTGTCCTTCTCTTATCGGTAACTGCCTGGAATAGAGAAACAAAGTGCTTGTTTAACGAATAAATTCGAATCTCCTTCCCGTAAGCAAAGTCCTGCATCACATCCCAATAATAACGTTTTTCACGGTCCAGCACTGATTGTCGTTGTTCTTGCTCATATTCATATTTCTTTGCCCGTAGTGAAAAAAAATATGAACCTGCAACCGATCCGATTAAAAAGAGAATAATCCACATCCCTAGCCTGGAAATTACTGTGAAGTATCCAGAAAGAGCAATAATCCCCCCCAGTAACGAAAATAACGTATGGAATAAACCCTGAAAACCATTCTCTACGCTTTGCAGAGATCTCTTAGCCTGTTCCATTTGATTGAGGAATACCGGATCTTCCGTATTTTTGAAATCCGCATTCAGATTTTGCGCGGTATGTGCATGCAACTGACTAAATACAACTTTCATCAGTTGGGTTTGACCTATATTTTGCAGATAGGCAGTTAAAAAACCAATGGTACTTGATAAAACAAACATGAGTGCAATTAGTAATATAAAACGAAGGGGTCTTTGCTTTCCCATTAATTCATCGAGAATGAGTTTAGGAAACAATAGCAGAATAAAGGGCTGAAGAGCAGTAAGCAGAGTGACTATCGAATAATAGATAACCGAAAGCTTACTATGAATCCACGCTGTTGAAAGAACATATCGTATGCTGGACCCAGTGGAAGATTGGAAACTTGTTTTGAGCATTGTCACGCTCCTCTTATTCACTCACTTACAAAAATCTTTATTTATACTCCACCTTTACACAAAGTTATGTAATATAAATATTTCTTGTATATATTCTAACAATGTTATTATTTGGTAACTATATGAATTTATTAGGACTCATAAGATTATTTAATGGTAATTCAATGAACAGAAACCTTTAGCAGACAAAATAAAAAAGGGCTGCCCGATAAGCCATGAAATGGCTTTGGAACAGCACCTCTAAAATAACCCTTTCTTACACTTTTGGTTTTCTACAATATCTTTCCGTGGTTTATTAACTTTGCTTATTAGAAATTTCATCTAACGTTCTTTCATTCACGAACCCGAGAACTTTAAGTGAGCGCAGCGAACGGGGGAAGACTTAGGCCTTCAGGGGTAATCGTCTGATTCTACCTCTTGGCTTCTTATCTCCGGGCGATCCAGTGCCACAAGGCTATTGTCCTAGCCCAGATTACATATGTCATTCAGATAGTCTTTCTTAAGCAAGGCATATATCACAACATCCACAAACCGGTTCCCCCAAAAATAATGTTCCTTCAATACCCCTTCTTCACAAAACCCCTTTTTCTCAAGCACCTTCCTTGAACTCAAATTCTCCGGCTCTACAAATGCTTCGATTCTGTTCAATCTAAGTTCGTTAAATCCGAATTCAATGATCTTTTGATTCGCCTCGGTCATAATACCTTTACGCCAATATTCAGGAGTGAGTTCATATCCAATTTCAGCTTTAGAATGTTTTTTCATCCAACCATGAAATCCACAGGTTCCAATGACTCTGTGATCTGACTTCAAAGTTATTCCCCAGCGAAAGCCTTGATTTTCTTCGAATTTTTGATTCCAGCGCCCAATTAATGCTTCTGCTTGATTGATAGTAGTAAAACTCTCCAAATCATAAAACTTCGTAACCTCATCCAAAGAGAAATATTGAAAAACTTCCCTGGCATCGTCTTGTTTAAGTTGTCTGAGTATTAATCTTTCTGTTTCTAATATAGGAAATTGAGACATCTTCTTCTCCCTTCAGGATTTGGGCCATTTCCGCTAACGTTACCCTCAAATTTCTCCACCAATTGGTTTCGCTAAAAATAAGGTGTTACAGATTGAATTCTCTACGTTTTTAAAAATCCCGCAGAATTTGATAATTTCTACATCGATTCCTGATTCCTCTTTGGTTTCTCTTATTGCAACTTGAGTAAGGGACTCCCCTTCTTGGACCTTAGTCAGTTATAATTCATTCTTATCATTGAGGGTTATGAATAAAATCCACCGTCATTTATGTATTCATTGGTCTCGTGAAAATGTTGATAAATCTTACTAAATGCTCTATTTGCTTTATGTTGATTGAAGCCTTCACTAATACATGGTTTAAGGATCTTAACCACTTCACTCATTGGGGTATCCCCTTTTATCTCTCCAGAAAGCAGTTTAAACAAATCTAATTCGAAGATACCTTCATAATTTTCTGAACAATCACCATAATGATATGTTGCCTTAGTATCTTTCACTTCAAATAATTTGAACAATACACAAAACCCCATTTTTCACCTTCTTTTAGCAGTAATTGGTTATTACTGTTTTTAGAATCACATGATTATATTAGGTAAGAGAGGATCTTTAAATGGGTTCTCAATCATGATACTTAGTGTTACCTGTAAAATGATACTGACGATAATAAATATAAAAATAGATCTTGTCATGTCCTCCTTTCCCTTATTATATTGACTTTGTATTATTATTTGGCTAGTAACTATATTCAGAATTATCATTAGTCCACATATAAGAAGATGACCGATTCCAGTTAAGAATCCCTTAGTATAAAACTCAGCAAACAAAAGATGAAATAATTCTAGAATTAATAAAGGTAAAATTATTGAACAAAAAATTGATACCACGATTAAGAGAAAGTGTATCCTTGTCTTCATGTATGGACTCCTTTTTATGGCAATGGTTCTATTATCATGCATACTCAGTTGGATTTGCATCACATTTCCCCTCCAGTATATCAGCCATTCAAAATATTGGGAATTAAAAAGACATTGGAGTTAGGGATTGAAATACAGGTCAACAGTTCACCATCCTTGGAGAACGTATGCAGCACCGCATTCCTTTCAATTGATCGGCTAGATAGGTAGGAAACTGATCGCTGCCCTCTTCATTGCTCGATGCCGCCTGCGGCACTATGCCGAGTGCAAGCAAATAGTCAGTAGCGGCCGGGAACAACGAGATAATGTGCTTGGGCTCACCTTTAATGACGGTTTCTCCCCATGCATGTTTTATTATACTCGGAATTGATTTTATGCTGAGAGACGGGTGTACAGTAGATTTCGAAACATTGGAAATTCCAATTACAAAATAAGCCAAGTGACAAGCCTTTTGGACGGCTATCGCTTGGCTTATATTTACTTTTAGTCGTTCTGTCGTTGATTCCTGATCACTTCGTTCAAGCTCCAGAAGCTACTCTTCGTGTTTTTTTGTTACAGTTCACCGCGCTACATTCCTTTCTTTTTTGTAGAATAAATGTAACTATAGGGGATCTGGCGAGATACAGGGGATTCGTGTATAATATCAAATACTTATAGTAAAATATTCCTGAATGAAATCACGTATTTTTTTGCGGAACCGAATCTTCACATTGATTTTATGGTTAACATATTGGCAACGTGTAGGTTTGACGTTAAAGTTGGATATCTCCTGAATTTTGATGAATGAATTTTCACAACAAAGGGGATTGGAAGAATGGAAAAAGAGAAGGTGTGGTTATGAAAACCATAAAGCAATATACTAAGGGACTAAACGAGACTCATAATCTGTTAACAACCGAACTTAATAAAATATAAAGGATGAAAAAAATGAAAAACAGAATTTTGTTTTTGATTTGTATAGTTATCTTATTACCAATGTTGAGCACTAACCAGGTTCAAGCTACGAATACAAAAGTTTATTTAGAATTATCGAAAGGCGTTACATACTATGGCGAAGTAAAGGATGGAAAACCCAACGGAAAAGGGTCCATGGACTGGGGAGGCAAAAGTTATTCGGGTGACTGGATAGATGGAAAAAGGTCGGGTCAAGGATACTATAAGTTCAACGAAATCGTTGATACTGATACAACGAGAACAATAACTTATAACGGTTCTTGGAAAAATGATAAAAAACACGGTAAGGGCCTGTTAAAGGAAATTACATTGGGCGAATATGGCCCATCGCTAGTTCAACAAGGTACATTTAACAATAATGAGTTTATAAATGGTTATGAAGCACGATTTTTTTTAGGGTACTACGATTTTGATTATATTGACCAGAAACAGTCAGTCGGTTTCGGTACTAACAGTAAAGAACTAGCTAGAAAATTATTAAGTGGGAACTTTATTGGAGAGCAAGCATCTAATATTCATATTTACAAGAAGACTGGTAAGTATTATGAAGGATACTCGTTTGCATATGAACCAGAGTCTTCTGGTTCTAACTATTCTATAGGTACGTATGAAAAGGTAACAGAAAATGGATCAACCTACTTTGTATTAAGATCTGGAGTTTATAATTCAGGTAGTGATGGGGATGATTTTTATACACAAGAAACATACAAGGATGGAAAAATTGTCAAGAAAAAATCCATTTACCAACCTGATGAGTACTATGCTACTCTTGATAAAAATCTAAAAAATAAATTGAAAGAAATGAAGCCCTATTTAAAAGGGTTCTCAAATGCTATGAGGGAACTTTAATTATTGCAAAAGGACTAATTAGGACGTGTATGCAAACTGTAACTCCGTTTCGATTTTGATCGAGATTTGTATTTCCTTCACGTCCTTTCAAAATACCTTGCTGAACTGGCTCCTTCTGCCGAAACGGCGGAAGGGGCTTTTTTCTTCATGGATAATCACCTCAGTTATAATAGCTTCGATCAATAAATTCATTTCTTTAAAATGTTCATCCTTACATGTTTTCTAAGTTGAATTCCTTCAGCCTGATCAATGCTTTTTTACCCCGATTTCCTTTTTTCGTTGTTGTATTTCCTTTTTTCGTTGTTGTATTTCCTTTTTCGTCAGTTCTTCGCTGGATGAATTCTCCGGTCAATAGATTGATATCATCTTCGTCAGATTTATCGATTGTCGTTGTTCCTGTAAAGTAACTTCCCATCGTTGCTCCTATTAAAAACCAATCTTTAGCTTGGTACCTAAATCTATATTTATTGTACCATCTCCAATTGCTTCCCCCGTAATCGCTAACAAGGACAGAACCACGATCAATGATTAGACTATCAAAAGGGTCGCCCCATACTCCACCCTCATCAGCATTCAAAATGACATTATCGGCTATTATTGATACGGAATATGTATTATTTTTACCGCCAAATGCGATTAATAGTGATCTCGGAGACGCCGTTTGATCAACCACGTTTTTCTCAATTACTGTTGCAATGTCTTGAATACTATCTTTATTTAAATCACCTTCTGCGATAACTGGCTCTCCTTGAATGAGTTCTAAAATATTCCATCCTTCTGGAATTATTGATTTTATAGCTTCTTCCACTTCTAATGCTTCTTTGTCTGTATCTGGAGATATTGATGGAGTTGTTTCTGGGAGTATTGGTTTGTTTGAGGGTATCGAGCTACTTTCGGTTTCCTGTTCAATTGTCGGAATGTGTGGATCCTCTTTACATCCAACTATAAAACTTAAAAGTGCAACGACACTAACAGAAGTAATTATTAATTTCTTCATCGAGTTACATTACTCCATTTCTTAAAGATTTGGCATCTTCGATTTTCAATCAATTATTCTATGATCTTCCCAACAATTTGTTCTTTACTAATCGTGCCGAAAATTCTGCTATCCAAACTGTCGTTATAATTATCTCCAATTACAAAATATTGATTTGCTCCTATCTCGTATTCACCAACATTGGAGTTGTCGACCATTTTAACGGGTAATTCGACTTGATCATCATTAATTAGTATCTTGTCTTTCATTACTTTTATCTTTTCGTTTGATAACCCTACAACTCGTTTAACATACTTTTTATTTTTCTCATCTACATAAAAGCAAACAAGCTCATTACGTTTTACTTCATGCTGATTATAATAATCTGTATCTAACTTAACAATTTGACCATCCTTAAATGTCGGCTCCATAGAAGGACCCATTATCTCCATTTTTTTATAGTTTGTACTTTCACTACAAGCGCTAATGACCACAAAACCTAATAATGCTATTATGCATTTCTTCATATTTACCGCCTTTTCTTGAGTTTCTTAAACAATAATTATTTGCCATACCAAGAGTTCAGGAAGGATTGGTTTCAGCTATTTAGAGGTTGCTGCTTAAGTAGATTTACTCGTTCATAATCGCTTTTCTCTTGAGGTATTAATTGTTGAATTTTACTAGGGGATTGAATATTTATGTTGGATTATTCACAAACGGTGCATAATCCCTTTGGAAGGATAATACCAAAAAAGCCAGTGTCGAACTTTACCATATATTGTGTTTATAATAATTCCCCCCTTCGTTTGTTGTGTTCTTGTGTCCTGTTAGAATTAAGAAATGTTGTTGCCTTGCTTACTGCGAACCAAGAGCCCTAAGGTCCGCAGCGTAAATACGGTGTTATATGATATATCTGCCTGCTTGAACTGCTGGCATATGTCTATATGGTGTCATTATAAATGTTCTTCATGTATTTTTGATCCCCATAACGAATCTCTTTTGGATAATCTTCGCTATTGATCTCCAACTTCAGTAAATCATCATCACTCTCTTTTATTTTACTTTTTATCTCTGCCCTTGAGTGTATATTATTAAGTATATTCCTTATCCATTTATCATATTTCACCTCACAGCGAACTCCTAATTTCACCATGTTATGCTGATCAGTAAAGTCGTTAAACAAATCTATTAATATAAAACTATCCTTATCATCTTTCGTAAAAAATACAAAAACATCTCCCTTTCCTGCCCTACAAGGTCCTTCTCCATAGGATATATACTGGTCATATAATTCCATAATATTAAATCTTATATTTAGTTGTCTCATTAATTCTTCTAAACAAAATACCTCATCTGTATCATCTATCAAATCAAAAAATGGTAGATAAAAAGAAAATTCAATGTATCTCTTCATTCTTAATTCCTTTCATTATTATTAATTAATGTTCAACATTACTGATATTATTACGAAGCACTTCAACATCTATATCATCGGTCAATGGTCCATCTTTAGATGATCTAATAGAGGTTCGTGTATCCTCATCTTCTCGATATTTGTAAGAAAAGGTGATTTCATAGACAGGATAATCAAATAAAAAATGCTTACCCACAGCCTCACTTTTAGCTACAAATTCAGCTTGTGATAACTCCCTTTCTTCTACCCAATCAATAAAGACAGAATAAGTGAAACTACCACTTGAACCATCGTTATGAACGTAGCGGATATTTTGGGTCCCGAACTTTTCAAGTTAGCTTTCTTCATCGAGTGGGAATAAATCAATAGCGGACACCGTGGCGCTAGGAATGATTTCCTGCACATTTTTAGTAAATTGTCTTTCAGCATCTGCTCTCAAAGCCCAACTCAACAAGTCATCATCTCTTATGCCATCAAACATATTTAAATCCACATAAAATTTAATGTTCATTCCATTGTTGACAGTATAAACAGGAACACTATACCAACCGTCAAAGATAGTATTAAAAATACTTTGGCTTGGCCAACCGACTTTCATATTCATTTTATTATATTTATTATCTATATAATGTACGGCTTGTTGACGGGCAATCAAATAGAAAACTAAGTGAACAATTATTATTACTAATATAATTATCGAGAATACGCTTATAGTTTTTGTTGTTCTATTTTTCATATAGCTCCCCGCCATTTCATAGTATCAGACCAAAAGCCATTAGGTATCAGGTTCCTTCCTGATATATTTGCGTATTTTTCCTCCTTCAGTATATCAACCATTCTAAATAAAGCTCGAATACTTCGCGCTCGCGATGCGTCAACAGGAATTTGCTGTGATGTTCGTCCCTCTCAATAGTGTTATGCCCATATGTTTACCCGTGTTTTCAAGTCCCTTTATATCCCTCGAAATCTACTGAAATAGACGTCAGTACTGGGTTCTCCCCCTTGTTATAAATATTTGCACGTTTAGCACCAAAATTAACAACAAAAAATAAAGGGGAACTAGAGGCTAATAGAGAAGCAAATTCTAAAACTTTAATTATAATACATAAAGGTTTTCCAGGTTTAGTTCATGATCTAATAGAAGGCGAAAGAGACTACTTCAGTGACATACAAATAGAAAGTAGTCATTTAGTTTCCATAATTATTTTTTTAACACAGCGCCTCGTTTAAAAGCTGAGTCTCCCCCACAAAAAAATTGAAGTGTCAAGAAACCCTATTTTTATTTTTATGAATTTTAATACACGCCAATTTTTTATAACGTTCTTAAATTACACGAGGGATCGAATGGCCCGAAGCGTGAATATGGTGATTTATCAGATGTACCACCTCTTCAACTAAACTTACATGTGTCTTAAACATTCATTTTGATTTTTGTATCTTTTATAAGCTCTATTAACTTCGCTCTATTCCAAATAACGAATTTGTGCTCTTGACCATTTTTAATACTTATTCTCATTCCGTTCGGAACTACTAATAATGTATTCCGTTTTTCAATATTAACGATTTCTTGGATACTAATTTCAAGTGGTTTCGATTGGATATTAAAACTGTGAGGCTTAAAGATTACTCTTTCATTGGTTATATATAACCTACCGCCTACCGCTTCTATCCCCCTGAATAAGTTCGCTGGTACATGTTCCATAATGAAATATTCTGTTGATTTTAATTCCATTGGTTTAATGCCCCTTCTAGAAAATTTTTATTTTACTCTTTTATTATTTTTTTTGTGATATTTCCGATTTGTGTATCTACGAACCCGGGAGGTTTAAAAACTTCCGGATCGCCAGACTTAGCCTCGCAGGGTTATTAACTTCTATGACCAAGGGCCGAACGGCCCGCAGCGTGAATATGGGTTATATGACGTACTTTCTACTTGACTACTCTAATAATCTGTCCAAAACTCAATATGTTTGATTACTTCATTTCCAATTTCCTTATATTCTCTTCAGTTTTATCTCTCCAATTTTCCTACTCCAGTATATCAACCATTCTAAATGTTGGGAATTAAAAAGAACCCTCAAGGTTATTCAGCCTCAAAGGTTCCAATGCTTTTGGAGTCATTTATTAAGCTGTCACCGTATTCAGAAATCTGCTTAGAACGGCTCAGCCACAGGCTGCCGGCATCGTCCTTGGTTCGGAAGCCTGAACAACATTTGCCCCCCAGTCTTGGACACGTTCTACCCATTCGCGAGTGGCTATTCCCGTTTCTTCCCAACTGCACCGAGATAAATCACAAATTCTTCATCCCCGTCTAATTCTAAGATCTCATCAATCAACTTTTGATCATAGATTCCAATGGCGCAAGCACCTGCACCGATAGATTCACTGGCTAAATAAAGGTTTTGACATACATGTCCAACATCAATGAGGATTTTTTTGTGAGCTGAAATATCATACTTCCATTCGGAGCGATAGGGAGTTGTACTCCATGCAAACAGTACAGAGGCCTTTTTTGCAAAGTTAGGGACAAATGGCTGATCCAAAGTAATCGCATCAATCTTCTGTTCAATTTTTTCTAATACAAACATGAATAAGAGCTTATGTTCTACAGGAAGGTATCTGTAGATTCCTTGCTCAATGCCTTCTACCCGCATAATAAACAAATAGGTTTCAAATGTATGTGTCGCCCCACTGCATGGTACAGTTCGTAGCGTAAGTCCGTTCTTATTCATACCGGTAATCCCTTGGGTAGCCCATAATAAATAGGATAACTCATTCAGACTTAAAATCTCCTCAGAATAAAACCTTGTACTTCTTCTTTGATCCATAATATCAAAAATGTTTTCTTTGCACACAACGTCTTTGCTGATCTTTGGCAAATCAATAATTAGCGATTTCGGATCAAAGGATTTAACAATTGGCGGTTGTGCAAGTCCTTTGATCTTATCTGTTTTTATATGTTTGAATTCATGAAAATGGGATTTCAGAAAGTGCCTTTGTTGTTCGTATCTTTTCATAACTGATCCTCTTGAATTACCTTTTATAGCTTTAATTTATCATGTCATAAAAAATAGAAGGTGATCGAACGCACTATTCAGTTGTTTTGGGTGAGCAAACTACAAAAAAACCTCCCCTCACCCCTAAGGGTAAAAGAAGGCATAATGCATCGCTTCTGTAGCACCGCAGCTATACTCTTCAGTTGTTTCCGCTTTCCCTAAAGCTGCTGCAGACCATGGATTTCCAGGACCGCCGCATAAATCTGCAATTATTCATGGTCCTTAGTTTTTGACTTTAGATCATTTAATGACCGCTGAAGATCATCCATCTTTCTTAGTCCAGAATATTGATTTCCAATAATTCCAGCCAATCCAATTACCAAGATAACTATAAGGAGTAAAGTCATTTCGTTATCTCCTTTCATTTTCAAAAGTTGATCTCTTGAACCACTTCCTGACCTATTACCTTCTGACGATCCAAGGGCCGAATAGCCCGCAGCGTGAATGTGTTTTTACGCGATGCCCTAGCCTCCTTCGAGTCAACTATTAATCGAACTTCCAACCTTGTATTATTGGAACTTCCACCTTGCCCTCAGCAAAATAGTATTTATTGATCCATATTCTTCTGTTCTGATTTCCGATTATTCTGAATTCCCCACCATCTTCACTTCCGTTAATTAATTACGTGCAATATTCCTTATAATTAATTCTGGTGAAGAATTCGTAGAGTTCCAGTCAAAATGAGAATGGCCTGAATACGAAGTAGCAAGATAACAACAACTATGAACTAGCATTTCAAAACCAAGTTGTGATGAATTTATGATTGCCATATCTTTACCTGATTTTATTCTAAGTTGTTCATCATACTTCCAATGTTCCCATGCCTCCCATATTTTTTCATCATGTGTGCTCAGCAAGGGAATTCTATAATTATCCGTTCTAAAGAACCTTAATGATGACCTGATTTTCTTTAAGTCTTTCTGAGTAAAAGGATTAATTGCACCATTGAATATAAATAAGTCTGTATCTACTGTATCTTTTCTTTCTAAATAGATTAGATCATGACTTCTCATAGAATGTTGAAATAAACTTGCCAATAAGAACATTTCACCACTATCAGCTGCGTCTATTAAAAGAATATGTCCTAGCTCATCCCTTACTTTAATGTTTATATCGTTTTGCTTTAATATAACAGTCGTAATAACTTTGGAGCTCAATCTACTTGTTACTCGCTTTATAAGAACTGATCTAGACATTTATCAGGTCTCCAATATCTTTTTGATTTAAGCTGATTTCCCTATAATGTTGTTGTATTCACGACGTCCCACCAACTTAAGTCTCTGCAGGGGACACTATTGAATAACTTTTAATTTCCTTAGATCCATTTAAAAAACGTTTTATGATTCACTTCAATATTGTTGTTCCTCGCCCATTCTATTAAGGTATTTATTTCCTTATTGGTGTTACTAAATTTAAAACATAAACCTATTGGGACAATTCTATTCCTCTTTGGTTTAATTCCGATTATGCCATTACGTTCAATATTTATTTGGCTTATTTCACTGGCTTCAAGTTGATAGTTTTTGATAATTAATACTTTACCTTCGAGTTGCAATAGCTTGGGTTTAAGAAATCTCCTTGTAACAGCTGCAGTAATAATTAGTAGATAGACAATACTAAAAGCCAAATAAAGTAGTTTATTGGATCTATCGCTTGTAACAATGATATTAAGAATACATAATAAAGTCAGGATCGACATGCCGATAATTAACCTAATATTTAAAGGATATCTTATATTTATTTTCATTTATTTCCCTTTCAAGATAATGTTCTATATTCACGATGCCTGGCGCATGACCGATGCTTGAAAATATATTTATTAGCTCTTGCCTTCTCAATTATTTCCTTAAGCAAGCTCTCTTTATTAATTGAAGTACTATATGGTGCAGACCCAGAGCCGAATGGCCCGCAGTGTGAATATATCGTTATACAAAGGGAGTCTTGAGATACCCTCAAATCATGGTCACTTAAATAATTTCTTTATATTCCTCAAATCTTGTTCGAATTTATTTAAATATTCCCGGTCGTATTCAAATGATCCGCTCAATATTGTTTCACTTAATTTATTATTCAAGTACTTCGTTCTCTTAATTGTGTAATTAATTATAAATAAATCTTTTCTAATACTAATCATTGATAATTTAAATTCTTCAGGACTCATTGAACCTAAGCTCAAATTACCTTCTCTGCTATTCATCGTTTCTTTGAGGCTATTATAAAATTCCTCAAGTATATTCTTTTCTATCCAAATTTCAATTGAACCTGTAAATGAATGATCAATGACATCTACTAAAAATGAAATTGATGGATATCTTTCAGTTTCAATGTCAATGAAAGTGAACTGCAAACTAGACCTACGATCTAAAGAAAACAAAATAAAATCAAAATCATTAATGAGCTTTCTTGTGGTCATTAATCTTCACTCCCTTATTAATTCCATGCTTCGTCCTTTTGTATAACGTTCATGTATTTACGAAACCTCACTGGCTTTAGGGGCAAGCAACGATTTCCCACGGACTTAGAGTACAGGGTTGTCTGCTGACTCTGCTTCCCCGAAAACCCTCTTGCAGACCAAGGACCCGTCAAGGGCCGCAGCGTGAATACGATGTTATAAGATGGGGCAACCTTCGTCAAATTAACCCCACAAAGGGTACTCATATTTTCATATTCTTTATTCCAAATTACTAAAATACCCATATTTGGTCTTCAGGTAAGTATTCATCACAAAGTAATTTACCATTAAGCATTGCCCCATATCTTTTCTTCATAGATTTCGTCCCTTTATTTTATAATTATTTACAAGGTTTGCTGTCCTTTCCTATAACGTCTGTGTATTCATGAAACCCGTAGGGGTTGTTCGCTGATCCCGCTTCCTTGAATCCCTCTGTGCACCGAAGGCCTTTAGGCCTGATGCGTGAATGTGTTGTTATCGGGTGCTACAGCCTTCCTTGAGTCAGATAAACTTAATTCCTCTTCAGCTCTTAACTCTATAATATATTGAATCCATAAGTAGCTAACTACAAGACATGAAGCAACGACTGTAAATTGTTCAAAATCCCTTAATTTAAAAAGTGCCAACGTTGAAGCAATGGCGATATATTGAGCGACCTTTATTTTAATTTTTTGCAAACTAACTTTTGAATTAACTATGTGATAGGAAAACCATAGTATCGATGTTATGGAAATGAGTACATAAGCAAGAACTACTACGTTATTTATTATGAAGTTATAGGCACTGTTGAATTGAAATATTCTAATTAACATTGGTATACCTAGTAGAGGAAAAAACAAGAAATATGAAAAAAATGCAACAAAGAGTACATATCCCTTATTATTAAATTTTTTAGAACTTTCTTCTATGGCTTCCTTACGACCAAACAGAATATATTTTTTTACTGAGTCACCCTTATAGAACATGTATGGAATTAAACAATAGATTAAAGTTCCCATTAAAAAAGTCGTTTGTTTTATAAATAAATCAAACCCAATAAATTCGTCAACTTTCATTCCAATAACTCCAAAAAGAATTAGCGTACAAAATATAAACTGGAATCCGCTCATTCCCCATTTAAATGGTTGTCTTAAAAAAAGATCAATTTTTGATAATGTGAAAAAGAAACATCTAATGATTCTTAACATGACTTTTCTCCTATTATCTGTAATTTTCGATACGTTGTTATATTCACGAACACTCACCGACTTAAAGGTCAAAGGCCTGAGTACGTAGCGCTTAGTCAGTGCAGGGTTTCCGTTTATTCACTTCTCCGATGTTCCTCTTGTAGACCAAGGGACCGACAGGTTCCGATGGTGAATGCTTTGTTATATGATGTCGGCGACTTCCTCGAAATATATTCACCAAATCGCAATTCCAACCTTATCTTTTTCTTTAAGTACTACCTTTATCATTTCCAAGGCATTTCTTACTCTAAATTCAATAAAATCTTTATCATAAATTGTATGTAGTTTTATAATATCTAAGTTATCAAACAAAATAAGTAATTCGCTTCTCAGCTTTTCTATTTCTCCATCAAATACAATAATATCTCTACTTTTTAAAGAATATATTAGCTCACATCCAAGTTCTCTGATTAAATCAATTCCCCATAAATTTTTTCTGCATGACTCGAAACCAAATAAATTATTGTGTGGCGCTGGTATCTGCTCTTCCAAAAAATCAGTATCTATAAATATACTTTCCTTAGAAATTACACTAATTATCAAACTCGCATAGTTAAAATACCTCTCAATTTTTTTGTAATTAAAATTCTGAGCTACTGCTAATAATGTTTTTCCCTCATTGTTTTTCCTTCATTTGAATCACTTTCCTTATGAACTGCCAATTTGTAATAACTTTCTGGTATTCACGACGCTAAAGGAGCGGAGCGACTGGCTGCTACGCGGTTGGGTTGTGCGAGTGTGTCCGGCTGAATACTTCCTTGCTACTATCTTCCGGATCTCTCTTCTGCAATTATCTTTAGTTGATTATTTCTATGTTCTAAAAATCTCTTCATATAGTTTTTTAATATTATTCTTTCGATGATCCATCCCACAATTCCTAACGGGGCTGTAAATATTAATGTATCTGTCATTATGGTCTTCCCGTTATATTCTTCAAATTTATGTTCATGCCTTAAACTTTTAAATGCTCCTTGCATCATTTCGTCTACAAAATAATACGGTTTCTTGAATGCGGTAATTCGCGATGTTAACTTCTGTCTAATCAAAAAATGAGAAGCCTGAAAGGTTACGATTTCCCCTTCGTTTATCTTCCCGGTTATTGTGCCTGCTACTGCTTTTTCCTTGGTATGTTTCCAAACGGTTTGGGTATGTAATTCGATATCTCTGGCTAAGTCAAAACAATGAGATATGGGAGCATCTATAATAATTTCAGTCTTTACAGTAACCATACAGAACACCTCGCTCAATGAACATGATTTAATAAAGGCCTTCTTCTCACGCTCATATGCGTATAATGTTCAGTATAGCAACTATTCTAAATACTGGGAATAAAAATGGAGCCTTCAAGGTTGTTCAACCTCAAAGGCTCCAATATTTTTGGAATCATCTATTACTATTGCTGCTGCTTATCTCCGTCTACGGATGAGATACAGGTCAGCAGTTCTCGTGCGGGTGTACGAGGACGGGGCTTAGGAATCTTATCCTGATCGAAATAACCAAGATGAAGCGTGCCGATGATTCTCTCGCCTGGTTTCACGCCTGTCAGTCTGCAGAAATCTGGATCGAAATTATATTCATTCGTCTTCCACACTACGCCAATTCCCTGCTCCCATGCCAGCAGTTGTATGTTCTGAATAAGGGCTGAGCCTGCCCCCACAGCGTCTTCCCATTCCCGTTGTCTGGGATCGGCTTCAATAACAACAAGCAGATGGGCTTGAATACGCTCGCAATAATCGTTCTGCAGCTTCTCTTCCCAGCGCTCCCGCTCGTCCTTGGAGAACGTATACAGGACCGCATCAGCAAATTGCTTCCTTCCCTCTTCCATAAATAAGATGAATCGCCACGGCTCCTTACGTGAATGTACCGGTGCCCACACGGCTGCTTCCAACAAATTTACGATCGTTTCTTTTGCCAGCAGTTTTTCATTGAACTGACGAATGGTTCTTCTTTCACGAATTAGCATCTCTATTGCGGATATTACCATATCGGTTGATCCTCCCGTCACATTCCTTTATTGAGTGAGCCAATGCACCGCTTCATCGATAATTTTACTTTGTCCGATCGGACCGCCTGGGCCTTGGAACCACAAGCCGTAGTCAACCATATAGACATGGTTGTTTTTAACAGCCTTCAGGCCTTTCCACACTGCAGTTTTCTCCAACTCGCTTGTTTCTTCCGGGTCTGATGACAGGAGGAAAATATGGTCCGGATTAATAGACGGCAAAGACTCCATCGAGATAATCTGCATCGATTCAGCCGGATCAGGTATAGAAGAAGGCGGAGTAAGGGCGAGATCATCATAAAGAACCTCATAATTCCGTTTACTGTAATACCGCACTTCTTTATCGGATAACCGCAGAAACATCACTGTCTCATCTCCGATAGCTTGTTTGATCTTCTCACGGGCATCTGTAGCCTTTTTCTCATATTCTTCAATAACCTGCTTGGCTTGTTCCGTTCTGCCTAACATTTCCCCCATTTTTAGCAAGCTCGTTTTCATACGAATAACGCCTTGCTCATCCTTCACCTTCTCTGCCAGCAAGGTGGGAGCAATTTTACTGAGACTCCCGTAGGCATCACCCATGAAGTCCTGGCCAATAATAAGATCCGGATCTGTCGCTAATATACTTTCAAAATTCGGATCCACCTGCCAACCCAAATTCATTTTCCCTTCCAATTGATCTGACAGATAGGTAGGAAACTGATCGCTGCCTTCTTCATTACTCGATGCAGCCTGGGGTACAATGCCGAGAGCAAGTAAATAGTCCGTAGCGGCCGGGAACAGTGAAATAATGTGCTTGGGCTCACCCTTAATGACAGTTTCTCCCCATGCATGCTTAATCACCCGCTCCTGTAATGCAGGCTGTTCCGTAGATTGTGCAACAGCAGTCGGTTGCGCACTGCCGTTCTGTCCACTCCCGCTTGCTGGCGAAGTATTCTGAGGGGAGGAGCAGGCAGCTAATAATAGTGTAAGGCTGAGTATCAGTAGCATCGTAACGGATTGTCTCGATTTCATGAGCGTGCGTAAGTCTCCTTCTCGCTTATATTGATAATGATTATCATCATCAGTAGGATTATAAGCGCGAAGTTTATGTCTGACAATGGACAATTCTGACCTTCCTATAGTAATATCCTGACTCACAGGCAGACTGATGCACACCTGTTTGAAACGGCCTGGCGATACCCCTACCTGCTTTTTGAATAAGCGATTGAAATAAATAACATCCGGGATACCTATACCTTCGGCAATTTCCTGGAGGGATGCGTCCGTACGCAACAACAGCTCCTTGGCTTTGTCCATTCGAATCCGGGTTAAATATGTGATTAGACTGCTTCCAGTCTCTTTCTTGAAGATTCTCGACAGATGCCCTGCGCTGCAGTCCAGAAGTTCCGCCAATGGATCGACCATAATCGGCAGTGCATAGTTTTCATGAAGATAACGAACAGCCTGGGCGACCAGATTGGGCTTGGCAGTTTGAATATCCTGCATATTTAGCTGTCTCATCAATTCGTTAATAAATTGGTAGAATAGCGTTTTCACCTGAAATTTCGCAAACTCATCCGTCAGCCTCCAATATTGGTCTATTTTTTGGACTTTGTCGTATAAGTCGGCGGGATAGCTTGGAACAAAAGCATATTGGACATGAAATGGAGCATGTTGCTTTAATAGCGCTTGAATCTCGCGGCTGCCAGACAAAGACAGATTAGCCCGATACAATATTATGTAATATTCAAAGTGATTATCTGTGAGGGTAATATCCAAACATACTCCCTTACCTCCATGCAAGACTTGCATCTTATCAACTGCGTACGTGGTGCCGTCCAGCGTAACCGCAGCACTTCCCCGTATCGTATATAAAAACCCGCTGACTGGCAATCGATAGGCATTGACTTGTTCGCCGGCGCGCAACACCCTATGCCGTACATCCCATATTTTGATCGAGGCCAGATTCCAAAGCTTAATATGCTCTTCTATGTGCATCGCTTCACCTTCCATAAAACTTTATGCATGCTAAAACCAGCAAGACTAGCTTACTTTTTTACTAACACCCATTCTATCGATAATCATTCTCAACCACAACAAAAAAAGATGTTCCGGCCAAGGCTGGCCCGGAACATCTTATAATGCAGGGATGTATTTCCTTTAATTCATGTCTGCGATGGCTTTGTAAGCCGCCAAATCTGTGTATACCTCCACTTTAAGCGGATTACGTTTATGTTTGAATATTTTATAGCAGTGATAAACAATGACAGCTACGTTAGCAGCCAAAGACAACGCACTCACAACCCATAACGCTGTTTCACTGTGTGAGGATTGTACAGAAAACTTTGACTCCCCGACAAAGGTCGGGAACGACATCGTAAACATCATCCAAATCGCCAAAGTCTGTGCACGATGCTGTAACCAGGCACCTTTTTTGAAGAAGAACGCCGGGATGGTGCATGAGATCAGCAGTGCAGCACCTGCATAGAAGGAATGGTCAGAGACCGCATTATATACATAAGCAAAATTCCAGAGGTCATACGCGATAATCCAGAACCAGAGCTGATCGGGCCACAGCATATCTTTGCTCTTGTCTTTACTGATCACAATGCCCATCCAGCCGGAAATCGTAATAATGTTCAAAATACCTGCGATCCCGTTCATAATATTCCATGGACCACCCACCATCATCACTCCGTCAACCATGCCGTCCAAACTGTATACCTGGAAATCACGGATGACCGCTTCCAGAATATTCACAGCCAGAATAATGGCCGGAAACATCAATATGTATTTATTACTGCTCCAGCCCTTCACAAATCGGATCGCCATGAAGCCTAAACAGCCTGCCAGCGCAGAGTATACTTTTACCCAATGAAACCACGTTCCCACACTTGAACCTTTACCTGCCGTATCCGGCCAGACCGCGAGGGTCAGAACAATCGGAACGGCTAAAAACAATAATAGCGAAACCCATTTGCTCTTGCGGGCAATTTCATTGACGAGCATTAATCCGCCAAGTACCCCAAACCACATCAGAGCAGAGTACCAGGGAATAGATTCGAATAGAAACATGACTTACTCCTCCTTATATTATGTATTCAATGTGTGTCTTAGCTCAAGAATAAACAAAGCGTCCGGTTCCATCAAACTTTACAAAACGTTGTTAAATCAACGTTTTATAACTCTCCTTTCATGTTACGTTTACACTGCGGATCTGCCCCGGATTACCCAAGACTCTGACACTGGCTGACGATTTTAATAGATTCTATATCTTTAGAACTACATGTTGTAAACCTATCCCCAAAGTAAAAAAACCTTGCCCACAAAGTGCTTTGTGAGCAAGGCCAGTGTTTAGTATTATAGTTAAAAAAAACGGTCGACCAGGTATTTCGAATATACGATACAGTTCTCAAGAGTGGGGAAGTTCATGATTTCTCCGGCATAATAAATTTGGTCTCTCCCCTGCATCAGGTCAAGCTGCTCATAAAAACCTTCGCGGAGCGCAGCAGATTCCACATGGGGAAAATGCTCCCATCTTTTCATCATATAGAAACGGATGTTTGTTCCGCCAAGATCCCTAAGCTTAGTCTCTACAGCTTCACGCATCTCTAGATCGGTCATGTCTTCATTCTCAACTACATAAATAGTGATCAAATCCGTAGTTCCCATATCTGCCCACCGGTAATACCAGGCCATCATCTGCCCCTTAGACTCAGGGTACATATTGCCGGGAATGTAACCTGAAAGTTCAGGAATTCCTTCGACTCTATAAGCGTAAACACGAAACCGTTCATAGGTAATATGCTCCAATACCCTTTGGTCTGCCGCAGGTAAATCAACGATTTCACTAATATGCTGCAAGGAAGCCGTATAAATAACTCTGTCAAAATAAAGAGCAGACTGATTGGTTTCCACCCGCACCTTGCCGTTTGGTTCGTAGTCCATATGGATCACTTCACAAGTCAGACGCAGGTCCTCTACCTGGTCTGCTATGCGTCTTATGAGCTCAGTAACCCCTTTAGGCCAGGTGATCATATGCGTAACTTCAATAAAGGAGAGCAGATTATCGAAGCTTAGAAATTTCAGAACATACGCCGCAGGCACATCATAAATACTGCCAAAGCCAAAGGTACTGAAGTAATGCATATAGACCTGCTTAATGACAAATAACTCATTCTCATCGCACCATAAGGAAAAGGGCTGGCACAGGTCCTCCGGCAAATGGAGAAGGCCCGGTTCATTTAACTGCTCGTAGCGTTTGGAAATCTCCGGTAAACGTTTGAACTCCTGCGTAAAAGCCTGTACCTGATCTAGAGGAATTTGCGAGGTCTGCCTTCCGTTAATATTGAAAAACCCCCGCTCCAATAAAGGCCCCTCGTCCATCAGGTCAAATTCCATCATCAGTTTCTTCGTATGGGCATAGGAGGGAAGTCCGAACAGCGCCCCCATTTCATACGTTTTCCCTTTATACTCAATGGAAAAGCACTTTCCTCCAACACGGTCTGATTTCTCAAGGATGGTAATATGGGTATAGCCCTTTTTAGCCAAATGATAGGCAGCAGAAACCCCGGAAATCCCTGCACCGATAATACAAATTTTGTCTTCGCGCTTCATGTTGTCCATCTTCCGTTATCTCCTTGTAAATAACCATAGTGGCAAGGTCTCCTGCTGTCCCGTACATTCAAGTGCTGCATCCGATGGTATTTTGCCTTTATTAGGACCGTCTGTGATCTTTCTTTTGAAGTTATAATAATTTAAGTACGCTTGTAAGCGGTTTTCCAGCATTTCAAAGGAATTGATCGTAGGATCTCCCCAGGCCTGCTGGTAAAATTCCTCCGTCAACACTGCAACAAATTGCTGCAAAGGCTGAAATATCTCTGCATTTTTCGCAGTGACAGCTACTTGATTAATATTGTTTTTATGTAAAAAGTCACTATATTTATGTTTGCCTCTATCCCAGTTCGTTGTGAATTCGCGACTTTTGTGCGTCACCAGATTGTCAATCTCAAAATGTAGCGACTTCATTAAGGGGATAACCTTCAGATGCATGAAATCAATGAAGTGCATAGTAGCTTTACGGTTATAGAGCTTAACTAATCCTATCGTTGAGTAGACATCATAAATCACATATTGATATACTTTCCCGATTTGCGGGAACTCCCCCATATAATAAATACTCTGCTGGCAGATATAGCCGGGGTGGGCATGGTTCGGATCCTTCATCTTATAGTCCAAAAGGTCTTCTCTTACCTTGCTCTTTGGAACTTTAGCAGCTGTGTCACTCTGCCATTTCTTCTCCTTGATTTCTTTGGCATAGGCCTCCCGCTGCACCCTTTTGCTAAGACCGTGCCGGCGCAAAACATTGTATATCCCGGATTCCCCTACCTTCTCCCCCTCGTCCTGCAATTCATAATAGATACGCTTCGGACCATCTGCAGGAAACTTGGCAACATACTGTAAAATCAGTCTTTCCGTGCGCTTGTCTACTTTATTTGGCATTACCGGTTTTTTTTCTTTCTCCGTAAGACCATCCATACCCTGTTTTTTGTAAGCACTTTGCCACTTATAATAAATGGTCCGGGAAATGCCGAACTCTTTGCAGGTTTTACTCACATTTTTGCTGGTGGTTCCTTGCATGAGGATCGTATATTTAGTTTTCGCATTCAATGTGTACACCCCCAGTCTTTATATTATACATATCCGGCCTTTTGAGCAGCTTTATTTCTTATACTTAAGCGGTCAATATATTCAGAACCCTGCTTAGAAAGGCTCAGCCATATCCTTGCAAAACTATTCACAACAAAAAACCTCCCCTCACCCCTAAAGGTAAAAGAAGGCGTAAACGCGTCGCTTCTGTAGCACGGCAGCTATATCTTCAGCTCCCCAAGCTTGATCAGCTCGACAACCGCTTGCGAACGGCCTTTGACGTTTAGTTTTTGCATGACGTTGGAGATGTGGTTGCGGACTGTCTTTTCACTGATGAATAACAATCCGGCAATATCCCGTGTGGTTTTGTCCTGCACAAGAAGCTCGAATACTTCGCGCTCACGATGCGTCAAGAGAAATTTGCTGTGATGTTCGTTCCCTTTCAATGGTGTCACCCCTCCTTGCCCTGGGTTTGTTTGGTATAACAAGGTAAAGGGATACAGTCAAAATCATTTTATGTATGGGGGGTGATAATGGTGCGGTCACAACTATAAATGGGCGGCTGCGCCTGCTTGTCCATCAGAAAGCCCAGCCGTTACATATACCGGTCCGTCACGCCCTTGCGGTCACGCCGGTTTCTCCGGTAATGCTGCTGCAGCTTCAGTATATTTTATGAAATGGATTCCATAGCAAGCTTTATATTTGGAGGGCTGAAAGCGAACAATATGCTAATATAGAAGAACTATATCTCTTGTCCCAGGAGGCAGTCTGATGGCCAATATCAAAGAAATTGCCCGCATTGCCGGGGTCTCTGTAACGACTGTATCACGTGTGCTGAACAATCATCCTTATGTAAGCAAAGACAAAAGAACAGCCGTGCTGAAAACCATAGAGCAGCTGAATTATACACGCAATATGAACGCCGTTCATCTGATCACGGGCCGCACAGGAGCGGTTGCGGTTATTCTGCCGATGATCAATTCTTTCTATTTCTCGGTGGTGATGGACGGGCTGGCGCAAGCAGCGCTAGTGGCGCAATATCGTCTGATTCTGTGCCAGACCAACTATGTCCCCGAAGAGGAGCTTAAAGTGCTGGATATGCTGAGGAACAAAGAAATTGACGGAGTAGTCATTGTCTCGACCGCATTGAAGCCTGAGACGATTGAGCCATACTGTGCGTACGGACCGATTGTAACCTGCCAGAATAGCGGGGAACGCCCGTACTCTTCCGTATATATTGAGCATTATGCCGCATTCCGCCACGGGCTGGATTATCTGCACAGCAAGGGACATCGCAAAATCGGTTATTGTGAAGGCCGGGAGAACGGCAGCAGTGCCTCTATCCGCCAGAGTGCTTTTCAGGATTTTCTTGCGGAAAAAGGGCTTCCCTTTGACCCGGAGTGGATGATCTTCGACTGTGTGCGGGAAGAGGACGGTGCGGTGGTGGCCCGGCGGCTGCTGGATACGGAATGCCGGCCTGATGCAATGATTATTTCCGGCGATCATGTGGCTGCAGGCCTGATTATTGAAGCCCGCAAACACGGCTTCCGTATTCCGGAGGAGCTCGCGGTAATGGGGTTCGACAACCAGCCGATTGGACGGCTGCTTGAGATCACAACGATTGACAACCAGCTCTATGAGATGGGTTCAGCGGCCTTCGGAATTGTCCATAAGCATATTCACGGCAGCAGCCTGCCGGTGACACGCAAGCTGGAATATCGGATTATTGAGCGGTCTACGGTGTAAGGCCGAGGTGCCCACAGGCTTCAGATAACGATGCGGCTATAACTTATAAGATGGCTGTACATCGTATACTTATTATAGTAAATGTGTCACAGCGGATAAGATCAGTTTGTTCTTTGGGTGCCGTACGGTGGCTATGACTGCATCATCTGTAACAGATTAGCTTCAGAAAAGGGGAATTCGGATTCTGCTGCACTTTCAACATGCACAAACTGCAATGAGTTTCCCAGACTTCAGCTACTTATCACCCCCTTCTTCTACACAACATCCTACTCCCCTGTCACGTTCTCCTTACTTCTGCCTGACATCCCCTTGCACTTATCCAGCTACTCCTCATGCGCGCGTGATAATTCGCATCGTGACAACACAATGACATAAATCACATTTTTATATTGACAGCCCCTGTGCAGGCACTTATGATAAATCCAGTACTAGTGATAACGATTATCATTTGCATACATAAAAAAGGGGTGTTTTGAGTGAAGTATAGTTATGCGCTTCCCGCCGGCCTGATTGCGGCCTCCATTCTGTTCGCCGGCTGTGGGGACAATGGTAACAATAATAAAGGGAACAACTCCAATAATGAGGCAGCGGCCACGGCTGCTGCAACGAATGCTCCAGCAGCCACTGCCGAAACTTCTGCTGCCGCTCCCGACTTCACCTCTGCCATTGAGCAATACCGTGCGTATGTCATTGAACAGAGCGATGCTTTTGTGAAGAAGACTGAAGGTTTTACCGATGCTGTCAAAGCCGGAAAGCTGGATGAAGCCAAAGCGCTGTACGCTCCAGCCCGCATGTATTACGAACGGATCGAGCCGATTGCTGAGGCGCTTGGAGATCTGGACCCGAATATCGATGCCCGTGAAAATGATGTAGATCCGGCTGAATGGCGCGGGTTCCACAAGATTGAACAAGCACTCTGGCAGAATAAGACCACAAACGGAATGGCCGAGGTGGCAAATCAGCTGCTGAAGGATGCCCAGCTGCTGCGCGCCAAGGTCGAAACGGTGGATATTGACGAAAGCCTGCTTGTTACAGGAGCGGTCGAGCTGCTGAACGAGGTGTCCTCCTCCAAGGTAACCGGTGAAGAGGAACGTTACTCCCATACGGACTTATATGATTTTGTAGCCAACGTGGAAGGTGCGCAGAAAATTTACGAGCTGCTGAAGCCTGAGCTGGCCAAGAAAGATCCGGCACTGGAAAAAATGATCGGTGACAAGTTCACCGCTCTGCTGGCCGAACTGGCTCCTTTTAAGTCCGGGGACGGATACGTTTCCTATGAAACTCTTAAAGAAGATGAAGTACGTAAATTAAGCCAGAATCTTGATGCTTTGGCGGAACCCCTCTCCAATATGGGGACCATTCTAGGAGTGTGACCGGCATGAAAAAGAAAGTAAACAACCTGCACGATAACGGGCAGGCAGACATAGAAGAGGTTAAGAACGGAAGCAAGAGTGGACAAATTTTTGATAAAAAACTAAGCCGCCGCGAGATGCTGCGGCTTACCGGAGCCTCCGGCCTTGGGCTATTGCTGGGCGGCGGCGGGGTCAGCGGCATATTGGCGGCCAGTGGTGCCGTTCATCCGGCCGCTCCTGCACCGCAAGCCTCCAGTGAGGATATCATCCCGTTCTACGGCAGCCATCAGGCCGGAATTCTGACTCCTGCGCAAAATTTCCTCTGCTTCGCTTCATTTGATCTGACGACTTCCAGCATCGCTGATGTCAAAAAGCTGCTACAGTCCTGGACCACGGCTGCGGCTACCTTGACCTCAGGAACCCTGATCGGCAACGCCAATGAAAATCCAAACCTGCCTCCATCCGATACAGGAGAAGCCGACGGACTCACACCGTCCAAATGTACGATTACTTTTGGGGTGGGCCCTTCATTGTTTGACGGACGTTACGGACTTGCTTCAAAACGTCCGTCTACGTTCGCAGATCTTCCAGCCTTTGCGGGAGACAGTCTGGATCCGCAGTGGTGTGGTGGCGATCTCTGCGTGCAGGCCTGCGCGGACGATCTGCAGGTGGCGTTCCATGCCATCCGCAACCTGGCCCGCATCGCCAGAGGAACCGCTGTACTCCGCTGGACACAGGAAGGCTTCCAGCGCACTGGCGGTGCCGACCCCAAAGGCGGCACTCCGCGCAATCTGCTTGGCTTCAAGGATGGCACGGGCAACCCCGATGTGACTGATGCGGCCGAAATGCGTGAGGTAGTCTGGTGCGGCGGCGAAAGCCCCGCCTGGATGAACGGCGGCACTTACATGGCCGTGCGCCGCGTGCGGCTGCGCATTGAAGTATGGGACCGATCCTCGCTAAGTGATCAAGAGGCCACCTTCGGACGCCACCGTAAAAGCGGCGCACCTATCGGAGCCACCGATGAATTCGCCAAGCTGAACCTCGATGCGGCCGATCCCGCCGGGAAACCGGTTATCCCGCCCGATTCCCACTCGGCGCTGGCCCATGGGGACGGCACTGTCAAAATGCTGCGCCGCTCCTATTCTTTTTCCAGCGGCATGGATCTTACCACCGGGCAGCTGGATGCGGGTCTGCTGTTCATCAGTTTCCAGAAGGATCTGGTGAAGCAGTTCGTGAGCATTCAGAAACGCCTCGCCAAAAATGACCGTCTGAACGAATACATGGTACATACCGGCAGCGCGGTGTTTGCCTGCCTGCCGGGCGTGCGCGAAGGTGGCTACCTCGGGGAAGCCCTGCTGGGCTGAGTACACCAAGTGGAAACGGCTTCGCCGTCCTTTTAAGAGACGGAATCCGTTTCAGCCAGAAATAGAAGGATGATTTTTAGCGTGAAACATATAAATCCTTCTATTTGAACAAAAAAAGATAAACGGGGGTCAATCGCAGTGAAGGATAAGGCATGTACAACCATAGAAGAGCACAAGCCCGACTTCCGGCTTACCCGGTTAAAATGGAAAGGGGTTATCCCGATGCTGTTGTTGGTACAGAAACTGGTGCAAAAAGTCCCGGGCAGATGGCTGCCGAAACCACGTCAGCGTCTGACTGTACCGGAATCGCACAGGAAGACGCAGCGCCGTGGACTGCAGGCAGCCGTGTTGCTCGGCTGCCTGTGCCTGCTGCTGCTCAGCAGTCCAGCAGCCACAGCCGCGGCGGCGGGTACGCCGCTGGACGAGCTGCTGCCGCCAGTCGGCAGCGCGCTCGTCGAGGCCGGCCAGAGCCGCTGGGACGCGGCCGCCGCCGATGTAGACACGTTCGCTGCGCTGTGGCGCACCGCGAACGCCGGCACGCCGGACCCGGCACTCGCCGGTCCGGCTTCCGCTGTGGACGCCGCGCTCGCAGACGCGGCGGCAGCCCTTGCGGCGGGCGGCGGAACGCCCGCCAAAGCTGCGCTGTCCACGCTAGCCAGAAGCGTGGATGCGTATGTGAGCGCCGCCTCCGGCACGGGCGGCGCGGACTCCGGCGCCGCCGGCCGTGAAGCGGCGGCGAAGCTGCTGCCCGCAGCGGAGCGCGTGCGGGACGCGGCGCGCAGCGGTGATTGGGCTGCGGCCAAGGAAGCGTACCGCGCCGTGGTGAGCGGCTGGACGCCGGCGGAGCGCGGCATCCGCGCCGATAATCCAGCCGTCTACGGCATGCTGGAGACGAAGATGAGTCTGCTGCGTATCTCGCTGCAGGCAGAGCCGCTGCGCGAAGAAGCCGCGCTGACCGAAGCGGAAGCGCTGTATACGCTGCTAGCCGATTACCATGAAGGCAAAGCGGTCGATACCGGGGACGCCTCCGCGGAGCCGGCATCGGTTGAAGCCCTTATCGGCTACCTGAAGCAGGCCTCCGCCGCAGCAACCGCGGGTAACAGCGCAGAAGCAGCCGGCATCATGGAGCAGTTCATCACGGCCTGGCCTTCAGCCGAAGGCAAGGTTCAGATTGCATCGCCCAAGGTCTACGCGAATATTGAAAATGAGAGCGCAGCGGTCACTGGCGATCTTCTTTCCAATCCGCCCAAGCTCGATCAGGCGCTTGCAGCCATGGACAATATGCTCTCTGAGCTGACGCCGCTGGCCGGAGAAACAAGCTATACAGCCTGGGATGCTGCGCTGATTCTGCTGCGCGAAGGTCTGGAGGCCATTCTAGTGTTCGCCGCTCTCCTCTCGTACCTCAAAAGGGAAGGTACTCCCGGTACCCGGCGCTGGATCTGGTCCGGGGCTGCAGCCGGACTTACCGGCAGCATCCTGCTCGCTGTCATCTTAAGTATGACCATCTCCAAAGCGGCTTCCGGCGGAGCGCGCGAGATGATTGAGGGCATTACCGGGCTGTTTGCCGTGGTGATGATGCTTACGATCGGCCGCTGGCTGCACGGCAAGTCCAATACTGCAGCCTGGAACAATTATGTAGGCAATCAGGTAGACGGCGCACTGGCCCGGGGCAATCTATGGTCCTTGTTCCTGGTAGCAGCTTTGGCCATTTTGCGTGAAGGTGCGGAAACCACCATCTTCTATGTGGGAATGGCACCTTCTATTGCTGCTTCACAGCTGCTGCTCGGGATTGGGGGTGCGCTGGCCGTGCTGATCGTCCTGGGATATGCCATTATCGCCTTAAGTGCAAAATTGCCGATCGCCGCCTTCTTCCGCATAGCCACGGTGCTGATCTACTATTTGGTATTCCGCTTCCTCGGCGAGAGCATTCATGCCCTTCAGGTAGCAGGCAGTCTTCCTGCACATGCGGAGAACGGATTGCCTTCCATCGGCTGGCTCGGTTTGTTCCCGACTTGGGAAACCCTGGTGCCACAACTGTTGATGCTGATCTTCATTCTCTGGGAGCTGCTGCGCAGCAGAGGCGCAGCCGGCAAGTCACAGACAGCGGAATAGCGGCTAATTGCGGAACTGCCTTGAATAACAACGCATTTCTTAATTATGAGCCTTCTCAAGTTCACGTTCTACAGTGTGATTTTTCAGAATCCTATCTGCTCTACAACCGCCTTCATGGAGTCAGCTTCGCGGACTACAAATCCGCTATTGCGCTCTATGGAGGTTTTTTTACTGTATTGGCGATCGGACAGCGCTTACGGAATTTATGAATAGAGGGGCTTGCAGTTCAACACTTCAGATCGTTTCGGTTGGCGATTGCCTTACTTAGTTTCCAGGTAACTTAGGTGGAATTTCTCCACTTCGTGCTGTTCAGTAATCTCCCCAAAGGTGTTTAGTGGGAAAAAATCCACTTTTTTACTTCAAAATCACTGAATGGCGTGGAAAGGGAGGTAATTAAGTCTACTTTATCCACCTAATTAATAAAAAATCGGTGAAATCTACAGATTAGTTTCCTTTTTTCCACTATACTCCATCGTTTATTATTTGTAAGCGCTTACTCACCCTGCGCCCACTACCGGAGAGCGAAGAGCGGAGATACCCCCTGGGAACACTACTATAACCTCTTTTTAGTAACTACTCAGTAACTACTCAGTAACTACTCGCTAACTACCAACTCGCCACCTCTTTAGAAACCCGATAAAACTCCCTCTTGCATCCTCACTGGTAATGCTTTATTCTAGATATGAAAATAATTTTCTTAAATAATGTTATATTATTAAAAATAATTTCACCACATCTAAAGAAAAGAAGGTGGAGGGATGTCTCCCATCCTGCATGCTCTGGAGCATGAGAAATCCAAGCTGTCACAGATGGAGCGCAAGCTGGCGGAGCGAATTCTGGCCTCTCCGGGAGAAATTGTCCATATGGGGATTACGGAGCTGGCAGAGCAATGCGGTATCAGCCCGGCTACAATTACACGATTCTGCAAGGTTCTGCATTTTAAAGGGTTTCCGGATTTCAAGGTTAAGTTGGCGGCGGAAATTGCCCACAACCACAGCGATAACTCCCCTCAGGATGGCGGATCCTCTTATCAGGATATAGTTGCAGGCAATCCGCTTTCGGTGATTGTCGAAGCCATGCAGGCCAATCATTTGGCCTCCATCCGGGATACTACTTCACTGCTTGATCTGGAGCGGCTGCAGAGTGCAATTGATCTGTTATGCCGGGCCCGGCGGGTAGATCTGTACGGGATGGCCACCTCTTCAATTGTGGCCCAGGATTTTTACCAGAAGCTGATTCGCATCGGCGTGAATTGCACTGCCTTTTCCGATTCCCATATGCAGATTACATCCGCTTCTTCGCTCAAGGAAGGCGATGTGGCATTCGCCATCTCTTATTCCGGGGAAACCCCGGAGACGATTGACGCCTTAAGCTGTGCCTCAGCCAGTGGAGCAGCCACTATCTCGCTGACCTCCTACGGCAGTAGTTCACTGGCTACTTTGGCCGATATCCCGCTGTTCTCTTCCTCATTGGAGCAAGGCATGCGGCGGGGAGACATGGCTTCGCGGATCGCACAGCTGCATATTATCGATATTTTGTTCACCGGAATGGTCAGCACACGCTTTGGAGATTTTATTCCCAAGCTGGAGCAGTCTTACCTGAATGTCCAACATTACCGTCATAAACGGGGAGGTCAATCCTAATGAATATTTTGAAATTTAAAACCGATGAAGACTTTGCACAGACCGGAGCCAACCTGATTGTTAGCCTGCTGCAGAGCAACCCCAAGGCCGTGCTGGGCCTCGCTACCGGAAGCTCACCGGTCGGAGTATACGCCAAGCTGGTTGAAATGCATTCAAAAGGAATCGTCAGCTTTGCCAAAGCTTCGTCTTATAATCTGGATGAATACGTAGGTTTGCCTGCGGATCATCCGCAGAGCTACCGCAGCTTCATGAACGGGCATCTGTTCAATCATATTGATATCGACCTGGCCAAAACACATGTGCCGAATGGCAACGCCCCTGATCTGGAGGCGGAATGCCTCGCATATGATAAGCTGCTTGAGGATGGAGGGCCGGTGGACCTGCAGATTCTGGGTATCGGAAGCAATGGCCATATCGGCTTCAATGAACCGGATGCCAGTCTCACCAGCGGCACACATGTCGTTGATCTGCTGCCGGAGACCCTGGAAGCCAATGCCCGCTTCTTTGACAGCCGGGAAGATGTTCCACGGCAGGCGGTTACAATGGGTATCGGCGGCATTCTTAAGGCACGGCAAATTGTACTTTTGGTACGCGGCGAAGAGAAAGCGGAAGCGGTGAAGAATGCGCTGGAAGGTCCGATCACCACACAGTGCCCGGCTTCCCTGCTCCAGAGCCATCCCAATGTCGTTGTACTGCTGGATGAAGGTGCGGCAAAATGGCTGAAATAACACCCACCACAGGCCAGTTGCTCTTCGGAAAAGTTCTGACACCTGCAGGAATCATCCAGGAGGGTGTGATCGCTGTATCGGAGGAGTCTATTCATTATGTTGGTGAAGTGGCCTGGCTGCCGGAAGCTTATGCCGGATGGCCCGCCGGAAACGCGGAAACCCGTGCCGGCTTGCTGATTCCCGGATTTGTAGATGTGCATGTTCACGGGGGAGCGGGCTTTGACTTCATGTATGCCGATGCTGAATCCCTGGAGATCATTACACGGTTTCACGCTTCGCAGGGGACCACCACTATGCTGGCGACAACGATGACTGCAGACAAAAAGGATATCGACCGGGCGCTTTCAGAAGTATACGCTTTCCGCTCCTCCCCGATGCCCTTTGCCCAATTGGCCGGGGTCCATCTGGAAGGCCCGTTTATTAGCCCCAAGTGGTCTGGTGCGCAGAACCCGGACCACATCGTTCCCGCCAATATTGAATGGATGGAGCAATGGGAAGCCTTGTATCCGGGATTAATCCGGCAGGTGACACTCGCACCTGAAGGAGAAGGTGCACTTGCGGCAATTACATGGCTGCGCAAACATGGGATAACTGCCGCACTGGGCCATACGAATGCATCCTATGAAGAGGTGATCGCTGCCGCCGATGCCGGACTAAATCAGGCGGTGCATATGTTCAATGCGATGACCCCGCTTCATCACCGCAAGCCGGGTGCAGCAGGCGCCATTATGTTTGACGCGCGGATTCGCGCAGAGATTATTGCCGACGGTATTCACGTGCATCCGGCAGCGATCGCTGTGCTGTCCCGTCTAAAGAATGCCGGGAATCTGATACTGATTACAGATTCCATGTCGGCGACCGGACTCAGTGATGGGGAATACACTATTGGGGATCTTCCCGTTCTGGTCCGTGACGGTGTTGCCAGATTGAAGGAGAATCCGGAGGCCCTCGCTGGCAGTACATTAACAATGATCCGCGGGTTCCGCTATCTGGTGGAGGAGATCGGTCTGACTCTGGAGGAAGCCTCCAGAGCCGCCAGTCTTACACCAGCAGAGGCCATCGGCATGCAGCGGACCATCGGAACGCTTGAAGCCGGTAAACGCGGCGATATCCTACTGCTGGATGAAGCGCTGAACCTGCGCGGAGTCTGGATAAAGGGCCGTAAAGTGAACGATATATCCTGAATTCAGAAACGCAGCCCAACCCGGCAGTTAAGCTTAAGCCGGAGGGGCTGCGTTTTTTTTTAACCGTATGGGATAACGACTGGAATAATACAACTTTCCCTAGGAATACTAAGGAAAATCCGTTTAGGCTTTACTTAAGTTAATAACCGCTGCGCGTCGGGAAGATGCGTTCAACCATTGTACTGAATTCCCGGGCAAATCCCCTCAGCGGATGTCCTGCACGGAATTCCTGAGCGTAGAAGTTTGCCCGTTCCACAAAGTCAGGGTTCGCAGATACATAGACATTGTCGATATTTTTATCATATTGTCTGACCTCAGCGGCTATCTTGTCCTTCAATTCCCGGGTTACCGTATCATTAGTCAAGGTGCCGGTGTTATTGGTTCCATTGGTCATGCCATTGGTGCTGTAAGGAGTGATCGTCCGGGTGCCCGCTGCCGTGCCCATGCTTCTGTCGATATCATTTCTCAAGACCCGGCCATCGGTCATGTTACTCCGGGACATAATTCCGTTACCCCCATTCCCTGCATAAACCCCTGGGTTGGCTGTTCCTGTCCCCCCCACAGTTCCTGTGCCTGTAGACAGGCTTCCCGACATGCCATTGATTGAACCGCCTACTCCTGTCATTCCAGGTACACCGTTTCTAGAACCTCTCATACCGGCTGTACCATTCATGCCAGCGGTGCCGCTCAACCCATTGTTGCCAGTCATGCCGGTGGCACCGTTCATACCAGTGGTGCCAGTAGTTGTGCGGCCTAAAGTTCTTCCGCTGCCGGCAACCATTCCCGTTGGTCCCCCGGTACCCGTTACAGTATTGCCGTAGCTTTTGGCATGAACGCCACCTGAGGCTTCATCCATAGTTACTGCGACATATGCGCTTTTTCCCGCCACAACTACATTGGCCGAACGGACCTCAGGCATGGCCGCAATACGGTCTGCCAGTTCTCTGCTCATCTCCATTTTATCGAAGGCATTCGCCTTCACGGAGTTTACACCCAGCCGTCCGTCATGGGTTCCGCGTACACTTTTGGTTTGCACATTATTGTCACTTGCGGTGTTATTGGTACCGCATCCCGTGATGCTCACCACGCCCAGCAGCAGCGCAGCGGAAACCGACATGCTGATCTTCGATCGCAACATGAATTCATCCTCCATCTCTTGTTATATGTGCAGCGTAACAATCATTAGGATAGCCCTCATCAGGTCAGGCTATCCTGAAAGGATTTGGCATGGCGCCCTTTGATCGTCACCTGTAAGGGAAGTCCGGCGTATCTTATAAACAGCAGGCCCTGCTTTTGCGAAGGGCGCCGGTGTTTCTCCGCAAGGTAAAGTCAGGGAGGGATGAGCTTGAAGGTTTTATTTACATTTTATGTCCCCAGCGGGGGTGTCGAGACTCTGAACAGGCTGCGGTGCGAGAGTCTTCAGCGCAGCGGCATTGAGTGTCATGTGTTGTACCTGATGCCGGGGTCCAACAGTCAGAGCATGGCGGACTTTCCTGTATTTATCGCTTCAACGGATACAGATATTAAGGGTGTGCTCGACACCCATAACTATGACGCAATTATTGTAACTTCGGATTATCTGCTGCTGGAGCGTCTGCGCCGTCTGGGGTACAGACATATTCTGATTTACGAATCCCAAGGCCTGGGAACAAAAACTGAAGCAAAACTCATGGTCACGGAGGCTGTTCCTTATTTACGTAATTATTGTAATGCTGTATTGATTCCGCCCACTGACCATCTGCTGGAGCTGTTCATTTCGATCTGCCCGTGGCTGCAGCGTTATGTCATTCCCAATATTGTGGATGTCCAGTCCTTCCGGCACATTCCAGGTGAAGCGCCTTGTGATCCAGTGATTGCCTGGGTTGGGCGTCTGGAGACCAACAAGAACTGGAGTGAATACCTGAAGGTTGCCCATGTTATCCGCCGCACCAAACCCAATCTGCATCTCTGGATGTTCCATGATCCGGACCTTGCGACCGCAGAGCAGAAGCATTTGTTCCAGACGGAACTTCATGCCCTGGAACTGAATGACCGGCTGAATGTATTCACCAATATCCCCAATCATCTGATGCCTGTATATTACTCCTCCATAGCCGCTTCCGGCGGGTTTCTGTTATCCTCTTCCATCACTGAGGGCTTTGGGTACGCTGTTGCCGAGGCCGTCTGCTGTACCTGTCCAGTGCTGAGTACGGATTCTGACGGGGTGCGGTCCTTTATCATCCATAATGTAACGGGGAAATTCTATCCGCTTGGTAATGTGGAAGCTGCCGTTAACGAAGGCCTGGAGCTCATGGATAATCTGCCCCTTCGCAGCTTCATCCGCGAACAGGGACGCCTCCACATGATTTCCCGTTTCGGTTCCGAGAAATATGCCCAGTCCTTTCGCGAGATGATGAATTCCTTCGCCATTTTTTAGTACACAAAGAACCCTCAATCCCACATAGCCACGTGGAGTTGAAGGTTCTTTGTATATATACAAACCCGGTTCACCCATGCCTGGATAAAAGTTCGAATAGCTCTGACTGGAAAATTTGCACGCTTCTCTCCCAGTTGAATCGCAATGAACCTGTCTCCCCTTTTCTGGCCAGACAATCACGCTGTTCCTTATCCCGGATGAGTGTGACAACATCTTCAGCCAGCCGGTTCTCATACCGGTAGGACATCAGACAGTTGGATCCATGAACGCAGTATTCAAGGTTGCCTCCGGAATACACTGTCACGAGTGCCGCACCGCAGCGCATGGCTTCAAGACCAGGAAGTGAGCCGCTGTCATAGGTGCTGGAGCTGACAAAAATATTACTTTCATTGTAGTGATAACACAGCTCTTCATCATTCGAAGGTGTACGCAGACGGTAGTGGCCATCTGCAAACAGAGACTGCAGCCATGAAGATTCCGCATATTCACCAGGTGGTGTGATCAGATCAATCTCAACCTCCGGATGCTGTCCTTTGATCAAATCCAGCTGCTGCAGCAGATAATCCTGTTCCCGGTGCCCCGAGAAGCCTCCCTCCGGCTTGCGTACAATGGCAGTCACCACAAGCTTGTTGCTCGCTTCACGGATATGCATATTATAAAAGTCGGAGCTGAGGCCAATGGGCACAATCCGGCCTTTGATCCCATGATTCATACGGACGATTCCCTGTTGCCAGCGTGATAGCACCAGCAGATTCGGTGAAAGGTGATACGAGGCAAAGGATTCGTTGTTATCCGGTAGAAACGTCGGCTCATAGCAGAGCGCCAAGCGGATGTGTACACCTTTTCCCTGTTCGCTTGCCCGCTTTGCTACGGATACCGTCTTATAGTAATTGGAGACAATCACATCACCTGCGGGAAAATCATCCTCTGAAATCAAGTCGGCACCGGCATAAAGAATCGGACATTTCATCTGATATTCCACAATCCCGCGGGACGGCATCACAATAGTCACTTCATGTCCTATTTCAGCAAGACGGTTGGCCAGCTCCACGAGCATCCGCTGTGCGCCTCCCCTGGACAGCGTCAGAATAGGGAAGGTTATTCTCATCTCCTTCTCTCCTTTCTGAGCAGCTTCGACAGATTACTGTAGTGCATTTCCTGTACCTGTTTAATCTCCCGATTCTGCGCCTCGCTGTGGATGACGGAGCCCATTTCCTGGTGCACCCGGTAATCCAGCAGAGGTTCTGTGATATAAGACCATTCATAATGGGGCAGAATACGGAGCCAGAGATCATAGTCCTGGGTATAGAGCAGTTTCTCATTAAAAAGTCCGACCTTTGTGAAAACGTTCATATCCATCATTACGGAGCTGCCATTGACCGGACAGCCCTTCATTAGGGTTGTGACAAGCTCGGCCCTGCTATGAAAAGGTACACTTATAATACCGGAAAAACGCTCTCCGAGTTCATTGATGTAATAATAAGCCGTATGATTAAAGGAGGTGTGTGAATTACGCATAACCTCCATCTGCCGGCTTATTTTATCGGGATGAAAGCAGTCATCAGCACTTAACCAGGCAAAATATGCCCCGCTGGCAGCCCGAATCCCCAGATTAAGAGCCGAAGCCGTGCCGCCGTTAGGTTTGTGTAGTACCTTCATCCGGTCTCCGTAAGGAACAAGCTTCTCCGTATGGAGGGTTGACCCGTCATCCACAACGATCAGCTCAATATCCGGATAGCTCTGGGCAAGCACGCTTTCTATAGCCATGTGGATATATGGACAATTGTAAAATGGGATAACCACTGAAACCTTGGTTCCATGATTCATGCGCTCACCCCCTTTCCGGACGATATTTATACGGTTTTGCAGGCCAGCAAAGCGTCCAGTGGCGCATGATTCTGTCCGAATGCTTCCCGGAATGAAGGATTCTCTGCATGATGGTAGCCTTTAAGCACTGTCACATTATATCCCCGCTCCAGAAAATCCTCCGGTTCCCAACCACTCCGGTGTTTTTGAAACTGCTCCCCCTGCAAATGGTAATGATCCGTTCCTTCCTGGGGAAAGAAGCCGCGTGGGGTAAACACGACCACGCGGTTTGCGGCAATGATCTCCGCCTTTCGCAAAAGTTCTTTGCCCTCGCTCATGGTGAAATGCTCCAGGGAGTCGATGAGCGTCACCGCCGAGAAGGTGCTGGGCAGAAACAGTTGATCGATATGTCCGGCATCGGCATGCACCGGTATAATATGTGGCGCGGTATATTTGCGGTGCAATAGGTAAGGCCTGTGAATATCAAGTCCGACTACCACCGCAGCCTGGTAGCGTTCAAGGAGCGTACCGGTCCCGCTCCCCACATCCAGGATACTCTCCGCAAATTTCAGATGCTCCAGAAGAACCGGAAGAAAATCCTTCACTTCTATTTCCCGGTACATAGATCACACCTCCTATAGCGATCAGATCGGTGTTCAGCCGCCCATCGAGGCAATTAATCCGCGGAGCAGAGGGCTGTAACGGGCATTGGTGGCAGCAGCCTCAGCCATGATGACATCATAATGCTTAACCGTCCCCATCCCATCATGCCGCCGGTAGGCGGTCAACGACTGATTCAGCATCACAGGCGGATATCCGTTCAGAATCGAGCGGAACCACAAGTCATAGTCATGGGTGTAGGGCAGCGACTCATCGAAAAGCCCGATGGCACCAAACAGCTCGCGCTTGAACATCACTGTGCAGCCGTTAATCGGGTTACCCTGCAAAAAACAACGTAAATAGTCAAGATGACTCGGGAATACCGCTGCCGCGTTAAGTTCAGTCAATTGTGAGTGTTCATTGATTAAATTGAAGTTGGTGTAGGTAATCAGCAGACCGTTCTGTTCCATGAACAGCACCTGGTTGTTGATTTTATCGCGGTAGAACATATCATCCGAGCTGAGCCAGACCACATAGTCACCCGAGGCATGACGGATCCCGTGATTCAGAGCAGAAGCAGTTCCCCCGTTGGCCTTGCCCAAATAGTGAATGTGCGGGAGATAAGGCGTAATCCGGTCTGCGTGCATGGTGGAGCCATCGTCGACAACGATGATCTCATAGGGCTGCCAGGATTGGTTCAAGGCGCTTTGCAGCGCCTGCTCAATATAAGGGCAATTAAAAAAAGGAATCACCACGGATACTCTCGGTTTCATGAAGCGCCTCCTTCTCGGCTTGCCCGGTAATAGTCCACAATATCCGCAAGTGAGCGGGACAACTCAATCTGCGGACTCCAGCCAAGACTAACAGCATCGTCTTCTGAAGATGGGGATGTTCCTTCTTGAATAGCTAATGTTTCAGATCCTGAAGATGGAACGGCAGCTGCCGCAGGAGCAGCAGCCTGTTCCGTTCCTGTGTTCTCCGGCCCCCAATCCATGCCTACCGGAACCCTTGCATGAGCCAGCAGCTGCTCTGCAATTGCTCCAAGCTCCCGCTGAATGCCGGAGTCAATCCTGTAGATCTTTCCCGGCTCTCCGCTGCGCAAGATCAAGTCATATGCTTTAACCGCATCCCGTACATCCAGGAAGTCACGGAGGGCATACCGTGAGGAAAGCTTGAACGGCGGGGGTGTTTCAGAAGTGCCTTCAGCAGCCTCACTCCGCACCATATGCTGCGCCAGCAAGGAACAAAAACCAGTTGATGGGCCAGGACCGATCAGGTTGCAGGGCTCCGCAAGCAGCACAGGCTGCTGGAATAGGGTACACCAGGCAAGAGACACCAGCTCCTCCAGGGTTTTGCTCAGACTGTAGGGGTGTGGCGGACCTTCCGAATGGCCCGGCTTGAACTTAAGCCGGGAGCCGGCCACCAGAATACGGCGGGCCGGCCGGGTACGCAATCCCTCAAGCAAATAGAGTGTAGACATCACGTTCATTTCCATATAGAGCAGCGGGTCCCGCCAGGACTCCGGCACCGAGTTTTTGCCGGCGAGGTGCAGCACTTCATCCGGCTCGACCTCATCAATCATCGTCTTGACGGCCCTGCGGTCGCTTAAATCGCAGACCTGCTGCTTCACCCCCGCCGGGAAGATGCCGGCAGCTGGGGTGCTTCGTACCACGGCTGTCACTTCAGCACCCGCTGCATGAAAGTAAGCCACCGCATGCCTTCCGGTAAATCCGGACGCTCCGGTAATCAGCAGCCTCCGCTCCTTCATGTCGTCATCGCCGGCCGCTTCATCCATGCGGCCAGCTCTGCCAGCATTTCAGGATACGAAGGCAACTGCACCTGAACATCCGTTCTCGTGCTGATCAAGGTTCGGTCCTGAATATGCCCCGACTCGGGAATAATCTCGGCATCCTCCTTGCCGAATGCTGCCTGCATATGCCGCAACAGCTCATATTTGCTGACCGGCTGCGGGTGGGCCAGATGGATCAGGCCTGAAATCTCAGAGTCCAGCAGGGAATCTATAGCTTTTGCCAGCTCCAGGGTGGTGACCCCATTCCACATTACCCGCTGGTAGCCGGATACCGGTCCCTTCTGGGCCAGGAACCATTCCATCAACCCGATGCCAGAGGAGCGGATTTCCGGACCAATGATGGAGGTCCGGATGGTCAGGTGTCCGGGTTCACGCACCTCTCCAAGACTTTTGGTGATCGCATATACGGATGTGCCGTCAGGCGTATCATCTTCTGCGTAACCGCCGCGTGTTCCTTCGAACACGCAGTCGGTACTGATATGAATGAGCCGGGCATGAATGCTGTCCGCAGAGCGGCGCAGCCGGTGGGGCAGAAACCCGTTCACATGGTAAGCGCCGATTCTGTCCCGTTCGGCAAATTGATTGAGCACCCCCAGCGCATTGATTATGCAATGCGGAGAGACAATTTCGACCAGCTTTTCAACTCCGGCAATATCATCGGCATCTATATACAGCCCGCCAAGATCACTCTTATCCCGGGTTGTATGGAAGACGTGATGTTTGCCCTGGCGGCGGAAATAATCCGCCAGCATATGACCCGCCATACCGTTTCCGCCGAGGATAAGCAGCTTCACTCTAGGAACCCTCCCCGGATCAGGATTTCCTTGATCTCCTCCTGATTCATAAGGTTGTTCTCGGAACTGAAGCTGTTGAAGGAAACATGGGGGTATCTGCTGTAATACGCCCTCAGTTCAGGCATATCCAGCGTAGGCAGGATGACCAGATACTGTTCATCGTAGACGACTGTTGTCTGGCTCTCGAAATCACTCATCAGAATTTCGTGGATCTTCTCTCCCGGGCGGATACCCGCTTCGATAATGCTTACATCCGGTTTACCAGATGCTTCAATCAGTACTTCGGCCAGATCTACGATCCGGCAGGTCGGCATGGTCATAACGAAGATTTCTCCGCCGAGGCTGACCTCGGAGGCCTTGAACAGCAAGGTGATGGCATCGCGCAGGGTAAAGAAGAAACGGGTCATTTTCATATCGGTAATCCGTACCTGACCCTTATCCTTGATCTGTTTCATGAACAGATGGACCACACTGCCGTTGGTACCCAGCACATTACCGCCGCGCACCGTCACGAATCGGGTTTCCGAGCCCAGCAGGTTGGCATAAACGAACAGCTTCTCTCCGATGGCTTTGGTCATACCGTAGAAATTGGAGGGATTGGCAGCCTTATCGGTAGAGATGTAAATGGCTTTTTCCACATTGCATGCGACAGCCGCTTCAATGACATTTTGGGTGCCGACCACATTGGTCTTGAGCGCTTCATACGGCTGGTCTTCGCAGACTGGAACATGCTTGAGCGCAGCCAGATGAAAGACATAATCCACACCACGGCAGGCCGCTACCAGAGCCTCCTTGTCACGGATATCCCCGATAATGAAGCTGAGGCGGGAATCTTCATATTCGCGGCTCATCGCCACTTGCGCAGACTCACTGCGGGAGAAAATAATGATCTCTTTCGGGTTCTGCGGCAAAAGCTGCCGGATGAGTTCATGCCCCCAGGAACCGGTTCCGCCTGTAACCAAAATTCTTTTATTATTGAACATGCAGGTTCCCTCCAAGCAAAAATTTGACTACCTTAACCGAGACATCCGGGGTCAAATAACCTTCCGGCGCCTCCCATTCAGGGCTCAGTGACGTCATTAGCCGGGTACAGCGCAAAATACTGTCCTGCTCCACTCCTGACACAACGTTGCTGCCGCAGTCCACTGTTTCGGGACGTTCAGTGGTCCGGCGGATGGTTACAGTTGGCACTCCCATCAGGCAGCATTCCTCCTGTACGGTTCCGCTGTCGGTGATTGCACACAGGGCGTACCGTTCCAGATGGACAAAATCAAAAAATCCGAAAGGCTCATGGAATTCTACCAGCGGGTTCATCACAAGTTTGAACTGCTCCGTAAGCTTCGAGCGGGTACGGGGGTGGATGCTGCAGATCAGGCGGATGCCAAAATGCTCTGCCACCAGGTTCAGTCCGGACATGATCTGCAGGAGTGATTCGGGATCATCCACATTTTCTGCCCGGTGCGCGGTAACCAGAAAATAGTGGCCTGCTGTCAGGTTCAGCCGGGCCAGAATATCGCTGGACCCGATCTGCTGCTCATAACGGGTAATCACTTCGTGAATCGGATTTCCGGTTAATACAATGCGCTGGCCGGGAAAACCTTCGCTGAGCAGATGCCGTTTGCTCTGCTGGGTATAGGGCATATTTATGGTAGAAACAGCATCTATGAGACGGCGGTTTTTCTCCTCCGGCACTTTCAGGTCGTAGCAGCGGTTGCCCGCTTCCATATGCACTACAGGAATCCCCATCCGCTCGGCAAGGATGGCGCACAGCGCGCTGTTCGTATCCCCCAGGAGCAGAATCCGGTCCGGCTGCTCTTTGAGCAGGATGTTTTCCAGGCTTCCGAACATGGCGGCAAGCTGCCCGCCAAGTCCCGCCTGTTTATCCTGCAGCACATAATCCGGTGCCCGCAGCCCCAGCTCGGCAAAGAAAATACCGCTGAGGCTCGCAGTGAAGTTCTGTCCTGTATGCACCAGCACATGCTGCTCCGCGTGCTCATCAAGCAGCGGAATAATGACACTTAGGCGGATGATCTCGGGCCGTGTGCCCAAAATCGTCATGATCTTCATGGGTTCACTCCCCTTTGAGGTTAGCCAGCCGCAGGAAAGCGGCGGACTGGTGTAGAGTGGCGGTGCTTATATCGCCAGGGTGGCGGGATTAACGGCATTTTTGCTGTTGTTGGGTACGTGTGGCGCGCGGGTGGCGGGATTAACGGCATTTTTGCTGTTGTTGGGTACGTGTGGCGCGCAGGCGGCGGGATTAACGGCATTTTTGCTGTTGTTGGGTGCGTGTGGCGCGCGGGTGGCGGGATTAACGGCATTTTTGCTGTTGTTGGGTAAGTGTGGCGCGCGGGCGGTAGTATCAAGAAGTTTGTGTAAAACGTTACGTATCTCTTTGGAGCCCCGGTGACTGATTAAGTGGAAAAGGTATCACTAAGTTGCTCGAATATCATGCGCTCCGCAATCAAAGTGGAAAAAGTATCACTAGTTCATTCCTTTTACTTCTTTTCTAGAACATACCACCCAATTTAGTTTACTTTTTCCACTTAAATCCTATAATTGGTGATTTCGGTGAGAAATAAGTTCACTTTTTCCACTTATTCATCTGTGGGCGCTGAATTAACGGCATTTTTGCTGTTGTTGAGTCCATGTGGCGCATGGGTGGCGGGTGTAACGGTATTTCTGCCGTTGTTAGGCGCATGTGTGCATGGGTGGCGGATGTACCGGCATTTTTGCCGTTACTGCGTGCACGGTGCGTCTGCAGGCTGCTGCGCACATGCGGTGCGCAGCGGCTTCAGGGGCACGCCTTCTTCGGCGGCGTGCCTAGACCAGAGGCCTGCGTTGCCCCCCGCAGGCCTAGGCCGCCTTGCGCCGCCGCTTCGCCCGGCGGCGTGCATGGCCCGCGCGGCGGTGCTTGCCGCCGCTGCCCCTCCGGCGCGCGCTTGCGGCTGCGCGTCGCTTCCGGCCCGGGCGCTTGCGGCTGCGCGCCCGGGTTGTGGCGCGGCGGAGCCTGCCGCGCCGGAGCTTGCCGCGCCGCAGCCGTGCAGCGCGGCTCCCAGGGCCCCGCCGCCGCGGCTCCGGCTGCGGCGGCGGGGCGGGCTCGCCGCTGCCCGAAGCATCGGCAGCGGGGGGCTCCGGTGCGCCGGCAGGATCTGGCGGCGCGAGGCAGTAGCGGAGATGCCACCTCTCCGCAAGGCCCAGCAGCCGGGCGCGGTAGGCCGCCGGTCCGTAGACCGCGTCGATGCGCTCCCGGACCTGGCTACCGATCGCAGCTGCCAGGCCCGGCTCCGCCAGCAGAAGGTTCACCCGCTGTGCGAGGACGTCAATGTCCCCCACCGGCGCCAGCAGTCCTTCACATCCGGCAGCATGAAGAATTTCATACAAGCCGCCGGAGGCATAGGCCACCACCGGTTTGCCGAAGGCCATTCCTTCCAGGGCTGTCATCCCGAAGCCCTCGCGGATCAGGCTGGGGACGACCAGTATATCCATAGCACAATAGATGTCGGGAAGACTCTCTTCATAACCGATGAATTTGAAGCGGGAGGTGAGGCCTTCCAGCTTGACCTTGCGTACACAGCGCTCATAGTAGCTTTTATCTCCGGGTGTGCCGACCACGATGAATTTCGCTTCAGGATGTTGTCCCGATACAAGAACAGCCATTTTGATGAAATGCTCCAGTCCCTTTTCTTTATTAATGAAGGAAGAAATATAGCCGAGCAGCGGCTCTGCTGGCGCAATCCGCAAGTCACGGCGGCGCTCGCCCCGCAGCTTGCTCCAGGCTTCGAACATCATTTCTGCTTCATTCCAGGACGGAGGAAGCTGCGTCACCTTCCCCTCGCGGATATCTTCAGGAAAACAGGCCGCAGCCGTGTGAGAGATGGCCAGAATTTCATCACTGTTCTTGTGGATCAACCCCGTGCTAATGGGAGTGAACTCGTTGTCCGTGATCGTCTCCGAAATCTTCCACACCACCGGAATACCCAGTGATTTCGCCGCCATCGCCGGCAAAGCATGAACACAGGTGCTGGAAATAATAAAAGCCGGACGCAGCGCGGTAAGCCAGTCTAGCAGCTCGCCGTATTCACGGCTTTCCTGAAATTTACGGATATCCGCCTCCAGGCCGGCATAAGGAGTATATATCCCGTAGACCAGCGGAATCGGCAGCAGCTGCACATTCAGTCCATTCTTACGCGCCTGCCGGGTCAGCTTGCCCTCCTGGGGTGCCACAAGAATGCAGTTGAAATACGGTAACAGCTCCCGGCTGAAGAACAGCAGCAGCTTCTCCGCACCAGTAATGCTGCGTGTATTGGATACATGGGAAAAAAGCACGATTGTCGCTTTGTCGGCCATGGTGTGTCGGCGCTCCCTGCAAGGCTATAGAGCAGCCATTCACCTCCTAAAAGTTTTACGGAGCATTACTTACAGTTCATACCTTCGCAGTAAAACTCGCTTCGGAAGCATCCGCTTAGTTTTACGGAGCATTACTTACAGTTCATACCTCCGCAGTAAAACTCGCTTCGGAAGCATCCGCTTAGTTTTACGGAGCCAATGCTACACGGTACTTCTTCGCAGTAAAACTCACTTCGGAGCATCCGTTTCACCGTAAGCGGAGGGGCCCGCTGCGGATGCCGCAGAGCTCTGCGGCAGGGCACCAAAGCCCGGTACTCCAGTAGTATATTGAGGAGGAACAAATGCCGGCACGACACCTGTCCCCCGGATATACGCACATTTCTTCCTGTACTCGTACAGCCTATCCGTAAATCACAGTCAACAACTGATTCAGGCGTTTGGTATACGTGTGATCCTTAAGCGTCCGTTCAAAAGCGCGCAGAGCCATGGCGCGGCGCTCCTCTTCATGAGTCAGGTAAAAGCGGATTTTTTCCATCATTTCCTGCGGGCTTGTGAACGTGTCGATTTCTTCCCCTACTTTATAAAATGAGCCCATATCATCTCTCGCATCACTGAGCTGCAGTGTTCCGCTGGCTGCAATTTCAAAGGTGCGCGGGTTAGGTGAAGCGGCAGTGATCGATAACGTGTTGTTATTCACAGCCTCATCAATATGGGAACGGTGGAGGTTAATGACGATTTTGGAGCCGCTGTAGGTGACCGCCGTCTCCTGCGGTGTCATCCATTTGCCGATCTCAATGCGTTCCCCATACAGGGGTGCCTCCGGCAGACGGTCCCACCAAATACCGTTGATAATGGTGTTGTAGCTCATCAGCTCCGGCATAATCTCGCGGAAGAAATGAACTCTGTTCCAGTAGGCCGAGCCAATGAAGCTGATATCCCGGCTGACCGGTGACCGGCCTGTCGTTGGACGGTAATGTTCCCGGTGGGCGGCAAAGGGCAGATAATGCACCTCAGTGCATCCCAGACCGCGGTAGAATTCCACACAATTCTGCTCCAAGGTGAACACATAATCGTAGTGGGCTACGATTTTTATAGTGAAATCCGTATAATACGGATCATCTGTAAGCCAGATCGCTGTCTTGATGCCTTTGCTGCGCAGAATCGCAACCTGATCGAGCGGCAGATCCATTCCATCCAGAACAAGCACAAGATCGGGGCGTTCCGCATCCGCAAGCTCCACCAGATTCTGCCGCACATCGGTAATCGTGACCTTAGCCGTCAATTTTTGCAGGGCATAGAGTACCGCATCGTCAAGCGGCGAATACGGATAACCTTTTCCCGATGCCACGTACATCACATGGATGTTGCGGACCGGAAGCGGCTCCTCCGGGCGGCCATCCAGGATGGCAAGTCTTCCCCGCAGATAGCCTTCATCGAATCCAACCTTGAAGCCGGTCAGACGGCCACGCAGCTTCTCTTCTTCCGCTGGCGTCCGTGGCAGTGGTGGTGCCGGCATGATAAAATTATTGTTCATGGTATTCGCTCCTTATTTTGGATTTCAGACTTATGAGGTAAGCACATTTAGCAGATATGGCAGACGCGCAAGGAAAGTATGATGGCGGAGCGTGGTCTGAAGCCCCTGTAGAGCGAACTGCCGGCGCTCCTTCTCGTGCTTCAGATAGTATTCGATTTTGTGCTTCAGCTCGTCGGCACCTGCAAAGGTCTCCAGATCCTTGCCCGGACGGTAATGGCTGCCCAGATCCTCACGGACATCGGTTAGCTGCATCGTCCCGCAGGCATTAATTTCATAGGTCCGGGGATTAATTGAACGTGAAGGAAGCTGGAAGGTGTTCCGGTTATCGTGCCCGCCTTCCCATGGACGGTGAATGTTAATAACCAGCTTCGCACCACTGTAATAATTTGCGGTTTCCTCCGGAGGGATAAAACCGTCTTTAATAAAAGGCGACAACTCCTCAAAGGTGTTCAGGCGCTCCCAGAAGCCTCCGGCAATCAACACTTTCTTGCCCCGGAGAAACGGGGCCAGCTCATCGAACAGCTCCGTCCGGTTGCGGAAGGCATTGCCGATGAACACAATATCATACTGATACTGCGGACCTGTGCGGCGAGGATAGAACATCTGCGGATTGACGCAGAGCGGCAGGTAATGTACAGAGCCCACTCCCAGGTCATGGTAGAACTCTACACATCCCAATTCATGTGTAAAGACATGGTCGTAATGCTGGCAAATGACCGATGTATCCTCCGTAAAATAAGGATCATCCACAAACCAGATTGCCGTAGGAATACCCAGTTTACGTATCTCCGTGATCTGTTCCAGATGATTCTCGGGAAACACATGCAGACCATTCATGACCAGCACGGCTCCAGGCGACTCACGGGCGGCTATTTCCAGCATCGTTTCCGGTGAGCTGATGATCAGTTCACTAACGAGCTGTCCCAGTGCTTCCGTTACCCCCGTATCAATCGCTTGAAATCCCTGAGGAACATACATCAGCTTGAAAGGCCGGCATGCTCCTGCCTCTGGAGAATTCAGGCGCTTCACGGCTTCACACAGGCCGAGACGGTAGCCTTCCTGATAACCTTCGCGGTAATCCCGTGGAGGCACTCTTCTCTTTTTTGATTTCACGGCTTTCACCCTGCCCCGTCATATTCTCAAGACAATATAACTATATGCGGAGTCAGCATCCGCCTCATGGACATCTGTCTGTATCCGGCCGAAATTGGCATATGCCCCCTGTCTTTCGCCCGGGATGCCCGAACCTTTGCAGAATGGTTCCACTCGGGCTACAATTATGAAAGCAAGTGAGAGAAAATAAGATTGGGAGAGTGGGACAATGGTTGCGATGGATAACACCATGCTCTATATCCGCCATGCGGAGCTGCTGCGTGAACGGGTCCCTTCCTTTCAGGCCTACCCATTTGATCTGCCGGTGATCCGCAGCTTCAGCAAACTTGCTTTTCAGAAACAGGTTACTTTTCTTGTCGGAGAGAACGGGACGGGGAAATCCACGCTGCTGGAGGGTATTGCTGCGGCTTGGGGGTTTAATCCGGAAGGAGGAACACTGAATTTTTCCTTCAACACCCGTTCCTCACACTCCAGCCTGTACGAGTACCTGCGGCTTGCCAAAGGGGGGAGACGCCCGCGGGACGGTTTCTTTCTGCGTGCGGAAAGCTACTACAATGTAGCCTCCTATATTGACGACTTGGATGGTGGTCCTGAGGTGCCGGGGGTACGGAGCAACAAGATCTCAAATTCCTACGGCGGCAAGTCACTGCATGAGCAGTCGCATGGAGAATCGTTTTTCGCTGCCTTTGTCCACCGCTTTGGGGGACAAGGCCTCTATATTCTCGACGAGCCGGAAGCGGCTCTCTCACCGCTGCGGCAAATGTCGCTGCTGGTGCGCATGCATGAGCTGGTGGAGCGGCATTCGCAGTTTATCATCGCCACTCACTCCCCTATTCTGATGTCCTATCCTAATTCTGATATTTATCTGCTGGAGGGCAGTGGAGTCCGTCAGGTTGAACTGGAGGATACGGAGCACTATAGCGTAACCAAAGCCTTCATGAACGACCGTGAGAAGATGTTGCGCGAACTGCTGGCAGAGGACTGACATCTGTGCAGACACAAAATAAGGCACCTGAACAGATAGAACCTACCTGTTCAGGTGCCTTATTCATTTTCCCGCATAGTAATCTATTGGTCCCTCTGCAAGTGTTTCTCGTCATCAGCAGCCTGACAATCAATATATTCATTGATCAGGGCATCCAGCTTCACCGATTGGCGGAGCACCTGGGGGTGCCGGATCCCATGCTCCAAGGCCAAGGTGTGCAGGTCTTTTCTGGCTTGTTCCATCCGTGCCTGATGTTGTTTATCGCCCATAGCGGCCGTCTTTCCCGAGCATGGATTGTGCTAGTAGAACAAGCTTGTGGACCAGCCAGCCGAACATGGCCACAGCCATCATATCAAAGCAGACATTGAACAGAAACAAGTGCTTCCCGATATCGGCCCGGCCATCGCCCAGAATCGGAACCAGGAATGAAAATAGTCCAATCAGACCCAGGAGCATCAGCAGTTCACCCGCGATCCGTCCACGCAATTCCCGGCTACGGAAATACTCAAAGAGAACTCCGGCATAGTAGAGCAGATAGAAAATAGCCAAGAAGCCTAGCGAATGCGGCAGAACCTCTCTTTTGAACTGGCTCCAGGTGCTGTATTTATAGGATAAGGCCATCTTTGGCAGACCCTCCGACTTCTCATAGTTTCCCAGATAATAAGGACGGAGGTCCATACTGTTCCGGGCCGCATATTTCATACCGCCCACCAGCCGTGAGGGATGCCCGATATAGAAGAAAAGCACGTCCTTATGGGACACCCGGTCATAGAAATCCGCCTGAAGCGACGGATCATCCTGCTTGATAGCCGTACCAGCCTCAAAATAATTGGTTCCCGCCAGCACTTCCAGCTTCTCCGGCAAGCCCAGCTCACGCAAATCCCCCTTCACATCCGGCGACTGGTTCAAAATCCCGAAAAATACAGTCTGATAGAGGTTGATATGCTTCAGCTCTTTGGGTGCGGCCACATACATCATCACTGAGACAAGACACACCGCCACCGCGAACCGCATCGCCAGCTTGCGCCAGTTCCCCGTCCCGTTCAGTGTCATAAACCGCAGAAAGATCAGGGAGAAGGCGATGCCGACCGGCGCATTCTGGATTTTGGAGCAGATCAGAAACAGGACAGCGATAAAAAACAGCGTCAGGCCTTTAGTTGTCGGCCGCTCCTGTCCTGCCAGCCTAAGTCCCAGTGCAAAGGTAAGCAGCATGGCCACCATCGACACCGGCTCACCGAACAGTGAATTGAAGTAGGCCAAATACCCGATATCGTAAAATACAACAAGCATTCCTGCACCGAGCAGCAGACCTGTTATATAAGAGCTGCGCGCCCCTACCTTCACGGTCAGCCAGGTGGCTGCCAGCAGCAATAGTGCATACACCGCCGCCAGCAGGCGGATATCAAAATAACTGCCGTGCACAAGCCCGGCCAGCAGTCTTGGCACCAGCACCAGCACAATCTGCGAGGACGGATAGAAGCCCTGGAACAAATTTTCATAGGAGAATCTGGAATGGCTGAAGCTGAAAAAGCGGTCGGCATAGCTTTCCGCAGCATGATAATAATCCAGTCCTATGGTACTCATCATCCGCTTGAAATCGCCATTATCGGCAACCCCCACGAACGGCTGTACAAACAGCAAATAAATAATCAGACCACAACCCGCCAGGACAATGAGATGTTCTGCTTTGAATAATCGTTTCATCTTTTCTCCCTTACCGCTGCGGAAGCAGCTTCACATATTCGTCCGATAAGCCCATCAGCTTCAGAATATAATCATAATCACTTTGATATTGACTGTAATCCGCCACAGGCTGAAGCGTATCCAGCGATACTGCCTTACCATCTGCGAAGCCCTTGCCCGGCACGAACATAATCTTATCATTGAAAAAAGTTCCTGTCGGCGAATAATAGCGCATCCCCACCACGTTGCGGTCAATATTAAGCAGGTCATGCCCGAAGGCCGTGAATCCCTCCTGCTTCAGCGATACTCCAAGCAGATTCGCAAGGGTAGGCATAATATCCAGCTGCCCCCCGGTGCGTTCTACAACCTGGCCCTTTGCCATTCCCGGCGCATGGATAATGAGTGGGATATTGAAGCGGCTGATCCGCGAATCGTAAGGGATTCCGAGTGCCTCCTCCACCTGCTCCGGAGGAACATCCTGCGGCTGCAGCCCAAAATGGTCACCGTACAGCACCAGCACAGTGTTGTCCCAGAGCCCATTTTGCTTCAGTCCTTCGATAAGTGTTCCTACAGCATAATCCGTATAGTTGATGGCGGTCAGATAATCACCCAGCATTGTATTCTTCAATTTGTCCGGCAGGGTGATTTTTTTGAAGGCATCCGGGATTTTGAAGGGATGATGACTGGAAGCCGTCACCAGCTGGGCATAGAATGGCGTTCCCTTGGACTGCAGTGCAGACAGCTTCTCTACGGCCGTAATATAGAGCTGCTCGTCGGAAGCGCCGAAGGCATTGAAATGGTCATTTTTGAAGGCTCCCTTGTCATAGTAACCATTGAAGCCCAGCGCCGGATACAGCTCGTTGCGGTTCCAGAAGCCGACCTTGTTCACATGAAACGTATACGCCTCATAACCTTTATCCCGCAAAAGACGCGGCAGGCTCGGCAGCACCCGGTCTCCGAAGCCTGTGGACATTGCCAGCGAAGCAATCGGATAAATGGAGGTATTGCTCATAAACTCGGCGTCCGAGGTGTTGCCCGCCCCAATCTGCTGGTAGACATGCGGAAAATAAAAGCCTTCCCCCGCCAAACCGTTCAGCACCGGCGTCAGCTCCTGCCCGTCCAGGGACTGATGCAGCGGAAAGTTCTGAAAGGCTTCCATTTGAATAACAATTACATTCTTCCCTTTTTGCGAACCGAAATCATCGGGAACCGTTCCCGCAGGCTTGCCGCTGTATAGATAAGAAGCCTCAAGTGCATCAACCTTGGTAATGGTTTCGTTGATATCTCCAGTACCGATAAGGCCGTTGTCTTCCTGGGATTTCATTGCTGCGAATACCTCATAATTCAGGAATCCCGCGCTCTCCGCCTGCACCAGCTCGTTGGTAATTCCGCGGGCCGCGTGAATGGAGTAGGCTGACAACGAGCCGCCGCCGATAATCGCAACCAGTATCACGATCCACTGCGCTCTCCGTGCACCCGGCGAGACATAGCGGCGCGGCGATAAGGCCGCCCCTCTTTTCCATCGGCGGAATAGCCTATAGACCACCACGACCACAAGATCCGCAAAAAACAGATAATCCACAATCTGGATCGTAGACTCTACACTCTCTTTTACCTGAAAGACCTGATTCAGCTCATACAGAGCCAGGTACGTTGGAACCGAGCCAAAATGATTGAAATAGACACTGGCCGCAAACAGCAGCAGCGACAACAGGCCGTTGAATACCCAGTAGACACCCGTCTTCAGCCGGGCCGGAAGGACCAGGGCCAGGATTCCCATCATCAGCAGCACCGGTGCCAAATCCGCGGCAATCCATTCCCAGGCAATCCGGTCAAAAAACAGCCCCCGCAGCAGCAGCAGCTTCAGCCAGATCAGCGCCGCCACGATATAGAAATGTGCCCCTACCCGCACAGGCTTACTCTCGTTCATAACGTCCCCTCTTAACTTTTAGATGATTTTTGTAAATCCAATTCTCTTTTTCTGTAAAATATCACATTTCTCTAGTATAGCAATACTCTACACGGTAAACAAACAAAGAGACGCCGCCTTTACAGGCGCACGTCCCTTACTAACATCTATTTAAGATCGCCTCAGCTCATCATTCTGGAGTGCTCACCTGCCGTCCCATGCTGTAGAATATTCCGTCATGGTTGAACGAGGCGTTGATGCGCGACTCTCCCCCAGGACTCTCAAATGTAATATTCCCTATTCTTTTGTTAACCACCGTATAATCCTCCAACCGGATGCCGAATAGCTCATCAGCAATAGCTGCTGCCGAGCTCTGAAGCTTCGCGTTATCCATAGCCAGCAGCTTCGTATCCTGCTCTCCACGAATTCCGGAATCATAGGACCCTTCAATATAGAGGGTGTTGTCCTCAACCAGCAGAATGTCATGTGTTGCATAATCCATTATCACTCTGGAAGGCCCATTTTCATCCTCTCCATAGATGAAATTGATGACATCCCACTCTGCACCCAGTCCCCGTGTAATCTGATACAAGTGATCTTCACCCTCGTCTCTAAGCAGCTTAAGGGCCTTGTCCGCTTTCTGTATCACCTCATCACCCACCTCATCAGCATCCAGGTTGAGGTTCGCTCCTGCATAAATACCGTTTGCATAATCGATTAGTCCCTCCTTCCCGAATAGAACCTCATGAATCCGGACGGCCTGATCAGTTTCTTGCCAGAACACTACGTTCCTCTTAAGCCTGGTAACTGTAAACTCCCCGTCATACCCGCTGTCCCGCAGCTTTTCCGTGGCATCGCTGATCAGTGTCGGATCGATTTCCTCAAGGCTGTAATAGGCGGTCATATTCCACTCCTTTACATCGCCAGTCTGTGTATTCATTCTGAAGGTGCTGGGAGATGACGCTTCTCCAAAAGTAAGCCTGGCCTCATTGATTCTATCCATCCGCTCCAGCCCCACAAAAGGCAGCTTCTTACCAAGCTGCTCCTGCATTACGCGCTCGGCTGTCTTGCGGAGTCCGGCATCGGTGAGGTCGGGGGTCTTCACCTCCTGGTAGAACAAGCCTGCCTGTCTGCCTTCCCCCAGAAGTCCTTTCTGCTGCAGGATCGCACCGGCTACGGCCAACAGCAGGATGACCGCAGCCGCTATGAAGCTTCGCCGCAGCTTTTGGCCTGCCCGTTCCGGTCCCGGCACACCGCTTCGCACATGCATAATGACCTTATCGGCAGCCGCATCCGTGAACCTCGATTCCCGGAATGGACCGTTCCGCGCTTCTTCATACCACTTCGGCTCCCGCTCCTTCATGATTCCATCCCCCTTAATTTCTCCTGGACTTTATGCCTCGCACGGTGCAGCCTGGATTTGACGGTTCCCGTAGAAAGTCCCGTCAATCCGGCGATTTCCTGAATAGACAGCTCCGCTTTCAGATCGAGCACCAGCACCTCACGGAACTTGTCGGGAAGCTGCATGATCACACTCCAGATCTCATCCATCCGGCGAATGCCGAGGTATTCCATCTCCGCAGAGCGGACCGTTCCCAGCAGTTCATCAGGGAAGCTGTTCTTGGCGGGTTCAGCTTTAGTGATGGTCTGTACACCGCCCCAGAGCCCCGACCGGAAGAACCGCGATTTGCGGTAGGAGAACACGGTGTTCCTCGCGATGGTGAACAACCACGCCTTCAAGGAAGAGGACCCCCGATAGGTTCCGATCCGGTAATAACATTTAATAAATACCTCCTGTGCCAGATCATCCGCCATATCGGCGCTTTTGGTGAGGTAATAAATATAATTCCATATATCATCGCCGTAAAAACCCATAATCCGCCTCAGCTGCTCTTCGCTCATGGCTGCTGCATGCGCCAGCTGCTGCTGTTCCAATTCCCATCCCAGTTCCAACGTCTTCACCTCACTTGATATGACCTCAATTCTAATGGAAAGGTTCCCGAAATCACTAAAAAAGTCAAAAAGAAGCAGAGGGCCTCTACCCTCTGCTTCTTATAGCGTTAGCGGATATCTAGACCAGCGACGTGTGCGCCAGCAGTCTTTTAATGGAACGGTTGGCTTCATGCAGTACCGTATCCTTGTCTACAGTTTTCAGCAGACCTTTATCCATAAGGATTTCGCCGTCGACAATCGTCGTTTCCACATCAGCCCGGGTTGCGGAATAGACAATACGGGAGATCGGATCTACATCGAAGGAAGGGAAGGTGTGGAAGTTATAGAGGTTCAGGATCGCCAGATCCGCTTTTTTGCCGACTTCAATGCTGCCAATCTGATCCTCCATACCCACGGCCCGGGCTCCGCCAATCGTAGCCATCCGGAAAACACTTCTTGCATCCATCGTGGTCGGTCCATGCTGCGGCTTCTGGATCATGGCGGCCAGGCGCATTTCATTGAACATATCCAGGTTGTTGTTGCATGGAGCACCATCTGCGCCAAGGCTGAGATGAATGTGATCATGCAACATGCCCGGTGTATCAGCGATGCCCGAAGCCAGCTTCAGGTTGGAGCCGGGACAATGGCTGACATGAACGCCCCTGTCGCGCAAGATACGCCGCTCCTCCTCATCCACCCAGACGCAGTGCGCCAGAATCAGGCGTTCATTCGCCAGTCCCAGATGATCCAGATAGACGATGTTGCGCATCCCGGTCATGGCCTGAACGATCTCGATTTCCCCCAAATTCTCAGAGGCATGTGTATGCACCTTAACCCCATATCGCTCGGACAGGTCACGCACCTCCCGCAGCAGCGGCTCGGTACAAGAGATCACAAAACGCGGCGAAAATGCATACTGAATCCGTCCATTCCCGTACCCGTTCCATTGTTCCAGCAGATCTACGCTCTCCTGCAGCGAAGCCCACGTCTCTTCCTGCAAAGCTGCGGGCACATCGGCGTTCTTCTGATCCATCATCACCTTGCCCGACAAGGCGCGGATGCCGCTCTTCGCAATCGCCTGAAACGCAAAATCTGTATGATTCACCGTCTCCATATCTACAATGGTCGTCGTACCGCTGGAGATTAGCTCCCCAATCCCCAGCATGGCGGAATAGTAAAGCGACTCCTCATCATGCGCCGCTTCGAGCGGCCAGATCCGCTTGCGCAGCCAGTCCATCAGCTCCAGATCATCCCCTTTGCCCCGGAACAGCGTCTGGCAGAGATGAATATGGGTCTGCACAAAACCCGGAATGACCGTGCGGTTCGTGGCATCAATCACCCGTTCGTCCCCCTGCACCACAAGCCCGCTGCCGATCTCCGTAATCAGGTTGTTCTGGATGCGGATATCTCCGTATATGATTGCTTCCTGTTTGTTCATGGTGATAATCTCTGCGTTTTTGATCAGGATGTTTGCCATCTTCGCCGTCCCCCTTGTCTTCTGCAATCCTTAGCCGCCGCTAACACAAAAAGGCCACAAAAATATGCCAAGGCATATTTTCGTAGCCAGAAATTTACGGTTCCCGGTAGAGACCCTTAAACCAATTATTAAGGATATACGAAAAAAAGGATTATTCAATTGCTTGCTGAATAACCCTATCATAAGTTAAAGACAAGTTTATTGTCAATACGCGTTATATAAAATAACATTTGACGATTTCCATGCTCGCGCAGGTATAAATTTGATTTTAACACTATTTTTACGTTATGTTTTCTAACATTAAATATCTACCCAATGCTTTTTTGCTTATCTTTTAAATGCTCCCCGGTCGCCCTTTACAGGCTTGTCCATTATTCCGCGCCGGATGTCAGCACCTTCTCGAACACAGGAAAGTTCGCTGTACGCCCGGGAAAATCCACTTCCCCTCTGCGTTCATAGCCTAGAGAAGAATACAGCGCCAATGCTCTTGTGTTCTTGGCATAGGTATCCAGCCGGATGCTGCTGTAGCCGCCGCTGCGCGCGTACTCCTCGGCAAAAGCATTCAGCTTGCGGGCAATACCCTTGCCCTGAACCTCCGGATGAACGGCCAGCCGGTGCATAATCAGATTCGGCCCCTTCACCTCTAACCAGTCAATCGCTTCATACTGCTCCGCCTGGTTGTTGTCCAGCACAATGATGCCGGCGATGGCAGCCTGATCCACACAGACATATAAGGTGCCGTCAGCAATGTCCTTCCCAATGACCTCACGGTTCGGGTAAGTATCATCCCATTGGTCACTTCCGCCGTCCTGCATGACCTGTACACATTTGGCAATCAGCTCCATGATCTCTCCGATCTCATCTTTTCGTGCAATACGTATCTCATTCCCACTCATGTACATCCCTGCTTTCCTATCGACATTTGAACCTGGTAGAGATTCTGTTAAGAAGTCTATCATATCCGGGAGCAAGATCGATAGTGCAGAGAAGCCCGCAAAGCTCTATAGAGGCGGTATGCATCTCCCGGCCTCTACAGAGCAGCTCATTCTGTGACTCCGCGCGGTTTAGCCAAGCTCCAGCTTATGCCCGTCCTCGAAGCCCTTGGCGAAACCCGCATCGAACCCCACGTTGTATGCTTCGGTGTAGCCCTGCTGAAAGGCGTCTCCCGGGGGCGTTTCCGGCGGGACGCCCAAATCCGGGGGGAGCGGCACTACCTGCGGCACGGGCGGAGCCTCGATAGCAGCTACTACCTGTACCGGCGGCTGAATGACATGCACTTTCCGGACAATCCGGCGGCGGAGTCTTCTTTTTCTGCGCAGCAAGAGACTTCTCTTGGTCTTGCCTGTCCGGCGGAGCATTCCTCTCCGTGCTTTGCGTAGAGGCCCCTTGCGGACTCTGGCTTTGCGCGACAGCAGTATGCGTCTGCGGGTTCTGCCGCCTGAACGCAGCTTTCCAACTTTCTTTTTCTTCATCCTTCTACTCCTCCTGTACTCCATGTACTTCTAGAGGTGCCGCCTGCGCAAGCCGTACTCAGCCATGGCGCAGCAGGAATTCCCCGTTTGGGCCGGTGCAGCGAAATACCGGACATCATCCGGCACATCGCGCTTTGATATTGGCTTAGTATCCGGATATTGTCGCTCAGCTTGCGGGCTGTCAGCTCCGATTGCCCTGTAACCTCGGCGATACTCTCCAGGATGGCCGCAAGTGCAGCCTGACTGCGGGCAATGGAGCGGATCATCTCCAGCTTGACGGCATGTTCAGAGCGCAGCCCGCCGCTCATTTGCTGTCCTCCCCGAAATCGAAGCCGTCACCGGTCATACCACCGAATCCTTCGCCGCCTTCTTCACCGCTGCCCAGCACTGCTTTTAGATTGCTGTACAATCCGTTTTCCAGCTTGGTCAGCCCCTCTACCATTTCCACGATCACCTCGTGAATGGAGATGGATTCCTTCAACTGTTCTTCATGGGAGTCGAACGCTCTAGCGTGGATATGATGCTGTGTCCACTGCTTCACTTTTTCCGCTTCCACCGCTTTGGCCTCAAGGATCATCGCGATGTTCCACTGGATAGTAGCGGACGACTCCAGCATTTGCAGAAAAGCTTTTTCTCTGCTCATCTTCCACCTCCTGCTCCTTAAGCGCTACTCTTCTTCCTGGCCGCCCAGCTCCTTGATGACCCTTCCTACCCCTTCAGCCATCGCCTCTTCGAGATCAGCAATCGCATTCAGGTAGGCAATAATATTTTTGTTGACCTGACCCGTGCTCTCCACCAGCCCGCTGAATCCGCCAAAGTCAGGCTCTACATCCGGCAGATCATGGACAATTTGCGACATACGGACGGCGACGTGGCGTTCGGCGTCGAGAATCCGCGCCATCTGTTCGTGCGTATGGGCCATGTGCTGCAGGACCTTCGTTATTTTACTCTGCACCTTCATGTCTCCTTTGCTCAAACGCCCTGCTACAGCATATGCGGCAGAAGCCCGTGCGGTGCGCGGCTTTACTGTAAGTTAACGGGGAGTAGCGGGTGAATGGGAAGGATTGACAAAAGTTAAACGGCGAGATTATGCTGAGGTTGGATTTGAACCTTTTACATAAAAATCTCAAAAATGGCAAGATCGGAACTGGAGGTATTTCTATTGAAAATCACAAGTGCCCGCTTGGATTTACGGCCTTTAACCCTGGCGGAGCTATCCTTGGCGGGAATCAACTATGCTGGACTGGAGCAGACTCTGGGCCTGAACCCCAGCGGAACTGAACTGGATGATGAAATGCAGTATGCCATGCAGATCAGACACTCCAAGGTAATGCAGGACCCGCTCAACTACCCGTGGCTGACGAACTGGGCGGTAATTCAGCGGGAAGAGCAACGCCTGATCGGCTTCATCATTCTCAAAGGCTGTCCAAATGATCTTGGTGAGGTCATTGTGGGTTATGTCATCCATGAGAGCCACCGCAGACAAGGCTACGCAACGGAGGCAGTGCAGTGTATCTGCGACTGGATCTTCAGCGATCCCCGGGCACTCTGGGTCATCGCCGATACCGAAAAAAACAATGCCGCCTCGCACAAAGTGCTTCAGCACCTGGGCGCGCAAAAGCACCGGGAGGCTGATGAGCTGATCTGGTGGCGGATCGCACGGCCTGCCATCCAGGCTCCAGCTGGGAGCCTGGCCTGACGCGGACGCTAAGCTGCAGCTGGTTGTGAAGCTGCGGGAGAAGTAAAGGCGGATTGCTAGCCGTTGCTCCGACACAGCTGGACGGTTCCGGCGGCAACAACGGCACTTCTGCCGCTATTGGCGTGCCGCTGGACGGTTTCGGCGGCAACAACGGCACTTCTGCCGCTGTTGGCGTGCCGCTGGACGGTTTCGGCGGCAACAACGGCACTTCTGCCGCTGTTGGCGTGCCGCTGGACGGTTCCGGCGGCAACAACGGCATTTTTGCCGTTATCGGAGCGCCGCTGGACGGTTTCGGCGGCAACAACGGCACTTCTGCCGCTATTGGCGTGCTGCTAGCCGGTTTCGGTGGCAACAACGGCATTTTTGCCGCTATTGGCATACCGCTAGCCGGTTTCGGCGGCAACAACGGTATTTCTGCCGCTGTTGGCGTGCCGCTAGCCGGTTCCGGCGGCAACAACGGCATTTTTGCCGTTATTGGAGCGCCGCTGGCCCCGACGCAAAAAACACGCGCCTCACGGCAGCGTGTTTTTCAGCTTTTCTCCGGCTTCGTACAGAGACTGGAATGTTCCGGCGTCACTCCACCATTCCTTGAGCACATCGTAACTGAGTCTACGGTCTGCGGCGTAAATATTGTTCACGTCGGTGATCTCAAGCTCCCCTCTTTTGGAAGGAGACACGCGCCGGATAATATCAAATACAGCCTCATCGTACATGTATATACCGGTTACGCAATATTTTGTCTTCGGATGCTCCGGCTTCTCTTCGATGTATGCAATCAAGCCGGTATTCTGACTGTCGAACACCGGGACGCCGTATCTCCGTGCATCCTCCACCGGTTTCAACAAGACCTTGGCCGTCCCCTGAGGCTGCTGCAGATACTGCTTTAGATAAGGTGTCAAATCATCCATAAACAGATTATCACCAAGCAGCACAACAAACCGCTCACCCGGTAGAATGAATCCTTTTGCCAGCTCCAGTGCCTCCGCAATGCCTCCGGCAGCCTCCTGAATTTTGTAAGTCAGAGAGACGCCAAACTCTGCGCCGCTGCCTAAAAAATCCGTATATTGCCCCGCGGACTGCTTGCTGATGACCAGGAGAATATCGGTTATGCCCCCCTGGCGCAATCGGTCTATACCGTAACACACCATGGGATATTTGCCGACCGGAAGCAAATGTTTGTTCATAAGCCGGGTCAGCGGATATAGTCTTGATCCTGTTCCGCCCGCCAGTATGACTCCTTTCACTTACTTTCCTCCTTTTTATCTGTGGCTTTAGCCTTTGGGTCAACCTTTTAGATGAACTGCGCAGGATCTATATTCCATTTGTCCATGAACATCCTGCGGCCCCGTTCGACCAGCTCCTGAAGCCCGGAGGAGTAGACCTCCTTGAAGCTGGCGCTTCCCTCATGATGCACAAGGCAATCCCCGGCTATCAGCAGCCGGTAGCCCCGCAGCCGGGCACGGTAGCAGTAATCATCGTCCTCATAATGTCCGGGAGAGTACCGCTCATCCAGGAGTCCAATGGTTTCCATCAGCTCTCTTTTCAATAAAAAGCATAAACCGATCAGCCGACGTGTTTCACTCCACCCGTGGTGCCCTTGAAGACTCACCCGCTCAGCCTCGGCGTGGAATTCCGCAATATCCGTATACGTTGTGCTTACCCGCTGCCGCCCGCTGGCATAATTCGTTACAGGTCCCACGATGCCAATGTCCGGTGCACTGTACAAGGCATGTTTTAAGCGCTCAAGCCAGCCCCTCGGCACAATAACGTCATTGTTCAGCAGCAGCAGTTCATCGCCCGAGGCCAGCTGCAGCCCCAGATTACAGGCCACTGGAAACCCCCGGTTTGCCGGCAGTGAAATAAAGGTCAGTTTATTCTCGCGGCAGTATGCGTCTGTACCATCCGTTGAAGCATTGTCGACCACGATTATTTCGTAAGCAGATTCAGTATGAGCCTTAATGGATTCGACACAGGAGCGCAGCAGGCCGACCCTATTGTACGTAGGAATAATAATACTAGTCATCGTCATATGCTGTTCCTCCAGGCTGCCATTTGCCGCCGCTGCTCCAGCAGGCTTTCACCGGTAAGCCCCCCGTTTTTGTCACGGTGGATCAGCACCCGGAGCAGTGCTTCGGCATGGTCACCGGCAATCAGCTGCTCCATGGCATTGCCGGCTCCTATGTTTCCCTGGCGGAGACGGTTATGCTTAATGACGTTCACCGTTCCGGCTTTTTCTACCCGAAGCTGCTCTATAATCGAGAGCGCCTGCGCTTTGGGCGGGACCATCAGCTCACGGTAGCCGATCCGCTCCAAGGCCCGCCGTGACAGGGCGTGCGGCACGGCTGTCATCGAGCTGACGCCCAAATCACTCCGCCCCAGAACACTGTTCAGATACAGCTTGCAGCGGGTGACATCATCGCATAAACCAAATGAGGGCAGCAGCGCATCCAGATCATTCAGTGCCACATCCACCCCACCGTCCACTGCCGCTGCAAAAACAGCCAGTTGCGGTGCAGAGATGACCATATCTCCATCGAGGAACAGCAGGATGTCGCCCCGGCTGAGCTTAGCCCCAAGTGCCCGGCCTACGTCATGCCCGGCAGATTCCGGGCAGTGCACCACCGTAGCCTGCTTACATAGCCGGGTGCACTTATAACTATCATCCGTGCATCCATTCAGTACTACGATGATTTCAGCCGGATGCAGCTGTTGCACCTGCTTCAACAGCCCTGGCAGGGTTCGCATTTCATTGCGGGCCGATATAATCACCGACAGGGAGCCGCCCCATTGCGGCAGCTGGGGCTTTGCTCCCCGGTAGACGGCGGAGCCCCGGGCATTACCTCCCGCCGCAATGTGGTGAAGGGGGCTGCCTGCCCCCTGACGGATGGAGGCAGGACTGCCTGCGGTGCTCCGGCGGCCGGCGGCTCTACCGGCAGCAGCAGATCTGGCGTTCTTGCGCCAGGAGGAGGAACGGCCCTCCCCATTGCGGCGGGAAGGTGAAGCTCCCGCCGCTTGAACATGGGCTGCTGCAGAACTGCCATGGCCAGATGCACCAGGTGCGCCAGCCCGTGTCTTCCGCACAGCCGGAGCCTGCCGTGCTTTTGCCCTAGAACGGCGGGTGGAATGTGCCGCAGACACAGTCGCCTTTTGCCGGGAGTTGGATATAGCGTCAGGCATCTCAGCTATCATCTCACCATCTCCCTTCGCCGGTTCCCGTCACTGAAGCCTGCTCTTTCGCCTCTGCGCTGAATCACCAAACCTGCCGCATCAAGATGATCCCTGAGGATGACTTCGCGTAACGGATCAGCCCCCGCCCGCTTACGACGGATTGCATTCAACTTACCGACAGGGATCTTATGCACCGCCTTCACAAACAGGCCGTCAAGCACAGCCTGTGCATGTGCCAGGGGCGGCCGTGACAACAGACTGCTTCCCAGATCAGCAAACGCTTTGCGGCTGAGCGCATGAGGCACTGCCGTCATTGAGCAGCCTTTCAGGTCTGGACGGCCCAGGATAATGTTGAGCGCATGCTTGGAGAGCACTACCGGATGCGGGAATTTGCCGCGGACCGGACCGGAATAATCATTTAGAGCCACATCTGTACCTTGACTGACTGCGGCCACAAAGGGGCGCAGCTGTGAGGCAGGAATGACAAGATCACCGTCGGTGAAAAGCAGCACTTCTCCCTTCGCAGCCTCTGCTCCGATACTTCGGCCCACATCATGTCCGAGCGGCTGCTCGAAGTGAATGACCTGAGCACCCAGTGACAACGCAATGTCTGCTGTATTGTCAACAGAGCCATTAACGACAACAATAACCTCACAACGGGGATGGACTCCCCTCGCCCCCGCAATCACCTTGGCAATCGTTTCCGCTTCATTCATGGCCGGAATGATTACCGACACATAAGGCTCCGGGTGATTGGCCGCAGCGCGCAGCATGGCAGAACGCACTGGCCGGGGAATCCTCCGCGTTGGTCGCAAAGCCCGCCGACCCGTGCGGCGGGCAGATGTACGTGTATGTTTCAAGCTCATCCACCTTCCTTGCAGGACATGGTCTCCGGGCTGAGGGTTACATCACAGTCTATGTATTATGCTGTCCCGGGTAACGGCAAGTGTCTCCCTCCAGACAGAAATTTGGACAAATGCCCGCTCGTTGCTGAGTCCGGCTAAGGTACCGTTTGAAGGGAACCCGGGCAGTGGTCATGAGCCTTCGGCTGCAGCAACCCGAACCAAATTTTCGCATAACATCGTAAGTGCCAGCCCCTGGTTCTTCGCAGCGTAAAAGGGGGCGCAGCCATTGGCTGCGCCCCCTTTTACAATAACTTCATTATGCTCTGAGATGACCCCGCATTTCCTAAAAGTTCAGCCCATCAGCCGATTAATCAAATACCCGATGATCGGCCACCGGCTTCACCAAGGGAGTGCCGAGGGCAATCCAGGATAACACACCATAGAAATGGGAGGTTTCACGCAGCCGCACCACTTCAATAACAGCTTCCCCGCCTCCTCTGTTCTTCAATGAAGCGTGAAAGAACGGTTGATTGGTCATGGCGACAAGGACATAACCGGTATGGCCGAAGCTTTCATCAAAAGCTACAGTCACCTCTACACTCTCCGCATCACCGTTGAACATGAAGGCTGTCATGCCAAACTGCTGCAGCACTTCCCGGTTGCCGGCACTCTGTACCGGACTGAACGACAGGTGTTCGGCATTTACCAAGCCGGGAGTCAGATGATCGCTCGTGATGGAACCAGGAGCAATATGATATCCCTGTACGCTATCTTCTTCCAAATGGCGGGACTGGATTGCGAATGAGGTTATTTTGGAGGCATCTACTGCTTCGTCCTGAAGCTCAGAATTTCCCACTGCACCTTCAGCCAGATGCTCCGTTCCGATGGTGGCAAATGCGAGCTTCTCTCCAGTGATGCTGCCAGTCGGCAGCAGTTCCGCGCTGCGGGTTTCCTCTGCGAGATGTTCCAGCTTAACGATGCCAGGGCTTAAATGCCGCTCCTCCAGCGTTTCATCGGCGAGATGCCCGCCCTGTATACTCTGTAGTTGCAGATGCTGCGATCCTACTGCGCCTGCTGCCAGCTTACTTTCGTTAATGCTGCCGTCCAGCAGGAGTTCAGAGCTCAGAGCACTCTCGGCCAAATGTTCAAAATGGATACTGGCAGGACGAATATGGCGGCTGTCCACTGAACCCGGGGATAAATGGCCTCCATATACACTGGCCGGAGCCAGATGGTAGGGCCCCACCGCGCCTGCCGCCAGCTTATTGCCACCAATGCCGCCGTCCGGCAGCAGCTCTGCGCTGCGGACTTCTTCCGCCAGATGCTCAAGCTTGATGATCCCGCTGCCCAAATGGCGCTCCTCCAGCGTTCCATCCGCCAGATGCCCGCCCTGGATGCTCTGCGGCTGCAGATGCTGCGATCCCACCGCGCCTGCCGCCAGCTTATTACCACCAATGCTGCCATCCGGCAGCAGTTCCGCGCTGCGGACTTCTTCCGCCAAATGCTCAAGCTTGATGATCCCGCTGCCCAAATGGCGCTCCTCCAGCGTTTCATCGGCGAGATGCCCGCCGTAGACGCTCTGCGGCTGCAGATGCTGCGATCCCACCGCGCCTACCGCCAGCTTATTGCCACCAATGCTGCCATCCGGCAGCATTTCCGCGCTGCGGACTTCTTCCGCCAGATGCTCAAGCTTGATGATGCCGCTGCCCAAATGACGCTCTTCCAGCGTTCCATCCGCCAGATGTTCGCCTTGGATACTCCGGGCTTGCAGATGCTGCGAACCCACTGAACCAGCCGTCAGCTTGCTTCCTCCAATGCTGCCGTCCGGCAGCAGTTCTGCGCTGCGGACCTCTTCCGCCAAGTGCTCAAGCTTGATGATGCCGCTGCCCAAATGACGCTCTTCCAGCGTTCCATCCGCCAGATGTTCGCCTTGGATACTCCGGGCTTGCAGATGCTGCGAACCCACTGAACCAGCCGTCAGCTTGCTTCCTCCAATGCTGCCGTCCGGCAGCAGTTCTGCGCTGCGGACCTCTTCCGCCAAGTGCTCAAGCTTGATGATGCCGCTGCCCAAATGACGCTCTTCCAGCGTTCCATCCGCCAGATGTTCGCCTTGGATACTCCTGGCTTGCAGATGCTGCGAACCCACTGCGCCAGCCGTCAGCTTGCTTCCTCCAATGCTGCTGTCCGGCAGCAGTTCCGCGCTGCGGACCTCTTCCGCCAGATGCTCAAGCTTGATGATGCCGCTGCCCAAATGACGCTCCTCCAGCGTTCCATCCGCCAGATGCCTGCCGTAGATGCTCTGCGGCTGCAAGTGATGCGATCCCACTGCCCCTGCCGCCAGCTTGCTTCTTCCAATACTGCCGTCCGGAAACAGCTCCGCACTATGGACTTCATTCGCCAGATGCTCAAGCTTGATGATGCCGCTGCCCAAATGACGCTCCTCCAGTGCTCCATCTGCCAGATGTTCGCCTTGGATACTCTGAGGCTGCAGATGCTGCGTACCTACAGCACCTATCGCCAGCTTGCTCCCTCCAATGCTGCCGTCCGGCAGCAGCTCCGCACTGTGGACTTCATCCGCCAGATGCTCAAGCTTGATGATGCCGCTGCCCAAATGACGCTCTTCCAGCGTTCCATCCGCCAGATGTTCGCCTTGGATACTCTGCGGCTGCAGATGCTGCGTACCTACCGCACCTGTCGCCAGCTTGCTCCCTCCAATGCTGCCGTCTGGCAACAGCTCCGCACTGTGGACTTCATCCGCCAGATGCTCAAGCTTGATGATGCCGCTGCCCAAATGGCGCTCTTCCAGCGTTCCATCCGCCAGATGTTCGCCTTGAATGCTCTGCGGCTGCAGATGCTGCGTACCTACAGCACCTTCTGCCAGCTTGCTGCCTTCAATGCTGCTATCCGGCAGCAGCTCCGCACTCAGCGTCTCCGCAGCCAGATGGCTCAACTGGATGCTGCCGGCACGGATATGGCGGCTGTCCACCGCATCCGATGCCAAATGCCCTCCCAATACGCTGCCGGAAGCCAGCTGAGAAGAACCTACTGCGCCTGCCGCCAGCTTGCTTCCTCCAACGCTGCCGTCCGGCAGCAGCGCTGCACTACGCGACTCATCTGCAAGATGTTCAAGCTTGATCAGACCTGGACGCAAATGCCGTTCCTGCAGTATTCCGTCTACAAGATGCTCACCATAAATGCTTTCCTGCTGGAGATTCAGCGAACTCACTGCACCAGCGGCCAGCTTCCCGTTTCCAATACTGTCATCCGGCAGCAATTCAGAGGTCAGTGTTTCCTTGGCCAGATGTTCAAGCCGGATGCTGCCGGAGCGGATATGGCGGCTGTCTACCGCATCCGTTGTCAAATGATCTGCATACACACTGCCTGTGGCCAGATGGAACGCCGCTACCGAGCCCTCGGCCAGTTTGGAACCGCTGATGCTTCCATCCGGCAGGATGTCTGCACTGCGTGTCTCTTCCGCCAGATGCGCCAGGGTGATCTCGCCGTCTCGAATATGCTGTCCTTCTACCGCTCCCGGCGCCAGATGCCCGGCCCCTATACTTCCGGAGGCCAGATGGTAGGACCCCACAGCTCCCGGTGCCAGCTTCTCACCGCCAATACTGCCGTCCGGCAAAATCTGTCCGCTGCGGACTTCTTCAGCCAGATGCGCTAAGGTGATGCCGCCTTGCCCGATGTGCTTTCCTTCCACCGAAGCTTCCGCCAAATGGCTGCCTGCCACACTACCGGGTGCGAGGTGGCGGGATGCGACTGCACCTTCTGTCAGCTTAGCTCCGCTGATGCTGCCATCCTGGATTTGAATGGACGAGATGGAGCTCGGGCCGATATGTCCATTGCCGATGGACATCGGCCGAATATGTGCCCCGCTAACACTCCCCGGCGCAAGATGTCTTCCCTGCACAGCGGCGTCACCGACTGCACCAGAGCCAACCGCCCCCGCACTCAAGTGCTCTGCCTGAACGGCTGATGCCGCCAGCTTCGCGGCTTCCACACTGCCATCCGCCAGCTTTATTGCTGTAACTGCCAGATCGCCCAGTTTATCGGTCGAGACACTTTCCGGCGACAGCTTCAATGAAGTGACGGCATGATCAGCTAAATGATGCGGCTGAACTATACCGGCAGAGAGATGGATCTCCTTCACCGCGCCGGTTGCCAGTTTCTCACCCACTACCGAACCTGACTGCAGCGCAGAGGAGGTCACACTGTTGTCCCCAAGATGCCTGCGCTCTACAGCCCCCTGTGCCAAGTGCTCGGCGTCCACAACAGCCCGCTGCAATACACGACCGCTGACACTCGCATCCGCCAGATTCTTTTCCTCTACTGTGCAAAAAGCAATATGTTCCCCGCTGACGGCTTCCCGTGCGATTGCATTGCCGTTAACCGCACCCGGAGCCAGTTTGGCGGCAATGACACTCCCATCCGCCAATTTATCCGGGGTGATACTATGCGGACGCAGATGCTCACCGTCAACCGATCCAGAAGCCAGCTGTTCCCCCGTAACAGCTCCATCTGCCAGATGGCTCGTGAGTACCGATTGTTCCTGGAGTTGCAGAGACCCGACGGATTCCGCTGCCAGATGGGAATGCTCCACAGACTCGCGCTGCAGATGGGCTGAAGCAACAGCCTGCATGGCAATCTGTGGTCCCCTTACCGCAGATTTGGCGATATGCCGGGTCATCACAGCTTCGTCGGCCAGCTTATGGGCGAGGATGCTCTGATCCGCTATTTTGGAGGAGGTAACGGCCTGTTCCACAAGCTGAGCTGTTCCTACCGCCCCTTCCGCCAGCTTCACAAAAGAAATGCTGCGGTCTGCCAAATGGCGGCTGGCGATCTCTCCGTCAGCGATATGGCTGCCGTTCACACTTTCCGGGCTTAAGTGCTGCCCCCGTACCGCTTCCTTGCCAATCTGGCGTGAACCAACCGCGCCATCGGCGAGGTGGCTGCTGTCAATGACCCCGGACTGAAGCTGCTCCTTGCCAATCAGACGGCTGGCAAGCTGTTCCGGCCCGATGGCACCCGGAGCCAGATGCTGACCTGTAACGGCGCCGCTGCTGATATGACGGCTCTCAATAACGGCGTCCCCCAGCTTATCCCCGCTGATCTCTCCGTCGGCTATTTTGTCCCCCGTTACCGCTTCGTCCGCCAGCTTGGAACGGTCAATGCTCCCGTTCGCCAGATGCCGGCTGACGATGGTGCTGCTCAGAACCTTCTCGCCGGTCACCGCTCCATCTTCAAGCAGGTCAGCCGTAATAATGCAGTCGCTAAGATGGCGGCTCGTAATGGCCTGATCGGCAATTTGACCTCCGCCGATGATCCGGTCAGCCAGCTTTTCCGGGCCAATGCTGCCATTCTTGAGCTTTTCGCCGCCGATGGAATGATCCAGCAGCTTGCCGCCGCTGATACTTCCTTCTGCCAAATGCTCACCCGTTACGGATTCGGGGGCCAGCTTAGAGGAAGTTACTGCCTTGTCCGCGATATTGATGCTCTGCACGGCATAATCCTGCAGCCAGGGCGTTCCGATGATACCGAATTTCAGCTTGGACCCGTCAATGGTCCGGGGGGCGATTTTGCTTCCGGTAACGGCAGCGTCGGACAAATCATCCGTATATACAGGCTGCAGGCGTTCTTTTTCCACCACTGGCAGTACGACTTCAGGAGTCAACGGCAAAGGCTCAGCAGCCGAAACCGAATTTTCCACCACCTGTTCCTGAGGCGCTTGCTGCTCAAGTACGGCAGATTCCACGGAATCCGCCGCTTCAAGCGTATCCACCCCGCTAACCTTCAAAGTTGTACTCCCGGTATCCGGCACTTCGCTTCCGGAGGTGTCTGTAACCTCCTGTATCTTGGGACTGCTTCCCAGCATGCTGAGTTCCTTCATATTCGGATTATCCACAATATAGAGCGGTTTTTTGGAACTGCGGTGCTGATTTTTTCTGGAGCTCTTCACAAGCAGTCTCCTCCTTCCATCTATTGTTTCTCCTAGGCATCATATGCAGCGCACTAGGCGGATGACACCCATTTACACCAAGCCTGTAAATTCTGCCCCTTCCCCAAAAAAGGGCATCTGCCACAGCACATTCGTCCACCCTAAAGGGCAAGTACACACATACAATGACACAGAAAGAGGAACAGCCGGAACTATAGAAGATAACGGGAGGAACGAACATGGGGCAAAAGCTCGTGGGAATACTGCTAAATGCCGCTATGCACCGGGGCGTTCCCCGGCAAAAAACGGGACAGGAGTCGCTGAAAAGCTACGAGGAAGCCGCCGCTGCATACGGATTGACCCCCTGCTTCCTGAAACTGTCCGACATCGATACGAAAACCGGCTACAGCATCGCCTACATGAAGCAAACCCGGGGCTACAGGAGAGTGGTTATTCCGACGCCGGACGTCATTCACAATCGGGCTATCTACGACCCGGGCAGCCACGGGATCGACAGACTGCTGGGCAGCGGCGTACTGGTATATAATACATGCAACCGCTATGGCAAAGATCAGATCCATGGACTGCTGGAGCAGAATGCCAGACTACGCGGGCTTCTGCCCGCCACCTCAGCCGGCCTACCCGGACTGAAGGAGATGATGGTCAGCTATTCAGATATTATCCTCAAGCCCTGCCGCGGAAGTATCGGTCAAGGCGTAATGCGCCTGACGCGGAGTAGTCCAGGACTGTGGAACTGGAGTTATCTGCCCTTCGGCTCGCGCACCTGGGTCAGCACCCAGGTTAATCAGGATGCACTGCCTAGAGCACTGCGGATGCGTCTGGCTTCCGCCCCGTACCTGGTTCAAGAACGCATCCCGCTGGCAGAGATTGGGGGCTGTCCGTTTGATCTGCGTGTCACGGTGCAGCGTGGTTGGGGCGGGGAATGGCAGGTCACCGGACTATTCGCCAAACGGGCGGCGCCGGGGGGCTTCGTCTCCAACATTGCCCGGGGAGGAGAAGCTCTCGACTCTTCATATGCACTGGAGCAGGCATTCTCCGGGCAAGCGGCGGCAGGCATCCGCATGTCCGTTCTGGCTTACAGCCTCAGCATTGCACATGAGCTGGAGCGGAACCTGCCCGGACTGGCAGACATCGGGCTGGACATGGGCGTCACGGAAAAAGGCCGGGTCTATTTCATCGAATGCAACGGCCGTGATCAGCGCTACGGCTTCCGCAAAGCCGGACTGACTTGGGCCTGGAAGGAGAGCTACCGGAAGCCGATAGCCTATGCACGATATCTGCTTGACCATCCTTCACAGTACATCAGTTATTGATTTGTCTCTTATTCTATGTCAATATAATGCAGAGCGGAAACGGTCCTGGACACGGGGCCGTGCTGCTGCATGATGGAAGGGAGATACTCATGGTAAAACAATTGCTGCGGCTGATGACCGAGTTGTCCTCGCACAGATGGCTTTCCCGGTTGATGGGGGCTTTTTCCCATAGCAGACTCAGCCGTTTTATGATCCCGGCATTTATTCGGATTTATCATATTCCCGCTTCTGAAGCAGAGAAGCCTTCCGGGGAATACCTTACACTTAATGAATTTTTCAGCCGTCATCTCAAATCCGGCATGCGTCCGGTCGCCAGCGGCGAGAATGCCGTAGCCAGTCCGGTAGATGCGCTGATTACCGCCATGGGCGAGATTCATTCCGGAACCATAATGAATGTAAAAGGTCAGGATTATGAACTGGAGGAGCTTTTGAACCACTCCCCGCACCTGGAGCTGTACAAAAAAGGTTTTTTCTTCGTGCTGTACTTAAGTCCAACGGATTATCACCGGATTCACGCCCCCCTTACCGGGCGCAAGGTCGAGAGTGAACATATCCGCGGGAGAGCATACCCTGTCAATGAATTCGGCATGAGACATATGAAGGGTGTACTGAGCCGCAACGAACGGCTGATTACTTATATCGCCGGAGCAAACGGTGAAGCCGCAGTAGTGAAGGTCGGCGCGATGAATGTCAGCAGCATCCACTATGCGGATGAGGCGGCTGATGCCTGGGAGATCGGCGACGACCTGGCCTATTTCGAATTTGGCTCCACCGTGGTACTGCTCCTCGAGAACGGCAGCTTCACCCCCCGATCTGGACTTGCCAGCGGGACCAAGGTGAAGATGGGCGAACTGCTGGGCGAGCTGCAGCGTCCGGTGTAGGGAACACAAGTAGAAACGGCTACGCCTCATAATAGGCCGGTATCCGTTTCTGCGAGAAATAGTAGTGTATTTTAACCAAAGGCAGCAGACCTCCGGGATATTCGGAGAGACCTGCTGCCTTTTTAGTTGTACATCTATATCAGACAGATTATTCCGTCACCTTGCTCTGATTCGCCACCTCGCGGGCCTTCTGCTGAACTTCCTCCGGCTCCCCAAGATAGAAGCGGCTAATGGGCTTCACGTCATCATCCAGCTTATAGACCAGAGGGACTCCTGTCGGAACATTCAGATCCAGCAATGCTTTCTCGTCAATGTCCTCCATGAATTTGATCAGGGCCCGCAGCGTATTGCCATGCGCCGAGATCAGCACCCGTTCCTTCTTGCGGACCAGCGGCACAATACGATTGCTCCAGAAATCACCGACGCGGTGCACGGTATCCTCCAGGCTCTCGCCGCGAGGAATATCGCCGGGGCGGACCTCCTTGTAGCGGATATCGTTCCGGGCATAACGCGGATCATCCGGCTCCAGCATCGGAGGACGGACAGACAGGCTGCGCCGCCAGATATGCAGCTGCTCTTCGCCGTATTTTACCGCAGTTTCGCTCTTGCTCAGTCCCTGCAGCGCGCCGTAATGACGCTCATTCAGCTTCCAGGACTTCTGCACGGGAATCCACAACAGGTCCATCTCATCCAGGACATAGCCCAGTGTTTTGATCGAACGTTTCAGCACAGATGCAAAGGCCAGATCGAAAGTATAGCCCGCCTCCTTCAGCAGCTTACCGGCTGCTTTGGCCTCTTCTATCCCCTTCTCCGTCAGATCGGGGTCGCTCCAGCCTGTGAACAGATTCTGGCGGTTGTACTCGCTCTCGCCATGGCGTATCAACACGATTTCGTACATATTCTCTCTCCTCCGGCCTGTAGTTTCTTTCTCGTTCTATCTATACTCATCATAGGCCTCCTGAACGGGTTGTTCAAGACTAATGCTCTCTATCCTTATCCCCCGGCCCAGATGCCCTAATACACACAAACCTTCAAGCCTCCTAAAAGAACAAAATCACCCTAACGGGTGAATCCAGCATCTCATTGCAGCAGATAACGGCATTGCTCCAAATCAGAGGTATTTCTACCTCTCATTCTGCCCGCTAGCCCGTTTACAGTGAGATCAGAGGTATTTCTACTTCTCATTCTGCCCACTAGCCCGTTTACGGCGAGATCAGAGGTATTTCTACCTCTCATTCTGACCGCTAGCCCGTTTACGGCGAGATCATAGGTATTTCCTCTTAGGCCCGTTTAGTTCATTTCGTTTCCTCCGGCCTGTTTCTTCACGTTTATCCCTTTCACTTTTCAATCGGAGTGATCCACCGTTTTTTCCACAGTATAATTTCCTATATAATCAAAAAGACCGGAAGCCCTGTTCCGGCCCGGTTCCCTTCGTTTATCTGGATAAGCTATCATTTCAGGACAAATGGTCAAAACCAATGAACCGTACCTGCCACACTGCTGTTCTTCAATGTCTCCAGCGGTTGCGGACAGTTCTGCTTCCCCCGACCGAAAAAAGTGAAACCAAACGGAGGGTCAGCGGATCTCGGACGGACTTTTGCCGGTGTGCTGCTTGAACTGGCGGCTGAAAAAGAAAATATCGCGGTAGCCCAACGCATCCGCCACCTCGGTTACGTTCATTCCGGCATACAGCAGAAGATGCTGTGCCCGCTCAATCCGGGTGCGGATCACGTAGGACTGGACAGAAGAGCCGGTAATCTCCTTGAATTTGATCGAAAAATAACGTGGGGACAGCCCGGCACGCGCCGCCAGATCCTCCACACGGTGCACCGCTCCTGGATGCTGGCTGACATAGTTGGCTACCTCATGAATGACTTCCGCCAATTGGTTGCTTACATGACGCTCCACAGGCATCACCTGATCCTCACGGAGCAGATGGATCATCAGCTGCTTCAGAATCAGTTGGCCTTCCTCCTCTGCCGCAAAGGTCTTTACGAGAAACAGGCGGACATACCGCGCCAGCAAATGCTCGAACTCCACCGTCTCGGACAGTTCACGGTAAGGCTCGGGAATATCTGTCACATTCTCAGCGACATCAAAATGAATGTATGTAAGCACAAGCGGCTTCTGCGGATTATGTGTCGCGCTGGTGTGATCCCCCGGACGGAACAGGAAGCAGCTCCCCTTCCCCACCTGATAAGGGACTCCTCTGCGCACAACCGTGCCTTCCCCGCTCCAGACATAGAACAAATCATAATTTTGCAGCGGCTTCTCTCTTTTTTGCCATTTCCAGCCCGGTTCGCAGACAATCTTCGCCAGGGCCGGCAGGATCACAAAAGAGGACGGCGATGCATGCAGCATAATGTTCCCTCCTAAAAGTTTGTGAGCTCTACTTCCTGAATATGCTTCGTACAAACTCGCTTCGGAAGCATTATCTTAAGTTTTGCGGAATTCTACTTCTTTGAGATTACTTTGCAGCAAAACTCGCTTCGAAAGCATCCTAACCGTTCCATACTCCCCATAATACCTTGTCACCTTCGATTTTGCACATCCTCCCAGGCCAGCAGCAGACGGTTGACCCCATTCTCGAGCTGTGCACTGTCCAAATGGGCAAAAGAAAAGCAGGCCGCCGGAACGCCCGGTGCAGCCTGGTACAACGCTGCGTCCCGGAAGTCCGTGCCGCGCATAAGCGCCGCCGCCCGGAAGGCGGCGAATTCCGCTCTGCTGCGCCGCCAGTGCGCGTAGATATGCAGCCCCGCATCGCCGGGCAGCGGTTCAAAGAGCAGATCGAGCCGCTCGGACAGCAGCGAGCGGAGGAGCCGGGCACGCTCGCCATAGAGGCGCGTCATCCGCCGCAGATGGCGGCTGTAGCCGCCGGTCTGCATGAAGCGCGCCAAGGCACGCTGCTCTAATTGGCCGCCCGGAAGCGGCTCATACAGCGCCTTGGCGGCGGTCACTGGCCGGATCAGCAAGGGCGGGAGCACGGCATAGCCCAACCGCAGGCTGGAGAACATGCTGTTTGAGAATGAGCCCATGTAGATGACCCGTTCTTCACGGTCGAGTGCCTTCAGCGGTTCTATGGGCCGCCCGCCCCAGCGGAATTCACTGTCGTAATCGTCTTCCACAATTAGCGCTTCCTGCCGCCGCGCCCATTCCAGCAGACGGCGCCGCCGGTCGAGCGGCAGCACAGCGCCGGTGGGGAACTGTCGGCTTGGCGTAACGAACAGCAACCGGGCCGCCCAATCCTGCGGCACCAACCCGCTCCCGTCCACCTTACCCAGCAGCAGCCTCCCGCCTGAGATTTCCACTGCTCTGCGGATGCCGTGAAATCCAGGGTCCTCGGCAACGGCGGGGCTTCCCGGCTCCAGCAAGAGCTGCGTCAGAAGGACGATACCCTGCATCGAGCCGTTGAACAGGACAATTTGCTCCGCCTCTGCCCGGATGCCCCGGGTCACCCGGAGATGGGTGGCAATCGCCAGCCGCAGGCTTTCTTCGCCCTGGGGAGGGCAGTAGCCTTCCATCCTCCCGCCGCTTTTGCCGCCAGCATATTTCAGTGCGCTTCGCCACTCCTCATAAGGAAAGTGCTCCATGAGCATCCCCCGGCTGCGAAAGCTGACGAAGTTCCCTTCCTCCTGTTCATAGATGAGAACATTCCTCTCCATAAGGCGTTGTCCCCAACTGGATAGCGGTATCCCGGTTTTATCACAAGCTGCTCCCACATCTGCAAATGCACGCGTAACCGCATCCCTTGAACCTTCTGACCCAGCAAAAGCCGATGCCGCAGCTACAGCACCTTCAATTTCCTGATCCGCCTCCACCCGCTCCCGCTCCACGGGTTTAAAACTGTCATTTGCTACATAGGTGCCCCGGCCGGTCTCCGTCCGGATGTAGCCGTCAGCCAGCAGCATGTCGTACACCTGTGATGCCGAGCCGCGTGAGATCTGGTACAGCTCCGCCAGCTTTCGGGTAGACGGCAGCCGGGTTCCGCCCGGCAGAGTCCCGCCAAGAATAGCCGCGCGGAGCGCGTGGTATAAGGCCAAATATTTGTAGTGGTGCACCGCCAGATACTGGTCATAAGGCAGCGTAAAATTCATGTTCCCACCCTCTCCACATCAAAGTGGACTAATAAAATTAATGTAAACCGGTCCTTTTTTATTGTCAATTCTTCTTCTATTCTAAGATAACTGTTTACCTCGGAGCATAGGGCTCCGCCATTATTGAGAAAAGGATGTGCCGATATGCGCAGAAAAGAATTTCAGGTAGAGCAGGAAGAGGAGCTGGCCGGTTTTCTAAACGGAATGAGCTTTGGTTTTCTGGGGACCAGCGATGAGATGGGGCTGCCGCGCGTAACGCCGCTCAACTTTGTCTATCTGGAGGGAAACTTCTATTTCCATGGCAGTCACGCCGGAGGCAAAATGAAGAGCATCCGCCACAATCAGCGGGTATGCTTCACTGTTGCCGACGAATATGCCATCATTCCTTCCTATTTCAGCGATCCCGAGCTTGCCTGCCCTGCCACCGCCTATTTCAAAAGCGTAACCGCTTATGGACAAGCGGAGCTTGTAGAAGACCTCGCCGAAAAAGCAGCCGTACTCGCTCTTTTTATGCAAAAGCTCCAGCCGGAAGGAGGCTATGCCCCGATTGATGCCGAAGATCCCAGATACCGCTCAGCTCTGAAGGGTGTTGCCGTTGTGCGGATCGTTCCCGAAGAAGTAACCGCCAAATTCAAATTTGGCCAGAATCTGAAGGAAGATGCGCGAAATGCCGTTACTCAGGGGCTTCAGGACAGAAACGGGGCACGTGATGCCGAAACCATCGCCATGATGGAAAAATACTGCCCCTACCACTCCTGAGTGGTAGAATATAGCTGTATCTATTTGTATATTTCACTGTAGATTGGCGGGATGGAATTTGGAGTATCTGTACCACTACTATGATAAATCTGCCGGACCGTTTCGGAATTTATCCGACCTGGCACCGGAGGAAGCGGAGCATGTTCTTGCGGACATACGCCAGAAGAACAAGGGATTTGCCAGCAAACGCTCAGCGGATTATCTCGATATCCGGCGCAGCCTGGAGCACAAGGCACGGGAGGCTTTTATTGCCAAAGGAGGCCGCCCCGTCCGCCAGCAGCCCCACTATATGACCTTTGGAAGCTGTCCGTGGCTGCTGGAATGGTATCCTAGCGGTATGGAGCTAAGGATTCCGTTGGACTGCTTTTCTCCTGGCTGTATCAGCTTCACGTATGGCGATTTGTTTCCCACAATGAGAGTTCTGGACGGTAAGCCTTACCGGGGACAGGTATACCTGCTTACGGAGATCCGGGAAGTCATTTCGCAATTCGGCTGGCCTCAGGAATGGAATGCCGGGGGAACCCATGGGCCAGAGCGCTATATCGAGGTTCAGGTCTGGGAGGATCCGCCACAAATATTTTAAAAGTAATGGGAATTGCCTCTTTCATCAGTGACGGCGGTGAATCACGGTGATATAATGTTAGGCAATGTTAACGTATATCCCAGAAGAATACCGGAAGGATGAAACCGATGAATCCACTGGCTGGACAATTGAATGACAACATCAAGGCAGGCAATGAACATGTATACGATATGCTCTCCAATCTTGGCAAAGCGCTGTATTATCCCAAAGAGGGTATTCTGAGCCAATCCGCTGAAGCGGCTGCTCATGCCAAGAAATACAATGCAACCATTGGTATTGCCACTGAAAAAGGTGTACCTATGCACCTCGGTGTTATTCAGGATAAGCTCTCAGCTTACAGCCCCAAGGACTTGTATGGTTATGCTCCGCCAGCAGGCAAACCGGAGCTGCGCACCGTATGGCGGGAGAAAATGCTTCGCGAGACGCCGTCGCTTGAAGGCAAGTCCTTCGGTAACCCTATCGTTACCAATGCCCTGACTCACGGGCTCAGCATCGTTGCCGACCTATTCGCCGATCAAGGCGATGCTGTCATCTATCCGGACAAAAACTGGGAGAATTACGAGCTGACCTTCGGCGTGCGCCGTCTCAGCGATACCGTTACCTATCCGCTTTTCACTGAAGATATGAGCTTCAACAGCGCGGGGCTGCTGGATGCACTGCTGGCCCAGAAGGACCGCGGCAAAGCCATTGTGCTGCTCAACTTCCCGAATAACCCTACAGGCTATACTCCGGGAATCAAGGAAGGCGAAGCGATCGTGGCTTCTATTCTGCGCGCTGCAGAAGAAGGCATCAATGTCGTAGTGGTCAGCGACGACGCCTATTTCGGACTCTTTTTCGAAGATTCACTGAAGGAGTCCCTCTTCGGCCGTCTGGCCAATCTGCATCCGCGTGTACTCGCTGTGAAGATTGACGGAGCGACCAAAGAAGAGTTTGTCTGGGGCTTCCGCGTCGGCTTCATCACCTATGCTTCAGACAGCAAGGAAGTGCTCGCTGCCCTGGAACAGAAGACGATGGGGATTATCCGCGCCACCATCTCTAGCGGGCCGCATCCTTCACAGACCTTTGTACTGGATGCGCTCAAGTCGCCTGAATTTGCGGAGCAGAAGGAAGAGAAGTTCCAGATCATGAAGGGCCGTGCCAACAAGGTGAAGGCACTGCTGGACAGCGGCAAATACGGCGACGAGGTCTGGACCTACTATCCTTTCAACTCCGGATACTTCATGTGCCTGAAGCTGCATACCGTTCACGCTGACGCCCTGCGTCTGCACCTGATCCATAACTACGGCCTGGGTACGATTGCCCTGGGTGAGACCGATCTGCGCGTGGCCTTCTCCTGTATTGAAGAAGATCAGCTTGAGGATCTGTTCGATATGGTCTATTCCGGAATCCGCGATCTGGAAAAAGCCTGATTGAACAAGTTTTGACCATAGAAGTCAGCCCCGGTGTACCGGGGCTGACTTTTTTTGCAGGCGGTTATGGCATTGGCCTATACACGTTGTTCCCTCCGCACATACAATACGGTGTACTCAAGTACAACAACTTACACGCGAAAGGGGAATGAACATGAGCGAAGAAGTTAGAGGCGGATATGGATACCCTGGGTTTACAAGCACTGGTGCAATTCTGGTTCTCTTTATCCTGCTGGTCATCATCAGCCGTTCACTCTTTGTCTAACCGGGAATAACCATCCCGGGAGGGAGCCCCGGCTCTCTCCCGTCCTACCCGCGTTGCACACCATTCCCTGCTCCATGCGGAAGTAAAGATGGAATTCTCAGTTCCAGATGTACGTCTAGATAGTCTTATCCCTCATGATTTTAGAAAAAGACGCCTTGAGCGGAGCCAGTACTCCTGCCCAGGCGTCTTTTTCAGATATAGAATGATACTGCTTGAAGTGGAGACTTGAAAGCCATGACGAAAACAATGAAGCCCCTTAGGAATTAAAGGTAGAATTAAAGCTAGAGCTGAAGTTGAAGTTAAAGTTACGTGGAATAAGTAGACCTAAATCGGCTGTAACCCTGGATTCAGAAGGTTTAATGGGATTTCGTCCACCTAATTCACATATAATCATCCAATATATCCTTTTTCAGCATAATTAGTGATCATTTTTCCAACATAAGATATTCCATGGGCCAAATGAGCTCATGTAGTGATCCTTTTTCCATTTGGAATAATAAACCGCTCATCAAGCTCCCAAGTTCACTCTCTCTAGATGTCGTCGTCCTCCTGCGCAGTTTTGCGGGAAGCACGGGTCTTGAATAGATAGGCCAGCAGCGCACCGGCAAGAAAGGTGCCGATTACAGGCAGTGGACGCTCTACAACCGCGGTCAGGAATGGCAGACCGGTCAGCACAGCGAGCAGCAAATGCGCGCGGAAAATGAACTGAATCGTACTGCTTGCCTTGCTGCCCTCCGGCAGAGGATAGACCGTCAGCCAGAACGACTCACTGTGCAGCTTACGCAGTGCTGACAACTGTACGCCCATGATGAACAGGAAGAACAGATAAATGCCGCTGCCCACGTAGCTGCCCCGGTTCCACCAGACCAGCAGCAGCGACAGAACTGCAATTCGCAGCACAATGCCGAAGATGTCGCCCCGGGCGAAGCTTTTGGTCAGGAGGAAGCGGTAGGCGGTATTACGCCGCCATGAGATGCCCCCGCCCCATTTGGACAAGTAACGCCGGGTATAGACCCGCTGCTCCCGTCCCGGCACATCCACGAACCAGCCCAGAATCATCAGCGCTATCGCCCCCTGATTGCGTTCGGTGGCAATGAGTCGTTCCCAGGGAACGGAGTGCCGTCCGGGAACTGCCAGCGCCGCCAGATAGGCTGCGGCCAGAATCACAATGAAGATCAGTGCACGCAGAGAGGGCTGCCACAGCCATGCGGCAATCATCAGCCCGGAGACTGCCCAGCGCAGCAGGTTATACCCAAGAGCAGCCGGACGGGACAGCATGGTAAGCTCCCGCCACAGGCCAAAGCTTGCCAGCAGCTTCACCAGGATCAGGACAACAAGTGTGGCAAGCAGCATTTGATGAGAATCATCCGTGCGTATGTAGAGAGGCCATAGTGTAATCAGCACGAAGGCTAGCCGCAGAATCTTCCAGACATTCCCGGCAACCCAGGCTGGAGCGAAATATTCCTTCATCCGGTGCCCCTGCGGCAGCAGAAAGATGGTGTCAGGACTCTGCAGATACGTCCTGAAGCTGCTATGTGCTACCGCAGGAAGAAGGAGAACCAGCATAATCCAGCGAATCGGAATGCCTGCCGGAATATCACGGAGTAGTGAAGTGTACCAGGCCGAGAAGATAATTAACACCAGCAGGAACAGCATGGCTACACCGCTCTGAATGATATAACCCATGTAAGGAATCAGGCTCCCGGTGAACCGGCTGCGCCGCTGCCGGCGCAGCTCCTTCAAATCCATATCATTTCCCTCCTTGAACCAATTCGTAGAACAGCTGCTCCAGATTCAATCCCTGCAGCCCGGCAGCCGCGGTCATTTCCGCCAGCGTGCCCTCCGCGATCACCTGGCCGCGGTGCAGGACAATGAAGCGGTCGCAGTAATTCTCGATGGTAGAGAGAATATGGGAGCTTAACAGAATGGAAGCCCCGGATTTCTTCAGATCCAGCATGAAATCGAGCAGGGAACGGATGCCCAGCGGATCCAGTCCCAGAAAAGGCTCGTCAATCACATACAGCGCCGGACGCGCCACGAAAGCGCACATAATCATGACCTTCTGCTTCATGCCCTTGGATAAATGCGAGGACAGAGTATCCATCTTGTCCTCCATGTTAAAGAGTGCGGCCAGCTGGCTGCTGCGGGATTCATAATCGTTGCGGTCCACACCGTAAGCCCTGGCGGTAAATTCCACATGCTCGCGGACCGTCATTTCCTCATAGAGCAGCGGCGACTCCGGTACAAAAGACAGCGCTCCATGATAGGCTTCCGGATCACTGCTCCGGGTCTTGCCCTGGACGGTGATCTCGCCTTTATGCGGTGACATCAGGCCCAGAATATGCTTCATAGTCGTGCTTTTACCTGCTCCGTTCAATCCAATCAGCCCGACCATTTCTCCAGGCTGCACCTGAAGGCCGATATCATGAAGCACCGGCTTGTTCAGGCTGTAACCTCCGCTTAAGCCCGTAATTTGCAGTACGGGGGCAGTATTCATTGACCGTCACCTCTCGGGGTTTTGTCTTTGAGCCATTTTGGCGCTCCCTTATTCTTGCGGTTCTTCTCGCGCTCTGCACTGCTGCGCGCCTTGCTTGCAGGAGCGCCGCTCCGGGCCCCTGCGGCGGTACCCGGGCTGCGGCGCTGCTGATCGCGCCGCTCTTCGAAGCCCGCTGCCGTACCCGGCTGCGGTGCTTGTGCCCCGGCTGCGGAGGCCGGGCCTCCCGCTGCCGAAGTCCGCACCTGCGGCTTGCTGCTGCGCGCCGCAAATCCGTCCGCGCGCGGGCTGCTGCCCTCGCGGCGTCCCGAATCCGTCCCGCCGCGGTACTCGCTGCGGGCCTCATCGGCGGCGCGTACCTTGCCGCCTACCATTTCCTTCTCCTCCAGCTGGATGTCCAGCTCCTTGGCGAACTTGCGCATGATGAACGTCTGCTGCTCCGTGACGATCGTTACGGACAGGCCGCGGCGTCCCATGCGGCCCGTGCGCCCGGCCCGGTGCACATAGTGCTCCGAGTCGAAGGCCGGATCGAAGCTGACGACCAGCGTCAGATTCTCAATATCCAGGCCCCGGGCGGCCACGTCGCTGGCCACCAGCACACGGAATTTGCCGTCACGGAAGCGGGCCAGCACATTGCTGCGCGTCACCTTATCCGCATCGCCGTAGAGTGCGGCTGCCGTCAGACCCAGATGATTCAGCTTGGCAGTCACCTCAGCGATATCGTCGGTGGCATTGACGAACACAATCGCCCGCTCCGGGTTGTAATGGCGGATCACACGGCGCAGCATATCTATCTTATTTCGCTCCTCGGTCACCACGTAGTGATGCTCAAGGCTCTGCGCAGTCATGACACCCGGATCAATACCGACTTCAGCCGGGTTCTTCATCTCCCGTGCTGCAAGCGCCTTCGTCTCCGGCCCGATGGTCGCTGACAGCATGACCAATTGACGCGTACGCAGCGCGCTGCTGACGATCTTCGCCACCTCGCCTGCTCCGCTGAGCTGGAACATCTGGTCCGCTTCATCGATGACAATCGTGGTCACCTCATGCATCTTCAGCTTACGCAGACCAATCAGCTCCCGGATACGTCCGGGGGTACCCACAACAAGTTGCGGATGCTCACGCAGCTTATCAATCTGGCGCTTGATCGCTGCGCCTCCAATCAGACCCATCACCTTGATGCCGCGATGAGCCCCATAACGTTCCGCCTCGCGGAGAATCTGCATCGCCAGCTCCTGAGTAGGTGCCAGCACCAGCTTCTGCATCCCTTTCTGCTCGGGATTAATTCCCTGGAGCAGCGGCAGGAGGTACGCCAGCGTCTTACCGGTCCCTGTCTGGGATGCGGCAAGCACATCTCTTCCCTCCAGCAGCAGAGGAATGGTCTGCTCCTGAACAGGGGATGGATCTTGAATGCCGAATTCTGACAATCGGGCAACGAGGTCTTCCTGGATCCCGATGGCCGCAAAAGAAGCTTTATTCATAATTGTAATTCATCCTTTTCGTTGAGATAATATGTTCATTATATGCCAAAAAAGCCTCTCCACCAAATGGAAGGCCGTTTGATCATTCTAAAGCCATTGTTATTATTTCCGGTTCATCATATTGTAGGTAAGCTTGTCCGCCAGACGGGGAAAAAGACCATAGAGGCGGATACCCAACGCCGCGAAGCCGGGAAGATCAATTTCTTCCTTTCCCTTCTCGATCAGCTTCACCATCTTCTTGGCCACATGTTCCGGTGTCATCATAATCCGGGCGACACTTTTCTCATAGCTGCCGGAAGGGTCAGCTGTACGGAAGAACTCCGTGGCAATCGGTCCCGGATTGACTGCCGAGACGATGATCCCCTGCTGGCGCAACTCCTGGCGCAGTGCGTTCGTGAAGCCCAGCACAGCGTGTTTGGTTGCGCTATAAGCAACGGACCGTGCCGTGCCGATCTTGCCGGCCATCGACGCCACATTGACAATCTGTCCGCTTCCCCGTTCCAGCATATGCGGGACTACAGCCTTGGTACACCGTACGATGCCCATGTAATTTACATCCATCATCTCATCAAATTCGCGGGACTCCATCTCGGTAAATGAAGCGAATTTTCCATAGCCGGCATTATTCAGCAGAACATCAATCCTGCCATATGTGCTAAGGATGTCCGCAAAGGTCTTCACTACCTGCTCCTCATCGGTCACGTCACAGATATACAGTCCAAAAACGCCCGGGATACCGGCCGCAGTTTCTTTCAGCTTGTCCTCCGAACGGGCCAGAAGGATAGGTACAGCCCCACGCTTGCTAAGCATCTGGGCCGTCAGCGCTCCAATCCCGCTCGAAGCTCCTGTAATAACAACCACCTTGTCTTGTAGTACCATGAATTTAGTTCAGCTCCAATTGTCCGACTAAGAGATCATTACCTGAATATCAAGCTCTCCGATGCCTTCCATCAGGAGCGGAATGCTCAGCGCTCTGCGCGGCATTACCGACATGCCATCTGTCTTCATCAGCTTCGGCGGAGTAATATCCACGGCTACCCCCTGATTCGACAAAATGGTGCTGGCGTTACCGCTGATCATGTTGCCCAGTTCCGAAATCGCACTCTGGCCCATCTCGTCCATTTCCGTAATCACATACCCACCCATCATGGCAGACACAATCTTGAGTGCTACCTGTTCAGCGATCCCGAAAATAATATTCCCGCTCAACTGACCTGTCATTCCCACCTGTATCCATATATGATTATCAATCAGTTCAATGTCCTTTATGCCCAGATTACCAGTGGATGGCGAGACCTGTATCACCTGTTCAATTACAATTCTTGCAGATTCTAAAAACGGATTGATTACTTCTGCTTTCATGAAAGTGCTGTCCCCCCTCTACCAGGCTTTAGTCATGTACCAAAAGTCCTAAGTAATAATGATTTATTATACTTCATATATCGGTATTATTCACCAAAAATTAATGGTCTTGTCGAAGGAATTATGAAGTTAGTTTTCCGGGCAACATTGCCCTGCCGGAGGTTATCTCCTATAATTTAATCAAATGCCGACATCCGGCGTAAGATAGATATAGAAAAGCAGCGTCATCTATATTCATAACCCTACTCCATAAGAGGACTCCCGAGTCCTGTGAAAAGCATTTTTTTATGATCCTATACACAAAAGGCGGCATCCATCATCAGGCCAAAAGGGGGTACGTCCATGAATATCAGCCAGCTAGAGACGCTGATTACCATCTCCAAAACCATGAGCTTCCGTAAGGCGGGGGAACTACTCAATTTGACCCAGCCGGCGGTATCGGCGCAGATCAAAAGCCTTGAAGAAGAGTTCAAAACCCAGCTCGTAGACCGGAACCAGCCGGTAACACTGACAGACAGGGGACAGGTATTTCTCTCACACGCGGAACAGATTGTAAGTATCGTCGATGAGCTTAAGCAGCGCCTTGCAGATTTGGAAGAGAATCCCCAGGGGCATATTATACTCGGTACGACCACCTCAATCGCCATTCAGATTCTGCCGCGAATCCTTTCTTATTTTCAGGACCAGTTCCCGCATATCAAAACTTCAATTTCGTCCATGTCCTCATCACAAATTTATCAGCATGTGGAGAACGGCCTGGTCGATGTCGGTATCGGCTACTTGATCGGTCGTAGTCCGGGAATGACTACCTCTGTACTCTACTATGACACCTTTGAATTAGTGGTTTCCCCCCGTCATCCTCTCGCACAGGTCAAGACAGCCGGTATTGAAGCGCTGCGCAATACCCCGCTCATCCTGCTCTCGCCGGACACAGTCGGCCGGAGATTCGCGGATGATGTGTTCGCCAAGCATGGCATCCAGCCGCAGGTTATCATGGAGCTGACCAGCAGTGAGGAAGTCAAACGGATGGTGGAGCTGGATCTTGGCGCGGCGGTAATTTCCAAGCAGTCGGTATCGGCTGAGGTGCGTAATGGCACCCTTAAGATCGTCCCGATTATTGAGCTTGAGGTCACTCATCCTGTGGGCGTGATTACAAAATCAGGAAAATACGTCAATTCTGCCATGCGGCAGTTTCTAAGCGACCTCAAGGGGATGCCGGAAGCCCAATTCATCGGGTCAGAATGAACCTATAAAGTGAAGTGTATTCCGAATACTCAGCGGGGGCACCGGACACCCGATAAAATCCCCCCGCGAAGTGAAGACTATACTTCTAAAGCTTACTTCCGCTAATTTTGGCCTAAGGAGATGTTCTAACCATGAAATTCGACCTGCATACCCATCATTTCCGCTGCGGCCACGCTGACGGAACGATCAGGGATTATATTGAAGCCGGAATTGCTGCGGGGCTCGAAGTGATCGGTATTTCTGACCATACCCCTTACTTCGGTAGTCCGTCGGAGCAGGCTTTTCCCCATATTGCCATGGCCAAATCCGAACTTGCCCATTATGTAGAAGAAGTACTGGCCCTGCAAAAAGAATACGCAGGTACCATTGATGTTCTGCTAGGCATCGAATCGGACTACTTCCCGGAACATGCAGAGCTGTACCGCCGTACCTTGTCGGCTTACCCGTTTGATTACATCATCGGCTCGGTACACAATGTGGGCGGGGTGAGCATTTTCAATAAAGGCCGCTGGAAAGGGCTGGACCAGAAAGGGAAGATTGCCAGCAAGGCTGAGTATTACCGGCTGATTACCGCCTCTGCACGCAGCGGGATGTTCCAGATCCTCGGTCACATTGATGCTATGAAGGGTAATTTCCCACAGTTCTCGGATATCCCCGCAACTGCTGAAATCGATGAATGCCTGCGCGTGATCGGGGAATGCGGCATCGCTATTGAGATCAACACCTCTGGAAGCACCAAGCTGTGCGGCGGGTGGTACCCCTCGGATGATATCCTGGCGCGCGCACTGCATTACGGCGTTGAAGTTACCTTTGGCTCCGATGCGCATAAGCCTTCCCGCGTCGCCGATCAGCATGAAGCTGTAGTGGCCAGGCTTAAGGAAATCGGGTTCGATCATTGGGTATACTTCAAGCAGACGGCAAAAATCTCTGTGCCGCTCCAATAGTTCAGCGTACAGTTATGCTATAGCTACACAAAAATGCACCCAGCCTTGAACATGATGGACGACTGCTGTCGTCTACCGTGAGTGGCTATGGTGCATTTTGTTATTTTGTCAGGTTATCACAGGTGAAGCCCTGCTGCTTCAGTGTATGCTGCGCATCCCCATACTGGGGATTAAGGGTATAGAAGTGGGCAATGGTGCTGCTCCAGTCCCTCTCCGTCAACCCCTGAGCCTGCAGGGACATGCGGTGGGTCAGGTTATATTCTTCAATCAGGCCCTTCACCTCCGGATTGTACCGCTCCTCATGAAGAACAGCTTCCCTGGGAAGTCTTGGCTTCTTCGGCAGCTCCCCGGCAGGGTAGCCGACACACAGCCCGACAATCGGGAATACATATTCCGGCAATTGCAGAAGCTCTATCACCTCTGCTGTATGACGGCGGACTCCGCCAATCGGGATGATGCCCAGCCCCAGCGACTCCGCTGCAGCAATGGCATTGGATAAGGCAATCCCCACATCCGTAGCGCCGACAAGCAGCGCATCCACGTCCCTGGCGGCCTCGAAAGGTTGTCCTTCCAGCTCGCTTGCCACTTTGGCCCGGTAGAAATCCATGCAAAACACTAAAAATACCGGCGCTTCCGCCACATGCTTCTGATTTCCGCTCAGCACCGCAAGCTGTTTGCGGCGCTCTTCACTCCGCACGGCAATAATGGATACCTGCTGACCGTGAACCCAGGACGGGGCTGCCTGGGCGGCTTCGATAATGGTTTTTAGCTTCTCCGGCTCCACGGGCTGCTCATAATACTGCCGGAAGGAGCGGTGATTCATTAATGTTCGGATCACTTCGTTCAAAGGATGATAACCTCCTGGTCTATTAACTGCTGTATTAAGTCCATCATATCCTAATTTCCCGGGAAGCCGCCAGTCTCGGCCAAGCTGCTCTATATTCCCGATAACGGTTCCCAGGAGAATCCGCACAAAAAAAATGGACCCGAATCATCGGGTCCCAACAGCATTTATATTTCAAAAGGGGGTCATGTACTTAGTTTAACCGGACACTGTTAGAGTTTCATAACGGCATTATTTCATTTGTGTAACAATGTGAATACTTTCATTACATCCCCCGAGCTGCCCGGCATAGGGAGGATTCGCTCCAGGGTTAACCCGTTCTTGATCATGACACGCTCCGATCTGAGGTTGTCGCCACGGCAGCGTCCCTCGATCTTCAGAAGTCCCAGCTCCTGAATGGCGTAATCCAGCAGCAGCCCGACTGCTTCAGTGGCGAGTCCCTGCCCCCACCATAACGGATTCAGCATATATCCAAGCACGGCCTTACTCTCATGGCGGTTCCAGTTCTGCAGAGAAACTGTTCCAATCAGTTCCTGCTGTCCTCTGACATAAATCCCGGCATGGAGTGCGCAAGGGTCAAAGGCATACAGCATCCGGGTCACCAGCTTCTCCAGATAGGTATGCGGTGAACCGTCCCCATGGCGCAGCAGAATATGAGGCTTCACTTCCGGATGCATTAGCAGCGAACTGAGCACCCCGGCATCGGTGGATGGCATCGTCCTTAGTTCAACTTTTTCGCCTTGCCTTGCCATGGATAATACCGTATCGAAAGTGCTCATGGGCTTCTCCTTTTCTATGCCGGGACCTTATTTGTACTACGCGCGCCGCAGAGTGAAAATGGTGAGTTCAGGTCTGCACATGAACCGGAATGGCATATAGGTTTCGCCAAACCCTCTGTTCACATACACGGGCATTCGCTTCTTCTCCGTATAATACAAACCGCTTATGTACTTGTTGCCTCCGTATGGCGTGTATGCCGCACCCAGAAAGGGCAGGCGGATCTGCCCGCCATGACTGTGACCGGACAATTGGAGATGGAAAGGATATGCTTCTGCCGTATCTGCATAATCCGGCTCATGCATCATGAGCAGCGTGAACATATCCTCAGGAACACCCTTCAGGGCAGCCTGGGGATCAGGCTTGCCATGCAGCATGTCGTCAATACCAGTAACCGCGATGGCCGCTCCCCCCTGCTGTACCAGATACGATTGATTCCGCAGCACGCGGAATCCGGCGTCGTTCAGCAGGCGGGTAAGCAGCTCTGTATTCTTATAATCATGATTGCCCAGGATTGCATATTTGCCAAGCGGTGCGCTCAGCTCTGCGAGAATCGGTACGGACTCCTTCAGATCCTCGGCATAGCTGTCCACAATATCGCCAGTGAAGCAGATGATGTCGGGCTGGGCCTCCTTAATATGTCCAGCCAGCCGCTTCAGATCATGCACATCCTTGTTAAAACCCAAATGTACATCACTGAAATGAACCAGCCGCGTGCCGGCAAAAGCGGACGGAAGATTCTTAAAGGACAATTCCAGCCGGGTAATGTCCAGCCAGTTAGGCTCTCCCTGCCAGGCGTAGCCGCTGGTGAGCAGACCTGCCCCAATTACGGTAGCCGCTCCCCTTGCGAGAAACTGGCGGCGGGTGATTTTGCGGCCACCGCCTGTCTGTGGGGGCGGAGCACTATGCCCGGGACTGACTTCTGCAGTAGCTGTCATAAGGCCCGGAGAAGCCCCAGACGGTTTATTATTCATAGAGAGGTTCTCCTTTCTTGCAGGATAGTTGTCGGGAACGAAGATTAATGAGAGGGCTTGGAATGGGAAGATTCCTCACTGTCTTCGTCCTGAATCTCCTCCTTGGCTTCCTCTACCTTTTCTTCAACCTCTGTTTCAATATTCACATCGATCTCGGCCTCAATCTCCTCTTCCGATCCCGGACCCAGAATCTTGCGGAACAATCCCAGCATGGATAACGCATAAGCTACAGTGATGAAGCTGAAGCTGATCTGCATGACAACCACAAGGCGCGAGGTATTGTCCACCGGGGCTACGTCTCCGTACCCGACCGTTGTGAAAGTGGCTACACTGAAGTAGAGGAAGGTAATCAGCTGGCTGAGCAAATCTTCGCCTAGTCCATTGCCATCAAAGGAGGACTGTCCAAACAGCTTATATATGGATGTATATACGACAGTGAAAAAAATAATGCAGGTGAATGCTGCAATGCTGATACGCACGAGCGTCTCCTGCATCCTGACCTCTTTGCTGTTGGATTCCTTGATTTCGTGAAAAATAAACAGTACATAGAACAGCATGGATGCCAGGGCAACCAATAGGATCAGTGCACGCATTCCCCGGTCCCCGGGCAAAATCGCGCGAAGATCAATCCAGTTCAGAAGATCTTCGGCGGAGATCAGCGTATAGATCAGAATCGGGATCAAGAGCACTCCTTTTCCCATCCGGCTCAGCTTCATCCGGTAAAACCACCATGAGATCATAACAATTACAGCTATATTGAGGGTCCACATCCACCATGCCATGGGCATAACACTCCTGTTCCCGGTTCCATGTCAAAAATGCGGCCTATTCCGGCTTGCTGGCCACAGTAATCCGGCATTCTTCTTCGGGGGTGCCGCTGAAGGCCAGGGCGATTCCTTTGCGCTCCACATCCTTTTTGGAGACCCGGCGCAGCTTGAAACTCACCTCGACGTTCTCTGTGAATGGAAAAGGATCCAGCAGGAGCGTAGTCTTGTCCTGCCACTCCGCTGTAATCAGGCGTCCGGAGGTGAAGCTGAAATCCTCACTTCCCGAGAATCCGTCACGAAACCAGGGATGCTCCTCCGATTTTGGGGTTCCCGGCTCACTAAGACCCAGATACAGAGAGAGGTCATCGCAGAATTGCAGCAATCTCGCATCATAATACAATTCGCCCTCTGCAAGCGGCTTGCTGTTCTCCAGGAGACGATGGATGCGTGCCCGGCGGTCCTCCTCGTTCTTCAAGTAGGCGGTAAGCTCCGGGCAGTCCTCCCCTGACACCTCGATCAGCCGCTCATAATGTGAGCTGCATAGTAACGCACCATATGGAGTGTCCGCCTCAATCTCGTCCAGTCCCCGTCTATAGAAGGTTAGCTTCGGCACAAGCGGAAAATCCATAAAGGTATACGGCGCACCCTCCGCATCATTCCAGAAAGGGGTCTCATCGAGATCGATCCAGCCCCGGTCATGATTGCTGACTGCCCGCAGCACCTCTGCACGGCGTCCTTCCGCCGGAACATGCTGTGCCTTGAACCATTCTGCAAATTTGCCGGCCAGCAGACCGTGCTCATGCTGCCTCAGCATTACCAAATATCCGTCCTGTTCACGACAAATCACTGTCATACCTCCCTGGTTTATCCACTACCTGAGTGTTGCATCGACTAGTGAGATTATAACATATCCACCTATATTTATTGGAATCCAAGACCTGATGCCGCTCTTTGTAAACTGAATCATTTCTGTAGGGCTGTGTAAAAATGTACCCGTTTTGCAGCCGGAAAGAAACAATTAATTACTTCCAAAGCAAAACACAGCACGTCTCCACTAACCCGGAGAAGTGCTGTGTCTTTAGCTTTTTTCAGCTTGGATATAAATAAGGTAGGCTGTCTATTCCTACACACCCAGCCAGCGTTTGAACATATGCTTGGTGGTCTGCTTGTTGATCTCGGCAATCGAGGTGGTAAGGGGAATGCCCTTCGGGCAGGCCCGTACGCAGTTCTGCGAGTTACCGCAGCCGTCAATGCCGCCGTCTTCCATCAGGGCATCCAGACGCTCGTCAGCGTTCATCTCGCCCGTAGGGTGGGCGTTGAACAGACGGACCTGAGAAATGGCCGCCGGACCGATGAAATTGGTCTTCTCATTGACATTCGGACAGGCTTCCAGGCAGACACCGCAGGTCATACACTTGGACAGCTCATAGGCCCACTGGCGCTTCTTCTCCGGCATACGCGGGCCCGGACCCAGATCGTAGGTGCCGTCAATAGGAATCCATGCCTTAACCCGCTTGAGCGCGTTAAACATCCGGCTGCGGTCAATCACCAGATCGCGTACCACAGGGAACGTCTTCATCGGCTCGATACGCACGGGCTGTTCCAGATTATCTATAAGCGCAGCACAGGCCTGGCGCGGCTTGCCATTGATCACCATCGAGCAGGCGCCGCATACTTCTTCCAGACAGTTGGATTCCCAGCAGACCGGAACCGTGCTGGCGCCTCCGGCATTGACCGGGTTGCGCTGAATTTCCATCAGAGCACTGATTACATTCATCCCCGGACGGTACGCCAGCTCGAACTCTTCCGTATACGGGGCCGTTTCCGGTTCGTCCTGGCGGGTAATGATAAACTTTACATTTTTGGGAGCTGCAGCCGTTTCCGCCATATCTGTTACCTCCTAAAAGTTTTGTGAGCATTGCAACTATGAAATCGCTTCGTATAAAACTTGCATCTCCACAGGTCAATCCTTCGAGTAATCGCGCACCCGTGGAGGGATCAATGACACGTCCACCGCTTCATAGGAGATTTGCGGACCTTCCGCTGTCCAGCTGGCCTTGGTGGTCTTCAGGAACTCCTCATCATTACGTGTCGGGAATTCCGGCTTATAGTGCGCACCGCGGCTCTCGTTACGCAGCAGGGCCCCTAGGGTCATGGCCTCGGACAGCTCCAGCATGTTCCATAGCTGGCGGGTGAAGGCTACGCCCTGGTTATTCCAGCGAGAGGTATCATTCATGTTGATGCTGCGGTAACGCTCTTTCAGCTCTTTGATTTTGCTGATGGTCGATTCAAGCTTCTTGTTCTCGCGTACGACCGTCATATTGGCGGTCATCCATTCGCCCAGCTCCTTGTGGATGACATAGGCATTCTCAGTGCCGGACATCGCCAGCAGAGACTCATATTTATCCGTCTGCGTCTTATGGAAGGTGTCAAAGACGGTAGAGGAAATGTCCTGTACCGATTTCTTGAGACCTTTAATATATTCAACAGCCTTCGGCCCCGAAACCATGCCGCCGTAGATCGCAGATACAAGTGAGTTCGCGCCGAGCCGGTTCGCACCGTGATATTGGTATTCGCATTCCCCTGCCGCAAACAGCCCGGGAATATTGGTCATTTGGTTATAGTCGACCCACATGCCGCCCATTGAGTAATGCACAGCCGGGAAGATTTTCATTGGAATTTTGCGGGGATCATCACCCATGAATTTCTCATAGATTTCGATAATGCCGCCCAGCTTCACATCCAGCTCCTTCGGGTCTTTATGGGAGAGATCAAGGTAAACCATGTTCTCGCCGTTAATGCCAAGCCCCTGATCCACACATACGTTAAAAATCTCCCGGGTAGCAATGTCGCGCGGCACCAGATTCCCGTAAGAAGGATATTTCTCCTCCAGGAAGTACCACGGCTTGCCATCCTTGTAGGTCCAGATACGTCCGCCTTCGCCGCGCGCCGACTCAGACATCAGCCGCAGCTTGTCATCGCCGGGAATTGCGGTCGGATGGATCTGAATGAATTCGCCGTTGGCGTAATGCACGCCCTGCTGGTAGACAGCGCTGGCAGCCGTTCCGGTGTTGATGACCGAGTTCGTCGTTTTGCCGAAAATAATCCCCGGACCGCCGCTCGCTAGAATCACTGCATCTGCAGGGAAGGTCTGAATCTCCATCGTCTTCAGATTCTGGGCACTGATGCCGCGGCATACGCGCTCGTCATCCAGGATCACCGAGAGGAATTCCCAGTTCTCGCTTTTGGTCACCATGCCTTCGGCTTCCCAACGACGTACCTGCTCATCCAGTGCATACAGCAGCTGCTGGCCGGTCGTCGCGCCCGCAAAGGCAGTCCGGTGCCGCTTCGTACCGCCAAACCGGCGGAAGTCAAGCAGCCCCTCCGGCGTACGGTTGAACATAACGCCCATCCGGTCCATCAGATGGATAATGCCCGGTGCCGCTTCGCACATGGCTTTGACCGGAGGCTGGTTAGCGAGAAAGTCACCGCCGTAAACGGTGTCGTCGAAATGCTCCCAGGGCGAGTCGCCCTCGCCTTTGGTATTCACCGCACCGTTAATGCCGCCTTGCGCACAGACCGAGTGCGATCTTTTGACAGGAACAAGGGAGAATAAATGCACATGCGCGCCGGATTCCGCCGCCTTGATGGTAGCCATCAGGCCGGCAAGCCCTCCGCCCACGATAATGATATCGGCTGATGCCATGATTGTTCCCTCCTAATTGTTATGCGGAATTTCTACCCGTATATTACATCCTAAGGTTCGTCCAAAGATGGACGCGCTTTATATATTTCTTAAATCAGACTGCGCAGCGACTGTACAGCCGAAGCCGTAGCCTGAAACTCATCGTCGCGGAAGGTGACCAGGGAGAACAGGAACATGAAGCTGACAATCACGAAAAGACCCAGGCAGATTACAGAAGATACTCTTTGGGAACGTGGCCCCACAGTAATGCCCCAGCTGATCAGGAACGACCAGAGACCGTTCGAAAAGTGGAAGCAGGCTGCCAGGATACCGATAATGTACACGGCCAGAAGCAGCGGCTGGGTTACGATGTTATGCATGACACCGCCAAGCTCTTCGTGTTCCACATTGCCGACCGCCACCTGAAACCGTGTTTCGTACAGATGCCAGACAATGAAGATGAAGGTGATCACTCCGCTGATCCGCTGCAGTGTATACCGCCAGTTCCGTTCAAGATTGAAACGGTTCAGGTTTGGCTTGGACTGATAAGCAATGTACAGCCCGTAGACCCCGTGGTACAGCAGCGGAAGCCATATGCCGAACAATTCCAGGAAGAAGACGAGCGGCAGGCTGTTCAGCCATAACACGCTGTCCGTGAAACCGGAAGCGCCTCCCTCTACTGCCGAGAAATTCGTCAGCATGTGCTCCAGGAAAAAGAACCCGAGCGGGATAACGCCAAGCAAGGAATGAATCTTTCTGGAATAAAATCCTCTCATGCAAAGTGTCCCCTTTCCGATATAAAACAGCGTTTTCATTAATGAGCATACACCGCCGGGAGTACAGTTGAAACAGGGGGCATCGGGATTCGGAAAGCCCGTAAAATGTCTTTTTTCACCGCTATTCATTGTTTTCCCGGACTTTGCTGTATGTTTCACAATATGTGAATATCTTGTGTCACTTTTCATGTTACTCCTTTTTCTCTTATAAGGGAATTGCAATCTAATTATTAAACGTTATACAATAAACGCATAAGAATATTTTTAATGTGATAATAATTCTCATTTAGAACGTGATAATTACTAGAAAAGCCTTGCTATCCCTTGCTGGCAAAGGATACTTCCTTATAACGGATATGTCATTTATCACTTTCCATAAAGACTGAATTTACGGACACCAAGTTTAGGTTTACGAAGTAGACTCAGGAAGTCATGCTTACAAAACTAAGTTTATGCTTACAAAACTTTTAGGAGGAGCGCTTATGTTTGATGATCTGGATATTTTTGCTGCCGTCGTGGAGCATTCCAGCCTGAACCGGGCTTCGCGCCAGCTCAATTTGTCCCAGCCCGCCCTCTCCCGGAAAATCTCCAAGCTGGAGGAACGGCTCGGCGTTGCGCTCTTCAACCGGTTCGGCAAGCGGCTGGAGTTGACTGAGGTAGGCCGCCTTACTTATACCTATGCGCTGGAACAAAGGCAGCAGCGTTCCAAATTTATGGAAGCGCTCTCGAAGTTCAAGGAGGGGGAACCGCAGCTTGTAACGCTCGGTGCCAGCCTCACTACACTTCAGACCACACTGCCCCCGCTGGTGAACGCCTACATGGAGAAATACCCGGCAGCCGAGTTGAAGCTGATTACCGGTAAAACGCATGAGATCGTCTCCTCGGTCAGCGAGGGCAGGTCCGATCTCGGAATTATCGCGTCCGCCACTCAGGAGCCGGGTCTGCGCTGCATCCCTCTGTTCGAGGATCAGCTCCGTCTGGTTGTCTCGGAGCATCATCCGCTCGCTCTGTCTGCGAAGCTGACCATGAGTGACCTCTCCCGGTTGCCGATGATCCTCTTCTCCAAGGGTACCTGGTACCGCCGTATGACCGACGAGCTGTTTCAGCGCAGCGGTACCGATCCCGATGTGCGCATGGAGATCGACTCCTTCGAGGCGATCGTCCGGCTGCTGCCGACGATCAAAGCTGCGGCACTGCTGCCGAAGTCTTATCTGCGCTCCGAGCTGCTGAACGGCGGCGGGCTGGTCTCGCTGCACATCAAGGAGCTGGAGCAGACCCAGCGGACGACATGTCTGATCTATCCAAGCAACGGAAGCTTGAGCACAGCTGCACGCTGCCTCGTGCAGGTAACCGAAGCAGTGTTCCTCCCGGGGCGGGAATAGCGGAGGGGCGGCGCACTCCCGTACTTTAACCTTTATAGAGTAGAGTCTGTATTAAATGGTAACCAGGGTAACAAAGCAACGATTGGATCAACAGTTCGTTCGCAAAACATCCACGCGAAGTGCCAGCGTCCAGCCTACTACAAAAAAACGGGGGTATCCCGAGCCAATTCATGGCTTTGGGACACCCCCGTTTTGTCACATAACCTGCAGTTACTTACAACTCCACATTCACCGCTTCGTCCTCGAACTCCACGATGCTTGCATTGGAACCGATGACCACCATAATATCCCCCTGATGCACATGGTCGTGGGCTGTCGGGGCGACAATTACACCGTCTTCCCGGTTCAGGGCAATAATGCTGCAGCCGTATTTGGCCCGCGTGTTGAGCTCAGAGAGGCTCTTGCCATCCATACAGGCGGGAACGGTCAGCTCGACCACCTTGTAATCCTTGGAGAGCTCGATATAGTCCAGCAGGTTGGGCGTAGTCAGCTGATGAGCGACACGAATACCCATATCCCGTTCAGGAAAAATCACCCGGTCTACGCCAAGCTTGGACAGTGCCCGTCCGTGAAGGATCGAAATCGCCTTGGCCACCACTTGCTTCACACCCAGTTCTTTCAGCAGAATCGCCGCCAGGATGCTCCGCTCCATGTTATCGCCAATCGCCACAATGCCGCAGTCGAAGTTGCGCACACCCAGTGAGCGCATGATCCCCTCATCCGTGGCATCCGCAACGACGGCATGGGTCAAATGGCCGCTCATTTCCTCCACCCGTTCCTCATAATGGTCAATGCCGAGCACCTCATAGCCCATGGACATCAGTTCCAGGGCAAGGCTTGAGCCGAAGCGGCCAAGACCGATGATGACAAACTGCTGTGCTTTCATAATGTCCGTAACTCCTTATCCAATTATCATTTTGCCTTCCGGGTATTTATATAATTGCTTACCCTGTTTCGGACCAATTGCATACGCCAGTGTTAGAAGCCCAAGCCGTCCGGCGAACATGGTCAGACTGATCAGGATTTTACCGAACTGGCTTAGCTCCGGAGTAAGCCCCATGCTGAGGCCCACTGTAGCGAAAGCTGAGGTAGTCTCGAACAGTATCATAAGAAACGCCCGATCCTCCGTGGTGGACAGGATCATCGACACAGACACAACCAGTAGCAGCGCCAGCAGCGTAATCGTCAGCGCCTTGAATACGCGTTCCTGTGCAAGCCGATAGCGGAACAAGACAATATCCTCGCGTCCGCGCAGCATCGAAATTACTGCACCGATCATCAGAGTGAAGGTCGTAGTCTTAATGCCCCCGCCAGTGGAGCCTGGTGATGCACCGATGAACATCAGGATGACGATGAAAAATTGTGAGGCCTGACGAAGACCGGCAATGTCCAGTGTATTCGCTCCGGCTGTACGCGGTGTGACGGATTGAAAGAACGCAGCCCAGATTTTACCCCCGAAGCTCAGCGGCCCCATGGTCCGGGAATTGGTAAATTCAAATACAAAAATAACAACTGCTCCCAGTAAAATCAGCGCCGCTGTCATCGACAGAACCACCTTGCTGTGGAGAGACAGTCTGCGCGTGTGCCGAAATTCCACCAAATCTGACATAACGATGAAGCCAATGCCTCCGGATATGATCAGGAACATGACCACGAAGTTGACAATAGGGTCGTTTACATATCCGGTCAAGCTGCGGTAGTCTCCAAAGATATCAAACCCTGCATTGTTGAACATCGATACCGCATGAAATATACCAAAATAAACAGCACGCCCCAGCGGCATATCAAACGCCCAGCGCAGTGAGAGTATAGCTGCAGCCGCGGCTTCAATGACGAGTGAATAAATGAGCACCTTGCGGATCAGCCGTACAATGCCTTCCATAGAGCTCTGATTCATGGCTTCCTGAAGAATCAGCCGGTCGCGCAGGGAGATTCTGCGTTTCAGCACCAGTGCGAACAGGGTTGCCATCGTCATGAACCCCAATCCCCCAACTTGAATAAGCAGCATGATTACAATTTGTCCAAACACAGTGAAATACGTACCTGTATCCACCACCACAAGCCCGGTGACACAGGTTGCCGAGGTTGCAGTAAACAATGCATCAATAAATTTGAGCGATACTCCCGATGTACTCGACACGGGAAGCATCAGAAGCAACGTTCCGATCAGAATGACGGCAGCAAAGCCGAGCACCAGAATCTGCGGCGGAGACAGCTTCAGAAATCTGAAATTTGAAATTTTTGGAATGGGTGAAGCCAAACATCTCATCCTTTCGCAACATACGTAATAAACATACAAATTATAATCGTTATTACCCAACTTCACAAAGGTTCATTTTATATCCATCATCCTGCTCTTGCTATTGTATGGTGCAATATGGTACACTTCACTCATCAAGTGTATGGCATGTATCCATACACACATAACAATAAAGGTTGGAGGAAGGAACCTATGGAGCAATCCTATGAGCTTTTACCGGAGCAATTCCAGATCAATCCTTCGCTCCCGATTTATGAGCAATTTGTTGACGCCATCCGTGGACGAATTGTAACCGGGCTCATCCCGCCCGGCTCGCGCCTGCCCTCTGTTCGGGAGCTGGCAGCGGGAAGAAGTGTAAATCCAACGACAGCGGCCAGAACTTACCAGGAGCTTGAGCGTATCGGTCTAATCGTCACCCGTCGCGGCCAGGGAACCTTCGTTACCCTTGAGGAGGCGGTCATTGCAGAGGCACGCAAGACGATCATGCGCAAGGCCATTCTTGAGTTCAAGATCATAGCGGAGTCACTCGGACTCTCGGCAGAGCAAATGCTGAATTTCGATAAGGAGGATTCAAAATGACAGACAATAACAGGCTTCCCGTATCCAATGATGAATCTATGGCGGTGGAGTGCCAGGATATAAGACTTACAGTGAAGAAAAAAATGATACTGGACGGAATCAGCTTTCAGATCCCGACAGGCAGCATTACCGGCCTGCTCGGACCGAATGGCGCAGGCAAATCATCTCTGCTGCGCATTCTTGCCGGTCTGACCCTACCGGATTCAGGCTCTGCACAGATTTTCGGCAGGCCCTCAGGGGTTGACCGGCTCAGTGTGCTGTCTATGTTGCCTGACCGCGCGAATCTTCCTGGCTGGCTGACTGTAGAACAGTGGCTGGGTTTTGCCCAAGGCATCTACCCGGACTGGGATACAGACAAAGCTGAACAGCTGCTGCTCCAGCTCTCCGTCTCAGCCGGGGCTCTCATTTCCGCAATGTCCCGCGGGGAAGAGGCACGTCTCCGGCTGCTGACCTGCCTGTCGCGGAAGGCACCGCTGATTATTCTGGATGAGCCGTTTACCGGCGTTGACCTGATCTCCAGAGAACGCATTGCCTCGGCTGTGGTGGGCGAGCTGGCGGATGGCGCCCGGACCTTTCTGATTGCAACCCATGATATCCGTGAGATGGAGCTGCTGTTCGACCGCCTGATCCTGATGGGTGACGGAAAAATCCAGGGGATCGAGGATGTTGATACTCTGCGCCAATCCGGCAAGTCAGTGGAATCCAGATACCGGGAAGTGTTCGCATGAGCGCGCTCAGAACACTAACCAACCTGGAATACAGCCGCTATCGCCCAGCCAGATTCAGCAAGAAGCAGCGCAGTCTGACTGTGCTGGTCCTGTTCTCTCTGTTGCTGCTTCTCGGCATGTATCTCCCGGGCTTCAACACATCGCAGCGGTCTCCGTTCATAACCGTTGCCCTCCTGCTGTGGACCGTAAGCGCGGGCATCTCCTTTCTTCATATTGCCTCCTTTCCAGGGCAGCGGCACAGGGATTGGGTACTTACCTTGCCCCACAGCCGGTTGACCCTGCTCTATGCCAAAGGAGCCAGCCTGCTTAGACACAGCCTCAACCTTGCACTCCTGTTATATATAGAAGCGATTGCCCTGTACGGCCTTTCAACCTTCACAGGACGGTATGAGCCGCTTCCCGCCGGAGAGCTGATCTACACCCTTACGGCTTACGTAATGTTTATCCTTGTCCTGCTGCCTGTAGCCGTGGTTGTTGGTCTGCTGACGAGCCTCATCATGCGTCCCGGCAGAGTTGCGCGGGTGCTGCTCATCCCGTATTCAATTCTCTGGATGCTGCCGTTTATTCTTATCGGGCTTCTCAACTCACAGACCCTGGGCATTTATGAAATGCAATATACAGCACCATCGTTCATCATCATCTATACAGCTGTAGTTCTCGCCGTGGGGTGGCCGGTCTGTTATTTCCTGATGCCCCGGATTGCGGTGAACGGACTTGGACAAATGGGGGACAGCAGCATCCCTGCGGCAGCCTCCTCAAAGGCAGAGTCCGTCCGTAAATCCGAAAAGGACAGGCACCCTTCCGCAAGGAGTCAATCACCATTCGTCACCCTGTACAAGCTTGACTCCAGCCGCCTGCAACATCTGGAGAAGCATCAAGCTGTACGCATCTTGAAGCTTGCCGCTCCCGTTATTGCCGTTGCGATGTTTTATTTCACCTCCGGCAATCTGAATGCGATGCAGTCCGTAATCCGTTTACCTTTCATATTTCCGGTATTGTTCGGTTCATTCTGGATGCTGCTGCGCAGTAGCTTTGAACGCAAGCAATTACCCTGGTGGCTGGGATTTCCACAGAGCCGGCTGCGGCTACTGCTGTCTGGGGTTACTGCTGTCTGGGTTACAGTAATGCGGGTCAATGTGGTATTGGGTGTATCAGCTGTTGTTGGCCTCCTGGCCGGTCTCGCCGCAGGCAAGTCCAGTTTTCACGAGATGACCCAATATGTGTTCTGGCTGTTCTTCTCATTTCTGGTCTATACCCTGGCCCTGACCCTGACACTTGGCCTGCTGCAAATCAGCTATTATCTGATGAGATCACGAGCACTCTCCCTGCTGTTTTTGCCCATTGCCTTTGCGGTTCCTTTACAGAGCAATCTGATCAATACATATATGTTCCCTGCATCTTACAGCAGCGGCTGGCATCCGGACTGGGCGTTACTCGGCTGGACTGCTCTATTGGGTCTGCCTTTTGCGATATGCTGTATTCTTGCAGGTTCTAAGTATTACCACCTTGTGTTAATGCAGAAGAATGAAGGTGTACGGACAAAACAAGCATAAGTACAGCTATCTTCACGTAAAAGGATAATACAGTATTTTTTTGTCAAAGGCCTGCCAGTAATACTATAATGAAAAATAACAGCATCATTTTCATCACAAGGAGGCGTTACATGAATTCCGTCGGCCAGCCCCTACAGCAGCGGCCCCTTACTACCAAGCTCATTCTAGCGGGTATTATCGGTCTCATCGTGTTCATTATGTTCCAGATCGCTCCCCAGCTCCTAGGGGGCTCAGGTGAGTCTGACACCACCCCTATCAGCAAGAATGAAGCCCGTGAGCAAGCCGCCGTATTCGCAGCCAAGCAGCTTGGCCATCCAGAGTCCACAGGAGAAGAGTGGGCTGTAAGCTACCGGACTGACTCTTCCTTCTACGGCTATATGTCCCGGGAAAAACTTTTGGATCAATATTCCAAAGAGAAGCTGGATCAGCGTTATCCGTTCGATGTCTTTCATGCCGTGTTGTACGCTTCCGGCGAAGCCATCCCGATTTTATCGGTGGATCTTAATATGTATACCGGCAAGGTCGTAGGCTTTGGCCGCGGCGAACATTCCGGCTTCAGCACGGGAACGGAGACAACTGCTGCTACTGCTCTATCCAGCAGGGCAAGCGCGGCCAGTGAGCCGGAGCTTTCACTTGAGCAGAAGGAGAACCTCGCCCGCCCCTGGCTTCAGTCTTGGGGAGCCAATCCCGCCAAGCTCCAAATTCAGGCGGACAGTGATAATTATGGACTGGTCTATACTGACAGCTCCGTCAAGGTTGGAGAATCGCAGCTGCAATACCGGTTCAAATTCCAGCAGGAAGAGGTCTCGTATTTCCGGGCTGGATTCTCAGCCCCCGCCTGGCATATCAGCTATGTCAAAGATCAAACGTCCATGGCCACTTGGCTGACCGGGCTGGGCTATGGTATACCCACACTGGCACTGGGTATTCTGGCGTTGATCTACAGCATTCTGCGCAGAGGGCACACTTCCTTCAAGCGGGGAATTTTCCTCAGCATCGCCCATTTTGCAATCATGCTTGGCAGCACCTACAACATGCTGCCGGAGGCCAGCGGAGACAGCCTGCAGAGCCGTTTAACAGGCCTCATCACGCTCATCTTCTATATTTTCTACAGTTTGCTAATGTCTCTGATGCTCTACTTCTCGCTGGTAGGAGGCAACGGCCTGTGGCGTAAAGAAGAAGGTCTGAACCCCTGGCCGCGCGCCAAAGAACAGGGATACGGCCGGTATGTACTGGACAGTATGCGCGCCGGCTATGTCTGGGCTTTTATCCTGCTTGGCGTACAGACCATCATGTTCATTATCCTTTCGTTCACCTTGCATAACTGGTCCACCACCGATGCCAGCCAGTCTCCATACAACATGAGATATTCCTGGCTCTTGCCCATTGTGGCCTGGCTTGCCGGGTTGTCCGAGGAAGCCATCTACCGTCTGTTCGGTATCCGTATGGTCAAAAAAATCGTTCGCAGCACCTTCCTGGCCTCTCTGATCACCACACTGGTCTGGGCGTTCGGACATACCCTGTATCCGATCTATCCCATCAGCTCGCGTCCGATTGAGTTGACCGTGATCGGCCTGCTGTTCAGCTACATTTTCCTGCGCTACGGCTTCATCGCCGTTATGTTCAGCCACGTGGTGTTTGACAGCATCCTGATGGGCGCCACCTTGATCTTCATGAAGGAATCTGTGAATATCAGCGCTGGTATTGTCACCATCGTGCTGCCGTTCATCGTGGGCTATATCGTGTACCGGTTCAATCCGCCACGCAAAGTGGAGCAGGTTGAACCTGTTAATCCAGTAGTCTAACTCAAAGAGCATAAAAAAAACGGCTGAGCCTCCTTGTAATAAGGAAAGCTCAGCCGTTTCTGCATCATACCATAAAATTACAGTCCTTTATAATGACGGTTCTTCATCCTTGAGAGCATCCAGAATTTGTGCAGCCAGCTTGTCGCCGATCGATAGCGGGCGAAAGTCCTCGATAGCGGCTTCCTTGATTTTTTTGAGGGAGCCGAAATGTTTCAATAACAGCTTGCGCCGCTTCTCGCCGATGCCCGGAATAGAATCCAGCTTCGAGGTCACCATCGATTTGCCGCGCTGTTCGCGGTGGAACGTAATCGCAAACCGGTGAACTTCATCCTGAATACGCTGCAGCAGATAAAATTCCTGGCTGTCCCGCGCCAGACTCACCGGTTCGGCGGAATCCCCGACCAGCAGCTGTGCCGTTCTGTGCTTGTCGTCCTTCACCAGACCGCAAACCGGAATGTACAGCCCCAGCTCATTCTGCAGAATGTCAATAGCGGAGGAGATCTGCCCTTTCCCTCCATCGACCACAATCAGATCCGGCTGCGGCAGGTTCTCCTTCAGCACGCGTTCGTAGCGGCGGCGGATTACCTCGCGCATCGTTTCGTAATCATCCGGTCCCTGCACGGAGCGGACCTTGTATTTCCGGTATTCCTTGCGCGCCGGCTTGCCGTCTATAAACACAACCATCGCGGATACCGGGTTGGTTCCCTGAATATTCGAGTTGTCAAAAGCCTCAATCCGGCTAAGCGACTCCAGACCCAGGCTCTGCCCCAGGCTGCTGGCTGCGCCGGAAGTGCGTTCCTCATCCCGCTCGATCAGGCGGAACTTCTCATCCAGTGCCACCCGGCCGTTCTGGCATGCCATTCCGACCATTTGCTTCTTCAAGCCGCGCTGGGGTACCAGTACCTTGACACCCAGCCATTCCTGCAGCGCAGCTGCACCGCCGGCCGCATCCACAGTTCCTTCGGTGGCCGCCTCAGCCGCCTCAGCTTCACCTGAAGCCTCGGCAGCCAGCTCCGCCACAGTATCCGGCGTATCTTCAGTATCAGTCCCCTCAGCCTCACCGCTAACAGCCATTTGCGGCTTGCCTGATGTATCCGTGCCTTCAAGCACGGTTTCCGGCAGCAGGATTTCCTGCGGCAGTGCCGGGTTCTCGCTGTAATACTGCGTCACATAGGAGATGAAATCGCTGTACGCCTCTCCGTAGAAAGGGAACACGGAGGAGTGCCGCTGGATCATCTTCCCCTGGCGCATATACAGGATTTGTACGCACATCCAGCCCTTGTCCACGGCATAGCCGAATACATCGCGGTCTTTGGTATCAGCGGTGTTGATTTTCTGCTTCTCCATCAGAGCATCAATGTGGATGATCTGGTCACGAAGCTCCTTGGCCCGTTCGAAATACAGTTCCTCCGCAGCTTCCTGCATTTTTTTCTGCAGATCCTTCTTGACTGCCTCATGGCCGCCTCCCAAGAAACCGGCAATGCTCTGGGTAATCTCCTCGTAAGCAGACTTAGGCACTTCCTTCTCGCAGGGCGCCAGACACTGGCCCATGTGATAGTACAGACAGACTTCCTTAGGCATCACACCGCATTTGCGCAACGGATACATCCGGTCGAGCAGCTTCTTGGTCTGATGGGCCGCGTAGGCATTCGGATACGGTCCGAAATATTTAGCTTTATCCTTAATCACCCGGCGCGTAACCTCCAGGCGCGGATGAGCTTCATTCGTGATTTTCAGATACGGGAATGTCTTGTCGTCCTTCAAAAGCACATTATAACGCGGCATATGCTTCTTGATCAGATTGCATTCCAGAATGAGTGCTTCCATGTTGCTGGAAGTAACGATATATTCAAAGTCGACAATATTGGCGACGAGCCTTTGGGTCTTCCCGTTATGGCTGCCTGTGAAATAAGAGCGGACCCGGTTCTTCAGCACCTTGGCCTTGCCCACATAAATAATCGTGCCCTCTTCATTCTTCATCAGATAGCACCCGGGCAGGTCGGGCAATAATGCCAGTTTGTTGCGGATATTATCCATATAATCCATGATTTCTCCCCCACCTGTACAACACCGTGATAACTTAAGTTTAAGATATAAGTCCCTATGGATTCAACCCCAACCCCCGGAATACAACTTATTTGTGATACCACAAACATTCGTATATTTCAAAAGAGCAGCAGTTTCCATTCGACGCACAAAGCGCCTTCGGATAAACCGAAGGCGCTTTGGCGGCAGGGCAGATGCCCCGGGGAAGACAGCATCATCTTACTGATGTTTGGCTACAATATTCTTAAGGGAATCCTTGGAGTTCAGTCCTACAACTTTATCCACAGGCTGGCCGTCTTTGAAGAAAATCAGGGTAGGAATGCTCATGACTCCAAAACGGGAAGCCGTTTCCGGATTTTCATCCACGTTCAGCTTGGCAATTTTCACATCGTCACCCAGCTCGGTGGACAGTTCCTCCAGGATTGGGGCAAGCATTTTGCAAGGGCCGCACCAAGGTGCCCAGAAATCTACTACTACAGTACCTTGACCTTCAACTTCACCCACAAAGGATTGGTCAGACACGTTCACGATAGCCATGATATTGTTCCTCCTTTAAGTTGTACGAAGCTTTCATCCGCTTCTATAACTCATAAGCCTAGTGTGGCGAATTCACTCCGAAATTATAACGGATAAAATGTTTCATGTAATATGATAACCAGATTACCATTTACCGACACATCCACAGTATAACATATTTACAGTGAGTTTGTGTAATGTTTTATGAAATTAAATTGCATAAAATCAAATATTCCGCCGCAGTCTCTGCTTTACAACGTTCCAGGGACTTCGTATACTTGAGGAAAGCGCATTAATTGTCAATGACTTCTCTCACACGTCTAACTGTAACCCACTAATTGCAGTCATGCAACTGCAAGGAGGAAAAAAGATGGATGTCAACGCGCAAGCACGCGATCCGCGGGAGCATGTCAATGAGGAGCCTCGCAATGACCTGGGCGATTTGCTGGCCGGCTTCTTCGGAATGACGGGATTTATGACAGTTGTTTTCTTCGGTATGGTGATTATTAAATTTTTGTCCGAGTAATTGCAGGCCATAATCCGTACTACCCGCCAACAGCGCAAAAAATCCGGCCTTTTCCTATATGGAAGGAGCCGGATTTTGCTAATTTATAGGATACCTTTTATCTGCTCGTTCCCCGCTGATTCTCCCCGTGAAGCGGAATCACATCCACAAACGGAGCAATCCGGTCCATCAGGCGCTGGCCTTTATAGATCTCCTCACCGTCCTTGCTAGTAATACTCAGATGCTTCTCCAGCCCGTCCAAAGGATAGTTTGAAGTGTAAAAGGTCGGCTTGCGGTTCATCCGGTGGTTCAGGATCGCACCCAGCACATGGTCACGGGCCCAGGGGTTGAGGTTTTCCGCACCGATATCGTCAAAAATCAGCAGGTCACAATTCTTCATCGTGTCCACCATTTCCTTGAGCTTCAGATTATCCATCATAATCAGCTTGAGCTCCTCGATGAAATCAGGCATGTATACGATCACGCCGCTGTACCCGGCAATCGCCAGCTCATGCAGCATATAGCACATCAGAAATGTTTTGCCTGTTCCAAAAGAGCCCTGCAGATATATCCCCCGTGAGGTCAGGCCATTCTCTTTGGCACTGGCTATATAATCAAATATCCGGTTCACAGCCGAGACCCGGCGGGGGTCCTTGCCCATAATGTCAATCTCATCATAGCCGCCGTTCAACACGCGTTCATCCACATAAAAGCTGCGGATGCGCTTGCGGATACTGTCCTGATTATCCCGGGCAATCTTAAGGTTGCAGGCTGTCTTCCGTTCGTACAGATCTGCCGTACCATTAACCGTCTCAACAGTAAGTTTGCTGTAGTGGCCCTGGAAATCATTCGGGCATTTCTCCAGGCCGGGACAATTCGCACAATGGCGGCTTTCTTCTACATATTGATACAGGCGGCTTAAATGAAGCCGCAGCCGCGACTCGTCCAGCTCAGGATGCTCGGCTTGAAGCTGCTTCACCAAAGGATGGTTCAGCAGGTTCTGCTCAAGATCACGGGAGCGCTGGCGGAGCGCGGAATTGTTCATCGAACGCAGCACTTCGCCCATAGACTCCATAGCCGCACCTCGCTTTCTTTATGGCGTCTTGGATACGCCTTTCTTCTTGCTGGCCTTGATTTCAGCCGCCTTCTTCATCATCGCCGCGAACTCTTCTTCAGATACCGTCCCGGCGCTGCCGTCATCCAGCACAATCGGAATCTCGGCTTTGCCGGAACGGCCGCCGGCTTTGCTGTAGCTGCGCTGGCGCGTTCCACCTGATGCCGTTGACCCCGTTGCTGAACCTTTACCCTTAACCTTGGTCTGGTCACGGATATAACGGACAGCCTTCTCGTAGGTGTTCACCTGCTTGACCAGCATATTTGAGGCAATCGCCTCCACGAAGTTACGGTTCATCCGCTGATCGCCCCCGGAGGCTACCATGGTCATCAGATAATGAATGAGTACATTAATGACTTCCCCGCTCAGCTTATAATTCAGATCAATCTTCTCAAAAGTATCCATCAGCTGTGTAGGCACGGCACCCGGGAAAAAGGTCTGCAGCAGACGTGTATAAGGCTCGTTGCGAAGCATCATATTATATTGGTGAATGTCGCATTTGGACAGAAATTGGGGAGGCACCTCCACATAATATTCCATTTCGACAGACTGCTCCAGCGGAGCGATGGAATCATCGCCTTCCACGGCAGCGGCAGAGCGCAGTGCCACCACCTTCGCTGCGGCAACCTCCCGCTTCTCCTGTCGTTTCATATCCTGGCGGAAATGCTGGCTTGCCTTGTACTGCAGTGCATCCAGAATTACTTCGCCATCCGGCGTGAATACCCCATCCTCATCCAGCAGACGGGACAGGTCTTGCGGGCTAAGCTCATACTTATGAGCTACATAATTGATCATCCCCATCTGGGTATGGTCAAAACGCAGCTTCTCGACATGAACCCGGTTGACTGATTCCCGCGGAAACCGCAGGATAATATCACTGTACCCGATAGCAGGTTCCCCGGTTTCCCGCATGCCGGGCTGCTTGACCGTTGCCACCTCAGCCAAAGCCTGCTCCAGTTCGTAATCGATCACATGGGTATTGAGTTGAAAAATATCATAAAAGGGCAGGGAAATATTTTCTTTACCGATCGACCGGCGGCTCCATTCCTCCGGTTCCCGGTTCCAGAACTGCTCACGCAGTGACAGCACGGCAAATTTTCCAATTTTGTCACGCAGCAGCAGTGTTAAGTGCTGGGTTGCAAAAAAATCAGCCGGCGACAGCGGCGGCAGCAGTTCGTATTCGTACATATAATCATCAGTTTCCGCTACAAAGATGCGGCAGGTCTGCAGCAGTCCCACCGCTTCCAGCCGGGAAGCCTGATCCACTATATATTTGCGGCCCTTCTCATTGGGTTCCACACCCAGCGTCATGAACAGACGGCGCTGCTGCTCCACCGGAGAATAGCCGATTGCTTCAGCCGGAATATGCTCAAACAGCAAACGGTACAGACTGATGGCAAAAGCACCTACCATCGGCTGATAGACCGAGCCCAGCATACGTGCATCTACACTGCTTAGACCGAATTCGCGGGAAACGCAGTACCGATGATGTTCGGTGAAATGATGCAGGTTACTCATGCGCATCTGCGGATTACCTCCCTCTTTTTCTACACGAATCCATTTAGATTTCTATTCTATCACAAAACTTCCGCCCGGAAATGTAAAAAAAAGTCCAAATTCAGTGCTTATCCCCCTGATATCGACAGCTTGTTAACCATTGCTTCTGCTTGCAGAAAATATAAGGATGATTGAGGGGGTGAAACATATATATCCTTATACTCCAAGAAAAAACGGCTCTCCATCCTTAGGTAAGGACAGCAGCCGCTCTGTATGCGCACGAAACCCTTCATTAGAACATTTTGTAGCCGCCAAGCCTGAGCTTCTGAATCGTCCAGCCGCTAAGCACTGCTCCGGCCAGACCCGCAATACCCGTGAGATAATCCACGACATGGAAGGTGGACAGATGCTCCCACAGGCTCATGGCGCTCCGATCCCAGATCGAATAGACAACCACAGGCAGAATCACAAGGACAAACAGATAGGCAGGGAACCAGGTAGTCTTCATTAACATGTTAAGGATAAAGCCAATGCCAAACATCATAACAAAGAACAAAACGGCCAGAACAAACACAGGAATAAACCCCATCGTACCGCCATCCCCTCTCTCTATAAAGAACCGCACAGCAAACCTTAATTAATAGTAAGTTTACTAGAAAAAATGTAGCGAAGCAATGAACATTATCTTCATCCCGGGTCTTCACACGGTAAATCTTGGAGCTGCGCGTTTGCTCTGCCTGCCTGCATGCGATACAATGCAAATAGATTAAGCGGATGTACATATAAACTTATGCTAAGGAGTGAGAATACATGAACGAAGCCGCGTTGACACTGGAAGGCTGGTATGCCCTGCATGACTTCCGCTCTTTGAATTGGACGGCCTGGACGGCTGCCGATGACGAAGAACGTGCTGTTGCCCTGGAAGAACTGCATGCCTTCATGCAGGAATGGGGTACAGTTGAGGAAGCCAAGGAAGGAAGCACCACAGTGTACTCCATTGTCGGCCAGAAGGCTGATTTCGTGATGATGTTCCTGCGGGAAAGCCTGGAAGCGCTGAACCAGCTTGAGACCGCTTTTAACAAAATCGCCTTTGCCCAGTATACCACCAAGTCCTATTCCTATGTCAGTATCGTTGAGCTTAGCAACTATGCCGCTGGCGGAAGCGCCGGTGACGGCAGTGATCCTATGCAGAATCCGCATGTAGCCGCCCGCTTGAAGCCTGTTCTGCCGCAAATGAAGCATATCTGTTTCTATCCGATGAACAAAAAGCGCGAGCTTGCCGACAACTGGTATATGCTCGATATGGAGAAGCGCCGGGAACTAATGTACTCGCACGGATTAATCGGCCGCGGGTATGCCGGCAAAGTGAAGCAGATCATTACCGGCTCCGTCGGCTTCGACGACTGGGAATGGGGCGTCACCCTATTTGCCGACGACGCGCTGCAGTTCAAAAAGCTGGTCTACGAGATGCGCTTTGATGAAGTCAGCGCCCGTTACGGCGAATTTGGCCCGTTCTATGTCGGCAATCTGCTGACACCGGACAGCTTCGAAGAAATGCTGAAGTTGTAACAACGGTAACCTTCGTGACCTATGCAAAAAAGGGTGTGTTTCCTTAATGGAGACACACCCTTTGTCATGTATAACATTTGAATTAAACCGTTGGCGAACCATTTTCGTCATCCTCGTCACCGTCTTCATCTTCTACACGCAGATTCTCCAGATATTCCGCCGTCGCCCGGTCGCGGGCCCGCCCTTTATCCTTCAGCCGCTCAATCGCCGGGAGTATGAGGATGTCGATTTCCTTCTGGACACTGTAGGCGAGATCGTACCGGCTCTGGTCCTCCAGATAAGATCCGACCTCGATCAGACCATTATACCGGTCAAGCTCCTCACGCGTCAGCAGTCCGCGGACTTGCACGCTGCAGTGGCGCATCTTAGAGGAATCTTCCTTTTTTGAGGACTAGCGGAATGCCGCCGATGATGAACAGATAACGCATATCCACAACCTTCTTCAGCTGCGCGGCTGTCCAGCCCTTATATGTCTTGTCGCCAACTACGGCGATACCTTGACCTTTACCCAGAGAAGCTACGGTGCCTTTGTTGCTGAAGGCAAACTTTCTCGGCTGCTGGCTGCGAATCGCGGCCACCAGGTTATGTGCGCAGCATTCACCCTGCTGCATGGCAATCTGTGCCGTTGGCGGGTAAGGACGTCCTTCCGGATTAATCATCAAAGAGCCATCGCCGATAATAAAGATATTCTCATGTCCCGGAGCGCGCAAATACTCGTCCACCTTTACCCGTCCGCGCATCGCTTCAAACCCTGCCGCTTCGATCAGGCGGTTGCCGCGGATGCCACCGGTCCAGACAATGGTCGAAGCTTTGATCTCTTCACCAGTGGCAAGGATAACGCCGCCAGGCAGGCACTCTTTGATGGCTACACCGATCTTGAAGGTTACGCCTTTCTTCGTCAGCACTGTCATCGCATGCTCTACCAGTTCAGGCGCAAAGCCCGGCAATGCCGTAGGAGCAGCCTCCACATTGTAGATATTGACCATGCTTGGATCCACATCATATTCCTTGCATAGCGCCGGAATACGGTCTGCCAGCTCGGCCACAAATTCAATGCCGCTGAAGCCTGCGCCGCCCACAACGAAATTAATATGCTCCTGTGCATTATTCTCATTCTTGTATTTGGCAAATTGATATTCGATATGCTCACGGATCAAACGCACGGAATTAATACTGCGGATCGTCAGCGCATATTTATCCAGTCCCGGAATTCCGAAGGTTTCAGGTTCCCCACCAAGGGCGATTACGAGATAGTCATATGACAGCGTACCATCTTCCAGAATTACCTTTTTCTGTTGAGTACGAATTTCCTGTACGGAAGATTTAACGAGATCAATTTTGAATTCATCAATTAATTTGGAGATCGATACCCGGGTATGTTCGATGCTGTCTGTACCCGCAGCAGGCATGTGCAGATGGGTTGTGAAATAGTGATACTCATGGCGGTTTACCAGTGTCACATCTGCTTCATTATAGTTCAAAGCTTTCTGCAGCCGCTGCGCGGTCAAAATACCTCCATATCCCGCGCCTAGGATAACGATTTTGGGAATACTGCTCATGTTCCGGCTCCTTCCAACAGGTGAATCTGTCTATGTGTTATTTTTTGTAAAAAATTTCGGTTTATTTTGTGAATTTATACACTTAAATTCAGAAGAATTTCCAATTAAACTTAAAGGATTTCTAAAATAACCATATCCATTGTAAACCTTAGTATCGTTTTAATCAAATATTATCATGCAGCAAAATGTCACATTTTTCTTCGGAAATCAAGCCTTTGCAGGTAGGTGCCACAATGTTTATAATGTTAGATAAGCCAGTATGGCAATTTGAAACTATCAACTCGGAGGTGTAACACTCGTGACACAAGAGCAATCCGTTCCTATGAGCGATCTTTTAATCATAGGAGGCGGTCCGGCCGGGATGTTTGCCGCTTTTTATGGCGGGATGCGCCAGGCATCGGTAACCCTTATTGAAAGTATGCCCCAACTGGGCGGGCAGCTTGCTGCTCTTTATCCTGAAAAATATATTTATGACGTGGCCGGCTTTCCAAAAGTCACCGGTCAAGAGTTGGTAGATAACCTTTCCCGACAGATGGAGCTGTTTCAGTCCGATATCCGGCTGGAGGAGAAGGTCGTTTCGCTTATCAAACAGGACGAACGCCATTTCGTTATCACTACTGATAAAGCAGAGTATCACAGTAAGGCAGTGATCATTACCGCAGGGGTTGGCGCCTTTGAACCGCGCCGTCTGGAACTTCCGGAAGCCGCTCGTTTTGAGAGAGCCAATCTGCATTATTTTATAAGTGATTTGAATGCATTTAAGGGGAAAAAGGTGCTGATCAGCGGTGGCGGCGACTCTGCGGTGGATTGGGCACTGATGCTGGAACCCATCGCTGAAGAGGTAACCCTCATTCACCGCCGGGATAAATTCCGCGCTCATGAGCACAGTGTAGAGAATCTCATGGCATCCAAGGTCAATGTAATTACGCCTTCAGAGATCACCGAGCTGCACGGCGAAGAATTCATTACCAAGGTTACTTTGTCCCATATCAAAACCAAAGAGACACAAGAACTTGAAGTAGACAGCGTAATCGTCAATTTCGGCTTCGTCTCCTCGCTGGGACCGATTGCCGAGTGGGGCATCGACATTGAGAGTAACTCTATCGTGGTTGACTCCCGCATGGAGACAAGCATTCCAGGGATCTTCGCTGCCGGCGATATTACTACATATCCAGGCAAGCTGAAGCTGATTGCTGTAGGATTTGGAGAAGCCCCTACGGCAGTGAACAATGCCAAGGTCTACCTTGACCCGGAAGCCAAGCTGTCTCCGGGGCACAGCAGCAATCTTAAGCTCTAAAGGAACATCCGCTTCCTATTGAACCAAATAAAAGGGTATCTGTTCAGGTTGATTGCACTTCAACATGAACAGATACCCTATTTTGTGATGCTTGCGGTTTGAATGTAGGATCTGCTGCAAAGGTATGCTCTGCGTCTTAGTGAAGAACCGCATGAACTGGAGAGTGTAAGTTCCGTTTGCGAATTTCAGCGAGCAGAAGAGCGATGAAATCATGCTCTAATTGCAGTTCTATTGCTCTATGGTAAGAGTCCAAGAGCATCTCATCCGACAATTCAACCATAACGTTCACCTACCTTTCCTTTATTTGGATCTGCATCTATCATAGCAAACTATCATTTTTCGAACAAGCGTTCCTACTATCCACAAGTGACTGTGGAGATCCTGTGTATAAGATGTTAGTAAGGGCCTAGAAGTCATTCACTGTACAGTGGACGATGGGGATAAGAGTTATACACAGGTCTCATCCGCAGGAGATGGGTCTGAAATTTTTTTACAATGTTCATAATTCTGTGGAATTTTTTATCATATATTTCCTCATGGATCACACAACTAATCGCAATTCTATCGTATTACTATATTTATCGTCAATTCTTAAAAATTGCTTAATCATTTCGGGCGAGTATTTACTTCCAGGATCCAGATTTTCCCCCGATGATCCACAGCATAATCAAACCCAAGTTCCCCGATCCCCGGAAAATGCCGCTCCAGCAGTTCTATGCAGATCAGGGTCAGACGTCGCATCTCTGCTTTTTTGGCAGAAGTCCCAACCTGGGGCAAGGATCTTCTCAACCCCTCCCGGCAGCTCAACATCGTGCCCCCCTTACAGAGATTCGTTACGAATAGCCCTGGCCGGGCCACTCTTCCCACCATAGCACGAAACTCCCAATGATCTCCGTTTTTCACCACCTTAACCCGATAATCAATAGGACGTCCATCAATCCGGGCAAGTGAGATACACTGCTGCATTAGATATCTGCGTTTGACCTTGAACATGTCCAGCGCGCGTCTCATAGATGAGAAATCCCGATACATTCTTGTACTGTGCATATGTGTGAAGCCATATCCCCGGCTGCTCCGGAATACTTTGATTACCCCGTAACCGCCACCGCCGACAACAGGTTTTATTACGACCGAACCGTATTTACCCAGCATCCTTAACAACCCAGCAGCGCTATATTCCATCGTTCTCGGAATGTAACCGGCAACCCGCGGATCGCTCAGCAGCGCCTCGGTTTTCAGCCACTTGCTGGCCAGTTGTCTTCCCGCCATTGTTCTCCCACTCCTTTCACATTCCCCAGCCTACCCTATACTTTACTCAGAAAAGCTCCCGCCCTCCTGTATGATTGTCCGTGTAAACAGGTAGACACGGCAAAAAAGGGCATATAGCCGCGGGGCTCTATGTCCTGTATATCCTTTTATGGGATGCACCACCCAAGCCGCGGATTCCGACAAAGCCTGCCCAACGGAAATCGACAGCAATCGCCACTGATAAACAAGGATGCATAGAATGTCAGATGGTCTGGAGAGCGCTGGTATCATATTTCGTTAAAGCTGTGCCGATAAAAGATCAATACATAATCATAATCGATTTGGGAGTTGGGTCAATGCAGTGGTACTTAAAAGCATTAAAAAACTATAGAGGATTCACAGGGAGGGCGACCAGAACAGAGTATTGGATGTTTTTTCTGATTAATGTCATCTTCTTCATCGTTTTGGCTTTTCTGCAGGAGATGCTTGGAATCATTCACCTACTGACACCGCTCTATTCGCTCGGCATGTTTTTGCCGACTTTGGCAGTTCTGTTACGAAGACTACACGATTCCGGAAAGAGCGGCTGGTGGGTTCTGTTCTGTTTGCTTCCCATGGTGGGATTCGTTATCTTAACTGTTTTTGCTTGTCTGCCAAGCGAAGGCAACAATAAATACGGGTCTAATTTCAATTACTAGCTTTACGTATCCAGACATTTTCGCTGGAAAATCCTTAAAATTCATTGTATTATGGCCTGGAGGGGAGGACTCTTCATGGCAGAGCTTTTTGAAGTGCTATACTGGCTGGCAATGGTGGGTATGACAGTCGTTTTGGCGGGAACTACGGTTCTTATTGGGGCACTGGGCTTCAAATTCATTAGAGACCGCCGCCGTGCCCTAGGTGCAGGCTGCATTACCTTTTCTCTGGCTTCCGCCGCGCTGGTCGTGTTTATGATTAATTTCAAATTCATTATTCCTGCATGATTCAAGGACTCTTCAGTTCACTGCCTTGCCTGTACTGCCCTGTCACAGAGTATTTTCTGTACAGGGTTTTTACTATACTCTATGAAAAACAGAACGGATGGCTTGTGCAGATGGACAGCTTGATTCGCTGATATTGTTCATCAATAGGATTGGGTTGTAATCTCTATTGAAATAATTTCACCTGAATCAAGTACATTTATAAGTTAGTGTAGATGTTATTCGAAGAGGCCGCGAATAGGACTCCTCTACCTTTCTTAGTAACAAAAAATCTAACACTGCCAGCTTTGGTGGTCTGTTCCACATAGCCTTCATGCAGCAAGGAGTTTAAAGCCATATTGATACTCTCTTTGCTTAACTCCGTTGCCTTATGTATACCATTAAGGGATCTATAAATATATGCACCATTGGATAAAGCATTCAATACCAAAGTCTCTTCATTTTTTAGTTCATATGCATGATGATCTAGTCTACTTTCAATATTTTCATATATATTCTCGTCTCCTTCTTCAGTTTCTTTTGAAACAATGACTTCCATTTCCTTCGCTACATCTTTTATATCGGACTTCATTTCATTAATTTCTTTCATCATTTTATTAGTCATAAGTTGTATAAATGATTTGGATGATATTGAGGCTACTAAACAAAATCCTATAAGAACTAGTAGCTTATTAGGATCAGATTCACTTTCTGGAATTAAGTTACTTGAAATAGTATTAAGAAAAAGCGGTACTAATAATGAAGCAGCAACTCCAATTAGTATGGACTTTAATAATTCATAATTCCCAAAAATGCTCTGTTTATCATTAGTGGTTGATAGAAAATTAACGGCACCTCCAAAAACGCCCGACACAACTAAAAGAATAATGATTAAGAAGATATGACTCATCTTAGTTTCCTTCCTACACTTTTATTTTTCATATAAAGGTATGAATGGGCTGGATCAGTAAAATTCGCTGCCAAGCTTATCATTTCTGCTGCTCATATTCAGGCTTCAAAATCGAATACAGATAAGAGTCATGCCATTTCCCTTTATGCCACAAGTGTTCACGCAAATGTCCCTCGTAGGCCATGCCAAGCTTCTGCATAACTTTGGCTGAACCCATATTCTCCGGACGGCAGGTAGCGTATACACGGTGAAGATCGAGCTCCCGAAACCCGAAATCAAGTACAGCGGCAGCCGCCTCAGAGGTATATCCCTGTCTCCAAAACAGCGGGTTGAAGCAATAGCCTATTTCCCCTTGTCTCGGTTCGCTAACGTGAATGCCGCAGCCGCCGATCAGCTGACGGGTCTGTTTGAGAACGACGCCAAATTCAAAGTCACGCCGGGGGCTGTGACGCTGCATTTCCATGGTCAGATTGATGTAGCTTCTGGTCTCCTCCTCCGAGTTAGGTCCCCATATCATATATTTCGCCACCAGAGGATCTGAGGCATAGGCATGCACCTCTTCCATATCTTCAAGGACAAATTCACGAATGATTAACCGTTCTGTTTCCAATAGAGTCACGGGGTTCCCTTCCTTCAGTGGTCGATTTTAACTTATTGGATATTTAAGCTTTTGATTATTTTCTCATATTCGTTAAAGTCACTTTCTTTGAATCTGCTTCCGTCCACAAAAAAATGTATAGTCAAAAAATCTGAACCCTTATGAAGAATAGCCAGTCTCCCTACATTTTCTTTGTCTTTATAGTTGATAACCTTGGCTTCCACATTGCTGATTGTAGTATCCACTTCATTGGTAACCTTGAGGTCGCTGTATTCATTTTTTATTAGACTTTTAGAATAGTCCTCCATGGAGGTTCCGTTCTGAACAGCCAGATCCATATCGATCCCCATATAATAATTGCTTACAACTATCCGGGAAGATGTCAGATACGAATAATTCCAGTTCCCGTTGACAATGACCTGATAAAAGTTCGGGGAGTCCGAATTGCTAATATTTATGTATCGAGGTCCGCCTATAGTTACTTTATTATTAGCACTATCATATTTCAGAGCAGAGTCCAGTCCAAAATAATCAGTCATGCTTTTAACCGACAAATAAAGTGAGCCATCATACTTCAAAGCTTTTACGGAGTCCGCTTGCTGACCGTTCAATTCCACCTTCATCGAAGGATAAAAGAGCGCCTTTACCTCCTTGTACTGCGTAGCAGCAAATACTCCAACGGCATTTCCTGTTAAAAAAATACATGTAATAACCGCAATTCCAAGCTTCTTTTTCATTTTTTCACACCCCTCACTTTTATTGTGGAGAATTGTATACGTTTTGAGTTTGCAAGTAATCTGGCCTATGCAGTTATCCCTTCAATTGTTTTCTCCATAGGCTTGTCCACAGAAAAGGAACGCCGAACACTGCGTCATTCTCCGCACATTCCTTCATCAACCGGATCTCCACCAGCTCAAAATATCCACCTAAGAGTTCGCTTAATTTCTCTTGGCTGTACGCTTGTCCGCCATGCATGCTTCGGTCCCGGTACACATCCCAGTCGCTTAATTCCATAGCTCCTCCCATGTCCGTAAACCCGGGAGCAAAACAAGTTAATCCAAAATATCCCCCGTCCTTCAGCGCATGATGGATCATCTCAATATATCCAATTCGCCGATGGGGCCACAGATGATGAAGACAGCCTGCATCATAGACCAGATCATATTCAGACTCGGGAGACAGCTCAAAGACCGATCCGCAGGTAAAATTCACCCGAATATTTTTTTCAGCTGCACGTTCCTTCGCCCAGGCAATGGCTTCTTCCGAAAGATCTATCGCATCCACATCAAAACCATGAAGCACCCCATAAATCGCATTCCGTCCAGGTCCACAGCCCAGCTCCAGCATCCGCCCGCCCTGCAATATCCCCGATTCCACATAAGAGACCAAATTTTCATCCGGCTTATCTACAAAAAAGGGAACCCCCTTAGTTCTGTCACCATAGAATTTGTTCCAAAACGGGGCGGGCTCCCTCATCAGCGAATCCAGCATGTGGAGTACATCTACATTGGTTTTAATCGTTTCGGGCATTTTGTGCATCTCCTAGATTAGATTATTTCCTTACCCACAGCTAGACCGCATCACTAGCTATACTTCTTCAGTTCTTCATCAAGTCGATGTCTGTTCGCAGAAAGATAGCCAACCAGGTTATCAAAAATATTGCGGTCAGGTGTATTCAAATACAGTGCCTCGGACAGCCTGAGTATTCCATCTAATACTTCCGCATTCAGGATGTACCGGTCTTGAAAGCTGCTGATTTCATGAAGGCTGGGAGTGTTTTTCCGCTGAACCGGAGTGGCTTCAAGCTGCTGGTAGATCTGCTCTAAAATCTCTGCATCTTCGGCCGCGCCAATATGTTGTAAAGCTTGAATGGTCTCCAGCAAATATTGGCCGGATGAATTCTCCAGAAAGCCCAAGATGCCATTCATGGTGAGTTCCGTATCCAGATCGATCAGCAGCATAATCTCCCGCAGGAATCCCGGTGATTTCAGCACATCCTCCCGGGCAGCCGCATACTCAGGCTCATAGATGTTGCTGCATACCGAATCGACGATCTCTTCCGCTGAGAGGGTTGTAGATTCTTTAGGAAACCATTTATTAAGATTCGTTTTCGGGTTACTCATCGTCGTTCTGTTCCTCCTGTCAACTTAAGAAATGCGTATTGTTGATTTTGTTATAATAAAACAATTCCAGAGCCTTTCTTCTCCATGCGCTCATAGACCTTCCATTTTATTTCGACCATAGACGCAACATCAGAATCATAATAACTACTAGCCAATGCTAGGTAAAACCATATCCGGAAAATGCCCATTCCAATATTCTTTCATTGTTCCAAGCACTCCGTTTTTTGTAGCCTCTGATAATCCGTAACCCGTAAAATCCATCTGACTCCAATAGGGATAGCTCGTGAATATATGCTGCCAATGTTCTCTGATCTCACTGTAAAAATCCATAGCATTGTACTCAAGAATATTTCTCCATTTAATCAGCTGCTGGGCTGCGCTTTGGTTCTCAAAAACAGGTATCTCCGGGATCAGACCCACATAATCGGTACCGTAGTAGGCATCAACCACTCGGATTGGACCGACAATATGATGATTGAAGTCGTCCATTTCCTCAGCAGGTATCCACAGCTCTAGGTGATGTCTGGCTCCTACCACTTGTTCTTCATACTGATCGATATAAGGACTGGCTACATCAAATTCAGTCACAAACCCGGCATAGCCGGAAAATGGGTCCTTGGTGTTCCATTCTCTCGCGATTTGATCAGCATACGGCTTATTTAGAACAGGATAAAAAATGGGTTGTTCCGGTAATCTGGAAGGAAAGCCGCCGAGGTGCAGATCGAGTATTAGCTTCATTTCCGTAAGGCCGACAGGCCGGTATAGGGTTTTCATATGGGCTCCTCCGTTATCAGGCTATTGCAAACCTAATGCCTCTTTCACCAATCCATTCGGGGCAACCGTTTAGTTTCACCAAAAGACTCTGATTTTTTTTTTGATTAAGCGCTATAATATTCATTTCATGAGGAGGACAATAATTCTGTCTTCAGCTTGTTTGGATGATTTATTAAGACCACAGTACTTAACGTTATCCACACTACAATTCAGTATATCAGTCCCGCTAAAAACTGGAAACCGGAAGAGACCAGACAAGTAGAAAAACGGCTTCGCCGTCCTTTTAAGGACGGTAGCCGTTCAGCGAGAAATATAAGGCATAATTTATTGCGTACAACATATGAATTCTGGATTTATTAAAAGCCTCCAGATCTGCGCACCTGGAGGCTCTATTGTGTCTATTTCTTCTATTAAATTAAATTGAGATCAGATCCTTGATCCGGACCGGAAGCCCGGTGCGGATAGCTTGGTTGGCAGCGATGCCGGTCATGATGGAGCGGGCTCCATCCCGGTGGTCAGCTGCCCGGTGGTAGATGTCCTCGTCCGGGGTTCCGAACAAATCATTCAGTAGCACCGGATCTCCCCCGCCGTGACCTCCTGTTCCTTCGTCCACTTGGACCTCATAAGGCGCATCAAACATGGGATGGACCACAATATGCTTGCCCTCCACGGCACCTTCCAGTGACCGGTCACCTCCGGCATTGACATAGGATTTCTCTACTATACTCATTTCGATTCTTCCTTTGGAGCCGTTAAAAGCGATCCGGTAGCCTTCCCAAGGCATATAGGCATTCAGCGAATAGGTGAGAATGGCCTTGTTACTGTACCGGACCATTACCCCCATGGTGTCCTCGATGCTGATGCCGTCGCCGAATACACTTTGATCCCGCTGGTAGCCGTCATCCGCCTCCGCATCCAGATACATCTCTTTCAGCACGGGATTCTGATCCAGATGCAGGGCGAAAGGATCTTTCGAGGCTGCCGGATTGCCGGTGCCACGCTGGTAGAATGAAGTTACGCCGCGCCGTTCGGCGTTCTCCCGGCCGTAGAATCTCAGATCACCAAAGGCAAATACCGTCTCCGGCTCCGCACCGATCCAGAAGTTGACCAGATCGAAATGATGAGTCGATTTGTGGACAAGCAGGCCTCCGCTGTTACGCTTATCCCGGTGCCAGCGGCGGAAATAATCCGCACCATGCTGTGTATTCAACAGCCATTCAAAATGGATCGAATGCACATCCCCGATCACCCCGGAAGAGATCAGCTCGCGGGCCTTCGTGTGATGCGGAGCATAACGGTAATTGAAGGTAACCCGCACCTTATGTCCTGTTCGCTCCACAGCATCGTAAATCTCTTTGCATTTCTCCACATCCACGGTCATGGGCTTCTCCGTAATGACATCACAGCCCAGCTCAAGCGCGCGGATAATATACCGGTGATGGGTCCGGTCCACACTGGTAACAATGACGATATCCGGCTTCTCGGTTTCAATCATCTCATCAAATTGTTCGGTTAGGTAAGTGCGCACCTGCGGATATTCATAGGTTCCCGAGAGAACCTTATTGGCATAATCCATACGCGTCTGATTCACATCACAAAAAGCGGTGAGTTCTGCGGAATCCCTATATTCCTTGGCAATGGCTTCATAGAAGAATTGAGCCCTGCCCCCAATGCCTACCTGTACATAACGTTTCTTATCCAATTCTCTTGCGCCTCCCATAGTTAATCCTATTTTGTTGGCTTTCAGCCATAGAATAACACAATAATTATATGGTTTCTCTGCAATTATCACTCCATTTCTCCAATACCACGCTTATTTCGCTATAATAGCTGTATATGCTATTTCCTATATGAAGGAGAGTTGATCTATGGACATCGGGCAGGTGCCGGATCAAATTAGATTTGGCCTTACAGCTTCCCGGAATGGACTTCAGATTGAGTTCGACAGGAACGATTTTCACACCATGCCGGAAACCCATTTTCACCGTGAATATGAACTGTATTATCTTTTTTCCGGTGAGCGGAACTACTTCATTCATGACCGTAGCTTCACCGTACAGCCCGGAGATATAGTACTGATCGGCTCGGATATAGTGCATAGAACCTCCGACGCCGGCATTCCCGGCTACGAAAGAATGCTGCTGTATTATGATCCTGCCTTCTTCGACGGATTCTCTGCAGACCATAAGCAGCTGCTGCTGTCTGTATTCTCCCATGAGTATCCTATTCTGAGACTGAAGCTGCAGCAGCGCCTCCCGCTGGAGGCGCTGCTGCTGAAACTGCTCGGGGAGCTTACTGAAGAACCCCCGGGCTATGAAATCCACGCGGTCAATGCGGCGACAGAGCTGCTGCTGTTCACGGCCAGAGAATTGCTCAGACAGGAGCCGTCTGTTCACTACGAGCCTACACCGGTACAGCAGAAGATCACCGCTATAGTCCGCCATATTCATGCCAGCTATGCTGATCCTCTGGAGCTGGACGACTTATCTTCCCGCTTCTACATCAGCAAGAGTCATCTAAGCCGCATGTTCAAGGAAGTTACCGGCTTCGGATTCAGCGAATACGTCAATCTCACAAGAGTCAGACAAGCACAGCGCTTATTGAAGGAAACCGGAATATCGGTCACCGCCGTTTCCGAGCAGTGCGGCTTCGGGAACTTCTCCCATTTCGGTAAAATCTTCAAGCAGCTGAGCGGAGTATCCCCACGCGAGTACCGCATGTTCAACAGGTAGAGTCCGGCAGCTTTTCTCAATCCCCGCAACCGGGAAAGTCGAGGCTGAACAGATAAGGAGTCAGCGGCTGCAGCTCAATCGTCTGGCCAGCCGCGCTCTCTCCGGTGATCAGATCCGGGAAGCCCACAGCTCTGGCTCCATTCCTTTCGATGGACACCGTTACCGCATTCGGACCATAATTGACCACATTCACCAGCGTCCGTCCTTCATATTCCACGCTTCTCCACTCCACACCATATACAGGCTCACCATCCACCGGGTCCAGGAGCATTAACTGCTGCGGGTTGATATTCTGCTGGATCGGTAATAAGAAGTCCCTGATCTGACTTGCAGTCCAGTCTGCCGCCGCTATCTTGTCGGCATGTGCGAATACATAACTTCTGTCCGCGGCAGAGAGCGGTGTGCCATGAGGCGCAAGCTCCAGAGCATGGGAGCCGATTAGCAGCACCCGACCGCCCTGCTCCATGAACAGCCTGATCCCGCCCAGCGTTGCCGGATTAACCCGTGACGCATTAGGTACGATCAGCAGCTTATAGCTGTCCAGTCCTCCGGCTTCCACCTGCTGCTCCGAGACATACCCTGCCTTATATCCGCTGTAGGACAGAGCCTCATAAGAACGAAGCGACACCGCCGAGTAATCTCCGGAGAAAACTCCCGAGGCGGTTGAATAGAGAATGGCCGCCTGCGGCTGCTCATTCTGAAAGGCGGTCACCTGTCCGGCCAGACGGTTCAGGTCCAGGTTGGTGCGCCCGGCCTGCACCACCGCGTCCGGGCGGTGCAGAATGCTGCCTTCAGCACTGGCGGCTTCATTGTAGGTACGCTCCCAGATCCAGATTGCGGAGCCGCCCCTGCCGTGGATGGCGCTCTGCCACAATACGGAGCGGACATGCTTCGCCTGTTCCGGCGTGTACATTTTGTCCCCGTCGGCAATTAGGTGATGCTCCGAATTGAAGATCGGCGCCTGCTTAAAGGAGGCCTGGAGATCATAGAAACTGAGTTCTTCCATAAAGCCCTTCGGGCCTTCATTAATATAGTTCCAATTGTCATTGCCGTTGATCTGGCTGAATTGCGAGAACCGCTCGATATCTACACCCCAGGACAAGCTGCCTCTGGGGTCGCCCATGATCTTAGCCTGCACAGGCAAATCCGGAGCCAGCTCATGAATAATACCCGCCATCCACTCATGCCAGCTGGCGAAATAGTCCTGGTTGAACAGTACATAATCATAAGAGAGCGGAGAAGCGGTTACATTGTCAGGCATCGTCACCTCCGCGAAGGAGGCATAGGCGGTGCCGTAAACGCTGTTGAGCTGCGCAATGCTGCCGCCATAGTCTTCCTCCAGATATTCTCTCCATGCCGGCAAGGCATACGGATCTTTATTGGCCTGATAAACGGATTCGTTGCTGAGCGTAAGACTCTGCAGGGAACCATAATCTTTGATGACGGGAATCAAAGCCCGTAAATAATCCTCAATGATATCTTTGGCCATAGGCCGGAACAGAGAGAACTTAATAAAACCATTGTTTGCCACCTTCAGCTCCGGCCATTTCGCAAGCGCCCAGTCCGGGAAATAATGCGGGGAGATCAGCAGATTGACAGCCACATCGTAATCCTCTGCCCTCTGGAGCACCGGCTTCAAGTCGGATTCAATTTTCCGTGTCGAGACTACATACTCCTTCTCTGCGGAATAACCCCCAAGATCCTCAAAGCCGGGATTCTGTACCAGATTGACTGTACTCCCCGACTTGACGACACTGAGGTCGTCAAGCCAAACGGTGCCCGTGTTCTCGGACAGAATAACCAAAGGGTAGGATACCTCGCCTGCCGCAGTGGTATATTCGAAGCTCACCTCACGCCAGTCATAGGTTCCGGCAGGGAAGGATTTTCGCTGCTTCCAGCCGGTTCCGCCGGGAAACCAGACATTATTGGCATTGTCGCCTTTCACCCATACTTTAAATTCATAAGTCGTCTCCGGCTCTACCTGCAACGTCTGGCTGACATTGATGAAGACATTGGACTGGCGCGGCGATGCATTGGATATCTTCAGTGAATTGTTCCCCGAGTGGCCGATCCCTTCCACAATGGCAGCTGTGGCGGAGACCCCGCCGGAGCGGTTGACTGTATAGCGGTTCACGAAATCCTTGTTATCCAGAATGACATCCCTTGGCCCCAGCTCCATCTGAATCACGTTGGTTCCGAGATCCTGAAGCTTCGGGATATCCCTCTTCACCTGGCTAAAGTGTCCATAACCCGTGAAGAAGATCGGCCGTTCCTCCGTGAAGCCTGTACTTCGCACCTTCGTACCGCCGAGGAAGGAATAGCCTGATATTTCCGGGCGTCCGGATACATAACGCGGAGCGGATTGTGGTGTAAGACTGCCGTCCAGGTATCCCTCTAGTTGCGTTTGCGCTTCATTGAACAGCGTCTCCAGTCCTGCGGCCACATATTGTGCTCTGCCCAGTCTGCCCTGCCGGATGTCTTCCTTCCCATATCCGACGAAATCTTTGATGACGGTATAATTAATCCGTTCATAATCAGTCGACAGCCCCTGCGCCTCACATTGTAGCAATAGCTGCTCCAGACCGGGGAGCTCTGCATTCACAGCGTCCAGCATGGCTTCGATCTGAACAGGAGCGATGACGGCTGTAACCTTCAGCTCCTGCCGCTTGCCGGCAGGAGCTCCTTGCTCGGTCAGTGTGAATTCAAGCTGATGCTCCCCAGGCTCCGCCGTGCTGAACGGTAGAGTCCATTCGGCAACGGAACCGCCGGGAAGCGTGAAATCTTCTTCCACGCCGGACAGTCCGGAGGACAGATGAAAGCTGCGGACCTCCGAGGTCCAGTTCACCGCGTATACCGAAAAGGACACGGTAGAATTCACATTGATCTCTTTGGGTCCTTCCACCCAGAAGCTCCAGGGATCAGCAGAAGGCACCAGGTGCAGTACCGCGTGATCAGCCGGACTTTTGGCCTTGCCGATGCCGGGTGTCCATTCGATCCACCCTCTCCGACCCGCCCCGTCATTGTCATTGAAGAGCAAAGTGAACGGAAGCTCACCATTCCCGGGCATGGCCGCAGAGATTGTTGTCCACGGCATTCGCACCTCGTAGAAGATGTCCTGCCCTGACTGGGTTGCGGCGGCTGTAATGCCCTCTGCACCCTGAGCCGCCCCGCCTTCGCTGAATTGCCAGACATGGGCTTGACCGTCCATATAATTGATTCCATATTCTGGCCCGTAAGTACCTCCGGGGCTAAAGGCAAACTGGATGCTGTCCCCTCTCCACATCGTGCTGTCAGAAACAGGCGTATGCGCATTGTCCGTCACCTTCGCCGCCCAGTAGAAATTGTCCTCGTCATATGTCAGATAGACACTGGCGGATACATCCGCCGGTCCTCCCCAGCCGCTGATCAGCACCTGCGCGTCAGCGACGGGTAAGCGGACCTCACCATAACCGGCCCATTCGTCCATATTGCCGTCTATTGTAATGTTATCCCCGGCTTCCAGCGCCAGGGCATGGTTATGGCTGCCAAAGCTACGGCGGAACTCTTCCCAGTCTGTAATCACTGGAGCGAGCTCCCCATAGACAGAGAACGCTGCAGTTGCAGGCAGTGCCCTCAGAGTAGGCGCAGCCCCCTTTATTGCAACCGCTTTCAATTGTTCTCCGTAAACAGCAAGGGGAAAGCCCCCTGCTGCTATGGAGACGATAAGCAAGAAACATAAGGCCAGAAGCACCAGTTTATCATTTCTCATCTTATTTCTCCTTTCAATATTATAATGAATTGTTTCTCTGAGCAGGTCCGGCGGGAAGCGGAATCCGCTCCACGACGCCTTCCGTAAATTGACCTCTCAATTGGAGCACATAACGAATATGCGAAGGTTCGATCTCTCTTACATCATTTCTGTGCTGCAGGACACCAAGTGCGGCTGCTACACCCGCTGCTTCACCGATTGCACTGACCGAAGCCATAATCCGATAGGAGCTATGCGCCTCATGCGTACCACTGATGCAGCGGGAGCTGAGCAACAGGTTGGAGCAGCCTCGCGGGATTAATGACCGGTAAGGGATATGATAATAACCGTTCCCGGGGATGCTTCCCAGCCTCGTTGCTCTGCCGTCCGGGCTGTGAATATCAAGAGAATAAGCACATGCGGCAATCATGTCCGGAAAATGCCTTGCACCCAGACAATCCTCCTCCGTCAGCATATATTCTCCAGAAATACGTCTGCCTTCCCTCACTCCAAGCTTCGGCGCGATATAGTCCAGCCTCGCCTTTCTGAACGCCGGATGGCCGGTAATCGCCTCGAACAGCTCATTCGCCTGCCTGGCCCCCTCCTCCATACCGCGTGCCAAGGATTCAGGCCGGGTAGGGTCCACTCCCATCACGGAGGTGGAATTGAACAGCAACGCCTCCCCGTCCGGATAAGGGAAGCAGGTGATGCTCTGCCTCGGATTGCGGGTCCCGCCGCGGGCTTGCAGTTCTTCATAATAGGGAAGCAGCTCACGCCGCAAGGAATGAATGGCCGACCATTCAAGGATATTCGGATTCTCAAGCTTAGAGGTATCCAAACCACTGACCCGGAAGGTGGCTGTAGCAGACTGCATCTTTCCGTCGCCCTTCCGGCCCAGTTCGTATTCCATTCCCGCCATTGCGGACAGGTTGCCGTCCGCCGTGGCATCCAGAAACATCCGGGCGGCTACCTCCGTAGCTTGGCTGCCCTGCAGATGGAGGTGCTGAATCACTCCCTCCTGCACAGCCGCCTGTGTAACCTTGCATCCGGTCCACACCGTCAGAGCAGGCTCGGCCGCCAGTAGCTTCCTGTAAGTTGCTTTGAGCACCAGTTCATCATAAGTGGGGACACGCTGCTCGCTATAGTGGGTATAGGCGGCCGGGAATAGTTCCCTATGAATGCCGCTGGTGATTGGACGTCCATTGGAATCCCGGAAATTGCAGATCAGCGAGACACTGGAAAAAACTCCGGTTCCGCCCACCTCATCTGCCTCTTCAATCAGCAGAACGCTCGGGGACATCCTGGCAGCGGCCAGCGCAGCCGTAATGCCTCCGATGCCGGCACCCACCACGATAATATCGAAATTCTGCCGCAAGCAGGTCACTTTATTCAACTCCATTCATTTAATGAGGTACCCTATTTACAGAAATAATCGCCATTTCAATGGTGTTACCCTTTGCCTGCAGGAACAATCTCCACGCGGCCCGGAACACCGCTGTAGATTGCTTCTTCATCACGAGTGATTTCACACCAGCCCGGACTGAGCCGAACATCAATGACATGCCCCCGGAAAAAGAAGCCGGAGAGCCGGACATGGCCTTCTGCGGGCGGCTGTGGATGAATCCACAGGCTGCCATCCAGCTGCGGGTCCAGACCGGCCATGCCGAATAGCAGTGCTTCCGCGCCTGCCAAACCGGCCACCACATTGGCCCGTTTGTGTGCTGGAACGGCCGGCCGGTCGCAGCAATGCTCCTGCGGATAATAGGGCAGATGCCGACCCATCCAGAAGTGGCGCTGCAGCACATCCCAGGCCAGCTCACCCTGTCCGGATTCCCATAGAGTCAGAGCTAACATTGGCCCATCCCCTGTGTAAGCACCACTGCCCGACCAATCCGGATCATTCTGTTCATAGTGCAGTTCATCCTCGGAAGAAATGCTGCTCACGCCGTAATTACCCAGGAAAGCGCCATCTCTGACCTGTGCGAACATGCCACGCTTCATCTCGCCGCTGCAGGCGCCGAATCGCAGGGCATCGAAATATTGAATTGAATAGATCAGCTCTTCATGGCCCCCAGGGTATAAAGCCTTGAACCAGGCCTTATCCTCATCCCACAGATGGCTGCGGATGGACTGCCGGATGCGCTCAGCCTTGTCCCGCCAATGCTCCACAGGCTCATCGCAGAGTCCCAAATGCTGGGCAAGATCCGCCAAGCGGTCATAGCTCCAGGCCCGCTCGGCATTCGGACTGGCGACGATATGCTCATAGCCCGCACCGCGCATCTCCAGCAGGTTAGGCTGGAGGCCGTAATCCAGCAGCTCATTCCACTGCGGCAGGCGGTTGTCGTCATATAAGGCCAGCTCGCGCATTGCAGGAAACAGCTCCGTTCCCCCGCCATGAAGTACAATGATCGACCAGGCGAAGTTCAGAAAGGACCACAGGCTGTAGGAGTAAGGCACATTGGCCCCCCTGCCGCTTGGAGCAAAGCGCGAGTGCCGGTCGATGCCGCTCTTCACCATCAATTCCGCCAGTTCCGCCGCCTTGTCCTTGCCCAGCATCATGGCCATCGTGCGCGCCCCATAACCCCCGATATCCCATGGATAGCAGCAGATTCCGGCACCCTCAAGCCCCGAGACAACCGGGAAGGGACGGATCGCAAAATCCGGATTATCCCACAGGCAGACCAGACCGCTGATCAGGGAGCGGCGGTAATACTCTTCCAGGCCCGGAATATCCGATTGCAGAACCGGCAGCTCCCGGCAGGCTTCCGCAAGCCGCTGCTCCCAGGCGGCCGTTGTCCGCTGCGCCATCTCTCCCAAGCTCCGCCCTTCATTCCCTTCGAACTCCTGTCCGGCAGGAGTAAGCACTGCTGCCAGACAGAATACGGCCTCTTCCCCTTCCTCTAGCACCTGTTCCCGGCTTCCCTCACAGATCAGGGTGACACGCACTTGTTCATTCTCCCAAATTCCCTCGCCGATGTTCACAGCAGCACCAGTCCCGGTCAGCGGAGCCCCGTAATCCCATTCATCGAAGGGAACATACGCCGGACTCCCCGGCTGAAGCACCGGCTGAAAGGCCACAGGAAGGGGTCTTTGGCTGCGGTTCCGTACACGCTCGGTGAGAATAAATCCATGTGCATCCGCAAGCGGCGTCAATTCACTGCTCACGGCAAGGGAAATCAGCTGTCCGCCGATCAAATGATGATATGTGCCCTGCCGCCCAATCTGATCGGGCCGCCATACCCCCTGGGCATACAGCACGCCGCAATCCCCTTTGCCCAGATTTCCGTCATCTGCAACAGGATGCCCATCCGCTGTTACGAGAAGTTTAACTTCCATATCCTTGGCTGCAAAAGGCGGTGAATAGCACCCGCGCACCCCGCTGACAGTACGCTCCAGCGGAGCAGCCGTGCTGTAGCCGCTGCACACCCAGGTATGCCCGGCGGGGGCAAGGCTTTTACGTAAATCAAAAGCAAATTGGCCCAGTGTATAGTTTATTGATGGTTTCATACTTCACCTCTGTCACCTCAGATTCTGTGTCACTTTAAAGCTCCATTCAACCCTTCACCGATCCAAGCAAAACGCCTTTAATGAAATGCTTTTGCAAAAACGGATACACGCAGAGAATTGGCAGTACCGTAATCATAATCGCCGCCGCCTTCAGACCCTCCGGCTGAATATAGTGAGCAGAGTCCCCGCCTGCGAGCAGAGAATCAATCGGTGTCTGAAGCATCTGGTACAGCTTGACCGTCACGGGCAGGAGCTGGGACTTACTGATGAAATATAAAGCGTTGGAGTACGTATTCCACAGCGAAACCGCATAAAAGAGTGAAATGGCAGCCAGAATCGGCTTGGACAAGGGCAGCGTCAGTCTGAAAAAAATCGTCAGGTCCGTCGCGCCGTCAATCGTCGCGGATTCCTCCAATTCCATCGGCAGGCCTTCAAAAAATGATTTCATCACAAACAGATTGTAGGCGCTCACCAGGCCCGGCAGCCAGATCGCCCAAAACGTATTGATCAAATGCAGCTGCTTGACCAGCAGGAACAACGGAATCAGGCCGGTGCCGAACAGCATGCTGAACATCACCATGAACGTAAATATCTGCCGTCCCTTTAAACGCCGCTTCGACAGCGTGTATGCCGCCAAAGTGGTTGCGATCATCTGGAGTACGGTGCCAACCCCTGTAATGATTACGGTATTTTTGATGGCGACCAGAAGTTGCCCGTCGATGAACAGTTGCTTATAGGCCTGGACATTTATTTCCACTGGCCAGAGTACCACCTCACCCGAAATAATCGCCCGGCTGCTGCTCAGCGACATGGACAGAATGTTCAGAAGCGGAAACACGGTTACAAAGGCGCATAGTGCCAGGAACACATACAGTGGCGTACTTTTCAGTCGATTTACCATAATCCGCCTTCACCCAGCTTTTTCACAATTTTGTTGACAGTCAGCACCAGAATCAGCCCGATTAGGGCCTGAAACAATCCAACCGCCGTCGCCAGACTATACTGGGCATTCTGCAGTCCTGTCCGGTACACAAAGGTGCTGATGACATCCGACACACTGAACACGGCGGCGTTCTGCAGATTGAAAATATGCTCGAAGCCCACATCCATCATCTTGCCCATCTGCAGGACCAGGAGCACGCCGATCGTGCCGCGGATGCCCGGCAGGGTGATATGCCAGATCTGGCGCATCTTGGTGGCTCCGTCGATTTTGGCCGCTTCATATAATCCGGGATCAATGGAGGAGATGGCGGCCATATAAATAATCGTGCCCCAGCCTGCGCTCTGCCAGATCGTCGACATAATGAACACAACGGGCCACCAAAAGGTGCTTGTCATGAAATATACAGGGTCCACGCCCATTGCCTGCAATGCTGCATTCACTACACCGGTAGAGGGCGACAGCAAGGAGACAATAATTCCGGCAAGCACTACCCATGAGATGAAAAAGGGCAGGTACAGCAGGTTCTGCACCGTCCGCTTGAACCAGTTCACCCGCAGCTCATTCAGCAGCAAGGCGAGCAGGATCGGTGCAGGAAAAGCAAAAACAAGATTGTACAGATTAAGCAGCAGCGTATTGCGCAGGACTTGCCAGAAGTCGGCACTCTGGAACAACGCACGGAAATGCTTCAGTCCTACCCAGGGACTGCCCCAAACCCCGTCCAGCAGGCGAAAATCCTTAAAGGCAATGAGCTCGCCGTACAGCGTGACGAATTTGAACAGGAAGAAATACGACATCGCGGGAATCAGGAACAGATACAGATACCGGTCTCGGTGCAGATAATATAACAGGCCCCGTCCCGGCTTTTGGATGCCTTTAGGGCGTATGGTTGCCGGACCGGAAGGATGCTGCAATGTTTTTTGCATAGGGATCTTTCTCACTCCTTGCTTTTATTTCAGCTTATCTTTGTTTGCGTCGTACCAAGCCTGAACCTTAGCGGTAACACTGTCTCCGTCAAGACTGTTCCAGGCCTTGCGCAACTCCTCGACCGCTTCATCCGGTGTCTGGTTTCCCATCGCCATACGGGTATTGATTTCCTTCCATTTGGTTTCAAACTGGCCGGCTATAGAAGAGTATTCTGCAACAGGCGGGATATATGGAATATCCTTACGGAAGGTATACGTCTCGGAGAATTTGATGATTGCATTCTTGAGCTTAGCCATATCCAGATCATCCTGATTGTCTCCAGCCCGGGTGAGCAAATAATCGGGTGTATACTGCTCCTGCTGGACCACTCTGTACTCTGAGGCATAGCCGACTTCAGTTTTCCACTTGTCATAGTCCGTTGTAACCGGAATGCTATTCTCCATCTGATAATGAACCCCTTCGGTTCCATAGGTCAGCGGCTCCCAGCCCGTATCCAGCATCCAGTCGATGAATTCCATCGCCGCCTTGGGATTCTTCATGTTCTTGTTGAAGGCGGTCAATAGATGATTAGGAACCTCAACCTCATAGCCGTTCGTTCCATACTTCGTGGCCAGAGGCGGAACTGCGGCCAGCTTGGCATCCGGATTATTCTTCCGCAGATCATTAATGGTATTGTCCATATTCAGATTACTGAAATAAATACCGGAACGTCCCGTGGTCCACAGCTGCTTCTGCCGCGAAAACTCCTTGTCCGTAGCAAACTCCTTATCGACCAGGTTTTCTTTGTATGCAAGCTGGCGGAAAGCAAGCGCGTCTTTATAGCGTTCTGTGAAAAAGCTCTGGACGAGCTTCCCGTCCTCCACAAACCACGCTGCGCTGCGCGCCATAAACCAGTCGTCCGTGATCGCCGTATACGCCGTTGACATCGCCATAGGAATCGTATCCTTCTGTCCATTGCCGTCGGGATCGTTGTCCCGGAAAGCTTTGGCTACCTCAATCAGCTCATCTACCGATTTCGGCATGGCCAGCCCCAGTTTGTCGAGCCAGTCCTGCCGGATGAAGAGGGCTGTATTGGCACGGGTAGGCCGCAAGCTGGCGATAGCATACGTTTTGCCGTCCTCCAGCGTCAGATACGGCTTCAGCTCGGGATGCTCCTCCAGGTATTTCTTATAGCTGGTGCTATACTTCTCGATGTACTCATCCAAAGGCTGAATAGCCCCTTCACCCGCCCAGCGGACGATAAAGTCACGGTTAAAGGTCGTCATCATATCTGGAGCCTGATCCGATGCAATCAGCACATTGAATTTATCCGCTTCCTGATTGCGCGGGATCGGTACCCAATTGACCTTGACCCCGGAATTCTCATTGATATACCTCGTCCACCGGTTATCCTCATAAGAGCCTTCACTGGTAGCAACCTGCCCTCTGTCATAAATGGAGGCGGAGATTTCTTTGGGCAGTGAAGCATATTTGTCCTCGTCTGCCGGCTGTGAGGCTGCGGCTGAGGTTGGCTCTGCCGCATTGCCTGTGTTCTTGTTATTATTGTTGCTGCATGCGGTTAAGGATACTGTTCCAAGAAGCAGCAACGATAGAAGTGCGGGTGTGATTTTGTTTTGTCTGTACATTCCTTTGACCTCCAATGGATTTGTGATAGCAAACTTGTGATGTCTTGATAAGGAGACAACCGGGCGCCGGTCTGCAACTCAACTATAGGTTCCCGCCATGGAAACTGAACAGTTGCAGAACCTACAATGAACTCTCATTTACCGCTGTGCAGGGACTATTTGTAGAAAACGCTATGTCGTAATGGAAAGTGGAACCCGACTGATTCGCCATTCTGTCATATAATGTAGGTACCATCTGCCGGTTAAGGGAGCGATAGCAAGTTGAAGAGAACAATAGCAGCCAAGGTACAGCTCATTTACATCACTCTATTCGTCCTGATTATCCTCACAACCGTAGCCATCAGCTATGTAAGTTCGATCCGCCAGCTGGAGAACCAGGTGATAGGCTCCAATCAGAATGTGCTGCGACAGATCAGCAAGCGGGTAGACAGCGCCCTGCAGGAGATCGATTTGACAACCATCAATCTTTTGCGGAACAATGAGAGCCGCTCCTTTTTTGAGAGCTCTGCTTCAGATGCCCCTCAGCATCTGATGGGTCTGTCCATGCTGCAGGATCAGCTCGGGAATATCCTGGGAGCCAATTTCAATATGAAGGCTGTGTTTCTGTATTCCACATTCAGCGGCAAGCTGATCTCCGCTTCGGATTATTATGATCTGAATTCAGCGGCCGGGATGGGCTGGATCAAGTCTTTTGCCGGCAGCGCCAAGGTCAATAAATGGACAGCTTCTCCACCGGATGCCCATAGCAGCGACTTTCTGCTTGTCCGCAATTACCCGTTTACGGCAGGGCCGAAGGACAGAAGCGGTGTTATGGTCACACAGATTAACGAAAAGAGTATCTCGAAGATGTTCAGCGACCTGCAATTTAGCGACAGCTACAACGTATTTCTGGTCGATCAGAACGGGAATATACTATCTCATAAGGATTCCAAGCTGATTCATCAGAGTATTCTTGATCAGAGCTACAGCTCCCATGTCCTTTCCAAGGAGGGCCACGGATATGTGACCGAGACAACGGCTCACGGCAAAAATCTTATATTCTACGACAATTCCGCCTATACCGGCTGGAAGCTAATCTATGTCGTGTCCCAACATCAGCTTAGCACTCTCTCGCTTACTGTCCGATATATTCTGATCGGCATGGCCTGTCTGATGCTGGTTGTCGCTACTCTGACGACCTGCTTCGTCAACCACCGCTGGTTTGCCCCCATGGAATATTTTATCGCCAGACTAGAGGAAATCACAAAGCGCACTCCCCTTGGCTTGGAGAACAGGAGAACTTCCCCATCCCTTTCCTATAATGAGCTTCATAGCAAAATAGAGCAGGTATTCACCGGCTACTCCAATGCCGAGAAAAAGCTTCACGAGAGTATCCCTGCCTTGAAACTGCAGATTTTGTTCGATATTCTGACAGGCAACCGGACGAAATTCGAATTCGCGGAGCCGATGCTGAATCATGTAGGTATTGAGCTGTATCCCGAGCATTATATCGTTCTGACCATGGAATATGACAATAAGGCTATGCTGGAAAAAGTGGGGGATATGAATCTTTACCTCTATGCACTGTGCAATGTTGCCGAAGAAATGATCCGCTCCCGTCAGGGAGGGATTAAAGGGGCGGCCGTTCAGATGAATGACTTTCAGGCCGTAATGATTCTGAGCTTCAAAAATAGCGGAAGTACGGAGAATACCGCTGCGGCCAAAGCCCTGGGAGAGCATTTCATGGCCTATATTGAGGGACAGTTCAGGCGGACCCTCTCTATTGGCATGGGAGGGCATTATGATCATTTTTCTGATATCCGTAAGTCTTATCTCGAGTCGGTGGCACTGGTCTCCTGCAAAATTCTGATGGGGCCAAGTGCACTGATTACCTCAGGCGATGTAGGATCCTGGGACAGCGGCAGATTGCTTGAGGTATTCGAATCCATAGATGATCTTATAGAAACGGTCAAGCAGGTCAATGCGGAGAAAACCGGAGCTGTGCTGGAGGAGCTGTTCAAACGTGCGGCCCGTTGCAACCTGTCCAAGGAGATGATGGTCCAGCTCTGCCTGCAGGTCATCCTGAAAGCCCTGAGGACTGCAGCCGATCCTGCCCTGAACGAACAATTCCAAGCAGAACATGAGACAGTCCTTATCCGCCTTCAGCGGTGCGAGACGCTGTACGAACTGCGGGCCGTCCTTGGCTCCCTGATGGATGAACTAATTCAGTCCATGAACGAAAAGAGAAATACTAAGAAAAAGAGCAGCGAGTTGATTGAGAGTGTTCTCTCTTATATCACGGAGCATTATAATGAAAGCGATATTTCTGTTAATTATCTGGCGGACAGATTCAACATCAGCCCCAATTATTTCAGCAAGCTTTTTAAGGAGTATACGTTCAGTAATTTTGTAGATTATCTAATTGAAGTCCGCATGAAATCCGCCCGACAGCTGTTGCTGGAAACCCCCATGAAGCTGAACGATATTGCTCAGCAGGTCGGCTACACCAACTTTTCAAGCTTCCTGCGCAATTTCAAGAAATATTATGGCATGACACCCACAGAATATAGACAGATGCATTCGAAGTTATGATTATTAACTTGAGCCTTCTTCGCCTCTACTTTGCCGGCGCGCTCAGCCTCTTCCTTGGTCCGGTGATGGCTGAGATCCTCTTTGCCGCCGCATAGTTATCCCAACCACCGTCTTCCCCCGGAGTGGATAGACATTATGCTTTCGCTTATCTCCGTGGGGAAGACACCTTTTATGGAACGCTAGAAGCTGCGGCTGTCCTGGATATGGATATAGTTGATACCCTGAGGGGTCAATTTGGAGCCGCTTGTGTCCGCAACACGGACCGCTTTTTTACCTTTTCCGCTAAGGGAGAAGCTGATATTACTGGCCAGATTGTTCTCCTTAATCTGTTCCAGCGCGCTATGATACCCCCCTATTGTTATCCCTTCCAGGTTCTCCAGCACCGGTTCTTTGCCCTCTTCAATTGTCTTGAGAATTTGATAGATCAATGACTTGCTTCCGTCCATCTTCGTTCGCCTCCTGCATCTCTATTGTGAGCGTTTACAACATTCCAGCTGCCGACACAATGTGATTCCATTTGTATATCTATCACTTATTCGACAGTGAGCGTATATTACCTCTTATTGGGAAATTCTATGCAGCTGGGACTTACAAACCTGAGAAGGGGGAACAGGAGTAACGGAGGAGGATGACGGAACTGGAGGAGCACAAACATCTGTCTGTAAGCTATACGAAGAAAAGCTCGCTGCCTCAAGCATACGTAGTCTACGAATTTCTACCGCTAATTGCGGTATTCATCAAGGCAGCTGTAGATAAGATGGCAACGGACCCTGTAGCTCTTATTTTCCCAAAAAATGTCGTTTTGCTAAAGTTGCGGACTCCAGTGCTGCTATTTACTGACATTCATCCGAGAAGTGCTCAATGAGAGACAATAAGCGCAATACGGTCCGTTACCCCGGCGAAATGAGCCTGACAAGGAGAATAAGAGCAGTGTGGTCCGTAGTGATTATCTGTGAAATGCAGATACTTATACGTTCTGCCGGTAAGAAGGCGCACCAATCGGAGAGTTGCACGTGCTGCCATCTACGGCGATTCCACACCTTGAAATACCAGGAGTCATCGGAATCCATGAACAGCGCGACATTGGCGAATCCCTCCGGATCGCCGCACGGTTAAGCGGAGTTGCAAGCGCCATCCCGCTTCCAGCTTGGCCCCGTTGTCATTGGGGGAATGTTGTTGACCCGTAAGGCCAGCGGCGAAAGCCCGGAAGCAAGCACTTTGGTACATGCTGCCGACGGCTCCTTTGCTGGCCGCGTACGCAGAGTGACCGGGTATTCCCGCCTTGGCCAGCACTGAGTTGGCCAGAATAACCGGTGCACCGGCCTCATATGAGTCCTCCGCCTTCATATTAGTGCAAACCTAATGCCTCTTTCATCAATCGTTCGGGGAAGCTGCTTAGTTTAACCAATGGACACCGATTGTTTTTTTGGTTAAGCGCTATTATATTCATTTCGTGAGGAGGGTAATCTAAAATTAAGAATTCTGTCATCTTCACCATGTCTGTCATTGAACCCAGAACACTTCGACTATAGGTTTTGGTGAACTTGATGGCATCGGCTTTACTTACATACTCTATTACTTTTGATTCAGGGACTTCATCGGCTCGCAAGTTTTCAATCAGGGACTGAATGAATAGCTGATTAATATTTTTATAGTGTTCCTTCTTCATTCCAAATAAAATAAAGTTATACCGTGTCTGATTATTCATAAAAATCACGTTATTCTTCCTAGCCATCCGGAACACATTAGCATGCCACTTATAGAATTCAGCCTCTTCTTCATTGTCCTGTTCCTCTACCAAAGCGCTAAGCTCAAAAAGCTTCTTCGTCAAAGCTATGGTGATCATGTTGGTTCTCCCTTCCTTGTCCTAATTGGTAACTGTTTAGTGTATTCATAATTTTTTGGACAGCACGATATATTCTTGTCTTGTGTAGTCATTTTTCGTATAGGTTGCGATGGCTGCCTCATTGTTGGCGCCGGTTATTAATTTAACTTCCTTGACTCCCCGGGCCCGAAGTGCCGCTTCCAGAAAAGAAAGTAATGATGTGGCGCACCCGCTTCTTCGCGCATTCTCACTCACATACATTTCAGTAATTTCTCCATACAACTGCCGATAACATACTGATTTGAAATACTGGCCGCATGCAAAACCTATCGGTGTATCTCCGCGTATGCTCAGCGCGAACAGTTCATTTGACGAAACCAGTGTTTCCTTTATGGCATGCATGTCCATTAGAACTCCGTTAAACTCAAGTTAAGCTTTGCCAGACTTTCGGCATCCTCCGGGGTTGCCAGTCTCACCAGGATTGGATTATTCATACTTGTTCAAGAACAGAAAAACACCTTCGATTATCTTCCTGCCGGATTTCCACTTTAGATACTCGTTCCATTTAGTATACCAGCCCAGCTAAATACTGGAAATATCTCCGCCGGCACGCAGTGGAAGGTACAAAAAGCCCCCAGGTACATGCACCTGAAGGCTTCGATATTGTTAACATTATATAAACCGATAAAGTAATAACACACTAACCTTTAGGTGGAATCTCTCCACTTAATAAGCGGGAATGTGTTGTGCAACAGCAATTAGTGGGATTTTCTCCACCTAATTCAGAGGAATTCAGCAGATATCGCCTAATTGGGCTATTTTAGATGGACTTTTTCCACCTAATGATGCTCCAGTTGTCAAAAGTCTCGGATTAGTGGGAGTAATTCCCCTTAATCCAATCCAAATGTCCATTTTCACCGCTGCAATCCGCAGCACCAAACGTCTGTTCGCGAGTGGCTGACGCATCGGCTGCCGTACAGATCAGCGTATGCTAAACCACTTCACATCACGCCTTTTAACACGGCTCAGCCGCAGGGTTACCCGCCTCTTCCTTCGTACGGAAGGACGAGCCGCAGCCGCACGTAGCGGTGGCGTTCGGGTTGTTGATGGTGAAGCCGCCGGTCATGCCGGATTCCTCGAAGTCGATCTCGAGGCCATTCAGGTAACGGATATCGTCTTTGCTCACAACAACCTTCATACCCTGAACATCCAGGTATACGTCCTGATCGCTCTCGTTGTCGTCGAAGCCCATGGCGTAGGAGAAGCCGCTGCAGCCGCCTTCAGTAACACCAAGACGAAGGAACATATTCGGAATTTCCTGTTCAGCCAGCATAGTCTTGAGTTGTCCTGCAGCTGATTCACTGATTGTAATCATGGTCTCTAACCTCCCGAATAAATATTCTGTATTCAATGGCCGATCCGGCCAAAAGTAATTTTTTATATAAAATTAAGTATACTCCACTATCCCTCTGCTCTCAAGTCCAAACTGAACCTGCCGTTTATATCTGCAGCCTGACTATCCCATCTCTGCTCAGCGGTTGCCCGCTCCCCTGTGAGAGGTTTATAATAGGTAAAGCAATATGCGTAAAATTCGGAAAATTGTCACGCAGGCAGCTGACATCGCAGCTTTTTGTAATGGACGGCCACTCCCTAGTTTGTTTTGGGAATTATTCTGCGATGCATTTGCCTCGCCATAACCTTCAGGAGGAATCATATGTCTACTCTTATAACACCCCACACAGACGCCAGAATGGCGAACATCATTGAGAAGGTTCGCGGCGGAGAAAGATTAAATTTGGAAGATGGCGTTTATTTATATGAAAGTAATGATTTACTCACCATCGGCCAGTTGGCAAATGAAGTCAATCAGCGCAAGAACGGAAACAAGGTATATTTTATCGAAAACATGAGCCTATATTTCACCAATGTCTGCGAAGCACACTGCGCATTCTGCAATTTCCGCAAGGATGACGGTGAAGATGGCGCCTATACCCTTTACGGTCAGGAAATGGTGCAATATGTCGAACAGCATATCCACCCCGGGGTGCGCGAGTTCCATATTGTCGGTGGCCATAATGATAAGGTGCCTTTTCAATATTATGTGGATTCGCTTAAGGCCTTGAATGAATCGTTCCCGCAGGTGACTCTGAAGGCCTACACAGCGGCGGAGATCGATTTTTTCACCCGAATCAGCGGACTCAGTATCCGTGAGGTGCTGGAGGAGCTGCGCGCAGCCGGACTTCAGTCGCTTACAGGCGGTGGAGCAGAAATTCTCTCTGATCAATACCGCAAAAAAATGCGGGTCAACAAAGCTAATGTAGAGGAATACCTGGAGGTTCACCGGACGGCACATCAGCTCGGCATGAAGACACATACCACGATGCTGTACGGATCGATCGAGTCTCATGAGGACCGCGTGCGGCATATGCTGCAAATCCGCGATCTTCAGGATGAAACGAACGGTTTCATGGTGTTCATTCCCCTGTCGATGCAGCCCAAGAACAAGAACGCCGGAATCATGCGTCGTAACTCGGCCTACGAGGACCTCAAAACGATTGCGATCAGCCGTCTAATGCTGGACAATTTCGACCATATTAAGGCTTATTTCATCAATATCGGGGCACAGCTTACTCAGGTTGCACTGAGCTTCGGCGCTTCGGACGTGCACGGCACGATTCTGAAGGAACGGATCAGCCACGCGGCTGGGGCCTTGACTCCAGAGGGACTGACCCGCGAAGAGCTGATCTGGCTGGTGAAGGGCGCTGGTAAGATTCCGGTAGAACGGGATACCTTCTACAACGAGATTAAGGTATACGAATAACTGCAAGCCGGAATTCATCCGATAACTGCTGCAATGGCCATTACTTGAGCCATATTCGAAAGGAAGATGTCATGAGAACATTACTCGTCTTGGGCGGCGGCTACGGCGGCCTTGCCCTCATTCAAGAATTACTCGACAACCATCTCCCCCATGATGTGGAAATTGTTTTGATTGACCGGATGCCTTACCAGGGGATCAAGACGGAATACTACGCACTGGCTGCGGGCACCGTCACGGATTACCATCTGCGCATCCAGTTCCCGGTTCACCCCCGTCTTACGGTTCGTTACGGAGAAGTGGGCTCCATTGATCTGGAGAGCCGCGTGGTATTTCTGAAGACAGGGGAACCGTTTTCTTATGACATTTTGGCCATTGCACTCGGCTGTACGGATAATTATCATCATATTCCAGGAGCAGAACAGCATACCTGCAGCATCCAGAGCTTCTCCGGGACACGTGAAACCTACCGCCGTCTGAATGATGTGAAGCCATACGGAACCGTTAACATTGTAGGTGGCGGACTTAGCGGAGTGGAGATTGCTGCAGAGCTGAGGGAGAGCCGTCCGGATCTGAACATCGCCATTCTGGACCGGGGAGAACGTGTACTGTCCTCCTTTCCAGCGAAGCTGTCGCAGTATGTAGAGGAATGGTTCAGTGAGCACCACGTGGAGACCCTGGGCCAAATTTCTGTATCCCACGTCGAAAAGGATGCCATCTTCAATGGCACCCAGGCCATACCCGGAGATGTGACCGTATGGACCGCAGGCATCCAGCCGGTGCAGGTCGTGCAGGAGCTAGAGATGCCGAAGGACCGGGGCGGACGGATTATTGTGGGTCAATATTATAATGTGGCTGATTATCCGGAGGTTTATGTGATTGGGGACTGTGCAAGTCTTCCCTTTGCGCCCAGCGCACAGGCGGCAGGAGCACAAGGCGAACAGGTGGCCCAGATTATTCAAGCTTTATGGCGCGATGAAACACCGAAGCTTCACGCAATCAAGCTGAAAGGCACCCTTGGCTCTCTGGGCAAAAATGCCGGCTTTGGCCTGATGGGCCGCCGCTCTGTGATGGGACGGGTTCCCCGCCTGCTGAAAAGCGGTGTGCTCTGGATGTCCAAGCGGCATTTCGGCTAAAAAAAACAGGACTAGTCAATTTCAAGATTGTCCCAGGCTTCCTGTTCCTTAATGGCTGCCTCAATGGCTTCTTCAAGCGCTTCAGGAGTTTCTGCTTCAATAATTTCACCGTCAAGCATGGCAAAGGGCTGCAGATAGCATTGCCCGCAATTGTTCAGACAGCCATATTCGATGACATCATATTCGGGATTCAGTTCCAGCTTGCGCTTCAGCGGTTCTGTGCCATGACCGATATTGCTGGCACAAAATTCAATAAGTGGTCTCATGATGTTCTCCTTATTCTGTGTGAACCATTTTATTTTTTAACTTTTTGTACTATAATAAGCATACGAAAGGAGTGATTGAGAAATGAGTGAGAATGTACAAAGCGCCACCATGTATGATGAAGTACTGGAAGTGCTCGATAAACTTCGTCCGTTCCTGCAGCGCGATGGCGGTGACGTCGAACTGATCGATGTCGAAGACGGCATTGTGAAGTTGAAACTTATGGGTGCCTGCGGCAGTTGCCCAAGCTCCACGATCACGCTTAAAGCCGGGATCGAACGCGCCCTCCTTGAAGAAGTAGAAGGCGTGGAAGAAGTTGTTCAAGTATTCTAATCCCGTATCATAACGATCCCGGCCTTCCGATGAAGAAGGCCGGGATTTTTTTTATTATAGTGGATTTCACATGGGGTATCAACTTTTAGGGTACTGGACAGGTACGGTATCGGAGCAGCGGCGCTATTAGTAAAGACCAGAGGCTGCCCGAACAGCCACTTATGGCTACCCTGCAATCTCTGGTCTGAATTTCACCTCTCCAGTTAAATCCCTCTTAGAACGCAGGGATGATCGAACCTTGGTATTCCTTTTCAATAAAGGCTTTGGCTTCCGGGGAAGTCAGTGCTGCAGCCAGCTTCTGAATGGCATCAGAGTCCTTGTTGTCAGGACGGGCTACCAGCAGGTTGGCATAAGGAGAATCTGCTCCTTCGATAAACAATGCGTCTTTGGTTGGAACAAGGCCTGCCTCCAGCGCATAGTTGGTGTTGATCAGGGCCAGATCTACTTCATCCAGCTGGCGGGGCAGCATAGCGGCTTCCAATTCCACGATTTTCAGGTTCTTTTTATTCTCGGTGATATCTGCTGTGGTGGAAGCGATATTGGTGTCGTCCTTCAAAGTGATCAGGCCATTTTTGGCCAGCAGGATCAGTGCGCGTCCACCGTTGGTGGCATCGTTCGGAATGGCTACCTTTGCGCCGTCAGCCAGTTCGTCGATCGATTTGATTTTTTTGGAGTAGGCACCAAAGGGTTCAACGTGAACTGCCGTAACGGATACCAGATCCGTTCCGTTCTTTTGGTTCTGGTCATCCAGGTAAGGCTTGTGCTGGAAGAAGTTTGCGTCGAGTTCTTTCTCGGCCAGCTGGGTATTCGGCAGGATATAATCTGTAAATTCTTTGATTTCCAGCTTGATGCCTTGCTTTTCAAGAAGCGGGGCAATTGCCTTCAGAATTTCTGCATGCGGTTTAGGGGATGCGCCAATCACCAGTGTTACTGGTTCAGCAGCAGGCTCAGTTGACGGCTCTGCGGATACATCTGCAGCCGGGGCGTTCGTAGCAGCAGAGTTCGCTGCATTATTGGTATTATTGTTGTTGCCGCAGGCTGCCAGCACCAAAACCAAGGTCAAGCTGAAGAATGTGAGCAGTACTTTTTTCATCTGTAAATCCCCCTCTATTGTGTATGTGTGTATGAATAAGGCTTGTATATGGAAGTACCTTATTTCCGGGTAAAATGTTGAACCAGCCGGTCACCGGCCATTTGCAGTAGCTGCACGAGAATCACCATCAGTGCTACCGAGATAATCATGACTTCCTTCTCATAGCGGTAATAGCCGTAACGGATAGCCAGGTCACCCAGACCTCCGCCGCCGATCATCCCCGACATCGCTGTGTATGAAACTAATGTAACGATGGTAATGGTCACTCCGGCCAGCAAACCTGGACGGGCTTCCGGCAAAAGTACGCGCCAGACGATTTGACCGGTAGTGGCTCCCATCCCTTGCGCCGCTTCGATCACGCCCCGGTCCACCTCGCGTAGAGCCGTTTCCACCAGTCGGGCGAAAAACGGAGCTGCGCCGATCACCAGCGCCGGAATCGTTCCGAGTACACCTATCGAAGTTCCCATGATGCTTTTGCTCAAAGGAATCAAGGCGACCATCAAGATAATGAAAGGCACCGAACGCAGGATATTCACCACAAAGGATAATACCGAGTAAACCAACCTGATAAAGTAGTTATTCGATCTTCCCCATAAATATAACACAATTCCGAGTGGTAAACCAAGAATAATTGTAAAAATTCCGGAATACGCCAACATTCGTAGTGTCGCTATGCCCGCATCCAGCATTTCTTCCCAGTTAATTTCGTTAAAGTTCAAATTGCCCATTAGCCGAACACCTCCACATCAAGACCTTGCGCTGTCAGTTCGGCAAGAGTTGCCTCAACAGCTTCCAAGTTGCCTTCAAAGCGCACCAGGAGCTGGCCGTAAGGCACATCCTTGATCGTTGAAATTGTTCCCTGAAGAATGGCAAAGTCCACACCGGTTTTCCGGACCACATGGGAGAGCGTGGATTCATATGTCTTTTGTCCAAGGAATGTGATTTTGACGGATGTGCTGTGCTGTCCATGTACTGCATCCAGCGCTACACGAAGCGGACCCTCATGCTGGTGTTCACTGCGGATAAAGTCCCTCGTCACTTCATGCTGCGGCTTCAGGAATACCCTGGCTACCTCACCTTGCTCGACTATTCCCCCGCCATGTATCACTGCAACCCGGTCGCAAATACTCTGAATGACATGCATTTCATGGGTAATCAGCACGATGGTCAGATGAAACTTCCGGTTGATGTCCAGCAGTAGCCGCAGGATCGAATCGGTCGTCTGCGGGTCCAGTGCCGAGGTAGCTTCATCGCAGAGCAGCACATCGGGGTCGCTGGCCAGAGCCCTCGCGACACCAACCCGCTGCTTTTGCCCTCCTGATAGCTGGGCCGGGTATTTACGGCTGTGTTCTTCAAGACCTACAAGCGCCAGCAGATCCAGAACCTTCTTTTCAATCTGTGCCTTTGGTGTCCCCGACAGCCGCAGCGGAAATGCAATGTTATCGTACACCGTTGCGGAAGACAGCAGATTAAAATGCTGAAAGATCATGCCGATCTTTCGCCGCCGCTCCTGGAGCTGTCCTTGACTAAGTGAGGTCAATTCCACTCCGTCCACCCATACTTCGCCTTCCGTCGGGCGCTCCAGCAGGTTGATGCAACGGATCAATGTACTTTTACCGGCACCGGAGTGGCCGATGACTCCAAAAATCTCCCCTTTTTGAATCGACAGGTTCAGTCCAGAGAGCGCCGTTGCAGCTTTGCTGCCTTTTCCGTATACCTTGGTCAAACCTTTCAGCTCTATCAAACCATTTGTCCTCCCCAAGTAACCCATATGAAAACCAAAAAGACCTCTTACGATCGATTGCAGATCGCAAGAGGCCCTGTGATTGTATTAACCATGCCTTCTCATCTGCCAACGACCGCAAACCACGCGGCATTGTAGGAATTAGCACCATGACATTTGAAGAGAGCGACGATTATCGCTTCACCTACAAATCGGTTGCCGGGCTTCATCGGGCCTATCCCTCCGCCGCTCTCGATAAGAGTTTATTATGAAATTAGTTCCCGCAACATGTAAGCTGCTAATGTAAGCTCAAGTATAGTAAGTTTAAGTTTTTTTGTCAAAGGGAACTTTTTACTGAAGAAGAAGGCCCAGGCTTTAGATTTGCGGCGATTTTGCTCTTATGCCACTGCTCATTGCTGTATCTGAATGCTGCTGCCAAGGTCTTACATACCATTTCAAGGCTCTGCTTCAAATCCTCCAGATGGCTGTCCAGATCCTCCAGATGAATTCTGTCATGAAGTCCCTGATGCCTCTGCCACAGATCATCCTGCATTTCAGCATTCATGTAATGGATCTCGGCGTTGCGGCGCTTGCGCAGATTCTCTAGCGGCTCCCGGTAGGAATTTTTAATCCCCTCCAGTTCATCAGCGAGTTCTCCATGCTGCTTAAGTAACTGAAACTGGCGGAGCACCGTAAAATAGGAGAAATGGGCTTTGACCTTGCTGGTATTCAGATCATACAGACTGTTGAGCACCGTACCCAGCTTGTCCAGCAGTGAAAACACACGAATGAAGCCATCTTTATAAAAATAAACATATCTCGCATATTCGCCCTGCTCCATAGGGGACATATCATCCATGTAGCCCGCTACAACGGATTTGCGGAAAAAGGCAGCCGCGAACCAGCTTTGCTCCAGCTCATCCAGCGAAGAGATTAGGCCGCGCGTCCAGATTTCAAGTTTGCGGTATTCGTGGTTACGGTCTTCATGCAGGTTCATGTCCTTGCGCAGCATGGATGCGAGCCTGGCCATATTGTCCATGGCTTCAGCCAGCACACCGCTGTTCTCGCGGGGCGGCTCTCCGAGTAATATCCGCAGCATCCTGTATCCTCCTCAGTGTGGGAAATAGCTTTTCCAGTTGCGGTCAACCCGCTGAACAATATCCTCGCGCGGAATCAGCTCCTCCGGATAATCCCGTTTCATTCTGGCATCAATCACAAGGGGCAGCTTATAGCCGATATGATGGCGTTTGATCTCACATTCGGCGTATATATCACTGGCCGGATCGAACCTTGTGAACACTGTCCACAGAAAAGAAGTTTGAGTACGTACTGTATCGGCGGCGTTATCCACCACAATCACGAGCGGCCAGGCCGTTTCCTGGGCTCGCAGGACAGCGACTAGCCGGGACGCAAGTTCAGGATCTTCCTCATAGGATGCACCGGAAACGGCTAAACATCCCCGGCAGTAAGGAATTGCCTGTGTGACACCTGAAATTGGTCCTTCCGTGTATGCATAAGGAAGCTCACGCACTGGACTTCCCACTCCTACCATTATAGCCTTACTGCTATTGTTCAATGGATTCACCGGATGCCCTTGCTCGTCCTGGGAGACATTGCCGTATACCATAAGGTCTGAGGCGGGATTGAAGCGCTCCAGAACGTTCTCCAGCAGTCCCGGGAAATCGGTCAGCTCGACCGGTTCATCAGTCAGCAGCAGGAATTTGGTCAGGGACAGCTGGCCTTCTCCCAGAATTCGGTAGGCTGATGCCATCGCTTCGTTAGGGTAGCTCTCTCTCACGACAGCAGACACCAGGGAATGCGGACCGCATTCCGAGTACTCCCACAGTGCTTTGACAGACGGCATTAGCAGCGGATATACCGGGGCCAGCAGCCGCTGTATATACTCCCTGAGGTAGTATTCTTCCTGGCGTGGCTTGCCGACGATAGTTGCCGGATAGATGGCATCCTTCCGGTGCCAAATCCGTTGAACATGCATGACCGGGAAATCGCGGGGTTTGGAGTAATAACCATAGCGGTCACCGAATGGCCCGTCCGTATGACGCTCCTGCGGCGTGACCAGTCCGCGAATAGCAAATTCCGCTTCAGCGGGAATCCGGTGCCCGCCCATCGGGTCCTTGACCATCTGCAGCTTTCCGCCCAGCACTAGAGAGGCTAGCATCAGTTCGGGTATCCGTTCCTGTACTGGAGCCGCTCCTGCGGCAATCAATGCCGGAGGCCCGCCTAAAAAAACGGATACCGGAAGGGTCTCTCCGAGCAGCTCCGCCTCCCGGTGATGGAAGCTGCCTCCTTTATGCTTTTGCCAATGCACTCCCACCTTGCTGTCATCATACATTTGAATCCGGTATATCCCAAGGTTATGGTCATTCGGCTGAGTGATGCTCTCCGTATAAACAATGGGCAGAAGGATCGATGGACCTCCTTCCTCCTGCCAGCTGGTGATGCGGGGCAGCTCCTTAAGCGGATCCGTACTGCGGCAGACGCCAAGCACCGGGGCTTCTCCCTGCGGAACATTCCGGGTTCCCACCTTAAGCAGGTCCAGGAGCAGCCGTTTTTCCTTCCATATCCCGGACGCTGTTGGCGGCAGCAGTGTTTCGGCCGCACTCGCCATCGTCTTCATCAGCTGCTCCGGACGTGTTCCGAATGCCTGATTGGCCCGGCGGACCGTTCCGAAGAGATTAGTCGCTACCGGAAACGGTGTTCCGATTACATTCGCAAAGAGCAAAGCCGGCCCTTCCTCTTGTACGACACGCCGATGTATCTCTGCAAGCTCCAAATAAGGATCCACCGGAGCATCAATCACGGCAATATCCTTATCCCGGCGGAGCTGTTCAATCCATTGACGCAAATTCCCGTATCCCACTATATTGTTCCTCCTCAAACAGGGCGTTATCCCGCAAAAGTTTGATGAGCGTAGACTATTTATTCGCTCTTTCCAGCTGCCATACGCGCACACTCATGTAGCACAGAACGCCGAAGAGTCCGGCAATCAGGAGAATATGCGCCAGTGCGGCAAAAATGTACAGCCGTTCATTATATAGGGTATGGACAACAGCAGCACCGCTGAATACCTGAAGCAGACATAGAACAACCGCAGTAGCACCAAGTGCCCTCAGCTCAGGCAGTGCTTTATGTTTCCAGAAGGCTAAATGTCCCAGACACGCGATCAGGATAAACAACAATGCAGCAGCAACCCTATGCGTGAACACAATGCCCACACCGCCAGACAATTCCGGTACCCATTCCCCGTTACAGAGCGGCCACCCGGAGCAGCCTCCCTGGGAATCTGTGTGGCTGACATAGGCCCCAATATAAACCACTATATAAGAATATAACGCAGCGGCCCATGTTAAGTTGCGGAAGCCTTTGCTGACACACGGTCCAGAAGAAGGAGGATTATCCCCCAGCACATGCCGCCTTTTCGACCCGAGCGCAAGCATCAGCGAGCTGGCGAATGCAATCAGGGAGAAACCCATATGCAGCGCCATCACCGCAGCCGACTGCGATTTAATCACCGCAAGCGCTCCCATTCCTCCCTGCACCACCACAAATAAAAGCGTAAGCAGCGCATACACCAGCAAATCTTTCCGTTTACGCGCATAACGCCAAAAGGCCAGCATCGACACAAGGGACATCAGGCCAGCCAGCCCGCTGAATAAACGATGGGTGTATTCGATCAGAGAACCTAGCGTATAGGCAGGAATCAGCTTTCCGTGACAGAGTGGCCATTCATTGCCGCATTCCAGTCCAGAACCGGTTTTGGTAACTACAGCACCACCGAGAAGCGCCAAAAACATGATTAGACAAGTGATGTAGCTGAGCCATTTCAATTGATTCATCGTCAATGAGATCACCCGCAATTTTATAGGAATGATTGGGATAAGTGCCTGTTGAACAGCTATGTAGCGATTAAATCAAGTGGAAACGGCTTCGCCGTCTTTTTAAGGGACGGAATCCGTTTCAGCGAGAAATAGAAGGATGATTTATAGCGTGAAACCTATAAATCCTTATATTTTTAGAAAAAACACCGCTTCTGCTCGGGTAGGGCGAAAGCGGTGCATCGTTATTACTTGTGTATGGTCAGATAAACTTCAAGCGCCCTGTCCAGAAAGCTCTCAATCTCTTCACGGGACTTACGCAACTTGTTGACAAACCTCACTAGCTCGCGTCCATCCGTATAAGCAACAAAGCTGGGGATCCCGAGAATATTTTGTTCCTGGCTAACATCGCCTACAGCGTCAACATCCACTTCAACCAGCGTGAGGCGATCGTTATATTTCTGTTCCAATTCGGGCATGAACGGGTCAATGAACTTGCAGTCCGAGCACCAATCGGCTTTGAAGACAGCTACGGTCAGACGGGGCGATTGAATCGACACCTGAAATTCCGCAGGGGAAGTAATTTTATCCATGAACTGAACAGTCCCTTCTTAAGTTAAGAGTAAGCGTCTGTTATGTGTTCTTTAAGTGAAGCAAATTGTACGGAATAAGTCAAATAAAAAAGACAGGATAAGACAATTATCATAGAATTATTGTTCAGAACGGATACGTTCGGGCTGCAGCCTCATGAGCGGACCCAGCACCTTCTGCAGTGGCCGCGGATAACCGGCGATCTCCTGACGGCTCAGCACCCCCAGAACAATCAGCAGCACCAGATAGACGACCACTACAGCTACACCTACAACGAGACAGGTAATCAGGAAAGCCACCCGGTCAGGCATCATATGGGTTAGAATCAGTCCTGCTTCATTCAGTCCGTAACCGATCCCGCCGGAGGCCAACACAGCAACCGCGAAACCGCCCCAGCGTCGGCCAAGGATCTCGAAAGGAATGATGGTTCTCAGCATTCTCAGGTTAAGCAGCGTTATCACAATGAAGCACAGAGCCGTTGCTGCAATAATGCCGTAAATGCCAAAAAAACGGCTGAGAATAAAGTTCGAGCCAAACTTGACAAGCAGGCCGGCCAGCACATAGTACATGGAGATCCGCGCTTTTCCCATTCCGAGCAAAATGGAGTTGGTCGTCATCATTGTAATCTGGAAAATCGTCCCCAGTGTCAGCATAGCCACAATGCCGCTGCCGTCCAGACTACTGAACAGCAATCCATTTACAGAATAAGCAGCTACAACGAGCGAGAGGACAATCGGTGTTCCTGTCAGAATCGAAATCCGCAGCGCCAGCGTCACCTGCCGCTTCAGATGCACTTCGTCGCGTCTTGCATAGGCGGCGGAAATGATTGGAATCAGCGAGGTGCTAAGCGCAATCGACAGTACCGGTGGAATTCCGGCCACACTCTGTGCACGGCTTCCATAGATCCCCAAGGCTTGAGTAGCCTCCTTCAACCCGATTTGTCCGCTGAGCAGCGGAACGATGAGGGAGGTATCAATAAAGTTCACTACCGGAACGGTAACGGAAGAGAGCACAATCGGTATGGACAGCTTGAAAATATCCTTGTAAATCTTCAGCAGCGGAATCCGGGCTTCGCTTGAATCATACAAAGCCTTTTGCTCCTCGCTGCGGCGGAGTTTCCTTGCATAATACAGCATCACGCCAAAAGCTCCGATGCTGCCGAGCACACTGCCGAAGGAAGCGCCCGCTGCCATCCATGTATTGCTGTAGCCCTGGCGCAGCAGAATAAACGCAAGCAGGATTGCCGTCGATACCCGGGCTATCTGCTCAATAATCTGCGAGATGCCCCCGGCCATCATATTGTTGCGTCCCTGGAAATACCCGCGCATCATCGCGATCATCGGAAAGAGCAGCAGCGCCGGTGCAATCGCCCGGATCGCGAGTGTACTCTCGGGAACCTTGGTGTACTCCGCATAATACGGAGCCGCTATGTACAGGATTGTGCTCATCAGCACACCGACAACTGCGGCAAAAATAAGCGCCGCACGGTATACCTGCTGCGCCTCATGCGGCCGGTTCAACGCATAACGCTCAGACACCATTTTACTGAGTGTACTTGGAATGCCGGCTGTTGCCAGCGGCAATAGCATCAGGTACACATTATTCGCCTGCGTAAATGATGCATTCCCAATATCATTGAATAAGTGCTCCAGCGGCACCCGCTGGGCCAGACCCAGCACGCGGGCCACAAGCGCAGCCGCGGCCAGAATAAGCGTGCCTTTGACAAATGACTCTTTCTTGGTGGACAAACTGTTTCGCCTTCTTCGCTGTTAAAATTAATACCGGCCAATCCAGATAAAGAAGAGGACGACCATGGCAATTTGAAGCACAATTTTGACTACTGTGCTGCTGAACAGGCCAAGCAATGAACCGAAGCTGACCTTCACGGCCTTGCCCGGATTTGAACCGGCAATCAGTTCACCGGCAAATGCGCCGACAAACGGACCGATCAGCAGGCCAAACGCCGGAATGAGGAACGGGCCCAGGATGAGGCCGATCGTGCTGCCGATGACCGAGGCGCGGGAGCCGCCGAATTTTTTGACACCCCAGGCCCCGACTACATAATCCGCTACAAACAGCACAACCACGATCAGCGTTTGAATAATCCAGAATCCCGCACCAAACGGGTCGAAGGAAAAGAACCAGCCATATACGAAAAAGGCCAGATAAATCGCCAGCGCGCCAGGCAATATCGGATACACCGCTCCGGCCAGGCCTACGGCAAATAAAGCAATAATTAAAACCCACCCCAGAATCGCCAATTCCTTCAACTCCTACAAATTGTGATTCAAATCATTATTCCCCCGAAAAAATATACTTCTCAATCACTTCTGCAATCCCATCGTTGTTGTTCGTGGCGACTACGGCGTCCGCCTCCTGTTTCACTACTTCTTGCGCATTGCCCATCGCTACACCAAATCCGGACTGCTGAATGGCGGCCAGATCGTTCAGACTATCTCCTACTGCAACCACCTGAGACATCTCTATACCCAGAAGCTTGCAGACCTCCCGAATGCCGGAAGCCTTGTTCACACCAAGCGGATTAATCTCCAGATTATGCGGTGTGGAATTCGTGATTTCGAGGCCGCCCAAATCCTGAAGCTGCATCAGCAGCTTGTGGCGGATCTCGTCGTCTTCCGTAGAATAACCGAACTTGAGCCATTCCCGGCCTTCAATATTTCCATCCCAAGTGTCGCGGTTGTAGACCTCGTCCACAGAGTACGCCCAGAACCAGATTCCGTGTTCTTCGGCGATTTCATGCATTCTTTTGACCAGCATCATGTCCATCAGGGAACGGCGGTACAGCTCATGAGGCGCACGCCACACTTCACTGCCGTTCACCATAATCATTGGAGTTTTAAGCCCAAGCTGCTCTGCGTAAGGCATCGCACTGCGTGACGAACGTCCGGTGGACAAGCAGACATGAACGCCTGCATCCATCGCTTTTTTAATCCATTCCACCGTTTTTGGGGTAATCTGTTGTTCATCATTCAGCAGGGTTCCATCCATATCCAATGCCAGCAGGCGGTATTTGGCAATCATTTGCCACCCCTCCATTCTTGTATGCTCTCTCGTGTCAGAGTAGCTGTGTATTTTTGTAGCTCACCATTCCGTCGTTCCAGTCCATAATATCAGTTGTTTGTTGCCGGAGTATTTTCGCCCGACGTATTCGGAACGCCACCGCCCGTCTTATCTTCAGTTTTCAAGCTTTTCTTAGGCACGCCATCAAGGCCATATTCCCAATCATAAGCATCGAAAATTTTGCGGGCGACCGGTGCGGCACTGTTGGAGCCAAATCCGCCTTCAGGAATGACCACAGCTACAGCCAGCTTGGGCTTATCCCGCGGAGCAAAGGCAATGAAGACGCCGTTATCGCGCAGTTCACCTTTGGCCTGCTGCTGGGATGTCCCTGTCTTGCGGGCAAAGTCATACGGGAAATCATTAAATGCAGTCACCTCACTGCTCATCCCTTTTTTGATTTCTCTCCAAAAGGAATCGTCAAACGTGGTAACTTTATCCAGCTCCTCTCGGCCAAAGGTCTTGACAACCTTGCCGTTTGAATCCGTGATTTTGCTAACCAGCTGCGGTTTGATCCGGATTCCTTCATTGGCAAGGGTGGAAGCATACTGTGCAAGCTGCAGCGTAGTGTAGCTTCCCTGCTGTCCGAAGGACGCATAGACCAGTGCCGCCTGGGCACTCCCCGCCGCCTTGGTATCCGTATAGTTGATTTGTCCCAGAAACTCTCTAGGAAGGCCGCTTTGTGTGGATACGCCGAGGCCAAATTCTTTCATATATTTGTCCCAAACCTCAATGCCCTTGGTTCCACCATACTTATCCCACATCTTCTTGCCGACCATATCGACCATGAATACGTTAGAGGATTTCGTGATCGCTTTGGCCGGGTCCATGGGACCGTATACGTGGCCGGAAGCGTTCCTAACTTTGGTTTCATGCCCTTCCTTACCGAAAGAGGTACTGCCTGTATCGGTGTAGGTAGAGCTGGTACTGAAAAATCCTTCATTCAGGCCTATGAGTACGCTTAGCGGCTTAATTGTTGAACCCATCAGCAGTACCGAACGGAGTCCATTTCCTGAAACGCCCGAAGAAATCGGATTGATGGTTCCGTTCTGATAATTATCGATGATGCGGTTCCAGACATCGGTAGGCAATGATCCCGAAGTCCATACATTTGTATCATAGTCGGGCATGCTAGCCATAGCGACAATATTACCAGTATCCACTTCCATGGCTACCGCATAACCGGTGATCGCATTAGGATGTGTTTTCCCCTGCACGGCATGGGAATGCAGCCAGCTAATCTGCTCGGTAATGGCTTCTTGGGTCTTCATCTGAATATTCTTGTTAATGGTGGACCACAGGTCATTCCCCTTCACTGGCGGAACGACCTTTTCGACCTTTTCGGCCATGTTCTGCGGATTGACCGAGATCACCTGGTAGCCGTTCTTCCCGCGCAGCTCTCTTTGATACTGCAGCTCCAGACCATCGAATCCGACAAATTCATCATCCTTGTAGGTCAGACCCGGATCGGCATCCATCTGTTTCATCGCATTTTGAATATTTTTGTAAATATCCAGGCTGCTTGAGGACTTGAAAGGCTTGATATAGCCGATAGTCTGTACCGCGACCGTATCCTTATCATAGTGGCGGTTGCTTTCCTCGACTACTTCCAGGCCCGGATATTCCGCTTTATGCTCCATGAAATAAGCTACCTCCTCGGAGGTAAGGCCCGCCTTGATCCGTCGTGCCATGAAGCCGGAATATTTCTTGAAATTCAGATCCAAGGAATTGATAACATCGTTAACCGTCAGCTTTTCCCCTTTTGGGTCGCCATACTTATTAAAAGACTCCACCAGCTTGTTAGCCAGCGCATAGGCATTGGCCCGAGCCTCCGGGGTGAATGAAGTAATCTTTGTTTCCTTGTCCGTAGATTTAGCTGTATATTCTTTCGTTAGCGTGATATAAAGCGACTGGACAGAAGTGGAATAAGCAAGTTCCTCTCCACCGGCGGCACGGATCGATCCCCTTATGGCTGCGAGCGGCACATTTTTGGTATCACGACTGGTCTCCACCTCCGTTAAGGTAGGGCCTTCCACGAATTGAACAACGGCAAGACGGATAATAATGACACAGAAAATAACAAACGTGCTGAAGAAAAACACGTTGAGCCGCAGGCCAAGCGAGCTCTTGCTGTTCTTCTCGTCCTGGGGAGAGGCCTGCTTACGGAAAACACTCACAGTTTTTCACTCCTCTACATCTTAAAATAAACAATTTATTCCGGCGTTGACGCCGCTAAAGGTGGTACGTTCTTTTTGGGTACGCCAGTCAGTCCGTATTCCCAATCATAAGCATCAAAAATTTTACGTGCTACCGGTGCAGCACTGTTGGAACCAAATCCGCCTTCAGGAATCACTACCGCTACCGCCAGCTTGGGGTTCTCACGCGGGGCATATGCGATAAATACACCGTTGTCCCGGACTACTCCGTACGCATCCATCTCGGAGGTGCCCGTTTTGCGGGCAAAATCATAAGGAAATCCGTCAAAGGCCTTGACGGCAGTGTTCATTCCTTTTTTGATTTCCTTCCAATAGGCAGGATCAAACGTAATCTTATCCAGCACCTCACGGTGGAACTCCTTAACGGTGTTGCCATCCGCATCCGTGATCTTGCTGACCAGCTGCGGTCTAATCCGTTCGCCCTCATTGGCGAGGGTTGCTGTGTACTGGGCCAGCTGCAGCGCCGTATATTTGCCTTTCTGGCCGAAGGATGCGTAAACCATGGCTGCCTGGGTGCTTCCGGCTGCCTTGATATCCATATAATCATTCGCTCCGGCACTTTCATGCGGCAGCCCGCTCCCAGTGGATAGCCCTAGACCAAAAGCTTTCAAATATTTATCCCAAACCCCTGTCACCTTGTCCTGATATTTCTTATACAGCGGATTTCCTACCTTATCGACCATAAAAGCATTGGAGGATTCCTGAATAGCCTCAGCAGGGTGCAGCAATCCAAGTACATGACCGGAGGAATTACTTACGGAAGCATTGTTATCCTTGCCAAAATAGGCGATCCCTTTGTCGTTATAAGTATCGCTGGTGGAGAATAAGCCTTCATTCAATCCAATTAACACACTTAACGGTTTAATGGTGGACCCCAGATATACAATGGACTTCAGGCCATTGCCAGATATACCGGAGGTGGTATCTGTAATTGTACCGTTCAGGTTGTTATCCCTAATCTTATCGTATTCCTCAGGTGCAACCTTTTCCGCTGTCCAGACATTTGTATCATAATCCGGCATACTGGCCATCGCAACCACATTGCCGGTATCCACTTCCATAGCCACGGCATACCCGGTCAGGGCATCAGGATGAAGTTTCCCCAGTACCGGATGGGTATGCAGCCAGCGGATCTGATCCATAATCGCCTGCTCGGTTTTAAGCTGGATGTTCTTATGGATCGTCATCCAGAGGTCATTCCCTTTAACGGGTGGGACTGTTTGGGTGACCTCCTCCGCCATATTCTGCGGATTGACGGAGATCGTCTGGTAGCCATTTTTTCCGCGCAGCTCCCGCTGGTATTGCAGTTCGAGGCCGTAAAAACCAACAAATTCATCCTCTTTATACGCTAAGCCCGGATCGGCATTATTTTTCTTCATCTCACTGCGGATATTCTTATAGATATCCTGTTTATCGGAGGATTTAAAAGGCTTAATATAACCCACCGCCTGTACAGCAACGGTGTCTTTGTCATAATGGCGGGCAGCTTCTTCCACAATGGACAGACCGGGATATTGCTCCTTGTGCTCCAGAAAATGTGCCACTTCCCTGGGTGTAAGACCTGTCTTGATTTTACGCGGATAGTAGCCCAGCGCTTTTTTGAAATGGAGATCGAGCAGAGCTGTAATATCTGCTTGTGTGAGCTTTTTGCCGGATGGGTCGCCATATTGATTGAAGACAGATTCCAGTCTCGCTGCCAGCGAAGCTGTATTCGCTTGGGCACTCTCCGTGAACTCATATTCTTTGGTTTCCTTGTTCTTATAGGTCTCTGTATAGTCTTTAGTTAAAGTGATGTACAAGGATTGGACGGATGTATTGTACGCAATCTCCTCTCCTCCGGCAGCACGAATGATCCCCCGGATCGCGGAGAGAGGAACAGCCTTAGTCTCTTGGCTCTCTTCCACTTCGGTCAAAGCCTCAGCTTCGACGAACTGCAGTGATGCAAGCCGAATAATAATGATACAAAAAATAAAAAACGTGCCGAAGAAAAACAGATTTATGCGGAGACTGGGTGCACTTCGGCCATGAGCTTCATCCGGACGTGTCCCCGGGCGGCCAAACCATTTCACAGCGTGTCCTCTCCTTATAGGTTGCAGTTATAGAACCAGTTCAAACCGGAGTCTGAAAGGCTGCTCAATATGCCCTGTTATTGTACCATACATCTCAAGGCTGCCGCTTCCTTCTCAGAGCACACTTTCTTTAATATGGGTTTTATCAAAATCCTTGCTGTTAAACCAGTCCCCGCTGCGCGCCCACGTGGAATCGAGCGGTATCCAGGCCTGCCTGTCCGGCAGGTACACTTCATTCCAGGCGTGGGCGCCATATCCACCTTGGCCATCGTAACCCTGCCCCGTGACTACACGCACCTGAAGTCCCTGTGAACGTGCCATTACGGCGTACAGGCGGGCATAATCAATACACACCCCAAGCCGGGTATCAAAAGTATCCTGCGGGGTCTGCTCATGCCAGATGCGCTTCTGCTCGTAATTTTCAGCCTTACCATAGTCATAGGCAATCCGCGAGCCAACCCAGTCATACAGCAGTTTGGCCTTGTCCTCAGCCCCCTCGGCTTGTCCGGCAATATCAGCAGCGGCTCCGACAATGTCTGGTGAAATTTCACGATCAATGACTTCATATTTCCGCCGCAAAATATCATTCATCTCATCAGCCACCGCTTGGGTCAGTACCGGCAGTCTGCTGCGCATATCCTCACCGGCAATCGGCTCAAAAACAGCAGCGGCACTTTCGCTGTAGATGGGAGAGGATTCCACATAACGGCTGAAGCCGCTGTCCGGGTTCAGGCCGACACCAATGTACAGCGCAAGAACAAGGACAAGACCGCGTACGAGTCCAATGACACCGCCGATGATCGCACCGCTGAGACGGCTCGCCAGGGTAACTTTCCTGTCCGATTCCCTCGTCCGAAAGCGGGGCAGGCGGAAAGGAAGCAGCAGGAACAGCAGTCCGAGCAGAAGCCGGATCAGGCTGTAAGATACCAGTAGAAGTAGCAGAAAACGGACAAAAGGTGATCCTGCCAGCACAGATACGGCAGTGTAATACAACTGCTGCCATCCGCTGAGCTGCGTGTCAGGCACTACTATTCCTGACGCCCATGTTCCTGCAATGGGCGACAGATGCATCGCTGCAGGAATGGCCAAAGCCAGCGCCAGAATAGTAAGCACCCCGTTTCCCAGCAGGCCGAACAAGCCTCCTGCCGCTCTTGCGAAGCCTCTGCCCCAGCCCTGCAGCAGTGAAAAAAGGACAACCACAACCAACAGGATGGAGATGATGTTGGCTTCACTAAGGCTGTCTATCCATCCCTTAAGCATGTTTGTTCCCCTTTCCATTTCTCTGTAGAGTCATATCAAATGTAAGCAGGCTTCCTTCGAACCTACTGATTTTTCCGTGCTTCTTCAATAAAGGTTTGGGTGGTGTCCGTCATACTCCATTTCCCGAGACTCACTCCGCGGAAAATCACTTCCACCTTATCCTCTCCGGCTGCACCCTTGACTTCAAGATTAGGTGTTGTAATCGTAAAGGTGCCGTCGCCTCCAGAAGTGTACTTGGCGTCCTTCGCTTCCTTCAGCATCATATCCTGCGCTTCACTCTTGAGTGTACTTACCGTTCCATCCGTAACCTTATTCACAGCGTTGCCAATTTGGTCAAGCGTAACCCCGCTGTAAATGAACAAGCCAGCTACAATAGCAATCACTATCGCCCATTTCAGAACTGTCTTAATCAGGTTAATTACCGCAAACAGCAGCACAAGTGCTATAACGATAACCAGCCAATTCTCTCTAATAAATTGTGACCACACTGCCGGATCCATCAATTTCTCAACACCCCTATCGCCAAATTTCGTCACAACAGGGCGCATGTCCCCGGGACATTTCAATATTAATAATTATTATACATGAATGACCTTTATAATTCATGGGCTGAGCAGCTTCCTGCAGGCCATCCCCAATAAAATGGTATAAGCCTACCAGACTACACGTAAAGTACAAGTAGGTCATTGTTCGAATCATTGGTAACAAGTGGCTGCTTCATGTGACATTAACCCCTAGTTAAAAAGCGCCTGCCTGTGCCTTGGTACAGAGACAGGCCCCTGTGGAGGTGCTTTCTTTGAAAACCGCGCTGTGGCTGTATCTGTTTCTCTTTCTGGCCTTCTTCGATTTGCATGCCCAGTACCCTATTCTTACGCCGTTTGCCATCTCTCTGGGCGCAGGACCGGCCTTCATTGGCTGGATGATGGGCATGTATTCGCTGACGCATCTTCCCGGCAATCTGCTGGCCGGTGTGCTGGTCGACCGTAACGGCAGCCGCCGTTACATTGTGTTCGCGCTCACGGCAGCCGGGGCCATTCTGCTGCTTCAGGCTCACGCACAGCTCCCTTGGCATCTGCTGCTGCTGCGGGCAGCGAGCGGTTTCGCCCTGGCCTTCCTCTCCCCGGCCTGCATGACACTCCTGGCCTCGCTCTCTTCCGATCCCGCGACCCAAGGGAAATATATGTCCGGCCACGGGATCGTCCATACGTTAGCGTCCGTTGTGTCACCAGCCGCCGGAGCTTTTATTGTGGCGAAGACCGGCTACTCCGGCACCTTCACCACTTTGGGCTGGCTGCTGATCTTCACAGGTGTGATGGCCTTATTCAGCGTGCCTAGGCATGTTCAGAGCCTAGCCGCCGCAAACCCTGCTCTGCCTTTGCACCCGCTCTCACAAGCTCCGGCCCTGGCGAACCCTCCCGTATCCCGACGCTATTATCTGCTGCCCTTCTTTGTTTCCTGCTCACAAGGAGTACTGTTCTTTGAGTTGCCCCTGTCACAGGGCAGTGATGGAATGATCTCTACCGGAATCCTGCTGTCATTGCTTAGCTTGGGGGCACTAGTCACGCTCAGTCTCTTCTTTCTGAACCGGCTTGCACCAGGAATAAGAATCGCGGCAGCACTCCTGGCCATGGCACTCTGCTTCTTCACGCTGGCTGCGTTCCGGGGCATTCCCGCCGGTGTGGTTCTCTTTCTGCTTGGGGCTGCCAAAGGCGTGCTTTTTCCGGCGATGGCCTCACTCTTCATCAGTCTTGGAGGTGCCGGGCGCATGGGCCGGACCTTCTCGCTGCAATCCATTGCCATGTCGCTTGGCGCCTTTGCCGGTCCGGTTGCAGCAGGACAGCTTCGGGACTTCGTCTCCCCGTATTTCATTGCCTTTGTGCTGCTGATGACCGCTCTGCTGCTGCTTCCGCCCAGAACCTCAGGGAAGCTGGCCTACCGGCCTGAGTGGAACAATCCGGCCGCTTGAATAAGACATTCCCTTTCCCCTGAAACAGTGGATGATGTGGGTAGGCAAACATACAAACCCTATGGTGCTTTCAACATAATATATAGTGTAATCAACCCACATTCGAAAGCGTGGTGAATCCTCCATGGGCGAACATTGCGGTCCGGGCCCCAATCCCGCTCCCGTAGCTCCTGTATTCTGGACTTCTACAGGAACCATTCTGGTACTCTACATTCTGCTGGTAATCATCCTCAGTGCCGGAATATTCTAAGTTTGTCTGCATTTGCTGAAATGACAAATCCCCCAATCACCCGGCTTTTTTGCATCCGGGTGATTGTTTCTTTTTACGACATTTCCCGGGGAATGAAAATTCATCTTATAGGATGTGCAACAAATAAATCGCTGATATTATTAATAATGACGATTTTTAGGTAAAATATCGACATAGACACATCACCACGGGGGAAGGATGACCGTATATGTCCATAACTATCATCGTTGAAGGTAAAAACGACCGCAGCAGATTACGGCGGCTGCTGGCGCCCGAGATTGACATCCAGTGCACATTCGGCACTCTAAACACACTGAAGCTGGAGACGCTGCGGCGCAGAATAGGCGACGGAGAAGTATACCTGTACATGGACAATGACAGCTCAGGCAAAAAAATCCGCGGCATCCTGCGTGATGCCTTCCCGGATGCCGTTCATATTCACACCCGAAAAGGCTATGCCGGAGTGGAAGGAACCCCCGATGAATACAATATCACTCAACTGGAAAAGGCCGGACTTGAGGAGTTCATCATTTATCCTGAGCCATTACCTTACATGGAAACGTAAGCGTACAGGACAAGCTGCCGTTGCTAGCTTCCGGATCACCAAGAATCGGTTACCATAGTTCTCCAACAACCCAAAAAAACGCCTTATCGTTTCCTGCGTCCCACGCAAGAAGCCGAACAAGGCGTTATTTTCAATACTTTTTATTTTTCCACAATCAATTTCTTCAGTTCGCCTGCCAAAAATTCCGGTGTCACGTTCTCCGTTTCTCCTGCATCATAGAGTCCCCGGAGCTTGTTATCGCGGTCCACCAGACCAATCAGATTCGCATGGGCAAAATTATCCTTGTTGTCTCCATAAATCAGCACCTTGAAGGAGTCAGCCGCCAGATTGCGGACCTGCTCTTGATCGCCACGAAGGAAATACCAGCCGCTGTAGTCCGCATGAAAACGGTCAGCGAACGTCTTGATCGCTTCACGTGTGTCATTCTTGGGATCAAAGGAAATGGAGACGAATTCCACATCCTTGCCGAAGCTTCCATCCTTAATCAGCAAATCCTGAGTCTGTGACAGCATAAAGGTGGTGATGGGACAAACATCAGGGCATTCCGTGAAGAAGAAATAGACCAGTCTCGGCTTCCCCTCCGTATCTGCCAGTGTGATTTGCCGGCCATCCACATTTTCAAGCGAGAAGTCCTGTACTTCACCGATTACAGGCAACTTGTCATTCCCGCTGCTTATCGAGATCACTGTCAGATAAACAGCCAAACCCGCGGCCAACAGTAGCATCAGCCAGGTCCATTTGTAGCGTTTCAAGGTCTGCACAGGACATTCTCCCCCTTAACCGTGGATCGTATTCAGAACAAGCACAATCAGACTGACTGTCAGGTAATTAATGGAGAAGAAGAAGTTCTGTTTCGCCCACGCATCGTCATCCTTCGCACGGAATCCCTTCAGGGTCAAGTACAGCCAGGCCAGGGACAAACCCGCAGAAATAATGAGGTAAAAGATCCCCGCGTAGTCGTAAGCATACATCAATACAGGAATTGGCAGAAGCAGCGCCACATAAGGAATCATTTGGAATTTGGTGCGCCGGGTGCCTTTGACTACAGGCAGCAGCGGAAATCCGGCTGCTCTGTACTCTTCCTTGCGGCGGATGCCAAGAGCCCAGAAATGCGGCGGCTGCCAGAGAAATAGCATAGCGAACAGCAACCAGGCCCCGAGATCCACTGTCCCGGTTACAGCAACATACCCGATAACTGGAGGCATTGCACCTGAAATTGCGCCTACCGAGGTGCTCCATGTAGATGTTCTTTTGAGCCAAAGGGTGTAAACTACTACATAGACAAACATGCCGACGATGCCGAATAATCCGGCCAGTACACCGCAAAAGGCAAACAACACCGCGAGACCTGCTATCCCAAGCCCTATGGCATATGCAAGCACGACACCCGGCTTCAGTCTTCCTGTCGGCAGACCGCGTTCACGCGTTCTTTCCATTTTCATATCCAGATCACGGTCGAAATAGTTATTGAACACGCAGGCAGAAGCCATAACCAGCATGGTACCGAGTAAAGTTAGAATGAGCCGTCCATACTGCACATCCCAGCCAGAAGCCACCCAGTATCCCGCAAAAGCAGCGATAAGATTCGAGCGGATAATGCCTGGTTTCGTCACCGTAATGAAGTCGCGCCAGCTGGCACCTTCCTTCGGCGATTTGGCAGACAGCGCTGCGGAATCCGAAGAAGCTTGATATCTCAATTGATTGTCCACGTTTGGTGTTCCTCCTTCTAAGGGACTTCTACGTTCCACTGGAGCATAAAACCGAAATTAATGTTCTCAGTTGAGAACATTAATCATTCTGCTGTTAACTTTATCATAACAAACGAGGAAAGAGTTTGACAATCATTGACCAAGATGTTCATCAATTTGACAATTGCGTGACGATATTTATTTTACACCCCCTAAATAACTGGACGTCAAATTGGGTAGTTATTAATAGAGAACTTCCGTACAAAGGAGATCTGACCAATGGATACCGCTACACATTTCGTTATGGGCTTGGGACTTGCCGGACTGTCCTTTGTTGATCCAGTCGTTGCTTCCCAGCCAACATTAGCCGGTGCTGTCATGATCGCTACCGTATTAGCCTCTCAGGCCCCGGATGCCGATACTGCGCTGCGCCTCAAAAACAATGCGCTGTATATCCGTAACCACCGGGGAATCACTCACTCCCTGCCGTTTTTACTCCTGTGGCCTGCCTTGATTACACTGGTAATTGGACCTGTCTTTGGGTTCGCAGATTTTCAGAACCTTAGCCATATCGCCATGTGGAGCTTCATCGGCGTAGCTGTTCATGTATTTACTGACCTGTTCAACACCTATGGTACCCAGGCCGCGCGTCCCTTCACAGAGAAATGGATTGCCTGGAACATTATCCACATCTTTGATCCGTTTATATTCGGCAGCCATGCAGCGGCCATTATCCTCTGGATCAGCGGGATTGTTCCCCCGGCCCCCTTATTTGTTACCCTGTATGCTTGCATCGCGCTTTATTATATTTGGCGGACGGTGGTGCATGCCCGGTTGACAAGAAATCTGAAGAACAAAGATATCCATCACAGCCCAGGCGAACGGTATTTCGTAATTCCGACCATCTCACCGACGCGTTGGAATGTTGTCAAAGCCAAACCGGACGGCAGCTATAATATCGGACTTCTGAACAGCGGACGGCTCGAATGGTTCAAGCACGCGGTGTGCTCCACTCACCCCGCCGTTGAGCATTCCAAAAGCCATCCCGATATTCAAGCTTTTCTGTACTTCACATCCTACGCCGTAGCCGAGGTCGAGAAAGTGGCCTCTGGATATATTGTACGCTGGGGAGATGTGCGTTATTTACACCGTAAGCAATTCCCGTTCGTTGCCGTGCTGGTCATGGACAATGAGTATCATCCCCTTAACACCTACGTCGGCTGGCTGAGCAGTGATAAGCTCGATGAACGTTTCGCTATTGACCCCGGTTCGATGAAGCTTTAGACTATCACAATCACCATAAAGCGTTTTCATTAGTTTTGGCAATTAAAAATCCCGCTTCGCAGAACTGCGCAGCGGGAAAATTTTAAGAGTCTGCTATGCTTCAAATATCTCTATTCACTTCATATAGAAAGAAGGCTGACGTAATATGGGTAAAGGCTTGTCCCTCTGGTTCGCATGCTCTTCCATTCTTCTTCTTACCGCAGCATCCATCTCCATCAGCTCTAATATCTGGTTGGCCATACTGCTGGGTGTCTTATGCATACTGAATATTGGCTGGGGTTTTATCCTCAAAGCCCGACTGAGACGTAAGGCAGAGACTAAAGCGCAGCAGCCCTCCTAGCGCAGCGGCAGGAAGCCCATTCGCTCTTTAACACCAGCAAGTGTCTGTGCGGCAACTCCACGTGCACGTTCCGCGCCTTCAGCAAGAATGTCAGTCAGAGCGCCAGAGCTGCGGATCTCCTGATATTTCTGCTGCAGAGGCTCAAGCGTAGCTACCAGAACCTCCCCCAGATCTTTTTTGAAGCCTCCATACATTTGCCCCTCGTAGCGGTCAGCAATCTGCTGCAGCGTCATTCCGGAGCATTCAGCGTAGATACTCATCAGGTTGCTGATCTCAGGCTTGGTCGCCGGATCAAAGACCACCTCACGGCCGGAGTCCGTTGTGGCACGGCTGATTTTTTTGCGTATAACATCCGGCGGATCCAGCAGAGCGATATAGCTTCCAGGATTCGGATTGCTTTTACTCATCTTTTTGGTGCCGTCATCCAGTGACATAATACGTGCGCCAACTTCAGGAATGTAAGGCTCTGGAACCGTGAAGAATTCACCAAAACGGTGGTTGAAGCGTCCCGCCAAATCGCGTGTCAGCTCCAGATGCTGCTTCTGGTCTTCCCCGACCGGCACCAGGTCCGCATTGTAAATTAGAATATCAGCCGCCATCAGAGACGGGTACACGAACAGACCCGCGCCTACAGAATCTTTGCCGGAAGACTTGTCCTTGAACTGTGTCATCCGCTCCAGCTCGCCCATCGCGGTTAAGGTAGTCATAATCCAGCCCAGCTCTGCGTGCTGTTGTACGTGGGATTGCATATAGACGTTGGAAATCGCGGGATCAATTCCTGCCGCAAGGTACAGCGCCGCCACTGATTCTGAATTCTCCCGCAGGGCAGCAGGGTCCTGGGAGACCGTAATGGCATGAAGATCCACAACCATAAAGTAGCACTCATGCTCTTCTTGCAGCTTTACGAAATTTTTGATCGCACCGATGTAGTTCCCCAGAGTCAGAGAACCGCTCGGCTGAATGCCGGACAATACTTTTTTAGCCATCTTATTCCCTCCGATTATGTTTTCACTTCCGGCAGCACACAAAAAGGCCCCACATCCGCAAGGGACGTGAGACCGTGGTGCCACCCTTATTCGCCGCCAGCATTCTCTTCCAAAAGAGATGTATGCAAGCAGCCTTGACTTCCGTTAACGGGGAAGAGCCGGCCGGTCTACTTAGGTCTCAAACCTGTTCGAACGCGGCGCTCCAGGGTCCATTCAGCCTGAAGTGCCCCACCGGTTCGCATCAACCACCGGCTTTCTGAAGGTGCTTCTTCTGCCTACTTGTCCCTGTCATCGCATTGTCATGTTCATGAATGCATCCATCATAGAGCGAACTGGGGAAGTTGTCAAATGACTTAACCCCTGTATATAAATCTGGTATGATAAGGGTATTCGTGTCTTTCGATTACAGTTACATTAAAGGAGCATACATTTCATGAAACAGGTGACCAAAGGGCAGTGGAGCGGTTATGATACCTATATTTTGCATAGCCGTGAGCTGGAAGTCACGCTTTTGCCGCGACTGGGCAACAACGTCATTTCGTTGTGGGACCGTAAGGAAAACCGTGAAATTCTGCGCAGGCCCGAGGAGAACGATCTATCCTATTACCTGCAGAAGCCTTATCACTTTGGCATGCCCCTACTGATTCCTCCCGGACGCATCCGTGAGGGACAATTCCAATTCGAAGGCACAAGCTATCAGTTCGAGCCGAATTCAGCAGGAGGGCACCATATTCATGGCCTGCACCGTGCGCAATCCTGGTGTGTAAGCGATATTGAAGAAGACGAGGAAGGCTGCGCAGTGACTACAGAATTCAATACTGCTGATGACCCCCGCTGGATGGAGCAATTTCCGGTCCCTCTAAAGTTCGAGATGACTTTCCGTTTGCACGATGCCCGTTTCAAGCAAACGCTCAAGGTGTCACATCTGGGAGACAAGAATATCCCTTTTGGCATGGGGTACCACACCTGGTTTATGATAGATGGCGAGCCGGATCGCTGGAAGCTAGAGCTGCCCGTCCAAAGTGTCTATGAATTGAACAATGAACTGCTGACCAGCGGCAACCTGCTGCCTTTAGGGGAGCTTGAAGCTCTGAATCAAGGCATGGAACTGTCGGGTACAAATCTGGACACCGTACTGCGCATTGGAGATGAGCAGTCTGCTGAGGCTCTGTTGATGCGGGATGACGGCTATGGGCTTCGCTATACCGCAGACAAGGAATTCTTCCGTCACTGGGTGATATACACCAAAGGAACAGCAGACCAATTTCTCTGCATTGAGCCCTATACCTGGCTTCCGGATGCACCCAACCTGGATAAAGAGGCTTCCTTTACAGGTATAATTACTTTAAAACCAGGTCAAACCCTTGCGGTTTCAAGCCATCTTGAAGTCATCTATCCCGAACTCTGATTTTCATATAATTACCATCCTCGAAACCTTCCTGAACCGTGCATGAATTCCTCTCCTAGCGCTCATACTATCTTCACAACGGGCGAAGGAGGTGAACAAACATGGGTCAAGCAGGTCAACAAGGTCGTGGTAGCCGTTCCAATAACCTGGTCGTTCCTCAAGCAAATGCAGCCCTGCAGCAGTTGAAATATGAAGCAGCACAAGAGCTTGGAGTAACTATCCCAGCTGACGGTTATTATGGGAACTACACTTCCCGCGAAACCGGTTCTTTGGGAGGATACATCACCAAACGTCTGGTGCAGCTGGCAGAGCAACAATTGTCCGGTCGTTCGTAGTAACAGCCTTATCATAAGTATCCCGCCAGGCTGAATGCCTAAGCGGACCCGCTTTACAGCCCTCCTACGCCTCTCGCCGAGACGCAGGAGGGCTTTTGCTTGTGCATATCTATGTATATCTTAGCCGTAGAACTGATCGGACTTGTCGGCATGGACATTGCGTGGATAGCGGATCATCAGATTGGCCATATTGTAATTGGATTCGAGTGTGGCATCAACAACCACCATTCCCTGACGGACGGCAAATTCGTAGCTGATTTCACCATGCGTCCAGCGCCGTTTGTATTTAAGACTCTCCAGAGCCATAAGCCGGAAGGAGGACTGTTGCCCTGCGGTGAGCCCCTCTTGTTCTTCCTCAAAAGCGCCACTGCGCCCAGCCAGCGGATTATGGCGGATCCCGAACTTCCCAATGACGTTATTTCTGATTTGCACAAAAACCGTGCCGGAAGACAATCCTGACAATTCCTCCTGCAGTTCCTTAAACACCAAATCAATCTGTCTTGCCAGTGATAGTTGTTCCGTTCTCAGCATGTGTCTCCTCCTAAAAAATTTTGTAAGCATATGCTTAAGCGAATCGCATCGTACAAAGGTGGCTTAGCAAGCATATACTTCGTTGAGTGAGCCTAAACACCTTGCTATTTCATGTTAATTCTACATCATAGCGGCTCTTATATAAGGCTTTAGGCTCATTATAGGCCACCTAGTACAAGCGTTCAACATTATTCAACATAATTGGGTGTTTATTCCTATATATGCGTAAATTTCATTGTTTTATTGTATATTTCCTTCTAACAATCGTCTTATTTCGACAGCATTTCAACACAAAAAGACCCCTAAAAAGGGGTCTTTGCGCGTTAATACAAGGTATTCAAACCTCAGATTTTGCCTGCAAAAAGATGAAACGCCTTCGTTCTGACAAACTTTTAAGCCGAATGTTCTGTCATTCTCAAGAATTCGTTAATATCTGCAGTAATCAAATCTGTTGCACCTTGCCAGAAATCCGGTCCGGTCAAGTCCACACCCAGATGCTTCGACACCAAATCCTCCAGTGTCATGATACCTGTATCACGCAGCAGGCTGTCGTATTTATCCGCAAAAGCTGCACCTTCCTGGAGTGCAAGCCGGTACAATCCTGTACTGAACATGTAGCCAACAGTGTATGGGAAATTATAAAACGGTACATCCGTTATATAGAAATGCAGCTTGGCCGCCCAGAAATGCGGATGATATTCGGACAGAATTCCGCAGTAGGCTTCCTTCTGGGCTTCGACCATCAGCTCCGACAATTCTTCAGCATTCACCAGCCCCTGCTTACGCTTCTCATAAAAACGGGTTTCAAACAAAAAGCGGGCGTGGATATTCATGAAGAAGGCCACACTGTTCTGGATTTTTGCTTCAAGCAGGGCAATTTTCTCCTCGCTGCTTGCTGCAGCCTTTACTTGGGCATCGGCTACAATGACCTCTGCAAAGGTTGAAGCGGTCTCTGCCACATTCATGGCATAGTTCTGATTGAACAGAGGAAGATCCTCCAGCAGATAGGAATGATAAGCATGCCCAAGTTCATGAGCCAGGGTAGACACATTGGACGGAGTGCCGCTGTAGGTCATAAAAATGCGGGATTCCTTGCTTTCCGGAAAGGATACACAGAATCCGCCTGGACGTTTGCCTGGACGGTCTTCCACCTCAATCCAATTGTTGTCGAAGGCGCGTTCGGCAAAATCAGCCAGCTTCGGACTGAATTTGCGGAACTGCGTTACAATGTCTTTTGCTGCCTGATCGTAGGGAATTTTGCCGGAGGACTTGCCTACCGGTGCATCTACATCTACCCAGGCCAAAGATTCGAGCCCCAGCAGGTTGGCTTTGCGGTTTAAGTAAGAGACCAGTGCCGGTTTGGCTTTGGTAATCACGTCCCACATCATATCCAGCGATGCTCCCGACATGCGGTTAATGCCCAGCGGCTCCTTGAGCACACTCTCCCAGCCACGGCCCTCGTACAGATTCAAACGGAAGCCTGCCAGGTGATTGAGGGTGTCTGCACAATAGTCGGCAGCACCAGCCCAGGCCTCTTCCCATTTGCGGAACATGATCTCCCGTACCTTAGGATCGGGATCATCCAGCTTGTTGAAGGCCTGTCCGGCAGACAGCAGTTTGGCTCCACCTTCATCCTCATATGGGATCTGTATGGAGCTTACAATCGTTTCGTAATGCTCGCTCCATCCATGATAACCGTCAACAGCCAACTTGAGCGCAAGTCCTTCCAGTTCCGGACTCATTTTCTCACGGGCTAAGTCGCGGCTTTCACTGAGAACAAACTCCAGTGGAGCAATTTCCGGGCGGGCCATCCACTCGCCCCATACATCATCAGGGGTTTGCCGCAGCACATTATCGAACTTGGAGCTGACGCCCTCGAAGCCTGCCCGAAGGCCCGTAACCTTGGAGGACAGCCGTACAGCACCCTTGTCCTGCTGATTCTGCGCACCCAGACATCCGGCAAATTCCGAAGCCTGAACCTGACGGCCGGAACAGCTCTGCAGTAATGCTATAACTTCATCCAGTGCACGGGTCGATTCGACATTTGTTGGCGAAGCTGACTCTGCAACCTGCTGTCCTAGAACCTGGATGTCCGTCTCCAGCTTTTTCAAAAAGCTCTCAAATTGCGGTGAAGCAGATCCTCCCGGAAATATTGAATCCAATTCCCACGTCAATGATAAAGGTTGTTTCATTTGGTTTCCCCTTCCTTTACTAACATTTGGTTTTCTTTGTATTTGGCCTGCAGCCATGGTAAAGTGAATTCAGATACGGGCAGATGCCCCGAATTACCCCAACCCTATTTATAAGGAGGATCTCCCCATGAAGCCACTGCAGATTTCACCGGAAACGGCGATTACATTATCAAAACAACTCGGCGTTCCACTGGAACACCTGATGCATATGCCTCAACATATCTTGCTGCAAAAGATCGCGGAGCTATCCAAGAAGCAGAGTGAAGACACAGCCGGCAGCGATGCCGGGTCCCAGCCGTCCGAGAAGGGCGAACAATGATACCATTCAGCCATACCTGGCCTTATGACATCATTTTAGGAGACATGTATGTGCAGTACTGTCCGTTCTGCGACAAGGAGAACGTGCTTCTGCCCATGAAACCGGACGAGTTACAGCTCGTCCGGGACGGCAAAAAAAAGCTGCTAGTCTTCCCTTGCTGCAAAACCAGCCTGACCGTAATCGACGATGATGCCGATTACCTGCTCTTTGACCGGTCTGTCCGCTGATGGTTCAGCACAGGCCGCTGCATTTATCCGTTGACTATAGCTTAACAGGTGCACAGGAGAAGCTTCCTGTGTTTTTTTTGCGATGTCCAGCAGAAACTCCTTATGTACCCGACGGTAATCCGTCTGGACTTATTTCTCCCCCATTCATCTGTTCACGCAAAAGGGCCCACTGCTCCCGGGCTGCCCGGATCATCGCGGCATCCATAATCTTCTGGTCATTGATCAGACGCGAAAACCATTTTACTGCGTTTGAAAATTCGCCGATGCGGCGGTTCAGCTCACCAATCAGGTACATCAGACGGGCATCGTTACCGCCAATTCCATCATTTTCATAGACCTTAATATACATGTCGAGCGAATAACGCAAGAAGCGCTGCTCCTGCGTGGTATCCCCTTGATACCGGTACATCCAGGCAATATGATGCAAAAGACTGGCAATAATACGGTCCTTGTCCTTGATGCTCTGGGCACAGATCAACGCAAGCTTATAGGTCTCCAGTGCAACCTCCCAGCTACGTTTATCGCCAAAGTCACGGGCAATCCAGCGGCTGCCCACCTGATCACGGAAAGACTTGCGCTGCCAGTCCGCGAGCTTGTCCGCAGAATTCTCCGTGGAGGCAAAGCCGCAGGCCGGGCAGACCCGCACGACGTAGTAATCCGGGTTCTCATCCTTGTAGTAAGAGCAGAAATCCGCATCACGGCGAATCGCTTTTTTGAGGCTGGGACGAACTCTTGAGGTTGTAAACTCTTTCTCACAACTGCAGCAAATTACTTTAATAGTGTAAAGAGGTATTAATTCCGGCAATGCCCTCATCCTTTCACGATCAACTACGCGTTACTCCTGGGGCATGTTGACAAAATGATGTGCAGGACCTGCAAGCCGGCTTAATACAAATGAACGCAGCGGCTCCTCCACACCTGTTTCCTCCAGCGCCTCTTTCATACAATCCAGCCACTCTTCCGCGCGCTCCGGGGTAATGGGGACATGCATATGCCTTGCCCTCATCATCGGATGTCCATGCAGCTCAGAATAGAGTGCGGGTCCACCAAAAAATTGACTCAGGAATTGATACTGCTTCTCCAGGACAGGAGTAATATCTGCCGGGAACAAAGGGCCGAGCTGCGGATGAAGCTGCACCTTGGCATAAAAAGCCTCTACCAGCCGGTGCAATCCCTCTGCGCCTCCCAGGTTGTCATATATGCTGTCGTTTGGATTCATCGGCGGTTACCAGCTTTCTTCCGTATTCATGTAACGGCTTTTTTATTATACCAAAATTTGCGCTGCTCGGTTATCCTGCCGCAAGTAACATATTGTGAAGCTTGCCCACAGAAAAAAGGCGCTAAACCATGGTTTAGCGCCTAGCGTATTTAATAGGTCCGAAATTCCTCATCACCAGGTGGGACAAGAGAGGCCCGGATAACATATACAAAAGCACAAACCAGAACTCCGGCAACTACACTCATCACCATCACTCCATCCCTAATAAGGTGTGCATTAATTAATTTTATATTACCATAATTTCAGTCAAAAAGCACAGTTAAGTGTAACCGCTTTCTGAATTTATTTGTGCTGTTTGTCCCATTTTTTGCATACATTTATTCATATATGGGGAGGCGTTGCCGATGATTCTGAAAAAAAACTACGGCCTGCTGTTAGGTGTCCTCCTTGCCGGATGTATGATGCTCCTGCTGCTGAATCCGGCAAGCTCTCTGGATGCAGCCTTACGCGGACTTACTGTCTGGTGGGACGTGCTGTTCCCCTCGCTTTTCCCCTTCTTCGTGATCTCCGAAATGATGCTGGGCTTCGGTGTAGTTCATCTGTTCGGCGCTCTGCTCGACCCGCTCATGCGTCCACTGTTCAATATCCCCGGAAGCGGAGGCTTTGTGGCGGCTATGGGATATGTATCAGGATACCCCGTAGGCGCCAGATTAACCGCAAAGCTGCGTGAACAGGAACTGCTGAACCGTGTAGAAGGCGAACGGCTCGTGGCCTTCACCACTTCCTCCGACCCGATCTTTCTGCTGGGTGCGGTATCAGTAGGGTTCTTTCATAATGCTTCTCTGGGACTTATCCTTGCGCTGGCCCATTACGGAGGCGGCCTCATAGTAGGACTTCTGATGTCTTTTCACGGACGGCGCGAGGATGCCACCGTTCCCGCAACTTCCCCTGCCCCCTCTCTTCAGGCGGCTTCTGATGACAAAGGCACCGGGAGAATCCGCCTAGCCCTTCGTTCTATGGCGGATGCAAGGCGCAGGGATGGACGAAGCCTCGGCGAGTTGCTGAGGGGAGCGGTTCAGTCTTCGCTGCAGCTCATTATCGTGGTGGGCGGCCTGGTGGTATTCTTCAATGTACTGATGGAGCTGATGTCCCGTGCCGGAATCATGTCCGCTCTCATCAGCGTTACAGAGGGACTTTTGACCCGGGCGGGATTCCCGGCTGACCTGTCCCGAGCTCTCGTGAGCGGCCTCTTCGAAGTGACGCTGGGTGCCCGCTCCGCGGGCGCAGCTGCCGGGTCGGTCCCGCTACAGTACAAGGTCGCCGCAGCAGCCTGTGTTCTCTCCTGGGGCGGTTTATCCGTCCACGCTCAGGTAGCCAGCATCCTGAATGGAACAGGTCTTCGCTATCTGCCCTTTATGGCTGCCAGGCTGGTGCATGCGTTCTTGTCTGCGGGGCTAGTACTCCTGTTCTGGAACCCAGTGGTTCGCTCGGGGCTCTCATCTGACTATAGCGCAACTCCTGCTGCTGCCGGCTTTACCTCTCCGCTATCAGGCCTGGCCAGTAGTATGAGCTGGCTTGGGGTACTTTTGGGCACAGCCTTGCTGCTCTCTCTGCTGGTTCTCCTTCTGCGCCGCATTCCGCGCTTTGGACGCCGGCTGTGACTTTTACCACTTCAATATTGTGTTCCGGGTTCAGATTGATTATGATCGGTGTATGACTGAAACATACAAAGGAGCCTATACATCTTGAGATATTATGTTCTGGACCGCGGGGACGAACTGTCCATCAAACTTGCGGAGCAATTTCACAAGCTGGCAGCGGAACGGAATCTGGAGCTGGATGCCAAGTCTCCGGAAATCGTGATCTCGATTGGCGGGGACGGCACGATGCTGCACGCTTTTCACACTTTTATCGACCAGATCCCCAATCTGGCCTTTGTGGGAGTCCATACTGGACATTTAGGATTCTATGCCGACTGGAAGGCAGATGAACTGCCTACCCTAATTGATTACATGTGCGGGATCGGCACCTCTGAGCCCCAGAAGCCACGCATGGTCAAATATCCGCTGCTTGAGTTAGAGATCCACAAGAAATCCGGCTCCACCTCTCATATTGCCTTGAATGAGTTCACCCTGAAGGGTGTAGACGGAACGGTAGTCATTCAGATTGACATCAATGATGTGACATTTGAGATGTTCCGCGGAGATGGTTTGTGTGTGTCCACACCGTCAGGCAGCACTGCCTACAACAAAAGCCTCGGCGGTGCGATGGTGCATCCTTCCATAGAAGCCCTGCAGATTGCGGAAATTGCCTCCATCAACAACCGTGTCTTCCGCACAATGGGATCCCCTCTATTGCTGCCGAAGCACCATCACTGCGATATTTTCTCGCGTAAGGACCAGCGGCTGCTGCTAACCATTGACCATAACAACATTCCTGTCGATGACCTGATCTCTGTGCGCTGCCAGGTATCCGACCAAAAAATCAGCTTTGCCAGATACCGCCCTTTTCCATTTTGGAACCGGGTCCGTGAAGCTTTCCTGATCTAGCATATTTCAGTAAAATACAGGGATCCCGTCTGTTCTGACAGAGCAGTCTTCCCGTAATGACAAAGCCGGAGATGACGCTGCATCTCCGGTTTTGTCATGCTGTATCTAAGCTTACATGATTGGATAGACAGCAAGAAATTTCCGATGGTATAATGAACCTATTTTACAAAGAGTTGTTATTTAAAGGAGAGAACCATTATTGAAGAAATTTTTATCCCTCATGGGCGTAAGCCTGCTGGCCTTGATGCTGGCGGTACCTGCTTTTGCCGCAGACAAACCGATTAAAGTCTACATTAATGGAAGCAACGTTGCTTTCACCGCCGGTTCTCCATATCTGAAGAACAATTCTGTGCTTGTTCCTTTTCGGGTCATTTTTGAAAAGCTGGGGCTGAAGGTACTCTGGGATGTGAAAACCGGAACGGTCACCGGGACAAGCAGCAGTCTGAAAATCACCCTCAAAATTGGCAGCAACCGGGCAACAGTAAATGGTCTAGTCAAGAAACTGGCTACCGCTCCGGTCTCTAGCCAAGGCACTACATACATACCCTTGCGGTTCGTGTCTGAAGCTACCGGTGGTTCGGCGGTCTGGGATGCGGCCAGCAGAAGTGTGACGATCCTCACCCCTGTGGATACTGCGAACGATGAGAAGGATATTACTGACCTTATTCATTTGTCCAATGAGTATCTTAATTCTGAAAATGCTGCAGGATACTATTCACTCGTAGCGTACACATCAGACCGTACCGAATCGATTGACGATATGAAGGAATATTTCAAATCGTATGATATGGTCAACACCATTGAAAGTCTGAATATCTTAAGTATTCAGGGTAATGAAGCCATCGTGCATACTGTAGAAAAATCTGTGCGCAAAGGCGGCCGCTATCTGCCGGATGCGCAGGTAGAATACCTGAACACGCTTGTCCGCAAGAATGGTGTATGGAAGATTGAAAGCTCCGAGTCCCAAGACAGCACCGTTCTGCTTACTCCTGAACAAGGGAAAACAGCTGCGGTCCTTCCTGATCACGATGCTGCCGCCATCAAGGACAGCCTAAGCAAATATTATGCGGCAAGAAACGCCAAGGATATCGATGGCTTAATTGCACAGACCACTTACGGGAAAGATCATGAAGCTGCCCTGAAGGAGAATCTGACTGAATATTTTAAAGGCTACAACCTGGTCTACACGCTGAATAGCTCAAATGTATTCTATTACTCTGCGGATGAGGCTGCCGTATATGTGGAGTACACTATTAAAGAAGCCGATTCAGCTGAAAGCCATACCCAATCTTCTGTTTATGTTTTCTCCAAATCCAGCGGTGGTCTATGGACTGTTGATGACTCATATCTAATGGACAGTAATACTTCAAACTAATCATATAAAAAAGGGTGTATGCAATCATGAAATCAGGCAAGTTAATGACCTCAGTCCTTAGTGGCTGTCTGGCAGTATCTCTTATTCTTGCTCCCGCTGCTCTTGCGGCGGACAGTTCTCAGGCTACTTCGGGCACAGACAATACGCAAGCAGCAACCGGCACAGATCTTATTAATGAAATTATGCAGTATCTGGAGAATTACAATATTGAGGGTGTGGACCAGGATACACTGATCCGCGGAGCCATTGATGGCATGGTGAATACACTGGATGATCCCTACAGCCAGTATTTCGACAAAGATGAGGCTGCAGAGTTCAGCCAACAGGTCGATCTCGAATATGTCGGTATCGGCGTCAGAATGATGTACACTGCCAAAGAACTGTATATTGAAGAAGTTATGGCCGGTTCACCAGCAGAGAAAGCCGGGCTTAAGCGCGGAGATTCGGTCCTCAAAATTGACGGTGTCAAAGTCGAAGATACCGAAGGCGATGAGCTGAGCGGTGCTGCAGGCTCTAAAGTAACTCTGCTCGTGAGCAGAAACGGAATGATCAAATCCTACATCGTCGTCCGCAGCGATATCGCTTCAACCTCGGTCAAAGGAAAAATGCTCGGAGATAAGATTGCCTACATCTCCATCGACGGCTTCACGCAAAACGCTGATGAAGAGTTCACCGCTGTTCTGGGCAAGATGCGTGCCGCAGGCATGAAATCCATGGTGCTCGATCTGCGAAACAATCCAGGCGGCTACATGGATTCAGCCTATAATATTGCCTCCAAATTCATGGCCAAGGGCATTATGATGTACACCTCGGATCAAAGTGGCGTTTTGACACCGGTAACCATTACAGATGGCAGTAAAATCGGGGTGCCAGTTGTAGTGCTGACGAACGAATACAGTGCCAGTGCTTCTGAAGCGCTGACCGGTGCTTTGAGAGACAACAAACTGGCTACGGTCGTAGGTACACGTTCTTACGGCAAAGCGCGGATTCAGAGTCTGCTTCCCGTATCCAATGGAGCCGAACTGAAGCTGACCACACAGAAATATTTGACGCCAAGCAAAGAGGATTTCAACCATATCGGGTTGTCCCCTGATATTGAGGTCCAAGGCAAAACGGCACAGCTGATCACCGCCCTGCAAATTGCCGGAATGACCAATATTAGTGCTGCAGGAGACAATCACATTCTCGATGTGAACGGCATTCCTTTTGCCGGAAATGTCGGATTGATCAAGCAAGGAAATACGATCTACGCTTCCTCACGCGTTCTGGCTGCACTGGTGGAGAGCGAAGTATCCTGGGATGCCAAGAACAAGAAGGTTCTAGTCACAAACGGCGCCGGTAAAGTATCCGGATTCTCCGTGACCGCTAAAGAGGCGCTGTCCCAGGACAACGAAACCTTTATTGATGTAAGGGCCTTTCAGAAAAAGTTCCCGTCCCTGGTATGGAGCTACAATGCAGCGCAGAAACATTTGAAGTTAGGCGTAAAGTAAATCAGACCAAGAACAAAACGGCTGTGCCATCCTTAACTGGATAGCACAGCCGTTTTGGTTTCGGAGAGCTGTGGCAGGGCTGGGTGCTGGGATGAGATTGAGGCTGAGGCTGAGAG
>NZ_JBQENA010000005.1:373894-382793 GCF_052044425.1 Paenibacillus sp. 22594
CTGGGGCTGGGGCTGGGGCTGGGGCTGGGGCTGGGGCTGGGGCTGGGGCTGGGGCTGGGGCTGGGGCTGGGGCTGGGGCTGGGAGTAGTTGGACTGGAGCTGAGAGTTCCCGCTAGCTTAGTGATCCTGCATTTCGCCAGTAGTTGCTTGGCCGCCTTAGTCTTTGGGGGCAAGCTCAAGTGGAAAAAGTGAACTTAAACCGCCCTATCTCGCTCCAAAACAAGCAATAGTGGGAAAAAGTACCTCTAATCTGGCCGATTCGCACCATACCAGGTAAAATCGTCTACATTAAGTATACTTATTCCAACTAGCACTGCTTACGGATCCCTCTTGAGTAAATTTAAGTTCACTAATTCCACTTCACTCCCCCTGATGTTCTTCACAAACAAGCGGTATCGACATAATACCAAGTAGAAAAGCATCATCATCTCTAAACATACAGATCCTTACACTATCATTAAAAAAGGTGTCACGGAAGCCAGTTCAGAGCTGGCTGCTGAGACACCTTTTTCCGCTACACTTCTTAATGATCCTTAGGTAGAAGGATTCTGGGGCTGGTTTTGCGGTGATCTGCCTTGAGAATCCTTGTTGTTTCTTCTGCCCTGATTTTCTTTATTGCGGTGATTTCGGCTTTGATGCTCACGAACGGGTCTGTCTTTCGCTCCGTTCTCTTTGGGTGCCCCGCCCATGTTCTTGTCACGGGCTGCCGGATTTGAATTGGAGGATGGCTTGGAGACATGCTCCCGGAGCACCTTTGCAGTAACCGCTGGTTCTGCCGCATCCTGCTCAAGTTCATCCTCCATTCCAGGCTCAGGAATTTCTTTGATCAGAATATCCTTGAAGGTGCCTTCTTTCGGCATTTCCTTCAGCTTGTGGAGTACAAAATAGGCACAGCCAAAGTTGCAGTATTCATTAATGTAATCCACCATACCTGAAATCGCGGTATCCCGGTTCACCTTGGGGTGGTTATCCCGGTAAAAGCCTTTCAGGCGCAATTGGCTATAACCCCAATCCCCAATAATGTAATCGTACCGGTCCAGCACTTCACTGTATCTTCCACGAAATGCCTCCGGGTTCCAGCCGTCCTTATGATCCAATACGAGCTCGTAGCCCTTTCCACCTATAACGATCAAGCGTTTGTCGCCTGCCTTTCAAGTTAAACTTTGGGAGGGGGGGCGTTGATGGGCCGTCATTCCGCGGGTTTTTGGATTTCCGGCCGCTGTTGTCTGCAGATTTCTCTGATTGAACCGCTATAAGCGGTTGAAATCTGCAGACAAAGGCGGACGCTGGCGCTCCTCCAATTCCAAAATCCCTCTCCATGACTCCCTCAACGCGGGAGGTGGCAGCAAACACAAAAGCAAGTTGATTGCTGCGCTCCAACTCTCTACCTTAACCCCTAAAGACTAAAGACTAAAGACTAAAGAGTTAAGACTAAAGATTAAAGATTAAAGATTAAACATTAAACATTAACTGTGACTCCGTCACGAGACAAATTTACTACTCAAATTTGTACGAGCTTATAAAGAAACGGAACGCTCTTCACGGGCAGCGGTAGCGGACTTCACCTGCTCATGCGCATGATAGGAGCTGCGCACCAGCGGGCCGGACTCCACATGGCTGAAGCCGCGCTTCAGCCCTTCCTCCTTGAGCAGGGCGAATTCCTCAGGAGTATAATATTTCTCCACGTTCAGATGCTTTGGTGAAGGCTGCAGGTATTGACCCAATGTCAATATATCACAATCCACCGCCCGCAGGTCATCCATCGCCTCCAAAATCTCATCCCATTCCTCGCCAACGCCAAGCATAATACTGGATTTGGTTGGGATGTCCGGCTTCATCTCCTTGGCTCTGCCCAGCAGTTCCAGGGAACGGCGATATTTAGCCCGCGCCCGCACTCGGTCAGACATCCGCTCTACCGTCTCAATATTGTGGTTCAGTATATCCGGCCGGCTGTTCATTACAATTTCAAGGCTGTCCCGGTCGCCCAGAAAATCCGGTATCAGCACCTCTACACTGCACAGCGGAAGGCGCTTACGGATTGCGGCTACGGTCTCGGCAAAAATCTGTGCACCGCCATCCTTCAGATCATCGCGGGCCACGCTCGTGACCACACAATGTTTCAGTTGCATGCCCTCGGCAGCCTCAGCCACACGCTCCGGCTCCAAAAGATCGAGCTCCGTAGGCAGACCTGTATTTACGGCACAAAACCGGCAAGCCCGGGTACATATGTCACCCAGTATCATAAAAGTAGCCGTGCGGTTAGCCCAGCATTCATAGATATTCGGGCAGCGTGCTTCCTCACATACGGTATGTAGAGTTTTGGAACGCATCATGCCTTTAATTTCCTGATAATGTTCACCCGTCGTTAACTTGATTTTGATCCAGTCTGGCTTGGGTTGTTTGGCTGTTCGATTAGTCAAAGAGAAGAACCCCGCTTTCGCCTGAATATTTAGTTGCATCCTTAAAGTTTGCTGCCTCATATTATAGCATGTGCAAGGGCCATTTGCCTGTTTTTGTGAACCTTTGGGCAAGGATGGATAAAATAAGCCCATTTGCTTCACTCTACAAGTAGAAACGGCTACGCCGTTAGCATTATTAATTCTTATCTTTTACAAAAAGCACCCCAAGGGTGCTCTTGATAAGAACTTGTTAATATATCTGCACCGGACCTAGGAGGTTGTAAACATGCCGGCTCTATTCAGAATCACTGCAATACAGAAAACAGTACTCTGCCTGTCAGCCGCCGCCCTGCTATGGGGTACAAGCTATCCGGGGGCAGCGGCTGCAGAATTACGCCTTCCCTCAGTCCATACTGGAGCTGTGTCAGACAAAGACACACTCTCTGCCCGCCGCAAGGAGCTGTATGATCAAATCAGCGCTGCTACAGGGGTTGCCTGGTTCCGTTTCGCTGCTATTGACCAATATGAACGGACGATTGCCAAAAAGAAAAGCGGAGCCGCGGAGCCCGCCAATCCCCGCCTTACCGGAATCAGCATCCCTGCGCCGGTATGGTGTGGACCGCTGAACCCGGATCAAGTGGACCAGACCCCGCAATCCATCGGTTTTTTTGGAGGATTCGGAAAAGATGGGTCCGGCGACGGTGTGGCCGATCCCGAGAATGATGCTGATGTGCTCTACAGTATGGCAAAACATCTGATGAAATACGGGGATTCTGCCAGCGACTTCAATATCGGTGTGTGGGAATATTACCATAACGGCAGGGCAGCTCAGCGGGTAGCACAGTTTGCCAAGCTGTACGAGCATTTCGGACGGCTTGATTTGTCGGGCAGCGCTTTTCCTCTGCCGGTGGGCTCCCTCTATTCCTACCGCAGCACCTGGGGCACCGGCAGAAGCTGGGGCGGAGCGCGTATCCACGAAGGGACGGATCTGTTCACACCTCACGGCATGACTGTGCGCAGCACCTGTTTTGGTATCGTGGAAACTAAGGGCTGGAACCGCTACGGCGGCTGGCGGATCGGTATCCGCGATATCGAAAACCGCTATCATTATTACGCCCATCTGGCAGGGTATGAAAAATCCGTCTCCCGTGGAGATATTGTGGCTCCCGGCCAAACGATCGGCTGGGTCGGCAGCTCCGGCTACGGCAATCCGGGCACTCAGGGCAAATTCCCGCCTCACCTGCATTATGGAATCTACCGCGACCGGGGGATTACGGAGTGGGCCTTCGATCCTTATCCATTACTGAAGCAGTGGGAGAATGCGGAATACAAAGCTTTGAAAAAACGGAAGTAATTGCAGCCATTCCACCTGATCATCAGACGACGCCCTGTCCTGTCAGCATGGAACAGATGCAGCTTACTCTAGTGGAGCATTAGACAGCCGAAGGGTTCGAGCTCCACAACCAGACGATCACCATTTAAGATCGTTGTCCCTGTCAGCAGGTCGGTCAACTCTGAGGTGCCGGAGCGGAAACTGTCCACCTCCAGGTGATAGCGGTTAGGGGAATTATTAATAACCAGCCCTATCTTCTCCTGCCCGCTGGACCGGACGTAGCCTAGAACATTGCGGGTTTCATCCGTAAACCAGGGACGGAAAGCACCTTTTCGCAACACCTCATATTTCTTCCTAAGACCGATCAGCTCCGTATACCAGGCATGGAGTGCGCTATTCTGCTCTTGCTCGCGCCACACCATCGGCCGTCTGCAGTGCGGATCCGTCGCACCCTCCATGCCAACCTCATCTCCATAATAAATCATAGGCATACCGATATAGGTCATTTGAAAGAACACTGCCAGCCTCATCCGGTATATCGCCGTTTCCTCATGATTCCAGCCCCGCCCCCCCTGCTTGCAGGCCGTCAAAAACCGCAGCGTGTCATGGCTGCCAAGCAGCTGGAACATGGCTGCATTCGCCTGATCGTTGCAGAACGCTTCCTGATGGAGCACTTGCTCCATAAAGCGCACCGGCCCTGCAGTCTGCTCTGCAAAAAACTCCAGCACCGCGTCGCGAAGGACATAATTCATGCCGCCATCGAACTGGTCGCCTCTAAGCCAGGGCCCGGAACCATGCATGATCTCACCAATCAGCAGCAGCTCGGGGAATTCTGCTTTGAGTTCACGGCGAAACCGCGTCCAGAACTTTGGAGACACCTCATTGGCCACATCCAGACGCCAGCCGTCAATGCCCGCCTCACGTACCCAATGCTTGGCTACCTCCATCATATAATCCGCTACTTCCGGATTCTCCATATTCAGCTTGGGCATATGCGCCTCTGCTTTGGCGAAGGTCTCATAGTTCGGAGAAGGGGTTTGCACCACTGGGTAGGAATGGATCACAAACCAATCCTTGTACCGTGAATTCTCTCCATGCTCAAGCACATCCCTGAAGGCAAAAAACGTATCACCGGCATGGTTGAACACGGCATCCAGCAGTACCCTGATCCCATGGCGGTGAGCCTGATCCACCAAAGCCTTCAAATCCGCTGTAGTGCCGAACATTGGGTCGACCTTGTAGTAGTCAGAGGTATTGTATTTGTGCTCGGAAGGAGACTCAAATATGGGCGTCATGTACATAGCTGTGATGCCCAGCTGCTGCAGATAGGGGATTTTGTCCAATATCCCTTTCAGGGTTCCTCCGTTATAGCTGCTGGGATAAATCTGATAGACTACCGCATCCTGGCTCCAGGAGGGAATCTTGACCGCTTCCGGGTGGTGCATGTAAGCATATTGAAAAGAGCCGGCATGCTCTCTGTTCTCTGCTATCCCTCTCTCTCCGTACCACAAATATTCTCCGGCAGGGTTCATGACATGGAACAAGTATCTGCATTTGCCGGTTGCCAATGGAAGGACGGCCTCATGAATCTCATAAGCTCCGGCAGAGCCGATCCGCTCCATTGGAAGCGGAATTTCGCTCCCCGGCGAGTCATAGCGGTCAGAATGAATCACGGTGCAGGTCAAATGCTGCCCATTCTGCACAAAAAGTCGCAGCTTCAGGCTACCGGGGCCAACCGGAAAAGCAAAGGGATCTTCAGCAGTATGGTATAGAAACCAGCGGGTCATATGATACAAGCTCCTTTTATTGTATGATGGGTTTATATCTTGATCATTAGCAGAAACGGCTATGCCGTTTGAAATCTATAATCCTTATATTTTCAAAAAATCCGGCTGGATCGTGAGGGAAAACTATGAAGGTAACGATTACGGATATCGCCTCAGCGGCAGGTGTAGCCAAATCCACAGTTTCTAAGGTGCTGAATGATTCACCGAAAATTTCGCAGGAAACCAAACACAAGGTCAGAGAAATTATGAAACAAATGAATTACACTCCCAGCAGCATCGCCACAGGTTTAGCCCGTCAGAGCAGCAGCAATATCGGGCTGTTGATCGACATGTCCAAATCCAGTGAATTCCTGAACCAGTTCTTCTACAGCATCATCGGCGGCATTGAAAGTGTAATCGGATCCATGAAATATGAACTGACCATCGCCAATGTGGAGCATAACCACCCGGAGGGCCATTTCCTGCACAGGCTCGTAAGAAGCAAACGGGTCGATGGGCTTATCGCCAACACCTCGGTGCTTACAGAGGAACTATGTATGGAGCTCAACCGGCTCCAGTTCCCATATATTTCGCTGGGGGAAGTTGCCGGCTCCGAATGTTGGGCCGATTTCGATAACGAAGCTGGCGGTAGAATGCTCACCCGGCATCTGCTGGAGGAAGGCTATTCTGCGGTTGCCTTTGTTGGCGGGCAGGAGGGAGATCCTCTCTTCATCCGCCGGTTGGAAGGCTGCCGGCACGAGCTTTTGAAAGCAGGACTATCCCTCCCGGAGCAATGGATTCTGAACGGCTCGGCAGAAGAGGCGGTAGGTTATCAATCGGCCAAACAGCTGCTGCTTAGCGAAACGCCACCGGATTCCCTGATCTGTATGAGCAATTTTGCCGCATTTGGGGCACTGCAGGCTGCAAGAGAGGTAGGGGTACATGTTCCTGCTGAGCTTGGAATTGCAACCTTTGATGAATATCCGTTGTCTCGCTACACCACACCGCCATTAACCTCGCTTAATCTGGACACTTTTCATCTGGGGGTATCCGCCGGAGAGTTGTTAATGGAAAGGATCGACGGCAAAAATGAAGCTGGCCGCGGGCTGCTACTGAGACCGGAGTTAATTCCGCGTGAGTCAACATTTAGAAAAGCGAGGGAAACCGGTTTCCCTAAATAGAAACTATCATACCAGTCTAGAGATGTCAACGGAATAAGGCATGTCCCTTTAGTGACAAGTGGAAACGGCTTCGCCGTCCTTTTAAGGGACGGAATCCGTTTCAGCGAGAAATAGAAGGATGATTTTTAGCGTGAAACATATAAATCCTTATATTTTTAAAAAACCTCCTCCACGTTTGCCGTGAAGGAGGTTTTGTTATTTCGCTGAGTATTCCTGCAGCTTATTTATTGAAGCTCTGCCGAAGCCTTCAATAAACTGCAGCACCTCATTCATCATTAAGCCGCTGTCATCGCAGTGGCACAACATGTGGCCGCTTCGCTCCACCATTAATACACGTTTGCTTGCCGAGGGGATGGTGCGGTGCAGATAGGCCGCGCTTTTTGCTCTCACCAGATGATCCCTGCCGCCCTGAACGATTAAGGTAGGGGTCTCAATCTGCGGATAAATCTCAAAGCTCTCACGCACCAGACGCTGAAATTCTCTTGTAGCCTTCACCGGAGTAGAGCCGAACTTGCTCAGGTAATTCCGGATCATGACCGGGCTGCCCAGGGTCCTCAGAATCTCCAGCAGGTTAAGCGGAAAAACAGGCGTAGACAGCAGCGTAAGCGACTTGATCTGTTCCGGGTACTGCACAGACAGGTGGGAAGCAATAAGCGCTCCGGTGGAAAAACCGATCAGGTGCACCCTGTCGCCATCATTCAACATCTCTTGCAGTTGGTCTTCGGCGCTCTGCCGCCAACCCTGCCTGTCGGACTGAAGCAGGTCATGCCGGCTCCCCCCATGTCCTTTTAGCGTAAAGGTTCGGGCATGGTACTGATGCCGTTCCAGAAATTGCGCGAGCGGTGAGATTTCGTACTCCCCTCCCGTGAAGCCGTGTATGAATAAGCAGCGTTCCATAGGCGCCCTCTTTTCGTCGGAATTATTTATTATTGGCCTATTATGAATGATTCCCATATTTAACCCATTTTAAGAAAAATAACCCTAAACACTCCAATCGTCAAGTTTTGACTCCGGACAAGGGTGGAACTGTATTTTTTTGATCTTGCTGCCCAAGCATTACCGGAGTTCTTCCATATAGTAATATCACACCATTCGAATGGTTTTGTTCAGCTGTACAGGCTATTGCTCTATTTGAATCACTGCCTATTCATTTGAAAACCCAGACGACGGTTTGGGATTTTTACTGTGAGCAGGTTGCTCGGCCTATTCTATTAAGAGAGGATGAACTCTTTTGCCAAATTTCAGTTCGTTTCAAGCAAACCCCGACAATCTGCGAACGCTGATCTTCGGGCGAGACCCTTCCACACTGATTGACCGCCCTCTCACCACCGATGCCAGCGGAAACCTGACTACAGTCATCCTTAACGGTACAATCTCCAGCGTGCTCGGTGCTACCATCACTGCCGGTACATTATCTTCGGCGGGTACGGTCACCAACCTATTAAACGGTACGATTACCAGCGTGCTTGGTGCTACCATTACTGCCGGTACATTATCGTCTGCGGGTACGGTCACCAACCTATTAAACGGTACGATTACCAGCGTGCTTGGTGCTACCATTACTGCCGGTACACTATCATCGGCGGGTACGGTCACCAACCTATTAAACGGTACGATTACCAGCGTGCTTGGTGCTACCATTACCGCCGGTACACTATCATCGGCGGGTACGGTCACCAACCTGCTGGATGGTACCATTACCAGCGTGCTCGGCGCTACGATTACCGCCGGTACGTTGTCATCGGCGGGTACCGTAACCAACCTGCTGGATGGTACGATTACCAGCGTGCTCGGGGCTACGATTACTGCCGGTACGTTGTCATCGGCGGGTACAGTAACCAACCTGCTGGATGGTACGATTACCAGCGTGCTCGGCGCTACGATTACTGCCGGTACGTTGTCGTCTGCGGGTACGGTAACCAACCTCTTAAATGGTACGATTACCAGCGTGCTCGGCGCTACGATTACCGCCGGTACATTATCATCGGCGGGTACGGTCACCAACCTCTTAAACGGTACGATTACCAGCGTGCTCGGGGCTACGATTACTGCCGGTACGTTATCGTCTGCGGGTACCGTAACCAACCTGCTGGATGGTACGATTACTAGCGTGCTCGGGGCTACGATTACTGCCGGTACGTTGTCATCGGCGGGTACGGTCACCAACCTCTTAAACGGTACGATTACCAGCGTGCTCGGGGCTACGATTACTGCCGGTAC
>NZ_JBQENA010000005.1:382893-434975 GCF_052044425.1 Paenibacillus sp. 22594
TCATCGGCGGGTACGGTCACCAACCTCTTAAACGGTACGATTACCAGCGTGCTCGGGGCTACGATTACTGCCGGTACACTCAGCAGCGTAACCTCGATTTCCCAGCGCAGCTTCATTGAACAGGCTACTACCGGCATCACAACAGCCGATGCGCTTACGCCTCTGCCTGCGAACACGACAAGCGTGCTGGGCACTTATTCTTATTTCATCGTGAATACCGGGGCTAATCCTGTAAATACACAGGTGGAGGTAAGTGCGGACGGAACCAATTATTTTGTCGACACAACCGGTAACAATCCGCTTCCTGCCGGATCTGTGGATGTCCTTGTTCCATCCCGGTTCCTCAAGTACACCCGGCTGTCCTATCAATCGTCAACACCGGGTTCAGCATCTACGATCAATGTCATCTTCGATGCTCAGGGAACGTAAGTTATCTATCGGTCATAGTATGTAATGATAAAGAGTGCATGGGTAGCCCATGTACTCTTTGTTCTGTCTGCCTTTACCGGACAACACTCCCATCGTGCATCACAGAACTGTGGGGAAACTGACTCTCCAAGGAGGAACACCCGTGAAAAAGCCCACCCTCGGTGTACATCTCATCATTCGCAATGAAGCAGCCCTTCTCCCCCAATGCCTGGACAGCCTGTCCGGCGCTGCGGATGAAATTGTTATTGTAGATACGGGTTCAACCGATGATTCCTTGAGCGTCGCTGAAGGATACGGAGCCAAGGTATACCGAATGAATTGGAACCATAATTTCTCGGAAGCGCGCAACACCGGGCTGTCCCATGCGCAAACGGATTGGATCCTTGTTATAGATGCCGATGAAATATTGAAGACACCGCTCGGGGAAATTACCGATATGCTCCAGAACACTTCAGCCATGGCTTATACGGTTAACATAGAAAATTGGCTGGGAAGCTCTCCTGAGGAGCGGCTGACGCACAGCGTAATCCGTCTGTTCCGCAATGGAAAAGGGTTCAGATTCGACGGAATCATCCATGAAGGGCTGGACGCCTCCATTATCGGCACGCACGGTGCTTCCGTCATTCACAGCAGCAATATCGAAATCACCCACCTGGGATATTTACCGGGCCTCATGGCCCAGAGGAATAAAGTCAGCCGCAACGAGCAATTGCTGCGCCTTGCGCTGGGGAAAGAGCCAGACAATCCTTTTTACAGCTATAATCTGGCGGTCACCTGCTGTCAGAACGGACGGCTGGAGGAAGCGGCAGAGCTGCTCTGCCATACCATCCAGCAAGCTCCGCTTCAGGTGTCTTACCGTCCTTCGATGATCCGCGATTTAGGTAAAATCTATCTGGCCATGAATAACATGAAGGGGATTGATGCCCTGCTGGCACGGGAATTGCGGCGCTACAGTGATTACCCGGATTTGCATTTCATCCAGGGGCAATCCTGGGAGAGCCAGGGGCTGATCGAACGTGCTTGCCAGTCCTATGAGCGCGCAGCGGCGGGATCGGAAGCTGCGCTAAGTCAAGAAGCTGCCCTCAGTGGAAAATATGTTTCTGAGAAAGGCATGAACAACTTCCGCCCGCTGACCCGTCTGGGAGAGAACTCTCTTCAGCTTGGACACACGGAGGATGCGGCCCGGTGGTTTCACCGTGCCCTTCAGCATCATTCAATGTATGGTCCAGCACTTCAGGGAATAGCTCTAGCCTTCCAGCGCCTGAATGTGCCGGATCCGGAGATTTCCACGCTGTTGATCCAGCTTGCGGGTACAGAGCAGCCAGCCGGGAGAAGTGCGGTAATCCGTGCACTGGAATCCGTCCATGCTTATGAGGCTATTGCCGGATTGCCGCGTGCGGGTTTTCCGCTGGAATGGGAGACATTGCCTGCTATAGTCTCCGCATGGATGATTACCGGACAGCTGCAGGAAGCAGGGACTGCTCTGCGGGAGGCTCTTCCTCTGTTGAAGCAGGAAACAGACAGAGACAGGGATATGACGAGGCGGTTATGGATAATTCATGCCATCTGCCGGTGGCAGGAAGACAGACAACATACAGAATCGTACGGATTTCCGGATGCGCCGGAGCCCTTGCGGTCCGGGCTATTGCTTATTGGTGAAAAGTTGGCGCGCCAAGCTACAGCTCCGGCTGCGCCAGACGATGCCGGTGAGTATTCCCTGGTGGTCACGGAGCTGATCCAGGAAGCGGTTAAACTGCGCAGCTTCGGGCTGGCTGCCGAACTGGCCGGGCTGTTTCCAGAACACCGGGCCGAACTTGCCGAGGCTCTGTATGAGGCGGGCCAGCTGGAGGCCGCAGGGGAGCTTTTGATTACCCTGGCCGCCGGCGGGCAAACGCGGGGGAAGGTTTCTTTTTATCTCGCAGAGATGCTCTTTGATCAAGGCCATTATGGGGAGGCTGCTGAGTGGTTCCGGCACATGCTTGCCACAGCACCAGCGGATAGCCCTTCCCGCATTGGGCTGTCGCTGAGCTACCTTCATCTGGCCAAGCAGGAGCTCGAAGGAGCTGAAGCCCGCTTCCCGGAGATTTATACCCAGGGACCTTTGCAAGAGGACATCGCTGCGATCCATCAGGCCATCGCCGTGCTGAACCGTACTGCCTGGCATACACAGTGGAGTGCTAATCAGAACATTCAGGGGGGAGCCGCAAAATGAGCACACCAAAACACCGCATTTCCCTCTGCATGATCGTCAAGAATGAGGCAGATAATCTGGCACAGTGCCTGGCAAGCGTACGTGGTGTGGCTGACGAAATCGTAGTGGTTGACACCGGATCAACGGACTCTACCGTTCAAATTGCCCGAAGCTTCGGGGCAAAGGTTGTGGCCTTTCCCTGGAGCGGTGATTTTGCCGCTGCCCGCAACGCCGGCCTGAAGCAGGCTCAGGGACACTGGATTCTGGTGCTGGATGCAGACGAGGAGCTGGATCAAGGCAGCAGGGGCGAGCTGCTGCTGTGCGCGGAACATACGGAGTATGAGGCATTTTTTCTGCGGATTCATAATCACTCAGGAACGTCCCGCTCCTCACAGACGATTACCGTGAATCCGATATTGCGGATGTTTCGCAACCGCCCGAATTACCGCTTCAGCGGGATCATTCATGAACAAATCGCCTCGGTTATCGTGCAGGAAACCCCTGCCGCCTCCATGCATTTGAGCACTGTGATGATTCATCATTACGGCTATGCCAATGGCGTGGTGGCCAAAAAGGATAAGATCCGCCGCAATGTCGAGCTGCTGAAGGAGCAGCTGAAGCTGAATCCCGGGGATGCTTTTCATCATTTTAATATGGCTGTCGAATATATGCGGCTCGGGGAGTATGACCCTGCGCTTGAGCATATCCGTACTTCGCTTGAACGGGTGGAGCCGGATACAAGCTATGTCCATCTCCTGTATAAGTACGAAATCCGCTGCCAGGCGGTCAAAGGCAATGTGCAGGAGGCGCTTGCAGCCTGTGAGCGGGGGATTTCGTTATTTCCCGACTACCCGGACCTTCATCACCTAAAAGGCGTACTGCTGCTGCAGTCGGCAGCTTATATGGAAGCCAAAGCCGCGCTTCGGCAAGCGCTGGATATCGGCGTTTCACCACCGGGCTATCACACGGAATCCGGCTGCGGGACGTATGTAACGCTGGCTTTGCTGGGGCAGCTCTGCCAGGAGATTGGCGAAGACTGCGAAGCGGCTGCCTGCTATACCAGAGCCGCCCAGCTTCATCCAGCGCCTTGGCCGCTGATTGCACGGCTGGTGCGCACGCTGAAATGCGCGGGCCGGGAGAACGAGCTGAACGGTTGGCTGGATCTGCATGTTCCCGGAGTTGCAGCGGAGCACCGGAAGCTTGCCGTTCTGCTGTTGAATGAAGGCTGCTTCGAAGCAGCTGCGGCACGGCTGGAAAAGAGTGCCCTTGGGCAAATGGACCCGGGGGCCGCGAATGACAGCTGCGCCTGCGTCCAGTCGCTGCAAAAAACCATTGCCGCTTCTGCCAAAAGCATAAACGGTGAGGATCTGGCCGGCCTGCTGGGTCTGGCTTCGGACATGGCCGCGGGCAGCGCAGGCATGACCGCACACCCGGCATATCAGCGCAGCCGGACCTGGATTCTGCTGGCTGACGTCGCGCTGGCCTCGTTCGCCCCTTCGGCACCCATGCACCCCGCGGCTGGCAGAGCGCGTCTATTGCTCCCGCTTCCACGGGTGACAGACTAGAGAGAGCAGGTGTGAAGATGTCTACCCCGGATGTATCCCTGTGTATGATCGTCAAAAATGAAGCACAGCATCTGGAACGCTGCCTGGCTTCGGTTGCAGGATTGGTGTCGGAGATCATCATTGCTGACACGGGGTCTACCGACAACAGCATGGAGATTGCCCTGAGCCTCGGGGCACAGGTGATTGAAATTCCCTGGGAGGGGGATTTCGCCAAAGCCCGGAACCGGACACTGCGGCAGTCCTCCTGTTCCTGGATTCTTGTGCTTGACGCCGACGAGGCTGCAGACGGCTGGCAGGCTGGTGTCCTGAATGAATTGCTCGGCGCAGAGCAGGTGGACGGCTATTTCCTGCCTTTTATCCATTATGTAGGAGAAGCGGATAGGGGGGACTATGTCACGGATAATGTCTGCCGGCTGTTCCGCAACGATGAACGCATTGTCTTCCAGGGGAGTATCCATGAAGAAGCTGCAAGCAGCATCTGGGCGCTGCCGGACGGAAACATCGCCTACGCAGCAGCGCTTCCTGTCTTGCATTACGGCTACCTGGATGAGGAGCTGCGCCGCAAGAACAAAACAGCCCGCAATCTGGAATTGATCCAAAACGCACTGCAGTATGATCCGGCGAGTATCCCCCTTCAGTACGCGCTGGCGACCGAACATTACCAGCAAGGAGCGTATGGGACTGCCGCTGAACTTCTGCTTCCTTTGCTGAAGACAGCCCCTGCGGGCTCCGGATATCTTGCCGATATTTATATGAAAACGGCTTATGCCCTGCAGGCCAGCGGACGCACTAAAGAGGCCAAAGCCATCTATGAAGCCGGGCTCCGCCAATTTCCCGATTTCACGGATCTGCTGGAGAGCTACGCTGTTCTGCTCCTGGAAGAAGGAGAATTGCAGAAGCCTTACCACCTGCTGAAAATAGCCCTGCAGAGCGGAGACACCTCGCAGAAATATCCCTCCTCCTCCGGCAGCGGGACCAGCCGGACCTGCCTGGTGCTGGGCCTGGTCTGTGAGCGGCTGCTCCGCTATGAGGAAGCGGCGGATTGTTGGGAGCAGGCGATAGGCTATGATGCCGGCTGCGCTGCTGCTTGGGCAGAGCTTGTTCCCCTCTGCCTGCTGGCAGGAGAGGAACAGCGCCTGACTACCTTGACCTGGCAGACCCTTCAGGCCATGCCTTCAGAGCTGCTGGGCAGATGTATCCCTGCAGCACTGAATGCCCATGCCTGGGAATGGCTGCAGGTATTGACCGCTGCACCTCAGCTGCCGGCTCCGGTGCAAGCCATCCTGCGTGTGCTGCCGGAACTGTTCCGGCACACGCAGATGCTGGATGCAGCTGCTGCGGCTCCGCTGGAGCAGCTGCTGCATGAAGGCCCGGAGCAGCCGTGGGTACACGGCTATCTGTGGGCCTGGGCCTGCCGCACCGGCGACGCCGCCGCTGCAGGGGAATGGCTCGCGCGTCTGGCCCCTCTCAGGCCAGGCCTCGCGGAGGTACACCACCGGATAGGGCTGGAATCCGGTGGCGGCGATGCGACATGGCCGCAGCAGAGCCATACGGATCACTCCGGTGATCCGGCAGCGAAACTGGCAGGCCATGCGGATCATCCGGCCGGTCCGGCGGCGGCCCAGCCGTTATCTTTTCCCGGCCTGTCCTACGCTGTACAGCTGCTGCTTCAGGCCGGGGCCTGGAGCAGCCTGCTGAAGCTATACAGGAACACGCCTCCTTCTCAGTTCCAGTGGTGCCACCTGCCTCAGCCGCTGCTGCGCGGACTGCTGCAAGCACCTGCTCCCTTCAGGGAGCAATGGTGCTCTATATACAGTGGTCGTGCGCAGCAATATGGCGGCACACCCTGTGCAGCAGAATGGCTGCTCTATGCAGCTGTAGCCGATTCCTGCGGGAGAGTGCCACAGCTTGATCCGGCTGCAGGGAAGGCGCTGCAGCAATCGGGAAGCGCTGCAGCAGCCTTGGGCCTCAGCTATCATAAGCTGCTGCTGGCGGCAGAAGCTTTTCCCGCCAAGAATCCCCGGGGAAGCATTCCCTGGCTGCTGCTCGTCAGAACGGCTCTCCGCGACGGCTGTTGATGAGGTGAAATGATTCCACGGCATTTCCTGCAAGAGCAATCGGCCAATCCGCTGCTTCCTGCAACTTATTCTCCGCTGCACCTATTCCGGTCTTTCGTGCTCCTGCCTGTCCTGCCACTCCACCAAATTGGGGTTGTCGTCCAAAATAGAGCGGTATTGCTCCAGGCTGCCCCATTTCCCCTCGGGGTCCAGCGCCATGTAGCGTTCATATTTTTGCCTGAGGGCTTCAGGCGGCAGCGCCCAGCCGTAGTGCTTCACACGCAGCTCAGCGAAGAAAGAAGGCAAAACAGCGTAAGACAGCGGCAGACGGGGGACATGGTGATTCATTTGTGGTGTAAAATAATAAAACTGCGGCAGATACCGGACCAGCGTCCGGGTATGCTTCATATGAATGTTCCAGTGCTCATCTTCACGGTAATGCGTCGTACCGCCCCAAAAGTCATGCAGCCGGAACGCCACAGAGTCGTAAGCATCCTGATCAATCAGGCGGCGCATTTCCCGTTTGGCCTCTTCTTCATAGAATTCATCAGCATCCACGGACAGCAGCCAGTCGGGGTCCGTTGACACCGCCAGCTCCCAGAGCGTCCGCCGCAGCTCCCACTCCCGGTTGAACAGTGAGCCTTCCAGTGTCACCAGCTTTGTCACCTTGGCAAATGAATGGCACAGCCGTGCGGTGCCATCCGTGCTGGCGTCATCGACAATGACAATATCGTCCACAAAACCGCTCAGTTCCTCAAGCACTTGTTCCAGATAACGTCCGCTCTCATTCCTTACCTGCATCATAGCGGTAAGACGATTTCCGGAGGTTTTGCGCAGCGGCTTATCCTTGCTCATCATCGGCTCCCCCCTTCAATCGTCCTACTGCTTCCTCCAGGTCGGCCATCTCGGCGAATAATGTCCGCGCCTCTCCGCCCGCGCCTGCCACCCGCAGAAAGCTGCGGATCGCCGCATGTCTTCTGCCATGCAGCAGATGCATCGTACCTTCAATGACCGGAAGTTGAGCACCGCCGTAGGAGGGAATTCCGGTCCCTGCCAGCAGGGCCGTACTTGCGGGCGGCGTCCCGCCACCCTGCAGTACTGCACCGCCAGGCAGCGGGACGGCTCCTGCCTCGCTGCTGCTGAGCGCCGATAGACGTTGAAGCTGCAGCGCTTTTTCCCACTGGAAGGAGGCGATATAATTCTGCAGCAGCAGCGGCTGCGCTTCAGGGCAGGGCAAGTTCTCCAGAACGCGGATCGCCTCCGCGACGTCCTCATTCACGCGGTAAAGTTCCGCCTGAAGCAGTCCGGAGTCTCCACTGTCCAGCCACCTTCTCATCTGCACGGCTGTACTTCTTTCCTCCTCGGTAAATGCCGTGATTTCGTACTGGGCAACCGCCAGCGCCAGATTGCCCTTCTTGGCCTCAATGGCAGAGAAGAAACGGTAGTGCGAGTGAAGGCAATCGGTATAATCATGCAGCAGCATGAGTTCAAAAGATTTCGCCAAATATCGCTCGGCGGCTTCATCTCCCAACAAATATAGATAGGTGGCGGCCAAATAATGCACCGTAGGCTGATGAGGCATCTTCCCGCACATGGACACGTAGAAGTCTGCCCTTAGCCGGCGCTGAATGGCAAGCCAGTCCCCTGCCCCGGTGCAGGCCGGCTGCCACAATCCGGTAAGCGCACGCGTCCAAACCTCCTCATAGTCGGACAGAAAAAACAGCCGTTCTCCCCGCCGGTGCAGCCCGCAGGACAACGGATAATCTCCGCTGAGATAGACCACCTTCGGTCTGCACAGATTTTGCTCGAGGTATAACCGTTCCGAAACCGTGCCTACCAGGTCAGCTCGGGCGGCAAGCAGTGAGCTATATTTTTCCCACATGATCTCGTTCTCGCCTTCCGGACACGGCTCCAGCAGAGCCACTGTGTAGGCCGGCTGCAGGGCCAGCACATCGGGCAGCCAATAGGGGGAAGAGACAAGCAGAGTAAAACTCCCGCCATCCAAAGTATTCAACTCCGTCATGGCCACCGGCCGGATTCCGCTACAGGCTTGCTGCTCAGGCGTCATCCCTCCGGCAAAGCAGATGTCTGCCCGCTCCGGCAAAAGATCCAGCAGTCTTTTATATGGATACTCTTCCCAGGAGACGCGGCTGAGAATCAAATAGTTCATAAGCATACCTCCCCGCCTGCCTGCATGTTGCTGGCATTGAGCTCAGGCGGACCGCCTATATACCCTATAGCCAGGGAAGACCCGGGCGCAAGCAGAAGACTGTAAGGGGGCTCCCCCCTGGTGATGCGGCCCGGGACTATTCCACTCCTGTGTGCAATCCGTTCCAGTGGAAGCTTCTTCGCGGTCGGACCAGGCCATCCATGATCAGATGCAGGCTCCTCCATTGCCGAACCCGTCCGGCTGACCACGAGGTCGGCTGAACCATGCCGGACAGCCCCGGCAATCCGCTCCACATAGTGAGTGTCATAATCAGCGGAAGCAGAGAGATACACTACAATCTCGTTCCCGTATAGGGCGGAGATGTTCTCCAGCGCATGAAGCCAGGATTTCTCGCCTTGAACGGCAATGACGGCATCCTGCTCCCGCACAGCAACTTCCGGGAGAGCTTCACTGCGGATGTCCCTGACCCAGACCCAGCGGATATTGCCGTAGCTCTGCTGGTCCTGCAGCCGCTGCCGGGATCTAAGAGACTGCCCGGAAGTAAGTAATCCATCGGAAAAGACGACCGCTGTAACGAGCGGAACCGGGGCAACCGCTGATCTCCCAAGCGGTATCCCGGGTCTTGGCAGCAAAATGGATACATCCGCAGGCACCGGAAGAATACCCGCATCTGTATCCATCTTCACTGCACTGGCATCCAGTCCCCATTTGGCCAGGTAGGCCTGCTCTCCTTCCTGCTTGCCCCCGTGATCCGCTTCTAGAGGATGGAGCGAATGAACGTACACGGCATCACTCAGCGCAAGACGAATCCCCAGCTGCCGGGCCCGGAGGCACCAGTCGGCCACCATCAGCTGCCGCCGGACAAGTCCCGGATCGAACCCGCCGATCCGCAGCAGCAGTTCCCGCGTGAAGATCAGGCAGGAGCCGCCCAGCACCTCCACCTCATGCCAGCCACCCTGCTGTCGTCCCAGGGTATGGCTGACATAAGCGGACAATTCCAGATCGGTGCCAAAATGCAGCTGCTCCCTCCCCTCCCCAAGTTCTGTAGAGGAGCGGGGCGCAATGACCTGGACAGCCGGATCATCGATTGAAGGCCACAGCAGATGGCCAATCCAGCCCGGAGATACCATCACCGTATCTTCAATCAGCGCGACATAAGGGGTCACGGCATAAGCCAGGGCTTCGTTCACCCCATGATTTCCGGATTCATACGGAATAAAGGTCACCCCCGAAAAAGCCTCCGCCAAGGGCGGCAGCAGGAAATCCCGATCCATGGCAACACCAATCAATGTAACGGAAGCACCGGAATGCTGCTGAAGAAGATTCAGGCATTCCGCAGCCCACCCGGCATGACGCAGCTGGACCACCAGAGTTACGCCGTCTTTCAACGGTAGTGGAAGCAATCCTTCCTGCTCCAAGTACCTATATCTGCCCGCCAGACGTTCTATGCTGGCAGAATAATTAGTTTCATATGTCATCAGGGCTCACTCTCCATTTAGGTAAAAATGATGCTGCCTAAAGTGTATGAGCCAAATGTCTGGTATATCCCTCTCATTTAAGATAAACTTTCAGGCGGAACGAATCCGGAATGATTTCACGGACTGCCGGGTGCACCGATGCCGCTGCCTGTCTCATCTCCCGTAGGGCTGGTATTCTGTGTTCCGGAATTCGTAGAATCGTCAGTTTCGCCTGTGGAACTGTTATTTCCTGGGTTGTCTCCGCTTGGTACCGATGGTCCTGGCTGGCTCCCGCCTGTGGAAGGAGCGGGGATGGCAATTCCAGGCGCGTTGCTGCCGTTCTCTCCGACTGGCTGACCCTGGTTATCGTAGTAGTACATCGGGACATCGCCCACCACCATCAGATAGGAAACGGGAATTTCCGTATCCACAACCTGGGGTTCTACATCGAACGGGATAATGACTGCCACTTCTGTGACGATATGAATATAGACCTCGACCAGAATCATATTAATTCCGGCATCCTGCTGGCGGGTGTTCAGCTCCACCTTCACCGCACCTTGCGGTTCGATCTTGACCGGCACATTCGGACCGTAGGAAGCAATTAGCGAGCTTCCCAATGCCTGGCCGAGCGGAATATGCTCCGTCTGATTGTGCAGCTCCTTCAACGTGGATTGTATCACCTCTGCCGCCTGTGAGGTAATGCGCATATGCTCCTTATAATTAAGCATGAAGCCTGATATTTTACCGTTCTTGTCCGTTTTCCAGTCAATCAGTGCTTCGGCGTTTCCCTTGTCGGCTACTTGAGAGGTGATCGCCTTATTGATCGATTCCGTGGCAATCTGCTTCACACGGATTTGTGCCAAATGAAGAATAGGCGGCCGCAAATGCTTTTCCACATAACGCAGGCTCTGCATGACCGACAGAATAAGCACCAGACTGAAAATAATCCAGAATCTGCCCCGATTACGCGGTTTCTGACTCGGTCCCTTCGAAACAGAGGCCGTATTCCTTCTCTTCATCCGGCCCGGCAGACGAAGAAGATTGCTGCGCTTCGGCTCTCCATACCGTATCCCTTGAACGGACAGCCGGCCGCCCGCTTTGGAGGGCTTGGCCCGGAATGCCCGACTTGCGCCTGCAAGTCTTGGGATTCCATCCTTCGCTGGCCTGGCCTTGAACGCCGGGCTTCGTCCCGCGGCTCTCGGAATGCCGTCCCAGCTGAGCTTGGGTAGCCGCAGCCGCCGCAAACCCGGGACTCTTGCGCTTCGGCTCCCCCATTTTTTAATTCTGCCCATCCCCTCTGTCCCTCCCCGCCTTCCCGGAGGTCAAGCCGCCTCCGGTTACTATAGGCTATTCGGGAACGGTAAAAAAAAGAAGAATGTTCCCCGGGTACATTCCCGTAAGAAACATTCCTCATTATTTTGCCACGATCGCTATTCCATCCGGCTCCGCTTATCCTCCTGCAGATGTCCCCAGTGGCGGCGGATAAAGATAGCAATAAGAACAACGACAAATACTCCATACCAAGTCAGGAATCCGTTCCATTCCTCTCTGGGTACAACAAGTGTTGAACTGATCGTTCCGAACAGCCAGATATAAGAAAGATTGCCAAGAACCGTCCCCCAGATAAAAGCCGGTACTTTAATCGGCGACACCGCCGACATGAAGTTAATAATATTACTGGGCACGACCGGGACCGTCCGCAGCAGCACCAGTGTCCAGATACCATAGCGGTCCAGGTAGCGCTGCCACTTGTCATACCGCTTCAGCTTGGAGCGCCATTTCCGGTCGAACCAGTCGAAGAGAAACCGCCGAAAGAGGAAGTAGGTGAGGATTGCCCCTAAATTGCAGGCCAGCCAACTGATGACCATTCCTCCGATTACATTAAATACAGACACATGAAGGACAATAAGGATCGCCAGGGGGAAAAATCCGAACAGACTCTGCAGTACCGCTAGCGGAATGGTGACGAACAGGATATACGGTCCGCTGAGTCCGAGTGTTTGCAGCAGCCAATCGATCCAGGCATTAATGGTCTCTGTCATGGAGCAGCCTCCTTTCTTACATCCTTGGACCGACGTGAATCATAGAAATTCTTATATTTCAAGAAAAACACCCCTTACGGGGTGTCTAATAAATGAATCTGCTTAGTGCATATATTATATGTAGGAACAGAATCTTAGCGTACAAGTTACAAAATTGTAGCCTTATGTTCCATACATCATAGCATACATTTTTAGCTGCTGCAAAATTCCGCAGATTCAAAAGAACGGTTATTCGATCCCGGCTATCCAGCTGTTCACTTGATTCTCATGTTCGGAAACCCAGACCTTCGCCGCGTCCTCCGGTGACCTGCCTCCCTGGATATCCACCATTACCTGTGCCATATCCTCAGCTGTCCATTGAAACTGGTCCAGGAACCGGTAGACTGCCGGCATGTCCTCCTTCAGGCCTTTGCGGACCATGGTGTGAATCTGCTCAGTTCCGCCATAGATACCCTGCGGGTCTTCCAGGTACTTCAGGTCCATATTGGCGAACATCCAATGCGGCGTCCAGCCGGTGACGACAATCGGCTGATTGTCCGCATAAGCCTTTTGCAGCTCCTGCGCCATCGCGGCCGAAGAGCTCTCCAGCAGGGTATATTCGCTCAGTCCGTAGGCGTCTACCGCTTTTTGACTCGAGGTCATGATACCGGCACCCGGCTCAATCCCGATAATCTGGTGGTTCAGGGACTTCGCCACCTCGGTATTCTTCAGATCCTCAATAGACTTTATGTTCATATAAGCCGGAACAGCAAGCCCGGTTTTGGTCCCTTCAAGATTAGGACCCAAATCCTCGATGTCCTTCCCGTATTTCTCCAGATAAGAGGCGTGTGTACCCGGCAGCCAGGCGGCTACCATGCCATCGGCACTGCCGTCTGCAATTCCCGCCCACATCGGGCCGGCATCGACCTGCAGCATTTCCACTGTGGCTCCCAGCTTGGACTCCAGCACCTCTTTGACCACGTTCGTGCTGGCAATTTCCGAATCCCAGGCCACATAGGCCAGCTTTACGGTTGGATTACCCTTCGATGAATTGGACACACAGCCAGTAACGACTGCTACTATTATAGTCAGCATAAGTATACCCCATGTTTTTTTCTTCATATGAATAACACTCCTATCCGTTTTTGGGTTTAACCAGTTTTTGTGTCATGCGGTCAAGCAGAATCGCGATAATCACGATGGCAATCCCTGCTTCAAAGCCCGCACCCGTCTTGGCTTGTGACACAGCCCGGTATACATAGGCGCCTACGCCCTGCGCTCCGATCATTGACGAGATCACGACCATCGACAACGAGAGCATGATGGTCTGGTTAACACCAGCCATAATAGTCGGCAGCGCAATCGGCAGCTGCAGCTTATACAGCTTCTGGCCCGCTGTTGAGCCGAACGCATCTGCGGCTTCCACCAGTTCCGGGGAAACCTGACGGATGCCCAGATTAGTCAGGCGGATGGTAGGCGGTATGGCAAAAATAATGGAAGCAATCACACCGGGAACCACACCGAGTGAAAAGAAAGATACTGCAGGCAGCAGATAGACAAACGCCGGCATGGTCTGCATGAAGTCCAGTACCGGGGTCACTGTATTCTGCACTCCGTTACTCTGCGCGCAAAGCACGCCAAGCGGTACGCCGATCAGCACCGCCAGCACCGAGGCCGTCAGCACAAGTGCAAGGGACTGCATTGACGGTCCCCAAAGACCGAGATTGTCGATCAGCAGCAGTCCGGCAAGGGCAAAGAGCGCCATACGCCATTTGCCAATCCAATAGGCCAGTGCCGTAATGATCACAATTAGAACTAGGGCTGGAAGAATAGTAAGGGCCGTCTCGATGCCGCCCACCATTCCGCCGATAACCATATGAATGAAGTCGAACAAGGGACCCAGATAAGTGGTCAGCCAGTTCTCCAGCCATTCGACTGCTTTGCCCAGAGGCAACTTAGGAATATTCACCGAATTCCATCTCCTTCCGGAACCGCATTGCCTGCCAGTGCAGACAATACAGCCCCTTTAATCACAATGCCCTTGAGCTTGTTGCCCTCATCTACAACAGCCACTGGCAGGTGCGTCTCAGACATGAGTTCAAACAGATCATTCAGCAGTGTATCCGGAGATACACGCGGAATCTCCCGGCGCATCACCTCAAGGATGGACTTGTTCTCCTTGAGCGCCTGCGCTGCATCCTCCGCCGTGACCACACCCTGCAGCTTCATTTCTTTGTCAGCTACATACAGGCTGGACACGCCGCTGTCCCGCATCAATTGCAGCGCAACGCGCGGACCGCGCTCGGGCCGGATCATTTCCGGCTGGCGCATCACATGGGCTGCGGTCAGCACCTTGGACAAGTCGACATCCTCAACAAATCGTTCTACATATTTATTGGCAGGCTGGATCAGAATCTCTTCCGGCGTGCCGATCTGCACAATCACGCCATCCTTCATCAGGGCGATGCGGTCACCAATGCGCAGGGCCTCATCCAGATCATGCGTAATGAATACTATCGTCTTCTTCATCTTGGACTGCAGCTCCAGCAGTTCCTGCTGCATATCCTTGCGGATCAGCGGGTCCAGCGCACTGAAGGCCTCATCCATCAGCAGAATATCCGGATCATTTGCAAGTCCGCGTGCAAGGCCCACCCGCTGCTGCATGCCACCGCTGAGCTGATCAGGTCGGTGATGCTCCCAGCCTTTTAGGCCTACGAGCTGCAGAGCTTCCATGGCAAGCCGGGTTCTTTCTTTTTTCTCTACCCCTTGCACTTCAAGACCGTATTCAGCATTTGCCAGCACGCTGCGGTGCGGGAACAATGCGAACTTCTGGAACACCATTCCGATATTCTTGCGGCGGAACTGGCGCAGCTGCTCAGGATTCATTTTGACAACATCTATGCCTTTAAAAAGCACCTGTCCCCCTGTGGGCTCTATCAAACGGTTCAATAACCGGACTAGTGTGGATTTGCCGCTACCCGACAATCCCATAATGACAAATATTTCTCCTTCTTCGATGCGGAAATCCGCCTTGTTGACACCAACCGTCAGCTTGGCTTCCTGGGCGATTTTCTCTTTAGACCATCCTTGTTCTAATAATGGAAGAGCCCGTCCCGCATCATGACCAAACACCTTGGTTAACTGCTTCACCTCAATAATTGCCATGGTGGCCTCCTTCTTCCGGCTAGCAAATTTTCTGGCTTGCTTCACTCGAACAAGTGTACCTGACATGTGAAAAGCGACGCAAAGTTCATATACACTTAAAATTTAGTGTACAGTTTTAACTTTACGTACTTTATGTATAGAATACTCTGTTTAACGGCAAATCCCGTTCCTGACGAATTCTTTACTTATGGACAGGGATTTGATTACAATACACAATAGAGGTTTGCAGTCATTAGCCTACACCTCAGGAGGGACCTTTATGAAGGATTTAGAAGGGCTTGCGCCCGAACAAGCAGAGCGAATCAGCAAAGCCCGGGAACGCGTTATTGATTCCATCGGCAAAAATATGGATTTGTACGGTATTACACTGTCCATTGGGCATTTATACGGTTATATGTACTTCAATCAGGGTCCTGTAACACTGGACGAGCTAAGCCGGACGATGGGAATGAGCAAGACATCCATGAGTACAGGGGTGCGCACCCTGCTGGATCTGAAGATGATCGACAAGGTATGGGGAAAAGGGACCCGCAAGGATCTATTCGAGGTTGTTCCTGACTGGCATCAGAATTTCAGCGACTACTTCTCTATTAAATGGAGAAAAGCCGTCGAAGGAAATATGACCGCACTCGGCAAATCGCTTCACGAAATCCAGCTTATGAAGAGTGAGTATGCAGATGAACCGGCTATGGAGCAGCTGCTACGTACCGATGAAGTCAAGATTGAAGAAGCGATTAAATATTACCGCTGGCTGCTGAAGCTGATTGAAGCACTGGAAACCGGCAAAATTTTCGAACTGATTCCTAAAGAATCTTAGGGCATTCTGCATCATATCCCTCATATCCACGCAAATAAACAGCCGAGATCCTGAATCACAGGACTTCGGCTGTTTGACGTTTATGGAATAATTATGCCCCTTACAGAACCTCTGCCAAGCTTACATTATCGATGAAAATATGATGGCCTGCCTGTATCGCACTGTTGGTGCTGTCACTGTTGCCTGCAATCAGACCCATGAGGAAGACCAGATGCGCTCCGGCATCCGTGCTGCCCGCCATGGTGAAAGTGTAGCTGTAAGTGCTCATGCTGCCCGTCAATGCGACAGCTTTTGCCGGTAAATATTTCGTGTAATCCCCGCCCTTATGCTCCACAGCAACTTCAATCAAACGGTCCACATCGGAGCGGGCTTCAAAACTCAGCGTATACGTCTTGCCCTGCACCAGCTTCAAATTGGCATAATCCACCTGGGCACTATAGTTGGCTGTTCCCGTACCCGTCAACGCAACAGACAGTTCTCCGTTCACCGCAGCAGCAGAACCGGTGCCATCGAAGTATTGTGTCCATCCAGAGAGGCCTTTTGCCGCATCAAAGACTCCATTATCCAGCGTACCGCTGGCGGGTTGCACAGGTGCACCACCCCCGCCATCCACTTCTGTAACCCTGATGTCGTCAAAGGAGAGCGTATGCGGTGTGCTATTCGCCGTCTTGTCGTCTCCCATGGCCGCACCGATCAGGTAATTCAGCTTCAGCGGGCTATTGTTATCCACGGTAAATTGCGCGCTGTAGGTCGCCCAGGTCGCGGAAACCTCGAACTTCGCCTGCGACGCTGCAGCAGAGGTGCCGCTGTACTCCACGATAATTTGTCTTGGAACGGTCGACTTGGCTTTGAAGCTGAGCTCATAGGTCTTGCCGGCCTGGAGCGGAATGCCCTCCTGGAAAAACTGCGTATGCCAGGCGGCCGTTCCGGCAACAGAAATCCCTATCTCCGCAACACCCTCATTGACGTTAAACGAAGATACCCCGCCTTCCCCGGACCAGGTAGACCATCCGCTTTTACCGCTGGCAAATGAACCGTTCACGACCAGATTGTTGTCATTCGCCAAAATAGTCTGGGATACGGCAGCACTGACATAGCCATCCGCTTCCACCGAAATGATATAGCTGCCTTCAGCCGGGAAAGCAGCTGCGGCTATCGTAATTTTGCCTGCTTCTACGGTGTACTGCCCCACCGCAAGCGCAGTGCCGTTCACCTTCACCGTCTTGATGCTGCTCCGCCAGGCTGCATTCTCAGTGAAAGTCAGTTCTACCGGCTGGGATACCCGATTGTTCGTGCTGTCTCCGAGCAACTCCTGCGGCTTGGCCGGCGCATTCTTGATCTCCAATTTCACATTGTCGATCACCAGCTCATGCGCCTGCGCGACACTCACACCATCCACCTTGCCCAGCAGGAATTTCAGGGACAGGGTATCGTTAATCCCTTGACGGAATTCGAATCTGTAGTGTGCGGTATCCGGTGTAACCTTCACGATCTGGGCAAAAGAAGGCTGATACGAAGCATTCTCCGCAGTGATACTAATTTTCCGGGCAACACTTGAACTCGCATCGAATTCAAGGACGTAATCCAGACCACTGGCAACCTTCAGCCCATTCTGGAACAGCATCACCGAGTAGGGTTGGCTTCCTGTATTGGTAATCTGAAATGTAGCTGCCCCGTTCGTAACCGCAGCGTTGCTTGCTCCGCCCTGCTCCGTCAGCAGCCGCTCCCAGCTGTTAAAGCCGAAGCTGAAATCCCCGTTCACCAGCGGGTAATAAACCAGCGAAGGATCATAGTAGAAGCTGGTCCGCACCAGCAGGAAGTTATCCAGCTGGATGGTGCCTGCGGCTCCGCCAAGATGGAGTACAAATTGTCCCAGCGTATCGGTTGCTCCGGCGAGATCAGGGAATACAGCCTCCACCTGCTGGGCCCCATTCTTCAGAGGGATTGTCTTAGAAGCGTAGACCGTGCCATCTCTGCCCTGCAGCTCAATTACTGCAGTGCGCGGGGAAGGCACCTCCGCGTCAAAGGTAAGCTTATAATCCTGATCCTGCACCAGGAATATCCCTTTCTGCAGCAGACGGACATCGGAGTCCCCACTGCCAGAACCGCTGATCTGCAGGTTTAAGCGGCCTGCATCGTCCACCTTCGGGCTGACCGCTGCTCCTCCGGCGGCTTCGGCATGCCAGTAGCTGAGCCGGTTCGGCTCGCCCAGATCAAAAGTGCCGTTGTACAGATGGTTGCCGCTGCCCAGCGGCGTTTTGGCCCGGTCATGATCGAATGGAATACTGTCGATCTCTTCGAGCCGCGCGTTGCCGAACCACACCGGGGAAGCATTAGTACCCAAGTTGAATTCTACCCGGGCGGCAATGTCGGAGTTCTCCTTCATCTGGAACATGGTTTCGAAATGCTTCAGCGATGAAGTCAGCTCGGCCTTAAGAGATGGTGAATAGGCCTGATAACCACGGGATTCTCCGCCCGTCAGCCGGACGCTGATATTCCGCGAAGTATCCGTCTTCGCGTCGAAGCTGAGCTTGTAGGTTCTTCCCTTGGCCAGCGACACTATGGCCTGTGGCTGAATGGAATATGAATTGCCCCCAGGGCTGGTTATATTCACCTTAAGGTAATTCTTCCCGCCAATCGGATCAAGCGATACCGCCGCTTCCGCTCCGGCTTCCTTATACAGCACCCAATGGGCGGTATTCGGGATGCCCATTCCGGCATCGCCCCCCGTCTGCTCGGTGAATCCGTTGTTATGAATCAGGTTGCCATCTGCAAGCGGCGGCAGTGAACCTTCAAGATACGGCTCCTTCGCAATCGTGACCGGTACCGGCTCGCGGTAAGGGCGGCCTGTCAACTCGTAGACTCTGACGTAATCGATTTCCATGGTCTGCGGAAATACCGTCTCCGCTGTAGGGTTGCCGTCGAAATTTCCACCCACCGCCAGGTTCATCAGCAGATGAAACTCCTGGTTGAACGGTGCCGGATAAGCGTTGTTCGCCGGCTGGCCGTTACTTAGGCTATACCAGTCATTTTTGGTGGAATACAGTACGCCGTCCACATACCAGCGGATTTCCCCCGGCTCCCATTCCATGGAATAGGTGTGGAACTGCTCAATCGTTGAGTTCCCCGGCAATACATATTCCTTGCCTGAATATACATTGTCAGGCCACTGGGCGCCGTAATGGATCGTACCCGCGACCGTGCCTGGCCGGCTGCCCCAGCTTTCCATAATATCGATTTCTCCGGAGGCCGCCCATGAACCGTAGACATAGTTCTCCGGCAGCATCCAGATCGCCGGCCAGTAGCCTTTGCCTACAGGCGCTTTAGCCCGGATTTCGAATTTACCGTATTTCTTGCTGAACAAATTCTTCGTTTTGATCCGGGAGGAGGTGTATTCCTTGCCTCCCTGTGCTTCTTTACGGGCCGTAATGATCAGCTTCCCGTCCGCTTCCTTCACATTTTTCGCTTCATTGGTGTACCATTCCAGCTCATTGTTGCCCCAGCCCGGATTGCCGACTGCCGTGCCGTCCCCGAGGTCATAGGTCCACTTCGCCGGGTCTATGGTATTGTCGTTGAACTCGTCATTCCACACCAGCGTCCAAGGATCGGCCGCAGGAGTTGGAGTTGGCTTAGCCGTTGGTGTGGCTGTCGCGGTCGGCGTAGCCGTTGCGGCCGGTGTAGCCGTTGCGGTTGGCGTGACCGTGCCGGATGACCCGGCCGGTCCCTGAGTCGCGGCTGGCGTTAAGGTAACTGTACCGCTGCTGCCCTGCTTCAGCGGAACGCCGCCGGCGGTAACGCCTTCAGCGTTGTTCAAGACAGCGCCGAAGGTGCCGCTTCCCTGAAGGGAAGTGCCCTTGGCAGTCGCGGCAAGCAGCAGCTCTGCGACCCGGGCATCATCTGCCAGCATAACCTGGCTCGGACTGCCCAGGGTTAGCTTGCTTACCTTGCCGGAGAGCATCAGTCTAAGGCCGCCATTAACTGATCCTGCTGTGGAGACAGCAGAGAAGCTGCCTTTTAACGCTGCTGCCTTTACACCGTTTATGATTTCCACATCTGTGAAGCCCGCTCCTGTCAGTCCATTCTCCTCAAGCGTAGCTCCCGAATTCAGCTGCACCGTTCCAACCGAGGTGGTGCCGCTGGCATAAATGCGGATTTTCCCATCAGGCTTGGCAGCCTGCACTCTGCCTATCTCACTGTTCTGGAGACCTACGCTATGCTCACCGCCGCCGCGGATAAAGGTTGTGCCCGTCACTTTTACCCCTTCAAGCAGGGCATTACCTTCACCAATTCCCTCTGTGAGGTAGAGATTCCCCTCAATCACGGTGTCTTTTAGTGTGATCCCGGCTTGGTTCAGCACCACATTTCCTTGCACCTTTCCAAGTGTAACTTCCCCTTTAGAGCGCAGCAGCCCCGGCACCATCCGATCTGCAAGGACTGCGAGCTCCGCACGGGATATTCTTCCCTCCGGCTTGAACAAGCTGCCCGGATAGCCCTTAATATATCCCGCGGCCGCAAGTGCCGCCGCTGCTTCCCCTACCTCGCTGTCCACTCCGCTCAAATCGGTGTAAGCCGTTTGCCCTCCCGCTTCCAGCTTGAAAATCTTCTGCAAAGCCACGGCCGCTTCGGCACGCGTTAACGGAGCTGCGGGTGACAGATGATTGTCCTTGCCCGTGCTTAAGTAGCCTGCCGCGATGCCTTTGGCAATATCGCTCCTGTACCATGCAGATGCAGGTACATCAGCAGGGAGGGTGGCAGCTTCCACGGTGTAGTTAAAGATGCGGTTGATCATCACGGCAAATTCCGCTTTCGTCACCGGAGCATTGGGCCGGAACGTGCCGTCCCCATAGCCGCTGACAACTCCATTCCCGCTCCAGCGCTGAACCCCACGGGCTGCCCAGCTACCCGCCGGCACATCAGTAAACGCTTTCAATATATCGTAGCCGGATGGATTTCCCTCCGCTGCCGTTACGCGGTTTGTCTGCAAAGCTGAATCATTCTCTGCCGTCTGACCGGAGGCAGCTTCTGCGCGGCCCCCGCCGCTACCCAGCGGTGACAAAAGCCCTGAGGCCAGAACCATGGCAGCAAGCAGACCGGATACCTTTTTCTTCATCCTTTTTATTCCTCCCCGAAGTCCTATTGTTCATTCGCGCGAAAATCGAAATCGGTTTCGAAAATACCCGCACCAACACACTCTAATCCGTGCAATCCATGCCAGCCCGCGTACTTCTCATACAATAACCGTTTGACTTGCTACGGCAAGTTGAATAGACTTAAATTCATGAATAAGCGCGGCGTAGCAGTCTTTTGGACTGAATGCACGGATAAGCGGAGGTTGGATTTCCATGCAAATGAATATTAAAAAAATCGCTGAAATGGCGGGTGTCTCCGTCTCTACCGTTTCGAAAATCATGAATAATTACAGCGATGTTTCCGAAAAAACAAAAAAAAGGGTCATGGAAATTATCGAGCAGACCGGGTACTCCCCCTCCAACTCCGCCAAGACACTTGCCACCAAAAAGTCCAACCTGATCGGGGTTATTTTTGCCGGTGAGCTTAACGTTGAATTTACGCATCCATTTTTTGTGGAGGTGCTGAATTCCTTCAAGAAACAGATGGGTGTGCTGGGCTACGATCTGATCTTCTTCTCCAACGAGAAGTTCATTAGCAGCGGAGATTATTACTCCCGTTGTCTGCATTTTAATGTCGACGGCTGCGTCATTATCTCCGGGCAAAAGATGGAGCCGGCGATCCGCGATCTCGATAAGAGCAGCATCCCCTGCATCGGCGTAGACCTGGAACTGACAGGCACAAAGTCCGGATTTGTGATGTCGGACAATTTTCAGATCGCCTCCAAGGTGGTAGAGCACTTCTATCTGCTCGGCCACAGAGAGCTTGGGTTCATCGGAAGTACGGCAGATTCGGAGATCTCCAACCAGCGGGAAGCCGGATACGTGAGGGCGATTGAAAGCTTCGGCCTGACCCTGAACCGGAAGTGGTTCGTGCATGGGGACGACTTCTTTGAATCCAGCGGCTACGCGGCGATGCAGCAGCTGCTGAAGACCGGAAGCTTGCCAAAAGCGGTCTTCGCCGCCTCCGATCTGCTCGCCCTGGGTGCGATCCGGGCCTTGAAAGAACAGGGCCTGCGGATCCCCGAGGATGTGGCCATCATCGGCTGCGATGACATCGAAGCCTGCAAATACACCAGCCCCACACTGACCACCATCCGCCAGAACAAAGAACGCCTCGGCGTACTCGCGGCACATATGCTCTTCGACCTCATCAACAATCAATCGGACGGCGGTTCCTTTGTCGTCGAACCGGCACTGATCGTCCGCGAATCCTGCGGCAGCCGTTTGACCGGCTAACCCGAAAGCAAGCCTGCCGCGAGCTGGTGAACCCTTGACGTCAGCTTACTTTAAACGGTGAGCCTCACCAGCATACTCGCTTTCCTTTGAAGGCCCTTAAGTATCCAAGCAGCTAAAGTACTTATGCAGCACCCTCACACTGTATCTTCAGCAACGTCAGCTACCAATGGCGATCTTAGCAATCTGTAGCAACCTCTCAGTACTCTCAGCAGTCCCCCCTCCGGCGAAACTTTTACTTTCTTAAACAGACAACACTAATCGAAACACTTTCGATAATATAATCCCTTATTTGATGTAAGGGTTCAAGGCACTGTTTTTCTGGTTTTGGGCGTCATTTTTCGGTTAGAGAGGAGTGGGAGGCGAGACCTCGGGGGCCAGTGCCAGCTTCACCAATTGACCAGCATGCGTTAGCCCCGCACCAAAGCCATACAGCAGAATCTGCTGGCCGTTCACGACCTTACCCTCACGGATACCAAGATCCAGGGCAAGCGGAATGCTGGCGGCTGAAGTATTCCCGAAATATTCAAGACTGTATAATGCCTGCTCAAAAGGATAATTCAACCGCTCACAGATCGGTTCAATCATCCGCAAATTGGCGCTGTGCGGAATGAACCAGTCCACCTGGTCCAGGCTGATTCCGGCATGGTCCAGCACCTGCTGCACACCCTGAGGCACGGTACGCACCGCCCAGCGGAACACTTCACGGCCATTTTGCACCAGCTTGCCAGTGTCTATTAGATCTATCTCATTCACCCTGTGCGACAGGCCTGTGCGGTATACATGATGCGCCCCGCTGCCGTCACTGCCCAGATGGAACCCGGCGAAGCCATCCATTTGTTCATCGCTCTCCACCAGTACAGCCCCAGCCCCGTCACCAAAAAGGATACAGGTGCTCCGGTCGGTATAGTCTGTAATTTTAGATAACGCATCCGCCCCAAGAACCAGCACCTTGCGGTGCAGACCGGAAGCCACATAGGCATGTGCTGTATGCAGCGCATAGACAAATCCGGCGCAGGCAGCACTCATGTCCATTGCTCCGGCTGTAGGCTGAATCCCCAGGCGGTTCTGCAGAATGGATGCAACCGAAGGAAAAGGAAAATCAGGCGTGCTTGTGGCCACGAGAATCATATCGACATCTTGCACGCTTTTGCCGTAACGTTTCATCAGATCCAGCACAGCGGCTGCACATAAATCACTGGTGTATTCATCTTCACGGCTAATTCGGCGTTCACGGATTCCGGTCCGCTGGACAATCCACTCATTATCGGTATCCACTATCTGCTCCAGATCGCTATTCGTAAGTCTCCGGGCCGGAACATAAGCACCGATTGCGGTAATTTTGGCACCTTTCAAAAGTATCACCCCATAATTTAGTATCTGATATTAGTACTTGGTACTAATTATAGCCTCAAGCGTTCTATATTGCAAAACGTTTTCCCGAACAAACACGGCAAAAGCAAGCTCTCCATTATCTATTACTATCTATTACCTTTTCCCTTTGAACTTAAGCAGCAAAAAGAACCGCAGCCCCCAAACGGGCCACAGTTCCATATAAATACTTTTCACTTAACTGTTGACCGGCTCAACCGTAACCCGCTCGATCAGCTTTTCCGGTTTGACGGTGTTTTTGGACCGGCAGTTCATAAGCTCGACCTCTTCCCCGTTCTCAATGTAGAAAGCGGGGCCTTCGTGATTCTCAACCGTCACCTGGTGGAATTGCACATCCCGTACATATCCCAGATAAAAGCCCCGGCCCTTCATCGGCTCAAGCCCTGTCATCATATCCGGAGCTCCTGGTACCGCATTCTTCGCCATTGAGATATCCACGTTCGTGAATGTAATCTCCGAGACATGCTGCTCCGCAAGTCCATACAGGAACCCCGCAGCAGCATGGACATTCCGGGCTGTAATATTGGCATAATGAATCCGGCGAAAACAAGGCGTTTCAGCGGTAACGGGATAGGGATTTTTGTCCCAGACGTATTTCTCCTTGCCGCGCGGTCCGCAGAAATAATACAGGTTGAGCGTAAAAGGGCAAATGACGTCCTCCATCACAATATTGCTGATTCGGATATCTTCGATAATCCCACCCCTCCCGCGTCTGGATTTCATGCGGATTCCACGGTCGGTCTGCTTGAACACACAATTGCTGATTGTCACATTACGGATGTCGCCGCTCATCTCACTGCCAAGCACAACCGCCCCATGTCCGTGGACCATCGTGCAGTTGGTGATGGTAATGTTCTCGCAGGGAATACGCTCCAGTGTGTCTTCGGTGCCCGCTTTGATCGCGATGCAGTCATCGCCCACATCAATGTGGCAGTTACTGATATGAATACCCGAGCAGGATTCGGGGTTGATTCCATCCGTATTCGGCGAGTCTGCGGGGTTCAGGATGGATACATTGTCAATCGTCACATTGCTGCAGCCGATAGGATTCACTGTCCAGCTCGGTGAATTCATCAGCGACACATCTTTGATGGTAACCCTCCGGCAACCGCTGAGACCGATTAACGTCGGGCGCGGATGATCAAGCTGCTCCGGATGATTCCTGTGCTTCTCCCACCACGGAGTACCGTTGCCGTTAATGGTACCGCTACCGGTAATGGAGATGTTGACCAAATCCTTACCGTAGATGCAGGGGGAATGCACCTCCCGCTTCACGCCCTCCCATCTGGACTCCACTGCCGGAAAGTCCTGCGGTAGGGTGCTGAATGACAGCACTGCCCCCGGACTTAAGTGCAATTCAATATTACTGCGGAGCTGGACTGCCCCGGTCAAAAAAGTGCCCGCCGGGACATACACCATCCCTCCGCCCGCCTCACCCGCCGCTGCAATCGCAGCCGCAATCGCGCTTGTGGCGGGTTCGCCATTGTCCGGCAGAGCTCCATAATCGACTATATTAAACATCCGCTACACTCCTTCCATGAAATCTACGGCGTTTCTGCCGTTGTATCGTCTACTTTCCTCCCGCGGCGCTCCAACAACGGCGTTTCTGCCGTTGTATCGTCCAGGCTTGTTTGACTGGAAGTTTAAAATCACCGTCAGCCCATTACCTCTGCTTCACGAAGTTCTTCGGGCCTTCCCCCGTTCAGCCCTCGCCCCCCGCCACGTCATACAAAGACTGCATCTCCACACACGCCATAACCAGTGCGCCGACGCCATGCAGATCATTGCTGACCTTCGGGCGGGTGACGTAGTTCTCGTAATCGCCCGCCGATGTGCCGATGCAGATGTCGGGCAGAATCAGCCTGCCCTCTTCGTCCTGCTGCAGCACCCGGATCAAGCCCTCATACCCCTTGCGGGCAGCAGCCAATGCTCCGGGTGGAGCGATGCCGTGCTTCACAGCCTTGGCAATCGTATAGACGAACAGACAGGAGCCCGAGGTCTCCAGCCAGTTATCCGGCTGGTCGCCTTTATCGACCACCTGATACCACAGTCCGCTCTCCCCATCCTGATACCGGATGAGAGCTTCGACGAAGCTGCCCAGTTCGGCAGCGAGCTCCGCTCTACCCGGATCGCCGGCAGGAAGCAGATCCAGAAACTGCGAGACGGCGAGGCCGTACCAGCCCAGCGACCGGCTCCAGAATTCCGGGGAGCAGCCGGTTTGCGGGTTCGCCCAGGGCATCCGCTTGCTCTCATCCCAGGCATGGTACAGGAGCCCCGTGGTCTCATCCTTCATATGCCTCCGCATCAGCCGCTCCTGATGCAATACGGTTTCACGCAGGCTGGTTTCGCCATAGGCATTGGCATATTTAAGGGAGAATACTCCGGCCATATACAGTCCATCCAGCCACATTTGGTTCGGATATTTATCCTTGTGCCAGTATCCGCCTTCCGAGGTCCGGTTCAGCGTCAGCAGCAGATTGCGCAGCTTATCGGCGGCAATCTTGTACTTCGGCTGGCCGGTCCGCTCATACAGCGTGAACAGCAGCAATCCAGCCTGAACCGCATCCAGCTCGTCCCGGGCAAAATACAAATTGCCGTTCTCATCCACCAGATCATCGACGTATTGCTGAATATATTCAATATAGCGGTCCTCCTGGACAGCTTCCCACAATAGTTCCATACCGCACAGAAACACACCCTGATGGTAATGCCAGCGGTGGGCTGGAGGCAGCTCTCCTGCTTTATAAGTATCCATTAAAGAATCACAGGCCTGTTGTGCCCATTCCATAGGTGTTGCCGGCAGACTGCCTATCATCTCCATACCCCTTCCACTATATAAGTAACACTCCTGCAGTTCCAAATCTCCCCTCCGCACCTCTTACTAACCCTTCATCGATCCCAGCATAGCTCCCTTGGCAAAATGCTTCTGCAGGAACGGATAGACCATCAGAATCGGCAACGTGGCTACCACGATAACCGCCATCTTAATCGTCTGATCCGGCGGCGGATTGGTCGCATCCAGTGAGGAACTGTAGTCCATCCCGCTCGCGAGCACCACGATTTGCCGGAGCAGCACCTGAATAGGCCATTTCGCACTATTATCCAGATATAGGATCGCAGTCATGTAGGTGTTCCAGTAAGTAACAGCATAGAACAGGGAAATCGTTGCAATCGCCGGCAAGGACAAGGGCAGTACAATCCGGAACAGGATGCCGAAGTCGTTGCAGCCGTCGATTTTAGCCGATTCTTCAAGACCTTCTGGGATATTCTGAAAGAAGTTTTTCAGGATAATCATATTGAATGCACTAATCGCCGAAGGCAGAATCAGGGCCGCATACGAGTCGATCAGACCCAGCTCCTTCACCACCAGGAAGGTGGGAATCATTCCGCCATGGAACAGCATCGTGAACACTACGAGAAAGTTGAAGACATTGCGCCCGTCCAGATCCCTTCTGGAGAGGCCATAGGCCATAAGGGCAGTGATGAACATACTGAACAGTGTGCCAACGAGTGTAACCCCTATAGAGACACCCATTGCTCTAAAAATCGTGTCCGTCGAGAAAATGAACTTATACGCTTCAAGGCTCCACACCTTGGGAATCAGCACAAACTTGTTGGCTGCAATCTCAGCACTTGTAGTGAATGAGCCGGCAACCACGTGCACAAACGGCAGCACGGTGATCAGGGTAATGAGGGCAAGCAGTGTAAAGTTCACAGCAGAAAAGATTCTTCCGCCGATCGTGCGATCTTCTACCATTTCAATTCCTCCCGCTGGTTCTCAATAAACGCCTTCTTCGCCCATTTTCTTGGACAATTTGTTGACCGACATAACCATAATCAGTCCGATCACGGATTTGAAGAATCCGATAGCCGTACTATAGCTGAACTGCCCTTGTCTGAGTCCTGCCGTGTACACATACGTATCAATAATTTCCGCAACCTCTCGATTCATGGAGTTCAGCATCAGATACACATGTTCAAATCCAAGATCGAGCACGGAACCAATTTTCAGAATAAGCAATGTAATGATGACGCCGCGGATCGCCGGGAGGGTAATATGCCAGATTTGTCTGAGCCGTCCGGCACCGTCCATGCGTGCAGCTTCATAGAGCCCGGGGTCGATAGCCGCAATCGAAGCCAGATAAATAATCGTTCCCCAGCCCGCTTCCCGCCAAATAACTTGAAGGATATACATCGGCCTGAACCAGCCGGGATTCAGCAGGAAATTGATCTTTTCGAAACCGAAATAGGCCAGCAGCTCGTTGATAATCCCGCCATCCATCGTAACCATGACAAAAGAAATCGAAACAACGATAACCCAGGACATAAAATGGGGCAAATAGATGAGCGTCTGAAAGGTTCTTTTGAAAAAGCTGCCTCTCAGTTCATTCAACATTAACGCCAGGATAATCGGAACCGGAAAGTAAAATAAAATATTCATTCCGAACAAAATCAAGGTGTTCCCGAGGATATTAAGGAAATCCGGCTCTGAAAATAACCGGTGGAAATGCTTCAGCCCCACCCATTCACTTCCTGTTATCCCCTGGTAAGGCTTGTAATCCTGAAACGAGATGATCAAACCGTACATCGGCAAGTATTTAAAAACCACAAAGTACAGAACGCCCGGAATCAGCATGACGTAGAGCAATTTGTTTCTCCACAGACGTTTTTTGAGCTCACTGCTGCTCTTGTAGCTCTTGGGCTTCAGCTCGGGAACCACACCAGGCTGAGCGGAGACTTCCTGCATAATACTCTTCCTTTCTGCTTCATAATTGGTGCCTGACTGCCGGCGCGCCAAGAGAATCCAAAAAGACTGCTGAACTACCGTTGTTAGCAGCCTTTTCAGCTTCATTTGTATTCACTTACTAAAAAACTGCTGCCTATTTCTTATACACAGCATTGTATTCTTCAATAATTTTCTGGCCGCCGCGGTCTTTCCAGGCCTGCACTTCTTTTTCGAATCCGGCCTTGTCGATTTGTCCGTACATATATTTGTAAGTCGCATCTGTAATGATCTGCTGAAGCTCTACGCCCTTGGAAGTATAGGTAGGTGAATCCAGTGCAGCCGTAGGATCTGCCACACCTACCTTCACATTCTCCAGCAGCAATTCTTCAGCGTGGATTCGGCCTGGCAGGACATTCAAGCTTTGGTACATGCCATTTGTCTCCGTTTCACCAATCACACTGTCCTTGTAGCCCTTAACCTCGCGCTCGATCAGCTCTTTGTCATCGGCAGGTTTGGCTCTGCCGTCTACGACAGTGTAGTGGGTCCCTTCAATGCCCCAGTACATCAGGTTGGCAACCTCAGGAGTCATCATCTTGTCATAGAACGCCAGAATCTTCTTCAGTTCACCCTCATCCTTGACTGCAGATTTCGGGAACAACACGACATTGTTATAGCCCGGAATCATCCATTGCGCGAACTTTCCGTCCGGTCCGGCAACCATACTGTGCGTATCCAGCACGGCATCCGGGAAATTCTTAATCAGGTCTTTGTTCAAGGTATCAATATCCTGCATCGAGCCGCCGATATACATCCCCGCTTTGCCGCTGACGAACATTTTTACAGCATCGGTTTTACTGGTTGCCGCGAAATCCTGGTTCATGTAGCCAGCATCGCGGGCTTTTTTGAAGAAATCCATCGTGTCGAAATACTGCGGGAACGTAAATTCCGGCTCCAGCTGTCCATCCTTCTCTCCCCAGTTGTTCGGTGTGCCGAACCAGGAGGATACGGTTTTGAATGCACCATAGACCAGTTCGTTACGGTCCACGATACCTATGGTATCTTTGTTGCCGTTGCCGTCCGGGTCCTGCTCCGTGAACGCCTTGGCCATGGCAAACAGCTCATCCACATTCGCCGGCGGCTTCAGGCCCAGCTTGTCGGCCCAGTCTTTGCGGTAAATGATGCCCTGGCGTGCCAGCGGCCGTCCAATGTACAGGGTATACAGCTTGCCGTCCACCTTGGTATTGTTCAGGATTTCAGGTTTCAGCTTATTGAGATTCGGGAACTCGCTTAAGAGTGGTCCGATCTCCCAGAACTGCCCGTCCTTGATCGACTCTTTCATCTGGAGGAAAGTGGTCTGGTTCTTCAAATACGTAACCTGCGGCAGGGAGCCCGTAGCGAACGAGGAGTTCAGTTTCTCTTCATACGTATCCGCCGGGTAGAACTGATAGGTGAGCTTCGTATTCGTTAACTTCTCCACTTCCGTCTTAATCGTATCCGGTGGAGTCTCTGACGTGTTCAGTGGAAGCATAATCTTGATCTCTGTCGGTTTCTCCGGCTCCGGTGCCTTCGTTGCGGTGTCTGTTCCGCCGCTGGTGCCCGCATTGCTCGGGGATGCTTCGTTATTCTTGTTGTTGTTTCCTGAACACGCTGTCAACATGCTGAACGTGAGCAGTGCAGACAGGAGCAGGGTGAAGGATTTTTTGTTCATGCCAATTTGACCTCCGTTTAACTTGTATTGGTTACAAGCCTCACATTACAGCGTCCAGGAGGTTACGAATACAATCATTTGCTCATAAAGGGGCCTTTCTGCGGGGGTTCTGGGAAAATGATTATCGTGGTAACGGGAGCATTGAACTGAAAGCTGGACGGGCGTGGGAGGTGGCGGGCGTGGCTGCGGGGAATGTTTAGACTTTCGGCCGCTGTTGTCTCCAGATGTTTTGGATTATATTCGCTTTCAGCGGATAACATCCGGAGACAAAGGCGGACGCTCACGCTCCTACAGTTCCAAACTTCCCCTCGCCACTCCCACCTCCCTTGCGGGTGGTTTTAAGTTCAATGCAGGGAGGAAGAGCAGAAAAAAACCGCCACATCAATCTGCGGCGGGGGCAGGAAGCAAGCTTATTCCTGGCAGAAACAGAATGGACAGACAAACTCTTGAAATTCGATCCATTTTATTAACTAATATGTTAATATGTACAATATAGTTTATTCCATTTTTATGTAAATAAACATCTGTTTTTTTGAAATAAGGGATGGTTTTATGACAAAAAAAATAATAACTTCATTCGTTTCAATAATTATATTACTTGTATTAGGAGCTACAATAAGCCTCCAAATGTATAAAAATAAAATGAATCAAGAAATTCAATCTTACTTATTTAACCAAAGAGGTTACACAAAAATAGATATAAATAAAATATATACACAAGTTGGAAAGGCCCCATTGGTAAGTACAACTGTTATTTTCAATGATGATAAAGACAATAGATATTTCTACCGCAAAGAGAAGGGGCGAATATATCAATATAGTATGGCACCTGTACAGGGTGTAGATGATGGTCATCAGCAATACAAGCACAAAGAAAACTGACGACAAACATGAAAATAACGAGAAAGCTTGCCTTTGGGGCTTTGCCTCCCTGTAATATGTCACGGAAAAAAGTTCGAATGGAGTTCAGCAGCAGCAGCCTCCCCATACTCCTGAATAATCAGATTGCCGCCGCCTGCCTTCCACTTCTCTACCTCCTGGCGGAAGCCTTCGGCGGAGATATTGCCCAGGATATAATTGTAGGTGGCATCCACGATAATGGCCGAAAGCTCGGTATTCTTTTCATCAAAGGTTGGCGAGCTGAGGCTGACGGTCGGATCATCGACCAGGAAGTGCTCATTGTCTTCGCTAAGCTGGTCGGCGAGAGCGGTCAGCTGCTCTTTTTGCGCCACCTCCATAATGTTCTTGTTGCCGATATCCGCGATCATCAGGGAGTAGAGCGGGCTCACCTCATTCACACGCAGCTGCGAGGTTTCCTCCGGGAGAATCACTTTGCCGTCCTCCAGCTGATAATGCCGCCCTTCAAATCCGTATTTCATCAGATTGGCCACATCCTTATCCATCGTGCGGTCAAAAAATCCGAGTACTTCCTTCAGCTCCTTCTCCGTGGCAATGGCCTTTTTGGAAAAGAGATAGAGTCCGTTGTAGTTGGGAATGGACCATACCTTATAGCCATCCGGCCCTTGTATCCGGTTAATTAAGGTCAGCTCGGCGGCGGGATTGATGGCCTGGGCCTCAATCGAGAGACGCTGCACATCGGTCATACTCCCTATGAACATGCCAGCGCTGCCCCGTATGAACTTATCCCGCTGCACCTCCTTGCTGGTCAGGGCGAAATCCTGATTCATCATCTTTTCATTGTACAATTGCTTCATAAAGTTCATCGTATCCATATATTCAGGCGTCTCAAATTCAGGGATGAACCGGCCGTTCACCAGCTTCCAGTTATTCGGTGTGCCGAAATAGGAGCTTAGCGTCTTGAACACTCCATACACCAGATCATTGCGGTCAACCAGGCCGAGCGTATCCGGTTTACCATTGCCGTCGGGGTCATTATAGGTGAACTCCTTGATGACGTTATACAGCTCCTCCAGCGTCTGCGGTTTGTTCAAATGGAGATGATCGAGCCAATCCTTGCGGATGATAATTCCTTGTCTGGAGGATGGGCGCTCCGTGTACAGACCGTAGAACTTCCCGTCCACAGCAGTCTGATTCAGAATCGAGGGGTCCAGCTGCTTCAGATTCGGAAAATCCTTAAGATAGGGACCAATCTCCCAGAAGGCCCCCGAGCGGATTGCATTTTTGACCAGATTATAATCCGTGACCTTGACAAAAGTGACCTTGCCCAGGGAACCGGTCGCCATCGCCGTATTCATTTTGTCGGTATAGACGCCCTCCGGAACCCAGGTAATCTCCAGCCGGACACCGGCCAGCTTCTCAATTTCCGCAACGATGTCCTTGGCAGGGGTTTGGGGAAAATGGAGCGGTGCCAGGATGGAAATCGACGGAACCTCTCCGCCGGAGCCGCTGCCTGCAGCATCCTCCCCGCTGCAAGCGCTTAACATAATCATCATCACAAGCAGAACAAGCACACAGCTATATCGGGCAGCCCTGCACCCCAAGTCCGGTCTGAACATCCATGTATCCTCCTGGCCTATAAATTATACATTTCATTCCTAATAGATGTACAAATTGCATTTGATAGGGATAAATAGAGAAAATGATTATTGCGGCACCAGATGATTATTGTTATTATCCTTCGTGATGCATACACTGAAGACAGGCGACTGCTTCTACTTCATGTAAAGGTGCTGAATCTATTGAAACAATTAAGCTTCCTGAACAAATTAACTATTTTCGCCTTTGTCCTCAGCACATTACCTGTGCTGTTCATTGGTTCTTTTTCTTACTTCACATCCTCCAGCGAAATTCAAAAAAATGTTAACCGTAACAAAATGGAACTTATTTTACAAATTACATCAAATGTAGAGCATAAGCTGGCTACTGTCAATCAAACCTTAAATCAGGTCGTGAACTCCTCCGTACTGAAAAAGGCTCTGAACAACCCATTAAATGTAACCGATTTCATTTTATATAATGACATACGTACAGAAATTCGCAATATGCAATCTTTTGATACGAAGCTGGAGGATGTGATCCTGTTGAACCAGCGGCAGAACTGGATGATCAAAAATTCCGGGCTCTACCGTCTGAATGAATACGAGAATTACGAGCAGCTGACCAACCTGATTAATCTGCCTGACGAAACTTCCTGGGTGCTGAATCCCGCTTCCCTGTTCTACAGCGAGGAGAGCATTAACGTCACAGGGTGCGAATACAGCATCAGCCTGATCAAGAAGCTGCCCACTACCAAGCTGCAGAAATACGGGCTGGCGATTGCCAATATTCCGGCCTGCAGCCTGCAGGATTTCATCAATTCCGATCTGCAGCCACTGGACAGCATTATCATTCTGGACAGCTCCGGACGGATTCTGCTGCACCCGGACCGCAGCCTGATCGGCCAGCCGGCTGCAGCCAGCGGCTTCAAGGATTTCGCGCAAATTTCCAGCGCCGCCAGCCCATCGGGGCAGTTCGAGACCGTAATGGACAAAAAGGATTATTCCATCACCTATACGCGTTCCCAGCAAAACGGCTGGATCTATCTTTCGGTGACTTCAATCGCAAGTTTGACCAAAGAGTCTAACAAAATCGGAACCTACACCGTATATGTATGTACCCTGATGCTGCTGCTCTCCGTTCTGCTGGCCTGGCTCGGCTCCCGCAAAATGTACACACCCATAGAACGTCTGCTGAACCAGATGGGCCAGCGTAGGCCCGATATCCGAAAACGGCATACGAATGAGTTTCAGATCATCGGCGAACAGGTGCATCATCTGTTCCAGTCCAAGTCCCAGCTCGAGAAGGAGGTTGCCCAGCATATCCAGCAGGTGCGCACCTTTGTCCTGATCAAGGCTTTTCAGGGGAATATCAAGAAGCGGGAGCTGCTTGAGGAGCTGGAGCAATTCGGATACCAGCCCCAGCTGGAGGAATGGCAGACCATGGCCGTGATTACGACCAGCATCGACTTCTCCGAGGAGAACAGCTATCAGAAAAAAGACCTCAGCCTGCTGCTGTTCGCCGTGCATAATATGATCGAAGAGCTGGTCCCCTCCAGTAACCGGCTGGCCCCGGTCATTATGGACCATACGGTCGTGACACTGATTGGGAGCGCAGACAGCGATGCGGAGTCTTTTCACAAAACACTCTATTCACTAACCGAATCGCTGCAGCAAAAGATCAACAACTATCTGAAGCTGGAAGCCAGTATCGGACTCAGCCTGCCCTTCCATGCCTTCGATAAAATGTCGATTGCGTACAAGGAAGGCCTCGAAGCCTTGAAACACCGGATCACACTGGGTAAAGGCATCATTATTCAATACGAAAATATCAACTCCGGCAACCATTATCTCAATCTGAGCTATCCCACCCATAAGGAAAATGACCTGATGGACGCGATTAAGCTGGCGGATACTGAGAAGGCAAAGGACCTGCTGCACACGGTGTTCAGCTGTATTTTCTCACCGGGGCTATCCCCGCAGGAATGCCAGATTCCCCTGACACGCCTACTCAACAATCTCCTGATTATGATGCAGGAGTCAGGGATCAGCCTGAGCCAGATTCATCCGGTGAACGGCTCGTTATTCGAGGAGCTGACGGATATCCACATCGTGGCCGAGATTGAGGACTGGTTCTGGACGGTGGTCATCCAGCCGATGATCCGCATCTTTGGCAGCAGGCAGAATGCCCAGTACCATAATATCTCGGAGAAGCTGATCGATATCGTCCAGCATGATTATGACAAGGACCTCACCCTGGAGGAATGTGCCTCCCGGCTGCACTATAATGCCAACTATATCAGCAGCGTGTTCCGCAAGGAGACGCAGTATTACTTCAGTGAATACCTCGCCATGTACCGGTTCAAGATGGCGAAGAAATGGCTGGAGGAGACCGACATGCCGATCAAGGATATCGCCGCCCGGCTGCGTTACAATAATTCGCAGAATTTCATCCGCTCGTTCCGCAAGCAGGAAGGGATGACCCCCGGCCAGTACCGTGAGAATGCCGGCGCAAGGCAGCGGGTGGTGCCGGATGATTATTGACGGAAGAATGTATAGCATATAGCCTATGAATTCCGGCATACTATTCTCAAAAAGCCGCGGCCCAGAAGGAGAAGGCTCCTTGGGACCACGGCTTTTTGGGCGTTGGAGGATGTTTAGGCATTGGAGGATGTTTAGGCATTGGGCTTGCGCAATTTTCTTCTTCTGATGAAAAGAAGGACTCCAGCCGCCAGCAGCACAATAACTGCACCTCCGGCAAGCACAATATTCCTGATGTCCGGCACATACACCACCAGACGCATCGGCTCGGAATCGGCCATGGTGATGTGCCAGGTCAGTGTATTCCCATCCTGCTCGTCAGCATTGTTAGGACCATAGAGATTGTATGGCAGCGTTAGTTTGAACGCCATTGCTTGGCTATGCATGAACAACCGGACCAGCGACTTGGGTACACTCAGCGTTTCAAGCGCGTCTAGAATCTCATCAGAATAAGCGTTCAGCTTGGACTGGGCCACCACGTCATACCGGGTGTACAGCCACTTGTTTTCGGTATCTACTTGTGTGTCCACAATATCAAGGCTTCCCGCATTCAGCTTCATATCCTGTATGGAGGCGTAGGATTTCAGAAATTGATATTCCGTGGATTTGCCGACTTTTGTTTTGTGCAGTTCAATCCCTGCCGCCTGCAGTCTGCTGCGAAGCAGATCCTCAATGGTACCGCCTGCCAGCGACTCCACACGCGAATCCAGCTTGAGATTGAATGCAATATCCATGCCTCCGTCCTTCTTCACCGTGACATGTGCCGTCCCATTGGCGCAGCCCGTCACCAGAACAAGCATTAGGAGCACAAGTCCCAGGATGCTCAATGTTCTCCACTTCAATGCCGTTCCCCCATTCCTGTAGCATAAGCTATTACCTAAAAACAAGCCTTGCCCTCAAAGGCCGATAGACCGAGTGTACCATATGCCCACACTGCTGGGACAGTTCTGCAATCCGCAGCAATACCCCCTGCTTCCGGTTATGATTCCGGTGGCAGGGGGCATTGTGTATACTATTTAAGCCACAATATAGAACTACCGTTATTTCTTCAAATGATAAGGCACGGTTGTAATAATTACATCCCGCCGGTACAGCAGATGCGCACGGAGTAGCAGGCTGGATTGGTTATGCAGAACATTGTGCCAGCCTTTCTTTGGAATGAACTGGGGCACGATTACCGTCACCTGATATTTCGATTCGCTCGCCTTGCGCTGGACCGTGTCGATAAACTTGGTCAGCGGGTGAATGATGCTGCGGTACGGTGAATACAGCGTCACCAGCCGGATTTCAGGATGGAATTTCTTCCACTTTTCTTCAAATATCGCATCATCCTCCCGTTCAAACGGGACATGTACCGCAATAATCTGTTCGGCACCAAGTGATTTGGCGTAGCGAAGCGAGTTCTCCACCACATGAGTGATTCCTGCAACTGGCAGGATGATGATATTCCCTTCAATCGCCAGCGGCTCCGCCTCACAGGTAGAGATCCGGAGCTGATCCGCTACAGCCTCATAATGCTTGTGAATCCGGTAGAACAGCAGAATAATCAGCGGCAAAAAGATTAGAACGGGCCAGACCTGCGCAAATTTGGTCAGGAAGAACATCATCGTAACGATGAAGCTGATCAACGCACCGGTTGTATTGATGATGAACTTGGTCATCCAGCCTGGAGGCTTCTGTCTGATCCATTTGACCATCATTCCGCTCTGGGAGAGGGTGAACGGAATGAACACCCCCACCGCATACAGCGGAATCAGGTGCTCGGTCCGGCCTTCAAAAGCAATAATCAGCAGGATCGACAGCAGTCCCAGTATAAGAATGCCGTTAGAATAGCCCAGCCGGTCCCCGCGGACCGTGAACATACGCGGAATGAACTTATCCTTGGCCAAATTCACGGCCAGCAGCGGAAATGCGGAATATCCGGTATTGGCCGCCAGAACCAGAATCAGAGCGGTCGTTCCCTGGACAAAGTAGTACATAAAGTTCCGGCCAAAAACCTGTTCAGCGATAATTGAGACTACCGTCGCATCCTCTTGAGGAGTAATCCCGTAGTAATACGCCAAGAATACGATCCCTGTAAATAACACTGCGAGCAGTGAGCCCATAGCGACCAATGTTTTGGCTGCATTGTTCGGTGCAGGCGCCTTGAAGTTGGGGATGGCATTGGAAATGGCCTCCACCCCGGTGAGTGCCGAGCTTCCTGAAGAAAAGGCCTTCAGCAGCAGAAACAGGCTGATTCCTGCTATCGGTGTGCCGAGAGGCGTATGCAGATTGGAAGGCACGCTGCCGGTCAAAATATGGAACACACCCAGACCGATCAGGATAAATAAAGCAAGCACGAACAAATATACCGGATAGGCCAGGAAGGACGCCGATTCCGTAACCCCGCGCAGATTCAGGGTGGTAATAAGCAGTACAAAAACAATGGCAATCACTACATTGTACGGATGCAGGCTTGGAAAAGCCGATGTAATTGCATCTGTTCCCGCCGAGACGCTGACAGCTACCGTTAATATGTAGTCCACAAGCAGCGAGCCGCCGGCCACAAGCCCCGGATACTTCCCCAGGTTTTCCTTAGACACCACATAAGCTCCGCCACCATGGGGATAAGCAAAAATAATCTGCCGGTAAGATAAAATCAGAGCCAGCAGCAGTACGAGGACCCCTGCCGCGATAGGGATTGAATACCAGAATGCCGCAGCGCTGAGAGTCACCAGCACCAGGAGAATTTGCTCAGGACCGTAAGCGACCGAAGATAAAGCATCCGAAGAGAGAATCGCCAGCGCTTTGGTTTTGTTCAGTTTCTGCTCGCCGAGCTGTTCCGATTTCAGCGGCCGTCCAATTAGAAATCTTTTTACCGAAGACATCATCAACCTCACCCATCACTTTTTAAAGTTATATTACCCTTGAAAATAAATAATAATCTCAGTTCCTTATTATACACTTCTATGTCAATGACGGTTTCGCTTCTTTTCCGTTCAACAAAGAGGCTGCCCCGTCAATTGATGACTTTGGACAGCCCCTGCATGTTTAGATCGTTCTCGAAGCTCCTAGTTAAAGTAAGGCAATAAAGCTGAGGCTGAACCAGACGGTTTAGACGGCTGCTTTCTTCTTCGTTCCGGTTGCCGCCTCCGCTGACTGATGGTGGCCCGGAATAATACTCCGCCGGACAAAGAACCCGGCAAAGAGCCCGAATACAGTAATAGCTGCCGCCAGAATAAATGCATTATGCACGCCTGCCGCCAGACTGTTAGCCGCAAGCTCCTGTCCTGTGGCTTCAGTGTGAGCAAGCAGATAATCCTTCTGACCAGAGGTCATCACACTTACAATCAGAGCTGTGCCGACTGCACTGGCAAGCTGCTGCAGTGTATTCATAATGGCTGTACCATGCGGATGCAGTTCGCGGGGCAGCTGGTTCAGGCCATTCGTCTGGGCAGGCATCAAGGTAAGTGCGATTCCCACGGTCATACAGCAATGCAGTAACACAATCTGGTAGATCGGTGTATTTATACTGATTCCTGTGAACATCCACATCGCTGCGCAGAGGATAATCACACCGGGAATGACAAGTACCCTTGGACCCGCTTTGTCAAAGCTGCGCCCAATGATTGGGGACAGAATCGCATTGATAAGCCCTGCAGGCAGCATCAGAAGTCCGGCGTACAGAGCAGATAATGCCAGGGAACCCTGCATAAAGATCGGCAGCAGATACGAGGTTGAGAAGATGGTAAGAAAGCCGATAACAATAAATAATGCACCTGCCGTGAACATCGGATATTTGAATGCACGCAGATTCATAACCGGCTGCTTCATCGTCAGTTGACGCCAGATGAACAGTACGAGTGCCACCATTCCGGCCCCGAGTGACGCAATAACTACCGGGCTGCCCCAGCCGCCTTCGCCTTCACCCGCACTGCTGAGTCCATACACGATTCCTCCAAAGGCAATTGTCGACAGGATTAACGATAAGACATCCATTTTCGGTTTAGTAATTTTGCCGACATTCTCAATATTAAGCAGTCCAACTACCAGGTCGATAATGAGGAACGGAATAAGTCCCCAGAACATCCATTGCCAGCTTAGTTTATCTATAATCAGTCCCGATACGGTGGGCCCAAGCGCAGGTGCAACCATCATGACAAGTCCGACCATCCCCATCGCTGCCCCTCTTTTGGCTGGCGGAATAATCGTTAGTACCGTGTTGAAAATGACCGGCATCAGGATCGCGGTTCCTGCCGCCTGAATGAGACGTCCCACAAGCAGAATTTCAAATCCGGGTGCAAAACCCGCAGCGAGCGTACCTGCAATGAACAGTGTAATCGCTGTTCCGAAGAGCTGGCGGGTCGTAAACCACTGCAGAAGCAGCGCCGAAACCGGCATAATAATACTGACCACCAGGATATATCCTGTTGTAATCCACTGCGCTGTAGATGCTGTAAGACCCCATTTTTCCATCAGCACGGGCAGTGCCACATTCATCATAGTCTCACTAAGCAGACCGATGAATCCTCCCAGCAGCAAGGATACGAGCACGGGAATAACCTTATACTTAACCTTAATTTGTGTTGCTTCATTCATTAACAAACGGGCTCCTCTCCAGTTTCCTATCCATATAGCTTTATATTTAATATGTTCATTTATTATATGTTCACTTATTATTTAGAGTCAAGACATTTCCGGTTACAGCTCATCCAATCAACAGCCTCAATTGTTTAATGAATCCTTCCAGCTCCGGTCCCAGCTTCGAAAAAAACGTCTTATCCGCTTCCAGCACAATTTGGTTCGCCCGTTCCATCACATTTTCACCCGGCTCCGTAAGCCGGATCAGTTTCGCCCGGGTATCCTGGGGATGCGGCACGCGGTTGACATAGCCTTTTTTCTCCAATGTCCGCAGTACCTCTGATGCCATCATTGGGTCCATGTAGGATTCGTGGGCAATCTGAACCTGTGTGGCACCAGCCGAACCGCCCCGTTCGTTAATTGAATGGCATGAACGCAGCAAAGCAAACTGAACATGTGTCAGGTCCACCTCCTGAAGCTTCTGCTTCATCAGCTTTTGCCAATTATTCGTCAATCTCCACATCATGTAGCCTAATTCCTCATTATGTATATCCATTTCGGGTCCCCTTATCCGGTGCGCTGATCTATCGATTAATTATAAACAGCTCGTTCCGCTTCGTCAAAATAGTCTGTACCAGCCCCACGCTTCGATTGCTTAGACGAAGGGGCTTCCCCGCTGATCCATATAAATAAGCCGCCTCAGTTATATTCATAACTGAGGCGGCTTATTTACAGGATGGTCTATTATTTTGTAAAGATGACCAGAGCCGTGTACTTGCTATCTGAGCCAACACCGTGCTCAGAATTTGTTGTTACAGCAGTGGGAACCACTTGATATTTGATATCTATAAGCTGCCCCTGTACCATTGCCGATATGAATTCATCGATCATATCACTGAGTTCCGTAATATTTTGAGCTTCAAAAGCCTCAACAGCATAATATGCCATGAAATCACCTCCCCTTATCAAATTTCGACACAAGGAAGTATTTTCCTTCTTTTACTTTATTATTTTTTCATTATAAGGAATTTTTTCCTGCGTACTAACAGCTCGAAGAGGCAGCCGCCTGAACGTAGCCGAGCTAGCAAGGCTTTGCCGATTCGAGCTACTTCTGCAGAACGTTTAAGAAATATTATGGACAAGGGTCCCAGAGTTACAGGCGGGTGTACAATGAAGGTTAGGCAGCCTTTACCATTTTGATACTACTTTGCGAAGGGCCTGGGATATACTAGCCTCAGACCTAACAAAGGAGATTATACGTTATGAAAAAATCAGCGCTAAGCGCTCTTCTTGGATTCACTGTTCTGGTGGCAGGCTGCAGTGAAATGAAAACTCCCAGTGACCTGCTTAAGGCTCCTTCCCAGGGAAACGCAGACGGAACAATAACAAGCATTGTCCAGCCTTTCCTGCCTGCAGGCTCCCACTTGACCGTACCTGTTCATTCCGAATCCAGCAGTGCCATCCAGCTGCAGGATCTCGACAAGGATGGGCAGGAAGAAATCCTGGCCTTTTACAAAACAGATAAAACCGACTACGAAATCAACACCCTGGTACTTTCCAAGACGGGTGGTGAATGGAAAAAGCTGACCAACATTACCGGAGTCGGCAGCGAGCTGGACTATGTAAAGTATGCGGATGTCACAGCGGACGGAGCGCCGGATGTACTGTTAGGATTCAGTGGGGGTCAAGGCCTAAGCAGAGAGTTGTCAGTCTATAGTCTTAGCGGCGGCCAGTTATCGGAGATTCTGAAGCAGCCTTATGACTATCTGGCAGTTGGGGATATGACAAACGAAGGGAAGACGGATATCGCTTTGCTCCAGTCCACAGTCGATACAGATAACCAGCCGCTATCCCGTCTCCAGTTATTACGGCTACACGGAGGCAAGCAGCAGAGTTTATCCGACCAAAAGATTAGCGGAACGGTCATCCAAATGATGTATGCCAAGGCCTCTCCTACAGCAAACGCACTGATTATCGATGCTGCAGTTGGCGCACATGCTTCCTATACCTCTCTCCTGACTTGGGCGAATGGAGCTTTTACTGATATACTTGCAACAGATGATTATCAGCATTCGGCACTTGAGGGCAGCAAGAACCTTGTACTGAAGCCCCGGGCTCCTGGACCGGACAGCTTACTTGGTGAAGGCAGCTTGTCTATCAAAGATTATCCGCTGTACAGCGAGGATGTGAACGGAGACGGAATCGTTGAAATCGGCTTCCTTGTCCCTCCAACCGGTTCAGAGAACTTCGCGCCGCTGGCTACTCCTTTTATCACCAAATATTATCAATGGGACGGCCAAACAGGACTTAAGCTCGTGCAGGAGCAATTCGACCGGTGGGGATTCAATTTCCATATTCCAGGGTCCTGGACCGGCAAATACCTGCTGGATCCTACGAGGGAATCTCCTGCTCCATGGGAGCATATAAACTTTATCTACAAGAACGCAAATTCCGGGGAAAAGGCCCCTCTGCTGGAGCTGCGCCTGCTGACACGGAAAGATTGGCAGAAGGCAGAAGCAGAGCTGATTGGGGCAAAGGCTTCCTACAAGCTGCTATACGAATTGCAAGATACAAGTGATGAAACAGAGCCTACGGTGCTCGTTGCCGTGCTGCCATCACCGAATGCAGGCAGCAAGCTGACTGGACCTGCATCCCAGGAGTATGAGCAGCTGAAGCTGACCCTGGAGGAAGTACAGCAGCTGGCCGGCACGCCGCAGAAGCCCCGGCCATAACAAGGAGTGGAGTCATGAAGGTGCTCGTACTGGAAGATGAGAAGCCCATACGCGATCTGCTGCGCATCAATTTGAAGCGTGCGGGCTTGGAGGTTGTTGAAGCCGCCACAGGCGAAGAAGCCCTGACAATTGCCGGAGAACAGAGAAACTTCGATATTGCCATTGTGGACCTGATGCTTCCCGGAATCAGCGGCTTCCAAGTGTGTGATGAACTGCGCAGGCAGTTTCCCCGGCTTGGTATCATCATGCTGACCGCCAAAAGCCAGGAGGTTGACAAGGTTATGGGACTAGAGTCCGGCGCTGACGATTATGTTGTGAAACCGTTCAGCCCCGTTGAGCTCACAGCACGGGTCCGGGCGCTGTACCGGCGCATGTATCCGGAGGAGCCTCCCCTGCCACAGAACCATATTGAGCTGGCCCCCTTCACACTGCTGCTGGATGAACGCAAATTACTGAAGAATTCAATCGATATCCCCCTCACCCCTACGGAATACTCCATTGTGAAGCTGCTCATGGAGCAGCCGGGCAAAGCTGTCAACCGTGATGAAATACTGACCTCCGTGTGGGGTCAGTATTTCATGGGTGAGCTTAAGATTGTAGACGTTAATATCAGCCGGATCCGCCAGAAGATCGAACAGGAAGCTTCCGGACCCCAATACCTCGAAACGGTATGGGGATTCGGCTATTTATGGAGGGTACAACCGTGCTGAAGGGAATCCGGTCCCGCCTAATAGTCTATATCACACTTGTTCTGCTCCTGATTGTCCTCCTGCTGGAGGGGGTATTTATTGTGGCTGTCCATTATTATTATCTGGGCAGCGCCATGGAGACACTAACGTCGCGGGCGACAACCTCTGCCACCTTTTTCAATAAATATCTGGAGGGCTACTCCATCAATGAACGGGCCAGATATATACTGGAGAACCTCTCGCCAGACGAGAGCAGCAAGGTTGAAGTACTGAGTCCGGAAGGAAATGTGATTATCAATTCCTTCGGCTTCGCAAGCTCCGAGCGGATTGACACTCCCGACGTCAAAGCGGCTCTGGCCAGCGGCAAAGGGACTTATCAGAGCCTGACGCCGGGCAATGGAGAACGGATTCTGGCCATTTCCATTGCCTTGAAAGAATCCGGAGCGAATATTGGCGTACTGCGTTATTCTGTCTCGGCAGAACCTTTATACAGTGTGATTGTAAAGATACTCATCAACGCTGCCTGGGTGGGACTGCTGGTCATTGCCTTCGGCTTCCTGCTGAGTGTCATTATCGCCAAACGAATTGTAGGTCCGATTCAGCAGTTGACCACTGTCGCCAAAGAAATGGCTACCGGCAACTTTGCCGTTAGAGCGACCAAGCAGCACGACGATGAAGTCGGCACCCTGGCCGTTACTCTCAATTACATGGCAGAGGAAATGGTCAAAAGCGAAAAAATCAAATACGACTTCATCTCCTCCGTCACGCATGAGCTGCGCACTCCTCTTACTTCCATTAAGGGCTGGGGCGAAACGCTGCTTGTGGGGGATTTATCGGAAACAGAAGAAACGCTTCAGGGGCTTGAGGTTATGACCGGTGAAACGGACCGCCTGATCGGACTTGTAGAGGACCTGCTGGATTTCTCCAAGTTTCAGGCTGGTGAGATGAAGCTTACGCTTACACCTTATGATCTGCGGGGGCTGCTGGAGGATTTGCTGCTGCAGTTCAGATACCGGGGGTCCACCAAACAGATCCGCCTGTATGCCGATATCCCGGATGAGCCGTTGCCCGTAGACGGGGATTTCAACCGCCTGAAGCAGGTATTTGTCAATTTGCTGGACAACGCCTTCAAATTCACTCCGGCTCAAGGGGAAATCCGGCTCTCTGCCATTTCCAATGAAGCACATATTATCATTACCGTTGCCGATAACGGAGAAGGCATTGAAGAAGACGACCTGGAGAAGCTGGGGACCAAATTCTTCAAAGGAAAATCACGCCAATCGGGAAGCGGACTCGGCCTTGCGATCTGCAAAGAAATTGTCGAACTGCACGGCGGGACGTTACGGATCGAGAGTGAGTTCACCAAAGGCACTTCCGTTATTGTAGAGCTGCCGCGTTACCGGATAGAATAAGGTCTGGTGCGCGGACAGCTCTTTTCTTTACTTATGAACAAGCGACCGGTACATCAGAAACAGGAAATACGGTGCTCCGATCAGCATAATGATCAGGCCTGACGGAATTTCTGTCGGCGCGATGACCGTTCTCCCAACCGTATCAGCAACGACAAGCAGCAAGCCGCCAAGCAGTCCTGACAAAATAATGGAGCGTCTGGTGTGATGCCCGATCATCATCCGCACCGCATGCGGCGCCATGAGTCCGAGAAAACCGATCGTTCCTACGCTTGCAACAGCTCCTGCAGCAAGCAAAACACCGATAATCATCGCCCACAGCCTCGTTCCGCGAACCGGCAGCCCAAAGCCTGTCGAACTTTCATCACCAAAGGCCAGCAAATCAAACTTCCTGCCCAAATAGTATGCTATAGGAACAAGTACAAGCAGCAGTACAAATAGACTATTAAATTGCTGCCAGCTCCGGCCATATGTAGAACCAGTCAACCAGATAAAAGCCGCACTGTTCCACAGACTTGCTTTGACGATCATGGCTTGTATTCCTGCTGAACCGATGGCAGAGACTGCGATTCCGAGCAGGATCAGAACAGAAGGATTCAAGGATTTGCGCCAAGCCAGCGTAAATACAAAGGCTGCAGCGATAACACCACCCGCTATAGCAGCAACCGGTAGGGCCAATATGGAGAGTCCCGGCCACACCACCAGCACGGCTAGTGCACCAAAGCCTGCACCAGAGGTTACCCCGATAATAGAGGCATCCGCGAGCGGATTTCGCACAGCACTTTGAATTAAAACACCGCTGATGGCCAATGCTATACCGCCGCAAGCGGCCACGAGTGTACGGGGAAGCCGTAAATGGAGCAGGACGGAATACGCTTGATCTCCTCCGCCCACCAGACTTTCCAGCAAATCAGAAACTGGGATTCTGGTTCCCCCAAGTGACAGGCTTACAAGGATGGTCAGGACGAGCAGCAGGGTCATAAATATCGCAGTCGGAGCAAAACGCACACGCAGCGCTGCCCCTCCTATATTCATCGATGCCTGACCAGCGCCTGAACCGGATATATTTTTCATCTTGGTGAGCACAAGCCAAATGAGCCACGGTGCTCCAATAATCGCCATCACTGCACCGACAGGCATTTCCCCCAGATTGCTCCGCACCATACGGGCCAGAGTATCTGCTGTTGTAATAAGCAGTGCTCCCCAGAGTGCACTTGCGGGAATGAGCAGACGATGCTTGCGGATCCCGCTAAGCCGGACCAGATGGGGGGCGACCAGTCCGACGAAGCCAATGGGTCCAACCACACTGACCACAATCGCGGCCATAAGCACCGATATGCCAAGGCCCACCGCCCGGGTTAAGCCTACCCGCTGACCGAGTGAACGGGCGGTAGATTCATCCAGTTCAAGCGCATCGAACTGCCTTGCTGCAAGCACCGAAATTCCTAGAAGTATAATGACAAAAGGCCAGGCATACCGCACCCCGTCCCAGTCCAGCTGAATTAAAGAGCCTGAACCCCACAAAAATAAATTTTGTGTTTCCGTTTGGAAGAAAATATGAAGAGCCGATGTGAACGCTCCGAGCACCATGGACACGATCATACCTGATAAAGCCAGGCGGACAGGTGTGGCCTTACGTCCTCCGCTCAGGACATAGGCAGCGAGTGCTGCCAGCAATCCCCCCGCTGCCGCCAGCAGTAATGGATACTGTTGCTGCATAGCCGGAAAAGCAACCATGCCCAGCACAACCATAAAGTAAGCCCCGGCATTGATCCCGAGTGTATCTGAGGAGGCGAGCGGGTTTTTCGTTATCGTCTGCAGTAAAGCACCAGCCGCAGCAAGGGCGGCCCCGGCCAAAATACCAATTACTGTACGCGGCATCCGGATATCCCAGAGCAGATTATGCTCCATCATATCCTGGCGGTGCAGCAGGCCATCCCATACGGTAGCTGCCGGGATCTTGGCCTCCCCAAAGCAGAGGCTGAGCATAAATACAACGAAGAGGGCGGCAAAGCCGCCCCCAAATATTCCAATCAGCCGCCAGATCATCCCGGGTGAGTTTCTTTTGCCCGTTGTGGTATTCATCAAATTGCTCATTTCGTCAATGTATTTACTACTTGATCCACAAGGACTTTGGAGGATACCGGACCGCCGAAGACCCATGTGGTGCTATCCAATCCGTAGGTGCGTTTTTCTTTTACAAAATTGAGGCCCTTCCAGACGGAATTGTCCTTCAGCTCATTCGAGAAAATATCATCATCCTTCTGGACGATATAGAGGAGATTCGTGTCCTGAACCGCCGGCAAAGCTTCAACTGTTGATGTACTGAATCCGTAAGCCTCGAATTTTTCCGATTTCCAATCGTTCTTCAGGCCAATCCGGTCCAATGTTTGTACAGCAAGGGAGTTGTCTGTAAAAAGACGCATCGTCGCTGCATTCTGATAGCTGTATGCCTGGGTCAGTACATAATTCAAGCCTTCCTTGCCTGCTGCGGCCAGCTTGGTCTTTGCATCTGTATAATGTGCATCCAAATCTGCGAGCACCTTATCGCCTTCCGCTGTTTTGCCTAGAGCTGCTGCAATGTTTTTGAAGATATCTTCCATCTGTGTATATTGATCGCCTTGCCCTTCGGGCGGATACAGACCAAAAATCAGCGTTGGCGCAATGCCCTTCAATTGTTCATAGATGGCTTCGTGGCTATCGGTATTGGCAATAATCAAGTCCGGCTTCAAGGCAGCAATCGTCTCCAGATTCGGTTCTCCGCGTGTGCCCACATCAGTTACACTAGCATCGAGTGGTGCTTCAGAGGTCACATACAGTTTATAGTTTCCGTTGTCCGCATTGCCCACCGGCTGTACACCGAGCGCAATCACATCTTCCGTGAATGTCCATTCCAGTACTACAACTTTTTGCGCAGGTTTGTCTAGAGTTACCTCACCTTTGGAATCCTTAACTACAATCGGTCCGGCTGCGGCTTCACTTGGCGCATTGGTAGCCCCAGCATTGGTAGCGGCTGCATTGTTGGCTGCTCCTCCATCAGCTGCTGAATTATTCGTGTTGTTGGATCCACAGCCTGCTGCAACCAGTACGACAACTATAAGCATAACTAAGCTCAATAACCTTTTGTTCACTTTGTAAATCCCCCTGTATGTATAGTAATCAAAGCCGCATCCCTGATAATCGTTATCGTTGTAGTGATAATGATTATCATTTTTAATTATATTAGCTATAATATATGGGATTACTTTGAATGTCAAAGTTAAAATTTAATATACAAGTGGAAACAGTTTTATTCTCCTACTAAATGCTTATGCTTCCGAAGCAGCGATACTACGTATCGCTTTCGGGTATCCGTTCGTTACAGCGAGAAATTAATAGACCATTTAGTGCATGAAACATATACATTCCATATATAAATAAAAAACGCCCTGTTCACCAAGAATACCTTGGTCACAGGACGTGCTGACTTATGACACAATACGCAGGAGCGTTACTACACAAACGTAAGACTTGGGAATCGCTTTCCGGGGAAGCTGATTATACCTAACCGCTGGTTATTACCATGCAGAGTAGTTGAAAAAAACAATGGCAAAACGATAGTACTCATGGAAGAGGCAATGCTTAGCAGCACAAATGTGCTTAGAACAGAGGAGATTTGCGGCTGCTTTACAAATATCCCCAGATGAACAGGTTGCTTTACTTCTTTTTCAGTTATTGTTTTTTTATCGCCACGAAATAGAATTAAAGCTAACAGGCTTACAAAGACATAAGTAGTTGCAACTATAAGGAAAAGAGAATGAAAATTATACTTGTTGACCAACAGTGAACCGATTGAAGGCCCAGCGATCCAGCCAAGCGAATAAAGCATTTGTAATCGGATGCTTTTCCGATTATTGTACTGATAATTAATCCGCAGATCATTGTAATTGACATCAGGACACCATACGACAAAGGGCTCATACCCGTCTGCTGAATACAATAAAGAGACAAAAAGGGATTGGTTGCTGAAACATTGATTCCTAACATGGTTATGGTGAAGACTAGGGCAATAAAACTCGGCATTTTAACAATACCTCTCAGAAAGCTAAAACTAATCCTCGTTGTTTATCTCCAGATTATAAATTTATAGTTCCATTATTCACTGTAATTTCATTCATTCCACCTCAGTTGAACTCAGTCTCATCGGAGAATTTGCCGTTGCTGTACATCCCTATAAGTGAGCTCCAGGGCATATTTGATTTCGTCGCTATTGTATACATATTTTCCTAGAAATAGCAATACGCTTTTGGGCTATGTATGGAATTTAATTGGTTCAAAAAAATATTGTAATTACTTAGCAAGAGGTATATTATCTACAAAAATGGATATTTCACCCCCCGTTCTTGACTTATCAATAACACTTGGGAGGTTCTAACAATGAAATACTCTTTATCGGATTGCCGGGCTTTAGTCACAGGGGCTTCCGGATTTGTAGGCGCCTGGCTAACTCATCATCTCGTTGATCAAGGTGCAGAAGTAACCACTATCTTGAGCGAGTTCAACCCGCGGAGCCAGTTTGCACAACTGGGATTGGACAAGGAGATTCGTTGCTATTATGGTTCTATTGCCGACTACAACTTGATTGAACGTGCAATTACAGACGGAAAAATAAACACTGTCTTTCACCTCGCTGCCGTTTCCCTTCAAGATTTGGCCTACCAGATCCCATGGCAAACTTTTGAAACAAATGTAAAGGGCACCTATAATCTACTAGAGGTTTGCCGTGTTCACCAATACCAGATATCGAAAATAATAGTCGCGTCCAGTGACAAGGTATACGGTGACAGTGCCATTCTCCCCTATGATGAAAATTTGCCTATCCAAGGCAGAAATCCCTACGATGTATCTAAGTCTTGTTCCGATCTTATTTCACAAAGTTATAGACATAGCTTTAATTTGCCTATAGCAATAGGCCGTTTCGGCAATATTTATGGAGGCGGCGACTTGAATTATCGTCGGTTAATTCCCGGCACCGTACAACGGCTATATGCAAAACTACCCCCAGTTATTAGAATCCCTTCAAACGGAATATACATGAGAGATTTCTTGTATATTCAAGACTTGATTGCCGCTTACATGGCTATGTACGATTATGTTGATAAAGAAGGAGAAGGTGACGTTTTTAATTTTGGAACAGGCAAGTTGTGGGACATTAAAAAAGTTATCGAAATCATTCAGCGTGCCACGAATCTTGAACATATCGAACCGCTGTACGAACATCAAATAAACAGTGAAATCTTGCACCAGCACCTCTCACCGGAAAAAGCAAGATCTATACTCAATTGGTCTGCAGAAACTTCTCTTGAAGAAGGAATCAGAAAAACGGTGGAGTGGTATTACGATTATTGGAATTCCGATCCCAAAAATGCTGTGTTGGGAGTTGTAAATATTTGAGCCATGACAGATTCCCAGACAATTTGCTGACCATATCAAGTCCATAGAATAATAGCGTAACCCCAAAACCTGCTCCAAGGGCTGTCTTCTCTTCATCGAATATACAGGAGAACAAGAAAGAATAAGATCCAATGAAAAGAAATATCAGCAGGACTATTAGATTCCGTAAAAACACCTAGATCAAATGCACCGTTATTAACGAATGAAAGTACTCCGAAATACCCTCCAAGATAGGTGAATAGACACAATACAACAAGCCCGGTTACAAGAACTGCTGCTTGAGCATTAATCACCTTTCTTCTCGTTACTGGGGTCGATAATAGAAAAGCCATTGATCCTCGATCTACAAATCTACTGACTAACTGGCAAGCTGTCAGAATCGTGTACGCCATCAGTTAATACAGGTAGATAGAATTGTAAAAAATCATAGCCATATATTCCACTGCATTGGTCAAATTCCCTTGGATTCCGAATGCATCCATTACACTCTGGGGCAAGCTTTTGATAACATCATTAAATTGCTGTGAATCGGACAGTAACGGGAAAGTCATAACGAGTAAATACAAACAGAGAAAGCCAGTGAAAGCACAAGTAAAGAGGAACTATTTCGCTAATCTCCCTATCGACAGAAATAACCGCCTTATTCCCGGAGTGGCTTTGTACGACAAGTCCAATCATTCGAGAAACAGGCTAAAAATCCAGATTTATGTTCTGCCGCAACGACAAAAAGACTGGGAATTCGATCGAGGAAAGAATCGATCTTCTCCAGTCTTTGGTCTTCTTGTGGACGCTAATTTTATTCCTGGACAGTTTATTTGAAAATGAATGTGAGTTGTAATTCACTTTTTTTCTTTTGGCATAGTTTGTCTTGGCACAAGCCGTTGATTTCTGTAACAATAATGGGCACAAAGTGTGGTCAAAGATTCCCGATGAATAAATACACCTAAACATAGATGAGGCGTGTCTTTAGCGAACCATTATTGAACATTTTTTGATTCTATTTTCAATTTATAATGCGTAATCTGTAATGATATTCAGCTTATCCCTTAAGCAAAGCCTTCATTAATGCAATATAATCGTTCATTAAAAGAGGGTTTTTATTTTCGAAGAATTGACCCATTATTTCATTTGCTTCAAAAAGGGTGATCTGATCTTTAAAATATCTCAGAAATAGGAAAATTTCAATTGTCGGATACTTTTCTAGAAAATAAGAGAAATTCCGGGCTAGTTCCTTACTTTCATTTTCACCACGTTCATGGGCTTGATGATAATTTATTGCTTTTTTATTGAAGATAAATTGATGGTTGCTTAAATAAAGTTGATATGAAAAATCCGTATCTTCCAGTCCCCAGCCTAAATACTTTTCATCAAACACTATATTAGAAACCAATTCTCTCTCATATCCCATATTTCCGGTAGTTGCCAAAATCCACGGAAAGTGAAAGTTTACAAGATTTTCGGAGTACACATTTATTACATCTTGATAATTGTCACGGGTTTCGGAAAGATATGCTTTTTCAATTGTTTCATTAAAATCACTTATTAAATGCTCCGCATCAAAAATCGAGAATTCTTCTTTTGTTAAGATTGCTTCTTGAAGAGAAGGGTTTTTTTTAAGATAATCAAGCATTACTGGATAGGATATTCTTAGGTTTCTACTGAATCTAGACAAAATAAGCGGCTTAAATCCAATGCTAACAGTCCCCGGTTTAGTTTGAATGGTTTTAATATGTTCTTCAATAAAAACTGGACAAGGAATTCTATCGCTGTCTATGTGTATGCAATACTTGCCTTCAGCGATATCAACAGCTTTATTTCTCGCTGCGGCAGCCCCCTTTTCATGATGATACAGATATTTAATTTTTAATTTATCTACATATTTATCAATGACATTTTTTGTACAGTCTGTGCTAGCATTATCAGAAACTATTACTTCAAAATCTTGTTCTGTCTGCAATAAAAACCCTGCTAATGTATTATCCAAAAACATAGCTCTGTCATGTGAGGGAATAATAATCGTTGCTAAGCTCATCTTCACATCTCCATATAATGATATTGTTGTAATACATGAAGGTATCCTTATATTTTTAACCGTGATCTTACTTTCGAATGTCCCAATACCTGAATAACCTCGTATAGATCAGGAGTATTACCTCTTCCTGTAATTGCGATTCGCAAGACCATACTGACATCTCCAAC
>NZ_JBQENA010000006.1:0-429352 GCF_052044425.1 Paenibacillus sp. 22594
TTTTCCGATTGTACTTCTGCCTGAACGTAAAAAGAAACCCAAGGTCGTAAAAATGACCTGGGTTTCTCGACAATCTGGACACTAACAACATGGTTAGTGTTTTTTTTGTCTTAAAGATCCCTTCCAGCAAAAGCTGCGTGTTTTACTCATGCTGAATTCCCTTATAAACGTTAAATTGAGATTAAATCAGATTTAAGAGTTGGAGGGAGATTATTGTGCAAGTACTTTTAAGCGCTCAAGAAGTGAGCAAAACCTATGCGTCGAATCCCAAAAAGGCGTTGGATAATGTATCTATGGAAGTAAGAGCAGGTGAATTTATCGGAATTATGGGGGCTTCCGGCTCCGGTAAAACGACATTGCTGAATGTTCTCTCCACTATTGATACGTCAAGCTCCGGAGAGATTATGATCAATGGCGTGCATCTGAATCAATTGGACGATACCCGCGCCGCAGACTTCCGGCGGGATAATCTCGGCTTTATTTTTCAGGATTATTTTCTGCTCGACAGCCTGACCGTTCACCAGAATATCGCTGTACCCCTCGCGCTCCAAGGGGTGCCCTCCGAGACAGTAGATCAAACTGTTCAGGCGCTGGCCGAACGGTTTCTAATCTCTTCGCAATTATCCAAATATCCCGGCGAATTGTCAGGCGGACAACGGCAGAGGGTTGCGGCAGCCAGGGCCATTGTCAAGCGGCCTGCGATCCTCTTTGCGGACGAACCCACGGGTGCGCTGGATTCCAGCTCGGCAACGGAGCTGCTTCATACGCTCAGCGAAGCGAACAGGGAGCTGGGGACAACCATTCTGATGGTGACACATGATGCCTATGCCGCCAGTTTCGCCGAGCGGATTCTGATTTTTAAAGACGGAAGGATTCTAAGTGAACTTCGTCAAGCGGGAAGAACGCGCCAGAACTTTTATACGGCGATCATGGATCAAATTTCAGTGCTGGATGATAACCGGTAATTCTATTAGCCAAAGGAGAAGCAACATGAAGTTATACACGATTGCCTTTAATAATGTGAAGCGAAATCTTTCATTTTACGCTCTTTATCTGTTTTCCGTCGCCTTTATTCTTACGGTGTTCTTCAGCTTCGTTTCTTTCTCTCTAAATGAAGTGATGATGGCAAAAATATCCGAGGATGGCCGAGTGGGAACAATGACCCGGACGATTGCCGTTTTCCTGATGGCCTTTGTAATGTTTTATATGGCTTATTCCAATAAATTTTTTATGAACAGAAGGATGCGGGAATTAGGGATTTATGCCTTGCTGGGATACCGCAAATCTGCGATGCTGAAGCTATTGGCCATCGAAAATATAGTCATATGCTCATGGGCGCTTGGCATGGGAATTGTGCTTGGAGCCGTGGTTCATAAAGGGATTATCGCGGGCATCGTTCGGCTGTTGGATTTGAGCGTGGACACCTCGCTTATTCCACTGTTTAACGGAAGGGCGATCGCATACAGCGCGGTGTTCGTTCTGGCGGTAGTTCTGTCCTTGGGTTTTTCCAATTGGCGGCTGCTTCGCAGAACTTCATTGCTGAATCTGGTGCGGCTTGAAAAGTCTGTAGAGAAAATGATGACAATCCGCCTGCTTCCGGCAGCTTTTGGGCTTACTCTAATGGGTTCGGGCGATCTGCTCCTATTGAATGGGGGACGCCGCAGAGATTCGATTTGGGTCAAGGTTGGAGCTGCACCCATGGGCTTGTTGATGATCGGTCTGATTACCTTGGGAACCGTACTCTTCATTTATTCATTCCTGCCGTATATCATTCAGAAGCTGGAACAAAGAAAAGAGCTGCTATACCGCGACACCGAGATTGTTACTATTCCTAAGTTCATCCACCGCATTCGAACAAATGCCAAAACATTAATTGTGCTGTCGCTGCTGTCCGCAGGAACGCTTGGCGTGTTCGGTGCTACGACACTATCGATCTATTATCCACTTGTGGCCGTCGAACGGATCATTCCATCAGCAGTAGAATTTCGGGTGGAGAATGCCGATCAGGCTGCAGCGGCCTTGAAGGTACTGGATGCAGCAGTAGGTACAGGCCATTTCAAGGCCCATGAAACAGCGGTTATCAAGGCGTCTTCACTCTCCAGGGATCTGCCCATGGAATACTCCATCTCTGAGGATAAAGGTAGAGAGCCCGGGTTCGAATTGATCGCGCTTGCGGATTATACCGCGCTGCTTGAGCAGCAGGGAAAGAAGAGCGGGCTCAAGGCTCTTAACGGTAACGAAGCCATTCTTGTAAAGTACCGGCCCGATTCCGCCAATAGGGAGCTTGGCAAGACGTATCAGCTCAGTCTTGGTGCTGATCAAACATTGGACCTTAAAGTAACGGACACTACACTTATGAACCCGATTGGCTTCGCGAACAGCGTTGGAACCTTAATTGTATCCGATCAGGTTTATCATCAATTGGGGGCTGTGAAGCTGCCCGTTACCCGTGTAATGAGTATCGATGGACCGGGAATGCGGGACAGCAAAAAAGTCTATGATGCGCTGCTGCCGCTTTTGAAGGATAATGATTATTTTGCAAGCGCCTATGCCCGCAGTTATGATATCACGTATTCCAACAGTTCAACGTTTTTACTGCTGGGGTTCCTGACGGTACTTTTTTTCATAGCTTCCGGCAGTATACTCTATTTCCACAACATCTCATCGGTGGCGTACGATCGGAGTGAATACGAAATCCTTAGCAAGCTGGGATACAGCCGTAAGAAGATCAAGCGTATTATTCACAGACAAATATTAATTCTATATACGATCCCGTTTGCCTTGGGATTAATTCACAGCGTATGCGGCCTGGTCTGCTATCAATCGCTGCTGATAGACGATGTAATGGGGCAAAGCAGCCTGCTGCTGCTCCCTGTACTGCTGGCACTTGCCGTTTCAGGTCTGGTGTATGGGGTCTATTACTTCATTACAAGAAGATCCTGCGACCGGATTGCACTGCAATTTTAATGAGCCCATAATAAGAGGGCGGATATTCTGAAACAGTCACAGCAACCGCCCTGAAAGGAGGCCGCAACCGATAGAGAGCCAGTATCAACGAAACCAGTTCTTGCTGATGCTTAATCAACTGCTGATTATTACTTATTTGGGATATGAGATTTTTTATGGAGCACTGCTGAGTACGGCCGATATCTTTTCGCTGTCACTCATTTCGGTCATTGCTTTGGAAGCCTTGTATATCGGATGCATGAACTTGAAGAACAGCAGACTGCTGTCCAGATTTTGCCGCCTGCTTCTGTTGATATCCTGGTACTTATTATGGATGCTGGACGGAACCGGCTTTTTTGTGATCTTGATTTCGTTCATGGGACCGATGGTTTTGTACTTGACCCTTTCGTTTGTGCTGAGCTTCTTTTTTCAGGATTCTGCCTATACCTATCAAAGACAAACAGACCTTTTGTTAAAAGGCTCCTGTCTGGTTACGCTGCTTGCAAAGTGTGTAAATGACAGAGGGTTTGCCTTGTTCTACCTGATTCAACTGGTAATTGGAGCAGCTGTTTGCCTGTATCTTCTGATCATTCACCATAAGCGTATCCTCTTTGTTATTAAAAGTGAATGGAAGCATATGCTGGGTGCAGCTTCGGTGGCAGGCGCCGTGTTCATCTGCTATGTTGTGTATTTTGGAAGAAATTCTGAATATGTTGAGGGATTAGGTATATTTCCTTTACTGATTTTGCCTCTTTTCAGCATTCACAGCGTCGCCTTCAAGAACCAAACTGAATTATGGCCCGTGCGGTTATTTAGCGGAAAGCAGATGTGGGTACTGCTGATTACTTTTTTAGGCCAGCTTCTTGTTACCTCGTTCCTATTTAAATATGACGTAGGCGAATTCTTTTTTATGATACATATGATGTTGGGGTACCTGCTGCTGTATTATATACTGCGATACCACCGGGCCAAGCGGCATGTTCTTTCGAGTGCAATAAATGCTTCGGAGAGCGGAGACAGCTTTTATGATTATTCCCTTATGCGCATCAAAAGAGAGGAAGAATTAAGAAGAGATTTCTCCGACTATCTGCATGATGAAGTTCTGCAGGACTTGCTGTCTGTTAAAAATATGATAAACAAATCGGATCGCCCGGAGGTTAGGAAAATGATCACCGATGCGTTGGAACGATTAAATTTCTCGATCCGGGAACAAATGCAGGAAAACCATCCGACGCTTTTAAAAACCTTGACATTGAAGGAAAATCTTCAAAACCTGCTGACTCTGGTCGAGCAGACCTTTCCAGCTAAGCATTTCAGTATTTCTTTCGAATGCGATGACCAACTATTTTTGGTGCAGCCCTATAATGTTATAGTGTATCGAATGTTAAAAGAGCTTATAACCAATGCGATGAAGCATTCCGGCGGCTCACGAGTGGAAGTAATGCTGCGGCACACAAGCGGGGAGGTTCAACTGACCGTGCAGGACAACGGGGCAGGAATAACAAATGCAAATGCCTCGTACCGAGGCCAGGATGGGCATGAAGGCTTACGTTCCATTCAAAAACGACTGGTTCTTATTCACGGAACGATGGAGATGGAAGAGGCTGTTCCGAGCGGTCTGCGTGTGCTCATTCGCTTTCCCATGAGAGGAGAAGGTTCATATGCGCATTTTATTGATCGATGACCATGCACTTTTCGCCAAAAGTCTGGAAATCGCGTTGGAAGGCTTACCAGAGATTGAGCGATTCCAGACTCTTTCAGATGTTTCGGAGGCCGTAGATAGGATCGAAGCGGATATTCCGGATATTTTGTTGATTGATATCAACCTTAACAATATCAGCAGTGAAGACGGTCTTGTTCTTGCAAAAAAGATTTTATGGAGGCTCCCTGATGCGGTAATCGTAATCTTGACAGGCTATGACTTGCCGGTATATCGCTATGAGGCGCGAAAAATAGGGGCAAAAGGTTTTATCAACAAAAATACGGAGCCTCAAAAACTGGTCGAGATCCTGCTGCGGATTCATGGCGGGGAGCTCTATTTCCCTTCCACGGCCTCGTTTATCGAAGAACTGACGGACAGTGAAAAGCAGATTCTGCAAATGCTGAGTACCGGCTGCAAGCGTAAGGATATTGCTGATACCTTGTATATTAGTGAGCGAACGGTGTCAAACCATCTCCAGCACATTTTTGATAAACTGGGTGTGTCCTCTTCATTGGAGGCTGTCACAAGAGGGATTCAGCTCGGGTACATTCAACCTGTTTTTGGGTGAACCTGTCATTGGTAAGATGTTTGCGTAAAAGTTAATTAAAGAACCCGAACGCCTTCCCTGGCTCAGGCTAGCCTCATGAATTTGTGCGTCCCTTAACGTTGGTGCTGTACGGAAATTTGGAACTTCTTACGCTGCACTGTATGATGTAATAGTAAATAAACGGAAAGGGGGAATATACATGAGTTTTGAGAATCCAAGTCGGGAGCAGATTGGAGACATCCTTGCTGCCGCGGGCAATATAGCTGTGGTAGGACTCTCTGACAAAACGGACCGCACCTCTTATATGGTTGCAGGTGCCATGCAGAGCCGGGGCTACCGCATTATTCCGGTTAACCCTTCGGTGGACGGTGAGATTCTGGGCGAGAAATGCTACCACACACTCGCTGAAATTCCTGAGCCGGTGGATATTGTTAATGTGTTCCGCCGCAGTGAATACTGCGCTGCCGTTGCCCAGGAAGCCGCCGATATCGGTGCACGCGTCCTCTGGCTCCAGCAGGGAATCATCAGCCAGGAGGCTGCTGATATCGCCGCCGAGCACGGCATGATCCCAATTATGGACCGCTGCATCAAGGTCGAAGAAGCGATCACAATGAAGGGCCGCAGCCGGGTGTAAAGGGGCATTGTTACACGTAACACATACGAAGAACGTCCTGTACTCCATTTCACTCTGGAGCAGGGCGTTCTTTTTTATTTACCGGGGAGGGAACAAACATGGAATTTGAGGAAGTGCACAGTGTATTCGTTGATCAGCATTTGAATGAGAGGGGGGAAACGGCTGGGAAGACTGCTGAGGGGGCATAATTATGCCGAGAAGCTGTTTTTGCAGAATGTGTGGTGGCCGCTGCTTGAATCGCTGGAACAATTGCATCTGGAGTACGAAATATTCGATTGGAACCGGAGGTCACAATTCATGGATTTTGCGTTCCTGCCCGCAAGCGGCGGCCGTTTTGGATCGAATGTGATGGCTTCCAGAGCCATATTAAGGACATGGACCGTGAGAAATTCAGCTATGCCCTGAACCGTGATACCTTTCTCACCGGAATGGGGTGGAAGATGCTCCACTTTTCCTTTGATGATATTCAGCAGCGGCCTAAGGTATGCCGGATACTTTGGTACAGTTAAAAACTGCCACATTCCACAATATCACTAAATACGTTATTTATAGATGTACGAAGTGCAGTTAAACTAATATTATTGTCTTTAAGGCCAGTTTTAGTTGTACGAAGTACACTTAGGCGCAAGTGAGCTAGATGAAGAGGGACTTGAGAGCGAATGAACGCACACGGAGCCACATCATATGAATGAGTAGTGCTCCAGAATTCTAAGTAACCTGAGCCGTGATGCCCAAAATTATTGCCGTAATCCTTTTGACAAAAGCTGCTGTAGCGCTTACCATTCAATATAGAATGAAAGGAGAGGGTCACCTTGAATTGGCTCGGATCTTTGCAGCAGTTGGGCAGAGCCATTATGCTTCCTACCATGGTGCTTCCGGCGGCGGCTATTCTGCTGAGTCTGGGCAGCTTGCCATGGTCTGCATGGGGACTTTCTTCGGTATCCGAAGTGACTACTTACGCGGGGCAGGGGATATTTTATTTCATGCCTTATTTGTTTGCTGTCGGTGTGGCGTGGGGGTTGTCCAATCAGGCCGGACCGGCAGGGATGGCGGCACTCGCGGGGATGTTCACTTATGACCGGATTGTTTCCAACATGGGGGACGGGGCTGTACAGCCTGCAACACTAATCGGAATTATCCTCGGAATTGTCGCCGGTGTGGCGCATAACCGGTTCAAAAATATCAAGCTGCCGGAGGCGATCCAGTTTTTTGGAGGATCGCGTTTTGTTTTGCTGTTCATGGGACTGTTCTCCGCGCTGTTCGCCTGGGTGATGCTTGGACTGTCACCGGTGCTGCAGCATGGCCTGGATATTATGTTCCGGGATATTCAGATGACCGGCGGATACGGAGTCTTCGTCTACGGGGTTCTTTACAGGGTGCTTACGGCGTTTGGACTGCATCATATTTTGAATAATCTGTTCTGGTTTCAGCTGGGAACCTTTGCTACACCTGACGGCAGCGCGGTCGTGCAGGGGGATTTGCCGCGTTTTTTTGCCGGAGATCCTACAGCGGGTATTTTTATGGCCGGTCTGTTTCCAATCATGATGTTCGCGCTGCCGGCAATTGCGTTTGCGATTATTCAGGAAGCGCGTGAGGATTTGAAGCCCAAGATCAAGAAAACGTTTTTGCGCGCCGCTTTGGTCTGCTTTTTGACCGGAGTTTCGGAGCAGATCGAGTTTGCCTTCTTGTTTGCTTCTCCCTATTTGTTCGCACTTCATGTGGTCATGTCCGGCTTGGCGATGGCGTTGACCTATGCGCTCGGCATTCATCACGGCTTCTCCTATTCTGCAGGGGCTATAGATTTCTTCCTTAATCTGCATTTATCACAGCGAGCCTGGCTGCTCATTCCGATTGGGATCGGTTACGGCATTGTTTATTATAATGTGTTCCGCTGGGCAATCCGGCGCTTCCAGATTCCGACTCCGGGACGCGAGGAAGGCTCGGAGCTTGGCGACTGGGCAGGCAACATCCCTTATCAGGCACCATTGATCCTTGAAGCGCTGGGCGGGAAGGAAAACATCGTACAGGTGCAAGCCTGTATCACAAGGCTAAGATTAACGGTGCACAATGACAGAAATGTAGATACGGGGGCGCTGAAGGGCCTGGGTTCGGCAGGGATTATCAAGCTGGGCGGCGGAAATGTTCAGGTCGTATTCGGGACCTATTCGGAGCTGATCCGTGAAGAGATCAACAAGCTTCTGCTCCGCGATCTGCCTCAGGTGCTGTTCAGTTCGCCGATTCAGGGCCGGATGATGCCGATTGAAGAAGTTCCGGACCATATTTTTGCCGCGAAGCTGGTTGGCGACGGAGTGGCCTTTTTCCCGGAAAAGGGAGAGCTCGTTTCGCCGGTCTTCGGCAAGGTCATGCACGTATACCCAACCATGCACGCAGTAGGCATTTCTACGCCTGAGGGGCTGGAGGTGCTTATGCATATAGGAATTGATACTTCACAGTTAAAAGGGCCGTTTGAGGCGCTCGTGAAGGAAGGGGACAGTGTGGAGCCTGGGCAGCTGCTGGTCAAATTTGATCTGGCCTTTTTGCGTGACCATGCAGCCTCATTAGCTACCCCGATGGTCATCACTAACCCGGACCGTGTAAAATCCTGGAGCTATGCTCCATTTAAAAATGTTAAAAAAGGACAGTCTTCCGTGATGTCCGTAGTTTTACATGAAAGTAATGTTGGAGGGATTGAAGCATGATACAAGGCATAGGCGCCGCAGCAGGTGTAGCCATCGGGAAGGCCTTTGTCTTGCCGAACTGGGAATGGAGCCTGCCTGACACACAGGTGAACCCTGTAGATCTGGCGAAGGAATTTGAACGTCTGTACGAAGGCATCCGTACCTCTAAGGATGAGATTGAGTTTATCAAAAAAGAATTCCGGGAGGTTGTCGGGCCTGAGGAATCGAGCATTTTTGACGCCCATCTGGCCATTCTGGATGATCCGGTATTCATGAGCGAAATCCGCGGTATTATCGAGCGCCAGTACAAGGCGGCCGAGGTGGCGGTCAAGGAAGCAATTGACCACTTTGTCGCCATGTTTGATCTGCTGGACGATGAATATATGAAGGAACGGGCCGTCGACATCAAGGATGTCGGCAACCGTCTGCTGAAGCATCTCCTGGGAGCGCCGGAGGTCACACTGCCGTCCGATACGCAGCCTTATATTCTGGTTGCCAAGGAGCTCTCACCTTCGCAGCTAGCCCATTTGAATCCTACCTATGTGCTTGGCATCGTAACCATGATGGGGGGCAAAACCTCACACTCGTCCATTATGGCGCGGGCACTCGGTATTCCGCTGGTAGCAGGGCTGGAGAACAAGATCCTGACTCCGATTCAGACCGGCGATATGCTGGTCATGGACGGTGAAGCCGGAGTCGTTCAGCTCTACCCGGATGAACAGACCGTGGAGGATTATGCATCCAGACGTGCGAAGCAGCAGCGCAAAAAAGAACAGCTGGAACTGCTCGCCACCGTGGAGGCCGTGACCAAAGATGGCGTTCCGCTGCGCCTGGCCGGCAATATCAGCTCCGTGAAGGAGCTGGATATGGCGCTCAAATACGGGGCGCAGGGTGTCGGACTGTTCCGGACCGAATTTTTGTATATGGACCGTACTTCGTTCCCTACGGAAGAGGAGCAGTTCGAAGTCTATAAGCTGGTTGCGGAAAAAGTAGGAAGCGAAACGGTGGTCATCCGGACACTGGATATTGGGGGAGACAAGCATCTGGATTATTTCCAGCTTCCCGAGGAGCAGAATCCATTTCTGGGCTACCGGGCAATCCGCATCAGTCTGGACCGTAAGGACATGTTCAAAACCCAGATTACCGCTATATTGCGGGCCAGTCATTACGGGAATATGAAAATGATGTTCCCGATGATTTCTTCCATTGAAGAAGTACAGGCTGCCAAAGCGGTCTTGAACGAGGTCAAGGAAGAGCTCGATCAACTTGGCGTTCCGTATAACCGCAATATGCCTGTAGGGATTATGATTGAGGTTCCGGCAGCGGTGATGATTGCAGATCTTCTGGCAGAAGAGGTTGACTTCTTCAGTATAGGTACGAACGATCTGGTGCAGTATGTACTGGCGGTGGATCGGATGAATGAACAGATTGCCCATATGTATCATCCATACCATCCCGCAGTACTGCGGATGATCCGGATGACCGTTGAAGCAGCGCAGAGAGTGGGCATCGAAATTAGTGTGTGCGGCGAAATGGCTGCGGATGAGCGGTCTTTGCCACTCTGGCTGGAGCTGGGAATCAGTAACCTCAGCATGTCGCCTCAAGCTCTGCTGAAGGTGAAGCACCGTGCCTTGAATACCTTGGCTTCCGAAGCCAGAGAAACGGCCAAGTTCTGTTTCAAGCACCGGACCAGTACACAGACAGAAGAGCTGTTGACAACCTTTGCTGGGCGGAGTGGGGTTCCGCTTGGGTCAGGTGCCGATTCGAAAGAAAAAACCTCTTGAGTGTTCAAGGGAATCCATAGTGACAGTGAGCAGAATCCGGCGGACCCGCCGGATTTTTTGCAAGTATTAGCCCCGGTATTGAAGCCAGCGCCCCACTTTGTGGGGTTATTTTTGCTGTGCTTTCAAAAAAAGTAAAACCGTTTCCCTGCTAATGTAGTCAGTATATATAGAAATTCCAATAAAGAGCAGAGAGGGTGAGAAGTCAGAGCATGGAGAATCTTTTGGAGGGGGAGCGGGTGCTTGCTGTGGAAGAGGAGGAACAACAGTTTATCCGCCAAGTCGCGGAGCAGAGAAAAATCCTCTACGGGATCGCCTACAGTTATTTGAGAATGAACCCGATGCACTTGAAGTACTGCAGGAAAGTACATACCGGGCCTGGATCAGACGCAACAGCCTTAAGGACCCCGGGCGGTTTGCCCCCTGGTTGACCCGCATCCTGATCAATTGCTGCAAGGATGAGCTGAAGCGCAGGAAACGGCTTACCCCGGTTGAACCTGTAAACCCCGGCGGCAAGGTTATGGAAATGACCAGTGACCGCAAGCTGGATATGGAGCAGGCGCTGGACGGCGTGAAGCTAAAATACCGCCAGGTGCTGGTGCTGAAGTATTACCAGGATATGACTGTATCCGAAATCGCCGAGGTGCTGAACCGGCCGGAAGGAACCATCAAGACCTGGCTGAACAAAGGATTGCAGCAACTGCGCGATAAGTTGAAACGGAAGGGGGCATGGGAGCATGATTCAGAATGAGGAAAAGCTGCTGAAGGATTATTTTGACGAGCTGTCTCTGGAGGCAGCGGAGGTACCCGAGGTTAAGCTACTTACGGCTATCCGCAGCGGGGTCCATGGTTCAAGAGGCGGGCGGATTCCGGGCAGAAGGAGTTACTTCCTGGGTGGATTAGCTGTGCTGGCCATTGTACTGATGTTTGCGGTTCCGTGGATTGGCGGGCGTGAGGGGCTGCCTAACAGGACTATTCAAAGTCAGCTTGGTTCCGTGCACGACTGGGGGGAGTTTGAGGTATTCCGCACGGCTGTCGGGAGTGATCTTACGGTGTCATCAGCCCTTGATGCAGGCTTGGTGCAGCGGGTTAACGGCACTTCAGCGGAACGGAGCGGATACAGACTGACTGTAGACGGCATCGCAGCCGATCAGAAGGGGATTATTATTCTATACTCTCTGCAGAACTATACACTGGAGAAGACACGAAAGTTTAGAATATCCATGGTCAACGAAGAGGATGCAATGGTAGACCGGTATGGGCCCAGGAGTGCGCAAAATGCGAAGCCGGGTATCACGCGCGGATATCAGCACATTTTGTGGGATGAAGAATATACGGAATTGCCGGATCAATTGTTCGTAAAAGCAGGGCTCTATGACGAGAACGAACAGGATGTAGCGCGTTTCACATCAGAAGACTATGCAGCAGAACTGTCCGTGCCGATAGCTCTGAATCAAGAAGCTTTAGCCAAAGCCGGACAAACACTCCAAATAGATCGAAATATGACTCTCTCAGGCCAGAACATTAACATAAACAGCGTGTATATTGCGGCATCCGGCATTTATGTGGAAGCAGAATATGATGAGCGGAACTCCAAAGAAATCTTCGGATTGATCTCGCCCCAGCTAATGCTGGGCAGGAGCAGTGACCTTACGGAGTTACATACAAAACGCTCGATTTCCCAAGGCAGGATTCGAACGCTCGTTTTTGACAACGTTAATACCTCCAAGGAGCCGCTGGAGATGAGAATCAATGGAATCCAGGCTCTGGACAAAAATGCAATGGAGCTTGTGATTGATACGGACAAGAAGCAGGTAATCAAAGGGCCGGATGAACGAATAAAGGTTTCTGTTAAAACCGATGCTTCGGGTAAACGGACCATGCTGCTGGAAGTCTATCCGTCTATGCAAAAAGTCAGGGCAATTGACGATGTAAACATGATTTTGGATGAGGACTTTACAGATGGCTCGGGGGCTCAGCATACTACAAGGTTTGAAGACGTCAGTGTGCCTATGCGCAAGGAGAGCACTCTTCAGGAAGCCATTCCTGTTTTGTATTATTACAATATAGGCAATGAAGCACTGCCAGAGCCCCTAACGTTCAAGATTAACAGCTACCCCAATCCGATAAAAGAACAAGTTTCCCTCTCTATCCGCAAATAGCCGCATATTCGCAATAAAAGCCCTGACCTTCTAGCTGAAGGTGCAGGGCTTCCTAATTTTATTCTCCCGCCAGCGCATCGCAAAAGGCTTTGCCATAAGGCGGCAGATCCGGTGGGCGGCGGGCTGAGATGATATGCCCGTCAGTGACGACAGCTTCATCTTTCCAGATCGCTCCGGCATTTTCCATGTCATCACGGATGCCGGGGGTGGATGTAACAGTCACACCGTCCAGTATTTTGGCAGAGATCAGCACCCAGCCGGCATGGCAGATTTGGCCGATTGGTTTCTTGGCTGCGTTGAAATCCTGCACCAGCTTCAGCACTGCGCTATATCGGCGGATTTTATCGGGAGCCCAGCCTCCCGGTACCAGAATGCCGTCATAATCAGAGGCGTTCAGTTCATCCCAGGAATATTCGGCTTTGGCGGGTACGCCATATTTCCCAACGTAAGTTTTGTCTTTTTCCAGTCCGGCCAGATGCACTTCTGCACCTTCCTCCCTGACACGGTACACCGGGTACCACAGCTCTAAATCTTCGAACTCATCGTCAACGAGCGCTATGACCTTTTTTCCGGTTAGTCTCATGCTTTGCAGCTCCCTTCATCAATCTTGGCTTCAGTACATTCTAGCAAATTTGAAATATGAAGTCATCCCGGACATAGGAATACTTTGCTTAATTGCCAAATAAATCATTTTATGCAAATCAGAAGGGATTGAGGGGGAGCAGGTCGAATATAGCAAATAAACAGGAGGGTCTTCGCGTTTTTTCTTAAGGATAGCCTTCCAGGGAATTTATTAATAAATCTGAGGTGTGGGAGATGTATAAAGAACAATTAATGAAGAAGCCGTGTAGCTGCGGCGGTATCATGACCATACATATGCATACGTTGATCTATAGTGCAAAGATAAAAATTTCACATGTTCCAGTCTACACCTGTACAGAATGCGGCCGTTACGAGCCTCTGCCATTTATCAGAAGCGACCTGGGCAAGCTGATCCACGAACTCGGGGAATCACCGCCTAAGCGGCATATTTCGTTTGCGGACAAGAATGAATGGGCAAGTGTACTTAAAGAAACTTTTGCTGCGGGATTGTTCGCGGGTGGAATCTCCGAGGTAGAGGAAGCAATTCGGAGTGGCATACAGGGGCGTATAGACTTACTGCTGGATGTTTACCGGGTGGCAGCGGATCTTTTTGATCGTGAGTGGATGGATGAAACTGGAAATAGAATATCTCAATTGACAACTCAGTCGGCAGAAAGAGCGAAATAAATGCAGAATAAAGCGGATTCTGAAATTTTTTCTGCAAAATCAATGAAAATATTTCACGAATGTTGGATTTTTCACGCGCTTTTTGATACGATAGAATTATATCAGACAAACCTATGAATGCGACAAGTTCATTAGAAGCAATCATTCGGAGAAAATGATGCAACAGTAGGCCTTTATTCCGTATAACGATAGCGTTCTCGGCCTTTTGAAAGAAATTTTGAAAGGAAAATGAAGCGTTATCATTGCACAATTGTACAAAGTGTCGTATCATAATTTTAATTAGTCGAACGATAAAATTTATCGCAATGGAGAGAGTAATTTGACGGTAACCATTTACGATGTAGCTCGAGAAGCAGGCGTATCTATGGCTACGGTATCACGGGTTGTGAACAATAACCCGAACGTGAAACCGCAGACCCGGAAGAAAGTTTTTGAAGCGATTGAGCGTTTGGGCTATCGTCCAAATGCCGTGGCGAGAGGTCTCGCCAGTAAGAAAACGACAACCGTTGGGGTTGTTATCCCCGATATCTCGAACTCGATTTTTGCAGAAATTGCGCGTGGGATCGAAGATATTGCCAACATGTATCATTACAACATTATTTTGTGTAACGCGGATAAACGCAAAGAGAAGGAAATTCGTGTAATCAATACGCTTTTGGAGAAGCAAGTGGACGGTCTGCTCTTCATGGGTGGGACTGTTACCGAAGAGCACATTCAAGCGTTCCAAACGTCTGCTGTGCCAATCGTACTTTGCGCTACGCGTGATGAAAAGGGTACCTATCCTTCAGTTGACATCGACCATGAGACCGCGGCATTTGATGCTGTGAACACACTGATCCGTCATGGTCACCGCGAAATTGCGATGATCAGCGGTACACTGCAGGACCCTGCCAACGGCTATGCCCGTTTCCATGGCTATAAGAAAGCGCTGGAAGCGGCAGGCATCGAGTACCAGGAGGACCTGGTGCGCATCGGGAACTATCGTTACGAATCCGGTGTCGAAGCCATGAAGTATTTCCTGGGGCTTAAGAAGAAGCCGACGGCTATATTTGCTGCAACCGATGAAATGGCGATCGGAGCAATCCACAGTATTCAAGATGAAGGTCTTAAGGTTCCAGATGACTTCTCAATCATTAGTGTCGATAACATCCGTATGGCTTCAATGGTTCGTCCATTGCTGACCACAGTAGCACAGCCAATGTACGATCTGGGCGCTGTAGCAATGAGACTGCTGACGAAGCTGATGAAGAAGGAGACCGTTGAGAACCCGCGGGTTATTTTACCGCATGAGACGATTCTCCGTTTGTCTGTCAATCATGTGAACAAGTAAGCATTCGAATTGGTTTGAATATCAGTGCGTAGAAAGCTCCTTTTGGGGCTTTTTATGTTTTATATCGTTGATTTTGACCGTAGGAGGATACATATGAATAAAGTCATTGGATTAATTGGAGCGATGGACGAGGAGATCAAGCTGCTGCTCGACAGCATGGATGACAAAGTGAGCACTCTTAAGGCGGGTATTGTTTATTATACTGGTACGATCTCCGGCAAACAGATCGTTCTCTGTAAATCGGGAGTCGGCAAGGTAAATGCTGCGGTAACGACACAAATTCTGATCGATACCTTTGGCGTGGCACAAGTGTTGTTCACAGGCGTTGCGGGAGCGGTACATCCGGATCTGGGCATTGGGGATATTGTGATCTCGGCGGACTGCATTCAGCATGATATGGACGTTACCGCTCTTGGCTACCCGCGGGGGGTGATCCCCTATCAGGCGGTATCCTCTTTCCCCGCAGATCCTGCTCTTGTTCAGTTGGCAGAAGAGGCCTGTATGAGTCTGAAGCAAAAGTCGATTACGGGAATAGTGTTGTCAGGGGATCAATTTATTGCCAGCGCAGCCGTTGTGGCTGGGCTCCGTGAGCAATTCAACGGGGCATGCGCGGAAATGGAAGGGGCCGCCGTTGCACAGGTTTGCTTCATGAACGATATTCCCTTTGTGATTATCCGCTCCATGTCTGATAAAGCAGATGGTTCGGCACATGCGAATTATCATGAATTTACGGTAACAGCCGCCGAATGCTCCCATGCTATCCTTGAATATATGCTGAAGGCGATGTAAAACGTTCCTTCCGGAGATGGATCTGCCGCGTTAATACATGAAACGCTGTCTGAAGCGCACCCGGTCAAAGGTTTCCTGCGAAGACATCGGCACTTCACGGCCGATACGGACCATGAGGCAATTGGCAGGGTGGGAGCAGATCTCCGGATCATCTGTGGCATACCACACCATGTCCACGGTTTGCATAAGCTTCTCCATCATCTGGCGGTAAGCCCATACATCAAGTCCACTGCCTTTAAGATCCCAATGCCAGTAATATTCGGTTGTAAATACGATGCAATTCTCCAGCTGTTCCTGCTCAAAAGCGCTGGTAATCAGCAACTTTGCAAGCCCCATCCCCCGATATCCATCCGCTACTTCAATAGCACCCAGCTCTATAAGATCTACCATACCGCCCTGAGACCACAGCTCCAGTTCATCAGGATAGTGAAAAGTAACATATCCCGCGATCATATTGTCTGCAACAGCGGCTACTACACGGCCCTCAGGCAATCCAGCAATCTCTATAAGCGCTTCCAACTGTTCCCGCGGTTTACGGAAGGCATCCAGATCAGGATGCATCTGCAGGCCTTTCAGCGTGTCTGGTGACAGAGGTCCACTAACGGTAAGTACACTTTCTTGTTGATGAAGGATATGGGATACAGGGATTTTGCGGTGCTCCATGGCCAGGCTCCCTTCAGTCACTATAATCTAGAATGTAACCGCTTCCTGTGATATACTAAGTCCGACATAAAATATTCACAATTAATCCATTGACAGCATTGCTTAAGAGAAGAGTCTCGCCCTTAAAGCTTAAATCAAACGAGTGAGGGAGGCAAGAGTAATGGGGCAAGTCCACAGCGAAATTTTACCGGGCCGCGTGAAGCAAGCCAATATGGCGGATTATTCCCGGGCAGTAAGCGAATTCCGGTGGGAGGATGTGGAGAAAAACTTTTCCTGGCATGAGAGCGGCAAGGTGAATATGGCCCATGAAGCGATTGACCGGCATGTGCTCGAAGGCCGCGGAGCGGCAACGGCTTTGATCTACAGTGATGCCACAAGGGAAGAGATGTACACGTTCTCAGATCTGCGGGAAAGATCCAATCGCTTCGGAAACGTGTTGCGTGCGCACGGTATTGGCCGGGGAGACAGAGTATTTATTTTTATGCCCCGCAAGCCGGAGCTGTATTTCAGTCTGTTGGGTATTCTCAAGGTAGGTGCTGTAGCGGGACCGTTGTTTGAGGCGTTTATGGAAACGGCTGTTAAAGACCGTCTGGAGGATAGCGGCGCCATAGCTCTCGTAACCACACCGGAGTTACTGCATCGGGTCAAACGTGAAGAGCTACCAGCGCTGAAGCATATTTTTGTGGTAGGAGGCACTGCAGATATTGAACAAGGGCTAATAAGTTATGAAAAAGAAACCGCTGCAGCGTCAGTGGAGCTTGATCCCGAATGGCTTAGTCTGGAGGATGGGCTGATTATGCATTATACCTCCGGCTCAACCGGCAAGCCCAAAGGTGTATACCATGTGCAAAGAGCAATGATTCAGCATTATTATACAGGGAAGGTTGTACTTGACTTGCGTCCTGACGATATCTATTGGTGCACAGCCGATCCAGGATGGGTCACGGGAACCTCTTATGGGATTTTTGCCCCTTGGCTGAACGGTGTGACCAATGTTGTGCGTGGTGGCCGTTTCAGTCCGCAGGATTGGTATAAGACCATTGAACGTTTTGCGGTTACTGTATGGTACAGTGCACCTACTGCATTCCGCATGCTCATGGGGGCAGGAGAGGCGAGCCTGCAGGGAATTGATCTTAGCAGTCTGCGTCATGTCCTGTCTGTAGGGGAACCGTTGAATCCCGAAGTGGTGCGCTGGGGTGACAAATTCTATCAGCAGCGCATTCATGATACGTGGTGGATGACGGAAACCGGAGCACAGCTGATCTGTAATTACCCGGGAATGGATATCAAGCCCGGCTCCATGGGGCGGCCACTGCCCGGTATCGAAGCTGCTATACTGGATGACCGGGGTAATCTGTTGCCGCCTTATTCCATGGGAAACCTAGCCATTCGGACCCCTTGGCCCTCCATGATGGGTAAGATCTGGAATAACCAAGCGAAATTCGAGGAGTACTTCCGCATTCCCGGCTGGTACATCTCCGGAGATTCTGCTTACATGGACGAGGAAGGCTATTTCTGGTTTCAGGGCCGTATCGATGATGTCATCAATTCCTCTGGTGAGCGGATTGGACCTTTTGAGGTGGAGAGCAAGCTGGTAGAGCATCCAGCGGTAGCTGAAGCTGGGGTTATCGGTAAACCGGATGTTATGCGGGGAGAGATTATTAAGGCGTTCATTTCTTTACGGGATGGTTATTTCCCCACGGCCGAGCTGAAGGAGGAAATTGCGGCTTTCGTCAAAACGGGATTATCCGCTCATGCAGCGCCGCGTGAAATCGAATTCAGGGAAAAGCTGCCCAAGACCCGATCCGGCAAAATTATGCGCCGCGTTCTGAAAGCCTGGGAGCTGCATCTCCCCGCAGGTGATCTGTCCACCATTGAGGATTAAAGAACGATATAGATAAGCCAAAAAACACCACTGCCGGCAATGATCCGGTAGCGGTGTTTTTTGGCTTTCCAGAGTCTGAGGGTTTCTGCAGACCCAATATTAAGGTGTTGTAGCTCCGGCATTCCCACCAGCAGCATTGCCTCCACCGGTGGCATTGCCTTCACCAGCGGCATTGGTGCCCGATCCGGCAGGAACGTCAGAGCCACCCGCTGGCGGGATAATAATCATTCCGGGATCCTCCGTGGTTACAGGATCAACTCCCGGGTCCGGGGTCGCTTCTGCATCCGGGTTATCAGCCGGTGGTGGAGTCGATTCCGGGGTAGGTGTAGCTCCTCCAGCTACGCTGCCTGAAGCCGACTCATGACCGGCAACATCTACGGCAGCCACATAGAAGGAGGCATTCACACTGGCCGGAGTACCCGGTGTGAAAGTAGTTCCTTCGCCAACAGACAGGATGGCCTGCTCCTTGAACGAACCGCCATTCAGCGAGCGGTACAAGCGGTAGCCGACTACATCCGGCGAACCGCTCGGATTAAAGGTGACGACGGCCTTACCCGTACTGTAGGATACATTGACTCCGCTAGGAGCCGTTGGTGCACTGCCGTCATCCACACGGGGGTCAACCTCGGTAGGAAAATCGGATTTGGCATCTTCGGGCATATAATATTCCAGCGGTTCATGCTCTTTCATCGACGGGAAGGCGGCAAGCAGTTCCTTTACCAGATCCTGAATCGGTTTTTCACGCTTGACGACAATTTTTTCTTTGAGGAAGTCCTCAGGTGTACCATCCAGAGGGATATAATTCACTCCATTATAACTAATATACTTGGCTTTGGAGATTCCGTCATCACTTGCGGTCGGTACATATTTTGCATTGAACACATCTGTCGTGAACCTGTCGGTCAAGTCAGTAGGGAGCTTACCGCTGTATGCAGACACTGTCTTTTTGACGATTCCTTCAGGTTTTGGGAATTCCTTCGTGACAAAAAGCTCAGGCTGCTTATCAATAACGGCGTTCATCACTTTCGTCCACAGGGTCTGTGCCTGACGTTTCTGGGTATCACCCTGGAGCGTATTGATTTGTTCCTTGTAGCCCACCCACATGCCAAGGGTCACATCCGGTGTATAGCCCATAAACCACACATCCCCATAGTTTTGGGTAGAACCGGTTTTGCCGACAATGGGTACATTTTTGAAGTGCTTATAGTTTTTCTTAACCGTACTTGCTGTTCCTTCAGTAATAACCGTGCGCAGCATATCCGTCATCAGATAAGCAGTTTGCTTAGAGTAGACCTGCTCCGGATTTACTTTATGCTGGTAGATAATTTTACCCTGGGAATCTACAATCTTCTCGATCATATAGGCGTCATTGAAAGCCCCTTGATTCCCAATGGATGAGTATGCATTTGTTAATTCCTCAACAGTAACCCCATAGCGTAACCCGCCGATAACCCCAGTCTGCGCGTTGTAATCATTATCCTGTATGGTGGTAATGCCCAGTTTCTTGGAAAAAGCCCATGCTTTCTCGATCCCAACCTTATCATTGAACAGCTTGAGGGCTGGCAAATTCAAGGATTTGTTAAGCGCATAACGGGCTGTAACCAGACCCTGATACCGGTTGTTGGCATTTTTCGGAATGTGGAACCCTTTGCCGCCGTCTTTGAGAATAATCGGCGCATCATCCAGAATACCTGCAGGCTGAATGAAGCCGGCGTCCAGTGCAGGGAGGTAGGCAGCTATCGGTTTCATGGTCGAACCCGGCTGGCGAACCATTTGCGTGGCATAGTTCATTTGCTCAATATTGAAGTCTCTGCCTTCAATCATGCCCAGGATAGCCCCGGTTTTGTTGTTGATCATCATGCCTGCCGTCTGTTCCTTGCCCCTGGACTTGCTGTCCTTTGTGAAGTTTTTGCTGTCCTCGGAGATGCTGTGCATAGCGCTGTATACCTTTTTATCAATCGTTGTATATACGCGGTAGCCTCCGGTCATAAGCTGCTGGCGTGCTTCCTCCAGCTGCACACTGTTATCTTCAGCGGAAGAGGTGTTCGGATCGACCACGCCGTTATTGCCTTCATTGATGGACAATAGGATTTGGGCCGCTTTGCGCTCCGTCTCTAGCATCAAATAAGGATATGTAGCGTAAGCCTTCTTCGTATGCGGCGCTAAAGAGCTCTTGATATCAAACTGGAGTGCTTCATTATACTGGGAGGTAGTGATTTTGTTCTCCTCCAGCATCCGGCGCAGTACAAGCTTTTGGCGCTCCATGGCACGTTTAAATGCGGTTTCATTAAATGCACCAACTCCATTAAACGCGGAATACTTGGAGGGGAGCTGGGGGAGTCCGGCTAAATAAGCAGCTTGGGCAGTATTCAGCTTTTCCAGATCATCCAATCCGAAAATTCCTTTAGCTGCTGCTTTGATACCGTACACATTGTAGCCGTTGGATCCGTTTCCGAAAGGAACCTTATTCAAATAGGCCGTCAAAATTTCCTGCTTGGATAAATAGCGTTCCAACCTTAGAGACAGCAGGATCTCCTTGATCTTGCGGTCCTCTGTCCGGTCCAGATTTAGGAACACGCGCCGTGCCAATTGCTGGGTCAGGGTGCTCCCGCCGGTCTGGACAGATTCGTTCAGCAGCTTTTGCTTTACGGCACGCAAGGTGCCGCTGAAATCGACCCCTTTATGATTGTAGAAATTATTGTCCTCTATAGCGAGGACGGCATCAATCACGAGCTGCGGAATATTGTTGAATTCTACAAGTCTACGGTCCTCATCAGTCCGGAGCTGGCCGATCGGTTGGCCATCGCGGAAATACACAAAGCCGGTAATGGCATTCTGGCTGACTTGCTGTTGGATCAATTCTTCGGAGCGGACAGGATCGCTCTTCACTATGGAAGTGACATAGCCTGCCACAGCACCACCGGCAAACAGTATGCCAAGTATGCCGAGTATAAACATCCACTTCACGACGGAGCCGAACCTGCGGAGCCAGGATCTACGGGGTGGACGCTGCTTTGCGTTTTTCTTTTTGTTCTCCTCAACCATCGACGTTAATCCTCCTTTTAACGGAACTATTATAGCACAATTTGGCGATTTTGAATGCGCCCATGCTTTAGGCGGTTTTCAGTCTTGTATTGACTTTTGAAAAGCGGCTATGATACAAATAGATTCAATTAGATATCATAAAGGCGTGGAAGGACATCAGTAGAAGGCAAGCCATGTGTTTCAGAGAGCCGGTGGGTGGTGCGAACCGGCAGCAGGCCCCTTTGAATTACAGTCTGGAGCTGACCGGAGGAAAGACAATCTGAATTCTGACTTGTCCAGTAGTCCGGTACCGGGTGTGATCCCGTTATCGAAATGAAGTGAAGGATTATGGCTGCGTCCCGGTGCAGCGGATCTTTAATTAGGGTGGTACCGCGAGTCTTTTGCTCGTCCCTTGTGGGATGAGTGAAAGGCTCTTTTTGCGTTATTTGAACATGAAAGGAAGTATGCACCGTCAGACTTTTTAGGAGGCGTAATTATGAAATGGGAAGAGTTAACCTGTGCGCAGCAGCAGGAGGTCGAGCGGCAGCTGGAAGTGGTCTCACGCGGAGCTGCAGAAATTGTGCCGGAGGAGGAATTGAGAGGCAAACTGATGAAGTCTGTGGTGACGGGGGTTCCACTTAACGTTAAGCTGGGGCTGGACCCGTCGGCTCCGGACATCCATATCGGGCATACTGTTGTGCTTCATAAGCTGCGTCAGTTTCAGGAGTTTGGGCATGTAGTTCAGCTGATTATCGGGGACTTCACTGGACGGATAGGTGACCCCACAGGTAAATCCGAGACACGCAAGCAGCTTAGTGAAGAAGATGTGCAGCGCAACGCGGCGACTTACAAACGGCAAATTTTCAAGATTCTTGATCCTGAGCAGACACAGTTACTTTGCAACTCAGACTGGCTGAGTCTGATGACTTTTGAGGAAGTAGTAAATCTGTCGTCAAAAGTAACCGTAGCGAGGATGATGGAGCGTGACGATTTCACAAAACGCTTCCAGGGCGGTCAGGCCATCAGTATTCATGAATTTTTCTACCCGCTGATGCAGGGAATGGATTCGGTTGAGAACAAGACTGATATCGAGCTGGGCGGTACGGATCAGAAGTTCAATATATTGATGGGCCGTACTCTGCAGAAGGAATACGGTGAAGAGCCACAGGTTGTCATGCTGATGCCTTTGCTCGAAGGACTCGACGGAGTTAAGAAAATGAGCAAGAGTCTCGGCAACTACATTGGTATCGATGAAGAGCCAAATGAGATGTACGGGAAGACCATGTCAGTTCCGGATGAGCTGATGCTGAGATACTATGAAATGGTTACGGACCTCAGCAATGAGGAGCTGGCTGCGCTGAGGGAAGCTCTGTCTTCAGGGAAGGCACATCCGAGAGATGTCAAAATGCAGCTGGCCTATACCTTTGTACGCATATACCACGGTTCAGCAGCAGCGGAGTCTGCACAGCAGCATTTCATCACTGTTTTTCAGCAGCGGTCGCTGCCAGAAAATATCGAGATCTATAATCTCGCAGCTGCTGAGCTTGAGAATGGCAAGATCCAATTGGCCGAGCTTCTGACTCTGATTGGTTTTGCAGGCTCAAAAGGTGAAGCTAAACGAAGCATAAAGCAAGGCTCAGTTAAATTGAACGAAGTGAAACAGGAAGACATAATCGGTGAACTCATCCCGAAAGACGGAGATATTATCCAGGTGGGCAAGCGGAAGTTCGTTAAGTTGAATTTGGTCTAGCAATGCTGAATAACCAGCAAAGGAATTTCTCTCAGCTGTACTCTTATTCAATAGAAATGAAAAAAGCCCCCAGATTGCTCTGGAGGCTTTGCTCGTTTTTTCGCAGTAGGCGAAATCTTAACGGTTGTAGAATTCGACGATTTGCTTTTCATCGATATCTTGGGACAGCTCGGCACGTTCTGGCAAACGAATGTATTTGCCTTCGAAAGAGCCATCAGCATATTCCAGATAGCCTGGAAGGTGGGAACGGTTTTCCAGAGCTTCTTTGATGGAAGCCATAGCGCGGCTTCTTTCACGAAGTCCGATAACGTCGCCCACGCTTACACGGTAAGAAGCGATGTCGACTTTTTTGCCGTTAACGGTAACATGTCCGTGGGATACCAGCTGACGCGCACCAGCGCGGGAGTTAGCAAAACCAAGACGGTATACCAGGTTGTCCAAGCGGCTTTCGAGCAGGAACATGAAGTTTTCGCCCGCAATACCCTGGAGCTTTTGTGCTTTAGTGAATAGAGTTTTAAACTGCTTTTCACCCAAACCGTACATGTGGCGCAGTTTTTGCTTTTCCAAAAGCTGCATTCCGTAGTTACTTACTTTTCTGCGTTGGTTAGCGCCGTGCTGTCCTGGTGGGAAAGGGCGTTTCAGGTCTTTGCCTGTACCGCTAAGGGAAATGCCCAGACGGCGGCTGAGTTTGAATTTAGGTCCGGTGTAACGTGCCATGTTATAGTAGACTCCTTTATAATTGAAATTTCATGTTAGGGCCTATTTGCGCCGCAAATCGTATCCGTGAAAGCGTTAGATGGTTTCACACTGCCGAGGAAGTTCAGCCGCTGCCCTGGCAGTAACGAGATGCGTGAGGGTGACACAACGTTACGCCCAATTAAGACTTGTTACAGTCTTGTTCAACAATAAATATTATATGAAAACGACAGCTAAAGTCAAGAGCAACTTTAAAGAGATTTTGTCTATCTTTGTCGTTAGTTCTTAGGTCCTAAAAAAAATCCCGGTTTTGAGGAAAATATAATGCAATACCTAAAGAAAGGGAGTAAAATATAACTAATTAGATGTTATCGGAAAGCTATTTTAAAATTATCCTTCTCACTCTTGTTGAAACGGTACAGGCCTATTGGAGGGCGACAAAGTCGTTTCTGCTTGTTTTGAGATGCAAAGGGGATCCTCTTTATGTCAGAGCGGGAAGCATACGAACGCAAGGATAATCGTGTGCTGTTACAGGATACCATGCAATCAAGCGGAGATAATCAAGATCCCGCCGCATGGCTCAGGGAAATGGATATTGTATCCTATGATTTCCCTTATGCAGCCAATTTGATTGTGGAAAGTTTCAGGGAATGGCGAAGTCTGGCTGGACCGGCATTCGCGAAGTCCTGGAATTGGGGTGTGCTTAATTTTGAAGGGAAATATATTGATAATATAGATCTTATAGGCCATTGGGAGCAAAGCTGGAAGGATGACTGGGAGGCTGCGGCAGCTTTTGCCCTAGATTCGAGAGAGCTATATACGGCACATCAAGAGGTTAATGGACATAAAATGTCCATTTTAATACTGCCGGTATTCTCGCGTGGTAATAGGGAAATCTTTGCTCTGCTCGGCTGTGCCATGCCGCAAGATCAATATGAACAAGGCGGACTGCATATTGCGGAAGCCATGGCCGCACATTATCAGACCTGCTTCTACCGCAGATTTGAGCATGTATTCGTGTCTGACTTGGCTGGGGTACATCTTCATGCGGAGCGTGAGAGCAGCAGGCGCTCACTGCTCTTTCAAATTGTGCAGCGGATGCATGACAATATAGATGTGAACGCTGTGCTTACCGAAGTTATTGACAGTATTTCGGCCATGTATCCTGGAGCCAGACTGGAGCTCTTCATGTCACAGGACCACCGGAGCACACATCCGCAGGTCAAGCCGCTCCCGCTGCGCTGGGGCAATGATGATGTGTGCGCAAAGGCATTTAAGGATGGGCGAGTTGCCTTGTATGCCGGACGCGATGACAGCCATTGTGTTGAGATTGGCCTTCCGCTCGGCGGGAAGCAGGGGGTATATGGCGTATTTCATATGGTGATGGACAAACCTTCTTTTCCGGAGGTCGATTTGCGGTTTCTAACCATGGTAGCCGATACTGCAGGGACTGCTTTTGAAAATGCTAAACTGTATGAGCGTTCCAATCAACTGATTCGTGAACTGCGCATGAGCAATGAGCTCACTCAGCGTCTGAATCAAAGCTTGCGGCTCGGGGAGATCTTTCAATATGCTTTTGAAGAGCTGCTTGAAATGTTTGATGCGGACTATTGCTGTATTTTGCATATGAATGAAGAAAAGGGCGGGCTGGAGGCGATCGCCTGCAACTATAATCCAATGCTGGGTGAAATTATTGAGAAGAGTGCAGGTCTTGGAGGCAAGGTATATGCCACAGGCGAGGCGCTTATTCTATCCGAATATCAGAATTCGGCGGGAACCTATTCGCGTCTGATGGATGCTACCGGGTCGAATTCTATCATCGCTACTCCACTTAGTGTCGGTGGAGAGGTTCGCGGCGCAATTATGCTTACGCATCGTGATCCGCATTTCTTCTCTTATGACAGCTACAGGCTGCTTCAGGCGATGGCTGGCCATATCGGACTTGCGGTAGGCAATGCACGTCTGCATGCCGAGGTTCGGCGTTTGGCAAACCGTGATACTCTGACTGGATTGTATGCGAGGCATTATCTGGACGAAGTGATTAAGGACAAGCAGGTTACTGATTTTTGCGGTTCCTTAATTGTTGTTGACATCGATCAGTTCAAGATGGTCAATGATACATACGGACACCAGCAGGGTGATAAAATTCTGAAGCAGGTAAGCGAAATCGTCAAGTCATCCATCCGTCAGGGAGATATTGCCGCGAGATGGGGCGGAGAGGAGCTTGCGGTCTATTTGCCACAGCTTGGCGTTCAACAGGCTGTGTTTGTAGCGGAACGCATCCGCAAGCGGGTAATGGGTGAGACCAAACCGCGTGTGACCGTCTCCTGCGGTATTGCGGAGTGGAGCTGGACCGATGATAAGGTCAGCGTGGAATCACTCTTCTATCGGGCGGACATGGCGCTGTATGAAGCAAAGAATAACGGCAGAAACCTAGTCGTGATTGATAATAAAAAAGCCGAAATCAGTGCGAAGAATCCTTGGGTGTAAACCTGAGGATTCTTTTTTGTGTCTAGCTGCGAATTCATTGTACGTATAAGCCTCAGTGCGTGGGAGACCCTAAAGAAATATTAACACCCTTAACCTGAAAGGCTTGAATGCCATGAGAAAAACAAATGTTAAGAGAAGGGTCCTGAATACTCTTCTGCTGGGCTCCGCGATACTTTGCACGAGCTGTGGCCCCATAAAGGACAAATCTGCGGCCGAGAATCTGAATCTGGTACTGGCCGGGGTGGATGGGAGCGACGGGGTATCCTTTGAGGGGGCTTCTTCACTGCTGCTTAACGGCAAACCTGCCCCGGAAGCTGCGCTCTACTATGGAGGAAATGTAGCAGAACATAACAAGGTAAGTCTTTATACACTTTTGCCGGATCGTGGCACAACTCGTACGGCGGAAAGTGGAGAAGGAGATACGCTGAAATCAAGCTCGGCAGGGACTCCAGCCTACTATTCCAAGCTTGAGAAGAAAAATGGCGAGTGGACCCTGCTGTCGGAGAAGGGTTCTGCCCAGGGGGATAATCCGCTGCCTGCGCTGAATCCGATCCGCCAGCTCGATGAGCTGGAGAATCTTGAGAAAAAGGTGAACGAAGAAGTGGGCACAGCAAGAGGAACCAGGGTGTTGCGCATTGAACTCAGTGAAGCGGAGGCTAAAAAGCAACTAGCCGCCGAGCTCCAACATCAGATGGATGCCATCCGTCCAGAAGGGTCCATGCTAAACCTTAAGACGGCAGACAAGGGTTTGGAGTCTTTGCAGGTGGTATGGGAGCAGAAGAACAATGAACTTCAGCAGAAGCTTCAGCAGGCATCCGTAAAGACTGTGTACTATCTCAAGGTAGATAAGAAACGCAACCTGCCGAAGAGCCTGACCAGCAGCCGGAAAGTAAGCTATCCGGGAGTTGGGGGGGGGAATGGCAGTACTGTGGAGGAAATTTATCTAACACAGGTCAATTTTTACGGCTACCGCTGAGTTTCGGTGCTCCAAATGCCTTGCGCTCCAGTACAGGCGTGCTACAATGAAACGGTATGTCTACTATTTAGCATAAGGAAGGAAGAGAGAAAAGAATGAAGGATCCAAGGATTCAAAAGCTTGCAAAAAACCTTGTAAACTACTCTGTAAACGTGCAGCCGGGGGAAAACGTGCTTGTCGAAATGATCGGCAGCGAGAGAGATTTGATCAAAGCTGTGGTGGAGGAAGTGGGCAAAGCCGGAGGCCGTGCATTTGTCCAGCTTACCGACCGTACAGTCCTGCGAAGCATGCTTAAATATGCAACACGCGAAGGTCTTGAAGCTTGGGCGGAAATCGACCTGAACCGGATGAAGCAAATGGATTGCTATATCGGGATCCGTGCCGGAGAGAACGTCAATGATCTCTCGGACGTCCCTGAAGAAAATATGAAGTTGTATAATTCCCTGTATTCCCACCCGGTACATAGCGAACAGCGCGTCAAACACACGAAATGGGTTGTTCTGAGGTATCCCAATGCCAGTATGGCCCAGTTAGCCAATACTACCACTGAAACCTTTGAGGACTTCTACTTTGAAGTCTGCAATCTGGATTATGCCAAAATGGATAAGGCTCAGGACGCGCTTGCTGACCTCATGCGGAGAACGGACAAGGTCCGCATTGCCGGACCAGGTACAGAGCTTACCTTCTCCATTCTGGGAATTGGTGCAGAGAAATGCTCCGGCCAGAAAAACATTCCGGACGGCGAGGTCTACAGCGCTCCAGTGCGTGATTCCGTGAATGGAACGATCAGCTATAACGCTGCCACACTTTATAACGGAGTGACTTTCGAAAATGTCAAATTCAAATTCGAAAACGGGAAAATTGTTGAAGCCACAAGTAATGATACCGCGCGGTTGAACGAGATTCTGGATTCTGATGATGGTGCCCGCCATATTGGCGAATTTGCAATCGGCTTCAATCCATACATCCTGCACCCTATGAAAGACATTCTGTTCGATGAGAAAATCGCCGGCAGCCTGCATTTCACCCCGGGCCAAGCCTATGATGTAACGGATAACGGGAACCGGTCCTCGATTCACTGGGACCTTGTCCTCATCCAGCGTCCGGAATACGGCGGCGGCGAAATCTATTTTGACGATGTGCTGATCCGCAAGGATGGAATTTTTGTTCTTCCTGAATTGGAAGGTCTGAACCCCGAAAACCTGAAATAAAATGGGTTTACAAGCGAAATTAGCGGCTTACATTCTATTTTCAGGAAAATTCCTTGCACGAGTAAGCGGATTCAATGTATCATGGAATTGGTTACAAAAGACTTAAGTTTCATAATCAAGTTGCGGAGGGATTCCTATGTCCAGTAACAATGCGGCAATCGTGGATATTGCCCAAACGGCAAGCCAGTTCAACTCATCTATCGTTCTTCAAGCAGAGAACAAGTACATTGATGTTAAGAGTATTCTTGGTTTGTTTACAACTCTTGTATCCAGCCAAAGCTACGAGCTGCATGTTCATGGCGCAGATGCCGAAGAAGCGAAGAAGGCAATGAGCGAAGTGTTTGCCAAACACGGATTGAAATTTACAGTGGTAGCGGAATAATTTAATTATTCCCGTAGGACGTCCTGCCTGTGCGGCAGGGCGTTTTTTCTATGTATAACTAAAATATGCTGCATTTCTGCTTGATTATTAACTGCATTCTTGTATTGGATTCCGATTTCGACTAATATTAAACTAAATAGCAATTGCAGCTGTAACTTTTGGACATGGGGGGGATAATGCATGACTTCATCGGATTTACAGGAACAGATTAATCTAAGAGCAGTCACTCTTCTACAAGAAGATGCAGATAAAATTCAGAAGCTCATTGAAGTGCAAATGGAGAATCTGGCGACACGCTACTGTCCTCTCTATGAGGAAGTGCTGGACACCCAGATGTACGGTTTCTCCAGAGAGGTGGATTTTGCGGTCAGAGCAGGCCTGGTGCCGGAAATTGCGGGCAAGCTGATCCTGAGCGAGCTGGAGCGTAATCTGGCTGTACTGTACGATGCGCTGAATAAGAAGGCTGAAGAGCGCGAGATGCTGTAATCCTAAGCAGGATAATGTATGGTGTCCAACAAATAATCCTTATATTATAAAAAAGCACATGGGGACCTATGGTCCGCCATGTGCTTTTTTGTCTTAGACGAGATAAAAAGATACGCCGAGAATCATGTACACGGCAAGCAGGAGCAATCCCTCATACCAGTTGGTTGCCCCATCCTGAATGATGGATTTGGCGATGAAGACCGAGACGGCGATCGCGACAATCTCTATTGTGGTGAAGACAATGTCCATCGTGTTGCCCATGAAATAGCTGGCAAAGATCAGGACCGGGGCAACGAATAAGGCGATCTGCAGACTGCTGCCGACAGCAATTTCTACCGCTGCGCCAATCTTGTTCTTCATGGCCAGCATGATTGCAGCGCTGTGCTCCGCGGCATTACCAATGATGGCTACAAGGAAGGCGCCGACAAAGAGCTCGCTGAAGCCGAAACGTTCGGTCAGAGTTTCCAGTGTACCCACCAGCCATTCACTGACGAAAGCAACCATTACTGTTGCCAGCACCAGATAAATAATGGATCTCTTCATGGACCAGGCTGGCTTATGCTCATTCGGCAGTTCTTCATCATTGTCTTCGGTAACGTCTGCCAGATATTTTTTGTGCGTAATCATGGAGAAGACCAGCCAGGCCATGTAGGCGGCGATCAGCAGTCCGGCGACCACGAGACTGAGTACATCCGTATCTTTTTCCGTGATGGAATGGGTATTGAAGAACATGGCGGGTACAAAGAGGGCAATGACCGCCACGATCATCAGTGAGCCATTCAGTCCGGCCAGTGTGACATTGAAGTTCTGAACTTTGAATTTCATGCCGCCGGCGAAGATACTAAGGCCCAGTACCAGCAGAAGATTACCGATGATGGAGCCGGTGAGGCTGGCTTTGACCATATCGAACAGACCTTCCTTCACCAGGAAAAAGGCGATTATCAGCTCTGCCGCGTTGCCGAAGGTGGCATTTAGAAAGCCCCCCAGCCGCTGTCCGGCATAGTGGGCTACACTCTCGGTAGCCCGCCCCAGAAAGCCGGCTACAAAAACGACCGAAATGGCGGAGAGTATGAACTGCAGCGTGTGGTCCCAGTCCGCATAGTGTCCGATGGCGCTAAGCAGAAAGGTAACTGCTAACAGCGCGGGAGATATCCATTTTTTCAAGTAAGGCACACTCCAGTCTCAATATGTAGGTTGAATTCATAATCAATATACCCAAATTGTTCCTGTGTGTAAACGGGAATGCGAGAAAGTCATTTGCTTTTTAGCCTGTTTTCGAATTACAATAATTGATAATGAGTGTAGGGGGGTTATGGCATGGCGGAACAACTTCAACTGGAAATGGGAAACATACGGATATCAAATGACGTCGTCTCGAAGATTGCCGGACTGGCTGCTCTGGAGACCCCGGGAATCGCGGCCATGTCTGGCGGCTTGTCCGAAGGTTGGGCCAAGCGTCTCAGTGGTAAGAACGTACAAAAGGGTGTAACCGTTGAAGTGGGGCAGCTTGAAGCCGCAGTGGACTTACGCATTATCGTTCTGTATGAAACTCCGATTCACGAGGTGTGCCGGATGCTTCAACAGAATGTACGCGAGGCTGTGGAGAGCATGACGGGACTTCATATCGTTGAAGTCAACGTTAAGGTAGAAGGCGTGGCTTTCAAGAACGACGAAATTTCGTAAGCGGTATACCGCTGAAGAGGGCAGCTTGCTGACCTGAATACCAAAAGGCAGTCCGGGAGGTTATCCTGGGCTGCCTTTTGTGTATTGGGTGGAAAAATATAAGGATTAATTTCTCGCTGAACTAGCCCTTATGTAGTGTCAGCGGGCACGTACCTGTCTAACGGTAGTAACCGATTTGGTTACTTCCTCTTTGGCCGGCCGGTTGGTCTCTCTTGAAATACTCAGCATAATCCCCATGGAGAGCATCGTAACCAGCAAGGAGGAACCGCCATAGCTGATGAATGGTAGGGTTACCCCGGTAAGCGGGATCGTGTTGGTGACACCACCGATGTTGACAAAGGCCTGGATGGCAATCAGACCCATGACCCCGATGCCGACAAGGGTTCCGAAGGGATCAGTGCATCTGAGCGCAATCAGAATGCCCCGCCAAATGAAGTAGAGGTAGACTAACAGGAAAATAGATGTCCCCACAAATCCCAGTTCTTCACCGATAACAGCAAAGATAAAGTCTGTGTACGGATAGGGCAGGTAATGCAGCTTCTGGATACTCTGCCCAAAGCCGGAACCATGGGTTCCACCCTCCCCAAGAGCGATCAAGGACTGAACGATATTAAATCCGCTGTCTTCAGCGTTTGCCAGAGGGTTGATGAAGGCGCTGATCCGGTCCTGTTTGTAGTCTTGGTTGACTGCCACGGTCTCTGATGACGGTGACAGGGAGTCAATGGCCGTTTTTGCTCCCATAACAATCCCCACACCCAGCACAAGCAGAGCAATGGAGGCCATAATGTGCTTCATGCTGGCCCCCCCTGCGTAGATGACAAGCCCGCTGGTGGCGACAAGGATAAGACATGAACCTAAATCCGGCTGCATCATAATGAGTCCGGCAACAATCCCGACAATAACCATCACGGGAATATATCCAGTGCGCAAATCTCTAAGCCGCTCGCCTTTTTTGGTAATCAGGGCAGCCAGATAGAGAATGATGGATATTTTGGCCAGCTCCGTGGGCTGGATGCCGAGGCCGCCGATGCTGAACCAGCTTTTGGCACCGTTGATTTTCTCAGTGGACGCTACGAACAATAGCAGAACTAGTGTAATCATGAAGATCGGTGCATACCATTTCTTGAATTTAGTGTAGTGGATATTCATCGTCATAAACATAACGATGCTTCCAAGCACCACCCAGATGATCTGGCGTTTAACAAAAAATAAGGGATCATTTCCGAACTTTTCACTGGCTAAGGTAAGACTTGAACTGGAGCTGAAAACCATCACGAGTCCAAAGCCGACGAGCAGAAGAGTCAGAATAAGCAACTGGAAATCAGGCGTTCCTCTTTTGGGCAGGCTGACATTTTTTGTCGTCGTTCCCTTTACACTGCTCAAGCCTCCAGCAGCGCTTTCAGTTCATGAATATGCTTCGCCGCATCATCCAGAACAGGTTTAGGAACCGGAGATTCATACTCCAGACCATGAGGAAAGGTGGCTTTGCCCAAGTAAACGGCTTCAATGGCGAGCACAGCATCAGACTTTTCCAGCTTGCCCTCGACAGCACGTGTATTGATCCGTAAAAAATATTCTCCGCCGTTCTGCTTGTCTTCGATTTTGCAGTCGTAAGTGGCACGGTAGTATTCCCACTGCCAGCGGATAAACCCGGCTTTGGCGGCACTTTCGTCCAGATAGAGAAGGTCGCTCTTCAATCCAACGAGGCCCGTGTTCTCAAATATCATAGCGCACATATCCCCCTTATGAAGTATAATCATAATTTCATGTTCATTATTATAGATGTACTTTTTCATGATAGTATGTTTCCCGGTGTTCTGCAAGGCATGACAGACCTATCGGTACCCTCTTTTTTGTGTTTCTGCTACAATAATAGCAATATAGCCTTAAGGGCTGAATGGAAGTTGAACGGAAGGTTCGAAAGCCTGTCCAAAGCGGGAATCAGGAGAAGGGAATGGATCAGATATGGAGAGGTTAGTGCTTGAACAGCTGCTGCCGGATATGGTGGAATGGCGCCGGCATTTGCACCGTCATCCGGAGCTGTCTTACCAGGAGAAAGAGACATCGGCATTTGTTGCTGCCAAGCTTGAAGAGTTCGGGATTGAGATCATTAGAAGCAAGGCGGGTTATGGATTGACCGGGATATTAAAGGGGCGGCAGCCTGGGAAAACAGTTGTCCTGCGTGCAGACATGGATGCTCTTGCTATCACGGAAGAGAATGGCCGGGAGTATGCCTCGCAGGAACCTGGAGTCATGCATGCCTGCGGTCATGACGGACATACGTCCATGCTGCTTGCGGCTGCATCCTATTACAGCAGCCGCAAGGAAGAGCTGCAAGGAGAGCTGCGATTCCTGTTTCAGCCGGCGGAGGAGATTTGCCCCGGTGGAGCGCTGGGAATGATTGCAGAAGGGGTACTGGAGGGGGCGGATGCGGTCTATGGGCTGCATCTGTGGACACCGCTGCCCTTTGGAACGGTAGCCAGCGCACCCGGGCCGCTGATGGCATCAGCGGATGAGTTCTTCATCGACATCATCGGCAAAGGTGGACATGCCGGTACTCCACATCGCACGGTCGATAGTATTGTGGCCGGAGCTGCTCTTGTGACACAGCTGCAGAGCATTGTCAGCCGGTCCGTGGACCCGCTTCGGCCCGCTGTAGTCAGTGTGGGTACGATTCAGGGAGGGTCCGCCCAGAATATCGTTTCGGAGCGCTGCAGGCTTACCGGGACGGTGCGCGCGTTCGATGAGGAGACGCGTTATCTCATCCGTCAGAGAATGGAAGAGATCGTGGCTTCCGTGGCGGCGGCCTATGGTGCAGAAGCCAAGATGGATTATTTGATGGGTTATCCCCCGCTGGTAAATGATGAAGCGGAATTTCAACGCTTTTTCCGTGTGGCTCCCGCTGCACTTGGAGATGCGGTCAGTGTTGTTCAGATGGAGAAGATCATGCCGGCAGAGGATTTTGCATATTATGTCAAGGAAGTTCCCGGCTGCTTCATCTTTGTTGGAGCGGGCAACCCGGATAAAGATGCGGTGTACCCGCATCACCACAGCAAATTCGATTTTGACGAGGATGCCTTACTGTATGGTGCGAAACTGCTTGTAGCGATGGCTGATTCCTGCCTGAATGAGTAAATAATTACGCATAATTTAACAATTTAAGGGGACCCTACTTCCGAAGAACATGGACAACATGACAGGAGGGTTCAATCTTGAAGACAGTCAAAGAAGTGATGACGGCGCATCCTGTGTGTGTGACACTGCAGGACAATATCTATGAGGTTGCCGTGAAAATGAGAGATGCTGATACAGGTGTAATCCCCGTTGTTGATTCAACGGATCGAGAAACCTTGATTGGTATCATTACGGACCGGGACTTGGTCATCCGTGGTTATGCACAGAAGCATTCCGGTTCAACTTCCGTGGAAACGGTAATGACCAAAGGGATCACAGCTGTTTCCGAATCCACCTCTGTAGATGAAGCGGCCGATCTGATGGCTTCCAAGCAGATCCGACGTATACCGGTAGTGAACGGGAAAAAGCTGATCGGGATTGTATCGCTGGGCGATTTGGCAGTGAAGAATATTTTCGCTGATGAAGCAGCTGATGCCTTGACTGACATTTCACAGCAGCATCTGCATTAGATAAGCATTGGGGGAAGCTCATGTCCGTTGTTTACGGGGGTGGGCTTTTTCCTGCTACCTTCTTTTTTTCAAAAGATACATAGTCCCGGGAGATCATAGCCAGATTCGTATTGGAGGGTTTTGGATGAAAGAAAGCGGTATAGGAGCGTGCATCGTCCGTAAGGACCGGTCCCTGTTACTGGAATGCGGACATCCCGGTTTTGAGGCGGCGAGAACGGTCTTGGCCGATTTTTGCGAACTTGTGAAGAGTCTGCCTGCCTATCACACTTACCGGATTACCCATTTGTCAATCTGGAATGCGGCGGCAGCAGGTAGAACAGCTGAAGAAATATTACAGAGTCTGAGCCTGTTATCGCGCTCCGGGATTCCCGCAGGCCTGGAGGAAGAAGTCAAACTTCTGGTTTCTCGTTACGGAAGACTGCAGCTCCATGCCGATACAGCCGATCCTTCGCTCATGATCCTGCGCGCCGATAACCCTGGGCTGCTAGACGAATTGGCAGAACAAACAAGCTTGGGTGAGGTCGGTTTGGTAAGATCGGCTCCTATGGAATTCCATTGTCCGTCAGAACAACGCGGTTTGCTGAAGCAGGAATTGACCAGGATGGGCTTCCCGGTTCTGGATTATGCAGGATATCGGGACGGTCAAGCATTACATGTGTCATGGAAGGAGCCTGCCGGGAGTGGAACGGCTGCCGTTTGGGCTGCTTTTGGTCTCCGTGACTATCAGGACGCAGCGGTCCGCAGGTTCGAGGGAATGGGCGGGAGCGGTGTTGTTGTTCTTCCCTGCGGTGCGGGTAAGACGATTGTGGGTCTGGCGGTGCTGGAGAGTCTCCAATGCGAGACGCTGATCCTCACTTCAAGCGCTACATCAGTGGCACAGTGGCGGGAAGAGCTGCTGACGAGAACCGGTCTGGATGAAGAATCTGTAGGAGAATATAGCGGCGTGAAAAGAGAGGTCCGGCCGGTTACGGTGACGACATATCAAATGATGACACACCGGCGATCCAAGGGAGGATCTTTTGTTCATATGAATCTGTTTACGCAGCGGAATTGGGGACTGATTATTTACGACGAGGTGCACCTGCTTCCGGCTCCGGTGTTCAGAGCTACAGCAGATATCCAGGCCACCAGGCGGCTTGGACTGACCGCTACATTAATAAGGGAAGATGGTCGGGAAACGGATGTGTTTTCTCTTATCGGCCCTAAATGCTATGAATTGCCCTGGAAGGTGCTGGAGAAGCAGGGATGGATAGCGGCTGTAGATTGCATAGAAGTCGTTGTGCCCATGCCTGAAGAGTTAAGGCTCAAGTATCTGTATGCCGGAGAAAAAGAAAAGTTCCGGATCGCTGCAGGCAATCCGGCGAAGATTGCGGCTGTGGCGAGGATTGTTAGTACACATCCTGATGAACCCGTGCTGGTCATCGGGCAATACCTGGACCAGCTTAAGAACTTGGCGGAAAGCCTGGGAGCGCCGCTGATTACCGGAAAAACGCCTCAGCGCGAGCGGGACGAGTTGTATTCTGCTTTTAGAGAAGGAAGACTACGGCTTCTGGTTGTATCCAAGGTAGCGAACTTTGCCGTGAATCTTCCGGATGCTTCGGTGGGCATTGAGGTGTCCGGTGCCTACGGTTCCCGGCAGGAGGAGGCCCAGCGGCTGGGGCGTATTTTGCGGCCGAAGCCGGGTGAGAACAAGGCCTACTTTTATACACTTGTGTCGGGAGACAGCAGGGAACAGGATTTTGCTTTGCGCCGCCGTCTGTTTCTGACCGAGCAGGGCTATGAGTATGCTGTCCAGACGGAGCAGCAGGAGGAGATCATCCTATGATGGGATTATCAAGGGAAGCATTGCTGGTGCTCCACCAAATCATCAAAAACTACGCCGCGCGACAGTTTACAGAAGCACAGGCAGAGCAACTATCTCCAGTGTTGCTGTGCCGGGCAGAACTGCATCTGGCTCTTCTGGAACTTCGTGAGGCCGGCGTGCTAGAGCTCCGGCAGAAATTATGGGGGGAGCGACTGTATCAAATTCCCGGGCAGTACCTGCCTGTTGTTCTACAGAAGCTGTTCCCCGGTTCACCTGTCCGGGCAGCAGGAAGGGTGGCTGAAATTGATGCGGAGGCCGGACCGGAGCTTGCGGGAGAATTGTTTCGAACACTGGTGTTCATCGCCAGCGAAGGGCTTCCGGTTACTGCCAAAGGAGCCGTCCATAAAAAAAACATCAGCCGTCTGGCCGCCACGCTTACTCTGCCGGAGGAACAGTTGAAGGGTCTATTCCCGCCGGATCAGCTAGCATTGTATCCGTTCCCGCTTCCCGTCATGGTTATGCTCGATCTATTGCTATGCCTGGGGCTTGTCCGCCGCACTGATTCGGCGTATCTTCTGGACACAGGCATGCTGGAAAACTGGCTGCAGCTTTCCGGCAAACAGATGTCAAATCTGCTGTACAGATTGATAATGAACCGTTACGGCATTTCTGGGCCTGCAGAGCAGCATTTCCGCCACATCATTTCCTCATCCGGGTATTATTCAGGCCAGTGGTTTATGATCCGGGATATTCTAGCCTGGATGTCTGAAACGGGGCTGGCCCAAGGCCTATCCTTGGAAACGCTGGAGGCTTCTGCACGGATTTGGCTCAGAGCACTGGCCGGATTCGGCTGGTGTGAGCTGGGAAAACTGGACGACGGATCAGCTTGTTTCCGCTGGACGGCGGTCAAACCGGAGGTTCATCCGGGCGAGCCAGCTTCATTCTCCAGCCCCAGCAGCGGCATTCCAGCACAGGAGATCGGAGCTGAGAAGAAAAGGGATCAGGAGGCCTTGTTGCCGCAAGCTGAAAAACGGCCGGTTTCGGCATCTCCCGGATTCATCATTCAACCAGATTTTGAGGTGCTGGTTCCTCCAGAGTGTCCTTACAGTCAGCGCTGGATGCTGGCAGCTTGTGCAGAGCTTCTGCATAGTGATGATCTATGGAGCTACCGGCTGACCCGGAACAAGCTGGAATCTGCAGCAGAGCAGGGGCTGTCACCGCAAAATGTGATTAGCTGGCTGGCAAAGAATGCAAAGGGCGGACTGCCAGACCAAGTAGAGCAGTCTTTGGTGCAGTGGGGCAAAGGAATCGGCAGAACAGAGCTCTCAGAGGTAATCCTGCTTTCTTGCCGTTCTGAGGCAGATGGTAATGATATCGCTACCCATCCCCGTTTGGCTGCAATTCTGTCCCGCATAGGTCCATTGCATTTTATCGCCTGTGCGGAAGATATCGAGCTAGTACGGAAGGAACTGGGAGCAGCAGGAATGGCTCCAGCCAAGAGGATAGCAGGACAGGAAGAAAATCCCGGGAAGGATTGGCCGTTAGTCAGCGGGAGTAGGGAGAACCTGTCTTCTGCAGCTTTCTTTTCTGTCGATGGTACAGAACGCGGTCTGTTTGTAAGCGCCCCGGAACTGCCAAGAGTGCCTTTCAATCCGCATGCGGCAGAGGAGGCGATACTTACTGGTCTGGAGTCTGTTCCGCAAATGTGGATGAAGCAATGGCGCAAGTATCATGTTACGACTGCCCAAAAAGTAATGGAGCAGGCTTTGGAATGGGGGATTAAGGTCCGTTTGACCCATAAGGGACAAGACTGTGAATTCATCCCTGTACGGATCAGCCGCAATCCTTGGGAAGTAAAAGGTGTGCTGCTTTCCGTAGATTCGGATAGTGTGGAGGAGATGCGGCTGGGCGCGGACGATTGGCAGGAAATGCAGCTCATCATTCCCAAATTGCGGAGAAATTCCTCTTCTGCTTAGGCTAGCGGGTATGGTATGATAGGAGAGTCTACGGTATGCAGTAGAACATTAACGCAGAAACGAGTTGAAGTTCATGAGCGTAGCGGAATTGAATATGGTCGATATGGCCGAAGTGCTGACATACGCCTATGAATTAGGTGATATGATTAATCAATCCGCCGAAGTGTCGGATTACTTATACTGGAAAGGACGGGTGGGTGCCAGCCCGGAAATCCAGGCCATGGTCAAGCGGCTGCAGGGGAAGAAAGAGCTGTTTGAGGAGACACAGCGGTTTGGACATTTTCATCCTAACTATCATTCAGCCAAGGATGAGGTTACAGCGGTAGAGCAGGAGCTTGAGCAGTTCGAAGAGGTTGCCCGCTTCAAGCAGGCAGAGAAAAACCTTGATGATATGCTTCATTCCATGTCGGAAACCATTGCGTTCTCGGTATCGGAGAGTATTAAGGTTCCAAGCAATGACCCGTCTCCCAAAGGCGGAGGATGCGGCAGCGGCGGCAGCTGCTCCTGCGGATAGGCTTCTGATCAGGGCAACAGAAAGTGAGGCGAATAGCTGATGTTTGCGGAACGAACAGGATATATTGTATGGGTTAGTGACGTTAAGGCGGCACGGAATCTGGAGAAATACGGGACTTTGCATTATGTATCCAGGAAGATGCACTACGCCGTGATGTATGTGAATGCGGAACGAGCCGAGGAAGTAATGAAGAACGTCCGCAGACTCTCCTACGTGCGCAAGATTGAAAGATCCTACCGAAATGAACTGAAGACAGAGTATACCAGCAACGGACCGGACAAGACCCGGTATTATGGATTGTAGGTTCTGATCTTTGAGAATGAGCAGGTGCCAGGGCGGCATCTGCTTTTTTGCTTAATCTACATAGGAACAGATAGATTTAAAGTTACAGAGGGATAAGAAGCGGGAGGGAACCCAAGGAACATGCAGAATGGAGAATGGCTCACAAGCGCAGGTATTGACATTGGAACCAGTACGACAAAATGTGTGTTCAGCCGTTTAAAAATAGAGCGGCAATCCGGCTTGTCCAGCCTTCCGCAGTTTCATATTACCGAACGAAATGTGTTCTATGAAAGCCGGATGCATCGAACACCGCTGATTGGGGATTCGCTGATAGATCTTGGACAATTAGAGCGGATTCTGGCCAGCGAGTACAGCCGTGCAGGTCTTATGCCTGATGATATTCATACAGGAGCTGTTATCATTACCGGGGAAACAGCCTTTAAGCAGCAGGCGGATGTGGTATTGCATAGTCTTGCTGCAAGTGCAGGAGAATTCGTCGTTGCACAGGCGGGCGGGGATTTGGAAGCTGTGCTGGCAGGCAGAGGATCTGGTGCAGAAGCCCGTTCCCTGCACGTAAAGGGACAGGTGGTCAACGTGGATATCGGTGGCGGGACAGCCAATGCTGCTTTTTTCGAAGGCGGGAGCTGCATTCGAACGCTCAATTTCCATATCGGGGGCCGTTTGATCATGCTGGAAAGGGACGGGAGCATCACACGGATTTCGCCTTCAGTCCTGCAATGGCTGAAGGCTGCGGGTTTCATGATGCTACGGGAGGGAGAGGTGGCTGAGATTGGCCGGCTCCGGCAACTTGCTGAGCGATGGAGTGAAATGCTGCTGGAGGGGATTCATGAGACTGTGGACTGGAGCAAATATCCGCTCATCTACGGAAATCCTGACAGTAGTAAGGTACGCGCTGAAACAGAGATCGCTGAGATTTGGATATCCGGTGGTGTAGGTGCGCTTATGGAGCTCGAATCACCATCAGACCTCGCTGAAGCTGCCAGATTCGGAGATATCGGACCGCTGCTGGCCTCGGCCTTGCGTATCGCCGGAACCCGTTATCCCGTAAGACTGCAGGCTGCACCAGATGCACAACGGGCCACCGTAATAGGGGCTGGAGTCCACACGGCAATGCTAAGCGGCTCAACCGTGTTCGCCGACCGGATGCTGCTCCCGCTGAGGAATGTACCTCTGGTGCGTGTAACATGGCATGACCAGCCCGGTGAAGAGCTAACCGGGATAGAGCTCGGAGTAAAAGAAGCTTTTGCGGAAGGGAAACAAAAGTATGGGGGTGCAGGAACAGAGGCGTGCAAATTCGCAGTAATTGTTCCGCATCTCTCTGTCTGCACCTATCCCCTGATCCGCCGGATTGCCGCAGCTGCAGCTGCCTCGGCTCTTCATTATCAGCTGGAGATGGCCGTTATCATTTGTGAAAATGATATCGCAAAAGCGCTAGGCAATTGTATCCATCTGATCACGGGCGGGACCCTGCCATGTGTATGCCTGGATCAGGTTGCGGTTCGGCATGGGGATTATGTGGACATCGGTGAGCCAGTAGGAGAAGGATATATTCCGCTAGCTGTAAAAACCCTTGTTTTTCATTCATGAGGGAAAAAACAAAGGAAGGGATTGAAGCCGATGAAATTGACGATCTCACTACAAGGGGAGAGCTATGGCTTCCGCGATTTGAAGCAGCTGTTCGCTGCAGCCAATGAGGAGAGGTCAGGGGATATCCTGGTTGGACTTGGAGCGGAGCATGCCAAAGAAAGGATGGCGGCCAAGCTGCTGCTTGCGGATCTGACACTAGCCGATATCCGCAGCCATCCTATGCTCCCTCCAGAAGAGGATGAAATCTCAAGAGTGATTGAAGAAGGCGTGGAGGAACAGGCATATCAGCGCATTCGCCACTGGACAGTGGGGGATCTTCGGGATCAGCTGCTGTCCCAAGAGGCGGCCGGGGTTCAGGACATCAGCAAAGGATTGAACAGTGAGATGGTAGCAGCGGCTGCAAAGCTCATGTCCAACCTGGATCTGATTCAAGCCGCCGCCAAATGCGAGGTTATTACCCGCTGCAATACGGTTCTTGGGGGCAGAGGAAGACTGGGGAGCCGGGCACAGCCCAATCATCCGACAGATGATCCTAAAGGCATGAAGGCTTCAATCTATGAAGCGCTGAGCTACGCCGTTGGGGATACAGTTATTGGGATTAATCCGGTCATCGATACAACCGACAACATCCTCCGGCTGTTCCATGAGACGATGGAGGTCATCCATCGCTGGAACATTCCGACTCAAAACAGTGTGCTTGCCCATGTCACCACCCAGATGAGAGCCATTGAAAAGGGCGCGCCAGCGGATCTGATCTTCCAGAGTCTTGCGGGTACACAGAGCGGAAATGATTCATTTGGCATTAACCTGCGGCTGCTGGAGGAAGCAGATCAGCTGATTCAGGAGTCGGGAACGGCGAAGGGTGAGAACCGCTGGTATTTTGAAACCGGCCAGGGCTCCGAGCTGTCTGCAGGGGCCCATCATGGTATTGACCAGGTTACGCTGGAGTCCCGCTGCTACGGGCTGGCGAAGCGCTTCAAGCCCTTCATGCTGAATACCGTAGTTGGGTTCATAGGCCCGGAATATTTATATGACAGCAAGCAGGTGATAAGAGCAGGCCTGGAGGATCATTTCATGGGTAAAATCCAGGGGCTGCCGATGGGAGTGGATGTCTGTTACACCAACCATATGCGGGCAGACCAGAACGATATGGATAATCTGGCTGTGCTGCTGGCTGTCGCAGGGGTGAATTTCATTATCGGGGTGCCCATGGCGGATGACTGTATGTTGAATTACCAGTCAACCAGCTTTCATGATATAGCTACGCTGCGGGAACTGCTGCGCTTGCAGCCTGGCGCTGAATTTGCGGCGTGGGCAGAAAGCATGGGCATCCTGCAGGACGGGCGGCTGACCGCGCTTGCCGGTGACCCGACGAGATTTATGTAGGTGGAATGTTCTCAAAATAAGCATAGCCAACCAAACGTTCAGGAGGAAAATAACATGCCCTTTCGAGATGAAGACGGGATGAAGGAGCTGAAGCAGGCGACGCCCGCCAGAATTGGCACGGGCAGGGCGGGTACGCGGCCGACCACCCGTGAACTGTTGAAGCTGCGATTCGATCATGCGGCAGCTGTTGATTCAGTGTACGGCAGCGTTAGTACCGACCTGCTTGCAGAGCTGGGACTCTTCATGGTGGATTCCGGAGCGGTCGATCAGGAACTATATTTACGGAGACCGGATCTGGGCAGGCTCCTGCCGGATCACAGCATACAGCAGCTGCTCCAGCGTTGTGTTCCTTCCCCGCAAGTGCAGCTTGTGGTCTCGGACGGGCTCAGTGCCGGTGCCATTGAGCATAATGCGGGTGATTTGGTTCCGGCGCTGCTGGATTCGCTGCAGGTGCAGGGTCTGAAGGCGGGAACTCCTTTTTTTGTAAGGAATGGGCGGGTGGGAATTATGAATGCCATTGGGGACATTCTCCATCCTGAGACCATCGTGCTCCTGATCGGTGAACGGCCGGGGCTGATTACTTCCCATTCGATGAGTGCCTATCTCTGTTATAGACCACGTGCCGGAATGACTGATTCGGATCGGATGGTCATCTCCAATATTCATCAAGGCGGGACACCTCCAGTGGAAGCGGGTGCTCATATAGGCAGTCTGATCTCCAGCATGCTGAAACAAAAAAAGAGCGGGGTTGGTCTGGTTCAGTAAACAGAATGAACGGGTCTAATTCTAGAACTGCCCAAATCAGGGCAGTTTTTTTGTGGGTGAAGCCGTGGAAATTGTCGAAATGCCTCTGTTTTGCCTTGTACTTTTTATCGCTGCTTAATACTTCCGCTATATGCTGGGAAGAGAGTGACAAAATTCACGAGAAAAAAACAAACAGGTGACCTAATGACGAAACGAATGGCAATAACCCAAAAACTATCGGCAATTCCCCAGTATCTTCGGCACATCAATGGCAGGCTGCATAACGAGGTGAAGGAGCTGGGAAGGCTGTCGGCCCTGCTGGATATTATGAATCATGGACGGCTGGATACCTTTTTTCAACCGATTCTGCAACTGAGAAGCGGGCTGACGATGGGTCATGAGGTACTGAACAGGCCTCCCAACTCTACGCAATTTCCGACCACGGAGCATTTCTATGAATTTGCCGGCCGTACGGATCAGATGTTCAGATTCGAGCATTACTGCCGGCGGATTTCGCTCTCTCGCTATATGGAACGGCTGCCGGAAGGCGAAGCATGGACAGACAGACTTGTATTTATCAACGTACACCCGGGAGTCCTGAACGATGCCCGGCATAAAAGCGGTGAAACGCTCAGTCTCCTGCAGGAGCTGAATCTCTCCCCGGAGCGAGTTGTATTTGAATTGACCGAGCGGCAGGCAGTCCAGGATTATGTAGGATTCGAGAAAGTGCTCTCACATTACCGTGAGCAGGGCTTCCGTATTGCTGTGGACGATGCCGGCTCCGGCTATAACAGCCTCAAGACACTGGTCTATCTGAAGCCGGAGTTCATCAAGCTGGACAAATCCCTGATCCGTGGCATTCACGGCAACCGGGAGCAGCAGGAGCTATTGGAGCTAATCAGTGAATATGCCTATCGATCCGCTACCCGGGTCATTGCCGAAGGTATCGAAACGGAAGAAGAATTGATGTATTTGCAAATGGCTGGCATTGAATTTGGACAAGGCTATGCGCTTGGCAGACCCGGCCACTGGCCAGTGCGAGGCGCTTTTCCAGCGGATTCACCACAAGTTCCAGTTAGAGGAGGTTATAAGCATGTTTCTTCAGATCGGTGAAATTGCTGAACAAATTCCGGAGATCTCCCCTCACCAGAAATGCGCGTATGTGGACCATATCTTTAAGAGCAATCCTCAGCTTCAGGGTGTGGCAGTGACGGAGGGCGGGCAAGCGGTCGCATTGATCATGAGGATTCGCTTTTACCAGCAGATCGGTACGCTCTATGGCTTCACTCTGTATATGGGCCGATCCGTCGGACTGATCATGGACGGTTCACCGCTGGTTGTAGATTACAAAACGCCGATTACCGAGGTCAGCCGGCTGGCGATGGACAGAAGTGAAGAGCATCTCTATGATTACGTGCTGGTCACCCATGAAGGGGCACTATTTGGAGCGGTGAGCGTAAGGGATTTGCTGCTTAATTTTGCCGAGATCCAGGCGGTAGCCGCGAGCTTTTTGAACCCGCTGACCGGTCTGCCGGGTAATCTGAGCATAAATGAGTGGATGGTGAAATCGCTGCTGCAGGAGCAGTTCAGTGTACTGTACATAGATCTGGATCATTTCAAGGCATATAACGATACATACGGGTTTAAGGAAGGCGACCGGATGATTCAAGCCACGGCGGAGATTCTTAAACATTGCACCTTGCGGCTGGAAGGGTTTTTGGGTCATATCGGCGGGGATGACTTTATTATTTTCATTGATGATTATCGTTATGAGGAATATTGCCGGACCATTATGGCAGAGTTTGATAAGGTGATGCAAGGATTCTATCATCCAGGTCATTTGGCACAGCATTACGTGCTGACCGAGGGCCGCTCAGGCGTGGTGGAAGAAATTCCGCTGGTTTCGATCTCTATAGCCGTTGTTACTAACCGTTACCGTCGATTCGACTCCATTGAAGACCTCTCTTCGGAGGCAGCAAGACTCAAGAAAAAATGCAAAATGATCAAAGGCAGCAGCTATGTCGATGATAGGGATCGCTTCGTAAGTAAAACCTGCTGAACCTTGGGCACTATAGAACTGTAAGGGTGATATGCTTGAACAACTAACGTCAATGCGGTAATATTGACAACAATAAGAGCATGCCAAGACCCTTTCAGTGGAGTGTGATGATTATGCATGTCAAGGGGATGGAAACGTGGGGGGTGTACGAGCCCTTTCACATCATGCTGAATGAATACAGTGTGGCCGATATTGTTATAACACCGCATGCGAAAAGCCGTTATACAGACCGGATCAGTAAGGAAGACGGCAAGGACGTGGATATTGGCGCGTGGATATGGCAATGCGTGAAGCAGAACCGGGTAAGGCCGTATTCACAGAGAGAATATCATGCTTATTTGATCGACAATGACACATCAATGGTGGTCCAGTTCAAGGAACTGGAAGGAGCCACCACGATCTCCGGAGATCCGCTGTATGTGATGGTTGTGGTTACTTTTCTCGGCAATATTTCATCGACTCCCCAGCTGCGGGATCTGAGAGCCTACTTTTCGTGGCTGCGCCATTCCCGCCGCATAAAGCTGGTGAAGAAACGCCGCAGACGCAGATAACGAGCGCACAGTTACAGAAGAAGGCATGCGGCGGAAGGCTGCATGTTTTTTTTGAAAATATAAGAATTTATATGTTTCACGCTATAAATCATCCTTATATTTCTCGCTGAAACGGATTCTGTCCCTTAAAAGGACGGCGAAGCCGTTTCCACTTGAGTTTTTTATATAGAAGGAGTCTTAAGCATGAATTTTCATCAGCTGCATATTTTTTATACCGTTTCCGAGAGAGGAAGTTTCTCTGCCGCGGCACAGACACTTCACATGACACAGCCCGCAGTGACCATGCAGGTTCAGGCGCTGGAGGATTATTTCGGAGCCAAGCTCTTCGACCGTTCCAGTAAAAAAATAATCCTCTCGGAGGCCGGCCGCACACTGCTGCCGTTTGCGCTGCGCAGCATTCAGCTGATGCGGGAGACGGATCAGGCGATGTCGGCGTTTACCCATATGCTGGAGGGACGCCTGCTGCTGGGAGCAAGTCTGACCATTGGGGAGTACGTGCTGCCGCGCCTTTTGGGTCCGTTTGGCAAAACCTATCCCCATATCTCCATTATGATGAAGGTAATGAATACCTCTCAGCTGCTGGAGGAGATTCACAAGCATCAGCTGAATTTCGGCCTGATCGAGGCACCGGTCACCCATCCGGATATGGTCATTGAACCGGTTATGGGAGATGAACTGAAGCTAATCGTACCCCGGGAGCACCCGCTGGCGGAGAAAGATGAAGTCACGCTTGCGGAAGCGCTGCAGCATCCGTTTGTACTTCGTGAACAGGGCTCAGGGACCCGCCGGGTCATGGAAGAACAATTGCTGGCCAAGGGACTGGATCCGGGGGCGATGCGAGTGGTGATGGAGCTAGGAAGTACAGGAGCCGTGAAGTCGGCGGTGGAAGCAGGGCTCGGACTCACCATTATTTCTACCTCCTCGGTTAAACATGAAGTGGCGCTGGGATTGCTGAAGATTGTCAACATTACGGATGCCTCTTTCAAAAGACAGTTTTATGCGATCCATCTCAAATCGACGCTGCTGCCTATTTCTGCGGTGACGTTTCTGACGTTTTTGCGTGACCATGCAGGAGATCAGTAAAGAGTATAATCAATTTGTACATACGCTCATCCGCATATTTGGGGTATTATGGGAATCAATATGCTGAAATTATCGAGCGGAGGATACTTATGACCATTGTACTGCAGGGAGAAAAAGTTACGCTGAGGGATCTGACGGAAGAGGACATCCGCACCATTTATTATTATGAATATGAAGCGGAGGACAGGGAGCATCTGCTCTGGAATGGTCCTTACGGGACGCAGGAATGGGAAAGCTATGAAACGTTCGCGTCAAAATTTACCGAGACCTTGGCTCTGGTATATACCGACGAACCCCGCAGCCGTCTGGTGATTGATATTGACGGCGAACTCAAAGGAACGGTAGGCAGATATTGGGTGTCGAAGGAGACGAACTGGTTTGAAATCGGAATTGTTCTGTTTGATTCGCGGTTTTGGTCAGGCGGATATGGGACCGAGGCATTCCGGATGTGGATGCAATATCTTTTTGAGGCCATGGATACGGTCCGGCTCGGAATAGGCACGTGGTCGGGGAATATCCGGATGATGGGGTTGGCCGCGAAATGCGGCATGATCGAAGAGGCGCGGGTACGCAAGGCGCGGATTGTGCGAGGTGAGTACTACGATGCCATTAAGATGGGGATTCTTCGTGAGGAATGGGAAGCAGCAAGGAGCCAATAGACTTGAAGGGCAGGTAGGATAATGGGGCAGGAGCATAAGAACAGCCAATTAAAAGATCAGACGGGCAGCGGTTTCTCAGGCAGAGCTGATTTGCATACCCATACATTATCTTCGGACGGAATGCAGCCTCCGGCTGAGAATGTAAGATTGGCCTATGAAAAAGGGCTGGCGGCAGTAGCAATCACGGATCACGATACGGTGGCCGGAGTCGCTGAAGCCCTTGAGGCCGGGCAGAAATACGGCATTACTGTTGTTCCCGGAGTCGAAATCAGTACGCGAGCCGGCGGGAAAGAGATTCATGTGCTGGGCTATTACATGGATACACAACAGGAACTGTTTCTGTCCAGGCTTGCAGAGCAAAGAGATACCCGCGCACAGCGGAACGAGGCGATCATTGCGAAGCTGCAGGGACTGGGCATCGACATTACGCTGGACCAAGTTACCGCAGGCATTGGACGGGAGCTGAAGCCCGACGAGAGCGTGGGCCGTCCGCATATTGCCGACGCATTGGTGCGTCTAGGGGCGGCTTCGGATATGCGTGATGCGTTCGACAAATATCTGGCTGAAGGTGCTTCGGCTTATGTGTCACCGCCGCGCATCACGCCGGAGCTGGCATGCGACTGGATTGTTGAAGCAGGCGGAGCAGCGGTACTTGCCCATCCTGGAATCTACGGGGACGATGAGCTGGTCCGCGGTATTATTGAACGCAGTGCGCTGCGCGGCATCGAGGTTTACCATTCGGACCACGGCGCTGCCGATGAAGAACGTTACCTCGCGCTCGCTGAAGAATATGGACTGCTGGTCACCGGCGGTTCGGATTTCCACGGTGCGCGCCAAGGGGTTGTGTTTCATGGAGAGATTGGCAGCGTTTCGGTGCCGGTCGCGGTGCTGGAGCGGCTGAAGGGTGTGTCAGCCGGATCTTAGGTAAAGTGAAGCTGAATTGCTGCATGGGAAGTGGTTCGTGGTCCCGAATATGCAGACTGAGCAAAGCAACGGTAAAAATGCTGTTGTTGAAGCACAATCGGCGAGAAGAGCGGGTAATAACGGCAGAAATGCCGTTGTTGAAGCACTATTGGCTAGAAGAGTGGGTAATAACGGCAGAAATTCCGTTATCAGGGCTCTAAAGGTGAAAATAGGTAGGAAAAACGGCAGAAATGCCGTTGTTAGCGGCTCCCGTCGTGCCATACCTGCTTTCATAATACATAAAGAACCACCAGCCATGGACATCTGTCTTTTGGCTGGTGGTTCTTTATGTTTAAGAATGCAGCCCAGAGTTACAGCAGCAATCCGTAGTATGCCTTAATTCTTGAGCGTATTCGGCAGACTTTTAATCCGTTCCTCGTCAGGAGTGACGAAAAGGGTCTTTTGATGATCGTAGATGACGAAGCCGGGCTTGGCCCCGCTGGGCTTGCGGACATGACGGATGAGTGTACAGTCCACAGGGACGCTGCTCGATTGCTTGGCTTGGCTGAAATAAGCAGCCAGTTGTGCAGCTTCCTCAAGCGTAGCATCTCCAAACGACTCGCTGCGGATCACCACATGAGAGCCGGGAATGTCCTTGGTGTGCAACCAGGTATCATTGGCCGAAGCCAGACGGTTCGTGACATACTCGTTTTGAAGATTGTTTTTACCAACATAGATTTCCACGCCTTCCGAAGAAGTGAACACCTGCAGAGTAGGGCGGGTGGCTTTTTTCTTCTTTTTGCCCTTCTTACTGCGGTCGCGCAGGTAACCCTGACCCACTAGCTCATCGCGGATTTCCTCGATGTCATTCAATGAAGCATGGGCCAGTTGCTGCAGCAGTGTTTCCATGTAAGCAATTTCCTCATGGGTTTTGAGCAGCTGTTCGTTGATTACCAGCAGGCTGTTCTTGTATTTGTTGTATTTCTTGAAATACCGCTGTGCATTGTCTGAAGGAGTGAGCAGCGGATCTAGCGGGATAGTGATTTCTGCCTGGTCCACATCGTAATAATTCACAAGTGTAGCTTGCTTGTCGCCTTTGGAGACGGCATGTAATGAAGCGAACAGCAGCTCACCCCAGATCCGGAATTGATCGGCATCATGGGCTTCGTCCAGGTCTTTTTTCAGATTGGCGAGCTTCTTGACGTTTTTGCTCCGTTCATTACTCAGGAAACGGATCAGGTCACTAACCCGTTGCTTCACTGTATCACGCTCGGCTTTATCTCCGTAATAATCCTCCAGGCAAGCACTGATGGAGCTGTAATGCTTCACATGCTCATCCTGAAGTGTAAGCGCAATGGCCGAGAAGACGGGTTTGCCTTTGGCGTTTGCTCCTGACATTGGGGAAAAGCTGAATGTCCGCACTGGCGCAAGCACTTTGTCAAAAGCTCTCCATAATGACATCATCTCGTCTGTCCAATGTTCATCCGACTTGGGTGAAACAACAGATGTACCACCTGCGGAGTCGGCTGATGAAGTTGGCCCGGTTACGCCGCTCTGCCGTACAATCTCTCCGGCAATCAGCGGACTCATGCCGCTGAAGGCATGCACGATCCATTGGATAGGGTCGGCTGAGGGTGCGGGACCACCGGAGCCGTCCGCCTTGGGCTCCTCCAGCGACTTCAAGAGGTCGGCGAGCTCGCCCTCAATCATCTCTTCTGGCTCCTGTTCTTCACCGGAGCCAACTGTCAGCGCTTCCTGCTCGGCAGCTGCGGCGAGACTTATAAATGCCTCTTGGCCGATCTCCAAAGGATTCAGCTTATGCTGCTGCGGCGGGTCGATATAGGCGATGCCGGGCATAACATTCCGGTAGCTGCTGATCGTAGGAGTCACATGATGAATGCCGTCGATAATGGTGCCTGTTGCAAGATCGGTAAGAATGATATTGCTGTGCCGGCCCATAAGCTCGATGATGATTTTTTTGGCCGATACATCTCCGAGCTCATCCCGGGTTCTTACCTGGATATGAATGATGCGCTCCAACCCAACTTGACTGATGCTCTCGATGGTTCCGCCTTCACAGTGCTTGCGCATCAGCATGCAGAACATCGGCGCTTCTGCCGGATTAATGCTGTTTCTGTCGGTCAGATGAACCCGCGGGTAAGTGGGATTGGCAGAGAGCAGCAGCTTGCCGCCACCCCCGGAGCCACGGAGGATGAAGATTAGATCGTGTGTACTGGGTTGATATATTTTGCCGATACGTGCACCAATAAAGGATTGAAGCTCGTGCACGATCGCTCTGGTTACTATGCCGTCTAATGCCATGATCATGTTCTCCTGTCGGCTGATAATAAAGTACTCTCTCTATGATGCCATACTTTGACACATTTGCGCAAAAGGGGAAGCCATGGCAGAAGTGATATTTTGGGACGACTATGAATACACTTGGACATGAACAGGTGGAAAAGCTGTGCGCCGCCGGAAGTCAAGAAACGACCGGGAGGGGAAAGAAGGAATATGGAACAAAAAAGTTGGCACCGGCTCGGTGCAGAGGAACTGCAGAAGATGTTCGGCGTTCATCCGGGATCGGGCCTAAGCGGAGAGGATGCCGCGCAGAGGCTGATGGAGAACGGACACAATGAGCTGTCGGAAGGGAAGGCGATATCTCCGCTTACCCTGATGCTTAACCAGTTCAAGGATTTCATGGTGCTGGTGCTGATGGGAGCGACGCTGGTGTCCGGTCTGCTGGGCGAATACCTGGACGCCATAACGATTGTCGCTATTATTATGCTGAACGGGGTTCTGGGTTTTGTCCAGGAATTCCGCGCCGAACGTTCGCTGCGTGCGCTCAAGCAGCTCTCGGCACCTTCTGCAAAGGTGCTGCGCGATGGAAAGATTGAGCACATTCCCGCCAAAATGCTGGTGCCTGGCGACATTGTGCAGCTGGAGAGCGGTGACCGGATTCCGGCCGATGTCCGCTGGCTGCAGTGCAGCGCTTTGTATGCTGAGGAGTCTGCGTTAACCGGTGAATCACTACCCGTCTCCAAGCATTCGGAAGCCATTCATGCCGAGGAAATTCCGCTTGGTGACCAGAAAAATATCGGATTCATGGGCACAATGGTCACAAGGGGAACGGGCCGGGCCATCGTTATTCGCACCGGCATGGATACCGAGATGGGCAAAATAGCCGATCTGATCCTGAATACCGAATCTCAGGAAACCCCACTCCAGCATCGGCTGGAGCAGCTGGGGAAGATTCTGATCTACGTTTCACTCGGCCTGACTATTGTAGTTGTCGCAGCAGGTATTCTGCATGGGCAACCTGTAGCTGCTATGTTTCTTGCTGGTGTAAGCCTTGCTGTAGCGGCGATTCCGGAAGGGCTGCCGGCCATTGTCACCATTGCGCTTGCACTCGGCGTTCAGCGGATGATCAAACGCAAGGCCATTGTCCGCAAGCTGCCATCGGTCGAAACACTCGGGTGTGCCTCGGTGATCTGTTCCGATAAGACGGGAACGTTAACCCAGAACAAAATGACGGTCACGCGGCTATGGAGTGCCGGGCGGAATCTGGAGGTAACGGGTGAAGGCTATACCCCAATCGGACATGTGCTGCAAAAGGGCAAGCCCATCGACCTTAAAAATGATCAAAACCTGCGGCGCATGCTCCAGATCGGCGCACTGTGCAGCAATGCAGAGATTATTGAAACCTTTCCCGGAGAAATCCGGAGCAAACGCAAAGGCAAGGATAAAGAGAAAGAGAAAAGCGGTGAAGCCGGCAAGAATGTGGCCAATCCGTCTGTATGGGAGCTGAAAGGTGACCCAACGGAAGGGGCACTGGTTACTTTATCCGCAAAAATGGGGCTGACTGCGCAGTCGCTTGCTGTAACGTATACAAGGGAAACGGAGTTCCCGTTCGACTCGGAACGCAAGCTGATGTCAGTGGTTGTGAATCATCCGGGCGGTAAAATGATCTGTACCAAAGGTGCGCCGGATGTCCTGCTGAACTGCTGCTCCTATATGCTGTGGGAAGGTGCAGTCGTACCTTGCACACCTACCTTGCGCCAGAAGGTGCTGGAGGCCAATGAAGAAATGGCATCGGGTGCGCTGCGTGTTCTGGGAATGGCTTACAGGGAAATGCGTTCCGGTGAAGTTGCAGGCAGTGAAAAAGAAGCTGAATGCCAATTGGTCTTCGCCGGACTGGCCGGGATGATCGATCCGCCGCGCCGTGAGGTGCGCGATGCTATCAGCATCACCCGCAGAGCAGGAATCAAGACAGTGATGATTACCGGAGACCACGGAACCACAGCAGAAGCGATTGCCCATCAGCTGGGTATTTTGCAGCGTGGCGGAACCGTATTAACCGGCAGCCAGCTCACCCGGATGGATGACGATGCCCTCGATAAGGTATCGGATAACGTATACGTGTATGCCAGGGTCTCCCCTGAGCATAAGCTGCGCATCGTCAAGTCCCTGCAGCGCCATGGGCATGTCGTGGCGATGACAGGGGATGGGGTTAATGACGCCCCAGCGATTAAAGCGGCGGATATCGGGATCTCCATGGGGGTCACAGGAACAGACGTAACCAAAGAAGCTTCTTCGCTCATTCTGGGCGACGACAACTTCTCTACTATAGTAGCGGCTATTGAGGAAGGACGGAACATTTACGAGAATATCCGCAAATTTATCCGTTATCTGCTCGCCTCGAACGTAGGGGAAATTCTGACGATGTTCTTTGCCATGATGCTGGGCCTCCCCCTGCCTCTGGTTCCCATCCAGATTCTCTGGGTCAATCTGGTAACCGACGGCCTGCCAGCGATGGCACTTGGGGTGGATCAGGCTGAGAAAGATTTGATGGAGCACAAACCGCGCGGATCGAAGGAGAACATCTTTGCCCGCCGCCTCGGCTGGAAAATCATCAGCCGCGGGCTGCTAATCGGCCTCTGCACTTTAGCCGCCTTCTGGCTGACGCTGCGAATTGACCCCGGCAGTCCGCAGCAGCTGATCCGGGCGCAATCCGTTGCTTTTGCCACCCTGGTTATGGCCCAGCTGATTCACGTCTTTGACTGCCGCAGCTCCCGCTCAGTGTTCCACCGCAATCCGTTTCAGAACAAATATCTGGTGCTCGCTGTGCTCTCGTCAGTTCTGCTGATGCTGGTAGTTATGTATCTGCCTGTGCTCCAGCCAGTCTTCAAGACCGTGCCGCTTACCTTCCGTGAATGGTGTCTGGTGCTTGTCACCGCCGGTATTCCTACCTTCCTGATGGGAGCTGGCAGCGTGTGGGGCGGCAAGAAGAACCGCAGCCGCAGCGGAGGACGTGCAATGATAAAAAGTACAAAAATTTCGGCATAAAATCAATAGCTTAAACCCACTCCTTAAGGTATGCTTGGTTCACTGTTACTAACCTTTAGGAGTGGAATCTCAATGGAATTTACCAAAATGCATGGCCTTGGCAATGACTTTATTATCGTTTTCGGCGAGCAGGAGCTTCCTGCTAATGCCTCTGAGCTTGCAGTTACCCTGTGCAACCGGTTCTTCGGCATAGGTGCGGACGGGCTGGTCTATATACTGCCGTCGGAACGCGGTGACTATATGATGCGCATTATGAATTCGGACGGATCGGAAGCAGAGCAATGCGGGAACGCGATCCGCTGTGTGTCCAAATATGTCTATGAGCACGGACTGGTTGGCTCTGAACAGATTGTTATCGAAACCATTGGTGCCGGTGAGCAGAAGGTATCCCTGAAGGTGAAAGACGGCGTGGTGGAGACGGTAACGGTTGATATGGGAGAGCCTGTGTTGTCAGGAACACAGATACCTGTGGCTATCGATGCCGAGCCTGTGCTGGACCAGCCGATTGAAGCGGATGGCAGAGAGTTCAAATTCACCGCTGTATCTATGGGCAATCCGCATTGTGTAATCTACGTGGATGATGCAGTAGGCTTTGACCTGACCACTTGGGGGCCAAAGCTGGAGGTACACCCGCTGTTTCCGAGAAAAGTCAACGTTGAATTCGCCACCGTGCTGGACCGTGGACATGTCGATATGCGTGTCTGGGAACGTGGGGCGGGACCTACCTTGGCCTGCGGAACCGGTGCTTGCGCCACATTGGTCTCCTCTGTACTGAATGGTCTAACCGACCGCTCCGCGACGATCAGCCTGAAGGGCGGCGATCTCTATATTGAATGGAACGAGGAAGACAACCATGTCTACATGACTGGCCCGGCCCAGGTGGTATACACAGGTTCAGTGGACATTTAATCTGCCTCACCATATTTAGGAATCAACAATAAAAAGAGCTATTTTCAAGCGGAATCTTTCACTTGAAGATAGCTCTTTTTCGTATTTGCGCATGATTGTGAATCAATGCACAACCAGAAAAGATGCTTTTGCTGAAAAAAGTCGAAAAAATACACAAGAAATTAGAGCGATCATCCGATATAGATTATAAGTTTTTACAGTTTTAGAAAATTGTTTTTCAGAGTTTGATCAGCATTAGAAAGGTGGACATTCATGAAACACAAATCAACCAGGATTTCGGCAATTTTTTTGACCTCTGTGATGTTGATATCACTTGTGGGGTGTACAGGGAAAGGTAACGAAGAAGTTAAAAAGTCGGATGAACAAATCACATTGAATTTTATGTGGTGGGGTAAACCGAGCCGTAAGGAGATCACGTTAAAGGTTATTGATTTGTTTGAGAAAGAGAATCCCAATATTAAAATTAATACCGAGGATTACTCTTCAACTGCTGAGGTAGCCCAGAAGCTGGCGATGGAAACCGCTGAGCAAAAAACACCGGATATCATGCAGACAGACTATAATTTTGCTTTTAACTATGTCACCCATCACTTGATTGAGCCACTCGAACCGTATATGAAGTCCAACGTCCTTGATCTGTCCGATGTGGATAAATCCTATCTGGCCTCAGGACAGTATGAAGGGAAACAGTATGGTATTCCAATGGGATCGAATGCTCTGGGAATCGCATATGACCCTGAAATGTTTAAACAGTATGGTATAGAGCCACTTCAGGATTCGTATTCCATTCAGGATATGCAACAAACTATGCAGCAATTTAAAGACAAGGTTCAAACCCCGGGTTTTTATCCTTTATATGCGATGTTTGATTTACCCTATTGGTTCAGAATGAAGGGTGAATCTTTTTACAATAAGGAGAAAACAGGTCTTGGTTTCAAAGATGCTACCCTGGTTGAATATCTGACACTGACGAAAACATGGCTGGATCAGGGGCTTCTGAACCCCGGTACAGATTCATCCAAGGATGAGAAAAACCCGCTGGCAACAGGGAAAACTGCATTTTTGCAACTTGTAAGCAACCAAATGGTTTCAAATGGTGACGAAGCGGGCAGAACACTGAAAATCATGAACCTTCCTACGGTTGAAGGAGCCACTGCGGAAGGGAACTTTGTGAAACCTTCTATGTTTATCATGGTCTCTTCTTATTCTAAACATAAGGAAGCGGCGGTTAAATTCGTTGATTTTCTCACTAATAACAAGGAAGCAAATAACATTCTTAAGGGTGACCGCGGAGTTCCGATTGCAACTAAAATCGCAGAACAATTATCCATTCAATCCACCGAACAGGGGAAAGAACAATACTCATACATGAGTTATATTGCCAAACACTCCACCCCAATTGATCCGCCAGCACCGCTGTCTGATGCGGTCGTTCAAAACGCTCTGAAAATTATACTGAAAAACCTGTATGCCGGCAGTATTACACCAGAGCAGGCTGCAAGCACGTTCAGAGCACAGGCTGAAGAGATTTTGGGACCAAGGGAGGAGGGAAGCAAGTGAACAGGATGAAGGGTGTCTTTCAAGCGAAAAGTATAAAACAGCGTCTATACATAGGGTTTGGTATCATTTTGATTTTCCTGGTGTTTCTCGGAGTTACCGGATACATGTATCTCTCGCAAATTAACGGAACCTATACCAGCCTCCTGAAAAAACAAGTGGCTACGATTGGCTTAATAAAAGATTTGAATACTACAATCGAATCCGAACATGCGAATGTATCCGATTTTATCATTTCTGCAGATCCGAAAAAAATGGATGCTTATGCAGCCGCACGCCTCAAATTCACGGAACATCATGCGAAGCTGGAATCACTGATCACGGACCCTGGTAAACAGCAGATTTTGGCCGGGTTAGATTTGCTGCAACTTCAATTCATAGTAATATCCGATCAGATGATTGACGCTAAAAATAAAGGTGAAACAGAGAGCATTGTCTCTATTGCAGTCAATCAAAGCGCCGTATTGGATAAATTTGTTGAAGTAGCCCGTAACCTGGTTACCTCGGAACAGACGGAATCTGATAATAGAACTGCAATGGCGCAACAACGTGCAAAAGATGTGGAATCCACAATTATTGGAATCAGCATCATATCTCTAATTGCAGCAGCGGCATCATCTGTGCTGATCAGCAGTCAGATAACGAAGCCCATTAAGCTGTTGCAGACAGCGGCTGTCCGGATTGCAAACGGAGATTTGACAGTTAACGAGATTCAGATCAAGAACAAGGATGAGCTTGGCGATTTGGCGGTTTCCTTTAATCACATGTCGGGCAATCTGCGGCATCTGATTCAGGGAATCGGGTCTCATGCAGAGCAGGTTGCAGCCTCCGCCGAAGAACTGACAGCCGGTGCTGAACAAACAAGCCAGGCCACTGAACATATTGCTCACGTTACTGAGGATCTGGCCCAAGGAACGGAAAAACAAGTTGAAAGTATAGCCGGAAGCATGAAGATGGTAAACAGGATGAATGAGCAGGCAGACTTTATTGAAGAAAGTGCCTCCAGTGTGAATGAGTCCGCCATTAATGCTTCGCAAATTGTGGTTCAGGGATCTGACGCCGTTAAATCAGCTATACAGCAAATGGCCTCGATCCAGAACAACTCTACTGAGATTGCCGTATCCGTTAAATCCCTAGGTGAAAAATCAAAGGAAATCGGTACGATTATTAATTTTATTAATGAGATTGCAGGACAGACGAATCTGTTGTCTTTGAATGCCTCCATCGAAGCGGCGCGTGCAGGAGAAGCCGGCAGAGGATTTGCGGTTGTAGCTTCCGAGGTGAAAAAGCTTGCTGACCAAACCGCCATGTCAGGAAAGCAGATCTCTGAAGTCATCAAGAGCATCCAGCTGGAGAGCGAAATCAGTGTATCCAAGGTATTGAAAGGCGAAGAAGAGGTGCTTGAGGGAATACGTTCCGTCACTGAGGCTGGAGAAGCCTTTGAACAGATAGAATTGGCCATGCATGGTGTGACAGCTGAGATCAGTGAAGTTTCCGAGGCCTCTAAAGAAATGTCCAGTGATACCAAAAAATTGGTTGCAGCTTTTGAAGGGATATCTGTAATTGTCAATGAAACATCCGATGGGACACAGAGTGTTTCAGCTTCTGCGCAGGAAACGCTGGCGACGGTAGAGGAAGTCAATAGTGCCTCTGTGGCTCTGGCAAAAATGTCTGAAGAGTTATTAGAATTGGCTGGGAAATTCAAAATAAGCTAATCCTTCATTACTTTGACAGCAAGTCTCCGATTCGGGGATTTGCTTTTTTTGAGGTCTGGTGAGACGAATGGCTTTTGGCTGATGAAAGCTTATCATCCATCCCGATTTATGTTACATTAGTATGAAACTATGGACTGATTAGGGGAGGTTCTTACGGTGAAGCCGGATTTGCGCTCTGCATGGAAGAATAACGTGTTGGTCGGAGACGGAGCGATGGGAACCTTTTTATATCAAAAAGGCTTCCCGGTCGGCATCTCCTATGAAGAATTGAATCTGACCTCTCCGGAGGTTATTGAGGATGTACACCGGAGCTATATTGAAGCGGGAGCGGTGCTGCTGGAGAGTAATACTTACTCTGCCAATTATGACAAGCTGTCCAAATTTGGCCTGGAGGCCAAGGTGGATGAAATCAACCGTGCAGGTGTGCGGATCGCACGGCATGCCGCCGGGGAAACCGGATATGTCGTAGGTGCGGTAGGTTCGATCCGTGCCGGTAAACGGGCAAATCTGTCCAGCTCAGAGCTGAAACGGTTTTATGCCCAGCAGTTTTCGGCGCTTTTGGAAGAGCAGCCTGACGGGATTATGCTGGAAACGTTCTATGATGTGGAGGAGCTGCATCTGGCTTTAAGAGCGGTCCGTAAGCTCAGCGAGCTTCCGGTGATCTGCCAGCTGGCTGTGGATGAGACCGCACGCACCCTGGACGGATTAACGCTGACGGAGGCTTTCCATATTCTGGAACAGGACGGGGCAGATATTATCGGCTTCAACTGCCGAACCGGACCTAATGGCATTAAGCGTGCACTAAAATCGCTGCAGGGAAGCCTAAGGCTCCCCGCTTCGGTATATCCTAATGCGGGTATCGCCGATTATGTGGACGGGCAGTACCGGTATGGCGCCTCGCCGGATTATTTCGGCCAGATGGCACCGGTTTTTGCGGATATGGGTGCCCGTATTATTGGGGGCTGCTGCGGCACAACACCACAGCATATCGCCGAGATCTCTGCCGCTCTTCGTGAGTATTCGGTACACCCTCTTCCAGAGCCGACAGCCCAGAACAATCTGGAACGCCTGACGGTGCAGGAGCATCTGGGAGAGAACGAAGAACGTGATGGTCATGAACCGACACTGGTCGATCTGGTCAAGGAACGCCACACGGTGATCGTTGAGCTGGATCCGCCGCGTGATCTGGATATTGCAAAGTTCATGCGTGGCGCGGAAGCGCTGCGAAGAGCAGGTGCAGATGCTCTGACACTTGCGGATAACTCGCTCGCTGTGACTCGGATGAGCAACATGGCGCTGGGGCATCTAGTTCAGGCCCGTACGGGCCTGCGTCCTCTGGTTCATATTGCCTGCCGTGACCGCAATCTGATCGGAACCCAATCCCATCTCATGGGCTTCGATGCCTTGGGGATTGACCATGTGCTGGCAGTTACGGGTGACCCGGCCAGGTTCGGCGATTTACCGGGTTCAAGCTCCATCTACGATCTGACCTCATTTGAAATTATACGGATGATCAAGCAGCTGAATGACGGTATCGCCTTCTCCGGCAAGCCGCTGAAGCAGAACGCGAATTTTGTCATCGGAGCCGCATTCAACCCCAACGTTAAGCATTTGGACAAGGCGGTTGAACGTTTGGAGAAAAAGATTGCCTCCGGCGCCGACTATATCATGACCCAGCCTGTTTACGATCCTGAGCTGATCGAACGTATTGCGAAGGCTACGGCGCATCTGGACATTCCAATTTTTATCGGTATCATGCCGCTGGCCAGCGGACGAAACGCGGAATATCTTCATAACGAAGTTCCCGGTATTCAGCTGTCCCCAGAAGTGAGAAGCCGGATGCAGGGTCTGGAAGGCGAAGAAGGACGTGCAGAAGGTGTGCGGATCGCCAAAGAGCTGCTGGATGCGGCTACTGCGCATTTTAATGGCATCTATTTAATGACGCCGTTTATGTTCTATGATATGAGCGTGCAGCTCCTGGAGTATGTGTGGGAGAAACAAGGACGCAAATTGTCCCCCTTGTTTCGCTAGTAATAATCAATTACAATAGTGTAATGGATGTGATTCCGTTGTCATTTAGCATGACCGGATACGGTCAATCATCCCTGCAATTCGGCGGTTACAAGATTACGTTCGAAGTCAAATCGGTGAATAACCGTTACTGCGAAGTTGTACTGCGGATGCCCCGGGATTGGACGGTTTATGAGGATATGCTGCGAAGACAAGTTCAAGCTCATATCAAACGGGGACGAGTGGATGTCATCATTAACAGGGAGCATACCGAAGAAGCTGAGTTGGCACAAGTGCTGAACCGTTCGGCGGTACGTTCCTATTTGAAGTCGGCAGAGCAGTTGCAAGAGGAATTTGGAATTCAAGGTGAACTGCTGCTGCGAGACATCCTTTCGATGCCCGGTGTAATGGAATTCAAAGAAGATGCTCATGCATCTGTCCTGGACCAGGACTTCAAGGATATTCTTGAGCAGGGTCTGAACCAGAGTCTGGAAGCCTTGCTCGAAATGCGAGCCCGGGAAGGCGGATTTCTAGCCGCTGATCTGGGGCGTAGGCTGAATCATCTGGAGGAACTGCATGCTGAAATGGCAGCACTTGCTCCAGTGGTGGTGAACGAGTACCGTGAGAAGCTGCGCCAGCGGCTCAGCGGGCTGAGTGACGGTACGTTCCCTTTTGAAGAGCATAAATTCGGAATGGAAATTGCTGTTTTTGCCGACCGCTGTAATATTGATGAGGAACTTACCCGGCTGTACAGTCATTTTGAACAATGCAAGGCTTTGCTGAAGGGAAGCGAGCCGGCAGGACGCAAGCTGGATTTTCTCATTCAGGAGATGAACAGGGAGACGAATACAATCGGGTCCAAATGCAATCATCTGACTCTGGTGAATCTCACGCTGGATATGAAGGCTGAGCTGGAGAAGATACGTGAACAAGCAGCGAACTTGGAATGACAGTGCTCTGAAGCAAGCAAAGATGTAACCTATGGGGGGAACAACCGGAACATGGCAATTAAATTAATCAACATCGGCTTTGGAAATATCGTATCGGCCAACCGAATTATTTCCATTGTCAGCCCGGAATCTGCACCAATTAAACGTATTATCCAAGAGGCCAGAGACCGGCATATGCTGATCGACGCCACTTACGGCCGCCGGACGCGGGCCGTCATCATTACAGACAGCGATCATGTCATTCTCTCGGCTGTGCAGCCGGAGACTGTGGCACACCGTCTTTCCAGCAAAGATGACGATAACGACGAATAACAACAAATGGAGTGTACTATGTCAAAAGGATTGCTGATCATACTATCCGGCCCGTCCGGTGTTGGTAAAGGAACTGTATGTTCCGCACTGCGGCCGAAGATGCCTGAACTTGTCTATTCTGTTTCCGCCACAACGCGTTTACCGCGTGAAGGCGAAGAAAACGGAGTCAATTATTTTTTCAAAACCAGAGAGCAGTTTGCGGCCATGATTGAAGCCGATCAACTGCTTGAATATGCGGAGTACGTAGGCAACTATTACGGTACTCCGCGTGATTTTGTGGAGCGGACACTCGACAGCGGAAGAGACATTATTCTGGAGATCGAAGTTCAGGGAGCCCTCAAAGTCAAAGACAAATTTCCCGAAGGTATCTTTGTGTTCCTTCTTCCACCGTCCATGGACGAATTGAAGGACCGCATCCGCGGACGCGGTACGGAGCATCCTGATGTCATTAACCACCGTATGTCCGTAGCGGAGGATGAGATCGGCCTGATCCGGCATTACGATTATGCAGTAGTGAATGATGAGATTGATCTGGCCTGCAAGCGAATAGAAAGCATCATCATCGCCGAACATTGTAAGGTGAGATGATAGGCACATCAGAACTCAAGCTCATATCACAGTAAAAGATGAAGAGGTGTTTTACATGCTATATCCATCCATTGACGAAATGATGACCAAAGTCGACAGCAAGTATTCCTTGGTTGTTGCGGCAGCCCGCCGGGCAAGAGCGCTACGTGAAGGCGGCAAGACTGATATCAAAGCTCCGAGATCACATAAGAACGTCGGTGTTGCTCTGGAAGAGATTTATGAAGACCGCATCACTGTAACCCGCGGAGAAGAGTAGTCCGAGCTATTCCTGCTAAGCCATTTTCAGAAACGGACGCAGCCTTGTATGGGTTGCTGCCGTTTCTTCTTGGGTTAGAGGTCAATTATTTTAAAGAGCCCGGACCGGGCTGTACCGACAACCGGAAGGTTGTTATTTTTTTCTCAAAAAGTGAGGATTTTCATTTTTTCTTTCATATCTGATGGTTATGGACGCTAGGCAAGGGAACAGGGGGGAGATTAAGTTGAAGAGCTTACAAGGCAAAACGATTATATTGGGGATTACCGGTGGGATTGCTGCTTACAAAGGGGCTGCCTTGACCAGCAAGCTTACGCAAAAAGGAGCCACGGTGCATGTGATCATGACGGCCTCGGCCAAGCAGTTCATAACTGAGCTGACATTGCAGTCATTGTCCAAACAGCGTGTATACAGCGATACCTTTCAGGAGCGTGATCCGTCTTCGATTTCGCATATTGACCTGGCAGATTCCGCCGATCTTATTCTGGTAGCACCGGCAACCGCCAATATCATCGCTAAAATGGCACATGGGCTGGCCGATGATATGCTGTCCACCACGCTACTTGCAGCAACCGCTCCCGTTATGGTGGCACCGGCCATGAATGTACATATGTATCAGCATCCGGCGGTGCTCGAAAACATCAATACGCTGTATAAGCGGGGTGTCAAATTTATCGAGCCTGGCGAGGGTCTGCTGGCCTGCGGCTATGTAGGGAAAGGCCGGCTGGAGGAGCCTGAAGCGATAGTGCAAGTGGTGGAGCAATTTTTTGCGCTACAGCACAGTGCAGCTAACGGGCCTCTATCCGGGAAAAAAGTCATCATCACCGCTGGCGGTACGATTGAACGGATTGATCCGGTCCGTTATATTACCAATGATTCCTCCGGCAAAATGGGCTTTGCCCTAACCCGTGCTGCACGTGCAATGGGGGCCGAGGTAACGCTCATTGCAGCGCGCACGGACGAAGCACCTCCGCAGGATCCGGAGATTCAAGTCGTGAGGGTGGAATCGGCTGCGGAGATGTATGATGCGGTGGTGAGCCGCTGGAAGGATTGCGATCTCTTGATCAAGGCTGCTGCAGTTTCGGATTACCGTCCAAGGCAGAGTGCCGAATCCAAAATCAAGAAGAGCGGAGATACGCTGACCCTTGAACTGGTGAAGACGACGGATATCCTGGAGAGTCTCGGAAAAACGAAGGATAAGCAATTTTTGATCGGTTTTGCTGCCGAAACAGGCAATACAGAATTTTATGCCAAGGACAAGCTGGTCCGCAAAAACCTGGATCTTATCGTTGCCAATGATGTCGCGACTGAAGGTGCGGGTTTTGGGACAGATACCAACATCGTAGCCGTCTATGACGCAAAGGGTCTTGTGTTTGACCTTCCGCAGGTCTCCAAAGACGAAGTCGCATGGCAGGTGCTGCAGTTGGCGGCAGCGCGCATTTCCGGAGCAGGATTATAATGGAGATAGCCAAGGTCATTGTCGATGTTCCTGTGCGCAGCACTGACCGGCCTTTTGACTATTTGATACCGGACTCGCTTAAGCTGTGGATCGAAGTGGGAAGCCGGGTGGCAGTGCCCTTTGGACACCGTACGGTGCAAGGCTTTGTCGTCTCTCTGGAATCTGGAGAGATTGGTGTAGTATCGGGATTGAAGCCCATACAGGAAGTATTGGACTTACTTCCTCCGCTTTCCCCTGAGTTGGTGGAGTTAGGTGACTGGATGAGCCAAAGATATGCCTGCAGACGTATTTCTGCGCTTCAGGCGATGCTTCCAACGGCTCTCAAAGGTAAAGCCGAACGGTTGATTACGCTCGGTGATGCTGCGGAAGACAACGGCATTATCACGGACGAGCTATTCCCTTTGTTCCTGGAACTGGATCAGGAGGAGAGCCGGATTACTGAATTTGTGGGACGTCATGGAGAAGTCTCAATGAAGCTGCTGACACGGACCTTTCCACAGGCTGCGGAGACTGTGAAGTTTATGCTCCGCCGCGGTGTATTGGCTGAGAGTCAGTCGATTAAGGATAAGATGGGTAAGAAGAAGCTGAAGGCAGTCGATCTCGCCATTGGCCTCTCCGCTGCCCGCGAATCCCTGGCCGGATTTTCGGCACGCTCAGCCCGCCAAAAAGAAGTGTTATCCTTCTTGATCGAGATGGAAGCCATGCTGCCCATGCCGATGAAGGATGTACTGTCGGTTCTGCAGGTCACAGCCGGTACGGTGAAAGCGCTAGAGGATAAGGGGTTTATTGAGATCAGTGAGATTGAAGTATACCGTGATCCTTACCAGGGACGAGATTTCAAGCCCAGTGCTCCATTGCCGCTGACAGCCGAGCAGGAAGCGGTATATACGCGAATCGCATCAACCGTCGATGAGCAGCGGCATGAGGTTTTTCTGCTGCATGGGGTAACCGGGAGCGGCAAAACAGAAATTTATCTGCAGTGTATCCAGCGCTGTGTGGATCAGGGCCGTCAGGCTGTGGTGCTGGTTCCTGAGATTGCCCTGACCCCGCAGATGGTCGAGCGGTTCAAAGGCCGCTTCGGAAGCGGAGTAGCCGTGATGCACAGCCGGCTGTCTGTCGGTGAACGATATGACGAATGGCGCAAAATCCGTGAAGGCAAAGCAACGGTGGCTGTAGGCGCCCGTTCCGCAGTTTTTGCTCCGTTCGTGAATCTGGGCCTCATTATCATGGATGAGGAACATGAATCCTCCTATAAGCAGGAGGAGAATCCGAAATACCATGCCCGTGATGTTGCGGTCCGCAGGGCAGAACAGGGTGGAGCTGCTGTGATTCTCGGTTCCGCGACTCCTTCTCTGGAGAGCTATCATGCAGCCCGCTCCCAGAGTGATATTCATTTCTCGCCAGTTCTCCTGCACATGCCGAGCCGTGCGCTCGGCAATGAATTGCCTAAAGTGCATGTGACTGACATGCGGGAGGAGCTCAAAGAGGGGAACCGTTCGATGTTCAGCCGCCGGCTCCATGCCGCTCTGGAGAGCAGGCTGGAACGTGGGGAACAGACGGTGCTTCTTCTGAACCGCAGAGGCTTTTCCACCTTTGTGATGTGCCGCAGCTGCGGCTATGTGGCTGGCTGCCCCGAGTGTGATATTTCCCTGACCTACCACAGCCGCAGCGATAACCTGCGCTGCCATTACTGCGGTCATGCTGAACCGGCGCCCAAACTTTGTCCGGAATGCGGAAGTGAGCATATCCGCTTCTTTGGTACAGGGACCCAGCGGGTGGAAGAAGAACTCGGGAAGTTGTTCCCGGGCATCCGTGTCATCCGTATGGATGTTGATACAACCACGGAGAAGGGTTCGCATGAGAAGCTGCTGAACCAGTTCAGGGATAAGAAGGCCGATGTGCTGCTGGGTACGCAAATGGTAGCTAAAGGTCTGGACTTTCCTGATGTTACACTGGTAGGTGTAATCACAGCAGATTCAGCACTGAATTTGCCGGACTTCCGGGCGGCTGAGAAGACCTTTCAGCTGTTGACGCAGGTCGCCGGGAGAGCGGGACGCCACCAACTTCCCGGCGAAGTTGTAGTGCAGTCGTATACGCCGGAGCATTATTCCATAGTGCATGCCAGCGGACATGATTATCACTCCTTTGTGCGGGAAGAGCTGAAGCACCGCCGGGAGCTGCATTATCCGCCGTATTGCCGTCTGATTCTTGTTACACTCTCCCACGAACAGCTTCCTATACTGCTGCGGATGGCAGAGAATTATGCGCTGAATCTGCAGGGAAAGGCTCGTCAGCTGCGCTGGTTCGGCAGTCTGGATAAGCTGTCATCCGATGCGCTCGATTTACTTGGACCTGTCGCTTCTCCGCTGCCGCGGTTAAAAGGCAGATACAGATTTCAGTGCATTATCAAGTGGCGCGGCTCCATTGATGCAATCGGACTGGCCCGACAGGTGGCAGAAGAACTTGAGGATTCGGTACGAGATACAGGACTTCAAATCAGTCTGGATGTAGATCCGCAGATGTTGATGTAATCATCAGGCATGTTACAATAGGTACGCATTGCAGAGAATTCTTAAATGCGAATATAGATCTGAAGTGAGCTTAGATTGATTAGAGTTAGATATACTATAGAAATGTTCAAGGACGGTGTGTTTGTATGGCTATAAGGCTGATCGTGAAAGAACCGGATGAAGTGCTGCACAAGACTGCAAAGACAGTGACGAAAGTAACACCTAATGTTCAAAAACTGCTGGATGACATGGCGGATACCATGTATGACGCGGAGGGTGTTGGACTGGCTGCCCCGCAGGTTGGTATTTTGAAACGTCTTATCGTAGTAGATGCCGATGAAGAACATGGATTGATCCAGCTGATCAACCCGGAAATTGTCAGCATGGAAGGCGAGCAATTCGGACCGGAAGGCTGCCTGAGCATACCAGGCTTAAATGGGGATGTGCGCCGTGCAGAGACCGTGACTGTTCGCGGACTTGACCGTGAAGGCAAGGAAGTAACAATCACTGGGAGCGGCTTGCTGGCCCGGGCGTTTCAGCATGAGATTGATCATCTTAACGGGGTGCTGTTCACGGATATTGCCGAGAAGGTGTATGAGTATACAGCTGAGCACAGCGAAACTGAGGAGTGAAGGATATGAAGATAGTGTTCATGGGAACTCCGGCTTTTGCGGTGCCTTCCCTGCAAATGCTGCTGGAGCAGGGCTATGAGGTTGTCGCAGTCGTCACCCAGCCGGATCGGCCGCAGGGACGTAAAAAGACACTGACGCCTTCTCCAGTGAAGGAAGCGGCTCTGGCTCTAGGGCTGTCGGTCCTGCAGCCTGAGCGGATGCGACGCCCTGAAGCCGTGGCCGAACTGGCAACCTATGAGCCGGATCTGATTGTTACAGCGGCTTACGGACAGATTTTACCTAAATCAGTGCTTGATCTTCCAAAGTTCGGTTGTGTGAACGTCCATGGCTCGCTGCTGCCGAAATACCGGGGCGGTGCTCCAATTCAGCGCTGTATTATTAATGGCGAAAAGGTTACCGGCGTTACTCTGATGTATATGGCAGAAGGTCTCGATACTGGTGATATGATCTCGCGCGTAGAGGTTCCCATTGAAGATACGGACACCTCGGGAACTTTGTTTGAAAAGCTTAGTCTCGCCGGATGTGAGCTTCTCAAGAACGAAATGCCGAGGCTTGCCGTTGGCCGCGTGCAGGCAACTCCACAGGATGATAGTGAAGCTACCTACGCTCCAAATCTCAGCAGAGATGATGAACGGATTGACTGGAATGCAAGTTCGCTTGATATCTATAACCGTATTCGCGGGTTGGTGCCGTTCTCGGGTGCTTTTACACTTTGGAACGGAGAAACATTCAAGATATGGGCTGCGCTTAGACCAGACAGGAATAGCACTAATATTGAAGCTGTACCAGGTACGGTGCTGGCAGTGAGTGGCGACGGTGTTGAAGTGGTAACTGGTGATGGTAGTCTGCTGCTTACCTCAGTACAACCGGCAGGTAAAAAAGCCATGACTGCAGCCGACTTCAGCCGCGGCGCTGTGATGAAGCCCGGGATGGTGCTGGGTTGAGCGCGGGGAGTGGCGGCACGGACCGCAAAGGAACGCAAAAGAAGCTTGACGGCGGTAACGGAGGGGCAAGACCGGCAGGAAGCAGCAAAAGTAATGGAAGTAACAGCAGGAATTCCCGGTCAGGTGCCCCGGGTAACAGGGCAGCCGATTCCGCCCGGGAAGTGGCGCTTGATATTCTTGTCCGTGTGGAGCAGCAAGGAGCTTATAGTAATCTGCTGCTGAACAGCAGCTTGCAGAAGTCCACGCTTGGCCGTGAAGATACAGGACTGGCAACGGAACTCGTATATGGAAGTATCTCGCGGCTTATTACCTTAGACTATGTACTCAGTGGATTCGTAAGCAAAGGAATCGCCAAGCTCCAGCCTTGGGTCCGCAATTTGCTGCGTCTAAGCTTGTATCAGATCATGTATCTGGACCGTGTCCCGTCCCATGCAGCTGTCAACGAAGCGGTGAATATCGCTAAGAAACGTGGACATCAAGGGATATCAGGGATGGTGAACGGGGTACTTCGGAGCGTGCTGCGTGCCGGAGAGCTTCCGGTTTTACCAGAGAACCTAAGCCGCGAAGAACGCATTTCCGTGCTTCATTCCCATCCTCTGTGGATGGTAAAACATTGGGCTGCGCAGTATGGGCTGGATGCCGCTGAAGCGATGTGTGCCGCGAACAATGAACCGCCAGCGTCCAGTGTTCGCGTGAATCTTACGATGATCAGCCGCGACGCTCTGCTGGCACAAATGCTGGAGGCGGGACTGGAAGCTTCTCCTTCTCAGCTTAGCCCTTATGGCATTAATATCAAGGGCGGCGGCAACCTTGCGCTCAGCTCCTGGTACCGCGATGGCTATTTGTCCGTACAGGATGAGAGTTCAATGCTGGTAGCTGAGGCAGTTGCACCTGGACCCGGCATGAGAGTGCTTGACTGCTGCGCCGCTCCTGGCGGCAAAAGCGCCCATATGGCTGAACTGATGAAGGACGAAGGTTACATCTATGCCAACGATCTGCATCCGCACAAAGCACAGCTGATAGAAGACCAGGCTAAGCGGCTTGGACTCGACAGTATTGTTATAGGCAGTGCTGATGCACTTCAGCTTGTGCAGAAGTTAGAGCCGGAAACGTTTGACCGGATTCTGCTGGATGCACCTTGCTCCGGACTTGGAGTGATCCGCCGCAAACCGGATCTCAAATGGCGCAAACAGCCGGAGGATATATCCAGTGTGGCTGCGCTGCAGGCTGAGTTGCTGCAATCCGTATCAGGATTATTGAAGCCCGGAGGGATTCTGGTTTACAGCACCTGTACAACAGAACAGGCAGAAAACAGCAGAATTATCGCTCAGTTTCTTGAGAATAATTCCGGTTTTTGTTCTGTAACCTTCGACTCCCCTGTATGGAAGAGAATCGGGGGTACCGCTCTTGCCGAGGGAGAGGGGCTACAGCTGCTTCCTCAGCATTTTAACAGTGATGGTTTCTTCATTTCCCGGCTGCAAAGACTCTTGTAAAATAGCAGTTCCGTAAGACATTATCCGGTCTCCCGCCCGCAGGTCTTTATGCGTGGCGGGCTTTTCTTTTACCGTCTCTGAATTTTGTGTTAAAATAGGAAGAATGAGAAATAATACGCATATCACAAGTGGAAACGGCTATGCCGTCCTTATAAGGGCGGCATCCGTTTCAGCGAGAAAGAGAAGGATAATTTATAGCGTGTAACATATAAATTCTTATCTTTTTAAAATAATGGTTTGGTGCGTATTCTGATAAATTTCAATATCTTAAGAAAGTACAGGTGCTGAATCTAATGAAACCTTTAATATATGATTTTTCTCTGGAAGAGTTGCAGCAGTGGGCCAAGGATAACGGAGAGCCCGCTTTTCGCGGCGGCCAGATTTTTGACTGGCTGTATGTCAAACGGGTGAATGATTTTGAATCCATGAGCAACTTATCCAAGGCGCTGCGCGCCAAGCTGGAAGAACAATTCCGCATCACAGCTCTGACGGAGATCACAAAGCTGGAGTCTAAGGACGGTACTGTGAAATTCCTCTTCGGACTGCATGATGACCATGCGATAGAGACTGTTATTATGAAACATAATTATGGCAACAGCGTCTGTGTAACTACACAGGTAGGCTGCCGGATCGGTTGCACATTCTGCGCTTCCACACTCGGTGGTCTTAAACGCGATCTGACCGCAGGCGAGATTGTGGCCCAGGTCGTCCGCTCCCAGCAGATTTTGGATAGCCGCGGTGAGCGGGTCAGCAGCATTGTCATCATGGGGACCGGCGAACCTTTTGAGAATTACGACGCTACTATGAGGTTCCTGCGTCTGATGATCCATGAGAAAGGCCTGAACATTGGACAACGGCACATCACGGTTTCTACCAGCGGAATCGTGCCTAATATATATAAGTTTGCAGACGAAGATACCCAGATTAATCTGGCCATTTCGATACATGCACCCAATGATACACTTCGGTCCAAGCTGATGCCGGTTAACCGGCGTTATCCCTTTGATGATGTGATTGAGTCCCTGCGGTATTATCAGGCTAAGACAGGCCGCCGGATCAGCTTTGAATATGCCCTGATTGGCGGCGTTAATGACCAGAAGGAGCATGCGGAGGAGCTTGCCGGAGTGCTGAAAACTATGCTTTGCCACGTGAATCTGATTCCCGTGAATCATGTGCCTGAACGCAAATATGTACGGACTTCACGCAATGATATATTTGAATTTCAACGTATTTTGGCCGACCACGGTGTTAATGTAACCATCCGCCGTGAGCAGGGTCATGATATAGCGGCCGCATGCGGACAGCTGCGCGCCAAACATATGGAGTTGGGGTGAGGATATTTGATCAGAACAGTTCATGCCAGCGACATTGGCCGGGTACGTACCGTCAATGAGGATTCAGTCTGGATCGGCGTGACACGCAGCGGTTATACCCTCGGCATTATTGCCGATGGAATGGGCGGACACTTGGCTGGCGACACCGCGAGCCGTCTTGCTCTGGAGACAATAAAGAATGCCCTGGACGGGCTTCAGCCTGATCTTCCGGAGGAAGAACTTCAGGGTGCGCTCACTGCTGCCATTTATGAGGCCAACAGTGCGGTCCATAATGAGGCTTCCAGCGATGAGAAGTATCATAACATGGGTACGACTGTCGTTGCTGTTCTTCTGAAGGGTCCGGACGGATATATCGGACATATCGGGGACAGCAGAGCCTATTTAATTAAGGATGGTGCAGCCGTACAGTTAACCGATGATCATACGCTGGTCAATGAGCTGTTCAAGAACGGCCAGATCAGCCTCGAAGAGCTCGACAACCATCCGCGTAGAAATGTTCTGACCAGGGCGCTGGGAACGGATGCCGAGGTTACGGCTGATCTTGCACCTGTTCATCTGTCACAAGGGGAGCTTTTGTTATTGTGCAGTGACGGCCTGAGCAATTTCGTCAGCCAGGAGCATCTGGGCAAAGTGGCAGGGATTCATGAAATATCCCTGGAAGAAAGAGCGGACCGTTTACTTCAGCTGGCTTTGCTTGCCGGCGGTGGCGATAACATTAGCGTCGCTATGCTAGAACATCAAGGAGTGGCCGCTGTGCCCGAAACAAAGGAGTGGGATAAATGATCGGTCACGAATTGGGCGGCCGTTACCAAGTAATCGAACGGATTGGAGGAGGTGGCATGGCGCTCGTCTATAGAGCCCATGATATCCTGCTTAACCGGAACGTTGCGATCAAAGTTTTGCGAAACCAGTTTGTGCATGACGAGGAATTCATCCGCCGCTTCCGGCGGGAGGCGCAATCCGCCGCATCCTTGTCTCATCCAAATGTGGTCAGTATATACGATGTAGGACAAGAAGATGAAATTCACTATATTGTTATGGAATACGTGGAAGGCAAGAACCTGAATGAAATTATCAAAGAACGAGCCCCGCTTCAGGTAGATGAATCCATCCGTATCGCATCACAGATATGCGACGCACTGGACCATGCGCACCAGAATCAGATTATCCACAGGGATATCAAGCCCCACAACATTCTGATTGGCCGCAATGGACGAGTCAAGGTGACAGATTTCGGAATTGCCCGGGCAGTTACGTCCACTACTATAACCCAGACAGGCTCTGTAGTCGGCTCAGTGCATTATTTCTCGCCAGAGCATGCCAAAGGAGTAGCGACGGGGGAAAAGTCCGATCTGTATTCCTTGGGGATTGTCCTCTACCAGATGCTTACAGGAGTGCTGCCTTTTTTGGGCGAAAGCCCGATCAGCGTAGCTTTGAAGCATTTGCAGGAGGAGTTTGAAGAACCCCGGCTTCTGAATCCGCTGATTCCGCAAAGCGTGGAGAATGTTATTTTAAGATCCATGCGCAAAAATCCGGAGGAGCGGTATCAGTCCGCTAAAGAAATGCTGCAGGACTTGGAGACCTGTCTGCTGCCGGAACGGCGAAGCGAATCCAAGGCTCAGTTCCATGATGAAGAGGATGAGGACAGAACCCGTGTTATTCCGGCAATCCGGCCGATGCAGCGGGGGCTTAACAGCCGTGGTGGCGGAGAAGACCGGATGAGGCGTGATGAAGAAGAAGAAATGCCGCGAAGCTCCGCCAAACGGAAATGGGGTCGTCCTGTGCTCTGGATCAGCCTCACATTGCTGCTTCTGCTCGCAATGGGCGGCCTGGTCTGGTATGTGAACGACAAGTTCGACGTCGATGAAGTGGCGGTCCCCAAGGTGACCGACATCTCCTTTGAAGCAGCCAAAGCGGAGCTCGCCAAAGTAGGGCTTATCGCAGAAGAACCACCGGCAGGAGAATATAATGCGAATAAAGAACCTGGTATTGTATTAAAGCAAAGTAAAGAGCCGGATACCATGGTCAAAGAGGGCACTTCTATAGCCCTTATCGTAAGTATTGCCAAGGAGCTGCCTGCGATGATCGATTTAACGGGCAAACCTAAAGAGGATGCAGAAAAGCTGCTGATCGCAGAAGGCGTGGAACAGAGCCGGATTACAGAGGATCCACGCTTTAGCGAGGACTTTGCTGAAGGGCAGGTCATAAGCACAGAGCCGGCCACGGGTAGTCCTTACGATCCTGAGACAGCAACGATCAAACTGATTGTCAGCCAGGGACAAGAGACAACGCCTATACCAGATCTCAAAGGTCATACTAAGGAAGATGCACAGGCTATGCTGGAGGCAGCCGGTCTTGTTCTTGGTGAAGTTAAAGAGGAATCCAGCTTCTCTGACGAAAAAGGTATAGTCATAAACCAATGGCCTTATGAAAAAGGCGATACGGCTTCACCGGGTGAGAAGATCAACATTACAGTAAGTACAGGTTACCCTCCGGAAGCCTTGGAATATACGTTCAATGTACCGGTAGCCCCTTCAGTCGAAGGTAAAAAGACAAAAATCCGCATCATTTATGCTGATGCCCGCAAGGACGGCGAGAACCAGGAGTGGGGAACCCGCACGATCGCCAAAAGCCAGAATCTGTCGGTGAATTTATTGCTCGCTCCCAATAAGGACGGCTCTATCTCTGTCTACCAGGATGGCGATTTCATCGAAACCTATACCATTAAATATTCAGACGCCAAAAATGGAACCGTACCTGATCCGGAGCCACCGGTTCAGCATACCCCTGAGCCGACTGAGGCGCCTACAGACGTTCCAGCTTCTGCCGAGCCAACGGTAGAACCGGAGATTTTGCCTCCTTCCACTGGAGATGGCAACACTGGTGCAGCGGATCAGACCGGATTGACGTCAAATAATGCTGGCAATGTACAGACAACTTCGAACAGCGGCAAAGTTAAGGATACGGGAAAAAGAAAATAAATGGATATAAGCTACAGCAGTGCTGAAGGAATTCTTGAGCTGCTGCAGCTAGCAGAATGACCCGGGAGCTTTTAGCAGACTTGGGTCATTTGTGCAATATCAGGAGAGGAAGGCTCACGATGTATGCCTGAAGGAATTATAATCAAAGCATTAAGCGGTTATTATTACGTTAAGCCGCTCCGTGAAGGGTTGATTGCTACTGAGGAAGAGGCTGTGCAATGCAGAGGGCGGGGAATCCTCAAGAAGAAAGGGATTGCTCCGCTTGTAGGAGACCGGATTAAATATGTTCTGACCGAAAATGGGGAAGGCATGGTCGATGAGCTGCTTCCAAGGGAGTCCGAGCTGATCCGTCCACAGGTAGCCAATGTCAAACTGGCAGTGCTTCTATTCTCCGTGCGCGAGCCGGACATGAATCTGAATCTCCTCGATAAATTTCTGGTTCACATTGAGCACTCCGGTCTGGAGACCCTCATTGTGCTGACGAAGCAGGATCTGGCTGACGATGAGGGCGAAGCCACAGCGCTTGTCAAAGAGCTGTACGAGCGCATAGGATACGAAGTGATGGTCACCAGTTCGCTTACCGGCTCCGGCAGCGATGAGCTGCGGAACCGTCTGGCTGGAATGATCAGCGTCTTCTCCGGCCAGTCGGGTGTTGGTAAGTCTACACTGCTGAACCGCCTTGTCCCTGGTCTTGAACTGGAAACGGGAGAGATCAGTCTTCGATTAGGCCGGGGACGCCATACTACCCGCCATGTGGAATTGATGGATATCGGCAACGGCGGTTTTGTAGCTGATACACCCGGATTCAGCCAGTTGGATTTTCTGGAACTGGGTGTGGAGGAGTTGTCCACCTGCTTCAGGGAATTTGCTTCGTATGCTGAGAAATGCAAATTCCGCGGCTGCAGCCATCTGCATGAACCGGGCTGCCATGTCATTCAAGCTGTGAATACGGGTGAGATCGCAGGCAGCCGGTATGACCATTACAGGCTGTTTTACAATGAAATGAAAGATAAAAAGCGGAGGTACTAACACTATGATTACAATCGCACCATCGATACTATCAGCCGATTTTGCCGCACTGGGCGCAGAGGTCGCAGAAGCCGAAGCCAGCGGTGGAGACTGGATTCATGTGGATGTCATGGACGGCCATTTTGTGCCGAATATTACCCTTGGACCTCCGATTGTAAAAGCAGTAAAAGCACACACTACGTTGCCGCTTGATGTCCATTTGATGATTGAGAATCCGGAGCGTTATATCCCGGAGTTTGCAGCCGCAGGAGCAGGCATTATTACAGTGCATGCCGAGGCTTGTGTTCATCTTCACCGGGTAGTGCACCAGATCAAGGAGCTTGGCCTAATGGCCGGTGTGGCGATTAATCCGGGCACACCCGCAGCAGCTGTTCGAGAGGTACTTGAGGATGTAGATATGGTCCTAGTAATGACTGTGAACCCCGGCTTCGGAGGACAATCGTTTATACCGCACACGGTGAAAAAGATCCGCCAGATCCGGGAATGGGCCCGGGAAGTGAATCATACCTCTCTGCGGATTGAAGTAGACGGCGGTATCGCCGCAGAAACCGCTCCGCTCGTTGCTAGAGCAGGTGCGGACGTTTTAGTGGCCGGAAATGCAGTGTTCGGATGCAGTGACCGTACTGCTGCTATCAAGGCCATTCGAGAAGCAGCAGAGGCAGCCCTGCGTTAAACGTAAGTGACACATTTATCAAATGGTATAGGCCAAGTTACTGACGCATAAATATGGTTACATGAGCAGAAATCTCATGTAGCCTTTTTTTGAATATTCGAAAGTGTATGTTCCGCTATATCCTTTAACTTTCTATTTTTTGAGAAACAAAAACACCGCCTCTTCCGGAGGACGGCAAAATCGTTTCTTCTTATTCAATAAGGGAGGTCTGCATTCGTTACGTTAGCGGCACGCCAGGAAAGTCTCCTACCGTACGGCATGAATTGATGGGAGGGTTAATGATGAAATTTTACACGTTCAAGCTGCCAAGATTTTTGGGAGGTTTTGTTAAAGCGATTTTGAACACTTTTCAGAAAAGTTGAAGACGGAATAGAAAAGAAAACATGAAAAAAAGCACCTTACATATGTAAAGGGTGCTTTTTGCTTCATATGAGATATCGCTAGGTCTTAGGATAATCCAAGACTAAACGCGTTCAACTTTGCCGGCTTTCAAAGCACGGGTGCTGACGTACACGCGTTTCGGTTTGCCGTTCACGAGGATACGGACCTTCTGAACGTTAACTCCCCAAGAGCGACGGTTGCGGTTGTTCGCATGCGATACATGGTTGCCGCTGCCCGGTTTCTTGCCAGTTACAGTACATTTGCGGGACATAGATTACACCTCCTTGTTACTTACACCTGCGTAAAACAATACTTAAATATAATATCACAGCAAAATTTGCTTCGTCAACCGCTTCAAAAACATTTATTTCTTTTGGCTCTTATAGTACAATATAAATTAGTGTATTATGTCCAGTTAATCATAGAATTGATTAGGCATGAAGTTAGGAAGGGGAATTCTCATTGAGTAAGCGTTCTATAAACGGAACAGATTTTACCGCAATGGTACTCGCCGGAGCGGAGAAGCTGCAGCAGCATGCAGAGCACGTCAATTCTCTGAATGTTTTCCCGGTACCAGATGGTGATACGGGAACCAACATGAATTTGACGATGACTGCAGGCTCGAACGAATTGAAGAAAAATAATACCGCCTCTGTTGGCCAATGTGCAGGAGTATTGTCTAAAGGTCTCTTGATGGGCGCACGGGGGAATTCCGGCGTTATTTTGTCACAGCTGTTCAGGGGGCTTGGACGGTATGCAGCCCAATACGATGAATTGAACACGCAGCAGTTCGCAGCAGCGCTGCAGACTGGGGTGGATACAGCCTACAAAGCGGTAGTCAAACCGGTAGAGGGAACGATACTTACAGTTGCCAAGGAAGCTGCCAGACATGCCGTCTACTATGCCCGGCGTACGACGGATGTAACCGAACTGATGACTGAGGTCCTGGCCAAAGCCAAAGAAGCGTTAGCCAATACTCCGGAACTTTTGCCTGTGCTTAAGCAGGTGGGTGTAGTCGATTCCGGTGGTCAAGGTCTGGTATACATTTATGAGGGCTTTCTTCAACATTTGATGGGAAATGGAAGTACAGCAGCACCCGTTACTGCGCAAGGACAAGCTCCTGCTCCAGCTGTGGTACCAGCAGCAGTGCTAACCAAACATGAGAACGTATTGTCCTCCGTGCAGTCCTCTGCACAATCCCAGCTGTCTACGGAAGACATTGAATTTTTATACGACATGGAGTTTTTTATCAACCGGTTGCTCGGGAATTCCGTCAAAGCCAATTTTGATGAGGAATCTTTTCGGAAAGCGCTGGCAGTTAATGGTGATTCGATTATCGTCATATCAGATGATGAAACCATCAAGGTGCACGTTCATTCCAAGACTCCGGGCGAGGTGCTGAATCTGGCGCTTCAATATGGTGAAATTACGCAAATTCATATTCTCAACATGCGCGAGCAGCATCGTGATCTTCTGACCGCAGGAATGGATATTGCACCTATGCCTGAGGTGTTTGCTGATATTCCTAAGGAAGAGAGCAGCGTGCAGGCACCAGCGGTTCCTCCCGCGGATGATATGGCCCTGTACGGATTCATTGCCGTTTCTTCGGGCGAAGGTATCTCTGATATCTTCAGAAGCCTTGGGGTAGACGCTATTCTATCCGGCGGGCAGACGATGAATCCGAGCACGGAGGATTTCGTTAACGCGATTTCTTCCATTTCTGCGAAGCATGTTTACATTCTGCCAAACAACTCGAACATTGTGCTTGCCGCCCAGCAGGCCAAGGAATTGCTCGAAGGTGAACGTGAGATTACCGTTATTCCGAGCAAAAGCATCCCGCAGGGGATTGCCGCCGCTTTTGCCTTCCAGGAGGACGATGCAGTAGACACAAATACAGGCAACATGCTGGAAGCCATCGCTCAGGTGAAATCGGGGCAAGTCACCAACGCAGTCCGTGATACGGTGATTGAGGAGCTGGAGATCAAATCCGGGCAGTATATCGGAATATCCAACTCGAAGATTGTATCTGCTTCCGATGACCTGCTGGCGGCAAGCCAGTCACTGCTTACAAGCATGCTTGAGAACGGTGATGAGATTGTTACAATTCTGACGGGTGCTGAATCGGAGGAGAAGGTTACGGAATCGCTGGAAAACTGGCTTGAACAAGCCTTCCCGCAGGTGGAAGTTGAGGTCCATGAGGGCGGCCAGCCGCTGTATTATTACGTTTTCTCCGTTGAACCGTAGGCTTACATTTACTCCTTATATAGTCTTAAGCAGAATTAGTTGTGTTGTCCTTAAATAGGGCCGCTGTTATGTCTGCCAAATCATAGTTTGGGGAGGAAATCCATGAATCGTACCTTAATCGTCACCGACAGCACTTCCGATATCCCGCCGTCCATGGCGGAAGCGTATGGTATTGAGGTTGTTCCTTTGACCCTGATGTTCGGCGGGGAGGCATTCCGGGATAATGTGGATATGACACCGGAGCAATTCTATGAACGTCTTCCCCGTACAACGCAGCTTCCGACTACTTCTCAGCCATCACCGGTTGAGTATATGAACGTATACCGGGAGATTCAGGAACGTGTACCGGGCTGCCGAATCCTTTCGTTTCATATTTCCTCCGGTCTTAGCGGTACGTATCAATCGGCTGTTCTGGCTAAATCCATGCTGGAAGAGGAAGGAGAGTCCATTACTGTAGTCGATTCTCTCTCCGCTTCCTATGGATTCGGATTTATGGTGGTCGAGGCGGCGAGGCTGGCTGCAGAGGGCCATAGCCCGGAAGATATTCTGACAAGAGTGGAGAATCTCCGCCAATCCCGCAAGCTGTATTTTCTGGTCGATACACTGGAATATCTGCAAAAGGGCGGCAGAATCGGCAAAGCCTCCGCATTTCTGGGGACGCTGCTTAATATCAAGCCGATCTTGTCCATTGATGCGGAAGGGATTATCTACGCAGTCGAGAAGGTAAGGGGCCGTAAGAAGGCTGTAGCCCGCATGATCGAGCTGTTCAAAAAGGATCTGCCGGGTGTGGACAAAATCAACGTGGCCGTGGGTCATACGGCTGAACCGGCTTCCGGCGAAGAGTTCCTTAAGGAATTGGCCGGACACTTCACCCTGGAAGAGAAAGTGCTGACCAATGTGGGTCCTGTGGTTGGGAGCCATGTCGGCAACGGTACCTTAGCCGTTTTCATCTGGCCCGCGTAAATAGGGGATGAACATGGGACTATCTTTGGATTCAATCGAAGTGAAACAAATAAATGGCGTGAGCGCTCAAAAGCAAAATGAGCTTCACGCCTTTGGCGTCTTTACGGTGAAGGATTTGCTGGAGTATTATCCATTCCGCTATGATGATTTCCGCCCCCGCTCTCTGAGTGAGGTCAAACACGGCGATAAGGCTACTCTAGTCGCGAAGGTTATTGGCATCCCTGTCCTGCAGCGTTTTGGGGGCAAATCCCGCCTGAGCTGCAAAATGGTAGCCGAGCCGTGGATGTTTACAGCTACTTGGTTCAATCAGCATTATGTCCGTGAGCAGCTGACAGTGGGGCGTGAAATCGTAATTACCGGTAAATGGGACCAGAAGCGGAATGCGATCACTGTAACAGATTATGAATTTACTGACCGGGGAGAAGGCAAAATAGGCACCCTGCAGCCGGTCTATTCCGTGGGGGGCAAGATTACGCAGTCCTGGATACGCAAGATGATTAATCAGGGCCTGCAGCAGTATGGTGAGCTTATTCCAGAAATTCTCCCGCATACGATCATACGGAAATATGATTTCATGTCCCGTAAACGGGCAATCGCCACTATCCATCGGCCAGAGGATACACGTGAAGGCCAGCAGGGGCGGCGGCGGATGGTATACGAAGAACTGTTTCTGTTCCAGCTTAAGGTTCAGGCCTTTAGGGTGCTAAACCGCGGCAGAATGGATGGAGTGGTGCATACGGTGGACAATGCCACAGTCCGGCAGTTTGTCCGCAGTCTGCCGTTTGAGCTGACGGATGCACAGAAGCATGTGGAGCTGGAAATCCTCCAGGACATGCGTTCTCCGTCTTGCATGAACCGGCTTTTACAGGGAGATGTGGGCTCCGGCAAAACAGTTCTTGCGGCAATCGCCCTGTATGCCACCGTGAAATCCGGTTTTCAGGGGGCGCTGATGGTCCCTACTGAGATTCTCGCGGAGCAGCATATGCGCTCGCTCACCAAGATGTTTGAGCCTTTTGGGATAACGGTGGGGCTTCTGACAGGAAGTGTGAGCGGACGCAAACGGAAGGATCTGCTGGCCTCGCTGCAAATGGGTATGCTCGATATTGTGGTAGGCACCCATGCCTTGATACAGGAGGATGTTTTCTTCCGCGGGCTTGGGATGGTGGTTACGGATGAGCAGCACCGTTTTGGCGTCAACCAGCGCAGTATTCTGCGCCGCAAAGGCTACAATCCGGATGTGTTGACCATGACGGCAACGCCCATTCCTCGTACGCTTGCGATTACCGTCTTCGGCGATATGGATGTGTCCACACTTTCTGAGCGTCCTAAAGGACGTGTACCGATCACGACCTATTGGGTGAAACCTGATCTGATGGAGCGGGTATTGAAGCTGGTCAGCCGTGAGATCGATCAGGGCAGGCAGGCTTATCTGATCTGTCCATTGATTGAGGAATCGGAAAAACTGGACGTGCAGAACGCGATTGATCTGCATATTCAAATGTCGCAGTCGTTTCCAAATTATAAGGTAGGTCTGCTCCATGGCCGGATGACACCCGGTGAAAAGGACGATATCATGCGGGCCTTCTATAGCAATGAGGTTCAGCTGCTGGTCTCCACAACGGTTGTAGAGGTCGGTGTCGATGTTCCCAATGCTACACTGATGATCATTATGGACGCAGACCGCTTTGGGCTGTCCCAGCTGCATCAGTTGCGCGGCCGGGTGGGGCGGGGCCAGCATGCATCCTTCTGCGTGCTGGTAGCGGATCCGAAATCCGAAATCGGACGTGAGCGTATGACGGCGATGACGGATACAGATGATGGTTTTGAGGTGTCACGGAGAGATCTGGAGCTGCGTGGTCCGGGAGATTTCTTTGGGACCAAGCAGAGCGGGCTACCGGAGTTCAGGCTGGCGGACATGACCGCTGACTTTGAGGTACTGGAGCAAGCCAGGGATGATGCTGCCGGATTGCTAAAGGAAACGGACTTCTGGACCTCGGCCGACTACGCGCCGCTGCGGAGCTACTTACAGAACGAGCAGATTTTTCAAGGGGACTTAATAGATTAATTAATTAGGCACATGTGCCACCTTACCCTCATATACTGTGAATGATTGGAATATGACAGGAGGTGCTGCGCGTGGGCTATCAACAATTTGGAATCAGTCCCCAGCTGGTGGATCGCATCAAGCTGAAGATGAAAAATCCGGCTGTTAAAGAACGCATTAAGAATATGATCAACGGAGTTTCCAAGCAAGAGCTTCAGGATACTGCGGTGGTGCGCAGACTGGTGCGAAATGCTTCGGCGGTAATGGGGGAGAAGTTAACCTCAACGCAGGAAGATCAAATTGTTAAATTTGTAATTGCCCAGAAGATCGACCCCAATAATACGTTTCATTTGATCCGGCTATGGGGGATGTTCCGGTAGAACCTCTCATTCTGGGCAAAAGATATGAATTTTCCGGTATTACCTTAAAACGCGTTCACGCTGTATTTAGCGGTAACGCGTTTTTGCTTGAAACCTGGTGCAGCGGACCATGAAATAATGAAACCAGACCAGCTATACTGCGTAAATCGTAGTAAAACAGAACTTTTAAAATATATTTGCGGAGGAAGCGATACAATTTGGGCGGATGGAGCAGTTTTAGCGCTTTCGATGATTTTCAGCAGCGCAGCGGATTTCAGAGTTTGATTCACGAAATGCCTATGTTTATAAAGCTTATGTTTTTATTGGTCATAGGATTTTTTGTCTTTGTTATCTTTAAATCACTGAAAGCCTGGTCAACTAACAACGCAAGTCCGCTGCTCTCCGTACAAGCCGCAGCTGTCACGAAACGTACAGAGGTATGGGGGGGCTCGGGTGATTCCAGCGCAAACACCAGTTATTATGTCACTTTTCAATTTCAAGATGGCAACCGTGTGGAGCTGATGGTTCCCGACCGTGAATTCGGGTTGATTGTGGAGGGGGATAAGGGCCAACTTAGCTATCAGGGTACCCGGTTCAAAGGTTTTGTCCGCTAAACTTGGGACTGACAGTCGGCCATAAAAAATGCAAGGGATCTTGTGCCTCGGCTGTCCGAAGTCCTGATCTCCTTGCATCTTATTGGGTACACCGCTGCTGTCGGTTAGAGAACTCTCTGCATATGAAGCATGACATTGCTCCAATAGCCGCTGTCCAGATCACTGATCTGGACCCCCGGGTCACCCCAGGTATGAATAAATTTGCCGTCTCCGATGTAGATGCCGACATGTCCCGGAATCGCATCACTCTCAAAGCGTCCGGGGACTGTGAAGAAAATCAGGTCTCCAATCTCAAGCTCGCTGCGGCTTACCCTTCTGCCCAGATTGTCCTGGTCCTTAGCTAAACGAGGAAGGTCCACACCGAATTTTTTGAAGACATGTCGGGTGAATGAGGAGCAGTCGAACCGCTTGGTTTCCTCGTAAGGCCCTGCGCCGAAGTCATACGGGACACCGAGGAACTTTTTGGCATAGGCAACAAGCTGGCTGCTGTCTGCTGCGGACAGGCTCTGAATACGCAATGGTTTTGCTGCCTCGGGATTGCCGGTTCCTTCAGTGTCCCCCTTATCAGAGGGGGAAGCCACGTTAATCTCGCCGGTACGTGGATTCCACCCTACTTCGGTCTGCAGTAGCTTGGACAGTGAAGTAGGCGTGATATAAATTTGACCGTTTCGGCGTACCGGAGCATCCGGCAACTTAATCTTTTGTCCCAAGGAGAATACTTGCGTTGAATCTGGATGCAGCATGTACATTACATCAGTATAGCCAATTTTGGCATAACCCCCGCTGGAGGTATCATCCTTCATCCGGTAACCGATGGAAGCAGCCGCCGGTTTCAGAGGAATCCAGTATTTACCCTGGCTGTCGGTGAAAGAAGCTTTTTCATAGTAGCTGCCTGAAAGTGATCCTGCTGGTGTTACGGTATTAACCTTTGGTTTCTGATCGCTTGTGCTGTAGCTGCAAGCAGTATTGGCTATAATGGCTATAGACAGCAATGTGGCTGCAGCAATGGATTTTGCGGGTCTGTTTGTTGTCATCATGTCACGCTCCATGTTCAAACTGTAATTTAAGTTTGTGCAGGGAGCCTTTTTTTATGTAACGGAAGGATGAGGTAATCAATGTCAAGATCAGCCGGTGAAGCTGAACTTTATTTAACCATGGAGTATTATTGTAAAAAATGGTCATGTCATAAGTGATTGACGGAAAATGAACCTTTATATAAGATAAGCTTATTATATTTACGTTTTAGATGCGGGTTTCTCGGCAGCTTGCGCTTTAATGCTTTTAAAGATAAAAGCAATACTGCTGAGTCGCTACCACTGAGGCACGCGCTGAATCCGTAAAAAGAAGAGGGGTATATAGGATGAAAACAAAGAAAATATGGCTCGGCCTAAGTTTATGTGCAATGCTGGCGGTTACTGCCTGCGGGACTAACAATAATAAAGGTGCGGATTCTGGAAGTACGAACTCAGGAAAAGCAGATTCCAAAACTTACAAAATAGCCATTTCCCAGTATGTCGAGCATCCTTCTCTGGATGCTACCCGGGAAGGATTCCTGGCCGCACTGAAGGATGCCGGAATCGTAGAGGGGGAGAATCTGAAGGTCGACCTGGAGAATGCCCAGGCAGACTCGTCCAATAACCTGTCTATCGCCCAGAAGATTGCGGCAGACAAGAATGACCTCGTGCTGGGAATCGCCACTCCTTCTGCACAGGCCGTGGTTCAGGCAGAAGGTAAGGATACACCGATTCTGTTCGCGGCGGTTACCGACCCGCTAGATGCCAAGATCGTTACAGATTTGGATCATCCCGGCGGGAATGTATCCGGGGCATCAGACACCAACCCTGAGGCAATCACACGCCTAATGACTTTTATTGCCGAGCAGTTCCCGAATGTCAAAAAGCTGGGCCTCATTATCAATGAAGGAGAACCTAATGCTGTGGTTATGGCTGATATTGCCAAGACAGAGCTTGACAAGCACGGCATCGAGCTGGTTAAAGCTGCAATTACCAACACTTCCGAAGTGAAGCAGGCGGCAGAATCGCTTGTTGGCCGTGTGGATGCCCTGTACATCACACTGGACAACTCGGTAGTAAGCGCTGTGGACACGATCATTCAGACGGCTAATGACAACAAAATTCCATTTTTCTCCGCTGACCGCGATACTGTGGAGAAGGGGGCTTTTGCAACCGTGGGCTTCAAATATTATGACCATGGCTACCAGGTAGGACAAATGGCTGTGGAAGTGCTGAAGAATGGCAAGAATCCGGGAGACATGAAGGTAACGATGCAGGAGAAGCTGGACCTTATTCTGAACCTGAAAGCTGCGGCATCACAGGGGATAGAAGTTACGGATGCTATGAAGGATAAAGTCTCGGATCCGGATACTAATATTATTCAATAAATGTTAGACATATCAATGGGGGGACTCCGGCACAGGACCACCCCTTGCCGCTTGAGGGAGGAAGTCAGCGATGTTTGATTCAATAATTGGAGCCGTGGAAATGGGCTTATTATATGCTTTTATGGCTCTAGGCGTATATATTACTTTCCGTATTCTTGATTTTCCCGATTTGACTGTGGATGGCAGCTTCACTACGGGAGGAGCCATTGCCGCAGTAATGATTACGCACGGCTACTCGCCATGGCTGGCCACAATATGTGCTCTTGGCGGTGGAATGGCAGCAGGGATGTGTACCGGACTTCTGCATACGAAGGGGAAGATCAACGGACTTCTGTCCGGAATATTAATGATGATTGCACTTTATTCCATTAATTTGCGGATTTTGGATAAGCCTAACGTTTCGATTATGGGTGAGGATTCTTTATTTACCTCCATTAATCCGCTTCTGGTCATGCCCATTGTGATGATTGCGGTAAAAATCCTGATGGACCTGTTTCTGCATACCGATCTGGGACTTGCTCTCCGTGCCACTGGCGACAACTCCCGAATGATTCGAAGCTTCGGTGTGAATACGGATAGCACTACTATCCTTGGCATCAGCCTGGCTAATGGAATGGTGGCGCTCTCGGGTGCGCTCATAGCCCAATACTCTGCATTTGCTGATTCTACTATGGGTATAGGAATGATCGTCATTGGACTTGCTTCGGTTATTATCGGTGAGGCTATCTTTGGAGCCGGAAATGTATTCCGGGCAACCCTTGCAGTGATACTGGGTTCTATCGTCTACCGTATTGTTGTAGCGCTGGCGCTGCGGGTTCCATGGCTGAAGGCTTCGGATCTAAAGTTGATCACTGCGATCATTGTCATTATTGCACTGGTGTTCCCTTCGGTTCAACGTTTCATGAAGCAGAAGAGAATCGCGCGCAGACGCAGTGCTGAGCTTGTGCATGAGGCACTGGGCAACAAGAATGGGGGTGCAGCCGATGCTAAAGCTTAATAGTGTATCCAAGCTGTTCAACCCGGGCACCCCGGATGAAAAAATAGCGCTGCTCGGTATTGATCTTGAGCTTCGCGGTGGTGACTTTGTGACAGTGATCGGCAGCAACGGTGCAGGCAAATCTACACTGATGAATGTCATCTCTGGTGTGATGAAACCCGATCTTGGGGAAGTACGCATTGAGGGGAGCCCGATCAGCGCACTGCCAGAGTTCCAGCGGGCCCGCTGGATTGGCCGGGTATTTCAGGACCCTATGGCCGGTACGGCACCGCATATGACGATCGAAGAGAATCTGGCGATAGCCTACAAAAGAGGCCAGAGCCGCGGAATGTCCTTCGGAGTCTCGGCTGCACGGCGGACCCTGTTTCGTGAACAGCTGAGCCGGCTTGGCATTGGCCTGGAGAACCGGCTGAGGGCCAAGGTAGGACTGCTCTCCGGGGGAGAGCGCCAGGCACTTAGCCTGCTCATGGCGACCTTCACACATCCGCAGATTCTGCTTCTGGACGAGCATACGGCTGCACTAGATCCCGCACGAGCCGAATTGATCACCCAGCTGACTGAGTCTATTGTCCGCGAGCTGAATCTGACTACACTTATGGTTACCCATAATATGGAGCAGGCTATTCGTCTCGGCAACCGGCTCATCATGATGGACAAGGGCAGCATCATCCTTGATATTGATGAGGACCGCAAGCAGGATCTGACCGTAGAGCGGCTGCTCGGTGAATTTGAGGCCATCAGCGGACATAAGCTGGCGGATGACCGGATGATGTTGGGATAGACGCAGAGTATGCAATGAGTAAACCGAAACTTGGAATTCAGTCAAATGTGACTGAATTCCAAGTTTTTTTGGTTTATATTTCCATGGGAGGAACTTTCGATTAATATATAATGAAGTATAGGTATTACATCCAAAGAGAAAGCAGTGTGAGACGCATGATGTTTTACAAAAATAAGAGCGCTTTCAAAAACTCGGGAATCTTTAGCAAGATGATCATGCTGATTTCGTTTTTGCTGTTGCTGTCGTTTTTGTTCTCTCTGATCTTCCTGCAGTATGTGTATCGTATCTATGATCATCAAATTTATGAAAAAGCCTCTGAGGTGCTGGGCATGTCCTCGATCAGCATCGAAAACGAACTGAAAGAGCTGGAGCAGCTGTCCTTCACCGTCGTTTCGGATGAACAGATCCAGAATTGCCTGCGGCAATTATTGGACAATCCTTCCCCGTATCAAAGACAATTGCTCCACAACAAAATCATCAACCGGCTTGTGGCCTTTGCAGGTGCGGAGAAATATGTGTATTCGATGATGATGTTGGATGCGAACGATGGTGTGATGACCGCCGGCAACCGTGAAGGGCTGTCACAAGCTCTGCAGGACCAGCTCAAACCGCTCGCCATCGAAGGTGCAGGCAGTAATGTATGGTATACCCAGGGAAGTAAAAATTCACTTTTGGCAGTTAGGCAAATCAAATCTTACACAGGTTCCACCTTTACACTGGACAATTTGGGTACACTTGTCATCCGTATCCGCGTCGAGCGGATTATTGCTGACAGCACCAGCATGGCGGAGGATGGAAGCCAGCTCATTGTAATGGATAAGGGTACCGGAGAGTCCATATACCCTGGAGATCCGCTCCTGCTGCCGCAGGAACTGGCTGAGGAGGTACGGCGTCAGGAATCCTACAGGACCGTCAGTTACAGCAAGGGCACCTACTTTGTAGCCAAAACGAACTCGTCGTATATGGACTGGACCTACGTTAATGCTACGCCGTTCAATGAAATGTTCAGGCAGATCACCTTTGTCAAAAGATTGGTTGTGGTTATATTCGCCTGTATCCTGCTGCTGGGGTTACTGCTGGGGTACCGGCTGGCACGAAGCATTGCCCGGCCCATCTCGAAGCTGACCCAAAAGATGAGGCGGATCGAGAAGGGCGACCTGGACAATCTGGAGGAGCAGGCATTAGGTTATGTCTCGCAGACCGCACAGGATGAAGTAAGCCAATTGAACCGCACCTTCAAAATGATGATCCGCCGGATCCGGGAGCTCATCGACGAGAATTATGCCAAGCAGCTTGTGATCAGAGAGACAGAGTTAAAAGCGCTTCAAGCCCAGATTAACCCGCATTTTTTGTACAATACGCTGGAATCGATCAATTGGCTGGCGAAGGTCAACAAGCAGAAGCAAATATCTGAAATGGTTGAGGCGCTGGGCTTTCTGCTGCGGAGCTCGATCGGACTGAAAGACCCGCTGATATCCCTGGAAAAGGAGCTGAACATCGTCCGCAGCTATGTTATTATCCAGCGCACACGATTTGAGGAGCGTCTGGATTTCCGGCTGGATGTGCCTGATGACCTGCTGGATGCGCTGATTCCGAAGCTGACACTGCAGCCGCTGGTAGAAAATGCGATCCGGTATGCGCTGGAGCCGAATATTGAGCCGTGCCTTATTTCGATCTCTATCTCTATGACTGATCGCGGGCTGGATCTTATGGTCAGTGACAACGGTCCGGGAATGACGGCGGAATTCATCCGCGAGCTGCAGCAGGGCAGAATTCAGACGCGTGGTGAGGGGATCGGGCTGGCAAACATCACAGAGCGTATTCAGATTGTTTTTGGACAGGAATGGGGTACGGAAATAGAGAGTACACCTGGAGCCGGCACGACGATTCATGTACACATTCCGTATTGGAGAGGAGAAATCAGACATGTACAGATTGCTGCTGGTGGATGATGAACGCTTGATTCTGGAAGGGATCTCCCAAGTGGTGGATTGGGGGCTGGCAGGTACCGAGCTGGTGGGGACGGCACGCAACGGCATTGAGGCACTGGAACAAATCGGGAAGCTGGAACCGGACATTGTAATCACAGATATTTCCATGCCGGGGCTGGATGGGCTTGGGCTTGTAGACCGCTGCAGCGCACAGTATCCCGGGATAAAGTTTGTAATGCTGACCGGGTATAAGGATTTTGATTATGCCTGCAGCGCCATGCAGCATGGTGTGAGGCATTATCTGCTGAAACCCTGCAATGAGAAGCAGATTCATGAGGCGCTGACCGAGCTTGTGCAGGAGCTGAATGAGGAGAGCCGCCGCGAGCAATTCGTCACCGAAATGAAGCATCGCCTCACCAAGGTGCTGCCGCATGTCAAAGCACAGTTTCTAAAGGAATGGATTTCCAATAAAACGTACGGGAGCCACGACCTGGATTATTATCAGGAGCTGTTCGGCATTGAGCTGGGCGGCAAAAGTGTCCGGCTCATCCTGTTCAGGCTGGAGGAGTCCGTTGAGTATGAGCATTTGTTCGCCTTGCAAAATATTGCCCAGGATATGCTAAGTGAGGTGCTTCTCTGTACGACTATTGGCTCACAGCTGCTGATCTTGCTGGAACAGCCGGAAGAAGCGGACCCTCAGCATGATTTACTGGAACGGATTTCCAGCGTGAAGGAGATCTTTTTTAACTTTTACAAAATCCATGTAACGATCGCTGTCAGTGACAAGGGACGGATGAGTGAGTCACGTTGTCTGTACCGGCAGACGCTGCAGTGCATGAATCACCGATTTTATCTTGAAGAAGGCAGTTTGATCACCGGAAGCGATATTCCAGCTGATGAACTTAGCGGCCATGGCGAAATAGATCTGCAAGAGGAGCAGATTTGCCTGCTGATCAAAGCCGGGGACCAACATGCTGTTGTGAATGAGCTGGACCGCTTATTCGGCGTGCTTGCAGACCAGCGTTTTGATATGAATGTGACGCGTTCCTATGTGCTGCAGTTGTACTCGGCGATGATCCGGTTATGCGTTCCCGACGAGCGGAGCCGTTTTACTTCCGGTCTGGCAGAGCTGGCAGAGCTCGGTACACTGGGGAGTCTAAAAGCTTTTGTCATGAATGCCGCAGAACGGCTTACCGCCATGTATGACCGCCATTTTGTGACCCGACAATCTGCGATTGTAGATAAAATGCTCCATATCATCGAGGCCGATTATCAGAACTCGGAGCTGTCGCTCGGCTCGGTGGCCGCTGAGATGCTCTATATGAATCCCGACTACCTGGGGAAAATATTCAAAAAAGTGACCGGTGAGAGATTCTCCAATTATGTCACCAGCTACCGGATTGGCAAAGCCTCCGAGCATATTATCCGCAGCGGCGATGTGAAGGTATTTGAGCTGGCAGAGCTGTACGGATTTGGCGGCAACGCCCAATATTTCAGCCAGGTGTTCAAGAAGGTGACCGGGAAGACGCCGACGGATTTTATGAAGCCCCAGTAATGAATAGAACACTTGAACCTGATTATTGAACAAAGAAGACGGTTTTTTGTATTCAAGAAAGCGGCGGAATTTGAGAAAATTTAGTCATGGAAGCGTTACCAGTCCAACTGGGCTTCCTACTCAATTTACGAAAAGGGGAGATATCCAATTGAAAAAGAGATTCGCATTATTGGCTGTTCCGATGCTGCTGTCCATGCTGGCCGGATGTGGCGGCAACAATAACAACACTCAGGATTCCGCTGCGACCGATGCAGCAACCAACCAACCGGCGAAGGCAACGGCTTCCAGTTCCTCAGAACCTGTAACACTGCGGATTGCCTGGTGGGGCAGCGATACGCGTCATTCGTATACCCAGCAGGTCATTGATATGTATGAAGCCCAGAATCCGAATGTGAAGATCGAACCGGAATACGCATCTTTTGACGATTATTGGAAAAAGCTAGCTCCCCAAGCTGCAGCTAACCGCCTTCCTGATATTGTACAAATGGACGTATCCTATATTAATCAATACGGCTCTAACGGCCAGCTGGAGGATTTGACGCCTTACCTGAACAAGACGATTCAGGTGGGTGATGTGAATGAAAATGTACTCTCTACCGGAGTTATTGATAGCAAACAATACGGTATTCCGCTGGGGGTTAACGTGCTTGGATTCCAATACGATCCTGCATTGCTGAAGAAAGCCGGGGTAGACGCGATTCCTGAGAACTGGACCTGGGATCAGTACAAGGAGATTGCGATGAAAGCCAAAGACGCCGGACTTTTCATGGATTCCTCGATGGCTGCGGATATCTTCTTCAACTACTATCTGCGCACGAAAGGCCTGTCACTCTACAACACAGACGGCTCTGCGCTGGGGTACGATGATGATGCACTGTTCACAGACTTTTTCGGGATGACTTCCGAGCTGATTGCCAAAGGTGCAGTGCCGTCCCAAGATAAGCTGAGCCAGAACAAAGGGGTTATTGAAGAGTCGGACATCGTCAAAGGAACAGGAATCGGCATGTGGCAGTGGTCAAACCAGTATGTAGCGCTGCAAATTGCAGTGAACCGCCCGATGGAGTTAGCCCCAATGCCGGGTCCGGATATGGAAAAAGGTCTGTATATGCAGCCAAGTATGTATTGGTCGGTCACAGCGAACTCCAAGTCCAAGGAAGAAGCAGCCAAGTTTATCGATTTCTGGACCAACAATGCAGAGGCGAACAAGCTGATCAAGGGTGAACGCGGCGTACCGATTTCGAGTAAAATCAAGGAATCCCTCGCTACGGAATTAACAGATTCCGGCAAACAGGTGTTCAAGTTCGTCGCTGATATGGAGCCAAAAACTTCTCCTATGAGCCCCCCTGTCGGTTCGCCTGAAGTGGTTGCCCTGCTGACTGACCTTGCGGAGCAAATGAACTTTGGCCAGATCAAACCGGATGCTGCTGCAGCACAGTTCCGCAAAGAAGCCAGCGATATTCTCGCGAACCGCTAAAACGGCGATCACCATACTGTGAATTCTAACTAGATAGGAGTTGGAGAACGTTGGGTTTAAGCAATCCCCTTACCTCAAGTACGCGGGCCTATAGAGCGAAGAAACCGCTGGGCCACCGGCTGCGCAAGAATTTGACGGGTTATGCCTTTATCAGTCCATTCGTTATCGGTTTCCTGTGCTTTACACTGGTGCCGATGGCCATATCCCTGTATCTGTCTTTTACGAAGTATAATCTGTTCGCTCCGCCGCGCTGGATAGGATTCGACAACTATATTAAAATGTTCGACGGTGATCCGAAATACTTGCATTCCCTTAAGGTCACGCTGCTGTATGTGTTCGTTGGTGTGCCGCTCCGGCTGGGTTTCGCCTTGTTCGTAGCGATGATTCTGAATACCAAATCCAAGATGGTGGGCGCTTACCGTACGGTGTATTATCTGCCTTCCATCATCGGGGGCAGTGTGGCAGTCTCCATCATGTGGCGCAATATTTTTAGTGATACCGGAATTATCAACGGCATGCTGGGATTTTTTGGCCTGGGACCGGTTAGCTGGTTCGGTGATCCGAATGCCTCACTATTCATGCTGATTACGTTATCGGTCTGGCAGTTCGGTTCATCGATGCTGATTTTCCTGGCCGGTCTAAAGAATATCTCAGGTGAGATGTATGAAGCTGCGAGCGTGGACGGGGCAAGCTTTTTCCGTAAATTCTTCAAAATCACTCTGCCGCTGCTAAGCTCAGTTATCTTGTTCAATATGGTTATGCAGACCATCAGTGCATTCATGACCTTTGTGCCTGCTTATATCATTTCCAAAGGCGAGGGCGGCCCAATGGATGGTACAATGCTCTATTCCCTGTATTTGTTCCGTCAGGCCTTCATGTTCAACAACATGGGATACGCTTCGGCTATGGCTTGGGTAATGCTGCTGCTGGTCGGCATTATGACAGGTATTCTGTTCAAAACATCCAAATCGTGGGTCTTCTACGAATCGGGAGGAGGAAAGTGAGCCATGGTGAAGAATAAAATCAAGTGGCCGATCTATCACATTCTTATAGGCGGTCTCGCCATCATCATGCTCTACCCGATTCTCTGGATGATCATGAGTTCCTTCAAGGAAAGCCGGTTGGTGTTTGTTACAGCTCAGACCCTGCTTCCTCATCCCTGGGAATGGGGCAATTACGCCAAAGGCTGGGAAGGGGTAGCCGGATATTCCTTCGGTGTATTCATCAAGAACTCCTTTGTAATCGTTATCGTAGCAACATTTGGTGCAGTAATCTCTTCATCACTGGTCGCTTTCGGCTTTGCCCGCAATAAATTTGTCGGCCATGGCCTCTGGTTCGGGATCATGATGATGACGCTGATGCTGCCTTCAGATGTCGTGCTGGTACCCCAATATATTATTTATACGAAGCTGAACTGGCTGGACAGCATTCGTCCGATCGTAATCCCGCAGTTCTTTGGAGTTCCGTTCTTTATCTTTCTGATGCTACAGTTCATCCGCACCATTCCAGGCGAACTGGATGAAGCAGCAACGATAGACGGCTGCGGGAAGTTCAGACTTTATTACAAAATCATCCTGCCGCTGATTCGACCATCGATGGCAACAGCAGCGATCTTCTCCTTCTACTGGCGCTGGGAGGATCTGCTGGGGCCTGTGCTCTACCTAAATTCACCTTCCAAGTACACAGTGTCCATGGGCCTCAAAATGTTCCTGGACAGTGAGTCCGTATCTAACTGGGGGCCGATGTTCGCCATGTCCGTATTGAGTCTGACACCGGTTATGCTGATCTTCTTTATCTTCCAGAAGCAGATTGTGGATGGAATCAGCACTAGCGGTCTAAAAGGCTAGACATGCGTGGGGAAGAGTGTGCTGTTCTGGTGGAAACCAGCGGACAGCCCACTTTTTGCCGATTCACTCCCGGGTATGCGAGGTATAAGTTAGGGAAACAACTTAACTAGAACGCGTAATTACTTAGGGAGGGACATCAGGTATGGCAGAACAAAAGCTTCAAGGCAAGGTAGCCATTGTCAGCGGAGGCGGATCAGGCATCGGACGGGCGTCGGTGCTGGAGTTTTCCCGGAACGGGGCAAAAATAGTGATGCTTGACCGTACGGTCGAGAATGCCGAGAAGGTGCGCCGTCAGGTGGAGGGAGAAGGCGGAGAAGCCGTAGTCATTGAATGTGACATTGCTGAACCACAGCAGGTGGAAGAGGCGTTGAAGCAGGCCGCTGCCAAATGGGGCAGACTCGACATTGTCTTCGCCAACGCCGGTATTAATGGAGCGATGACACCGATAGAAACAATGGACATCGAGTCCTGGGACCAGACTATGAACATCAACCTGCGGGGTACCTTTGCCACCGTCAAATATGCGATTCCTTACCTGAAAAAGAATGGCGGCAGCATATTGATCAACAGCTCCATTAACGGCAACCGTGTCTTTTCGAATATCGGCTTCTCAGCATACAGTACTACCAAGGCAGGTCAAGTCGCTTTTATGAAGATGGCCGCGCTGGAGCTCGCCCAGTACAAAATACGTGTCAATGCGATATGCCCGGGTGCAATCACTACGAATATTGACGACAACACCTATCCATCCGAGGACCTGAAAGAAGTGCAGATTACTGTGGAATTCCCGGACGGCGGAGAGCCGCTGGAAAAAGGGCCGGGACGTCCGGATCAGGTGGCAAAATTGGCGCTGTTCCTGGCTTCAGATGATTCCGATCACATTACCGGAACGGAAATCTTTTGCGATGGTGCCGAATCACTGCTGCATGGGTAACCTCTTCTAACCGATAGTAAACAAGCATACCTTTAGTGAAACAGTTGTCTGGAGAAACGGATTCTGTTTTCTGCTCTTGTACAGCCCTGGAGGCTGTAGGCATAGCAGAGTACAGTGATGCCGTTTCTTCGTGTTTTAATGACGGAACGCATACGCGGCTGTTCAGTAAAATATATGGACTCCTTTATTAAAGATGGCGCAGGCGTTGCTGCTTAGGTATACTATTTTTATCGTCTTAGAAGAGAGGGCAATTATGAATATGGATCTTAATCTGCACATGGAATCGATTATCAAACTGCTTGTGGCCATGCTGTTCGGGCTGTTCATCGGGATTGACCGGCAATTAAAACAGAAACCGCTGGGGATCCGGACCAGTATGGTCATCAGTATCGCGAGCTGTCTGGTGACGCTCGTCTCCATTCATGCTTACGACAAATTTGGCGGAACGGAGCATCCCAATATGGACCCGATGCGTCTTGCGGCACAGATTGTCAGCGGAATCGGGTTTCTCGGAGCAGGCGTAATACTCCGGAGGGGCGGGGATGCGATTTCAGGCCTGACCTCCGCTGCGCTGATCTGGACGGCGTCCGGGATCGGAATCGCGGTCGGAGCAGGCTTTTATATGGAAGCCGGGTATGCAGTCGTACTGCTGATGTTCGCCGTCAATGCTGTGCCGCATCTGATCAAGGTTATTGGCCCTGAGGTGCTGAACAAGCATGAAATCTCTGTCAAAATCATCATGGAGCCTAATTATGTGCTGACAGATGTGATTCAGAAAATTGAAGAACGTCATGCCGTCGAATCCCGGAAGTCGAAGAAGAACGGCAGGACGATCCGGCGAATGAAAATCAAGGATCTGGATGACGGAAGACAAATGATCGATATGGTCATTTCTGCCCCGGACCGCGAATACTCAACGGAAATCTATTATGACGTGAAAAAAATTGAGCATGTGATGAGCGTGGAAGTGGAACAGTTGTAAAAATGACATATTCCCTCCTGGGCAGATGTGGTAATCTATCTAGGAGAGCGTCATTTTGAGATTATGGAAGGGAGAAACACACAATGACAATTACAGCTTATGAAGGACTATATGAAGGAGAGGCTGCAGTCTGGCTAAAAGCAGGACGGTATGAGGCAGCCATTCTGCCGGGTATTGGCGGCAATCTGATCTGCTTCCGCGATACCGAAAACGGTTACCGTTTTCTGCATGAACCGGGTGCGGATGAGATGGAAGCGTTTAAGGCGAACCCGGGAATTCACGGCATCCCAGTGCTTTTTCCACCGAACCGTTATGAGGATGGAGAGTTTCCATGGAACGGACAAACCTACCATCTCCCGGTAAATGAAGCAACTACTCACAACCATCTGCACGGGTTCCTGCATACAGCGGCTTGGCAGGTAGAAGAATTCGGCAGCGGCGTGAATGAGAGCTTCGTCACGGTATTCATTAAGGTCGATGAGAATCATCCATCCTATCAATACCTCCCGTTCAAATATACGGTCAAACTGCGCTATAGCCTTGGTGAAGCTGGTTTGTCCCAGCAGCTGCTGGTGCATAATGATGGTGAGGAGCTTATGCCCTGTCTGCTTGCCTTCCACACTGCGATTAACGCACCTTTCGCACCGGGAAGCACCCCTCAGGATTACCGCGTGAAGCTGACCATCGGGAATCGCTGGGAGCTTAGCAACCGCATGCTGCCGACCGGATCATTCCAGGAATTGACCTCAGATGAGATTGCTCTGCGCGACGAGGGCTTGTATCCTTTCTATGCGCCAATGGATAATCATTACACCGCAGCCGCACAGAATGGACGCAACCGAATGGAGCTTACAGACAGTAAGGCCGGAGTCACACTCGTATACGATGTGGGTACTTCCTACAAGCAATGGATGATCTGGAACAATGGTGCCACCGAAGGGTTCTTCTGTCCGGAGCCGCAGATTAATCTGGTTAACGCACCTAAGGTTGATCTTCCTGCAGATGATATCGGATTGTTTGGCCTGGAGCCGGGTGAATATTGGGAAGAAACCAGCCGGATTTATGTAAAATAATTAGTAGTCAACAGAAATGCTGTTGTTGGAGCGATCACTAATTGGCCCGAGTACTCTCTCCGCCGCGGCGTAAGTGGAATAAGTATCCCTAATCTAGCTGATTTCGCTGCTTGTAGGGGAATCTGGCAGGATTAAGTTTCCTTTTTCCACTTCGCTCTCCTGGGCTTGAGTGTAGGCTAATACCCAAAAATATGGACTTGGGAAGCCGTCGCGATGCATGATTGTCGCGGCGGCTTTTCCTGTGGAAATTTATAATTGATTTACATAGAGATAATTTTGTGAATATGTTTTAATGCTCCTTTAAGCTAAGAGGCGTATACTGTACGTTTAGTACAGATAGGAGTGAAAACAATGCGTTATGTTCTACCTTCCAAAAAATTGGGTTTTCTGCTGCTTGGCCTGCTGCTGGGCGGTTTTGTGCTGAATTTTTTCATTCAAGCAGCTTCATTGGACATGAATTTCATAAGTGTGCTCCATTGGATCGGGAAGTCCTATTGGCTGTATGTGGGCGGAAGCTTGTTCTTTTTCTTTGTCCTTTTGGCCTTTTCGGTAATATTACCCAATCTATATATTGGCCCGGTAGTTGGAACACTGTTAATTCTTCTGCTGGGCATCGCCAATTATAAGAAGCAAGGGACGACTGGGGAGCCTCTATTCCCTTGGGATCTGATGCTGGTGAAGAACGCCGGAGAAATGAGCAAGATCACCAAAGGCATGATTTCACCGCTTGCGGCAGGTCTAGCTCTTCTGGTGATCGTTGCAGGAGTGTGGCTGCTGCTTAAGCTTCCCAAGATCAAAGTTCAGTTGCCGCTGCGTTTGCTGCTCACTGCGGTGTCAGCGGGTATGGTAGCCGGTTTCATCGTGATGGTTAGCGGGCAAACCACGTTTGCATCCTCGCTGAATTACCAGAATATTTTCTGGAACCAGAAAGTGAATTACTCCCAGAATGGCTTTGTGTTCGCATTTACAGGAAATCTCCGGCAGAATCTGCTGGAGGAACCGGAAGGCTACAGCCGCGGGACGATAGAAGCCATTGCTGCAAAATACGGCTCCTTGCCGGATACAACCGCTGCGCAAGCTGTTGTGGAGCAGCCGAACATCATGTTCATGATGGATGAGGCGTTTTTTGATCCCACCCGGCTGCCTGGCCTCCAGTTAAGTGAAGATCCGCTGTCATTCATTCATCAGGAAGAGAGTGAGACCCCAGCAGGATACTTGCTCTCCCCTGAGTTCGGCGGCAATACAGCGAATGTGGAATTTGAAGCGCTGACGGGGATGTCGATGTATTTTCTGGGGGACGGGTCGATTCCTTACCAGCAGCGTATTGTCAAAATGTCCTCGTTGCCCTCCATCGTCAGCATCCTGAAGGACAGAGGTTATCAGACACTGGCAGTACATCCGTTCGATGAGACATTTTACAACCGGAACCGCGTGTACCCTGTACTTGGGTTTGACCGCTTTACGAGCGAGAAGGATTTACAGCATGCAGAGCGGATGACTCCGGACGGCTATATTTCCGACAAAGCTGCTGTGCAGGAGGCCATCCGTGAACTAAAGGCGGCAGATACTCCAACCTTTTTGCATATGGTTACTATGCAGAATCATTTTCCATTTACCAAAGGTCTGAATGGCCCAAATACTATTAACGTGCAAGGTGCCAAGGCTTCCTGGAAAGATGAGCTGGAAACGTATGTTCAGGATACGCGGCTGACCGACGAGGCATTGTCTTATTTGCAGCAGGAGCTGAAGACGATTGAACGGCCGACCATTACCGTGTTCTGGGGGGACCATCTGCCGGCGCTGTCGGCGGGAATCTATACGGATGCAGGCTGGGATCAGGAGCCGCGTCTGAAGCATGAAACCAAGCTGATGGTCCTTGCTAATTTTGATATCGGCCAGAAGCCATTGGGAACACTGAGCCCCGCCTACCTTGGACCCACCGTGTTCAAGTTGTCAGGACAATCACTGCCGCCGTACTATAAAATGCTGGAACAGGTGCAGGCGCAGCTACCCGGCCTAAGCAAAAGCGTGCTGATCGGCGCTTCGGACGGGCTAACCACCATGACGTCTGCGCAGCAGTCGTTATTGGAAGACTATCGTATGGTGGAGTATGATCTGTTGGAAGGAAAAGGGTATGCCGGGGATTTGATGTTCTGAATAGAAGAAATGTTCCAGGGAAATAATGCTCTTATAGACGAGAACTCCGCTGTTATCGCGGGGTTCTTTTGTGTATTCTGTAGTCTGTCAAAGGGGATTTCTGGTACATTCATTGACGGAATCAACATATTGGATTTAACATATGAGGGTGGGAGCGGGCTATAAAGTAAGAGCTGTTATTTTATATATTGAAAGGGGTTACATTTTGAAAAAGCTGGGGCTTGTCTATGTGCTTCTGATTGGCCTTTTCCTGATTTATGTGCTGAATTACAAGCTGCAGCCTGGCCCGGAGGACCCATGGGAAACCGCCGGCCTGCGCGGTAATATCGAAGATAAGTATGTAATGGTTACGTTTCAGATCGGCATTGATTACTGGAAAAGTGTGTTGAAAGGCTTTGAGGACGCAGCAGAGGAGCTGAATGTTTCCGTAGAATATCATGGCTCAACCCAGCATAATGCCAGTGAGCAGATGACGGTGCTGGAGCAGACGATTGCCAAAAAACCAGCGGGAATCGCCATTTCGGCGGTGAATTCTAAACTTCTGACGGCTACGATCAACAAAGCGGTGGAGAGCGGAATTCCAGTGGTGCTGTTTGACTCGGGGGCACCTGACAGCAAAGCGTATTCTTTTCTCGGTACAGATAATTATAACGCCGGTGTCGAAGCTGCCCGCAAAATGGCCGAGCTTACCGGGGGCAAAGGTGAAGTGGCGGTTATTACAACACCAGATCAGCACAATCATCAGGAACGCACCGATGGATTCAGCCATACGATTCGCAGTGAGTTTCCGGAGATGAAACTGGTGTCCGTCAAGGACGGCCATGGAGATCAGATAGCTTCAAGGCAAGCGGCAGAGCAGCTGTTGCTTCAGTATCCGAAGCTTGAAGGAATATTCGCCACAGAGTCGAACGGCGGAATTGGCGTAGCCGAAGCCGTGCAGGCGCAGCAGGGAGACAGTTCCACGTTGCAAATTATCAGCTTCGATACGGATAAACGGACACTCGACCTTGTAAAAGAAGGCAGGATTGCCGCGACCATGGCGCAAGGAACCTGGAACATGGGTTATTGGTCGCTGACAGAGCTGTTCCATTTGCACAGTGATTTGCAGGAAGATCCGAATGCCTACGATGGCAGCAAGCCAAGGCCCGTACCGGATAAGGTTGATACCGGGATTGATGTGGTGACCCAGGCCAATGTGGAGAATTACTATGCCAAGTAATCAGCCGCAGGGAAGGAGCTGCCAATGCGTAAGAGTGGCCTGAATATCGAAAGGCTGAAGCTGAATAACCTCCCGATCCGCTATAAGCTGATTATTCATTTTCTCCTGATCAGCATTCTTCCCTCCATCGGACTAGGGCTGCTGATCGGCTGGACGGTCGACCGGATTGTGGAGGAGCGAAGCAATGAGAATACGATGCAGCTTATCGGCAAAGTCAATTCCTCACTGGAAAATGAGGTGGAAGATCTCCAGAAGATCACCTACCTGATTTCTTTTGACCCCGGCGTGCAGGCCTTTCTGAACGGTTCAATGAACGATCCGGTGCAAACTATGAGATGGGCTGAAGGCCGGGAGCCCGCGGAATATAACATTCGCAAGTTTCTTCAGGGCTTTACCACCCTTAGTTCCGAGATTGCTGGCATTATGCTGGTTAATCGAGAAGGCGAATTTATCAGCAATGAGATGTACACCCGTCCGGGCACAGCTGTAAAGAACGAGGCCTGGTACAAAGAAGCTGAAAACAACAAAGGGATCTTCAAAATCATCGGACACCCTTATGGCCGTGCTGTAAGGTCACATGTTGACTATAAGGAGAGCGAGGTGGTGTCTGCTGTAAGAGCCATCGTTGACCCCGAGACACAGGTAGTTCAAGGGGTTGTGCTCATCGATCTGAAGCTGAGAGTTATCGCCGAAACAGCCAGAGATGTCACGCTGGGTAAAACGGGTTATCTTACTATCGTCGACAGCAGCGGGGAGATGATCTATGCGCCACAACATCCTTTTATGAAAAATATCCCGAAAGGGTTACTCACCGAAACCTCGGGCATTACCTCAGAAACCGCGGCTGGCCGCCATTTGCAGCTCATTTACCGGACCTCATCCTTTACAGGGTGGACAACGGTGGGTGTGTTCCCGATGGAGGAATCGGCGTTTGGGGTACGGGAGATTACGTTTAATGTGGTCTCCTTTGTTTTTATTGTCTGTATGCTTGGGATGACTGCCTCATTCTATCTGGCATATTCCATTTCCCGCCCAATCGGCCAACTGGCCTCCTTTATGAGCAAGGCGCAGTCCGGTGATCTGACGATCCGTTACTGGGGCAACCGCTCTGACGAAATTGGCCTGCTGGGCCGCAGCTTTAACTCGATGCTGGCGCAGATAGCCCGGCTGCTCTCGCTTACTGAGCTGCAGGCGCGGCAAAAGCGGGAAGCAGAGCTGCGTAGTCTGCAGGCGCATATCAAGCCGCATTTTCTCTATAACACACTGGATACGATCCATTGGATGGCCCGCAGCAAAGGGGCGGAGGATATAGCCGAAGTGGTTCAATCCTTATCCAAGCTGTTCCGGCTGGGCCTCAGCAAAGGCAGTGATCTGGTTCCATTGTCCGACGAGCTGGAGCATATGGTGAGCTATCTGAAGATTCAACAGGTGCGTTACAGCAGCAAGCTGGCTTACCGCATAGAAGTGGAACCGCAGCTTGATGAGCTGTACGTGCTTAAGCTGCTGCTGCAGCCTATTGTGGAGAACGCGATCTACCACGGCATCAAGGAGCGCCGGGGTCCCGGCCATATTTCCATAGAGGTGGCACAGCAAGCAGGTGAACTGTATCTGACGGTCCGCGATGATGGGGCAGGGATGACACCGGAGCGGCTCGCCATGCTGCAAAAGCGTCTTGCGGCTGTTGGCAGCAATGCCGGAGATGCGGGGGACATCGAGCAGCCGCTGCCGGACAGTGCGGGCAGCGGCTATGGCATTCTGAATGTACAGGCCAGGATCCGGCTCACTTACGGGGAACCGTATGGGCTGCAAATTGAAAGTGAACGCGGGGTGGGAACGGTAGTGACTGTGCGTCATCCGGTTGTCCATGACAGCTATCCTGTGGATTGAATTTGAAAGAGAAGGAGCTGCATAGCAATGGATGCCTGGAAAGTTATGATTGCCGATGACGAAGCGATCATCCGTGAAGGGATAAGGCAATGTGTGGATTGGGAAGGTCTGGGGCTGCAGGTCGTTGCGGAAGCGGAAGACGGTGAAGAAGCCTTGGATTTGGCCGTCCAGCATGGAGTGCATATTGCATTAGTAGATTTAAATATGCCCATCATGAATGGCATTGAACTGATGAAGCAGCTGCGGGAGCAGCGGCCTGAGTGTAAAATCATCGTTATTACCGGCCATGATGAATTTTCCTACGCCCAGGAATCGATCCGTCTGCAGGTGAACGACTATATTCTCAAGCCCGCCGAGCCCAAGCAGTTGATGCAGGTGCTTCGCGGGGTCAGGGATCAGCTGGTCTCGGAGAAGCAAAAGAACCAGCATCTCCAGCAGGCTTCCCGGCAGATTATTAAGAATTTCCCGCTGCTGAGAGAACGCTTCTGCCAGGAATGGCTGGAGGGGAATCTGAGCCAGGGTGAGATCCGGGAGCAGCTTCACTTCCTGCAGCTGCCGCCGGAGCGTCCGGAAATAGTAGCCATAATCCGCTGGAGATGGGAAGCGCAGAATTCCGGGCTACAGGAGAAAGAGCGGCAGCTGTTTCTTTTTGCAATAGAGAACATTGTTTCAGAGCTGCTTCAGAACTTTATAAAAGTGATCTTCCGGGACACGGCAGGTCAAATCATTATTTTGTTATGGGATGCGGCAGGGGAGCCTGTGCTGGCCGGGGTTGAAGCCGTAGTGCGAAGCCATCTCAAGATTGCCGTTGAAGTCGGCATCGAGCCTGTTGAGGGAGATACCACAGGTCTTACAGCCGCCTACCGCAAATGCAGAGTGAACCTCTCCAAAGAACAGCCTTTGTCGCCCCTGGTCCGCAGAGCCAGGCAGTACATGCAGGAGCATTATAGCGAATACGGGCTTACTCTGGAATTCATCGCCGGTAGCCTTCAAGCCTCACCGGTCTATCTCAGCCGGCTGTTCAAGCAGGAGCTGGGTGAATCCTTCGGGACGTATCTGACCCAAATCCGCATCCGAAAAGCGGCGCAGCTGCTGCACTCGACAGAACTGAGCATAGGCGAAGTAGCGGAACGTACTGGCTACGAAACCCAGCATTATTTCAGCACCGCCTTTAAGAAGCATACAGGCGTATCCCCTTTGCAGTTCCGCAAAGGTGTGCTACCCGGAGATGGAGAACGTGCAGGCCGTGGGGAAGAGCAAGACTAGACTCATAGACTGTAAAATAAACCGCATGCGGCTAATCCCGCATGTGGTTTATTTATTCTCATTTCATTTAAGATGAACGAAAGACCTACCAAAGGTCAGAAGTGGCGGAGGTGAAGTTTGGAGCTGGAGGAGCGGTAGCGTCCGCCTTTATGTTTGGATTTCACCCGTAGACAACGGTTTAAATCAGGAAATCCAAACATAACAGCGGCCGGAAGCCCAAACATTCACCGCAGTCACGACCAAGGCCGATTAAATAAATCAAAAGTTCAACATAAATATCATTTTTGAAAACGCTCACAAAAGTTCTGATTTTATAAAAACAGTAGCCTGAGTGTAAATACGGACCCCTGTTCCCCTTGCTATACTCAACTTGTCAAACGGGCAGACTGCCTGGGACAACAGAATAGTTCAGGGGGTAGCGCAGATATGAAAAAGTATTCATTACTCATGCTGGCATTGGCACTTGTACTGGTTTTATCCGCTTGCGGCAATAACGGAGGGAACAGCTCCGGTGGCAGTTCGGAAGGAACGAAGGGCAAGGTGGGCATCGCGATGCCGACGAAGTCCTCGGAGCGCTGGGTGAACGACGGCAACAACATGGTAAAAGAATTCAAGAGTCTGGGTTACGGTACGGACCTGCAATACGCTGAGGATGTCGTTGAGAACCAGGTATCTCAGATCGAGAATATGATTACCAAAGGCGTGAATGCCATTGTTATCGCTTCGATTGATGGTGAAGCCCTGACGGACGTCCTGCAAAAAGCGCATGATGCTAACGTAAAAGTCATCGCCTATGACCGTCTGATCAAGAAAAGCGAATATGTGGACTACTACGCCACCTTCGATAATTTCAAAGTCGGTGTGCTGCAGGGCTCTTACATTGAAGAGAAGCTCGGTTTGAAAGAAGGCAAAGGCCCGTTTAACATTGAACTTTTCGGCGGTTCGCCGGATGACAACAACGCCTACTTTTTCTTCGACGGAGCGATGTCGATCCTGAAGCCTTACATTGATTCGGGCAAGCTGGTTGTCCGCAGCAAGCAGATTACAATGGATCAGGTGGCTACATTGCGCTGGGATGGTGCAGCTGCTCAAGCCCGGATGGATAATCTGCTGAGTGCCAATTATGCCAGCGATAATCTGGATGCCGTTCTTTCACCTTACGATGGCATCAGCATTGGCATTCTTTCCTCACTAAAAGGCGTGGGTTATGGTTCGGGTGACAAGAAGCTTCCGGTTGTTACCGGGCAGGACGCCGAGCTGGCTTCCGTTAAGTCAATTCTGGCTGGAGAGCAGACACAGACAGTATTTAAGGATACCCGCGAGCTGGCCAAAAAAGCGGTAGAGATGACGGAAAGTGTACTGAAAGGTACAGAAGCGGAAGTCAATGATACCACCACCTATGATAATGGAGTCAAAATTGTACCGTCCTATCTGCTGGAGCCCGTATCGGTGGATGCTGCCAATGTAGATAAGGTGTTGGTAGAGGGCGGCTATTATACCAAAGAGCAGCTCGGCAAATAACCGGTTGCGAATGCTTTTAGCGGGAAATGCGGCGGCAGTGCTTGTAGAGGCTGCAAGCCGCAATAACCGCTGCTACAGTCTTAATGGAAAGCTGGGTGAGAAGTAATGAGCGAGATTATTCTGGAAATGAAGGGCATTACCAAAACCTTTCCCGGTGTCAAGGCACTATCCAACGTGAATCTGCAGGTCAAAGCTGGAGAGATTCATGCGCTCTGCGGAGAGAACGGAGCCGGGAAATCCACCCTGATGAAGGTGCTGAGTGGAGTCTATCCGCATGGAACGTATGAAGGCGATATTTTATTTCAAGGACAGGTCAGCCAATTCAAAGATATTAAAGATAGTGAAAGCCTTGGGATTGTCATTATTCATCAGGAGCTGGCTCTGATTCCGTATCTGTCCATTTCGGAGAATATTTTTCTCGGCAATGAGCAAGCAACGCGCGGGGTGATCAACTGGAACGCGACGACGGTGAAAACCAAGGAGCTGCTTCAGACCGTTGGCCTCAGCGAATCGCCGTTCACCAAGGTATCGACGATCGGTGTAGGCAAGCAGCAGCTTGTGGAAATCGCCAAGGCGTTGTCCAAAGAGGTAAAGCTGCTCATACTCGACGAACCGACAGCAGCACTGAATGAAGATGACAGTGAGAACCTGCTTACACTGATTCTGGAGCTGAAAAAGCGCGGGATTGCTTCAATTATTATTTCCCACAAACTGAATGAAATTGAGAAGGTGGCAGACTCTGTGACCATTCTACGGGATGGGCAGACGATCCGCACTTTGGATATGAAGCAGGATGAGGTTACCGAGGATGTCATTATTAAAGGCATGGTGGGCCGTGATCTGACCAACCGTTATCCGGAACGGACGCCGAACCTGGGAGAGACCATCTTCGAAATCCGCGATTGGGAAGTTTACCACCCGACTCAGGCGGGCCGCAAAATGCTTGACAAGATCAACCTCCACATCCGCCGCGGGGAAGTGGTAGGCATTGCCGGACTCATGGGAGCAGGACGGACGGAGCTGGCAATGAGTGTGTTCGGCAAATCGTATGGCAGACGGATCAGCGGCCAACTGTTCATGCACGGCAAAGAGGTCCATCTGAACGATATCAACAAAGCGATCGACAGTGGTTTGGCCTATGTAACGGAAGACCGCAAGCATTATGGATTGATTTTGATCGACGACATCAAACGGAATATTTCGCTCAGCAGCTTGAAGAAACTGTCCCGCCGGGGTGTCATTAATGAGAACGAGGAAGTGCTGGTCGCCGAGGAATACCGCAGGAAGCTGAACATCAAGACGCCAAGCATTTTACAGAAAACGGTGAATCTCAGCGGAGGCAATCAGCAAAAGGTTGTGCTCAGCAAATGGATCTACGCCCAGCCGGATATCCTCATTCTTGATGAGCCTACACGTGGCATCGATGTGGGAGCCAAATACGAAATTTACTCCATCATTAACGGGCTGGCGGCAGAGGGCAAAGGGGTGCTGGTCATCTCGTCTGAGCTGCCGGAGATTATAGGGATGTGTGACCGGATTTATACCATGTGCGAAGGCCGCATCAGCGGCGAGGTTGAACGGCAGGATGCATCACAAGAGCTGCTGATGAAATATATGACACGAAGCAGGGGGTAGCACGTCATGGGAGCGATTAGTGAAATTTTTAAAAAGAATATCCGCCAATACGGCATGATCATTGCTTTGATCTTTATCTCGATCTTCTTTCAAATTCTTACAGACGGCATTCTGCTTAAGCCGCTTAATGTAACCAATCTGATCCTGCAGAACAGCTATATTCTGGTGCTGGCAATCGGGATGGTGCTTGTGATCATCACTGGACATATCGACCTTTCAGTAGGCTCTGTAGCCGCTTTTATAGGGGCACTGTCAGCGATTATGATGGTGGATATGCATATGAACCCGGTGCTGGCGGTTATTCTTTCGCTGCTGATGGGGGCACTGGTTGGGGCCTGGCAGGGCTTTTGGGTCGCCTATATCAAAATACCTGCGTTTATCGTAACACTGGCGGGGATGCTGCTGTTCAGGGGACTAACGATGATTGTGCTGAATGGCCAGTCCATTGCGCCTTTCCCCAAAACTTTTCAAAAGATCAGCTCGGGATTCATCCCGGATTTCTTTGGCGGCAGCTCGCTGAATGTCCTGACACTAGTTGTGGGCGTTGTACTTTCCGTGCTGGTCGTGTACCAGGAGTTCCGCAACCGGAAAATCTCTATAAAATACGGGTTTGAGCAAACCTCTGTCTGGCTGTCCGTTGCCAAGGCTGCGGCGCTCGTGATTGTCATTAACTTGTTCTCCTATGTCATTGCCCAATATAACGGAATTCCGAACATTCTGGTGATCTTGATGGTGTTGATCGTCATCTATTCCTTCGTTATGAATCATATGACGATGGGACGGCATATCTACGCTCTTGGTGGCAACGAGAAGGCAGCCAGTCTCTCCGGTGTCAAAACCAAACGTGTCACCTTCTGGGTATTCGTCAACATGGGCGTGCTTGCAGCCCTGTCCGGTCTGGTGTTTGCAGCACGTCTGAATTCGGCGACACCAAAAGCCGGCACCAACTTCGAGCTGGACGCCATCGCGGCTTGCTTCATCGGAGGAGCATCTGCTTCAGGCGGGATAGGAACAGTGGTGGGCGCCATTATCGGCGGCCTGGTCATGGGCGTTATGAACAACGGGATGTCTCTCATCGGCCTCGGCGTCGATTGGCAGCAGGGCATTAAGGGCCTGGTGCTGCTGCTGGCAGTGGGCTTTGATATTTACAACAAGTCTAAGACGGCTTAAGCGAAGCCAGCAAACTTCATAGAAAGAAGAGAAAGGAAGAACCGCTCCTGGCATTTCAAAGGGGGGTTCTTTTTTTTGCATCGGGTAGTTAAAATTGGCAGTACTTTCTTAGTAAAAAGCTTACACCTCTGCTATAATGTTTTCAATACGCTGTCGTAGGGCATTTGAATAAGACGATCCGCATGAGGCTGGAATGCTGTTCACATCGAAATCCCTTAATCATTCAACTGGAGGCTACAGATGCAAATTCTCGCGATGTTGACCATGCTGATTGATCATATCGGCTACATTTTTTTCCCGGGGGAGATGGCCTGGAGATATGTAGGGAGAATTGCTTTTCCAATATACTGCTACGCACTGGTGCAAGGGCATATACATACATCATCAAGACCCCGTTATTTACGCCGGCTGTTGTGGATAGCGCTGTTAGCTCAGGTTCCCTATAATCTGGCGCTTAATCCGGGCGGGTGGAATGTTGTATTCACCTTGCTGCTGTCTGCCGCAGTATTGTTTATTCTGGATAAGCTTCCAAACCTTTGGTACGGCATTCCTGTAGTGATTCTTGCTTTTGTTCTCATGGACCGGCTGCCACTGGACTATAATGCCTACGGTCTGCTGCTGGTACTGATCTTCCGTTATACCCGTTCCTACTGGCTGATTCTGGCCCATTTCGTGCTGAATGGCGTGTATCTGTACTATTATGGCTGGAGGGTGCAAATGTTCAGCCTCGTGCCTACCATTCTTATAGTAACGGCCCCGGGTTTCTGGAGGCTTCTGGAGAAAAAAAGGCTTCCGCGCTGGATCTGGTGGTCATTTTATCCGGGCCATTTGGCCGTACTGGCAATAGTGAAGATTCTTCTTTTTCAGGAATGGGTATTTATAGAGTGGCGGAGTCTGTTTACAATATAATCCTGTTACCGGTTCCACCCTTTATCACCCGATCCTCCCTCTTTTTGAGTTGATGGATATAGATTACAAATATAACTAGAGGAGACATGCTATGAAGAAAATGAAAGCAAGAACCAAGTGGTTACTCCCGATTCTCGCAGTGCTGCTGATTCTGGCGGGTTGTCAGAGTGTGGCGGGATTTGATGTCAACAAGGCGCTTCTGGGAGATCTGGATGTGAAATCTTCCGAATCTAGCACCACCTTGTCACTGAAGGCTGTGCCTGCCGCAGGAATTAGTGCGGAAGATAAAGAAATGGTAGATCTCATCAATTCTTTCTCCTTGAACCTTAGCAGTATGAAGCTTCAGGACAATGGCAACGTATCTGCGGCCGGAGTTGTAGGCTATAAGCAATTATCTATTCCTTTTACATTCTTTATGGATAAAGAGGCTGTTGTCTTTACCGCAGAAGGTGCCAAACAGCCATTCTACTACCCGATTGAAGGGTACGAGGAATCCATGGGCATTCAAGGGCTTGACCAGAACAAGGCACGGGAGATTTCCAAACTGTTGACCTCGTTCGTGGTGAAGAATCTGCCGAATCCCGGCGCGATTAGCGTAGCCGCTGTAAATGAATCTGTATATGGCGAACAGCTGAATTTAACTAAGCTACATACGGAGATTACGGGCGACGAGATGCCGGCGCTTGTGAAGAGCTTTTTGAAATCCATTTCCAAGGATACTGAAGGCTTTACCAATTTCATCAGCGGTCTCTATGATTATCTGTACCCGCTTCTGGAAGCGAATGGTGTAGGCGCAGATGAACTCAGCGATTTGGGACTGGGTGAAATTCCACTGGAAAACAAAGAAGGTGTAGTGACTGTGGCGCATGATGCGGCCAAATTGGCTGTAGATGCACTTCTACTGGTCTATGATAAACAGTTGGATAATCTTTACGCTTCAACACCGGAACTGAAAACTATCCTCAGCAAAGAGACCAAGCTGAATATCGATATGTTTGTGGACAGCGGATTCCATGTGCGCAAGCAGAATATCAATCTCTTCGTCGCATTGCCGGCAAGTGAGGATCTGCCTCTTCAGAGCATTTCCCTCAAAATGGATACGCAAACCTGGAATGTGAATGGTGCGGTAACTGCCAATCCGATTTCGACTAACGGAGCGTTGGATGTGTCCTCTGCTGAGCTTACCCCGGGGCAGACACTCCGAAGCTTTGAGCCAGGTTCAGATGTATATAACATGCTCAAGAATGATATGAATATAACCGCGAAATCCCTGATGATTGCACCGGATGATGATTACTATTATCCGATTGTTGAAGGAGGTACCACCTATGTGCCACTGCGGTATCTGGCAGAAGATATGGATGCTGTAGTGGAGTGGGATGGAGCTAACCGCGCCATCAATGTCACCGATGACGTCTACGGAGATAAGCTGGTATTCAAAATCGGCTCTGACAAGGTTTTGATCAACGGAAAGACAGTGAAGCTTGCCCAGCCGGTATTCGTGGACGAATATGGTGATGCTTATGTGCCGCTTCGTCTGCTGGCAGAAGCACTTCATGCCAAGGTAGAAAAAGATGAAGATGGTTACATCTACATTGACCGTCCGTAACCAATCATAAACAACAAAAAGCCGGAATCTCTTAACCAAGAGGCTCCGGCTTTTTGACGTGCCACGCCGTGCTGCTTCAATCAGCCAATGATCTAAGGTTTGGTCAATACCATTTCAAGCGAGACATTGCTGAGCACTTTATCCTTAGCCATACTCTGTATATAACCGGACATGAAGCCGCCATCCATGCCCATCCAAAGTTCATAACCCGGCATAGACTTGATTTCATCCAAAGCACTGGCAGCAGTTCCGGCGAAATAATTCACGTTCAACCGGGCCATTACTTCAGCCATAGACTTTTTTTCGCTTTCGCTGAAGGTGGAGTCTTTGAGGCGGCCCATCGCCTTGCTATACGATTGTCCGGCGAATACCCCCTCGGCGTAGCTTTTAAAGGCCAGCAGGTGAGGATCAGTATTTCCATTGGCCTTGGCCCAGCCTTCAACATCTACTGCTGTAGTGTGATAAGTTACTGCCCGGGTAACAGGATCAAAGCGCATTGCACCATATTGATGCGGGTTCACGGCCATGGCACTGGTAGCAATATCATAGACTGGAGTGTCTCCGGAATCAGCCGTACCGTCTGTCGTAGGGTCTGAATCGCGTGCGATATCCTGCATGTGGATATGCCCGGACAATACAAGATTAAGCCCATCCTTGCGAAGTGTCTTCATGGTTTCCTGACTGTTGTTAAGCTTGAATCCTGACACAGACATGGAGGTATGGCTGAGAAGGTTATGATGCATCACCGTAATGACCGAGGCCTGTTTCTCAGCTGCGAGCTTTGCGCATTCATCCATCCAGGAGAGGGTAGAAGGGAGGATGCGGCCGTCCGTCTGGGGAAATCCGTAGCTTTCATTGTTGGCATACTGGCTGCTGTCGATCATCAGTAGATATAGCCTTGGTGCCGCTTGAACGAGGTAGCTTAGGCTGTCCTTGTCACGGGAGATTGCTTCACTGTAACCGAAATCAGAATACAGCTCTGTAAAATCCCCCGGAGTGATATGCTCCGCAACGACCTGCTTGTCCGCTTTGAACGATCTCGCCCAGGGATTATTCAAGTCGTGATTACCGGGAATGACATAGACATCGGTGCCTGAAGCTTCCACACGTTTCAACTTCTCCGCCAGCTTCTTATGGCTGCTTGCTTCCCCATTATTGGTAAGATCACCACTGAGAATCAAAAATTCAGGCTTCTTCTGCTGTGTGTCATAGACGAGGGCTTCCATAAGTTCGTCACTATAGGGCAGGATTTTACCGTCTCCGCCGTTCACGTAGGCCTGAAAGGCTTCTCCGCCATCCTGAAGGTCCTTATCGAGATAATGGGTATCTGTAGCCACCCAGAACGATACAGGAGCTGTTGCGTTCTCAGCAGCAGCTACGCTGGATTCTGCAGCATCCCCTAACGGCAATGGAGTGTCTTTACAGCTCGCGAGAATGAAGCCGGCAGCCATTAGCATGGTAAGTGTATATAGATTTGTTTTTTTTGAAGAAAATATCCGTTTATTGTTGTGGATGTTCATCTTATCAACCTTCCTTCTGCACTTTTGCTGAACTATTGTAGCCTATTTGGTGCAGAATTGTATATCGAAAAGTGAGTAACTGTTTCTTATTCTTCCGATTGGAGTATAGAAATAGTGGAACGTGCATAATTTTGCTCAAGGACTGCGACAATAAGGGGTGGCATGGAAAATCAGGTAAAAGGAAAAAGTTGTGAATGGGTCTTGTTTTCTCGAAATTAAAGTGTTAAGATTTAAAAAAGTTAGTAACTAAATAAACGGAGGTATTTATATCATGTCTAAGAACTTTTTTGAAGCAGTAAAAAGCAGACGTTCCGTCTATGCAATCAGCAAAGAATCCCCGATTTCCGATGCAGAGATTCAAGAGATTGTTGAAGCGGCCGTTCTACATAGCCCGACTTCTTTTAACTCTCAAAGCTCAAGAGCGGTAGTACTGCTGGGAGATAAGCACGATAAGGTGTGGGATATTACTGCGGATACCCTGCGCAAAATTGTGCCAACAGAACAATTTGAAGGTACTGCACAGAAATTGTCCTCTTTCAAAGCTGGCTACGGAACAGTATTGTTCTTTGAAGATCAGGCAGTTGTGAAGCATCTGCAAGAGAACTTTGCCCTTTACGCTGAGAATTTCCCGATTTGGTCAAACCAGTCCTCCGGAATTCTGCAATTCGTAGTATGGACTGCGTTTGCTGATGCGGGTCTTGGAGCTTCCCTGCAGCACTACAACCCTTTAATTGATGATGAAGTAAAAACAACCTTTGATATTCCTGCAGACTGGAAGCTTATTGCTCAAATGCCTTTCGGTAAAACCGTTAACTCACCGGGTGAAAAAGAATTCCAGCCGATCGAAGAGCGCGTAAAAGTAATTAAATAAGGGAACCGGAAACGGTTTAAAACCTCCTTGTTCAGGCTAATGATATCTATAGCCCGATTAAGGAGGTTTTTGTGATGCCATGGAACAAAGACGATTATCCGGATTCTCTGAAGAACTTTATGGCCCCGGTGCGAAATAAGGCGATTGAGATTGCCAATGCTCTCTTGGACGAAGGGTATGAAGAGGGAAGGGCAATCTCGATTGCCACGGCACAAGCCAAAGAGTGGGGCGAGAACCATGATAAGCAGATCCGCAAGAAGAACCAATAACGCTTATCAGTAAGGTCGAATTGAAAAAAAGGACGGCGGATAAGGGGCAGTTGACAAAGTCTTCATCTGGAAGGAATTGGTGAAAAACATTTAAACGGGCCTTCGTAACGGAAGTGAACATTGCCGGACAGAATTGAGAGAAACATAACACATATACAAAAGGGGTTGTGGATTTCACTCCACAACCCCTTTTGTCAACAGCTCCGAAAAGTGCCTGTCTATTTTGAGATTGTTATAATTAGGCTATACGGGAGTAAGTTCGCTTACTTTGTAGCTGGTGCTTCGGTTGCTGCCGGATCTGCACTGGCATCAGGAGCCGCGCTTGTAGCAGGAGATGCGGATGCTTTAGCTTTGGCATCAGTCAGTGTATTGGTAATCTTGGCACCTGCAGTCAGATCCTGAAGCCAAGTGGAAGACATTTCGGATACCTTTTTAGCTTTCAAGGTTTTAGTGATTTCTTCTTTCTTTTCGGCAAGTGTATATTCATGAGCTTCTTTGCGGTCAGTTACTTTAATAACATGGTAGCCGTATTCAGTTTTGACAGCTCCGCTGGTTTCACCAACCTTGAGTTTGAAGGCTGCATCTGCGAATTCAGCAACCATATCGCCTTTCTTAAAGAAGTTAAGATCGCCGCCTTTATCTTTGGAGCCGGTATCAGCTGATTTCTCTTTCGCTAGTGTTGCAAAGTCTGCGCCGTCTTTCAGCTGTTTCACAATGGCATCAGCTTCTTCTTTGGTTTTTACTAGAATATGGGAAGCGCGGACTTGTTCTTCCTGGTTAAAGGAAGCTTTGTTTTCATCGTAGTATTTGGAGATTTCATCTTCTGTGACAGTCACTTTAGGCTCAATCAGCTTGCGGATTTTAACCTGCATCGGCATTTGCTTTTTCAGATCGTCCAACGTCATTGAACTTTGTTGCAAAGCATTGTTGAGTGCCTCTTCACCGCCGAACTGTGTCTTCAAATCTTCAATCTCAGTAGTGATGTCTGCATCGGTAACTGTAATGTTGGCTTTTTTGGCCTCCTGGTCAACGAGCGTGTTGGTGATCAGGTTCTGCAGAGTGGCTTCCCCGCCGGCTTCAACCAGCTTGTCGTAGAGCTCAGATTTGGAAATATCAGTACCATTGACGGATGCAACAGCTACTTTGCTGTCATCCTTCTGAAATGGCTGCACGATGAGAACAACAATAAGGGCTGCAGCGAGGACAAGCGATGTGATCATCCAGCCCTTGCCGCCTTTGGCAGATGGGGTGGAAGGAGGTGTTCCATCGCCGACTTTATTCATTACAGGAACATTGACAGCGCTGTCAGGTGCGCCATTCTCTTCGAATACTTCTGCTGCTTTCTGTGCGGTTATGGGTTCCAATTCAGGAGCTGAAGCGGATTCCTCCAGTGATCCATCATTGATAGCGGAAGTGCTGTTTTCTTCCGTCGTTCCATTGTTGTCCAGATGTTCATTCTCATTGAAATCCTTTTTGTCCATTATAATTAATGACTCCCTTCAATATAGGTGTTGCCTGTCTTTCTACAACTTTACCAGAAATCAGGATTCCAAACCTTAAGAAAGTATAAAAAAGCCGATTTACTTTTTAAGTTTCTCTTAAGATACAAGTAAAAAGCCGGAGCGTCATGGATATACCCATGCGTTTCCGGCTCTCTGGAAGGCTCCGTATTCCTCTCCTGCGGCGGATATGTACCCGCTTAAGAGCTGAGGCTTTTCAGCAGATGGCGTATGCTTTCCTGTTTGCGTCTTGGCACGCGTACAGTCTTGGCGTACAGGCCCATCTCTCCGAAATAAATACTGTCGTCTTCGATGGAGCTGATCTTGTTAAGATTGACGTAACAGCCCCCATACACATGATAATAACTTGGATTAGATAACAAACGGTTAAGCTGCTCGGCAGTCATTCTCTTTTTAATGTTATAGTTTCTGCCGTGAAAAATGACCAAATCATGGTCCCCGACCTTAAAGAACAGAATGTCCGTTTCCACCTCGAAGTCCTCATACACATTTCTGGCTTCCAGCAGGCTGCTCATTCATGTTCCCCCTTTATACAAAATTAAAACTCAATGTTAGCGCTTTCATTATAACATAACGATTTACCCTTGAGAAGCCTTATTTTTAAAATGTTTTATGACATTTTTAGCTTGTGATTTGTCATAGACGCAGAAAAAATGTAAATTAATAAGATGGCTACAGTGAAATTGGGCTGAGTAGCCCACAATAGGGATGAACCATTTGAGGAGGATTACCGAGATGAAAGACAATACTAGACTGCTGCTGTTTACCGGTTCCTACGCAAGCGCTGAAGAAAGCGGGGTTCAGGTATTTGAATTGGATGGAGCAGCGGGAGGCACGCTTGCACTGGTGGATAAGGTACAGGGGATAACAAACCCGACCTTTGTGAATGTAAATGCTGCTGAAGGACGGTTGTATGCCATTGGAGAAAAGGCCAATGGAGAGGGCGGCAAGGAAGGGGAAGTGGTTTCTTTTTCCATTGACCCTCAGTCCGGCAAGCTCACCGAATTGAACCGCGTTTCGACGATGCCAGCCACAGGAAGCAATCAAACCACAACTTGCCATATCTCAAGAAACTCTCAAAATGAATTTATTATAGTATGCAGCTATCACGGTGGACTGGTGGGACTGGTGACTCTGGATCAGCAAGGACTGCCGGTCCGGCTGGAGGATACCGCAGTACATACGGGACAAGGAAAGATGCCTGGGCAGGACAAGCCTCACCCGCATTCCGCAATCTTCAGTCCGGATGAGAAATTCCTGTTCGTTTCCGATCTTGGACTTGATGTGATTCGTACTTACCAGATTAACCATGACACCCGGACGCTGGAAGCAAAAGGAGATACCTTGCTGCATGGAGGAGCCGGACCGCGTCATTTCGTTTTTCATCCGGACGGCAAATCCGCTTATGTCATCAATGAGTTGGATAGCACAGTTACCTCTTTTCTTTATGATCGTATAGCCGGTACGCTTCAAACGGTTGCCACCCTATCTACACTGCCTGATGGCTACCCATCGGCAGACAATAGCTGTGCCGAAATCGCCTTGTCCGCAGACGGATTCTATTTGTATGGATCAAACCGCGGGCATGACAGTATCGTGGTCTATGCCGTTGATCCTGCGACTGCCAGACTTACACAGGTGGAGCATGTCTCCACCCATGGCGGGCATCCCCGCCATTTCACCCTTACCCCTGACGGCGCTTACCTGATCGCTGCAAACCGTGATGGCAATAATCTGGTTGTATTCAGCGTTGACCGCGCAAGCGGGAGACTTGCCTTCACGGGCAATACAGTTGAGGTATCCAAACCGGTGTGTGTAAAACCTGCATATTTTCCGGTGACGATATAAACTCCCGGAGAGCCCGGCCCTGTGAACAATACAAGGATGATGTACATGGTTATTTCTTTTTAATCCTTATATTTTAAAAGGAACACCGGAGCTTCAGCTCCGGTGTTCCTTTTGAAAAGAAGGTTTCATAGAAAATTTGCTTATTTTAGCGAAACAGGTTTCAGCGGCACAATGGTGGAAACAGCCGATTTGAACAGCACATTCTGTCTACCGTCACCCTGCCCCTGCAAAGTGATGGTGTAAGCGTCATAGGAGGTTACAAGTCCCTGCATCTTGACTCCATTGGTTGTAAAGATCGTGACGGGAACCTTGGTTGAGATGCACTGGTTCAACAAACGTTCCTGTAATTTCAGAGTTTCCACTTCGGCAGCACTCCATCTTTTTTTGAATTGTTTTCCAGGACATTATACCACGGGTAAGACCCTCTCTGGAAATGGAGTCGCTCAGCTTTAGAATAGACAAGGGGGTAATTATGCTGCAATTTCAATACGGATCCAGAGGTTTTCGGGGTTTTTTATGGTTTCTGCTGGCTTTTGCCGTGATCGCTGTGTTTGTTAAGCTGGACAGGATCTCTGGTTTTGATATCACAATTATACATGTTGTACAATCAGCGGAAATCCCGGCTCTCACTTCACTGGCCAAAGGATTATCCCTGGTGGGCTCCTCAAAACTTGCAATCGGTATTTCGCTGCTGACCATGATGCTGTTGTTTTTTGTACTGAAGCATAGAATGGAATTGCTTTTGTTCCTCGTAGTCGGCTTAGGCTCACAGATGCTGAACACATGGATGAAGCTTTGGTTTCACCGGGAGCGTCCGAACATCCACCGGTTAATTGAACAAGCAGGATACAGCTTCCCGAGCGGACACTCTATGGCGGCGTTTTCACTCTATGGTGTGCTTGCGTACCTGCTATGGAGGCATATGAGAGGGAGAACCGAGCGGGTACTGTTGATTCTGTTCACCGTACTTATGACTGGAGGTATTGGCTGGAGCCGTGTCTATTTGGGGGTGCACTATCCAAGCGATGTTATTGGAGGATATGCTGCCAGCGGGGCTTGGCTGATGTTGTGCATTGCCTGTTTTGAGGCATTTCGGAACTCACGGAAGCAGAGGCAGCAGCGCCTATGAAAAATGCGGATTCCCGTTAACGCTCACATGGGAATCCGCATTTGGCGGCAGGACCGCTTTTACCAGTTATCCCTGGCTCGCGGTGAGTTCAGGGCTTTGGGGACTCCTGAAAATGAGCAGTGCGGCTGATACTCAGCTTCAGCAGTACCGGCAGACTGGCTTTCAGCTTATTCGCCTCTTCGCGGGTTATCTGGCCGTCCGTAATCGAAGCTTCAAGCTTCAGGCTGGCTGCTTCACTTAGCTTTTGGATATATTGATCTTCGGTCCAGCCTTTTTTCTCCCGGGCTAGAGCGTACAGGGTTTTTCCCGCTCTCAGGCTGCGGATTAACTCGGAACGGTCCATCTCCAGCAGCTTGGATGTTTCATTGATGATGAAATGTCCGCCTCCGGCTCTAAAACCTTTGTCCATATGCGGCGCATGGGGATGCGGTTGTGTTTTCCCAGCATGAACCGCCGAATCCGGTGCAGCGGAAGGAGTCTTTCCAGCTGTATTCTCGGCATAAGTGGCGGCCGGAGCAGAGCAGAGGAGGAGCGCTGCTGTGAAAGCTGTAATTTTTTTGACATTGTTGCTCATGTTTTCACCTCGACTGTTATGTGTTGGGACTGCTGTAACCAGTATTCCCCGAATGCTGAAAGAATCCTGAAGGCTGCCTTAAGACAACCTAAAATTCGCCAGCCTGCTTCTTGGGTAATAATGTCTGTACTATTAGAGATGAACCAAAGCGGATCAGGATATACATATATGTATGAAGTGATATCAATGAAGTAACGCTCACAAAACTTTAGCGTATGCTTACGAAGAGAGTTTTGTACGAAGTGAATTCGAGGATGTAACGCTCACAAAACTTTAGCGTATGCTTTCGAAGCGAGTTTTGACGTAGTGATGTCGAGGATGTAACGCTCACAAAACTTTAGGAGGGATGGATTTGGCTTTTGGCGCCCGCATACTCAAAACCGGTTTGGCAGTAACACTTGCCCTCTATCTGTCCGCTCTATTGAACTTCACATCCCCTGTGGGCGCGGCGATTGCAGCGATATTCGCCATGCAACCCTCTATCTACAGATCCTGGCGGTACTTTCTGGACCAGATTCAGACAAGTACTATGGGTGCGGTACTGGCGCTGCTGGGTGGAATGCTGCTGTCCAATGAACCGATTGCTGTCGGTCTGGTATGTATTCTGGTGATTATGATCAGTATGAAAATGAACCGGGCCGATACGATCGGCCTGACCCTGGTAACTGTGATCTCAGTCATGGAGGCCTCGGGGCAGTGGGAATTTGCCTTAACCCGCTTTTTGCTCACTCTGACCGGTATTATTGCAGCATTCATTATTAATATCGCTGTATTTCCTCCGCAGCCGAGGAAGCAGTATATCCAACAGATTGAAATTGTATTCGGAAGCCTGTCGCTGCTGCTGCGGACGGCGGTGTCGCATGAAATGAAGGAGAGCGTCTTCCGCGATGAGAAAAATGCGCTGGAAGGCTCGATCCGGTCGCTTGCAGACAAATACGCTTTATTTGAGGAGGAGCAAAAGCAGCTTCGCAGGGCAAAATATAGCCAAACCCGGCAAATGGTCGTCTACAAGAATCTCTTGGCTTCACTGCAGAAAGGATTTGAGGTGCTGGAGGCGGTGGAACGGCATTATTTTCAGGCCGAACGTACAGAGCTCACAGATGAGTTGTTCGACCGTCATTTGGAGCAGCTGATCAAGTACCATGAGACGATTTTGCTCAAATTCGAAGACAAACTGAAGCCGGGAGCGACCGATATTGCCCCGCTCGGCGAGGATAACGACCGTTTCCTGCAAGCGGCAATCAACGGCTATGACGCCGGGAAAAACGGACAGCTGAGATTGTCTGTTGTGGCGGCGGCAATCTATGACTACGGGTACCAGTTGGAGCGTCTGGATAAAGTAGCGGACCAGATCAACCGGCTTACAGGGGATGAAAAGGAATAGTTCGCAATCCCGCATGGATATGCGAATGTGTTGACCACCCATCTGGAATTGGAGCATACTTTATAATGTCAGCATGTAAGGTTAGCTAGTTTGGACACAGCAAAAGATCCGGCCCCTAGAGGGACCGGATCATCAAAGACTTGATTAAGTGTGATGTAGTTGATACAATAAAAAGATATCGGAAAATCGTTTGATTTAAAACATAAATACGCAACTTAATTATAACATGGGTAAGGATGAATGTCAACCTTCCAAAGGGGATGAATTGCAATGGAGAAGCATGATAGTGAATGGAAAGAAGAGCAGGAAAGGGTCAGCGGGATTACGAAGCTGTTGTCAGCCCATATCCGGCGGTTATCCGAGGAACTCGGACTTCATCGCAGTGATGTCGTCGATATGCGCAAGGACTTCTGGGAAGAGGTTACGGTGAATTTCAGCAGCCCGGATGACCTCGGGGAAACCTCAACAAGTCTGCGGCAGCAGGCCCAAATTCTGAACGAACGGGAGCGCCATCATCTGCAGTCAAGCAAAGCGCTTAAAAAATATAGAAAGCTGGTTGTATCCCCCTATTTCGGCCGGATTGATTTCAAGGAGACACCTGAAGCCGGGACAGAGCAGATTTATCTGGGCATCGGTTCACTTATGGAGGATAACGGCACTTTCCTGATTTACGACTGGCGTGCACCTATCTCCAGCCTTTACTATGACGGGGCTCCCGGGCCGGCAGCCTATGAAACGCCAGGCGGGCTAATCTCGGGAACGATGGAGTTGAAGCGCCAGTTCGTCATCGATGACGGTACGATAGAAGTCATGTTTGATACAGGTGTTACCATCGGCGACGAGCTGCTTCAGCAGGTACTCAGCCATAGTGCTGACGACCGGATGAAGAGTATCGTAGCGACGATTCAGAAGGAGCAGAATGCTATCATCCGCAATGACCGGAGCCGGATGCTGGTCGTTCAAGGGGCTGCTGGTAGCGGTAAAACCTCGGCTGCATTACAGCGCGTAGCCTATCTGCTCTATAAATACCGTGAAGTGCTGCAGGCAGACCAGATGCTGCTGTTCTCGCCCAATCCGCTTTTTAACAGCTATGTCTCCACTGTGCTCCCGGAACTGGGAGAAGAAAACATGCAGCAGACCACCTTCCAAATGTACCTTGAGCACCGGCTGGGCCAGGAGTTCGAGCTGGAGGATGTCTTCAATCAGACCGAAAGCCTGCTGAATGCCCCTGAAGGGCCGGAGGCAGCCACACGCAGAGAGGGAATCGCTTATAAATCCTCTGTAGCCTTTCTGGATGTGATCAGGCGTTATGTCAATCTACTGGAGCATGAAGGGATGCTGTTTAAGCCACTTGTATTTCAAGGCCGGACGGTTGTCAGCAAGGAAGAGATGGAGCACAAGTTCTACAGCTTTGATTCCAGTATTAAATTGGCGAACCGTATTGATCTCATGACGGGCTGGCTGCTCAAAAAAATCGCTGCGTTCAGTGTGGAAGAACGGGAGTCGCAATGGGTAGAGGATCAGATTGAACTAATGGATTCCAGCGACTATCAGCGGGCTTACAATATGCTTCGCCGTAAGGGCGGTGGCCAGAATGACAGCTTTGATGATTTCGATATGGAGAAAACCTCGCTCGCCAGATTTATCGTCAGCCAGCGTCTGAAGCCGCTGCGCGGCTGGACCAAACGCGGAAGATTCGTAGATGTGAAGGGGCTGTACAGCCTGCTTTTTGCTGACCGGGGATTAATGGAGCGCCTGAGCGGCAGCCAGCAGCTTCCTGATGTCTGGGACAACATCTGCCGGCAGACGATAACTTCACTGCACCAGAACGAGCTTGCCTATGAAGATGCCACACCTTTTCTGTATCTGAAGGAACTGAGCCAGGGTTTCCGCACGAACACACTGATCCGTCATGTGATTGTAGATGAGGTACAGGATTACTCCCCATTCCAGCTGGAGTTCATGCGGCGCCTGTTCCCCCGTGCCAAAATGACAGTACTCGGAGATCTGAATCAGGCGATTTATGCCCAAGGCGAGGTGCTGGGAGATCTGGGTGGACTCGTCAGCATCTATGGGGAGGAGAACACAGAGGTGATCTCATTGACCCGCAGCTACCGTTCCACCTATGAGATCGTTGAGTTTACGCGTTCGATGATTCCCGGAGGGGAAAAAATCGTTCCTTTCAACCGCCGGGGAGAATCACCGCAGCTGACCGTTGTGGACAACGAGAAGGGACTGCTGGCTTCAATAGAACGGGATGTACTGAATCTGCATTCCATGGGCTATCATTATGTGGCGGTCATCTGCAAGACAGCGGAAGAAAGTGCAAGGGTTCATGCCGAGCTACAGGATAGACTTCCGGTGAGGCTGGTTACGAAGGATACGCCCAATTTTCAAAAAGGAACGCTGGTGCTCCCCGCCTACCTGGCCAAAGGTGTGGAATTCGACGCCGTAATCATTTACGACGGCTCTGAAGCTAAATATGGCCGGGAAAGTGAACGCAAGCTGTTCTATACCGCGTGTACCCGGGCGATGCATTTGCTGCACATCTATAGTCTGGGTCAGCCCAATCACTTCCTGCCCGCTGAAGTTCGTGAGTCCGTGACCGCCGTGGCTTCACAGAGCTAAACGCAGGGGTATAATATAATGCAAAGGCCGCCTCCATTATTGATTTATGGAAGGCGGTCTTTTTTGTACACATTCCTAGAGTGATCTTAAGTGTCCTCAGTGGAACATCTATAGCAATACCTATTTGGCTGCTGGGTGGCTTATGGAAGGTTCTTGCGCAAAGCTCCGGCGTTTATATCGTGAAGTTAGGAGTATAACTGTATAGATCAACAGCAATAAAATCGGGGCAAGGGTTGAATAACGGTACATGACAGCATAGCTGGTATACAGTGCAACCGAACCGAGAATCAGGGAGCCAATCGCTACACCCAGATCCAGTGAGTTGAAGAACATACCGTTAGCCATCCCGCGCTGACGGGGCTCTACGGATTGAATCATCCAGGTCTGCAGTGCAGGCTGCATCGAGCCAAACCCTATTCCATAACAAATCGCGGCCGGAAAAAGGGCGCCTGTTGAGGAAGCGAAAGAAAGCAGCAGTAATCCTGCGATAATGAATAGACTTCCGGGAATAAGCAAGGCTGGAGGACCGAAGCGGTCGTAGATTTTGCCGGACAGAGGTCTTACAACCACAATGGCGACGGCATTGAACAGGAAGAAGTAAGCGATATGATCCAGATGGATTTCCGTACCGAATAGAGCCAGAAATCCCAGCAGGCCTCCATAAGAGACGGCTAACAGGAAATTAAGCACGCAGGGTACGAATAGTCTGCCGAAGGCTCCACCCTTAAGTTCCAATACCGGTGCGTTTGCCGGTTCCTTGTGGTGCGCAGGCAGCTTCGTGGTCAAACGGTAGCCGAGTGGCACAATTAGTGCCAGTACAACGGCTGTGCAGATAAGCAGCGAACCGAAGCCGGGTCCCTGCAGCAGGCTGAGCCCGATCAGCGGGCCGGCTGACATCGCCAGACTCGTGGAGAGGCCGAAATACCCCATACCTTCGCCCATCCGCCGGATCGGGATCACATCGGAGGCCATTGTCGGGAATGCGGTGCTGGCCATGCCGAAGCCAATCCCGAACAGCATCCGGAGGAGCAAAAGAGCAAGAATGCTTCCTGCCCAGTAGTAGCCGATCACCGCAGCAAGGGATACAGCCAGCCCAAGGAAGATCAGCAGATTTCGGCCACCTTTCTCCATAGCCTTCGCGGAGAAGAGGCGTGAAGCAATGGCGCTTAGCGCGAAGAGACTGGTTACAAGACTGACTTGTACAGAAGAAGCCTTGAGTGTTCCTTCAGCATAGGCGGGGAGAGTGGATAGGGTCATTTGCAGACCCATGAACAGCATTAAGTTGCAGATTGTAAGAATAATAAATGACGGGGTCCATAATCGCTCAGATGTATGATTCAATGCGGGTTGCTCCTATTCTTTAAGCGTATTTCCAGTGTTGTGGTAGATCAGCTCCAGCATGGAGCGGAGGTCTTCCAGCTGCTCTGTGCGGAGTCCATTAACAGCTGTTGCAATGGTCTGTTGCTCTAGAGAAACCGTTCGCTCAATTAATGACTTGCCGGTCTCGGTCGCATAGAGCTGGAAGGCACGCCGGTCGGTGGGGCTCATGGTCTTGTGTATGAAGCCTTTCTTCTGCAGCAGTTCTACAATGCGGGCGGTAGTCGGTTGGTCCTTGGCAGCCGCAGCGGCAACCTCTTTCTGGTTAATGCCTTCACGGTCACAGATCATCAGCAGGATAGACCACTGCTCCGGAGTAATGTCATAAGGCTTAAGGACGCGTGCAAATGCATTGGAAATCCTTCGGTGCGTAGAGCCGAGAAGAAATCCAAGGAAATCTTGGGGTGAAGAAAGGGACATGATTACTCATCCTTTCATAAATACTTGTCATAACAATTATATTTAAGACATGTATATATGTCAATGTACAACAAAAAGCCTCTACCCGCATCTGCGGAAAGAGGCTGGTAATGTATCGGTAAACGGTGCTTAGACTTGCGGAACTTTCTCCCAGTCTTTCAGGAAACGCTCGATACCGCTGTCGGTTAACGGATGCTTCCAGAGAGAAGGCAGGAGGGAACCCGGAATGGTTGCTATGTGCGCGCCTGCAATCGCTGCCTGCTCCACATGAGCAATGTTGCGGATGCTCGCAGCAATGATTTCTGACTGAAGTCCGTAGTTGGTCAGGATGGTCTTCAAATCCGAAATCAGCTTCATGCCGTCAACACCGATATCATCCAGGCGTCCAACGAACGGGCTGATATAGGTAGCGCCGGCTTTGGCGGCCATCAGTCCCTGAGCTGCCGAGAAGATGAGGGTTACGTTTGTTTTGATGCCTTTTTTGGTTAATTCATAACAAGCTTCCAAACCATCTTCGGTCATCGGCAGCTTGATAACCACATTCGGTGCCCATTCAGCGATTTCGTAAGCTTCCTTCAGCATTTCTTCGGCTTTCAGTCCGATGACTTCAGCGCTGACCGGACCTGGTACAATCGCAACGATTTCTTTGATTACATCTTTGAAGAGTCTGCCTTCTTTGGCGATAAGCGACGGATTTGTCGTTACGCCATCCACTAATCCGAGGCGGGTAATACGTTTGATTTCTTCAATATTTCCGGTATCCAAGAAAAATTTCATTTCGTGGTATCCTCCCTTGATTTGATATGGATTGACAAACATTTAGCACCACTTCATTATGAATCATGCTGCTGGAAGATTCAACTGTTAATATGAATATTTCAAAATAACTTTATAGAATTTCAGGTCAAAATGTTAATTCAGCGCGCCAGGCCCATTCCCTGACACGTTCTTCACGTGATAATATAGAAGCGGTGTTGCCCAAATCGTTGAAATGGCAGGTGTCAGTTATGATTATGGTATATGCAGGGGTTGTTGCCTTTCTGTTATTTGCTGCCGGAATCATGGCCTTCCAGAACAGCAGGCTGATTGCCCAGCAGGAGGCTGATGAGTCAGCAGGACGAGTCAGCAGCTTAATGTATTCTGTTTATCATCAGTCCTTTTCATACAATGAAGAGCGGCCGGAAGCGGTTCCTTTGTTTCAATTTACCGTACATTCACGCTCGGAGGGGCAGCTTGCAGGTGGAGAGGTCGACAAAACGATAGCCCTATGCCGAGTTCCGGCAGGAGGCGGGGAAATGGCACTCTCCGACGCTCAGAGCTGGATGCTGGGCAATATCCGGCAGTCGGCCTTGCGGGGCGAGCAGATCCTGGCTGATTCTTTTACGGACAACGCATTGAGCAAAGGGGAGAAAGAGATGATCTTCCTTTTGGAATCCGCTGTGAAGGAGGAGACCGCAGATGCAAATCATTATTAACCATGTGGCTATTTCCACCCGGCAGGGCGATATTACCGCCTGGCAGGGAGACATGATTGTAAATGCTTCGAATTCGGGCCTTTTTGGCGGAGGTGGTGTGGACGGTGCGATTCACCGGGCCGGCGGACCGCAAATTGCTGAAGCCTGTGCAGAGATCCGTCACAAGCAAGGCGGTATCCTTCCTGGTGAAGCTGTGGTGACAAATGCCGGGAATCTGCCTTTCCTGGGGATCATACATACAGTAGGGCCGATATGGAAAGGCGGAGGTGCAGGAGAAACTGCAATTCTGGCCCAATGCTACTTGAGCAGCCTGGAGGCAGCCTGCAGCCGGGGGGCGATGAGCATTGCTTTTCCCAACATCAGCACGGGGGTCTATAATTTCCCCAAAGTCTTGGCATGCCAAACTGCGCTTAGTGCTGTCATTGAGTATATTAAGGAACGTGATTCCGGTGGACTGCCGCTGAAACGGATAGAATTTATCTGCTATGAGAAGGATAATGCCGAATTATACGAGCAAATGCTTCATGACTATGCCTGAATTGCGTAGTAACGTTCCTATATTGATATGAAAATTACAAGTTGAATCTATATAGAAAAATGAACATTCCACAGGATGAGGGTGAGGAATCGGAAATGTGTTCAAATATTGGAGTGAACTTTGTTGTGGTTGATCCCGAGAATAAGGATTTGAGGGCGTTAATTGACCGTCTGGATGAAGAACTGAAATCAAGGTATCCGCATGAGACGATCTACGTTGTGGATTTCTCTGACCCCAAGGTGCGGGAAATGACCTTCGTGGTGGCTTATTCCGGGGACAAGCCGGTAGGCTGCGGGGGGCTGCGTCCGTTGGCTGACGATTCTTCCAGTATGGAACTGAAACGTTTCTATGTAGACCCGGCTACCCGCCAACAAGGGATTGCGAACCGTATGCTACTGGATTTGGAGCAGAAGGCGGTAGCGGAGGGCTGCAGAGAGATCCGGCTGGAGACAGGCATCAAGCAGCCGGAAGCCATTGCGCTGTATGAGAAGCACGGCTACCGGCCAATTGATTTGTTTGGACCCTATGTTGGTGATCCTGACAGCCTATGTTACGGCAAAATTTTGTCTTAATCCAAGCTTAAGCATGGTACTTGCCGGCCGGTGCATCCAGCACCCACTCCAGCATCAGGATCATATCCTCCAGCCGGCTCAGCTGGGTATTCAGCGGTTCCCGCTGGGGGCTGCCATCCGGCAGCGGTGCCAGGCGGGATTCCACAGATCTTTTTTGCAGGGTCAATTCGTTGATCTTGGATTGGATCTGATGTTCGGTTCTCATACTGGAAGCCTCCTGGCGGTGATGATGTGATTGCACTTCAGAACTATTATAACGGATACATGGGGGTATTAGAAATGAGTATCAATGTGAAGCAGCTCGCGGCAGAGAAGGCAGTAGAGTATGTAAAGGACGGAATGAAGGTAGGACTCGGAACAGGATCTACAGCTTACTGGGCCATCCGGAAGCTCGGTGAACGAGTAAAAGAAGGTTTGCAGATCACTGCCGTTGCCACTTCGGTTGCCTCAGAGGAACAGGCACGTGAGCTCGGGATCCCCCTGGTTGGTTTCGGCGATATCAAGGGTCTTGATCTGACCATTGACGGTGCAGATGAGTTGAATCATGATCTGGAGCTCATTAAGGGCGGCGGAGGTGCACTGCTTCGTGAGAAGATCGTGGCCCGCAATAGTACACGGATGATTGTGGTGGCTGACGAGAGTAAAGTCGTTGATACTCTAGGTGAATTTCCATTGCCGGTGGAGATCGTTCCATTTGCCTGGGAGTGGACCGTGGCTGAGCTGGCCAAGCTGGGCTGCACACCAGAGCTCCGGCGGAGCGGGGATACCCTGTACAAAACTGACAATGGAAATTACATTGCCGATTGCCGTTTCGGGTCCATTGCTTCAGCTGCTGAACTCGCGGATTCCCTTCAGAATATTACCGGGGTAGTAGAGCATGGACTCTTCATTGGCATCGCCGCTGTGGCGATTGTCGGCAAACCGGACGGGAGCATTGAAGTCATTGAGTGCGGGCAAGGCGAGTAACAAAAGTAATCACAGGAGCATCGGCCAGAGCAGCAGGAAGAAGAAGCATATGCCACCGCAAGCGAAGGGAATAGCCAGAGCCCTGCTCATGATTCTGTTTATTGTATATAGTGCCGCCCTGGTATACTGGATGTTCCTCGGATTTGGACGAACGGTTCACACAGAAGGGCCTTTCCGGTATAACCTGGAGCTGTTTCGTACTATAAAGTTGTATTTTGATCTAAAGAACGGAGTTTCTTTGACAGGAAGGGTAATCAATATACTGGGCAATGTAATTGTATTTGCGCCATTCGGCTTTTTTCTGCCGTTGCTGAAACGGAATTTGCACGCTGTCATTCGGTTGCTCATGGTCTCGGCAGCGGGCATACTGCTCTTGGAAACCATGCAAATGCTGCTGCGCGCCGGCAGTTTCGATATTGATGATGTGCTGCTGAACCTTGCGGGAGTATTAAGCGGGTACATCTTGCTTCGGATTGTGTATTTCAGAAGAAAGTAAAATGTAATCAGAGGTTCTTATGGCAGGATTAAGTGAATGTACGGAGAGGAGAACAAAACAAATGCTGATAGATTTGAAGCAGCGTATGGATACAGAAGAAGTGAAGGAGCTGTTGGCTTATGCTGTGATTGATGAACCGGATGCGCTCTGGCGTACAACGGTGGAATATGGCAGCAAGGCGGCACTTCAGCTCTGCGGCTGGGAAGAGGAAGGATTGCTTGTAGGACTGGTAGGCTTTGAAGAGACTGAAGATGGTTCGCTGGAAATCCGTCATATTGCCGTGCTCCCGGAGAACCGGGGCAAAGGCTATGCGAGGGGAATCATTCTGGAGCTGCTGGCGGCCCGTAATCCGCGGTATCTGCTTGCTGAGACGGAGGACGAGATTGCCGCAGACTTTTACCGGAATCTGGGCTTTATGGTCTACAGTCTTGGAGAGAATCCCGCAGGTATTGAAATGTTCCGCTGTGTGTATGAAGTTGAAGAAGCTGAGGATGAGGAGTAATCCTGCGGACTGCATCCTTATTTTTCAAAATATAAGAATTTTACGTTTCATGCTACTTAGGCAGCATGGGTATAAGCCATTTCGCATATGAATTGCGGGGTGGCTTTTTTTGCAATACAAATCTTTTGCGGGGATCTGGTTTGTGACATTGACTTTTTAGACTGTGAATCATATAGTTTTACTGTGAAACTATTCTACACGCGAACTATCATCTGGGTAGGAGGTTGGGATTATGAAGCTTGAGGCGGAGCAATGGATTAACCGCTATGTGGATGCATATATGGCAGTGACCCGGCAGATCAACGCGCAGATCAGAGACAGTATGGCAGAAGGCTTAACCAACGATCAATTTCTCATTATGCGTCTGATCAAGAGCCAGGATCTCTGTACATCCACTTATTTAGCAGAAGCAGTAGCTGTGGGGAAGAGCTCTATCACTGCAATAATCAATAGGCTGGTTGAAGCGGGATTTATTGACCGGACCCGGGATGAGAATGATCGCCGCCAAGTCTATTTGTCACTTACAAACAAAGGAAGCGAAACCTATTCTACGGCTGAGAAGCAGGTACATGAGGTGATTTCCCCTTATTTCTCGCATTTTGAGGAACGGGATATTGAAAAATTCATCACGATGTTTGAAAAGCTGGCATTTTTGATGCAGGAAACAGGAGGTAGAAACAATTGAAGACCATACTTAAAGCAAGATGGGCCATTATAGTCGTATGGCTCGCCGTGGCGGTCCTGCTATTTTTAACAGCTCCGGGCATGTCTGATCTGGTACGCGAAAAGGGACAGATTTCTGTTCCAGACGGCTATACCTCTACCAGAGCCTCAGAGATAATGAAGGAAGTGGCCGATGCCAAAGGCGGGGAGACGCTCCACCAGGTGGCGCTTGTCTTCAACAAACCAGGCGGTCTTTCCGCTGAAGACACAGAGAGCATTAAGCAAGGTATCGGGAAGCTCACCGCTCAAAAAGACTCGCTAAAGATTGACTCCATCACCGACCCGTTTTCGCAGTCGGAATTGAAGGACACCCTGATTGCTAAAGACGGCAAAACGGTTATGGCCGCGCTGATGGTAAGTGGCGGAGAGGAATCCGTCAAGCAATTGCCGGATAAAGTGAATGCATTGCTCAGCAGTGTCAGCGCCGACCACTACTTGACGAGTGAGGGATTGATTACAGAGGATACCATCGCCAGCTCGGAAGCAGGGCTGAAGAAGTCGGAATATATTACCGTTATCTTCATTTTGCTGATTCTGTTTGTGGTGTTCCGTTCGTTCGTCGCCCCATTTGTGCCGCTGCTGACTGTGGGCCTTAGCTATATTGTGTCACAGTCCATTGTAGCGTTCCTTGTGGACCGCTTCGATTTTCCATTATCGACTTTTACGCAGATTTTTATGGTTGCCGTCATGTTCGGGATCGGGACGGATTACTGTATATTGCTGATCAGCCGCTTCAAGGAAGAGCTGGCTTCTGCTGAGGATACCAAAAGTGCAATTATCTCTACTTACCGCAAAGCGGGGAGCACAGTATTCTACTCCGGTCTTGCTGTATTTGTCGGTTTTGTGGCGATCGGATTATCCAAGTTCGGGCTTTACCGTTCGGCGGTGGCAGTGGCTGTAGGAATTGCCGTGATGCTGCTGGCACTCGTGACAGTCGTTCCCTTCTTCATGGCGGTGCTGGGCAAAATGCTGTTTTGGCCGTCAAGCAGTAAGCTAGAGCATAGCGAAAGCCGGATTTGGGGGGTGGCAGGTTCTTTTTCCCTCAAAAGACCTTGGGCGGCATTGCTGATTGTTGCGGCGGTCGTACTGCCGTTCCTCTTGACTTACAGCGGCAAGCTGTCCTTTAACAGCATGGATGAAATCGGTTCGAACTACGCTTCAGTCAAAGGCTTTAACATTATTTCCAAGAGCTTCGGCCCGGGGGAATCCATGCCCGGTAAGATCGTTATCAAGAATGACGACCGTATGGACACCTCGGAATATATGGGGCTTGCGGAGAAAATCAGCCGTGAGCTGGAAAAGGTGGAAGGCGTTAAATCGGTACGCAGCATGTCGCGTCCGACCGGCGAACAGATCAATGACTTTTTGATTCCGACTCAAGTGGCAACTCTAACCGATGGTCTTAGCCAGAGCAATGAAGGTCTGACCAAGATACAGTCGGGGCTAGAGGAAGCGAGTAAGCAGCTCAGTGACAATGAACCGAAGCTGAACGAAGCTGTATCAGGCAGCGCGAAGCTGACACAAGGCACAGCCGAGTTGAAAAAAGGCATTGATGCTCTGGGCGACGGACTGTCGCGCATCGAAAACGGCATTAAGAGCGGCTCCTCTGGAGCCGGAGAGATCAAAGCCGGGCTGGCCCAGGCGGCAGCCAGTGCCAAGCAGTTAGCCGATGCCAATGCAGCACTGCTGGCGGGCTACAAGAAAATCGGGGCAGGACTGACGGCGCTGGATGGCGGACTTGGACAGCTCCAGACCCAGCTTCAAGGCGTGGCGACTGCACTGGGGGGGTTGGATGTATCTTTCACCGGTCTGGAAGCTGCTCATCCTGAACTCCTGCAAGATGCCAACTATCAGACGATCAAAGGCACTGTAACACAGAGTGGTGCAGGAGCAGCGCAGCTCGCAGAAGGCCTAGGCCAGATTTCCGGGCAGTTGAAAGGAGCCGCAGCGGGCCTGAATGAGGCCAATACAGGATATGCCAAAGCGGCAGCCGGACAGACAGCGCTGGCGCAGGGTCTCAATAAGCTCGTGGCCGGAATCAGCCAGCTGCAATCAGGGCTGAATCAGGCGGCAGCCGGACAAGGACAGATCGTGGATAAGATTCCTTCCATTACAAGCGGTCTGGATCAGCTGCAGGGCGGCCAGCAGCAACTGGCAGACGGGTTTGGCCAGCTTACAGGACAAATCAGCCAATTGACCGATGGGCTGAGTAACAGTGCTGACGGCCTGAAGCAGATTACAGGCGGACTTGATTCTGCTCAGGATTACCTGAAGCAGATTCAAGATGCCAAGGATGATGAGCTGAGCGGGTTCTTAGTACCGGCAGAGGCGCTTAAGGCTGATGGCATGGGGCAGGTGTTTGATAACTATCTGTCTGATGACCGCAAGGTGATGACACTGGATGTGGTATTTGCGGCCAATCCATACAGCGCGAAGGCGATTGACAGCATGGGGGATATTCAGGCAGCTGTAGACCGTGCCGTCAAAGGTACAAAGCTGGAAAATGCCGAAACGGCCATCAGCGGAGTAACCAGTACCTATAGTGATTTGCAAAAAATATCGAATGAGGATTATACACGGACGGTTGTCCTTATGCTAGGCGGTATCTTCATCATCCTGGTATTTCTGCTTCGTTCGATTATCATGCCGCTGTATCTGATTCTTTCACTTGTGATCACATACTTTACAGCGCTCGGGGTGACCGAGGCGATTTTCGTACATTTGTTGAATTATTCAGGAATCACCTGGACGACGCCATTCTTCAGCTTTGTGATGCTGATTGCGCTCGGTGTGGATTACAGTATTTTCCTCATGGCCCGGTTCAATGAGAACAAAACCTGGGATGTGCGTGAAGCGATCCTGCACGCAATGCGTAACATGGGCACAGTAATCCTGTCTGCGGTAGTGATTTTAGGCGGAACCTTCGCCTCAATGTACCCGTCAGGAGTACTGTCAATGATGCAGATTGCAACCGTAGTTCTGTCGGGTCTTGCCCTGTACGCACTGGTGTTCCTACCGTTCTTCGTACCGGTGATGGTACGGATGTTCGGCCGGGCCAACTGGTGGCCGTTCAGCGGATCCGCTTCGGATGACAAACCTAAAACGCTGGATATGTAAACTTTATCTGAGTTGTAGCTTTAAAACCCAAAAAACCTCCGCTGCACACATGACCTGTGCTGGCAGGAGGTTTTTTGGATTTGATGTATGTAGCGTTGAACTAGCGCATCTTTGCGAAATAGCTGCGCAGCGCCCAGCCGCGTTCCTGGCGTTTTTTATATTTAGGGAGCGAACGGTAAATGGCTGTCGATTCGGCAAAAGCACGTTTTGCATCGTCCACTCTGCCCAGTGCCTTGTACATCGAACCTGCAAGATAATAGGCTTCGCTGGAAGAGGATTGGATCTCTTGAAACTGGGTTACATAATGCAAGGCTTTGTCATGGTCGATATTGCGGAAGGTTTCAGCGAGACGGAGATAAGGCTGTCCGTACTGGGCCTTACGGTTGATCTCCAGGCCTTGCAGCATCTGAGCCTCGCCTTCGGGCAGGAGACCCAGCTTCAAATTCGCATAACCGAGCTCAACCCAATATTCGGCGGATTGCTCATAGCGGTCAGCGATTTGTACAAGCAGTTCCTTGGATTCACTGTAACGCTTGCGCTCAATCAGCAGCCTTGCCAAATCGAACTTGGCTGACACATCATTGGGATTGAGTGAAATGGTCGTCCGCAGTCGGGACATTTGCCGGCTCCGGCGGAATGGTTTGGTGATGCTGGGGAAAATACCGACATATCGGCGGTCCAGAAAATACAGGATAACGAGCAGAATGATAAGAGCCAAAAAAGGGTTGCCCACCAGGCGGTACAGCAGCAAGAAACCGAAAATTTTAAACATGAATTCCCTCCGTTATAGTGGTGTATCCGAATCAATTCCTATAGCTGACTGCAGAGCAGGGTAATTATACCATATCATCCTATATTTCCGATTGTTATTTTTTTGTACAGAACGAGCACAACTTTTACAGACGAGACTGCGTCTATAGACTTATTATGCAGAAGATACCAATCCACTTGAGAAGAAAGGCAGGATTGCCATGAATATAATTATCCGGAAAATCCGACTTTTAGGTATGCTATCAACAATTGCTGTAACTGCAGTTACTGCAGTATTTGGCTTACCTTCTATTAACGTAACTGCCGCCGGTGCAACTTCAACTTCTGGTTCAGCAGCAGTGGCAACCAGTACCGCTTCAGCGGCTTCCAAACTGTCAGGGATTCAACAAATCGTAGCCTCCGCGGGGTTCTGGGGCGGAAGTTCATTTGCACTTGGTAAGGATGGTTCCGTATGGGTTTGGGGCAGCAATGTATATGGCCAATTCGCAAATGGCACTGCCGGGCCTCAGGGCTGGACCATTACTCCACACCGTATAGAGGCGCTGGACCATACCCGGCAGCTATTGATTGGATATGGATATTATCTGGCGCTGCGTGAAGAGGGGACGGTGACGGTGTGGGGGGCATATGCCAAGGAAGATAACATTTCGGTTAACCAGCAAAGTGTGGTTCAGCAGCCGCAGACTATACCGGGGTTAACCGACATCGTCAAGATTACCTCAAATACAGGAGGCATGCTGGCTCTGAAAAAAGACGGCACATTGCTGCAGTGGACAGCTCCGGACAGAACGGCTGCTGGTTATGCTGTAATTCCTCCGGCAAATCCCGTTAAGGGTATAAGCGGTGTAAATGATATCGCAGGGGGCGCTTTTCAAGCGGCACTAAAGGATAATGGCACACTGTGGGTGTGGCAACCGGCCTCAGGAGTAGCACCTAGCAAGACATTGCCCCTGTCGCCAACTCCAGTAAGCAATCTGTATCATGTGAAATCCATTGTGATGGATGGGGCTAGCCTGCTTGCAGTGACAAAAAGCGGGACGGTGTGGGGGAGCGTGGACGGCGATGTCCATGATCTATCCAAGTTAGTTGTGAAGAAAATGGCCGGATTAAGCGGTATTGTCAACATAGATACAGGAAATGGCTTCAATGTTGTCCGCAACAAGAAAGGAGAATATTGGCTGTGGACATCTGGTACCCACTTGAGCTCATTACAAAAAGTTACTTCCCTTAACGGACTAGCAAAGCTTAGTTTGGGGTTAGATGGGTTCGTTGGAGTGAAGAAGGATGGTACCGTCTGGACCTGGGGTAAGAACTATGCAACTGACTCCAAGCTGACATTCACGACCCCTAAGCAAATCAAAGGTCTTCAGTCTCCGGTATCCATCACGTCAGGGGAGAACAGCAGATACGCGGTGCTTAAGGATGGAACTGCAGTAGCCTGGGGAACGAACATGTTCGGCCAGCTGGGCATCAGTGTGCTCGAATCACGGCCGTTCAGGCTGTCGCCGATTCTAAAACCGATTACGCTAGTCGTTAATGGAAAGACACTTGAAGCCGAGCAGCCGCCGATCTATGCTAATGGAAGATTAATGCTGCCGGTCCGTGCCATATCGGAGAGTCTGGGCTATACGGTTGCATGGGACGGAGGCACAAAGCTCACGAGAAACGGCAAGTCTCTGCTGATCCGCGAGAGCCAGATCCAGTTAGCTGACGGCAATCGTATTGCAATGACCCCGCTGCCGGTAAAAGTCAGCTATACGGAGCTGGTACCGGCCTCTGCGCTGATTCAGTCTCTCAGACTTTCGGTGATTTGGGATAGTAAGAACTCTATCCTTACTTTACGGGAAGCAGGCAATACGGAATGAACCGCCGGATAACCCATACGGGAACAGACTCGTTTCAAAGGCAGTCAAGCTGACTGCAAGGCTGAATTGACAGACAATAACTTAGGATTTAAGCTGGGGGTATATCTGCAGATTAGCATAGGGGTTTTCTGTTTTCAGCCTGCATAACTGATCGTACTCTATACTTATGGGAGAAGGATGATTCATGGAATCAGGAAGGGCTACAGCCGGCTTACGTCCTTTGGGGCAATCCGCATTATTGGTGTCACCGCTTGGACTGGGGTGCTGGCAATTCAGCCGGGGTAAAGGCATTGTCGGGAAGTATTGGAGCAATCTGGAGGATGCGGATATTCTGGAAATTGTCCGGGTGAGTCTGGAGGGGGGCATGAATTGGGTTGATACTGCGGAGATTTATGGCGGCGGGAAATCGGAGGAAGCTCTGGCCCATGTACTGGATCAGTTGAAGAGGGAGAACAGTCCCCATGCCACGCCTCTGATTGCAACCAAATGGTGGCCGCTGTTCCGCACCGCTAATTCCATTACTTCCACGATTGATGAACGGATTCGCTCCCTTGGCGGGCGGGATATCGATTTGTACCAGATTCATCAGCCTTTTTCCCTCTCTTCGATCGCGAGTGAGATGAAAGCGATGGCCGGGCTAGTGCAAACTGGCAAGATCCGTAACATCGGGGTTAGCAACTATTCGGCTAAACAGATGACAGAAGCCCACCGGCTGCTTCGCCAATATGGCTTGAACCTTGTCTCCAACCAAGTGAAATACAATCTGCTGGACCGGAAAATTGACCGGAATGGAACGATGGCGGCGGCTAAAGAGCTTGGGATTTCGATTATTGCCTACTCTCCGCTGCAGCAGGGCATCCTGACCGGACGCTTCCACCAGGACCCTGCGCAGATCCAGGCAATATCGCGTATGCGAAGAATGCAGTCTGGACTGGACGAGAAGGGACTGGCCCGCAGCAAGCCATTAATAGAGAGCCTGAAGGGACTGGCAGTGAAGTATGGAGTGACTCCTGGCCAAATTGCCCTTAACTGGCTGATATATTACAACGGGGACACGGTAGTTGCTATTCCAGGGGCTTCCAAGGTCCGGCATGCACAGGAGAATATCGGAGCCATGAGCTTCCGGCTTGAGCAAGACGAGCTTGAGCATCTGAACGAAGTCTCCTGGTCAGCTCAGAAATAATGAACACGAATGAGTAAAGGCCTCTTATGATACAGACTTTTTCAGCCTCCATTCTGCTTAGCGGATACGGAGGTTTTTATTTTTTTCCTTAATGTGAAATAAAACTGTTTAGGATTGGAAGGTAAGGGGTAATTAAGGGATAAGATGATGCGCAGATACGCAAATATGGTCGAACCTATTCAAGGAGGTTGAACTTAAATGAGTATGACAGTACATAATCTTATGGCCTATAATCATCAATATTTCAGACCTCAACCTGTAGCTGATCCGAAGCCGCAAAGATCCGATGACAAAACTCTGAGCTTTCAGGATATTCTGAGTGAGAAAATGAAGGCGCATGGCGGATTGAAGAAATAACTGCATAAATCCAGCAAACCTATAACGCTTAAAAAGATAGGGGCTGTCCCATAAGTAGAATTTTCTACGAGTGGGAAAGTTCTTTTTAAAAAATCGTAAAACGAAAGAAGAGCAGTGATTCTCCCACTACTGGAGAATTGCTGCTCTTCGTTTTTGGTCTTTGGTTGCTTGCTCCAGCAGGGTGTAGGCGTAGACGATGATTTTCTGGAATATCTTCTTTCTGATCCACTCTCCAAGCAAAGTTGGTCCATGGTATATTAAATGTACAAAAGAAACCTATCCTTGATTTAAAATGGTTGTGCACTTCCATTTTACCAAAGAAAGGTTTCTTTATTTATGATTTTAGAAGGATTGCAGATAGGGTTCCCACTTAAACAGCGGAGAGAACGGAATGATTGTGGAAAAGCGAAGCATTCGCCTTGGTCTCCGGATTTTCACCGCTAAGGGAATGAAAAAAATCTGGAGACCTCAGCGATTGGAACAACGTTTCGTTCACGGAGCGTCCTCACCAAGCGCAACCGTCTATCCAACTCTTGAAACAAAGAGCGTACCATCATTTCATGGCTTATGCGACAGCTCTTTTGAGCATAATCAAATGTGAATTTGTTAAAGCGGCTAAGGTCTAACCTCAAAAAACTGGCATCTGCTGCGGGAATAATAGGTTAAGTCGCTGACCCGGGATTGAATCACCACATCCGAATCGGTGAAGCGGACGACGGTCGCTCCGGAATTCACCAGATGGTCATCCTCGAAGACTCGAACCGGCAGTTTGCGGTCAACGGCTTCCTGGAGATCGCTGTCGGTCAGCAAAGGGCGGTTGATAGGCATGATAATACTCTCCTTTTGTAAAATATAAGGATCTGGATGGGTGAAGGATAGAAATAAAAATAGTATACCTGTGTGCCGCACATAAATCCAGAGTGAACACAAAGCTGAATAACCACTATCGTAAATATTTCCACCATAAATCAGAAGTTTGCCTCCTCAAAAAATCGGATTGCCTACTGTACACTAAATATTGTAAGAGAAACCTTTGAAAGGGGTACAGAGGAATGAGAAAAGCAAAGCACCTGGCAGTGTCACTTGCCGCCGTTCTGCTCGTAGGTTCACTGGCAGGATGCGGAGGGAACAACAACGCCGGGAATGACACTAAAAAAGAAAATGCGGGTAACAACGCAGCAAGTACAAATGCTCCGGCAACCGAAAAGGCTGCAGATCCTGCTGAAAAGATTGAGCTCTCCTTCTGGACGCTTGGCAATGTCAACTATGAAGAGTTGGCGAACCAATACACTAAGGATCATCCGAACATTACCATTAAGGTTCAAAACACCGGTGACCAGACCGCTCACCACAATAACCTGACGACAGCATTGTCCGCGGGTTCGGGAGCACCGGATATTTTCCAACTCGAAATCGGTTTCATGGAACGTTTCCTGGGAGCTCAGGATAAATTCTACAACCTGAACGATTATGGCGCGAAGGATATTCAAGCCAATTATCTGGACTGGAAATGGAAACAAGCCTCTTCTGTGGATGGCAGCTTCCAACTGGGTCTTCCAACAGATATCGGACCTACCGTTGTATACTACCGCACGGACTTGGCTAAGGATGCCGGATTACCGGATGATCCTGACGGCTTCGGCGCTGCTATTGATACCTGGGATAAATTCGCTACGGTTGCTAAAGCGTTCAAAGACAAAACCGGCAAGCCGTTTGTGGATCTGACGGATCTGACTTATAACGCTCTGCGCGACCAGTCCGCTGACGAAATTTACTTCAGCAAAGCTGACGGCAAATTCATCGGTGACACGAATCCGCAGGTGAAGAAAGCTTATGATTTCACGGTTAAGGGCATTCAGGAAGGCTGGATCAGCAATGTAATGCTGTGGTCCCCTGAGTGGGGTCAAGGTATGAGTGACGGTTCCTTTGCAGTGGTTATGGGACCTGCATGGATGGCCGGCAACATTAAGAGCAACGCACCGGACTCTTCCGGAAAATGGAAAATCGCCCAGCTTCCTGAAGGTGCCGGCAACTGGGGCGGATCGTTCATCACCCTGCCAAAGGAAGGCAAGCATCCTAAGGAAGCTTATGACTTCATCCAATGGCTTGTCAATAAAGACAACCAGCTCGAATCGTTCAAGACTAAGGGTCTGATGCCTTCCATTCCTGCACTGTATGAAGATCCTGCATTTAAGGACTTCAAGGATGATTTCTTCGGCGGCCAGCAGACTGCGGTTGAATTCGGTAAATCAGCAAACCGTGTAAAACCTGTCTACTACGGTCCTCTGCATGACCAGACCGATACGTTCTTCAAGAACGCCCTGAAAAACGTGCTGGAGAAGAAAGCTGATCCGGCCAAAGAGTGGGATGAAGCTGTGAAACAGGCGAAGACTCTGGCAGAACGCGGCTAAGTCTTTCAATGAAGTTGTCATGACCGTCCGGATTCATGGGGGTAGTATCCTCCTTGAATCCGGATTTAAAAACGTTATATTCCCTGGAGGTGTGACATGGCTGAGCCCGTACTCGCGAGTCCACATGCCGAGAGCAAACGACCTTTTTTAACTGAACAAAGACGGAGCCGCATTACTGCATATACCTTTATTTCTCCTTTCTTTATTCTGTTCTCGATATTTGGACTGTACCCAATCTTTTTCACGATTTATTTATCCTTTTTCAAGTGGGATGCACTGGGTCCCATGAAGTATGTCGGCATGAAAAACTATGATCTGGTGACGAGCGACCCCACCTTCTGGATCTCTTTCACCAACACGCTCATTATGGGCCTCATGGGAACGGTGCCGCAGATTATTCTGGCGCTGCTGCTGGCGGTACTCCTGCATTCCGGGATGACCCGGTTCAAAAAAACATTCCGTATTCTCTATTTTATGCCGAACATCACTTCTATCGTTGCCGTTACGCTGGTATTCAGCACGCTGTTCGGCAATAACGGGATGATCAACTGGATGCTGAATGGACTGGGCCTAGACAGCGTAGCCTTCAACTCCGGGTGGTGGGGCGTTAAAATTGCCATTTCGTCGATGGTCATGTGGCGCTGGACGGGCTACAACGCGATTATCTTCCTCTCCGGTCTACAGAGTATTCCGATGGATCTGTATGAAGCGGCCCGTATTGATGGAGCGAGCAGAAGACAGCAGCTTACGTTCATTACACTGCCGCTGCTGCGTCCGTTCATTATTTTTGTTACCCTTCTATCAACGATTGGCGCCCTGCAGCTGTTCACGGAGCCATATGTATTCCTGGGCCAATCCGGAACCGGCTCGACACGGCAGGAAGGGATTACGATGGTAACCTATCTGTATAGTGAAGCCTTCCGTAATGGATTCTTTGGTACGGCGGCGGCTACGGCAGTTCTGCTGTTCCTCGTCACGATTATTTTCTCCTTGCTTAATATGCTGGTCTCAAGCCGCATGGGTGGAGATACAGGAGGGAAAAAAGCGTGAGTACACTGCGTATGTTCAAAAAAAATCCGGATGATCTCGGCCTTTTCGGCAAATTCTGGTTCTATGTTTTGTTGATTCTCGGGGCGCTGGTATCCATCTTTCCGTTTTACTGGATGTTTGTGGTGGGTACCAATGACAAAGGTGCTGTCTTTCATGTGCCGCCGCTGCTGACTATCGGAGATCAGTTCGTCGACAACTTCAAGCGTGTACTGGATAAAGCGGATTTCTTCCAGGCGCTGGGGAACTCTCTGTTTGTTTCGTCGATGGTGACGATCTCGGTCGTGTTCTTCTGCACACTGGCCGGCTATGCATTTGCCAAATATGAATTTCCGTTCAAAAATGTACTGTTCTACTTTGTCATTGCCACCCTGTTTGTGCCGCAGCAGTTGGGTGTACTGCCAACCTATGTTATTATGGCAAAGCTCCACTGGATCGACAGCTTCAAAGCGCTGATTGTGCCGGCGATGGTTAATGCCTTCGGGATCTTCTGGATGCGTCAATACATTTCTACAGCCGTACATACGGAGCTGATTGAAGCCGGCCGCATTGATGGCGGGGGGCATTTCCGCATCTTTTGGAACATTGCGATTCCGGTCATTACTCCGGCAATGGCTACACTTGGCATTCTGAACTTCATGACCGTGTGGAATGATTTCTTCTGGCCTCTCGTCGTTCTGAAGAATAAAGAGCATTATACCATTCAGATTGCCCTCCAGCAGCTGTTTACCACACGTGACGGTCTGGATTATGGAATGATTATGTCCGCCACCTTCACCGCAACGCTGCCGCTGCTGGTTGTGTTCCTGCTCTTTAGCCGCTGGGTCATTGCCGGACTGACGTCGGGTGCAATCAAGAGTTAACAGGAAATAAGGATTGCCGTGAAGAATAATAAGGACATAGGACAGCAGGAGGAAGGGAATGATTTATGAAGCTCCGCCGCAAAATATTGTTCGCTATTATTCTTCTCGTGTTCATCCCCGTCATTGTGATGGGAAGTGTGACCTACGTTAATTTTTCCAATGCCATGGAGAAGAAATCCAGCAATTTCTACTGGATCTCACTTCTGGAGACGGACCGCAAACTGAAATTCGCACTCAGTGAAATTTCATCCATAACCAATTCGGCCATTACGCAGCCGGCGATTCAGCAGTCACTGAAGCAGCCGGATTTTGTGCTGACATATGACCGTAAGCAGGAGATTAACAATCTGCTGATCAACCATCCGATGATTACTTCCTTTAGTTTGTATGGCAAGGACCGTTTATTGTATCAATATAACGCACCAATGTCCTTTGCTGACATGCGGAAACAGGTCTGGTATGGGGCAATGGAGAGCGCGGAGGGGCGCCCCGTCTGGTCAGGTCCAGGGGAGAACGGCTCAGAATCTTCGGGTAACCCTGTGCTGGTGCAGGCCAGAATTATTAAGGATTATTATTCCCTGGAGGATATCGGCTATCTGGTGGTGTATGTGAAACCGGATTTGCTGGATCAGATTTTCTGGGAAGCTGCCACACTGAAAAAAGGAGATATTCTGCTGGTGAACAAGCAGGGGAACACCGTCTTTACCAAATCCGGAGAGCATATCGGGCAACGCACGGATTTTCCTTTTTTACAGGACAACTATTCCCAGGATGAGGACTATTACATCGACAATTATCAAGGGGAGAAATCACTGATTACTTTCCTGCCTTCACATAATGCAGACTGGTATTTGGCAGCGATTACACCGATGAATCTGATTTCTTCAGAGTCCGTGTCGATCCGCAATATTGCGCTCATACTAGGTGCGGTTTCATTAATATCCGCGTTTTTGTTTGACCATTATTTTGTCCGCCGGCTTGTGCGCAGCATCAACAGTGCAGTGAACGGCATGAAACGGGTAAAGCAGGGTATTTTTACACCCATAACCATACCTCCCCGGGCCGATGATGAAAGCGATTCACTGATTGACGGCTTCAACCGGATGAGCGCACAGATCGTGGAACTGATTGAGCAGGTGCAGACAGAGCAGGGCCGTAAGAAGGAAGCAGAAATGCAGGCGTTGATGGCGCAGATTAACCCGCATTTTATCTATAATTCACTGGAATCGATCAACTCCATGGCTGTACTGGCAGGAAACCGGGATATTAGCAAAATGGTCGTCTCTCTCGGCAAGCTGCTGCGGATCAGCATCAGCCAGAATCAGGAACTGATTCCGCTGCATATGGAATTTGAGCATGTCCGCCATTATCTGGATATTCAGAAATTCCGTTTTGAAGACAAATTCTCTTATGCGCTGGAGCTGCCGGATTCTCTGAAATACCTGATGACCCAGAAGCTTATTGTCCAGCCGATTGTCGAAAATGCTCTGTACCATGCCATTGAACAAATGGAGGAGCATGGAGTGATTACAATCTCTGCGGAGGAGATGGGAAAGGATCTGATTATTATTGTCAAGGACAACGGCCCGGGCTTTGATCTTGCCACGCTGATGAGTCTGTGGAACAAGGAACGCATGAATCCGAAAAAATACAGCGACAGTGGGGTTGGACTAAAAAATGTGCATGAACGCCTGAAGATCCGGTTCGGCAATCCTTACGGCATTGTAGTCTGTTCCTCCCCTGGTTTCGGGTCAATAATTTGTATCCGTATTCCGAGAATTCAGCCATGACGGGAGCGGATGGAGTGACTAGAAAGCAGATTGTCCAAAGATGGTTGATGAAACGGGGCTGGATTATTCTCTATATTGGCCTGATGTCGGGAGCGGTTCTCTTTATTATGCAAGGCAGAAGGGAACCGATTGAGGACAATGCCCAGGAGAAAATCACCCTCACCTTCCGCCATTTCTGGATTAAGGAGCATGACCGGCCATTACTGGCTATTTTCGAAGAGGTGGTAGAGGAGTATCAGCAGGAGCATCCCAATGTCAAAGTGAATTTCGAAGGACTGGACCAGACCATCCACCGCGAGCAGAAGCTGAAGAGCGAAATGGTTACCGGCACCCCCCCGGATATGTTCGTGTTATTCGGAGGGGCCGAGATCGAGCCTTATGTCCGTTCCAACCGCTTGATGGATTTGACGGATTTCGCCCAGATGAATGGCTTGAAGGATCAGTTCAAGGATCTTCACCTGTGGACGTTCAATAATAATCATATCTACGGACTGCCGATTGAAGGCAATGCAGAGCCACTGTATTATAACCGGACGATCTTCAACAAGCTGGGCATTAAGGTTCCAGAGACGCTGGCTGAACTGGATGAAGTAATCCTCCAATTGAAGCAGGCGGGCTACATTCCCTTTGCGCTCGGCAATGAAGACCGCTGGCCCGCCGGGATATTTGCCCATTATTTAATGGACCGCTTCGCCGGTCCGGATCTAATCCAGAAGCTGGTCACCGGCAAGGATGGAGCCAGCTTTGAGAACAGCTATTATAAGCAGGCGTTCCGGCATCTTGGCCAATGGATCGGTGAGGAGGCATTTAGCCCGCATTCCAATGATACCTCCCCGGAAAATGCAGTCGGGCTGTTCACAAGCGGGCAGGCTGCCATGTATTTGAACGGCAACTGGGATATTAACCTGTTCTCAGGGGAGAAAGCACCTGCGGATTTCCAGAACGAGGTAGGGGTTATTCCATTCCCGGCTTTGAACAGCGGTGAGGAAGCCTCTATCGCAGGCGGGTATACCATCGGAATCGGATTGTCCTCCAGCTTGACTGGAACCAAACGGGAAGCGGCACTTGCGCTGATGAAAGGATTTTATACCCAAGAGATACAGAGACGGATCGTGTACGAAGGCTTAAGAATTCCGTCCATGCGGATTACCATTGATCCGAATAAGACAGGGCCGGTATTTGCCCAGGTCATGGAGATGATGGAGAACAATCAGCAGAGTTTCGTGCCCTACGATAATCTGCTGTCACCGGAGGTCAAGAAAACATTCCTGAGTATCATAGAAGAGATGATTGATGGCGGCTTGCAGGGCGATGCGGCATTGAAGCAGCTGCAGGCCTCATCGGAGCAGTACTGGAAATTGATTCGGAGCTCGGCCATACAATAAGCCTGGGGGGTCATGAGATGGGTGCAACACAGGTGAATTATAAAGTGCTGCTGGTGGATGATGAACCGATCATTCTGCGAAGCTTGAAGGTGGCCATCCCTTGGGAGGAACTGGGCCTTACGATTGTGGGAGAAGCAAGGAATGGAGAAGTGGCGTTGCGATTGATTGAGGAGACAGAACCTAACATCATCATCAGCGATATCCGCATGCCGGTCCTTGATGGCATTGCGCTGATGAAGGAGGTGCTGCCGCGCAGCAGTAAGCTGATCTTTATCTTCATAAGTGGTTATGGGGAATTTGAATATGCCCGGGAGGCGCTGCGGCAGGGGGCATTTGATTATTTGCTGAAACCGATTGATCACGAAGAATTGACCGAGATGCTCACCCGGGCCAGAGCAAGACTCGACCACCAGAAGGAAAATGAACAACTGCTGCTTTCAGTGCAGACCTTATCCATGCTGGCCCGTGAGCGGATGTTCGCTGAATTCACGCTCGGTCATCCGCGTCCGCTTCAGCATCTCAAATGGCTGGAGAACAGCGAGCTGGAGTGTGAATATTTCATGGCGGTGGTCCGGCTTGATCATTATGCTTCTCTGACCGCCCAATGGAGTGTGGAGGAGAAGCGCCTCTGGCTGTTCGCGGTGCGGAACATTCTGGAAGAGTGGTCGCTGGAAAATGGAGTGCTGTCCGTGTTCCCGTTCTATAACGGAGAATGGATTCTACTCTTTCCCGGAAATCTTAGTGCAGGCAGAAAAGAACTTGGCGAGCAGCTGACCGCCGGGATTAAAAGATATTCCAAGCTGGAATGTTCTGTAGGCATCAGCCGTACCACACAGGGGATTAATCAATTGAGCACTGTGTACCCCCTGGCCTGCAAAGCACTGTACCAGCGGTTTTATTCGGGTCAGGCAGGTGTGTTCCTCGATGAGGAGACCTTGCCTGGCGGGAGCCGGGAAGTGAAATATCCGAAGGAGCTGGAGCTTGCCCTGATTGAGAGTATCCGGACCCTGGATCTTGAGCGGATGCTATCCTTATTCGATGAAATGGCTGATTTTATTGAAGCGCAGGGATTGCCGCAGGAGCTTGCAGAGAGACTGATCATTGAGATGATTGTGGTGCTGTACCGGCAATTTGAACATCTGAATATGCATACAGACTGGTCATTAGAAGGTTTGCTCAGCAGACTGCACGGTCTTGGCACGCTGTCGGCGATGATTGCTGCACTCAAAATGGAATTCCGCGAGTGGATGCTGGAGAGCCATAAATCGGCCTCCCGTGAGGATGGCCGGAGTATAGTGGAGAAGTCCAAACGGTATATTGAGGCTAACTATCACAAGGATCTCAGCATAGAAGAGGTTGCGGAGGTTGCGGATCTGAGCATCAGCCACTTTTGCACACTGTTCAAACAAATCTCCGGCTATACCTTCCTGGAGTTCGTAACCCATTGCCGGATGGAGAAGGCCAAATATATTTTGCAGAACAGCAACGTGAAGGTCTATCAGGTCGCGCCGCTTGTCGGCTATCAGGACCCGCGCTACTTTACCCAAGTATTCAAAAAAGCCACCGGCAATACCCCAACGGAATACCGTGAGGCGAATTCCCGGCAGGCGAATTAGAAGTTGTCATTGAAGTTTGCGCTCTTGATTCAATCATTTCCCCATAACGAATCCCGTGATATATTAATGTATTTCAATTGCTTCATACCATTGAGAAAATCAGGTTTTCGATGGATCATACACATTCCTAAGTTCAAGCTTTGCAGGTACTTCAGCTTCACTAACTGGGGCGGCAGCTCATGGATCGAGGTATATTGAATGATAAGCTGCTCCAGGTGCTCCAGCTCTCCAATTTCCGGCGGGATACGGTTTAAGCTGATCTCTTCCTTCGGCTTGGCCTGATACCCGGGAGTCGGCCGATCCGAGCTTGCACAATAGATGTATAGCTCTCTCAGGTTCTTCAGCCTAGCTATTGACGCGGGAATACTCTCTAAATCAGCCGTCATGATTTTCAAGCGTTCCAGCTTGCTTAATTCGAACAGCCCTTCGGGTAGACGATAAAGGTCCTGTTCAAAAATTTTCAGATCACGCAGTTCTGTCAGCTCCCGGATTCGTTCAGGCAGCTCTGTCAGTCTATGTCCACTGATGTACAGCCAGTCGGTTTTATGTTTAATGGCGTCATCTAGCAGATGATCCAGGTCCCGGTGAGATTGTAATTCCAAAAAAAGCCCAGTAATCCGATCCATCAGTCCGATGGCTTCATCCTCCGTTACGTCCATACCATACATATGTTCATGCACAACTGAATACAGATAGTCTCCGCCGCCTTCTTTCAGGAAACACAGGTCTTCCGGCAGGCTAGGATAGATCCAGTCCGACAAGCGGTTTGCCATTTGCTTCAGCAGGTCTCCGCTTTCTTCGCAGCATCTATAAAAATAGTAGGTTCCCGCAGAATAAAAGGCACGACTGCGATAGGACTTTCCCATTTGTATAACATCATCCATATTATTACCTTGGATTACGATTGTCTTCACCAGATAAGGTTTCAGTGCTTCCAATACTCCTCTGTAACGGCCATGTACTACATCCGCCGCAATCTTCTCCCCAAGCACAAACCATTTCGAGTTCCGAATTGCCAAATCGATTACCTGCTCATACGCTTTGTCTCTAGGGTCTGTATACAGTCGCATCCTTAAATCTCCATTCTGATTCAAAGTAATGATATTTCTATTCCAATGATACCACTAATCGGAATGTGGGTATGACATTTGTCATACAGCGTCATTGATGTTTATGCCTTTCTGGGATGACACATACTACTCTATAATGAAGATAGATGAATGTATCCGTTAACTGAAACATCCGAGGAGGAAACGAACTAGATGACTACAAACCAGACATCCCAGCTCTCCAGCCTGAAAAAAAGTATGGCCCCCTTTGAAAAAACAAATCAGAGTGCGAGTATCAGACAATTGATCAATACCCTCGTTCCGCTTGTGCTTTTATGGATGGCTGCCTATTTCAGTCTGTCCGTATCCTACTGGCTTACGCTTGTATTCGCGGTCCCGGCAGCCGGGTTTGTGATCCGCACCTTTATTATTTTCCATGACTGCTGCCATGGCTCGTTCTTCAAAAACCGCAAAGCCAATGATATCATCGGCACGATTACGGGCGTATTAACGCTTGTCCCCTACCGCCAGTGGAAGCATAGCCATTCCATCCATCATGCGGGGAGCAGCAATCTCGACAAGCGGGGAATCGGCGATATCTGGATTATGACGGTAGAGGAATATATTGCTGCGAAGCCATTGAAACGCCTGTACTACCGCATCTACCGCAATCCGCTGATTATGTTCGTGGTCGGACCGATCGCCGTCTTCCTGATTCAATACCGTTTCAATGCTAAAGGTGCAAGACGCAAGGAACGGATGAACACCTATTTGACCAACGTTTCCATTGCCGCACTTTATGCTTCGCTCATCTGGGCGATGGGCTGGCAGGCTTTTCTGATGGTGCAGCTGCCGATTGTATTTGTTTCCGGCTTTCTCGGCATTTGGCTGTTCTATGTGCAGCATCAATTCGAGGATTCCTACTTTGAGCATGAAGAGGAATGGAGTTATGTATCAGCCGCGGTAGAAGGCAGTTCGTATTATAAACTGCCGAAGGTGCTGCAATGGATTACCGGCAATATCGGATTTCACCATGTTCATCATCTGAGTCCGAAGGTGCCGAACTATAATCTAGAGCTGGCACATAATGCATCCACACCGCTGCAGCACGCAACAACGATTACCATTGGAACCAGCCTGAAGGCGCTGCATTTCCGCTTATGGGATGAAGAGAATAAAGGTTTTGTAGGTTTCAGGGAGATCAAGGCGAGAATGAAACAGCCGGAGACGGCAGTAGAAGGTCTGAAAGTCATCAAACCCGGATTCCAGAGCGAATAGAATATATAGTAGAGAAAGACGAAGCCGGAGAACATCAAAGCCGCCGCTCCGCTTTCTCTTTTTTTGCCGCATATTGTTGGAAAGCGCAGTGTTTATGCTAAAATGGGGGTACAATCTTGCAGGCAAAAAGGATGGCTGACATGCAGAAGTGGCATCATATTTTCCACAAAAGTACCGGTCTTAGCCCTTATGTATGGGTCATATTTTACATTCTCCCGTTTTATTTCATCTTCCGCTCCGCATCGGTGAATCAGAACCAGTGGGTCTATGGAATCGTTATGATATTGGTCTTTTTTGCCTGTTATGTCCTCTCGTTCAAATCAAAGGGATGGGTAGTCTATTTCTGGACCAGTGTGCAGATCGTGGTCTCGATCACAATGACTCTGCTGTTTGGATATATGTACTTTGCTTTGTTCATTGCTTTTTTTATCGGGAATATTCAGAAAAGAGCCGGTTTTTTCACTCTGTATTCGATTCACCTGCTGACCACCATCGTTGCCATCAACTATGAGCTGATTACTGGGAATTCTGTGTTCATCTCACAGATTCCGTTCGTTCTGGTGAGTATGATCGCTGTAGTGCTGCTGCCCGCGACAACCTACAACCGTAACAACCAGGATAAGTTGCAGGGTCAGCTGGAGGATGCCAACAAACGGATTTCTGAGCTGGTGATCATAGAGGAGCGGCAGCGGATTGCCCGGGATCTGCACGATACACTGGGTCAGAAACTGTCGCTGATCGGCCTCAAAAGCGATCTGGCCGGCAAATTGGTTCACAAAAATCCGGCGCAGGCTGTACTAGAGATAAATGATGTCCGACAGACCGCCAGAAGTGCGCTTAAGGAAGTCAGGGAGATGGTAACGCAAATGCGCGGAATCCGCCTGGAGGATGAACTGGTACGTATCCGTCAACTGCTGGGGGCAGCAGAGATAGAATTCCAGCTGGAGGGCAATCCAAAGCTAACCAATACCTCCCTGATTACGGAGAATGTGCTGAGCATGTGTCTCAAGGAAGCCATTACTAATGTGGTAAAGCATAGTAAAGCCACACTCTGCCAGGTGCGGATTGAACCGTCACGGACCGACCTGCAGATTATGATAAAGGATAACGGCACGGGAACCCGGGGAATCAACCTGTATGACAAGGGTCACGGACTGCAGGGAATGAGAGAGCGGCTTGAATTTGTGAACGGTAGTATGGATGTATTGCAAGATCAAGGAACGACGCTTGTCATTAAGGTGCCGAACGTCTTTAAGCAGCCGGAACTGGAGGTAAAGGTACAATGATCAAAATAGTCATCGCTGAGGATCAGCGCATGCTGCTGGGTGCACTCGCTTCCCTGCTAGATCTCGAAGAAGATATGCAGGTAGTGGGCCGGGCAGGCAACGGGGAAGAGGCCGTCAAGCTGGTACGACAGCACAAGCCGAATATTTGCATCATGGATATTGAGATGCCGGCGATGAGCGGTCTCGAAGCTGCGGAGGTCCTGAAGGATTCCGGCTGTAAAATAATGATTTTGACCACTTTTGCCCGGGCGGGGTATTTCGAACGGGCCGTCAAAGCCGGTGTAAATGCTTATCTGTTGAAAGACAGTCCGAGTGAAGAGTTAGCACTCTCTATCCGGAGTGTGATGGCCGGCAAACGGCTCTATGCGCCCGAACTGATGGATGAGGCTTACAGCAACGAAGCCAATCCCCTGACCCAGCGGGAGAAGGAAGTGCTTGGACTCATTGCCGATGGCAAAAATACGAAAGAGATCGCCAGCCAGCTCTATATCACAACCGGAACGGTGCGCAACTATATATCGGTCATTCTTGACAAGCTGGACGTAGGGAACCGGATTGAAGCCATCACCAGATTTAAGGAAAAAGGCTGGTTTAAATAAACAGAAATGACGCGGGGACTCATAGAGTCTCTTTTTTTATGTTGTAAGTCTATAATCGTGTCCAACTGTCCAGGTTTTAAATTGACGCTGATTTCTTCAAATAATCTACTGTCAATATTTTTGCATTGACAAGACTATGTTCCTGTTTTTTAGGTAAAACCGTGTGCCGGATTGGAACCCGTGGAGATTTTTGTTAAGATAAATGCAAACATGTGATCTTATCCCTGGATTTGGGTAATGAAGTACATGTGTTCATATTACACGTTATATCAGCAGCTGATCTGCCACATAATTCAGTCGGGAGGACAACTAATTTGCCTGAACTAACATCATCCTATGTAGATTCGCTCGCCCCCAATGCCGCTGCTATCAAGAATGGCCAGGGTCTGGTACGCAAGAAGAGCTTCGTACAGCTGCACACCTCAGAGAACGGAGAACTGCTCTTTGGACAATGTGCCGGGAGCGGTAAAACCCCTTACGAGTGCTCCGTAGATTTTATTACACCGGAAAGTCCGGTGTTCCGTTGTACCTGTCCCAGCCGGCAGTTCCCCTGCAAGCACGCACTCGGTCTTCTCTATGCCTATGTGGAAGGACAGGCATTCACGCCGGCACCTGTGCCGGAGGATGTTGCCTCCAAACGCGAGAAGGTGGAGAAGCGTGAAGAAAACAAGGCCAAACAGGCAGCCGAGGGTACGGAGAGCAAGCCTAAGAAGGTCAATAAGTCTGCATTGAAGAAAAAAATAAGTGCACAACTTGAAGGGCTCGATCTGCTGGAAAAACTGGTGCTGTCCCTGATCCGCGGCGGATTATCAACCATCGACAGCAAAACAGTCAAAACCGTTCAAGAGCATGTTAAACAGCTCGGCAACTACTATTTATCGGGAGCACAGACGCAGTTGCGCCGCTTTGCTCTGCTGTTGGGTCAGGCAGAGGACCGGGAAGAGGGCTATACATATGCCATGGAGCAGCTAACGCGGCTTCATGCTTTTATCAAGAAAGGCCGGGTCTATCTGACTGCCAGAGCGGAGGACCCGGAGCTTGCTCTCGATCATGAATCCACGATTGATGAATGGCTGGGACATGCCTGGCAGCTGTCGGAGCTGAGGGAGTATGGACTGGTGAAGGAGAATGTCGAGCTTCTCCAACTGGCGTTCTTCAGTTACGATGATCCTGCCAGGCAGGAGTTCGTAGATCTCGGCTACTGGCTGGAGACGGCTGGCGGCGAGATTCACCGGACAGTGAATTACCGGCCATATAAAGCCGCCAAGCTGATGCGGGAAGAAGACAGCTTTTTTGAGCTTGCTTGTATTCCACTGCTATACACCTACCCAGGAGATATGAATGCCAGGGTGCGTTATGAAGAAATGACACCGAGAGCTATAAGTGATGCAGACTTTGACAAGGTTTCGGCAAATGCTAGCCGTTCTTATGCTGAGACGCTCAAGAAGGTCAAAAATCAATTGAAGAACCCGTTAAGCGACAAAACGCCCGTAGTACTGCTGCATGCAGCCAATGTGGGTGTGACAGAAGGTGGCCAGTACGTGATCACGGATGAATCTGGAGCCGGGCTGGTGCTGGAGGACATTCCTTCGCTGCCTCAGGGCACGCTTGAGCTGCTTCCGTTCTTGCCTGCAACTGCTCTGAAGGATTGCTGCATTCTGGTGATGTTCGAGCATCTTCTGGATCAGGGACGTCTGATTGCCCAGCCACTAACCCTGATCCAAGGCAGTTCGATTACCCGGCTTTTGTACTAACTACCTGTAAATATCATATACGTTCTTATATATCCAATAGGGGGACAGCCCATGAGTACAGCATTATTGCAAGAGCTTCATCAAGAGGTCAGAAGACTATATATAGCCGGCAGTGACCTGGCCGCCGGTGATTTCCGCCTGAAACGGCTGCTTCCGCAGTTTCAGCAGCTTGGCGAGAGGGCAGCAGTCTTCAAGCGGCTGGGCGAAGGCATCGCCTCCCTTCTGGAACCGGGCGACGGACAAGGAACGCCTGCCGCAGCCCGGCTGCAGGAGCTGACGCTGCTGCTGGAATCGGTGCTGTACACCCAAGGGGTTACCACACCTGAAGGAACGCCAGGCGAGCTTCGCAGCCGCAATCTCTCTCTGGATACCAAACTCCCTTACCGGAAACTCGCGGTAGTACGGCAGGCGCTGACTACAACCGGGAGCGGCAGGTATGAGATTGTGACTGAGGCTTTTAAGGAGGGTATGTTTCAGGATCTTCGTCTGCTTCCTCTGGCGATTTCGGCTCTAAATGATCCCTATTCGGAGATCGCCGATTTTAGCATGACGGAGATTCTCCCTTCCTATGGCCCTGCCATCGCTGGTTATCTGATCGAAAATCTGAATATTGCAGGCGGTAAAAGTGAAGTCCGCAAGCTGAAGACCATTGCCAAGGCGGGTGGAACAGAAGTGCTTGAAGAGATCTTTCAGGCTGCTGAAACCGGCAGTGACGATATCCGGGCAGCCGCGATCGAATGCCTTGGCTGTCATGAGGTTTATCTCCCGGCCCTGCTGGAGTGGAGCACCGATAAGAAAAAAGTGATCCGCGAGGCTGCGTATAAAGCGCTCGCGACAGGCGGATCGCCGCAAGGCGAAGACCGGCTGTATGAAGCTTTTGCGGCAAAGAAGGACCGGGAGTTGGTGGCCGATGCGGTGGTATATTCCTCTTCCGCGCCACTTGCCGAGAGATTGTCTGTTCTTTATATGCAGGAGCTGCGTGAAGCACCGCAGGAGAATGTGGATAAGAAAAAAACGGAGGAAGTGTGGAGCAGAATCCGTCCGTTTGCGACCGTTCTTTCCGGACAACGCAACCCGCAGCTGGATGAGCTCTACAGCTATGTAATCCAGGAATATGCCCGGTTTGCTTCCCTGGGTTACACGACTATCATCAATGAAGCGGCTTGGTACAAGCAAAGGGCTGCTTCCGAATCAGCCTTTGACGAGCTGCAGCAGCTGCAAAAACTGGATTCCCGTTATTTTCCGCACTACTTCCGGGCAGCCCAGCAGCTGATGACACCTGACGAGCTCTACAGGCATTTTGGCGGGACGATGATTAACAAGCTGAAAGCTGTAGTCACCAAGGACTCTGCACAGCGTAACAAACTGCTCATGGACACGATCAAAGAGCAGGTTATGACTGCGGAAGAGATATTGTATGATGCAGTCTGGGACCCGCAGAGGGAGCGGCAGTACCGTGAGTTGGGAATGCTCTCTCCAGAAAAAATTCAGGCTGCATGGGACCTGCGCTGGTTGGATTTGTTCATTCACAGGGACGTGCCGGAGCTGGTATGCGCTTTTGCACATCCGGGTCATGAAGAATCCCGCCGCTATCTGCTGAACAAGCTGAGCGAGCAGAACAGCCAGCAGAAAAGGCAGCGGAATCATGATTTTTTCACAAATATATTTACAGGTCTTGAACGTTCTGGAATGCAGGACCCTGAGCTGCTTGAGCTGATGATGTCTGTAATGGAAAATGAGAAGAACTATAACCCCTACAGATTTGATTACGCCCAGTTCCAGCAAATGCTGCGCTTTCCCGCAAGCTTCAGCAGCCGTCTGGAAGCCCTTCTTCCGAATCAGAGGTACTACGAAAGCCGTGCTCAGCTGGAATATGTGATTCATCAACTTCGTAGCCGGGAATAATCAAGAGCGGTCCATACAAAGGAGAGATATCCATGTCAACGGAACAAGAACAGCTTCAGGATTATATGCGGCTGCCGGCAGAGATTTTATACCGGGAGGAGCTTGAGGCTCTGCGCAAGGAGGATAATGGAAATATCCCCGCCGGATGGCAGATGTCCCCGCGTTCGGTGCTGACCTTTATCGCAGGCGGCAAGGCTGGCAGCACAGTCATTACGCCTAAGTATATCGGCAACACACGTCTGATCGAGATGGCGGTCGCCACGCTGGTCACTGACCGGGCACTGCTGCTGATCGGGGAGCCGGGAACGGCAAAATCCTGGCTGTCGGAGAATCTGGCAGCGGCGATCTACGGGAATTCGGGACTGGTGGTTCAGGGCACTGCAGGCACCAGTGAAGAGCATGTGCGCTATTCATGGAACTATGCCATGCTTCTGGCTAACGGCCCTACTCCTGAAGCGCTGGTCAAAAGCCCGATTATGCGGGCTATGGAGGACGGTGGGATTGCCCGGTTCGAAGAGATCTCGCGGTGCGCTTCGGAGGTGCAGGATGCGCTGATCTCCATTCTTTCGGAGAAAACGATCTCTATACCGGAGCTTGGCAAGGAAGCAGGGGCACGCAAGGGCTTTTCCATTATAGCTACTGCCAATACCCGAGACCGTGGTGTCAATGAAATGTCGGCTGCGCTCAAGCGGCGCTTCAATATTATTGTGCTGCCCGCACCGACGGATATCGAAACCGAGCTGTCAATTGTGAAGAAGCGGGTAGCTGAGATTGCATCATCCTATAATCTTGGGGCTTCCGTTCCTGCGGATGAGGCGCTGCTCAAGGTCGTTACAATCTTCCGTGAACTTCGCAGCGGCATGACACTGGACAAGAAGGAGAAGGTGAAAACTCCTGCAGGGGTGATCTCCACGGCAGAGGCTATCTCGCTGCTGACGAACAGTATGGCACTTGCGGCCAGCTTCGGTGATGGTGAGCTGACAGAACGCGATCTTGCTGCCGGGCTTCAAGGGGCGGTTGTCAAGGATGATGACAAGGACAAGCTGGTCTGGAAGGAATATCTGGATAATGTGATGAAGAAAAAAGGAGCGGAATGGCGCGGACTCTACCAGGCCTGTAAGGAGTTGAACGAGTGAAAGCGACTGCTGAAGCCGGGGTACATATTTTCGGAGTGCGGCACCTGTCTCCGGGCGGCGCGAAGCATCTGCTGGAATACCTGAATGAGCTTCAGCCGACGGCGGTGCTGATCGAAGGCCCAAGCGATGCGACGGATGAAATCCGCCATTTGACGAATCGCTCAACGAAGCCTCCTGTTGCCATATTAGCTTTCACGGAGGAGTTGCCGGTGCGTACAGCCTTGTGGCCGTTAGCGATCTATTCCCCTGAATATCAGGGGATGAAATGGGCCAGGGATCACGGGGCAGATGCTGCGTTTATTGATCTTCCTTCCTCGGTCATTCTAAGCCTTCAGGATGCCATGAGACGGGAAAGTATCTCCGTACAGGAAGTGAAGCCTGGAGCGGATGAAGCGGTTGAGCCGTCAACTGAAGAGGTCAAGGAACAGGAATCCGTCTACAGCCGTATTGCCAGGCTTTCCGGGGAACATGACTATGATATGTATTGGGAACGCAATTACGAGCACAATTTAAGTGCTGGAGCTTACCGTGCTGCGATTCTTTCGTTATCTGCCGAGATGCGCTTGCTGTCGGAAGGCCGGGAGCAGCTCGAGCAGCCGAAGGAGCACGCGTATAACGCGCTGCGCGAGGCCTATATGCGGCGGCAGATCCTGGATAAGATCGCTGAGGGGCATGCACCGGACAAGATCGTGGTCATTTGCGGAGCGTACCATGCATCTGCGCTTGCAGATCTGTCGGACGCTCTGAGCGACAATGACCTGTCTGGGCTGCCTTCACGCAGCACCAAGCTGACGCTGATGCCGTATTCGTACTACAAGCTCTCTACCATGTCGGGCTACGGGGCGGGGAACGGAGCGCCTCATTACTTTGAAATGATGTGGGAGACCATGGACGCCTGGCGGCCGGAGGAGCTGGCACATCTCTATTTGTCCACGCTCGCGGGCTATTTGCGCAGCAGCGGGACACACCGCTCCACGGCCGAGGTGATCGAGGCGGTGCGACTGGCCGAGTCGCTGGCTGCGCTGCACAGCGGGAGTGCGCCTACCTTGCGCGATTTGCGGGATGCCGCGCAGACGCTGCTTGGCCACGGCGAGCTGTCTGTCATCGCCGATGCCCTGGCGAGGGTGGATGTGGGAACCGCAATCGGGCAACTGGCTGATGGTGTCAGTCAGACACCGATCCAGGACGATCTAAACCGGCTGCTTAAGCGTTATAAGCTGGAGAAGTATAAATCAACCGTTGCCAGCGAACTGCCGCTGGACCTCAGGGAGAACCGCAGAGTGACCAGCGAGGAAGCCGCCTATCTTGACCTGAGCCGGTCTATTTTGTTCCATAGACTTCGGCTGCTCGGGATTTCTTTTGCGAAGAACAGGCCTAGTGGGCAGGATGGGGCAACCTGGGCAGAATACTGGATCATCCAGTGGACGCCGGAGGTTGAGATACAGGTGGTCGAATCGACCCTCCTTGGGGAGACCATTGAAGTGGCTGCCGCCTATGTGCTGCGCGAGAAGCTGCAGGCTTGCCGGTCCATCGCTGAAGCTTCAGCGCTCATCCGGATTGCCTGTGAATGCGGTTTGACGGCGCAGATGGAAGAAGCCAGCCGGGTTCTTCAGAGCCTTGCTGTAGACAGCCGCGATGTGGTTGGCATTGCCGCCGCTGCTCGCGAGCTGGCAACGATTATCGGCTTTGGCGACATTCGCAAGGTGAATACCGTACCGCTTACACCACTGCTGGAAGAACTATTCCGGAGGGGCTGTCTGTTCCTGCTGGATGCGAGCGGCTGCAATGATGAGGCCGCCGGGCAGATGATTGTGGCCATGAATGAACTGAACGGAATAGCGCTGGACTACAGCGAGACGGTGGACGAACCTCTGTGGCTGCAGGAGCTGCTGCACCTGTCCGAGCAGGATAACCGCAACCCGAGGCTGTCCGGCTTCGCCTGTGCCATTCTGATGGAGCGTGGAGCGATCTCAGCGGAAGAAGTCGCTTCGGAAGTCTCACGCCGGTTGTCTCCCGGCATCCCGGCCGATCTCGGAGCGGGCTGGTTCGAAGGCCTGTCGATGCGCAACCGGTATGGACTGCTCTCCAGAATGAGCCTCTGGGAGCAGCTGAACGATTATATCAATGCGCTCGAGGATGATGAATTCAAGCGGGCGCTGGTGTTTCTGCGCCGGGCATTCAGCACCTTCTCACCAAGAGAGAAAACGATGATCTCCGAGCTGCTCGGTGAACTGTGGGGTGTGGATACAGAGCAGGCGGCAGAGATTCTTACCGGAGAACTGAAGGAGGATGAAGCCAAGATGCTTGACGATTTGAATGATTTTGACTTCGGTGATTTTTAGATGACGAATGACAGCAAGCAGGAGAGCACTGTTACCCGTTGGCGTCTGATTTTGGGCCAGGAAGCCGAAGCCTCACTCGCAAGCTATGGTGAAGGCGGCCAGCTTAGCCTGACTGAAGAGGAATTGATCATGGATTCAGCGCTTGCCGCCATCTATGATGAGACGAACGGTGGAGGCGGCTCCGGCAATGCTCCCAGCGGCAGGGGCAAAGGAGCAGGGACGGGCCATGCCGCCCTGAATCTCTCGAAATGGCTTGGCGATGTGCGCAGCTATTTCCCGGAGGATGTCGTATCCATCATCCAGAGCGATGCCATGGAGCGCAGGGGCTGGAAGCAGCTGCTTTTTGAGCCGGAGCTACTGGCTGCGGTGAAGCCGGATATTCAGCTGGTAGGCACGCTTTTGTCACTTAAGGGGAAAATTCCTGAAAAGACGAAAGATACTGCAAGAATGCTGGTCCAGGCTTTGGTTGATGATCTGGTCAAGCTGCTGGAGACCGATATCCGCCGCGCCGTTACCGGGGCGCTGAACAAGCGGCAGCACTCTCCATTGCCTTCGCTCAGCGGGCTGGACTGGAAGCGGACCATTGAGCGGAATCTCAAGCACTATGACCAGGAGCGGCGGATTATTATTCCTGAGCGGTTTTATTATTTTGACCGGGCACGCCGCAGTAAGGAATGGACAGTTATTGTGGATATTGACCAGAGCGGTTCGATGGCCAGCTCCATCATCTGGGCTTCGGTTATCGGGTCCATCTTTGCAAGCATTCCTGCGCTGAACACCCGGGTAGTCGTTTTCGATACTGAAGTGGTGGACTTGACCGAGCATTGTGCTAATGATCCGGTGGATATGCTGTTTGGGATTCAGCTAGGCGGAGGCACGGATATCCACAAGTCGGTGAAGTACTGCGAGCAGTTCATTGAAGAGCCCAAGAAGACGCTGTTCATTATTGTCTCGGATCTCTACGAGAACGGTAACCAGGCGGGGCTCGTGCGCCGGATGCGCGGGCTGCGCGAGTCAGGGGTCCGCACAATGACCCTGCTAGCCTTGTCGGATGAAGGCAAGCCCTCTTACGATGAGCGGTTGGCCGGACAGTTGTCGCGCGATGGCACACCTTGCTTCGCCTGCACTCCGGCCCTGCTGCCCCAACTTGTGGAAGGGGCGCTTAAGGGACAGGATCTTGGCGAGCTGGCGAAACGTCTGGGAGCTTCGTAACACCAATAATTTTTTCCAAAAGCCTCTTCTTTACAATCACATATTGTGTAAGCTGCATATATCATTTATAATCGGTTATTAAAAAGCACCTATCGAAGGCGCTGCTTGAAAGGAAATGAAACTCTTATGTCAAGTAAGTTGAGAGCGGGTATCGTCGGGGGTACTGGAATGGTAGGCCAGCGTTTTATCGCATTGCTTGAGAATCATCCCTGGTTTCAAGTAACGGCTATTGCCGCAAGTGCAAACTCGGCAGGTAAAACTTATGAAGAATCGGTCAAGAACAGATGGAAGCTGTCCACTCCTATGCCTGAGGCTGTCAAAAGCATCATGGTTCAGGATGCCTCCAAGGTGGAGGATGTGGCTGCGGATGTAGATCTGATTTTCTGCGCCGTTGATATGAAGAAAGAAGAGATCAAGGCGCTGGAAGAAGCTTACGCGCGCACTGGAACGCCAGTGATCTCCAATAACTCTGCACACCGCTGGACGCCTGACGTTCCTATGGTGATCCCTGAAATCAACCCTGAACATCTGGAAGTCATTGCCCAGCAGCGCAAACGTCTGGGTACGGAGACCGGATTCATCGCGGTGAAGCCTAACTGCTCCATCCAGAGCTACATGCCTACGCTGCATGCGCTCCATGATTTTAAGCCGTCCAAGGTGGTAGTGACTACCTATCAGGCGATCTCCGGGGCAGGCAAAACCTTTACCGATTGGCCGGAAATGATTGACAACGTTATTCCATATATCGGCGGTGAAGAAGAGAAGAGCGAGCAAGAGCCGCTGCGGATCTGGGGCAACGTGACCGATGAGGGGATTGTGAAAAGCGAGCAGCCTGTCATTACGACACAATGTATCCGTGTGCCTGTTGCTGATGGCCATATGGCTGCAGTGTTCGCCTCCTTTGAACAGAAGCCATCCAAGGAAGAGATTCTTGAACGCTGGAACAGCTTTCAAGGTCGTCCACAGGCTCTCGGCCTGCCAAGCGCACCCAAACAATTCATCACTTATTTCGCTGAGGAAAACCGTCCGCAGACGCAGCTGGACCGTGACATCGAAAACGGTATGGGTATCTCAGCCGGCCGGCTCCGCGAGGATTCGCTCTACGACTACAAATTCGTCAGTCTGTCCCACAATACGGTCAGAGGTGCAGCTGGAGGCGCCGTATTAATCGCTGAACTGCTGAAAGCGGAAGGGTACATTCTGCCGAAAAAATAATCCGCACACTTATATCATTTTGAGTAAGCAACAGCCTGCCAGATAAGTTCCGGCAGGCTGTTTGCGTATTTACCTGACATATTGTGCATGGTAATGGTAAGATAGATGGATGCAAGACGAAAACAGAATACCGGGTGGAGTGATATTGTGGCAAAAAGTAAAGGCGGCGGCACAGGCAGAGGAACAGGCAGCAAGGGCTGGACCCGCTGGAACAAAACGGCGAAACCTGTGAAGCCGGCAAAAGGCGGACCCTCTGGGGGACCTGGCGGCAAAAGCACGGGAGCAGCCAAGGGCAGTGGAACCAAACCAACTAGGAGCGGCAAATAAAACAGCCGGATGCTCATAGATCAACATGCAGCATCTGATTTGGAATTTGTAGCGTATACACTCCAATCAGATGTTTTTTATTACCCTTCAGGAGAGCGGAATCGGACATGAGAATCAACAAATACATAAGCGGAACTGGGATTTACCCCCGTAGAGAAACGGACAGATTAATTGCGGCTGGGCGGATTACGATTAATGGCCGTCCCTGTGAAAAAGGTGCGGAGGTTGAGCCGGGAGACATTGTAGCCGTCGACGGAGAGCCCCTAGATGCTGTCGATAGAGAGCCAGTATACCTGGCGCTGAACAAGCCAGTCGGCATCACCTGTACATCCTCGCGCGAGGTGGAGGGGAATATCATTGATTTTGTAGGATACCCATCCCGGATATTTGCCATTGGCAGGCTGGATAAACAGTCGGAGGGACTGATCCTGCTAACTAATGACGGTGCAATCGTGAACCAGATGATGCGCTCGGAATATGGTCACGAGAAAGAATATACGGTTACTGTTGACAAACCTGTGACGGATGAATTTCTTCAACGCATGGCCGCTGGTGTGGAGATTCTTGGCACGCGGACCAAACCATGCGAGACCAGCCGGATCAGCGAAACTGAATTTCGGATTGTACTCACCCAAGGACTGAATCTGCAAATCCGCCGTATGTGCAAAGAACTGGGTTATAGAGTACTCCGGCTGGAGCGGATCAGGATCATGAATATATCATTGAGCGGGCTGGAGAGAGGGCAGTGGAGGCATCTGGAGCAGGATGAACTGGCGGAGCTCCACGGAATGCTGAGTAATGCTCAGGCCCCTTTACAACAATAGAGGAGGACTACCTTACATGCGTTTTGTGAGTTTTTTTATCATGTTGATGTTCCTGGCCGGTTGTTCATCATCCGGGGATAACGGGAATGCGGGGCATACAAGCCCCACCGAAAATCCTGTGTCAGCAACACAGGCATCGCCGTCACCGCTTGCTTCACCCGCTGTTTCAGCATCTCCAGCTGTAGAAGCCACTGGGACTGCATCAATAGAGGATCAATATCCTGGTTTTGTGCATAAAGAATCTTTTGACCTGAACGGACAGACCTATGAAGTTTATTACTGGAATAGCGGAGATTTTGATTATACCCAGTTTGAGGTCGCGAAGAACCGTGAGATTGTTTTTGATAGTAAACAGAAGGGATTAAGCTTTGAAGGCGGGAACAAATTTGATCAGGCCAAGAGCATTTGGGCGAAGGCGCTTATTCAAAATGGCCGGCCCACACTGCTGTTTAGCCTGGCAGATAACCGTCCCGAGTCGGCAACTATTGTTTTGGAGGAGATAGAAGGTGAGCTGCAAGTCACTGTGAATGATGATGTTCTGTTGACCTTTGAGGATGTGGATCAAGACGGTAAGCTGGAGTTGTTAGCCAGTCCATATTCCGGTCAGGTGCCTCTTGGGCCCGCATTATTCGCTGTTTATGAGTTCAAGAATAACCAATATATCCCAAATAGAGCCAGAACGCAGCAATATTATGAGGACCAGCTGGTTATTGAGGAACAGCATTACAAAACAGAACCTGAAGAAAGCACCTTTGAGTCGTTAATGGATGTTTATCTGATCTTGGACCGGCTGGACGAAGCAGAGGCAAAGTTCCCCGAATATTATAAGTGGGCGGGCCAAACTGCCGGAGACGGCGGATTTGTGAGTGTCTACCACAAGCTGATTGAAGCGGGGACCTACGATCCGATCAAGGGATGGATGGATAAGCTCAAACCGCTGGGTCACACCAGCCTTCATCATTAATTGTAAAACAAAAATCCGTATGCGCCTTTTTATAACATGGTGCCATACGGATTTTTGTTATTTTGATATAAGATATGTGCCTGCGTTCCTTTCTGTTAGGCCAAAACCTTGGACTCGAATTGCTTGTCGTATAAGTCTCTGTATACTCCGTTATACTCCAGAAGGGACTCATGCGTTCCTTCCTCCACGATGGCTCCGCTCTGAACGACGAGAATTTGATCCGCAGCCATGATTGTAGAGAGCCGATGGGCGATTACGATGCTGGTCTTGCCCTGGAGCAGGGAATGCATGGCTTGCTGGATATAATATTCTGACGCTGTGTCAAGGGAGGAGGTAGCTTCATCCATAATAATGATCGGCGGATTCTTCAGCAGCACACGGGCGATGGAAATCCGCTGCTTTTCGCCTCCGGACAGCTTAATGCCCCGGTTACCCACGACGGTGTCGTACCCCTCCGGCAGACTCAGAATAAAATCGTGAATATAGGCTGCCTGGCACGCCGCAATCATTTCTGCTTCGCTGGCCCCGTCTTCTGCGTACATCAGGTTGTCCCGGATCGTTCCATTGAACAGATAGGTGTCCTGCGTCACCAGGCCAATCTGTGACCGAAGGGAATCCAGTGTAAAGTCGCGGATGTTGCTGCCACCGATTGTGATCGAGCCTGAATCCGTATCATAGAGACGCGGAATAAGGTTGGTGACGGTTGTTTTTCCAGCGCCGCTTGGGCCGACGAGTGCAGTTAAGGTTCCGGCAGCAGCAGTGAACGAAATTCCGTGCAGCGCTGTTTTATCCGCCTGGTAGGCAAAAGATACTTTGTGAAATCCGATATCCTTGCCGGCTGCGGTAATGACCCTGGCCTCCGGTTCGTCTACAATCTGTGGCTTCATATCAAAATAGTCAAAAATCCGTTCAAACAACGCCGCAGAGCGCTTGATATCTACATAGAGATTCGTCATTTGCATCACGGGTCCATAGAGTCTCCCCAGCAAAGCTACAAAAGCTACGATTGCCCCAACGGACAGCTCTCCCTGAATAAACAGATAACCGCCATATAAGTAAATCATTAATGGACCGATACTGGTAAAAGTGGACAGAACCATCATGAACCAGCGGCCGGCCATGGATTGCCGGATTTGCAGACTTGTGGCTTCTGAGTTAATAGACTGGAATTTGGAGTACTCTGCCGATTCTTTGGTGAACAGTTTCATAAGGGGATATCCGCTGATGCTGAGTGTCTCCTGGATGATCTGATTTTGATCTGAGATTTTTTCCTGGGTCTGCTTGGCCAGTTTCCAGCTGATATTGCCCATTTTGCGGGTAGGGAAGATAAATAAAGGGATTACAAGAATGCCGACCAGCGCCAGCTTCCAGTTCATGATGAACAACGTAACCGCAGTAGAGACGAGAATGAACAGATTACTGGCAAAATTGACTACTGTACTGCTGAATACACCCTGCACGCCTGAAATGTCGCTGGTCATACGTGTGATGACTTCACCCTGCTGTACCCCGGAGTAGAACTGTAGCGGCATTTTTTGCAGATGGCGGTACATTTGATTTTTCATATCGTAGACAATGTGCAGCGAGATAAATGAATTCAAATAGTTCTGCAGCACACCCAGCAGGCCGGACACGACAGTTGTACCCAGTGAAGCAAGAACCAGCAGAACGAGCAGCCGCAAATTTTTATCCGGAAGCGCCTGGTCGATAATCTGCTGGATGAACAGGGGAGGCAGGAGTCCAAGTACAGCGGTCACAATCAGCACCGCCATTACGAGCAGGGTTTGTTTCCAGTAGGGCACGAAAAATTTCACGATGCGTAGCAGGAGAGCTTTGCTGAGATTGGCTTTTTGCGCGTCGTCGTCGAATTTCAATCGGCCATGGGGGCCGCCCGGTCCAAAACCTCGGGACATTCTCATCACCAGCTTCTATTGATTTAGGAATTCAGATGCAGCAGCAGCTGTTTGTTCATATGAATGAGCTGACGCAGCTCATCCTCCTTGAATGGCGCCAGGGCTTCACCCAGCATCTTATGCGACCATGCTTCCTCGTTATACCGCTTGCATAATGCTTCGCCTTCAGCGGTGAGGGATAGTTTTGTCTCTCTGCGGTCCAGCTCCGAAACTGCGCGGGTGACCAGTCCCTTGAGCGCCAGAGCATCAATATGCAGACTGACCCGGCTTTTGTTAAATACCAGGCGTTCTGTGACTTCCTTCTGGGTCTGCCCCGGATGCTGCAGGAGGAAATTCAGGATGCCGATCTGATGCACGGTCAGCCCAAGGTCCGCCGCGCTTTGATGTGCCAGCTTCTTAAGCTGGCGGGCTACCGCAAAATAAGATTGATACACTTCTATGGTTTGCTCACGATCAGCCATAACTGCACCTGCCTTTAGAGAAAAGTTATCAATGTGAACTGTTTATAAAGTAAACCAATAATTTGGTATAGTCAAGCACGAACAACATTGACTAAACCGTCAGCATGTTTAATATTGGAAGTGCATACAGCTGAAGTCCTCAGGAAAGGGAGTACATAATGAAAATGGAATCATGGCAATATGAACGCGGCGGCAAAAGCATTACGATTCGGGAAGCAGCCCCCGCAGATGCCAGGCTGCTGTCTGAAATTCGGCTACAAATCGATGGAGAGACGGAGAATCTGGACAGGGAACGCGGGGAGGCGGTCATTGATACAGCAGGCTTTGAACAGCTCATCAAGGAGGATGCCGCTAACAACAAAAACCTCTTTTTGGTGGCGGTAGTAGACGGCAGGCTGGCCGGATTCTCCAGATGTGAGGGAACTAGCTTGAAACGCTTATCTCATCAAGTGGAATTTGGCATTGGTGTGCTGCAGGAATACTGGGGAGTTGGCATTGGCAGCCAGCTGCTGGCCGCCTCCATCAACTGGGCGGAAGCCAGCGGCATCCGCAAAATCACATTGAAAGTCCTGGAAACCAACCACAAGGCTATCGCGCTCTATCAGAAACTGGGATTTGAAGAGGAAGGTCTTCTGAAGAACGACAAGCTTCTATCTGACGGCAAGTATTACCACACCGTTGTAATGGGTAGATGGAGCTGAGTTTTCTTATTGTCATAAAAAAAGCACAACGCCAAGTGATGAACGGCGGCTGTGCTTTTTTGTGTTACATCACCTGCAGGAACTTCCGGGCAGCAGCGCTGATGTTGTCTGCACCGGCGATCGCAGAGATCACGGAGATTCCGTCTGCTCCAGCCTTCATTACAGGGGCTGCATTGTCCACGGTGATACCACCGATTCCAACCAGGGGAATGGTAAGTCCGCTGCGGCGCAGCGTTTCTATCACAGCGGTACCCTGAACCGCTTCAGCATCGTTCTTGGAAGAAGTGGGATAGACCGGCCCAACGCCCAGATAATCGGCACCGTCCGCAATAGCCTGTTTGCCTTCTTCCAGAGTATGGGTGGAGACCCCGATGATTTTATGTGCTCCCAGCCGCTCGCGGATCGAACCCGCAGGTTCATCGTCCTGTCCAACGTGAACACCGTCTGCATCCAGGGCAACCGCCAGCTCAATGTCATCGTTTACGATAAAAGGCACCCGGAACTCCAGGCAACGCTGCTGGAGCTGCCGGGCAAGCTCGACATAGGCCTGGCCGGTGAAAGCGGACCGGCCTTTTTCGCGATACTGGAACAAGGTTATCCCGCCGTCAATCGCTTCAGAGAGTGTTTCCAGTGGAGCTTTCCGGCAGTTCACACTGCCCATAATGAAATATAGCTTCAACAGTTTGCGCATATCTTCGCTGTCTATCCGCTGCATATCAGCGCTTCCCCCTCATTCTGTTCTGATAGGCGAAGTGGTTCGTCGGCCCGTGTCCGGAACCTATATTCAATCCGTCCTCAATGGCTGCATGGATAAAAGCCTTGGCTGTCTGTATCGCTTCAGGTACCGTTTTGTTTTGTGCAAGTTCTGCAGTGAGGGCGGCGGAGTAGGTACAGCCGGTTCCATGGGTATGCTGCGTTGCAATACGCGGACTTTCCCAATAAGTAAACTTTTCTCCATCATATACAAGGTCAGTCACCATAAGGTTATCATCATCATCATGACCACCCTTGAGCACCACGTAGCGTGGTCCCATGGCATGAATAAGCCTGGCTGCTGACTCGCGTTCTGTCATACCGGAAATCTTCATTCCACACAGAATTTCTGCTTCAGGGATATTGGGTGTTACAGCCAGGGACAGTGGCAGCAGATAGCGGATCAGTGCCTGCACGGCTTCCTGCTGGAGCAGGGGAGAACCGCCTTTGGCGACCATAACCGGATCAACGACCAGATGGTCCCAGCCATATTGGCTTACCTTTTCGGCAACTGCACGGATGAGTCCGCTACTGAACAGCATGCCTGTTTTGACAGCGTCCGGTGTAAGATCGGTTCCGATGGAATCAAGCTGTGCGGTAACGGCATCCGCTTCCAGTGGATATACGCCTTGAACACCTAAGGTGTTCTGTGCGGTAACCGCAGTAAGCGCGGACATGCCGTATACCCCCAGCTCCTGGAAGGTTTTAAGATCGGCCTGAATGCCAGCCCCACCCCCGGAGTCGGAACCGGCAATTGTCAATGCTTTGAATATTTTATTCCTTGTAGGCTCTGTCATCGCAAGGTCTCCTTAGGTGAAGCTGTTATCATTGTTCCAGACGCTTTATGCGGGAGCGCTCTGCGTATACTTCCGGGGTAACGAGAGCCAGCTGATTCAAGAACTCGATCTGGAAGCTGCCTACTCCCAGTTGGCGTGACCGATTGGCCGCAATTTCAGCGGCAACTCCATAGAAGGATAGAGCTTCTACTGCCGCTTCCAGCCAGGCGCCGCCGCTTGCTGCCAGGAAAGCGCCAACGACTGCACTGAGCAGGCAGCCGGTACCGGTCACCTTAGTCAGGACAGGATGGCCATTGCTGACAACATAGGTAGTGCTGCCATCCGTAATGATATCCTCCTTGCCGGTGATGATCACCACACAGTTCAGCTTCAGCGCAGCTTTTACAGCCAATGCCACCACATCACCGTCTCCGGTGCCGGCATCCACACCTTTGATGTTCCAGCTCTCGCCTACCACATGGGCCACTTCAGCGACGTTGCCGCGCAGCGCGGTGATCTGCATTTGGTTGACCAGCCTATGAGTTACTTCAGTGCGGTAAGCAGTGGCTCCGGCACCTACGGGGTCAAGGACAACCGGCACATGATGACGGTTCGCTGCCTGTCCGGCAATTCGCATTGAATCAATGGCATAGTCGTTGAGCGTACCGATATTTAGCACTACAGCACCAGACATAGCGGCAATATCCGCGACTTCTTCATGTGCATCCGCCATAAAAGGTGATGCCCCAAGTGCCAGCAGCCCGTTCGCACTGAAGTTCGCAACCACGATATTGGTAATGTTATGCACCAGCGGATTGCTGTCCCGCACTTTGGTTAAGTAAGACATGAGTATTCCTCCTGAAATTTTTGTCAGCCTTGATTCTATGAAATCACTTCGTACAAAACTCGCTCCGGAAGCGTAGACTTAGTTATATAAGCATTCCTAAATTCTCAATTACAAGTTAATAAAAGCCTCTCCGGTCTTTACCTCGCCATTCAGCAGCCCGTTATCACTTAGCCAGGTCTGTACCTTATCCCACGATGCAGGGTCCTGATAGCCAAACGGCTCACTGCCAGCGTCCATCAGGGGCAGCAGCAGCTCCAGGCTCTTGGACTCGATGTCCTTGTCGAGGGGGGCGGTGGCATCCTCGTGAGCGAGCAGAAGGTCAAGCGCCTCCTGCGGGTGATCCGCAACGAATTGCTGTCCTTTACGTGCAGCCTGGATAAACTTCTGGATGTAGCCTTCAGAATTCTGCAAACCCAAGTCGCTGGCGACCAAGACAAGCTCATAGTAATCGGGGACGCCGTAATCGGTTGGATTCAACGAAATGACCGGATGGCCTTCCTTTTCCAGAATCAACTGCTCATGGTTAATAAATCCGCCAATAATGCCATCGACACGCCCGGTTGTAATGGCTGGAATAAGGTCAAAACCCACATCGGTCAGGTTTACTGCTCCAGGATCTCCGCCATCGCTTTTGACCATGGTTTTCAGCATAGCTTCATAGAGAGGGATCGAAGAGTATCCGGCATTTTTACCTTCCAGGTCTTTTGGGCTCTTGAGCCCGCTGTCAGCCGGAACCATCAGATGATTTAGCGGATGTCTGACGATCGCAGCAACGGACTTCACCGGAATCTGCTCACCCCGTGCCATCAGCACCTGCGGCTGGTAGCTTAGGGCCAGGTCAACTTTACCTGCGGCTACGAGCTTCAGGGCATCATTGCTGTCAGCGGGCATTTGGATATCCACAGCAAGCCCTTCGTCGGCAAAATAGCCGTTCTGCTGGGCGGCGTACAGGAAGGAGTGGACTGCGTTCGGATACCAGTCGAGCATAATCGTTAGCTTGTGGGGCTGCCCGCCTTGATCCGCTGATGCAGAACTGGCTGGAGACTTATCATTGCTGTTCCCGCAGCCTGTCGCAGCAAGTCCCAGACACAGAAATAGCAATAACGGGACTAGATGGAGTTTCCTTTTTCTAAAGGGAGGTTCAGAAGGGATCAGTTTCATCGATGAATGCCTCTTTTCTGCAAAATAATTTTTTCGAGCAGCACAATAAATAGAAACAGAATGATTCCGAGTGCAGATAAAAGAAATACAGAAGCGAACATTTCCGCACTTTGCAGATTGCCCGCCATCCGGCGGCTGAAATAGCCGAGTCCCCGGCTGCCGCCCAGCCATTCCCCGATCGTCGCGCCAATGACGCAGTAGACCATAGAGAGCTTGAGACCAGAGAACAAAGAGGGCAGTGCAGGCGGAATCTGGGTCTTTCGCAGAATTTGCCAGCGGGTCGCACCGAGTGTGAGCAACAGTTCTTTGTACATAGCACCACTTTTGCGCAGACCGTCAAAGGTCCCTACTACCACCGGGAAAAAGGCAGTGAGGAAAACCACTGCAACCTTGCTCCATAGGGTATAGCCAAACCACATAATAAAAATGGGTGACAGCGCGATCAGCGGAATGGTCTGACTGATCACCAGCAAGGGGTATAGCGCCTTTTCGAGTGGAGTGAACATGTGCATTCCAGTACCCAGCAGCATGCCGCAGGTTGCCGACAGAACAAAGCCGAGCAAAACCTCCTGCAGAGTAGCAGGGAAATGTTCTCCGAAAAGCAGTTCTCTCTGCTCCATGAGTGCCGTCCATATAGCCGTTGGAGCCGGGAGAATGAATGCTGGGACAAGCTTCAGTCGCGCAGCGCTCTCCCAGCCGGCAAGAGTGACCAGTACCAGCAAGGCAAAGGGGCCATATTCGCGCAGAAAGGTTCTGCTAATAGATACTCTCATGCAGCCTCCGCTCCAAATTCTCCCGCAAAGTAATGAAATGCGGTTCATAGTTCATCCGGTAATGTCTGGGCCGCGGGATATCCACCGAGAATTCCTGTACACCGCCGCTGCCTCCAGACATCAGGTAAATCCGGTCACTGAGCAGCAGCGCCTCCTCTAGATCGTGGGTGATGAACAGAACCGTTTGCTTAAGACTGCCCCATAATTCCAGGAGCCAACGGTGCAGTTCACGCTTGGTTATGGCATCCAGTGCTCCAAAAGGCTCATCGAGCAGCATCAGCTCATTTCCGGCGGCAAGGGTGCGGAGCATAGCGATCCGCTGACGCATCCCCCCGGACAGCTCCTGCGGGTAGAGCCGCTCTGTACCTTCAAGTCCAAACCGGTCGAGCATTTCACGGATATTCTTTACAGCATCTGCTTTGCTGCTCTTTCGCTTCAGCTCCCAGGGCAGCAGGCAGTTGTCCATCACGGTTCTCCAGGGCAGCAGCAGATCCTGCTGCGGCATATAGGCGACCTGGCCCAGACGCGACGATGGATCGTCAGAGATCATACCGTGAACTTTGAGTTCGCCATCTGTATGCCTAAGCAGACCGGCGATGATTTTGAACAGGGTGCTTTTTCCGCAGCCGCTGGCACCGACAATGGAAATGAATTCGCCCTGGCCGATGTTCATTGAGAGTCCACTGAATACCGGAGTCTGCGGCGAAGCGCTGAAAGCATAGGACAGGTTAGTGATTGAGATCATATTCGTATGTATTAAGCCTCCTTTCATTGGCGACGCATCTGCTTCCGGGACTGCGGAAGCACAATAAAGACCCATCCGTCTCCAGGGGAGGCAAATGGGTCTGAAAGGTTCAGGCAGTAGGCGTGAAGCGGCACTGCTGATCGTTTCTGTTCCACTTCCCTCCGCTGGTATGATCCAGATCAGGTTCCAAGGGTCCGAAGCTTAAGGCTTCGTCTCAGTCATTAGACTCCCCTAGTGAAATAGCAGGTCAATATTATATTCGCAACTGCTAACTAATATAGCATATTCCAGAATGTTGTCAAAAGAAAGTGTGCTCAGGACCGCTGTAGTCCAGTTACGAATAGGGTTAGAATCCCTTCCAGGATATCCTTTTTGCCCGACCCGTGAAGCTTCTGCTGATAGAGATAGAGATCAGGGCTGAGGACCGCGATCAGAGAAGTTGCGGCAAAATGGGGATCAATAGCAATCAGCTTGCCATCATCTGCAACCCGCTTCAGACGCTCGGCCATAACTGCGTTCAGCCGCTGGAAAATCGGATGTTCAAACTGGGTGAGCTGTTTTTTGCCCGTGAATTCAGACTTGATCATCTGCAGTAGCTCAGCATGCTGGTCTATAAATTCCACAACCTGTTCAATACTGCTCCGCAGCTCTTCAATGGAGCTGTCTGCTCCAACAGAGGATTGGAGCTCCTGCTCCAATCGGGCAAGAAAACGTTCGGAGCTGGTGGAGAGCAGGGCAGAGCAAATTTCACCTTTGTCCGTGAATCTGCGGTAGAGCGAACCCTGGCCGATTCCTGCCCGCTTGGCAATGCCGTACATACTGACTGCTTCCAGACCGTTCTCAGTAAAAAGCTCTCGGGCAGCTTCAAGAATACGCTGGACATAAGGGTCCTGATTATTCCGGGAGGAGGATGGATTTGATTGTGGTGTTAGGTTTGAGGATGGATTGCTGCCTTGTTCTCTCGGGTTCATGACAGGCTCCTTTCAGAAATACAGCATATATTTACAGGAAATAAGTGAACTCCATTGACAGACCGGACAATTGTCCGTAGACTAAAAAATGTAACAACGGACAGTTGTCCGTTCAGAGATATATTATATCGATTAAGTTGTGCTGCGGTCAATGAGTCTACCTGCGCAGTTCAATTCAGGAGGAGATAGAGAATGGAGCAATCGCTGAAACCGGAGGCCGATTTTCGCCTGTCAAGCATTCTGGTTCCGCTGCTGGCCATCATTGCCGGTGTATTCATGGTGGTGCTCGACAGTACGGCTATGAATGTGGCTTTGTCAACGCTGGTCAAGGATTTTAATACGGATCTAAATACATTGCAATGGATTGTGACCGGGTACATGCTGGCCCAGGCCTCGGTGATTCCGTTGTCCGGCTGGCTGTCTGACCGTTTCGGAGCCAAGACAGTTTTTCTAACGGCAGTTATCGTATTCACTATGGGTTCTATTCTCTGTGCAACACCAAGCCGTGCAGAATGGCTGATTGCCTTCCGTGTCCTGCAGGGTCTGGGCGGAGGTTGTGTGCTTCCTGTCGGGATGGCATATGTGTACAAGCTGGCACCGAAGAACAAGGTAGGCGTAGTCATGGGGATCATGGGTATACCGGTGCTGTTTGCTCCGGCTATCGGTCCTGTGCTGTCCGGCTGGCTGGTGGAGTATCATTCCTGGCGCTGGATCTTCCTCATAAATATTCCTATCGGGATCATCTGTCTCCTGATTGGTTCGCGCAAGCTGCCGCAATCGGAACGCAGCCAGGTGCCCGGGATGGATAAGCTTGGGATGATTCTTGGGCCCCTTGCCTTTGCTTCTCTGTCTTACGGGGTGAGCCAGGGAGCGGACAGCTGGACTTCGGACAAAACACTGATCGGTTTATCCCTGGGTGCCGTGGCTTTAATCGCTTTTGTCATTGCTGAGTTTCGTTCGGAGACACCGCTCCTGGAACTTCGTATTCTTCGCTCGGTAGATTTCAGCACAGGGATTGTTGTACAATGGATTGCACAGTTCGGCTTGTACGGTGCGCTGTTCCTGCTCCCGCAGTTTCTGCAGCAGGCCCGCGGCTTCGGGGCATTTGATACGGGTCTGACGCTACTGCCCCAGGCGATTGCTTCTGGCCTTATGATGCCCATTGCCGGGATTTTGTTCGATAAGATCGGAGTACGCTGGCTGGTGGTTTGCGGACTCAGCCTTGTATCGGGTGCTTTGTACCAATACTCTCATGTGGATCTCACCACACAGAGCAGGGACCTGATTCTGCCGCTGATCATGTGCGGTGCAGGCATGGGAATGATGGTGATGCCAATGAATACACATCTGCTCAACAAGGCGCCAAGTCATCTGGTTAACCGGGTCACTTCCTTGACCAATTCCATGCAGCAGGTGATCAATTCTCTGGCTGTTTCCACACTGGTAACCATCTTGACTTCAAGAGCAGCAACGCGCGGGGCTGAAATGCAAGAGGCTGCGGCTGCAGCTGGCAAGAGCGCAACAGGAGCATCACCCGAAGCATTGAAGCTGGCTACACAAACCGTTCTTGCCAAAGGGTTTGATGACACTTTTCACATTATGATTTTTGTTGCCTTGGGCGGTGCTCTGCTGGGCTTGCTCCTGCGGAGAGGCCGCAGAGGCGGGGAAGGCGACTCAAAGTCAAAGGTGCAGCCTGAAATGATGCATGGTTAGTTTATGTAAGTGTAGTCAAAAGTTAAATAACATAATGTTTAGTTCAAATTTCTCCGTTCAGCATTCAGGTGCTGCGGGGATTTTTTTTTAGCATATGCTCTATAAGGACTGCGAAGTTGTTTCCACTTTTTGTACCTGATTTCACTGGGGAATTTAACATGTTTTGGGGTAAGCTATCCTAATACCGGCATGCTTAAGATAAGGAAAATAGCGGTTCAAACGCTTACATCATAATTCCGATGTTTATTATCGGAAAAAGTATTGACTCAGCTGACGTGAGGGTGTTACTATTCAACTTGCCGGTGAACAGCCGGTACATACAGAGAATGAGACGAGAGGGGTTATCTATCTATGAAAAAACTTAATCTGACTATCCTATTGCTGCTTACAGTGGTGCTGCTAGCAGCTTGCGGCAATAATAACAATAATGCCGGAGGCAAAAATTCAGCAGCGGAGTCTTCGGCAGCACCCACTGAAGGAGCTGCCGCGCCTGCGGAACAAAACAGCCTGGAGGCCATCAAAGCCAGCGGTAAGCTGCGTATTGGGACCGAGGGTACCTATGCACCATTTACCTTCCATGATGCTTCTGGCAAGTTAACCGGCTTTGACGTAGAGATCGCTGAAGAGGTTGCCAAGCGGCTGGGAGTAAAAGCGGAATTTTTCGAAACCCAGTGGGACGGCATTTTTGCCGGTATGGACGCCAAGCGCTTTGACGTTATCTTTAATGAAGTTTCCATTACCGACGAACGCAAGGTGAAGTACGATTTCTCGGAACCTTATATTGTCTCCAAAGCTGTGCTGATCGTTGGAGAGAAGAATGAAGATATCAAGACCTTCGCTGATCTGAAAGGCAAGAAAGCCGGCCAGTCTATGACCAGTAATCTGTCCGATATCGCACGTGAGAACGGAGCGGAAATTGTGTCAACCGACGGTTTTAATCAAGCCATTGATCTGCTGACCTCAGGTCGCATTGATGCAACCGTGAATGACGGCCTGTCCTATCTGGATCTGAAGAAGCAGAAGCCGGATGTGAAAATCAAGGTTGTTGACGAAATTGCAGAGGGCTCTCAGAGTGCGGCTGTCTTCCTGAAAGGCAACGACGAACTGGTAGCCGCTGTAAGCGAAGCTCTGGCAGCTATGAAGAGTGACGGTTCGTACCTGAAGATTTCCGAGAAGTATTTTGGCGCTGACGTTTCCAAATAATAACAGGTAGACGAGGGCGGCCGAGGCCGCCCATAGTCTAGAGAAGGATGTCTGATCTATGGATGACCGCAAAATACAAATTTTCCTTGATTCCATGCTGCCCCTGCTCAAAGCCGGGGTGGCTTTTACCATTCCGCTGGCAGTCGTTTCATTTATATTGGGGCTTCTACTGGCTATATTGACCGCACTGATCCGCCTTTCGCCATGGACCTTGCCGAAGCTGATCGCTCGCTTTTACGTTTGGATTATTCGCGGCACGCCTCTTCTGGTGCAGCTGTTTATTATTTTCTACGGTTTGCCGGCGGTAGGCATCATACTTGATCCTTTTATTGCTGCTACGATAGGATTCACGCTCAGCGTGGGCGCGTATTCCTCCGAGATTGTGCGGGCCGCGATTCTGTCCATACATAAAGGCCAATGGGAAGCAGCATTCTCTGTCGGAATGACACGGGGACAGGCGCTGCGCAGAGTCATTCTCCCTCAGGCGGCACGTGTTTCGGTTCCACCGTTGTCCAATTCTTTTATCAGTCTCGTTAAGGACACTTCGCTTGCAGCGACAATCACTTATGTGGAAATTTTCAAAACAGCGCAGCAGATTACGGCAACCACCTATGAACCTCTGCTGTTATACTGTGAAGCGGCTTTGTTCTATCTGCTGTTTTGTTCCGTGCTATCCGTTCTGCAAAATCACCTGGAGAAGCGGCTCGACCGTTACTCGGCGAGATAAGGAGGAGTCCCCGTGATTGAAATTCGTGACTTGCATAAATCGTTCGGCCCCCTCCAAGTGCTGAAGGGTGTAGACCTCACCATTGAACACGGCAAAGTACTTGTTATAATAGGCCCTTCCGGATCTGGAAAAACAACCCTGCTGCGCTGCTTCAATCTGCTGGAACAGCCTGACCAGGGAAGCCTGGCACTGGCTGATCTGAAGCTGAATTTCACAGCCGGCGGCAAAATCCCGCAGCGTTCGATACTTGCGCTCCGCCAGCGGACCGGAATGGTCTTTCAGTCCTATAATTTGTTCCCGCATATGACCGCATTGGGGAATGTGATGGAAGGTCAGGTTACCGTTCAGAAACGTTCCAAGGAGGAAGCCCGCAAGAAGGGCATCGAGCTGCTCGCCAAGGTTGGCCTTGCAGACAAGGTGGATGCTTACCCGCATCAATTATCAGGCGGGCAGCAACAGCGTGTCGCTATTGCACGGGCGATGGCCGTGGAACCTGAAGTGCTGCTGTTCGATGAGCCCACATCGGCACTTGATCCTGAGCTGGTAGGCGAGGTATTGAAGGTAATCAAGCAGCTTGCCGCCGAAGGCATGACGATGGTCATTGTTACCCATGAGATGAAATTCGCCGCAGATGTGGCCGATCAGATTATATTAATGGATGACGGTGTGATCCTGGAGCAGGGGACACCGGCTGAAGTGCTGGAGCATACAACGAATCCGCGCGCGCTGCAGTTCCTGAACCGGCTTAGTGGTGAGGACATCTAATCTGGTTATTAACAAAAAAAGGCAGTCCGGAAGAACGTCCGGGACTGCCTTTTTGCTTGCGCCAATGGGGTCTACTTTGTAGTTTAGCTTTGTGGAACAATATCCGTTTTGGATTTCAGGTATTCCAGAGCATTATAGAGCATAACAGCTGCTTCAGCCCGTGTAATTTCACTTTTCGGATTGAACTTGCCGCCTTCATCCAGAGTGTTGATCTTGTATTTTAGCGAGCGCTGAATGCTGCCCTGGAAAGACGGGTTCAAGGCATCCGCATCAACGATGTCGGTAGGGACAATGTTGATCATCGGCAGATTGCCCACTTTTTCTATACCCTGAATAAGAAGATTTGTGAATAATTCTTTGGTCATTGGCTTTGCAGGGTCGATATCCGCAGGAATTTCAATCCCGTTATAGTGAGCGTTGATAAAAGCTTCCGCGTACCAGGCGTTGTCTTTGACCTTGGTGAACGTGCTGCTGGCGAGCGGCGCCTTGTTGAAGTCGATAGCCGCAAGGCTTAGCTGAAGGCCGCCTGAGATGAACTGTATGCCCTGAGCGGTGGTTACTTTAGAGCCTGGAAGGAACTGGGTGTCGGAGATGCCCTTGATCAGGCCTTGATCCTTTAGGGAAATGATTTTCTCTTTGCCGGTAACGCTGTCAATATCCTTGAAACTGCTGTCAGCGGCAAAGATGGGTCCGGCGAGTGAGAAAGTAAGAAGCGATACACTGGTGATCGCTGCAAAAGCGCTCTTTTTGAAGTTCATATTGATCTCCACCTCTGTCTATAGGATTTAGGCCGCTTGGCCTTATTCAACTCCTTAGACGCGACAGAATATGGAAAGGTTGCAGACCGCTAAATTTAGTCTACGGGAATATAAATAGTGATGCGCATGTGATCAGGAAATGACGAGTTCACCACATCCGTGATTTCAAAGTCGGGCCCTTCCCGACGTTCATAACCGGAATTTTGCAGCCAGGTTCCATAAATATAGTTGCGGGTCGTTGCAGTGAGTGAGGCGGGTCCATAAGCTTTGAACATCGCATACTTTCCTGCGGGGAGAACCAGTTGGGCATAATTCCCGTCCGGCAATTCTGCACTTTCCGTTACTGCCTCACCTACAATGAAGGAGAAGTCGCCGTTGTCCTGATAATCACAAGAAATGCCGTAGGACATTCCCGGAGAAACCTTATCCGGTATAGGCAGAAACCGTCCGTTTCGTCCAAAATCATCGTAGAATCCGGGAATATCAGCATAGTGGCCGTCTCCGTTCAGGCTGGTTTTGTATTTATAGCCGATTATAGGGGTGTGTTCAAGCTGAATCATGGTTGGTTTGTCCATTCGTTCTACATCTCCTTCGGTATTTTTTTGCAGCTCCAGAAAGTTGATCTTGTGCTGGGATTCAGTAGTCATATCCAGAGATCTCCGGTACTTGCCAGGAGTCACACCTGCGTAGCTTTGAAAAGCTCTAGTGAAGGCTTCCTGGGACTGATATTGGCAAGCCAGGGAAATTTGCAGCACACTTTCGCTGGTGTGACGCAGCAGCTTTGCCGCTTCGGTGAGTCGCCGCTTGCGAATATATTCGTGTACGGTAAAGCCGGAAACCGCCAGGAACATGCGCTGGAAATGGAAGGGTGAAAAGCAGGCTTTGCCGGCAATCTCAGCAATCCGCAGTTCGTCCTGCAAATGATCCTCAATGTAGTCCAGCGACAGCTGAATTCTGTGATAATAACTCATCCGTTTCATCCCTTTACAAGTGGAGTACAAAGTTTATTATGGAATATTCTTAATATTATTTTTTGATGGTTTGTGCGAAATTTCAAAACGTAATGGTATAATCATGTCAGGCCCTTTTCTTTGGTGGGTATTTTTGTTATGCTTAATTCGTAACGATTACTAATTATAATCGCAATCCTCGCTTCCGGAAAGGTGGGAGACCCAAGATGAACCCGATTGTTAATATCAGTCAGCAATTCGCTGCACATAACTATAAATTGACTCCTCAGCGTGAAGCAATTGTCAAAGTCCTGCTAGATAATGAGAAGGACCATTTAAGTGTAGAAGAAGTATATATGATCGTTAAGACCAGCTATCCGCATCTTGGACTTGCAACGGTGTATCGGACTCTGGAGCTGCTATGTGAACTTCATATTGTGGAAAAGATGAATTTTGGCGATGGGGTAGCACGATATGATTTGCGCGGTGACGATCATGCCCATATGCACCACCATCTGATTTGCAATGTATGTGGAAGGCTGGAGGAAATCAAGGAAGATTGGCTTCATGACCTGGAGCTCCGGCTGGAACAGGAATATGGCTTTAATGTTACGGACCACCGGCTCGACTTCAAAGGCACATACAATACATGCAAACGGAGCGGCTGCAAAGGAGAAAAGGATTGCCAGGCGGTCTCATGAGGTTGGCGCAGGTATGAGACATCCGGCAGATGAATGTAAGATTTAGCCTGAGTGGAATTTCTGCCTACAAGTGGAAACGGCATTTCAAGAGCCTGCACATTGCGCTCTGAAATGCCGTTTTGATTTTTTTAGGGCCTGGAGGGTACAAAAGATTTGATCCATGTTCCGAAGCTGCCCGGATTGCGGGATTGCACCAGCACTACACCTTCGCCGCGGAACCGGCAGACAAGGGCTTCCCCGCTCGTTAAGCTGTTCAGCCAGCCGGAGGCTGCTTTTTCCACCTTGTATTCCATATAATCCGGCCAGGCCACCAGATGTCCGTTATCAATAATCATTTCCTCGCCCGGTTCCAGGTTGATCGCATGTATCGCTCCGAACGATGAGAGGAATACGGTGCCGCTGCCGCTGATCTCAACGATGAAGAACCCTTCCCCGGAGAACAGCCCGCGCGTCAGATTCTGCATTTTTGTGTTGACCTGAATGCCATGGGTTCCGGCGAGAAATCCGTCCTTTTGCACATATAGCTTGTACGATCCGTCCAGCTCTATGGCCTGAATGTCACCAATGGCTCCCGGAGAGAGCAGCACTTCACTTTGCCCTCTTGTTGCCGTCAGCTCCTGGAAGAAAAACTTCTCCCCGCTCAGCATTCTTCCGAGTCCCCTCATCAGACCGCCGTCCACAGTACCTTTGATTTCCACATTGGGGGACATGGCGACCATCGCACCCATCTCTGCTTTGACACTTTCACCAGGATTCAAATACACCTTAAGCATAGCAAAAGCACCTTCGTACAATACATCGTATTTCATGAATTCCCTCCGCATCTGTGGTTACTGGCTTTCCCAGTACTCCACGGTTTTGCCCATCCTCCGGGCGTACTCAATCTCTTTGCGTGTACTTTCACCGATATACCCGTTCACATGAATGACCATAATTCCGTCTGACATTTTGATTTTATTGTAATGGAGCTGTTCGAACAGATGCGCCTGATCTGCTGTAATATGAATGCCTTCGCTCTGTTCAAAGAATCCCAGACTCAGCACGATTACGCCTTGGCGGGTTAAAGCGGCATTTGCGGCCTCAAACTGAGGTTTGAACTTGGTGGAGCCGCATAAGGTAATGATTCTCGGACGGTCGCAATTCTTCATGGAATCTTCCTTTTTAGGGCTATACTTATACCTTCAAGAATACTGTACCCGAAGCTGCTTGTGCAAGCGGATGCCGGCAGGTGAAATGATTATAATCAACTTTACCGGGAAATCTACAAGCGAATATGTTAAAATTAAAATAACAGCAGCCCAGATACCCAACTGCTGAACATTCAGACTTAAAAAGGAGTGCAAGCGCATATGGCACGCACAAAAACACAAAAAGCTCTGCTGAGGGCAGAACGCTCCGGCACCTGGTGCGCGGAACGAAACCGCAGGCAAAATGATCAGTACGGTGTGATATCACAGCATGTCCGGGTCACCCCAAGCAAGCAGCAGAAACTGAATAAGGTCAAACACAAGGAGCGGATCTTTCAGGATGGCGCTCCTTTTGTATGTCTGCTGAATCCAATCCTGCTTCTGCATCACGCAGATACAGCTCAGGTTCCTTTTTAAGAGAGGACAGCTGTTTCGGCTTGCCGGCTAAATGCACGGTATTGCTTGGGTGACATCCCGAAACGTCCCCGGAACAAACGGTGGAAATAGGTGTAATTGGCAAAGCCGCATGTCTCAGAGACATGCTCCAGCGGCATAGGGCTGAAGGTGATCCGTTCCCGTGCCATATCCAGCCTGACGTCGTTTACATATTTTACAATTGTGGTACCAAAAGCCTCCTTGAACAGATGAACCGCACGTGAGACTGAAATATCCACATGTCCGGCCACATCCTCCAGTCGGAACGGATAAGCCGCATGCTCCTCGACATATTGCTTCATGCGGTACGCCAGATAGCCCTTGGGCGAAACCGCTGGCTGTTCAGACATCAGCCGGTCGATTTCCAGACACAAAATCTGCAGATAACAAGCTGAAATCTCCGGTGAAGGGTTGGACAGACGGCGCTGTTCCAGCACGATTTGGCGGAATAGGCCCAGAAAATAGTCGCTGAGCGGCATAGGGAGAACCAGCGGGCGCTGCTTGCGGGTCCACCATTCTTCAATCCAGGGCCCTCCGCAGAAAATATGATAGTCGCCACTTTCAATACGGGGCTTCCCCACGGGATAGCTCTCTTTGTCGATGCTCAGATAATAGGGATCGCTTGGAGCGAACAGCATGAGATCGCCGCTCTCTACGGTAGTGAGAACACCATCAACCATGGTCCGGCTGCGTCCTTCAGTCTGCAGACGCAGGAGATAATACTGAACACTGTCGCCACCCGACATATGGAATGGCTTGCGGTGTACTGAGAATCCGGCTGACAGGATGTGGCAAGGTGCTGTTTGTGTCATAGGGCCTCCTGGTGATGGAATAGGATATTGAAATGATAAGCAGATTGTTCATGTTTTAATCATATTCTTCATTTTATTATATACGCTTTCATATTACTATGGACCTGAGCAAAAAACATATAAATGATGTGGAGGGGGCTTTATAGCGGCTCTGAAAGCTACATAGGTACGCATATGGAACATGAAGGATAAGGGAGACAGATATTGGGCATTCAGTTGCTTGCAGCCCTTTTGTTCAGGTGAGTCATATGATGTGGCACCACAGGGACGATAAGAAGCAGGATAGATATGGAAGTGCAATCCAAACCATTAGGAGTGAGGCAAACATGCTGAAGATCGGCTTGCAACTGTATACGCTGAGAGAAGAACTGGAACAGGATTTTGAAGGAACACTCCGCAAGGTAGCGGAGCTTGGATATGCCGGAGTGGAATTTTATCATTTCTTTGGACGCACGGCAGAAGAAGTGGTTGCGCTGCTTCAGGAAACGGGTCTTACCGCGCTCGGCGCACATCGTCCATATGATGCTATGCTGAATGACACGGAGCAGGAAATCAGCTTCAATCTGGCTATCGGCAACCGCAATCTGATTGTGCCTTATTTGACTGAAGAACAGCGCAATTGGGAAGAGGTTGCAGCGAATTTGCGGACTATCGGAGAGAAGTGCAGCGCTCGCGGCGCCGTTCTTTCTTATCATAATCATGATTTCGAATTCACAGAGCAATTCAGCGGACGGACCGCTTTTGACGGTATCTTCGAGGAAGTGCCTGCCGATGTGCTGAAAGTGGAAATGGATACATGCTGGGTATATTATGGCGGCTATGATCCGGTAGAATATATCAACAAATATGCCGGACGCCTGCCGATTATCCATCTAAAGGATATGAAAAAGCACGAAGACGGATCGGCGGAGACGGTCGTACTGGGTGAAGGGGAAGTGAATCTGGCTGCGATTCTGGAGGCCGCTGATGCAGCGGGTACGGAATGGGCTGTAGTAGAGCAGGATTATTGCAGCAGATCACCGCTTGAAAGTGTAGCAGACAGTCTAAAATGGGTTAAAACATATGCCAATCAAGGAGGAAATGTTCATGTCTAACAAACTCAAAATTGCTATTATCGGTTGCGGTGGTATCGCAAACGGCAAACATATGCCAAGTCTGTCCCGTCAAAAAAATGCCGAAATGGTGGCTTTTTGTGACATCGTAGAGGAACGTGCACAGGAAGCGGCGAAAACTTATGGGACTGAGGATGCAGCGGTCTACACTGATTTCCGGGAGCTTCTGGCAAAAGGCGGATTTGATATCGTTCATGTATGTACACCAAATGACAGCCATTCCGTGATCTCGGTAGCAGCGCTCGAAGCCGGCAAACACGTAATGTGTGAAAAGCCGATGGCAAAAACAACGGCCCAGGCTCAGGAAATGCTGGACGCAGCACGCCGTACCGGCAAAAAGCTCTCCATCGCATACCAGAACCGCTTCCGTTCGGACAGTGAATATCTGAAGGGCCTCTGTGAAAGTGGAGAACTCGGTGAGATTTATTATGGTAAGGCTATTGCGCTGCGCCGCCGTGCGGTTCCGACATGGGGAGTATTTCTGGATGAAGAGAAGCAGGGAGGAGGCCCACTGATCGATATCGGGACACATGCGCTTGATTTGACCCTGTGGCTGATGGATAATTATAAACCTCGGATGGTAGTCGGTTCGACATTCCACAAGCTGGGACAGAAGAAAAACGCGGCAAATGCCTTCGGTCCTTGGGATCCTGAACAATTCAAGGTAGAAGATTCCGCCTTTGGATTTATCACTATGGAAAATGGAGCGACGATCTCTCTGGAATCCAGCTGGGCACTGAATGTGTCCGAGTTCCGTGAAGCCCAAACTTTACTTGCGGGCACAGAAGGCGGGGCGGATATGAAGGACGGTCTGCGTTTAAACGGAGAACGTGCAGGACGTCTATATGAGACTAAAGTGGATCTTTCCTCCGGCGGTGTAGCTTTCTACAGCGGAGAAGCGGAGAGCGAAGCAGACCGTGAAGCCCGCCTGTGGCTGGAAGCGGTAATTGAAGACAAAGAACCCGTTGTAAAACCGGAGCAAGCTTTTGTAGTTACGCAAATTCTTGAAGCAATCTATGAATCGGCACGGACTGGCCGTGCGGTGTATCTTGACGGAAGTTCAGACAAATAACTGGCAAAGTCAACGTCTATCAAAACAGGAGTGGAGACCATGAGTTCACAGAAGCATACAATCGTCATCGTTGGCTATGGCGGAATGGGAAGCTATCACACACAATTGATTGAGGAGAACGGCCGCCTGGAGGTGGCCGGAACGTTCGATCTGCTGGAGGAACGCCGCAGTGCTTCGGTAAAAGCGGGATATATGGCTTATGCCAGCTATGAGGAGGTTCTGGCTGATCCGAAGGTTGGAACCATACTGATTGCCACACCTAATGATGTGCACAAAGAAATCGCCATCGCAGCGTTTAGAGCCGGTAAGCATGTAATTTGCGAGAAGCCTGTGGCATTATCCTCGGATGAATTTAAAGAAATGCTTGAGGCAGCAGAAACCGCTGGACGTATCATGATGGTGCATCAGAACCGCCGGTGGGACGAAGACTTCAGGATCATCAAGGAAATGTATGAGCATAACACTATCGGTCCTCTGTTCCAGCTCGAATCGCGTGTGCACGGAGCCAATGGCATTCCAGGTGACTGGCGGCACGTGAAGGCACAGGGCGGCGGTATGCTGCTGGATTGGGGTGTTCATCTGCTGGATCAGCTGTTGTTCATGATTGACAGTAAAGTAACCAGCGTGAGCAGCAGCTTAAGCTTCATTCTGGGCAATGAAGTGGATGACGGCTTCGAGGCGCTGCTGCAATTCGAGAATGGCATCAAAGCCGTCGTAGAAGTGGGAACTACCAACTTTATTACACTGCCAAGATGGTACGTAAAAGGTACAGAAGGCACAGGAATTATAGAAGATTGGTCATTGACGGGACGGATCGTTACCCGCAACCAGAAGAGCGAAAGACGGGAGCCTACCCCAATCCGCGCCGGTGTAGGCCTTACGAAAACCATGGCTCCTCCTTCAGAAGGGGCGACGATTACCGAAGCGCTGCCGACCGCAGTAGAGCTGTCCTCCAGCTTCTATACCAATTTTGCCGATGTCATTGAGGGAAAGGCAGAGCCGATTGTCAAAAATGCTGAGGTCATGCGTGTACTGAAGCTGATTGAGGCGATATTTGCGGCGGCTGAAACCAATCAGACCATTAAGGATTTTGACGTGTATTGAGATGAATGCTTATCATGAACGAGAGGCGGCAGAACAATGAAACTTGGAGTATTTATGGTGCTTTTCGGCGGTCGCAAGCTGGAGGACGCGCTGGATTATGTAGCTTCCAAAGGACTTAAGGCAGTGGAGATCGGCACCGGAGGCAATCCGGGCAACAGCCACTGCGATCCCAAGCTCCTGCTGGAGAATGAGACTGCACTCAAAGAGTTCAAGCATGCGGTAGAGTCACGCGGTCTGATGATTAGTGCGTTGAGCTGCCACGGTAATCCGCTGCATCCGCAGAAAGAGCTGGCCCGTAAGGATCACGAGGATTTCGTCAATTCGGTCAAACTGGCGCAGAAGCTTGGTGTTTCTGTTGTGAACACCTTTTCAGGTTGCCCGGGCGATCATGAAGATGCGAAATACCCGAACTGGCCGGTAGCTCCATGGCCGAATGACTACCAGGAGATTCTGGCCTGGCAGTGGGAGAACAAAGTTATACCTTATTGGACAGAATGGGGCGCGTTTGCCGCGCAGCACGATGTGAAGATTGGCCTTGAGCTGCATGGGGGCTTCTCTGTGCATACGCCTGCTACGCTGCTTCGACTGAGAGAGGCAGCGGGTGAAGTGATCGGGGCGAACCTTGATCCGAGCCATATGTGGTGGCAGGGCATTGATCCGGTGCAGGCCATTCATATCCTGGGACGCCAAGGTGCAATCCATCATTTCCATGCCAAAGATACCGTGATCGATCCGGTGAATGTGAATATGTACGGTTTGACCGATATGCAATCCTACACGAATATGCTGGACCGGGCCTGGCAGTTCCGTTCGGTGGGCTACGGCCATGATGTGAAGGTCTGGGCGGATATCATCAGCGCGCTCCGCTTGGTTGGCTACGATTATGTGGTCAGCATTGAGCACGAGGATGGGCTGATGTCTATTGAAGAAGGATTCTCCAAAGCGGTAGACAATCTCCGTCAGGTACTAATTGAAGAACCTCTTGCCGATATGTGGTGGGTCTAAATAAATGGAGAGTTTTACTAAAGTCAAATTGGATGATCAGCAGCTGAGAACTTTAGTAACGGGTACGTTTGGAAAGGATACATTGATCATCAGCAGCAAGGAGTTGACCGGAGGTTTTTTTAATACTGCCTACGATCTGGAATTATCGGACGGACGATCCGTGATTCTGAAGGTCGCACCCTCTGAAGAGACACCAACGCTGAGCTACGAAAAAGACATCATGCGCGCAGAAGTGGAGGCGCTTCGCCTGGTTCTGGCTGCAGGCAGCATTCCGGTGCCGGCCGTATATGGATTCGATGAGAGCTGCGAACGGATTAGAAGTCCTTATTTTTTCATGGAAAAGGTTGAAGGGAAGCCCTACAATGAGGTCAAAGAGAGCCTCGCGGACGAAGTGAAAGCCTCCATTGAACAGGAGCTGGGCCGTTATCAGCGGCTGATTAATGAGATTAAGGGCGGGCACTTTGGTCTTTTTGGAGAGTCGCCTGATGGAACGGGAAGAGCCTGGCGTGAGACCTTCACAAAGATGATTCATACTGTGCTGGACGATGGTCAAAAACTGGGAGCTGTGCTCCCGTCTTCCTATGACGAAATAAGGCAGGGGCTGGAAAAATATCTGCCTGCACTTGATGAAGTAACCGAACCGCGGCTGATTCACTGGGATCTGTGGAATGGCAATATCTTTGTCCAAGACGGTGTGATTGTCTCAATTATTGACTGGGAACGCGCGCTGTGGGGGGATGTCCTGCTCGAATATTACTTCCGGCACTTTGAGAATTCTCCGGCATTCTTGGAGGGCTATGGTGCAGTGTTTAACAGTCCGGGCGAGCAGCTCCGCATCAGGCTGTACGACCTGTATCTTGATCTGATTCTGGTCATCGAGTATTACTCCAGGCAATATAAGGATGAGAATCATATTCACTGGGCGTTTGATAATTTGCGGGAAACCTTGAAAGACTTTGTGAACACAGTTGAAGTATAAATGTGAAAAAGCGGAAGGCCGGTTCTCACAGGAGACACCGGTCTTCTTGCCTGTGCACTGCAGCAGCGGACTTGAATGGGGCCGCGTGAAATTTTGCTATACTATTGTGATTCGTGTATATTTTGTTAGGGATGAACGCGTTTGCTTCGGCATCGCCGGTTTTCAGAAAATTCTTGACGTAAGCACATGTAAATAGATAAAATAATACTTATTGTGTGTTTTTTACGTATTGAGAATCATTATCGTAATTTGAAAAGAAACGAGAGGGTGACAGGATGGAGCGCCTTTTAGAGGTAAAAGACCTGGCTATATCATTCAGAACACGCGGAGGCGAAGTACAAGCGATCCGTGGTGTAAGCTTTCATGTGAATAAAGGGGAAACACTGGCGATCGTGGGCGAATCCGGTTCCGGTAAGAGCGTAACTTCGCAGGCCGTCATGAAGCTGGTTCCCCAGCCGATGGGTGAATACAAGCGCGGACAGATTTTGTTCGACGGGCAGGACCTGATTGGTAAAAATGAAAAGCAAATGCAGAAGATCCGCGGGAAAGAAATCGGAATGATTTTTCAGGACCCGATGACCTCGCTGAATCCGATGATGAAGGTTGGCAAGCAAATTACCGAAGTGCTGTTCAAGCATGAGAAAATCTCCAAGGATGCTGCGTACAAACGCGCGATCGAATTGCTGAATCTGGTAGGGATACCTTCACCGGAACGCCGCTTTCAGCAGTATCCGCATGAGTTCAGCGGCGGGATGCGCCAGCGTGTGGTGATTGCCATGGCACTTGCAGCCAACCCTAAGCTTCTGATTGCCGATGAGCCGACCACCGCGCTCGATGTAACGATTCAGGCACAAATTCTGGATCTGATGAAGGATCTCCAGAAGAAAATTGATACCGCAATTATCTTCATTACCCATGATCTCGGGGTTGTAGCCAGAATGGCTGACCGTGTTGCGGTAATGTATGCTGGTCAGATTGTTGAAATGGGCACAGCGGAAGAAATCTTCTATGACCCAAGACATCCGTATACCTGGGGTCTGCTGGCTTCTATGCCAAGTCTGGAGAGCAAAGGTTCTTTGCTAACTGCTATTCCAGGAACGCCTCCGGATCTGATCAAGCCGCCAAAGGGCGATGCTTTTGCACTCCGCAGTACTTATGCGATGCAAATCGATATGGAGAAAGAGCCTCCAATGTACAAGGTGTCCGACTCCCATTTGGTAAAATCCTGGCTTATGCATCCGATGGCGCCAGCGGTAGAGCCGCCTGAAGTGGTGAAGAAAAGACAGCGCGTTCTTAGCAATGCATATCCGGAACCGATTTTGGTAGAGAACGCCGGAGATTATTAATATATTATATGTAAGCGTCAAGCTCCTTTACGGGCTTGGCGCTTTTTTGCGTGAAATGACGACTTAATGTTTATATAAGCGTGAAACGAAACTAATATATTTAAATAAAAGTATTGACTATTTCAGCTCTGGACAGCAAAATGTAAGGGTATACATAGGAGGCTGAAGGATGAAAAAAAGAACATTTACCACTTTATTATCATTGTCTATTTTGACGGCATGCAGCAACAGCAACCCTGAATTTAATAATGTATCTGTGCATGATCCCTCTGTAATCAAAGTAGATGATATGTATTATGTCTTTGGCTCCCATCTGGCTTCGGCGAAATCCAAAGACTTGATGGACTGGACGCAGGTGTCTTCTGGCGTTGCCGACGGCAATGTGCTTATACCCAATGTTACTGAAGAGTTAAGTGAAACCCTCAGTTGGGCACAAACAGATACTCTATGGGCACCTGATGTCATTCAGCTGTCTGACGGGAAATTCTATATGTACTATAACGCCTGCAGAGGGGATTCTCCGCTGTCGGCAATGGGAATAGCTGTATCCCGCAAGATCGAAGGACCCTATAAAAATAAGGGGATCATTCTCAAATCCGGTATGGCTGGTACAGGCGATGACGGTGAAATTTATGATGCAACCAAGAAGCCTAACGTGGTCGATCCTGATGTGTTTTTTGACGAGAACGGCAAGCTTTGGATGGTATATGGCTCCTATTCCGGCGGGATCTTTATCTTAGAATTGGATACCAAGACAGGTTTGCCGCTGCCTGATCAGGGTTATGGCAAAAAACTGCTTGGTGGCAACCACGCCCGGATTGAAGGACCTTATATGCTATACAGTCCTGAAACCGATTATTATTATCTTTTCCTTTCTTACGGCGGTCTGGATGCGAAGGGCGGATATAATATCCGCGTTGCCCGCTCCAAGAATCCGGATGGTCCATTTGAAGACTCGGAAGGCAAGGCTATGCTTGATGCGAAAGGTACAGCAGGTGTATTGTTCGATGATCCGGTTTACTCTCCATATGGAGTTAAGCTGATGGGGAATTTCGAATTCACGAATGCAGGGCTGGATCCGGAGGCAAACCGGCCGGGTTATGTCTCTCCAGGCCACAATTCGGCGTATTACGATGCCAAGAGCGGACAATATTTTCTCATTTTCCATACCCGTTTTCCTGGCAGGGGTGAGGAGCATGAGGTTCGTGTACATCAGATGTTTATGAATACCGAAGGATGGCCAGTGGTAGCGCCGCACCGATACAGCGGAGAGAAGATTGGTAAGTACACTGCCGAGGAGATTAGTGGCGGCTATGGCTACATCAACCACGGTAAAGAGATCACAGCGAAGGTTGCCGGCTCGGAACCGATTGAATTAACCACTGACGGAAAGATTACTGGGGCGGTTGAAGGAACCTGGAAGCTGACGGGAGATCATAATGCTGAGCTGATAGTTGACAGTGTGGCCTACAGCGGAGTTTTCCTGATGGAGTGGAATGAAGCGGCTGGTAAAAGTGTAATGACGTTTTCGGTAGTCTCGGCTGCCGGCATCTCTCTCTGGGGAAGCCACGATTTACCTGAAACAGAGGAGAACTAATCGGCAATATAGCCCGCTGTTATTGATGTAGCTAGAATTAACATGCTCCAGATGCAGCAAGACAAAAAATCACCAGCGTTAAGCCTCCAGCCCCTCCTGTGCGTGCAGGGGAGCTGGAGGTTTTTATGAATTTCAGTGTTCGGAAGCCTGATCACTCCGTATATTTCTGCAGTACAATCACAGCATTATGACCTCCGAAGCCAAAGGAATTGGAGATTCCGATGTGCAGGTCGGCTTGGCGGGCAGTGTTCGGTACATAATCCAGGTCACAGACTTCATCGGGCTCCTCCAGATTGATGGTAGGAGGGATAAGGCCTTCCTGTATACTCTTAACCAATGCAATGGCCTCAAGGCCTCCAGCGCCGCCCAGGGCATGGCCTGTCATTGATTTATTTGCCGTGACCGGAATGCGGTAAGCCTGGTCGCCGAACAGCTTTTTGATCGCCATCGTTTCTGAACGGTCACCCACCAGAGTGCTGGTGGCATGGGCGCTGATGACATCTACCTCCCCTGGCTCTATCCCTGCCTCTTGGAGAGCCAGTTTCATCGCCTGATAGGCACCTATGCCTTCCGGATGGGTAGCCACCATGTGATAGGCATCTGAACTGGCACCATAGCCTGTCACCTCGCCATAAATTACAGCATTTCTCTGCAGAGCATGGGATAAGGACTCCAGGATGACAATCCCGCTCCCCTCCCCGATGACAAACCCGTCACGGTTCGCGTCAAATGGACGGCTTGCTTTGAGCGGTTCAACATTATGTGTGGACAACGCAGTCGCATTTCCGAAACTGGCTAGTGATATTTCGTTAATTGCGGCTTCGGCCCCTCCTGCAATGACTACATCGGCACTGCCGTAACGGATCAGCCGGAAGGCTTCACCTATGGCTGTATTCCCGATAGAACAGGCCGTTACAGGCGACAATGCAGGTCCAAGTGCCCCCAGCTTAATACTGATCAAGGCTGCAGCCATATTGGAGATCAGCATTGGGATCAGCGTCGGGCTGACTCTTTCCGGTCCGCGGGAACGCAGCACATCGGCTTGCTCCATTAAGGTCTGAATACCCCCGACACCTGAGCCTACATAAACCCCAATACGTTCGCGGTCTATCTTGTCCAGCTGAAGCCCGGAATCAGCCCAGGCGTCTTCGGCAGCTGCCAGTGCGAACTGGCTGAACCGGTCCATCCGCCGCGCCTCCTTGCGGCCAAACCGGCCCTCAGGATCGAAATCGTGCACAGCACCGGCGATCTTTGTTTTGAAATGTGAGGTATCAAATGTGGTGATAGGAGAGATCCCCGACTCACCTGCCGTTAGGCGTCTCCAGAACTGCTCTACTGTATTTCCTAGTGGCGAGACCAACCCCATGCCGGTAATCACTACGCGCTCCATAATTATCCTCCTAAAAGTTTTGATAGCATAAGCTCCCATGAATCAACTCCGCAAAACTCTCTACGTAAGCATCCACAATGTTTTGATAGCATAAGCTCCCATGAATCAACTCCGCTAAACCCACATCGGAAGCATCCACAAAGTTTTGATAGCATAAGCTCCCATAGAGACAATGTGTTATACTCGCAGCCGAAGCATGAAACTGTTTTGTTATGCGTTTATTTTTCCACTTTATTTATCCTATTACAAGTTGTCGTTTATCATAGTATAATTAATACTATTCTAAACATCGTTCAGGAAGAGGCGCATAGATCATGTCTACGCAGACAAGACTTCAGGCATTATCGGACTTTTTAAAAGCAAGGAGGGCGGCGATATCACCTGCTTCCGCAGGGCTGCCTCAAGGCACGCGCAGAAGGACCCCGGGTCTGCGGAGGGAAGAGGTTGCGCAGTTAGCCGGTGTCAGTAACACCTGGTACACCTGGCTGGAGCAAGGCCGGGATATCAAAGTCTCGCCTTCTGTATTGGACTGTATTGCGACCGCACTGCAGTTGACCAAAGATGAGCGCAGCTATTTATTTGCCCTGGCACTGGAGAACGGGCCTGGAGCTGCCCTTTATCCGCAGGAGAACATCTCTGAGATCAATCCTTCATTGCAGAAAATTCTTCAGGAGCTGACCACCTGTCCGACTATTATTTCCGACCGCCGCTGCGGGATTGTGGGTTGGAATGAAGCGGCTGCGCATGTGTTTCTCGACTTTGCCAAGCTCCCGCCGGAGGAGCGGAATATGATCTCCCTGCTATTTGTCCGGAAGGAATTTAAGCGCCTCGCCGTGAACTGGCAGCAGTTCGTCAGCGGGTATTTATCTATATTCCGGGCCTATTACGGCCAATATGTGGAGGACCGCTGGTATGATGATTTCATTGCGGAGATGAAGCAGCAGCATCCGGAGTTCAACACGCTGTGGGAAGAGAGCCGCGTCAGCTCAGCTCCAGATGTTGTGCTTGAATTCCGTCATGCGAAAGCTGGCAAAATGCTGTTTCACCTAACCTCGCTCCAAGTACATGGCAGCACCGATTTGCGCTGCAGTATCTATACGCCGGCAGGGGATTCCAATACAGAAGCAAAGCTCAAGCAGCTGATGGAACAGCATGTCCAGGATTGATGATAAAAAATATTTATGGATTCATAAAAAACTATAAATATGCAATGTAAGGTTTGACGTTTATACTCCTAATATGATGTTTAACTTATGGAATCGGAAAAGGAGCAAAGCATAATGGTAAAAGTGACCGGATTGGAAGGCGTAGTGGCAGGAGAAACCGACATTGGTCTGGTGGACGGGGAAAAGGGATACTTGGTTTACCGGGGATATTGGGCAAAAGAACTTGCAGTGACACGCACTTACGAAGAGGTAGCCTATTTGCTGTGGAACGGGCACCTGCCATCTGCGGAAGAGCTGGAACGGCTTAAGAGCGAAATGGCTGAATCCCGTCAGTTGCCAGGGTATATCCGGCAGATCATTGAACTGATGCCTGCTTCCGTTCCAATGATGCTGGTGCTGCAGAGCACTGTTGCTGCACTTGGAGAGCAGGAAAATACCTCTTGGCCCCCGGCACTAACGCAGGCGGTAAGGCTGGCATCCATCCTCCCGACCATTATTGCTTATAGATACCGTACCCTGAACGGATTAACACCTCTGGAACCGTTATCAGAGCTTGGGCATGCGGCCAATTACTTATACATGCTGACTGGTGAAAAGCCGACCAAGGCGCATGTGCAGGCGCTCAGTGCTTACCTGATTCTATGTATGGAGCACGGCATGAACGCTTCAACCTTCGCTGCCCGCGTGGTACTGTCTACCGAGTCGGATATGAATGCTGCAGTCGCCGGGGCAATCGGGGCTATGAAAGGGCCGCTGCATGGCGGTGCCCCGTATGAAGTAATAGCCATGCTAGAGGATATTGGCACCAAGGAACGGGCGGAACCGTGGCTGCGGAAGGCTCTGGAGAGCGGAACCAAGATCATGGGTTTCGGACACCGGATCTATAAAACCAAAGATCCGCGTGCTGAAGCACTTCAGATCGCGACACAAGAAATGATCGGCAAAGATCCTTCTTTTGACCTGGCACTTCATGTAGAAGCAACAGCCATACATTTACTTCAAGAATACAAGCCGGGCCGCAGACTATTCACCAACGTGGAGTTTTATGCTGCTGCTATTCTGAAGGCGCTGGAGCTTTCACCGGACATTTTTACACCAACCTTTACAGCAGGAAGAATTATCGGCTGGACCGCCCATATTATGGAGCAGGCTGCCAACAACCGGATTTTCCGGCCGCAATCCGTCTATACCGGTCCTATGCCCCAGAACGAATTCTAAAAAAGCTGCAGAATTATTCCGGAGGTTAATCTCTTAGAACATAGCTAGTAAGTATGCAAAAACATCCCCGGCCGACAAGCGGCCGGGGATGTTTTGAGTAGAGGGATGGTCATGAGTGAGAGTATGAGGGGGATACTCTGGCGTTATTTTAGAAATCGGATGTTGCAATTTCAATAGTGCCAAAGACAGCGCCGGCAGCCGTGCTGAGAAGTGCGGCAACCAGAAGTGCATTGACGGAAAGGGTAAGGCTGTTCAGTGCAGGGATGGTATAAGTGACAACTGGAGCATTGACCCGGTAAATGACAAGATCCACAGGGAATGCAGAACCGTTGTTTACCGTTACAGCCGCGTTAATGCCACCTGCCAGATTCTCGTAATAGGATTTACCTACAGAAGGAGCCAGGTTGAAGTATTGAATGGGTAACAAGATAGCCATGGTAACGACCTCCTTTTCATTTGATAGAATATTCTATTCGGTTACTCTATTATTGCTTTGACGAATGACATGGGAGATTAGCACAAAATAATAGCAAGCCTATAATTGGATGAATAGTCCATCCAGGATGGAACATAGCTGCCCTGCACTGGTATAGAAGATTGCGGCTAACTAACGTTAGAGATTCAGCAGGTTGAAATATGTTACACTGGGAGTAATTCTGTTAATAGTAAGGAGAATTAAGATGATCAAGCTGGTATCCTGGAATGTGAATGGGTTAAGAGCCTGCGTTAGCAAAGGCTTCATGGATTACTTCAAAGAAACGGCTGCAGATATCTTTTGTGTGCAGGAGACCAAGCTTCAAGCCGGACAAATTCTTCTGGAGCTGGGAGAAGAGTATGAACAGTACTGGAATTACGCAGTGAAAAAGGGGTATTCGGGAACGGCGGTATTCACGAAAATCAAGCCACTCTCTGTAAGATACGGAATGGAAGAGGATTCAGAGCCCGAAGGCCGGTTGATTACACTGGAATTCGCTGACTTTTACCTGGTGAATGTCTATACTCCAAATGCAAAACGGGATCTGACGAGACTGGATTACCGGATGGAATGGGAGGATCGCTTCCGCAGTTATCTTCAGGAGCTGGACAAGCGTAAACCGGTGCTGGTGTGCGGAGACATGAATGTTGCCCATCAGGACATCGATTTGAAGAATGCCAAAGCCAACCGTGGAAATTCAGGCTTTACCGATGAAGAGCGGGGGAAGATGACAGTACTGCTGGAGTCGGGATTTATTGATACGTTCAGACATCTTCATCCCGATCAGGAAGGGGCCTACACCTGGTGGTCTTATATGCCGAAGATCAGAGAACGGAATGTAGGCTGGCGCATTGATTACTTTCTGGCGTCTTCACGTCTTGCACCGCAGCTGGAGCTGGCGGGATTGGAGTGCAATGTAATGGGCAGCGATCACTGTCCAGTGTATTTACAGCTTGATGGTATACAGTCATCCTAACTTTAAATGGATAAAAATAAGGGCCGTACATCCCCAATCAGGATGCCCGGCCCTTTGCAATTCTGTAGTTAACAATGTCCTATGCCAGATAGCCAACGAATTCTGCTTCAAGATCCTCAGGGGACATGGAAAGATTAAATTGTTGATTAAGTACCATGGATGTATCCTTAACCGACACTTCCATGGTAAGGCAGAAAGGAGTTTCTACAAACAGCAGTGTCATTTTAAGCTTGCCCTCCGCAGTCCAGGTAAAGCTGGAAAAGATCAGGTTTTTAGTAGAGTCCAAGATTTGCGCGGAGCTTGTTATCCATTCGCCTCGCCCAAGCTTGATAATCTGTTTACCGTACATACCCTGCAACATTAATAATGCCTCTGTACTGTTAAAAGAAACCGAAACGGCTTCAAGTTGCTGCGGATTATCTTCCATTCTGAATACTTTGCCGTTCAAGAACGCCTCAAGGACTGAAGCTTCCTTCTGACGCTCGGGCTGAAAGTTTAAGCGGTCAAGGAGCAGAGCAAGCTCCGCATTCGCAGAACCGGTTGGGGCAACGGATGATTCGGTTCTCATGGCAGGCAGAAGATGCTCCCATACCCCGTTCATAATACGCTGCATATCACTGTTTCCGCTTGTTATGGCAACCACAGCATCCTGCTCTGGCATCACAATGCAGAGTTGGCCGAAAGCGCCGTCTCCACGAAATCCGCCATGCTGGCATTGCCAGAACTGATAGCCATAACCCTGCGACCAGTCGCTGGTGCTCGCACCCGGGCTGCCGTCATCATTGCTGATTTGCTTGGATGTTGCGGCGGCAATCCATTCTTGGGTCAGCAGTTGACGGTTATTCCACACTCCTTGCTGCAAATAGAGCTGTCCGAACGCTGCAATATCCTCGGTAGTGATACTTAATCCAAATCCGCCTAAATTGATCCCCCGGGGACAGGAGCCCCAGGTTGGATGCTGTATGCTCAGCGGCACAAACAAGCGGGGTTCCAGGTATTCCAGTAAAGTGAGACCGCTTACTTTTTGCAAAATGGCAGAGAGCATATACGAAGCTCCAGTATTGTAGAGGAAATGGGTACCAGGTGTCTTATCGACCGGAAGCCGGAGGAAGGCTTGGACCCAGTTGCCCTCTTCGCTGCTCATCATTGGTGGCATGGTATCCTCTGTATGGCCGGTCCCCATCATCAGCAGATGGCTGATGTTCATCTGTGCCAGATTGGGGCTAATGTCTGCTGGAGCATCATCGGGGAAAAACGCCACAACCTTATCCTCCAGTGACAATAACCCTTCTGCCACCGCCAGGCCAATTGCTGTCGAGGTGAAGCTTTTACTGAGTGAGAACAAAGAGTGCTGCAGCTCAGGCTGGTAAGGCGACCACCAGCCCTCAGCGACTACAGTGCCATGGCGCAGCAGCATAAAACTATGAAGCCCCAATTGCTGCTCTTCCATAGTATTTAGAAAAGAAGAGATTGCTGCCGACGGGATTCCCTGTTCTTCCGGCAGGCTTCTTGGCAATTGCCTTGTGATTTGCATATTTTCCATAATCATATCTCCCTTGATAGACGTGGATAAGAGCTATACCTACTATATTATACCAATCTTGGACAAGGAAAAAGGAGTCCTGCATGGGACTCCTACCTGTTCATATTATGGAACTTCACAAGTCTTCCCGGTATCGGCGTACTGCTGATCTGGCCAGGTGATCTTGTTGCAGGTCCGGCTCAGTTGTTCATATACCAACACCGGGTTTCGCTTGAATATACGGATTACAAGATGAATAAAGAATATGAAATTCATGATCATTACTCCGCCATACATGATTCCCATCCATGGACCAGGTAAACTGGAGAGCCAGGAGGGAGTAAGCAGATGGACATTCACCCCAATTATAATTCCGTATAGGAGCAGATATCTTAGGATCAATCCCCATAACCGGCTGCGTCCGTCTTCGCTGCTTATGCGGATGCGGACAACCCATTTGCCAAAGGTCCGCCCGCCGGTACAGAAAGGAAGCACTACAAAATAAACCCCTGTCGTAATCCAGTAAGCGCCTGGAACCTGGAAGGAATGGATCAGCAGGAACAGCATGATCCAGATGGGTGCATCTAACACCGCGGCGATGCCCCTGCGGGTATAAGTGACTCTTTTGGCAGATAAATCTACCCGGGTATCCAGCTGTTCGATTCGTGGCAGCAGAGCGGATATCCAGAGCGCGATCCGGTATCCGGTGATTCCACCCAGTGTATTGGTAAGCAGGTCATCGACATCGAAGATCCGGTATGGATGATCAAAAAAACCGTAGATTCCCGTGATCTGGGTGATCTCAAAAAGTAGTGAAAGCGTAAAGGAGAGCAGAATGCAAACGACCCAGCGTGTACGGAAATAATAACCCAGGAACATACCAAACGGTACCGTCAGAAATACATTGAATGCGGCCTGAAGGAAATCCGGTTGCCGGAGGATCCGGAGGTAAGATAAAGGGTCATCTGCGTTTACGTTGGAATTGCGGACAATTTCCTGAATGAAATGCAGCGGTATATGCTGAATCATACTTCCCATAGGCATGGCATTATGCCTGGATGACGGCATCGGGAGCATAATCAAATAGAAAGCGTTCAGCAAATAGAGCAGCAACAAATATAGGACGAGTGCCCTGATTTTGTTGATATAGCCATACCGCCTGTATTGAACCATGAGGAACGGGAGCGTGAACAGCAGCGCTGCCACAGGAAAAGACATGAATGCATAAGAGATTGGAGAGAGATAGGATTGTAACATGAGCCACCTGCCGTAAATAGGATAGTATACAAATTCAGAGAGCACCTCTATGTGTTAGACGCCGCAGCCTGCAGACATCACTGCAATTCGGGGTGTCACTTATTTATTTAGCCCAACCGGCATACATATGTCAGGAGAGGAGCGTGAATCAATATGGAGAAGAAGGTGCAGCAATATTACAAACTGAAGGCCAAACAGAAGGAGTTGGAGAAAGAACTGGGCGAGCTTCGGCAGGACATTCTGGCATTTTGTGCAGAACAGGGAGTGATGGACAGTGAAATCGGGGGCTACAGAGTGAAGCTGGTCACGCAAAACCGCAAGGAATACGATGACGACAAGCTGTACCAGACGTTATCCGATCCTGAGGTGTGGCGGCTGCTCTCCAAAGCAGATCCGGCAAAAATTGCCAGTCTCGTCAAGCTGAAGATCATCGAAGAAGACAAGATCACCCACGCTTATGCGGTTAAGACGGTTACCCTGTTGCAGGTGGATAAGAAATAGATCGGATCATAAATGAGTAGTGTTACAATCATATACTTTTTTCATATTTATCTCACAGAATTCCCGTATCCGATTGTTATTCTAAAGTCACTTCAAAGGAAGAGGTGGTTTAAGATGAATAACAAATGGACAAGAAAAGCAATTGCATTACTGGCAGTGATTAGCGTGGTAGGAGGCTCGACAAGTGCATTTGCGGCAGCAGCACCTGCCAAGGCAGCAGTTACGACAAAGGCAGCAGCACCGATTGTCAAAACAGTTACAACCGCAAAAGTAGCTACACCTGCTGTAAAACACACTGCACTGCCTAAAACCGCTGCAACACCAGCAAAGGCAGTAGCAGCAACAACATCAGCAACAGCATCAACAACAGTAAAAGCACCGGCAAAAACTACAGTGAAAAAAGCATCAACTAAAAAAGCATCAACTAAAAAAGCATCAACTAAAAAAGCATCAGCGAAAACTGCAGTGAAAAAAACATCAGCTAAAAAGGTATCAGCGAAAACTACAGTGAAAAAAGCAACAACCGTAAAAGCACCAGCCAAAACTACAGTGGCAAAAACATCAACCGTAAAAGCACCAGCCAAAACTACCGTAGCAAAAACATCAACAGTAAAAGCACCGGCAAAGACCGCGGTAAAGGCACCGGCAAAAACAGCCGTTAAGAAATCATCAGCCGCTACGACTCCGGTAGTTAAATCCAAAAAGAAATAAGGAATCGAATACATCCTTCTGAGCTTGCAAGTCAGCTTCATATTCTATCTTCAACAAAGACGGGACCGTACGCAGGTTTCCCGTCTTTTGTCTATTGTGATACGCTGTATGTATAAGAGATTAATATAGAAAGGCAGAGTGACTTGACGGTGAGCAAAATAGTAGTGGTAGACGATGACCTTTTCATCTTACAACTGCTCTCTGAGTATTTACGGAAGGAAGCTTATGAGGTAACTTCATTTGCTAGCGGGTCTAATCTGGTGGAATATGTCCGCTCAGATGAACCTGAATGTCTGATCCTGGATATCATGATGCCCGGAATAGACGGACTTTCTCTGCTTACTGAAATCCGTTCGTTTACCGAGATTCCCATAATTATGATTTCCGCAAGGGGCGAAGAAAGTGACCGTATCCACGGGCTGGAGCTGGGCTGCAGCGATTTTTTGAGCAAACCGTTTAATCCTCGTGAACTGGTAGGCAGGGTTAAGGCAATGCTGCGTCTGTATAAATTAGGGAATGGTTCTTCTGTTGACCCTGAGGCTGCATCCCAAACGGAGAATATATGTCATGCCGGAAATCTGGAGATCTATGCTGATTTTCGCAGGGTCTCTGTAAATCATACGGAAATAAGCCTGACCTCGCGCGAATTTGAATTGCTTCTTTTTCTGGCTTCGCATTTAGAGCGGCCGTTTGACCGGGAACAACTGATCCAGCATGTATGGAATTATGATTTCTTTGGAGATGTCCGGGTTGTGGATGATCTTGTCAAAAGAATCCGTAAAAAGCTTGCTGAACATGGTTCTTCACTACTGATCAACACGGTCTGGGGCTTCGGCTACAAAGCGTCCGTTAACAAAATATAGATGCGTACCATTAGAGGCAAGATGCTGTTGTCCTTTTTTTTGGCGCTTGTGGTTACGGTTGGGATTACGGTAGCTCTGTTCGTACACCTGATTGATGATATCCTGGTGAATCAGGTCAAGGCCCAGCTGCATGGGCAGGCGGAGAAAGCCGAGAAAATATTGCGTAATGGCGATATCTCCGGACTGAACAACACAGAATTCAAGTATGTAGTAAAGGGTCTGATGCTGGATGCGGATTATCTTATTCTCGATTCGAACAATAAAGTCATCGATGCGAACGACGACAAGGAAGTAGGAAAAACCCTGAATTATGCACTTTCCGGGCGGAAGGGTATAGCGGTGTTGCATGGCAAAAAGATTCTCTTCACCAAAGAACGTTTGACTGGCCGGCCTTATTCTATCTTCATCTATGCTCCACTCTCCTCCCTTAGAGCGCTCTACGGTTCCTTGATGCGGACAACACTTCTGGCGATTGGATTCAGTCTCTTAGTGATCCTGGTCATAGGTCTATTGACCGTTTCGAGGGTAGTGCGTCCATTGAATCAGCTGAAAGAAGCAGTAGGCCGCTACGAGCCTTACCGTTCGCAGGATGAAGCCTTTCCGGTAGGAGATACCACTGAAATCGGCGAATTGATTACTACGTTTCAGTCGATGTCTGACCGAATACAACAGCATCAGCGTAATCAGGTTGAGTTCCTGCAGAACGTTTCCCACGAGCTGAGAACACCGCTGATGTCGATTCACGGTTTTGTGTTCGCCATCCAAGATCAGGTGGTTACACAAGAGACGGGACTTGAAGTGATATTAACGCAGTCTGTGCGTTTGATGGATATGGTGGACAAGCTGCTTCAGCTTTCCCGGTTGGAGGCGGTCGATGAATATTGGCCTGCATCCGAAATTGATCTTCGTACAATGGCAGAAGAAGCGGCGCTCTTACTTATGCCGGCGGCGAGTGAACGGGCAATTAAGCTCCAAGTGGAAGGGGCGAGCCATCAAACGGTTGTTGCCGGAGAGCAGCTGTTTCAGGTTCTGGTGAATCTGCTGCAAAATGCAGTAAGACACACTTCAAGCCAAATTTGTGTGCGTATCGATACGGAATACCCCGGAGCTGTCTGGGCCATACATATTGACGATGACGGAAACGGATTAAGCGAAACGGAGCGGGATGCTGTCTTCCAGAGGTTTTACACCGGATCTAACGGGGTTACCGGTCTCGGTCTGGCAATTTGCCGGCAAATTGCCACGAATTTGGACGGAGAGTTAGTGTACTCCACCTCCCCTCTTGGCGGTGCGCGGTTCAGTTTTATTAAACATATCGGGCGGGTAACAGGAACGGGTGCATAAGTGGAATTCGGATTGGACTCGCAACCTCGTGTATTTTACGTTAAAATTACAGTGGATACGAACCTCCGGCTGCCTGCAAGCAGCGGAGATGTTTCGTTTAAGCTACTGTAAATTATGATACGGAGGAAATGAAGCGATGAAAGATTTTGATAGGTTGTTGGAGAAATATGCGGACCTGGTTATCAAGGTCGGAGTGAATGTTCAGCCTGGTCAAGTGCTGATAATTCACTCGCCGCTGGAAACGGCAGAGCTTACCCGCCTGATTGTAGGCAAGGCGTATGAAGCAGGAGCCAAATATGTGCTTGTGGATTGGGATGACGAGAAGGTCACACGGATTCGCTACGAGAAGGCCACCGAGGATTCTTTTGGATATTATCCGCAGTGGCATGCTGATATGCTGGAGGGGTTTGCGGAAGAGGGCGGAGCTATTTTACATATTAAGGTGCCTGATCCGGAATTGTTCCGCGGCATCGATTCCTCCAAAGTATCCACTGCAGTAAAGGCCGCAGCTATAGCACGCAAGAAATATCAGAACTACACCCGCAATAACCGAATCAGCTGGTCGCTAATCAAAGCGCCAACGAAGGCTTGGGCGGACAAGGTGTTTGCGGATTTGCCGGAAGAACAGCGTGTGGAAGCGATGTGGGAGGCAGTATTCCAGATGAACCGTGTGGGCAGCGAGGACCCGGTAGCCGCGTGGCGCGGGCATATTGCCGATCTCAAGGAATCCCAGGAACGGATGAATGCTAAACGCTACAAAAGCCTGCATTACCGCGCTCCGGGAACGGATCTGCACGTAGAGCTTCCTGAGGGACATCTCTGGCGCGGGGGTGGCGGTGAAAATGCGAGTGGAGTCTATTTTGTAGCCAATATGCCGACTGAAGAAATATATACCATGCCGCACCGCAAGGGAGTCAACGGGACGGTAAGCAGCACACTCCCGCTGAATTTGAACGGACGGCTTGTAGATGGGATTAAGATTACCTTTACAGATGGAAGAGTAACGGCTTATGATGCAGAATCCGGGCGGGAGCACCTGACCTCTTTGTTAGAAACGGATGAAGGAGCTTCTTATCTGGGAGAAGTGGCGCTGGTGCCGCATGATTCTCCTATTTCACGTCTGAATCGAGTATTTTACAACACTGGAATCGACGAGAATGCTTCCTGCCACTTTGCACTCGGCAGCGCGTATCCGGTAAATATCGAAGGTGGAACCTCACTGAGCAGCGAAGAACTGATAGAACGGGGAGCCAACGTCAGCTTGACACATGTTGACTTCATGGTCGGCTCCGCAGAGCTCGATATCGACGGCGAATTGGCCGATGGAACCATTGAACCCGTCTTCCGCAAAGGGAACTGGGTACTATAAAACACAGGGAATTATATCACTACTTTTTATATCCGTTACAGAAGCTGCGAACTCACCTGGGGGTGGGCTTTGCAGCTTTTTTAGATTCTGCGAAAACCGTTTGGACGGGCTCTCCGTCTTAATCCATATACAGATAAGCAAGGAGGGGAACAGATGATCAGTCCCAAGGCGGAAATGAAAAAGCTCACGGGTACTGTAACGCGGCAGGATAGCGCCTTTTATGAATCCGTAATGGAGCACAGCGACCAGCTGTACCATATTGCCTACAGCTATTTACGGAACCGGAATGATGCGCTTGAAGCGGTACAGGAGACAACCTGCCGGGCCTGGATCAAGCGGGAGACACTGAAAGAGCCGCGGGCATTCAAATCATGGATCATCCGGATTCTGATCTATGTCTGCATCGATGAGCAAAGAAGAAGGAAAAGGTCGGTACCGACACCGGAAGAAGCAATGCAGGAACCGGTCATGCAGCACAACAGCAGCAAGCTGGAAATGCTGTGGGCTGTGGAACAGGTGAAGCTGAAATACCGGCATGTGCTGCTGCTAAAGTACTACAACGACATGACTTTAACAGAAATCGCAGAATTGCTCAGAAAACCGGAGGGCACGATCAAAACCTGGCAGCACAAAGGGCTGAAGCAGCTTAGAACCATAATGAAGAATCGGGGTGAATGGAATGATCAATAGCAGTCAAGAGCAGTCCTTGCTGAACGATGCTGTCCGTATGCGGGAGGAAATGGATAAGGATACAGGCAGTGCAGCAGTAAGACTGGCAGTTCAAACAGGGATGGAGCGGGGACAGATGAAGCTGAGGAAACGTTTTTTATCCAAAAGTATGGGATTCAGTGTTGCCGCAGCCATGATAGCCGCAGCTGTACTGTTTATCCTTCCATATTTTCATACTGTTCCGAAGTCAGCTGGCTTAGAAAGGTCAGTAGATTGGGGTGAACTTGAGGTATTTCGAGAAAACGGCATATTTGGCACGGATGTGGCTACGCTGGATTCTGTGATTCGAAGCGGGTATATTCAGCTGGTGAACAAAACGGCGGAAAGTGAAGGATATGCCATCACATTAAATGCTGTTACAGCAGACGAAAATAGGATCATATACTTTTATACGGCGACAACCGATGAGAAGCAGGAGATATATAGTATTAACAGTGCAAAGATGAAGAACCTTGCCACTGACAGTTATCTGAACACGACGACACAGCTAGGCGGCAATATAAAGATTGCGGAACCGGAGAAAAACCATGTATTTTACGGACGAGGTATTGTAGAACTGAATCGTACGGAGCCTTTCCCACAGCATATTGAGGCGGAATTCAGAATCGCTTCAGTCAATCCAGGCAAAATGGCAGACCGCAAGACCGGGACAATAATGGCGGATATGCATTATTCTAAGCTGCTGAAGGTCAGCTTTGCGCTTGATCCTAAATTTAAGCAACACAAAACACAGATTGTGAAGCCGAATCTGCCGTTTAGTCTGAACGGGCATGAGGTGGTACTCAGTCAGGTTGAAATGTCTCCATTGCTGATTCAGGCAAGAGTTGCACTGAAGAATCCGGAGGAGAATGATTGGGAAACCAGGAACGATATTTTCAAAGACGCCTTCTTTCAGGAAATACTGTCGAAGGTTCAGGGAAAGTCTATCCAGCTCAGCCTGGTTTCAGGCGGGGGTACGGAGGATGGGTATGCATATGCGTTTGCCAGCAACTGGCTGGATAATCCCCGGTCGCTGGAGCTGAAGATCAAAGAGCGGACGGGAAGTAAGCTGGAGGAAATTAATCTGAAAGTTTATACAAAATAATAAGCGATGCGCTTAAAGCCAATTTTATCGGAGCTAAAAAACAGACATCCGGGTGAGTTTCCGGAAGTGAGCGCTGCTGCACAGCAAGCGATTGAGCAAGCACTAATGCAGAAGATATTCCCGCTCAGAAGGAAGTAATACCAGATAAGGAGGTCTCATTTTGGATAAACATCAAGAGAAAAGCTGTTGCGCCGCTAGAAGGCAGCCAACTTCAGAATATCTGGCGACTCGAATACTATATCCGGAGACTCAGGCGCCGGGTCCCGCGGCACACATGAACCCATTTCCTGATCTGTCACAGAGTGTGCGACTTGGAGGAAGCACCTTTCTAATGGGTACAAACAGTCAGGAGGCGTTCCCTTTTGATGGAGAAGGACCAGAGCGCGAGGTCTATGTCGCTCCCTTCTATATCGAGAAATATGCAGTTACAAACGCCCAATTCAAGACATTCATTGAATCCACAGGATATGTCACAGAGGCGGAGCGATTCGGCTGGTCATTTGTATTCCATGCTTTTGTATCGGATGAGTTAAATAAGCAGCCGCTGCAATTTCCGGTCCAAACGCCGTGGTGGCTGGTCATCGAGGGCGCCTCGTGGCATTCCCCGGCTGGTCTCGGTACGAACATCCAGGACAGATTGAACCATCCAGTTGCACATGTATCATGGAATGATGCGGAGGCCTATTGCAGATGGGCGAGCAAACGGCTGCCAACAGAAGCGGAATGGGAGCTCGCTGCACGGGGTGCTCTTTCCAGCAAGAGATACCCTTGGGGAGATCAACTTAAGCAGGGGAGCAGAAATCTCTGCAACATTTGGCACGGAGAGTTCCCGAAAGTCCACACGGCACCTGATGGTTACTTCGGCACTTGTCCCGTGGATGCTTATCCTCCCAACGGGTATGGATTGTACAATATGACCGGCAACGTATGGGAATGGTGCTCTGACTGGTTCAGTTCATGCTATCATCAAATCAGTTCATCCATTAACCCGCAGGGGCCAGCAGTTGGCAAGGCTCGAACGATGAAAGGCGGCTCTTACCTCTGCCACCATTCCTACTACAACCGTTACCGTGTTGCGGCGCGCAGTTCGAACACGCCGGACAGTTCTACAGGTAGTATCGGATTTCGCTGTGCCGTTGATGCTGAATGAGCATTGAACAGGAAATAGTGGTGAGATTGGTCCCTGAACGAGTACGGTGTGATTCAGTCTACCTGTTCAGTAAACCCTGATGAGACCTTCTCCCATTCCTCTCTGGAAAATAAAATAATTTGTGATAAAGTGGAGATGTAACAACTCTGGAGGGGGATTTTGGAAAATGAGAGGGTATAAGTTGGGAATTGCAGTAGCTGTGATTGCAGTGGCGCTCCTAGGGAATTTCAGCAAGGCGGAGGCGGCGGGAGCTACGCTGGTTGATTTCGAAGACGGCAATCGTCTGATGAGTGACGGCACAGTCTGGACGCAAGATATGAATGTTGAGGAAACCTTGTTGACAGACTACAACATTGTAGATCTGGATGGGGAGTACGGCTTGACCAAGGATGGACAGCTGGTGAGATTCTCGTTATTTGATGCGAAAGTGGTGAAGGGGACATCAGGTATTGTTCAGATCTCCGGAACCTATTATCTGAAACAGGACGGCACCGTGTGGGATATGGATGGCAAGCAGTTGAAGGAATATTCTGATATCGCCATGATCAATGCCAACCGGCATACGAATATACTGGTAACCTTATCCCGTTCTGGAGAGCTGCGGTGCGCATATGGCTTCCAAGGCCCGATTGACCAGCTGGGCTCCGCTTCAGAGGTTTCGGCGGTTCTGTCCGGCGACCTTAATGAGGCGGCTGTAGTGTTGAAGTCCGGCAAGGTGCTGGTCTATTCCAAATACCAGGCAGACAAGGCCAATCCGGCCAAATATGTGCCTACAACGTTGACGGAGCAGGCGGCGGGCGCGCTGTACAATGACAGTGGAAATCTCTTTGTCCTCCTTCAAGACGGGACAATCGTAGTGAAGAGATCACAAGTGCCCGGCACCTATGAATTGGAGCAGACTGAGTCTCAGCCGGGACATGTCACTGCCTTGGTTACCGAGTGGCGCGGCTCGTTGATCATCAAGCTCCAGGACGGCACACTCCGGAGCTATAGTCCCCAGTCCGGTGAATTGCAGGAGATTTCCGTTCCGGTTATTGAAGATCTAAATCTGCGGATTGAGTCTAAAGAACTGAAGGTTGGCAGCAAAGTATCAGTACAGATTGACGAAATCTGGAGCAATGACACGACGAAGCGCATCCCGCTGTCCGAAGCTGAGCTTGAGATCGAGAAGCCTTATCTGCTGCAAAAGATGCCGGACGGTACGGTAAAAGCCCTTGCGGTGGGCCAGACCAAACTGACAGCCCGCTCCGGTTCGTTCTCCAAAACGATCAGCGTCTCCATCAGCGATACATCGCTGATGGACCAGGGAGCTTACATAGGGGGTAAGATGTACCTTCCAGTACAGCCTGTGTTCCATAAGCTGGGTGCCTCCATTCAAGCGGATATGGCCGCCAAAACCTTCTCCATCCGGCTTGGCGAACTGCCGATTCAGCTACAGCTGGGCAGTGATACAGCGATCATAAATGGCGAAAAGGTTAAAATGAGCGATAAAGTGCAAACCGTGAACGGAACCGCAGTATTTCCGGCATCCCTACTCAAAACCGCACTTGGAGCCGGTCTGGCCTGGGATGGCACTTACCAGAAGATGACGGTTAGTTTCGGGAGCGCGAAACTGACGGTGCAGACCAAACAGACGGCCCAGATCGTCAAAACGAAATCACAAGGTTACCTCACCAAGCTCATTGGGAAAAGCTACTGGGTTAACTTTTTTGATGAGAATTACCGCTTTCAGAAGGTGACGATTGTGGATATTATTCCGAACAATAACGGCTACTTTGCAGCAGCCTTTAAGTTTCCTTCGGGTAAGGTTTTGAACACCCGTAAGATGAGTGGTGATGAATTAATATCTACCCTTGCGGACAGACAAGAGTTCTTCACAGCCGATCCTTACAAGACCTATAAATGGCCGGATGCCATCTGGGCGAAGATCAAGGATGGACGGGTTACAACCGGTATGACCAAGCAACAGGTGGAATTAAGCTGGGGCTCGCCCATCGATGCCTCGGCTATGGAAGGCAGCGGTGTTCGGGTAGAGACCTGGTCGTATGGCAATTTTAATTATGTAACCTTTACGAACGGCGTTGTTACGATGATCTATACCAACTAAGCGGATATAAGCAAGGCTGCAGCTTTACTCAAAGGACACTCTGGATCAGCAGAGTGTCCTTTTTTGCAACATTTTTGGATAGCCTACTTGAAATCGCTAACAGCAAGTCATATAATAGGGCTATCGAAACGATTCGATTCACGCAATCGATAAACGGGCAACATACGGAGGGGAAGATCTCCTTTTCGAGGGAAAATGTAGGAAAAGTAGTTTCGGATCTCGAATCATGGGTAAATATTGATTGTGAGGTCTGAAATTCGTACTATGTTTCACAGAAAAACTCGAATTTTTTTTCGAATTTAGTCGAAACGTTTCGATGTATGGGCTTTATTCATAGTTTTTAAAGTTTGGCTAACACTAAAATAGGGGTGAAAGAAATGAAAAAAAAGACAGGTTTGGTAGCTACAGCAGTATTGATGAGTTTCTCTTTGGTTGCTGCAGGTTGTGGGAATTCTAATAATTCAGCATCCGGTGACAGCAAAACATTAAAGGTGTGGTTCATGGGTACTGCGGATACCGTAACACCGATTGCCAAGATGTATGAAGAAAAAAATCCCGGTATTAAAGTAGAAGTTCAAGCGATTCCTTGGGATAATGCACATGACAAATTACTGACAGCCGTAGCTTCCAAAAACGGTCCGGACGTTGTCCAAATGGGTACAACCTGGATTCCTGAATTTGCAGCTGCCGGTGCGCTAAAGGATATGGCACCTTATATCGAAAAATACCCAAGCATGAAAGCGGAAAACTTTTTCGATGGTGCCGTTCAAACGACGAAATATGAAGATAAGACGGTAGCGATTCCTTTCTATGTTGAAACACGCGCTATGTTCTACCGTACAGATCTGCTAGGTGACGTAGGCTATCCGGAAGGTCCTAAGACTTGGGATGAACTGAAGGATGCCAGCAAGAAGCTGGTTGCCAAAGGCGGAGCCGGACATTATGCGTTGCCTATCGAGGCAAAGGATTCCATCTACACTGCAATCTTCGCCTGGCAGAACGGAAGTGAGCTGATTGACAGCAACCGTAAGCCACAGTTCAACCAACCTCCTTATGTGGAAACCATTAATTTTCTAAAGAGCTTCTATGATGAAGGTTTGTCCCCTAAGGGTACAGATCTGGATACGGTAGCTGCATTTAAAGATGGCACTATGGGGATGTTCATCAGCGGTCCGTGGATGATTCAGACAGTCAAAGAAAAAGCACCTGAAATTGACGGTAAATGGGCTGTAACCACGCTGCCGGCCAAGAAAACGAACACCTCCTCTATTGGCGGTGCAGACCTGTCGATCTTCAATTACAGTAAAAACCCTGATGAAGCCGCTAAATTTATCGCTTTCATGGCTGAGCAGGATGCACAGCTGAAATTTTATGAAACTTCCAACTCTATGCCTGCACTCAAGGCTGCTTGGACTAACGATGCGTTGAAAGACCCGATGATCCAAGCCTTCGGTGAACAGCTTAAGAGTGCACGTCCTGCTCCAATGGTAAAAGAATATGAAGAGATTGCCAAGGCTGCTATGGCTTCATTTGAGCAGATCACGGTAGGCGGTGCGGATACGCAAACCGAACTGGACAAGCTTAACGCGAAGGCAAATGAACTTCTCGGCAACAAGTAAGTAAGTATTATACTTGCCAGACATACTGCCGGTATCTCCCGATAAGAGGTCCCGGCAGTATGTACGTTCGTTCTTAATTAAGGAAGAAAGTGCAAGAAAGCGAAGGGATGTGAGCAATTGTGAGTTCATTTGTGAAGCAATGGAATAAAAATAAATACCCTTATATGTTTATCGCGCCTGCCGTAATCCTGCTGACCTTATTTTCCATTATTCCGATTATTATTGCGCTGGTCATCAGCTTTACCGATATGGATTTGGTTGGACTTGCAGATTATTCGAATATCAGCAGTGCGGGTTTCGACAATTACATTAATATTTTTAAAGACCCGATCTTCCTGAAATCGATGTATAACACACTGATCTATGTAGTTATCGGTGTACCGCTTGTAGTGCTCGCGTCCATGGGAGTGGCCCTGCTGCTTAATTACGGAACAAGCTGGCTGTTCAAAAGCTTCCGTGTCATCTATTACATGCCGTCCATTACCAACATTGTAGCCGTGGCGGTGGTTTGGGGATATCTGTATAACGGCAGTTATGGTCTGTTCAACTACATTCTGTCCATCTTCGGCCTTCCGGCACAGCAATGGCTTCAGGACCCGACTCTTGCGAAATTGTCCCTGATCTTGCTGGCGTTCTGGAAATCCATCGGGCTTAATATGATTATTTTCCTGGCGGCCCTGCAGGGCATTCCCCGTTCCTATTATGAAGCGGCTGAAATTGACGGAGCAACAGGCTGGAAGAAGCTGCGCTTCATTACAGTTCCTCTGCTGGGATTCGCTACTTTCTTTGTGACCATTACGACCTTGATTGGCTGGATTCAATTCTTCGAAGAACCGCTGGTTATGACCAAGGGCGGACCGCTCAATGCAACGATGTCGATGGCACTCTTCATTTACAACAACGGTTTCCAGCTCAGTAAGTTTGGCTATGCGGCTGCTGGCTCATTTGTGCTGTTCATCATTATCATTGTGGTGACGCTCATTCAATTCGCGGTCAAAAAGAAAGAAGTGGAATATTAAGTTTCAGCTTCTGCGCTGCAGCTTAAAGAGGAGGATACTTTCATGGCATTGAAAATGAAACATATGGAAAAAGGCTTGATGATCGCACTGCTCATTATCGGAGGACTGCTGATGATGGTGCCGTTCATCTGGATGATCGGCTCTTCCTTTAAACCTGAGAATGAATTTACTGTGATTCCGCCAACACTCATTCCGAACCACCCGACGTTCTCTAACTACCGGGATTTGTTCGTGAAGATGGACTTTTTAATTTATTTGAAAAATACACTGATCATCGTGCTGTGCTCTTTTGTAGGACTGTTTCTAAACGCGATGGCCGGTTATGCTTTTGCTAAATTTGATTTTCCGGGTAAAAATAAGTTTTTCTATATTATTTTGGCGACGATGATGATCCCCTCACAGGTGACGATGATTCCAACCTATCTGATTATTAACCAGATGCATTTGGTGAATACGATGGCGGGTATTGTGTTGCCTGGTTTGGTCGGCGCTTTTGCGATTTTCCTGTTCCGCCAGTTCATGACCACGATTCCGATGGATTTGCTGGAGGCAGCAAGACTGGATGGGGCCGGCGAGTTGCGAATTTTCTTCCAGTTGATGGTCCCGATCGTGAAGCCGGTTTTTGCGGTACAAGGCATCCTGACCTTTATTGGGGCTTGGAACAGCTTCCTCTGGCCGCTGATTATTGCCAATGATGAGAGACTGTACACCTTATCGGTAGGGCTGTCATTGCTGAAAGGACAATATGGAACCGAGTTCGGACTGCAAATGGCCGGAGCCGCATTCATGGTCGTACCGATTATTATTATATTTATCTTCTTCCAGAAGCATATCATAGAAGGATATACCATCTCCGGCATAAAATAATATAGAGAAGCATATTGCATGTCTCGGGAAGGATTGAACAAACATGGCAACAATCAAAGATGTGGCAAAGCTGGCAGGGGTAGCCTTATCGACAGCGTCCTATGCCATGAGCGGCAACAGCAAGGTGAGCGCCAAAACCAGGGAAAAGGTGCTTGAAGCCGCAAGACAGCTGAATTATCAGAAAAATGGCTTTGCCATGGATTTGAAAAGAAGCCGCACGAATACTATTGCTCTAATATTGACGGATTTGTCCGGTCCCTATTATTCAGAGCTGATCCGGAGCATTCAGGATGTGGCTTTGTCCAATTCCTATGATCTTATCGCATGCAGTTCTATGGGCGGGAAGGATTCTACGGCAGTAAGATTTCTTTTGGAAAAAAGAGTGGATGGAGCCATTGTGCTCGCACATAACATTACCGATGAAATTTTGCAGGCTGCCGGAAGCGAAAGGTTCCCCATTGTAGTTATGGACCGGCTGATTTCCGGTAGAGGCCTCATTAATGTCGTAGTGGATGGAGAACAGGGGGGTTACAGTGCTACCCGTTATTTGATCGAAAAAGGCCATGAGCATATTGCATACATCAGCGGTCCGGCCAATTCCTATGATAATACGCTGCGCTATCAAGGGTTTCTGCGGGCCATGCGGGAAGCGGGTTTGGCAGAAAAAGCCAAATGGAAACTAAACGGGGGGTTCATCCGTGAAGGCGGATATAAGGCGACCAAAATGATGCTGATGCAGGGGGAATTGCCTACTGCTGTCTTTTATGCAAATGATGAAATGGCTGTAGGAGGAATGAAGGCACTGGAAGAAGGTAGGATCAGGGTGCCTGATGATATTTCTGTGATCGGATTTGATGATATCCAGCTGGCTGAATACATTCAGCCCCCGATGACCACGATTCGGCAGCCTATGTACGAATCCGGATCGCTGGCGGGACATCTGCTGTTCCAGATGCTGAACGGTGACACCGTCAATGATTTCTATAAGCTCAAGATTGAGCTGGTTGAACGTAAATCGGTCAAACCCCGGAGCTAACCGCCCTGGGGAATGAAAGCGTTAGTATATCGAAATAAAGTGAAACGTTTATGAAATAATGGTCATTAAATAAGTATAAAACCATATTATAAAAGGCGAAAAACAAAAGAAACGTTTCGTTTCATTGGGGGTAAGCAGCTATGACTGAACATCTGTATAACAAATATGTGCAACATATGACCCTTGAAGAGAAGATAGCCCAACTGCTTCAGCTGGCAGCTCCTTTTTATGATGAACCTGGTGATGATTCAGAGATTACTGGACCTATGGAAGAGCTCGGAATTGATTCCAACACCAAACGGGCTGCCGGTTCGGTGCTAGGTATTGCAGGTGCGGAGAAAATGATGGCTGTTCAGAAGGAACACCTGGCCGGCAACAGACTGGGTATTCCACTGCTGTTCATGGCGGATATTGTCCATGGCTTCAAAACGATATTCCCCATTCCGCTGGCGATCGGCTGTTCCTGGGATCTTAAGCTTGCTGAACAAAGTGCTGAGATAGCTGCACGCGAGGCAGCCGTATCCGGTCTGCATGTGACGTTTGCCCCGATGGTCGATTTGGTTCGTGACGCCCGCTGGGGCCGTGTGATGGAATCTACCGGGGAAGATACCTATCTGAATGCTGAGTTTGGGAAGGCGTTTGTCCGAGGCTTCCAAGGAGACAATCTAAAGGATGACAAGACCCGTGTAGCGGCATGTGTGAAGCACTTTGCGGCATACGGACTGGCCGAAGGCGGCCGTGATTATAACACTGTGGATCTTTCGGAGCGTCAGCTGCGTGAATATTATCTGCCCGCCTACAAAGCGGCCATCGACGCAGGCGCTGAAATGGTTATGACTTCTTTTAATATTGTAAATGGCATTCCGGCAACAGCTAACCAGAGATTAATGCGTGGTCTGCTGCGTGACGAATGGGGATTCGACGGGGTTGTGATCTCCGATTGGGCGGCGATTAAGGAAGTTATTGCCCATGGTGCAGCGGAAGATGACAAAGAAGCTGCTTTCAAGGCGATTCACAGCGGTGTCGATATTGATATGATGACTACAAGTTATGTGAATCATTTACCGGAGCTTGTGGCTGAAGGGCTTGTCGACGAAGCAATGATTGACGAAGCCGTACTGCGGATTCTGAACCTGAAGGAGAAGCTGGGCTTGTTCGAGAATCCAATGCGCGGAGCTGACCCTGAGTTGGAACAGCAAATTGTGTTCAGTCAGGAGCACCGTCAGGTATCCCAGAGACTGGCCGAGAAGTCGAGTGTACTTCTCAAGAATGAGGGAGTTCTGCCGCTTCAGACTGACCAGCGGGTTGCCTTGATTGGTCCGTTCGCTGACAGCGGTGATATTCTTGGCTGGTGGTCCTGGACGGGGTCCAAGGAAACTGCGGTGAAGCTTGGTGAGTCCATGCAGAAGGTAAGCAGTGATCCCAGCAATGTGATAATTGCAAAGGGATGCGGTATCGATACCCTCTCAGAGTCTGGTCTTGCTGAAGCGCTGAACGCTGCGTCAGCAGCCGAGGTTATTGTAATGGCTCTTGGCGAAGCCTCTGACATGAGCGGAGAGGGGGGCAGCCGCAGTGATATCCGGCTTCCGGATGCTCAGCTTGAGCTGATCCGCGAGATGAAGAAGCTTGGCAAACCGCTGGCTGTTGTTCTTTTCAACGGGCGGCCGCTTGATCTGCACGGAATCTTTGATGTGGCAGATGCGGTGCTGGAAGCCTGGTTCCCGGGCAGTGAAGGCGGCGCGGCGCTGGCGGATATTCTGTATGGCAAGGTGAACCCTTCCGGAAGATTGTCTATGTCTTTCCCTTATTCTGTCGGACAAATTCCTGTATACTACAATGCTTACAGTACCGGCCGGCCTAAACCTGAGGAAGAAACAGACAATCGTTATATTTCTCAATATATTGATATTCCCAATGAACCGCTGCTGCCGTTCGGTTATGGCCTAAGCTATACAACCTTTGCCTATGCAGATTTCTCTCTGTCGTCGGATACCATGACTGTAAGCCGTCCACTGGAGGCCAAGGTGACTGTAACGAATACCGGCAGTCAGGCCGGAACGGAGACCGTTCAGCTCTACATCCGTGATATGTCCGGTGAGACTGTGCGTCCGGTCAAAGAGCTTAAAGATTTCAGACAGGTGCAGCTGTCTCCGGGAGAGAGCAGAGAGGTTGTTTTCCACATCGAGGAATCTCAGCTTCGCTATCACCACAGTGATTTGTCCTATACCAGTGATCCCGGCCGATTTACTGTATATGTCGGCGCCAGCAGTCGTGACACTCAGTCCGCAATGTTCCGATTGGTATAATGTGTATATCATTAGCGGCCTCATACCTAATCAGATAAGGAAGTGAAATGAAATGACAATTGAATCTAGTACCAAGCTGACGCTACAAAAGGGTAATTTAGCCTTTACATTTCTGGAGAGTGGTGACCTATACCAGGCTCTTGGCGGCAAAATGATGATTAATCAGCTCCTGTCGAGCAGTGTCGACGGTGCGCCGGGCAATTTATATGCAAGGCTTCATACTTCGAACGGAATTCAGGCATTTCCGCTGCTTGGCGTGAAATCAGCCAGCCGTTTCCGCAAGGACGGAGACCGCTTGGTATGGCAAGGCGATATTCCAGCAGAGCAGGTTGGACCAGGAGTAGATGCTATACATTATCAGGTAGTCTTTTCCATGACAGATCTGGGAGCCTGGTTCTGGGATGTCTCCATTGAAGGCAGCGGCGTTCTCCTGGACGTGATCTATACTCAGGATGTGGGTATTGCGTCTCCTGGAGCTGTTACAAGCAATGAGGCTTATCTGTCCCAATATATCGATCATGCCGTATTTGAAAGTAAAGAGAATGGGTATATTGTATGCTCCCGCCAGAACCAGCCACAGGCCGGACAGTTCCCTTATCTTCAGCAGGGTTTGCTTGAAGGTGCTACGGGATATTCGACCGACGGCTTTCAATTCTTCGGTTTATCCTACAAGGAAACCAATCAGGCGGAGGCATTGTCCCAGGACAAGCTTACCAATGAGATTTATCAGTATGAATTTGCCTACACAGCGCTGCAATCGGCAAAAGTTCAGCTGGAAGGGGAAGCACGCTTTACGTTCTATGGACTGTTCCGGGAGGATCATCCGGCAGCAATTACGGAACTTGAGTATAAAGAGGCAGTCCAAAAGGCCTGGCAGCAGGTACAGTCTCAGGGAAGCGTGTCTGCAGATGGAGAGTGGCTGAACGAGGTATCGGTTAAACCTCAGATCGGTGAACCATTGCAGACACTTCCTTTGACAGGGGCTGAGCTCGATTTGCTGTTCCCTCAGAAGTTCCAGGAGGAACGTGAGGATGGCCAATTGCTGGCTTTCTTTACTGACGGCTACGAGCATGTGGTGCTCAAAGATAAGGAGCTGCTTGTCGAGCGTCCGCATGGACAGATACTCATGAGTGGTGATAATGCCCGGCTGAATCCTGAGGTAATGACTACAACCTCCTATATGTATGGTATTTTTAATTCCCAGGTGGTCGTCGGCAATACTAATTTTAATAAAATGATGTCCAATGCCCGCAGTGCATTAAACATCTACAAGACCTCGGGGCAACGTATTTATGTCTTTTCTGAAGGTCAATATCATCTGTTAACGATGCCTTCGCTGTTCGAAATCGGTTTTAACTATGTGCGTTGGTATTATAAAACGGCTTCGGATACCCTGGTGATTACCAATTACACCACCATGGATGAGCCGGAGGTTAGACTGCATGTCCGTTCTGCTGGCGGTATCGCTTACCGTTTCCTGATCACGAACCAGATTACCATGAATGTGGCGGAATATGAGGTTCCCTATGAAGTGTCTCAGGACGCGGCAGATGGTACGCTGACCTTCCGGGCAGCGAAGTCAGGCACCAGCGCGAAGGTGTACCCTGAACTGGCTTACCGGATGCATCTGGATGGTGCGGTATACGAGTTGGGCGATGAGTCCTTCCTGGTAGAAGGCCGGGTTCAAGGCAGTGCATCCCTTGTGGTGATGGAGCTGCATGAGAGTGCTGAATGGACCTTAACTCTGCAGGGACTACTGGATGGCAAGGCGCGTCCACTTAGCTCCACTTCGCTTGAGACCGAGGTTGACCGGTACCGCGAATTTTTGTCTGGAGTTATGAATGGGTTCAAGCTGACGGAGAAGGGTGGGACGGAAGGTGAGTTGTTCAAGGTAAATGCGCTGGCCTGGTGGTATACCCATAACATGCTCGTTCACTATTCCGTACCTCACGGTCTGGAACAATATGGCGGGGCTGCTTGGGGAACCCGCGATGTCTGTCAGGGTCCGGTGGAATATTTCCTGGCCACCCACAAGTATGAGCAGGTTCGTGAAATCCTGCTTACCGTATTCGCCCATCAGTATGAGGATGACGGTAGTTGGCCGCAATGGTTCATGTTCGATAAGTATACGCATATTCAGCAGGAAGAGAGCCACGGGGATATTATTGTCTGGCCGCTGAAGGTGCTTGGCGATTATCTGCGGGCGACCCGGGATTACGAAGTTCTGGATGTGCAGCTTCCGTACACCCGCAGACACCATTTTGACTTCACAGAAGGAACGGCTTCCCTGCGGGAACATGCGGTCAAGGAACTGGATTATATCAAAACGAACTTCCTGCATGATACGTTCCTCTCCTCCTATGGTGACGGGGATTGGGATGACACCTTGCAGCCGGCCAACGCTCAGCTGAAGCAGTACATGGTTAGCAGTTGGACAGTCGCATTGACGTATCAGACGGTTCTTGGACTGTCGGGCGTATTGGAGGAAGTCGATGCTGCATGGTCCGGGGAGCTGAAGGAACTGGCGGCAGGAATCAAAGGTGACTTCAACCGCTATATGCTGGGAACCGATGTGATCCCGGGCTTCCTTTACTTCGAAGATCCAGCCCATGCCAAGCTGTTGCTGCATCCCGAAGACAAGGAGACTGGCATCCAGTACCGGTTGCTGCCGATGACCAGAAGCATGATTGGCGAGCTGCTGACTCCGGAGCAGATGGAGGAGCATTACAAGCTGATTCAGGAGCAGTTCCTGTGTCCGGACGGTGTGCGTCTCATGAATCATCCGGCTCAATATGCCGGTGGTGTCAGTCTGCACTTCAAACGGGCTGAGCAGGCGGCGAATTTCGGCCGTGAGATTGGTCTGCAGTATGTGCATGCGCATATCCGTTTTGTTGAAGCGATGGCGAAGATCGGTAAACGGGATCAGGTCTGGAAAGGATTGGCCGTCATTAACCCGATAGGCATCCGCGATGCGGTACCAAATGCGGAACTGCGTCAGAGCAACTCCTATTTCAGCAGCTCGGACGGAAAATTCTCCAACCGTTATGAAGCGCAGGAGCGTTTTGCAGAGCTGCGTGACGGTTCGGTTCCGGTCAAAGGCGGCTGGAGAATCTACTCGAGCGGTCCGGGGATCTACATGAATCAGCTGATTTCGAATGTACTGGGTATCCGCGAAGACGGCGGCGATCTGATCATTGATCCAGTATTGCCGGATGAACTGGATGGAACCCGTTTGGACTTCGACTACGGCGGCAAATCTGCCACGTTTGTCTACCATTGCGCACAAGGTGAACTGGCCTATATTAAGGTAAATGGACAGGAAGTTCCAACTGAACGGCTGGCGAATCCGTACCGCCTGGGCGGACTGCGGATCAAGCGGGCTGATTTTGACCGGCTGCGAAGCGCAGAAGGCACGGTAGTGGACATTTATATGTAAGCTTTAATCGAACATTAGGCAATTCAGTTGAAAAAGCGGTCAGTGATACGGGTATTCCAAACAGGATACCAAGTAATCACTGGCCGCTTATTTTTAAAATATAAGGATTTATATGTTTCACACCATCAATCATCTTTCTGCTTGAAGAAGGGGACTGATTCTCAAACAATGAACGCAAGGATACGATTCAGCCGAACGACATGAGTAGGAACCGCTCTTGCGAGATCGAAGTATTGCTCCGCATCCTGGGTACTACGGATAGGAGTCTCATGGGCAATCAGCCCGAAGTCGCAGTTGTTATCTAGCAATAATACGGGAAGTTCCGGTAAACTCAGCATTAGAGCATCCCTTTTTCCATGGCGGAGAGGCCGAAATAATCAAGGCTCATCGCTTCACGGACTTCCTTCATCGTCGCACTGGCGATCCTCCGGGTGTACTTCGTTCCGGTCATTAGAATATCATCCACGAGGTGTGGCCGTGAGGCGTAAAAGGCCCGGCGCTCCCGCATGGGTGCAATCAGCTGCTCTAATGTCAATGTGATGCGTTCTTTGCAAGCCGTGCATCCCATGGTCCCACGTTCACAGCCTTCGCGTATTTCCGTAAGCGGATCCGGCCCAAAAGCTCTATGATAAGCATAAATGGGGCAAATCTCCGGGTGTCCGGGATCATTTTTATGCACGCGGGCGGGGTCTGTGACCGCTCTTTTTATTTTGTAGGCGATATCCTCCGCAGAAGTATCAAGTTCGATCGCATTGCCCAGACTTTTACTCATCTTAGCATTTCCGTCTGTACCAACAAGTCTCGGTGTATTGCTGATCATCGCCTGAGGTTCTACAAGGATTGGCTGATACAACTCGTTGAACCGGCGCACAATCTTGCGGGCCAGCTCCAGATGCGGAAGCTGATCGTCACCAACAGGAATAATCGTTGCTTTGCAAATGGCAATATCAGCGGCCTGACTGACCGGGTACCCCAGAAATCCGTAATACAGCTCGTCTAGCCCTCGTCCTTTGGATTCAGCCTTAATGGTTGGATTGTGGCGCAGCGCATTGACGGATACGAACATGGAGAAATATATAGTGAGTTCAGCAATCTCGGGAATCATGGATTGAATGAAAATCGTAGACTTCTCCGGATCAATCCCTACGGATAAATAATCCAGAGTCATCTCGCGGATATTGGTGCGAATCAGTTCCTGTTGTTCGAAATGGGTGGTCAGCGCCTGTACATCGGCCAGAAATACAAAGGATTCATACTGATCCTGTAAGAGCACCCGGTTCTGCAGACTGCCGGCATAATGGCCAAGGTGGAGCTTTCCGGTTACCCGGTCTCCTGTCAACACACGTTCTGTCATAAGTGAACATCCTCCTAAAATGGTTGTATACATATTTGTGGAATTTGTAAAATTGAAATGTGAGCCGCCACCACCAGCCATCCTCCATGGCCATCACCCCCTTGAAAAATAAAATAACCCCGTCCGATAAGGACGAAGTTGTCGTTGTACCACCTTAATTGACTGCTCAGCCGCACTAAAGGTGCAGACTTTTCAGTCTTCGCATTACGGTGCGGAGATGCTGCAACTCCTCATCCCGAGACCGTTCCCCTGATAACGGCGGGATTCCCGGCATTTCCCTACTTCACCTTCTAAGGATGGTTCGGAAAAGCAACTCCAAAGGCCATTCGAGCATATCCTGGACACCGGTTCACAGCAACCACCGGCTCTCTGCAAGTCCACTGGGGAAATGTCTACTTACCCTTTTTCTGCGTTGTTTATTGTATATGGGGAATATTACCTTATGGTAGTTGGATTCGTCAAGCAGAGATGAAAATTCAAATCGTCTCGCCGCAGGACGAAAAAGAACACCTACCTATCGGCGCAATATCACCTTATCTATAACTCCGAATGACCTTGAGCTTAGTAGAAGCATATAAAGCGAACAGGAGCAGCAGCAATCCAATGGAACCCATGACAGGACCGGGAGTGAAATGATCCGAGAGGTAGGAGACAATGGTCAGACCGATCGACGGAGCTACACTCATAACGGACCCCAGTACGCCGAAGACTCTGCCCTGAAGCTCTTCCGAAATTTCCAGCCGGAGAACGGTATTGATTAGCAGTGTGCAGAACGAGAATATGAATCCAATCAACAGAATGACAGGAATAGCTGCAGCTGCAGAAGGGATGAAAGATAACAGGATGTACATTGGGCCTAGACTGAGGAGACTGATCATAATCAATAAACCCCGCCGTTTGATTCGGGAACCGAGTATCATAATCAGGCCTGAGCCAATCATATAACCGAGCGGAATACAGGCTTCCATGAGTCCGAACTGGAACGGGCTGGACTTCCATACGTTGACGGCCATGACCTGGGTCAGCATCAGCGAAGGCATGAAGAATAGCGTGAGCGTCGGAAGCATGATGATGACTGCTTTGGCAAAAGGAAACTTCCAGATATACCGCATGCCGTCTCCAAGATCCTGCATAAATTTCTTCTTCTCTTGGGGCTCATGATTGACGCGAGTCGGCATCGGCAGGGAACGGACAGCAAGAACGAGCAGGAAGGAGACGAGAAATGTGAATCCATCGAATAAAATGGCGTCTGACGCACCAAAGGTTGCGACAAAGATTCCTCCTGCCGAAAAGCCTACCGTCCGGCAAATGTTCTCCGACAGATTAAGCATTCCAACCGCTTGCTGGACATGCTCTTTGCCAACAACGGTGATAATAGAAGACTGGTAGGCAGGAGACTGGAACAGGGCCGACACGGTGGTCAGCGCTGTAAGCACAGCCACAATAATGAAGGAAGAGGAAGGGACGGAGATGACCAAGGCAAGCACGATTACCAGCATGCAACTGATCAGATCTGTAATCAGCATAATCTTTCTACGGTTGGTTCGATCCGCGAACGTTCCTCCAATAGACCCGAGCAGTGAGCTCAGTAATAGGTTAATGATCGTCAGTACAGCCATTAATTTGGCGCTGCCGGTGGTCTGGAGCACCCAAAGACTTAGAGCAATGCTGTGAAAGGTATTTCCAAACAGAGAAATGGAAAAGGAACAGAGCAGCAATAGAAATTTTTTGTTGGCCCAAAGTCCCGGGTAAGTGGGTGCAGCAGCAACCGACTGTCTAGCCAAAACCGGATCGGACATGGTATTCTCTCCTTTCAACTTAAGCGTTTAAGTTAGTCCTCAAAAAAAATTAGTCGATAAAATAGCAGTTATTGTCTTGCTCAGAGTAATCGGAATCGTGCAAAAGCTTAAGCATGAGTTCAAATGCGACTTCCGCCTTATCACCTTGGAAGAGAAGCTTCTCCACGCTTTCACCCAGCATTTGCGGAGAATTACAGGTACAGATTACAGTCAGGTGCTCGAAGCCGCATGTCTTCTCGACGTGGCTGCCAATGAATTCATTGATCACGATCGCCTGCTTGAAGCGGTGGTGATCCATTGCTGGATTCAAATCCTGTAGTTCGCGGATCTCGAAGACCGCATCGTCAGCCAGAGGAACACTGCTGCGGATATAACGGGTTAGCAGCGAGTTGTTGAAGCTCTCCATAATCAAACAGACCTGCGACAGATCCTCCGGCAGAGCCTCTTCAAGCGCCGAGCGGTAATTGAACACCACCTGCTTGAACAGCTTATCTTCAATCATGCTGTCAATCAGAATCAAGGGAATACCCTCGACAAAGTGTCTGGAGATCGAGTAGAAGGATGCGTCCAGCACATCAATGAGAAACACGGCTTCCAGTTTGCGCTCGACAATAATGTCCAGCGAAGGGTTAGCTTCATCCAGTGAGTAGAGCAGCGTATGATAGCCGGCTGCTGTAAGCCGTTGCTCCAAGGCATGAATAAAGGCGAGCTGTGCATGAAGCTTCCAGTAAGGCATTTGCACGGATTTGTGGACCAATACGCCTACGAGACCAGTTTTTTGGTTTGCAAGTGAGCGGGCTGCCAGATTCGGAATATAGCGAAGTTCTTCGGCCAGCTGCATAATCTGGCGCCGTGTTTTCTCAGGAATGGTCTGATTATCCACACGATTCAGCACATAGCTTACGGTAGCAACGGATACGTTAGCCCTGATGGCGATGTCCTTCATAGTTGTTTTTTTCAACAATCAAATCTCCTATCAGTCAATTTCCTAAAGATTAACATTAGAGCGGGTCAAGAGTCAATTCTGGATATGGAATGTCATGAAAATACTTTTATTTCTTTGTATTGATATAATATGTAAAATATTGTAGTATCAGCTTAATCGGTTAAGTCTATCGATTGTTGTCTATCATTTTCTCTATCATAGGAGGCGGTTATGCATGGACAATGTGGTGTTGTATCCCTTTAATAAGATCACGCAAGGGATGGTCAGATTCAGGGATTTGACGGATTTCAGGGTAGTGGCGGTTGTCGATTTTGTCCTGCATAAGGGTAAAGATGCGGCAGAGCTGGTTGCAGGCAGAGCGGCGGGTATTCCGATTACGGACAACATCGAAGAGGTGCTTGAGGCTGCTGATACCTTGATTCTGAATGATCCGGGAACTTCATTTGGCAATAACGAAAGCGTATACGGCGAGCATAATCTCACTCAGCTGTGGAGAATGTTGGTTATCCGTGCCCATGAGCGAAAGCTGCGGATCATCAGTGTGCATGAAATTATTGACGGCCCCACCCTGGAATGGCTACTTAAGAATGGAATTACCATTGAGGTGGAGCCGCAAATCCCCGCAAGTCTGGAGCACCGGCTTCAATCCGAATATGTATTTCCTTCCCCTGGTGATGAAGTAGCCACTTATCTATCTTATTTTGATGTAGACGCCCAGATAACCGCTTATAACCACAATATTTGCAAGGTAGGGATATTCGCAACAAGAGGCTGCCTGGGAAAGTTCACTGCCCAAATGTCATTATTCAGAGAACTTAAACAGGCAGGTGAGAAGGTCAAGGCGATTATAACCGAGCCTACAGCTTCACTGTTCAACCAACCGGGCGGGGATATTATGAAATTTATTGCCCGCAGGCCGCTGAATCAATACCCGTATTACATTCATGCAGCTGTCCGGGAGGCGGAGAGTGAAGGCTATGATTATGTACTTTTATCAGGGCAAGGTTCCCTGCTGCCGAATGAGAACTTCGTGATTGCAGCGACCAAGGTTTCTTATTTGCGGGCCTTCCGGCCGGACCTGACGATCCTGATTGCAGGTTATGATGATGATGAGCAGATCAGAGACAGCCTCGATATTCTTCGTATATACGGCAATGCCAGCCGACCTTTCGCCATTCTGATCCCAGATAAATACGAAGTTGATTTTGGAGAATACATCTGGAAGACCCCTGAAGAAATCGAACGACGCAAGGAAGAGATCCGCAGCCGCTTTGAAGCCGAGCATGTCGAATCCGTTCTGGACATTGGCAGACTAGCCGCCAAGCTGTCCCAGTATAAGAAGACTGTCAGATTATGAACCGGGCGGAGGCAGCGAATATGAAGAGAGTCGTGCTGTATCCATTCAATAAAATAACGCAGGGTTTGCTTCGCTTTCGTGATCTGCTGGACGTGGAGATTGTGTCGGTGATCGACTTCGTGCAGGAAGACGGACAAGATGCCGGAGAACAGGTAGACGGGAAACGCGCGGGGATTCTCATTCATAGGTCTATGGAAGAAGGACTGATTGGTGCGGACACTCTGATCTTGAACGATCCGGGCACTACTTTTGGCGGGAATAAGGGTATATTCGCCGAGCATGATCTGGCCGGATTATGGCGCGAATTGGTTATGTACGCTTCAGACCGGGGCTTAAGGGTGGTTAGTGTGCATGAAATCTATGACCGGGATACGCTGAGTTGGATGGCGGAGCAGCAAATAAAGATCGACGTGGTTCACAGTCCGCGGGAGCATCTTATTCAAGAGATGGACGAGCGTTACTCTACGTGCGAAACGGATATCGAGCGCTATCTGGAACAGTTCGAGAAGGAGGCGTTGATGTTCTCCCGCCCCCGAACGATTAAGAGGGTTGGGATTTTTGCCACCCGGGGATGTATCGGCAAATTTACCGTGCAAATGAATCTCTATCGGAAATTTCGGGCGTGGGGCATTCCGGCGACAGCCTTTATCACGGAACCAACTGGCTTCCTCTTCCGGCAGCCCGAAGGAGATATCTTCAAATTTCTGGCACACCGTCCGCTTCAGCAGTATCCGTATTATATAGATTCAGTTATTCATCAGGCTGAGCGCAGTGGGAGCGAGTGGATCATCATGGCGGGGCAAAGCTCCATCCTTCCTACTATGAATATTGCATTCAACTCCCTGAGATACGCGATGCTACGGGCCTTTGACCCGGAGTTTGTACTGCTGATTGCCGGTTATGATGACGACTTGCACATTCAAGATGCGATTGATATTCTAAGAATCTACTCCAGGCGGCCGCTTGCCCTGCTGCTTCCAGATAAGATGGAGACCTCTTACGGGCAATATGAAATTTATCCCCATGAACAACGAACTGCCCGCAAGCTGGAACTGGAACAGAAATTCCAAATTCATGTGCTTTTTATCGAACAGGCGGAAGAAACCATGAACCTCCTGCTCGATGCAGCGAATGCCGTCCCGGCCGGTTCAGGTATGTAACTATGCTGAACCCGGGCCAATGTATCTATCAGATTATCACCGACCGTTTCAACGAAGGCAATCCTGGCAACCGTCCACTGGCTGAGCTATTCAGTCCGGATTCAAGCAATCTGCGGAAATATCTCGGCGGCGATTGGGAAGGGATTATCACCAGGATTAGGGACGGATATCTCACGGGAATGGGCATTTCTGCCATACTGATTTCTCAGCCTGCAGAGAACATTCATGTCTGCATGGACGATGAAGCAGGTACGGCTTCTTATCATGGCTATTGGCCCAGAGATTTCCTCAGGCCCAACCCGTATTTTGGTTCACTGGACACCTTCAGAGCCCTGGTGAACACTGCACATGAGCATGGACTGAAGGTCATCATTGATTTTACGCCCAACCATACATCGCCGGCACTGGAATTGCAGCCTGCTTACATGGAGAATGGTGCATTGTACCGCTCTGGAGAGCTTGTGGCTGCATACTCGGGAGATATGGAGCGTGTGTTCCTTCATAATGGTGGCACTTCTTTCCTGAATGCCGAGGATTCGCTGTACCGCAACCTGTATGACCTTGCCGGACTGGATCAAATGAATCCGCAGGCAGATGAGCTTTTACGCGAAGGTATTGCTTACTGGCTGGATCAAGGGGTCGACGGGGTCCGAATTGACGCAGCCAAACATATTCCTCCAGGCTGGCTAACCTCACTGAATGGATTCATTCATGCCAGAAAACCGGCGTATCTCTTCGGGGAATGGTTCCTGGAAGCACATGGAAGATCGCAGGATAATGCTGCGTTTGCCAATATCAGCGGAATGAGCCTGCTGCATTTCATGTTCACTCACTCGGTACGGGAGAGTTTTCACGGCGAACGAGGATTCGAAGCTTTCGCTGACATGCTCCGGGAAGCCTCCGGGAGCTATAAACATTTGTTCGACCAGCTTATTTTTCTGGATAATCATGACATGAGCCGGTTTACTCAGAACTCGGACCCTTCGCTTACGGATCTGGCGCTTGTGCTGCTGTTGACTTCCGCAGGCCTGCCCGTGGTGTATTACGGAACCGAGCAGTACATGAGTGGAGGAGATGACCCGCATAACCGTGCCATGATGAGCTCCTTCAGCAGGGAGACACCCGCCTACCGGATTCTGGCGGAGCTTAATCGCCTAAGGGCACGTAACCTTGCGATTGGTTATGGTAGTACGGAGCTGCTACATGTGAACACCAGGGTACTGGCATTCGAGCGTAGATACAGGGAAGATGTTGCTCTGGTCCTGCTCAATCTGGAAGAGAGAGAACATGTTCTGCCGCCACTGGTGACGTCCCTTCCGCAAGGCACGTATTCCAGCATTCTGAGAGACGTGTTCGCAGATTGTGAAGTGGCTCCAGGGGCTGCAAGGGATATACGGAATATGATGATGGCTCCGCGTTCTGCTTATGTCTATGCGTATGAGTCTGATTCGGAGGAGCCGGCAGCCTTGCACTTCTATCCCAAAGCAGCGGCGCCGGGAAGTGAGCTTATTATTCAGGGAAGACATTTGGGTAATACAGGCAGTCTGACAGTCGGTGGGTATGCTACAACTGTAATATCATGGGAATCCGATAGGATCGTTGCCAACGTCCCGGCTATACCAGCGGGCACACATAGGATACAAGGGCTGAGGGGCGGGGAGACGGAGTTCCTGCTGACGGAAGAGCTGACCATATGGACAGGAAAGCTGGTTACGGTAAGGCTGGTGGTCAAGAACATACACACCGATTATGATTCACAGGTCTTTGTAACAGGGAATGTGTATGAGCTTGGAGCATGGGGAGCGGACAGGGCCGCAGGGCCATTTTATAACCATATCGTCTATCGGTACCCCACCTGGTACTGTGACATTAGCCTGCCGGCGGATTCCCGGATCGAATTTAAATTTCTGCTAAAAAGTAATTCCGGAACGGTGCGCTGGGAGCAGGGAGTGGCCCATAGCTGGCATACGCCTCCGGAGGGTGTATCCGAAATGATTGTGGAGTGGCAGGAGTGATGGCCGCCAAGAATTCATCCAGTTGTCCAAAAGGAGATGCTGCGTATGGATGAGAGATTGCAGTTTGATGGAGCGCGCCTGGTCTTCCAGACTACGCTGGGCGAAGATACAAGGAGCATGATTGCCTGGCATTTTAAAAGTGGATGGCATGAGCTGCAGCAGGCTGTCCGCCTTACCGCCCTCTCTGCCGACAATAAATTTGCACAGTTTCTGTTCCCGGTGGATAGGCCGCTTGGACAAGCGCTGGACATGCAAATTCCCAGGCCGGGAAACCGCTACTATTACGCAGATTTGGGGATTATCAAAAAAGTGCAAACGTTTGTACCGATTTCGAGGTCGAATATTTTATATATTTCTGAAGACCTCATGACCGAGTCTGTGGACTGGCTCTCTTTTCAAAGAGATCATTCCTCGCCACCGCTGCTGGAGCAAAATACATGGTGGGAATTCTTCACGGGTTATTCACTTATTGCACACTGAGAGATTCGGAGGGGACAACCTATGCAATCAAGCGTATCTGTCTTAATCCTGTCCTGGGAGTATCCGCCTTTGGTGATTGGAGGGATTGCCCCTCATGTCTATGAATTATCCAGGCATTTGCAGGCTGGGCGGACGGCAGTCCATGTAGTCACCAATACCGCGCCCGGGCGGCCCGTACTGGAGGTGGAGAACGGCGTACACGTGCACCGTGTGAATTCTTATGAGAATTTGACTGACTTCGAGGATTGGGTGCTTCAATTCAATCTGGCGATTGTGGATTATGTTACAGCTCAGCTAAGCGGGAACATCAGGTTCGACCTAATTCACGCGCATGATTGGCTGGTCGGTTATGCGGCCCTTCTTCTGCGCCAGCGCCTTCACCTGCCGCTCGTTACGACGATCCATGCTACAGAGTATGGAAGAAATCAGGGATTATTCACGCCGCAGCAGCAAACGATCCATTCCATCGAACACGAACTGGTATCCTCGTCGGACAAGGTTATTGTATGCAGTCTGCACATGCAAAGCGAAGTCTGCGCCGTGCATACCCTGGACAAGCAAAGGACAGAGGTGATTCCCAACGGCATTGATCTTCGTTCACTGGAGCTCATGCCTGCCCATTCTTTCAGAAGAGAACATTATGCGCAGAATGGCGGAAAGATTGTCTTGTTCATTGGAAGGCTGGTTAAGGAAAAAGGGGTGCAGGTGCTGCTGCAAAGTATGCATGAGGTGCTTCGGGAATTCCCGCACTGTACATGTATTATCGCAGGCCGGGGCCCTATGCTGGCCGAACTTGAAGCAAGTGCGGCCGAGCTTGGTACAAGCATCCGGTTCACTGGCTTTGTGGACAGTCTGGAGAAAAGCTATCTGCTGGAGATTGCTGATGTCTGTGTATTTCCCAGTTTGTATGAGCCCTTCGGTATTGTAGCGCTTGAAGCGATGGGAAGCGGTACCCCGGTAATTGCGTCCGATATCGGTGGACTTGCTGAGATTGTGGAGCACGGGCGGACCGGGCTCATCAGCATTCCTGAAGATCCCCATATGCTTGCGGGCCGGATTCTGTATCTTCTCCGTGATCCTGAGGAGGGGGACCGGCTTGCGGAGGCAGCCCGGCGGGAAGTCCGGCTGCGGTATGACTGGCACCCTATTGCTGAGAGAACCAGAGAAGTCTATTCCGCGCTGAGCGGCGTGAGATTATGAGGAAGGCAAGGTGCTGAAATGACATCTTTTATCACCCTCAAAGAAGAGATTCTTGATCTATCGCTCTGTGCTTCCTGCGGATTATGCGCCGCAGTATGCCCTCAAGGCCTGCTGGCAATGAACGGCGATTCCGTTCCGATTCCCGTATTCCAAGGCATGGAGAGTCAAGCAGCGGACACCTGCGGAAGCTGCAATCTCTGCTCGGATGTGTGCCCGGGGTATGACACAGGTGTGATGGAGTCCGAGCGCCGCATTTTCGGCCGTAACCGATCCGAGCTTGAACGCTGGACAGGTATTTACCTGTCCACCTATCAATTATCGGCAGCGGACCCGGAGATCCTGGGCCGGGCGGCAGCCGGTGGTGCGGGGACGATCCTGGCGATCACGGCGCTGGAGGAGAACTTGGCCGACGCGGTGATTGTGGTAGGGAGAGATCAAGAACGCCCCTGGGTGCCGAAGGCATACCTTGCCGATTCGGTGGAACGGATTATCGAGTGCGCACAGACCAGCTACTGCATTACGCCGAATCTGGATCTGCTAAAGGACGGCAGATATGACAAGATAGGCATTATAGGTGTGCCGTGCCAGATTCAAGGAATCAACAAGCTGCTGAATCTCCCGGAGCATCTGCCTTCCTCTATGCTGGCAGACAAGGTAGCGTTCACAATTGAGCTGGGATGTGCTTCTAATACCTCCCTTGGCGGTACTGAACATCTGATTACAGAGATCCTCGGCATCGATTTGGCTGATGTTGTCTTTATGCGCTACCGGGAAGGGCAATATCCTGGACAATTCGTGGTCAGGACAAGGCAGGGTCAGGAATATTTTCTCCCTTTTTATAGGCTGGTGGAGGAGTTCAAGAAGTTTAAGACCTTTCGCTGCCTCGCTTGCCCGGATTGGTGGTCAGGTGTTGCCGATATCTCGGTTTCGGATGGGGACCCCAACATTTTTGATTCCAGCAAGGCCGGAGTATCCGCCAAAGCTTCATCCACGGTAATGGTGCGTACGAAGATGGGAGCTGATCTACTTGCGCTTGCACTGCGCCGGAACGCGGTGGAGCTAGTCGATTATACCTTCGAGAACAACCTTGGACTGGAGCGCAAAAGGCAGCGTTACCGCAGCTACGCGGCGAAGGGTGACCGGCGGATTCCGCTGGCTCCCGGAAGAGATATGGACTATTCGCAAATACTCTCGGATGATGAGGTGATCAGAATTGGAATTGGTACAGAACAGGGTCGAGCTACCGGCCAAGTGTGACTTGCGAATCAGAGCGAAGCGGGATGTAGGCTCTTTGGTGTTCAATTCGATTCCCGGAGACAAATCCATCTCCCAGCGGGCCATTGTCCTGAACGCTATCGCCGAAGGCAGAGGCACCGTACAGGGTGTGCTGCGTTCCCGTGACACTCAGAGCTGCATCGCTATTTTGCGCCAATTAGGTGTAACGTTTGCATGGAATGGTGATGACCTGTCTGTCTATGGGAGAGGGCTGCGGGGCTTGCAGGTACCAGAGGGCAGGCTTGAGATTGGGAATACGGCCACATCGGCCCGGCTGATCTTGTCTGTGCTGGCAGGACAGCCCTTTGCAGCGGAACTCGGCGGGAACGCACTGCTCTCGGCAAGGCCAATGGATTGGGTGGTTCAGCCACTGATGGACATGGGGGCCTCTATTGAATATCTTGGTGTGAAGGGCTGTCTGCCTTTGAGGGTTCAGGGAGCATCGCCATTGTCTCCCATAGACATGGAAGCCACCGTATTCAGCGCACAGGAAAAGTCAGCCCTGCTATTCGCGGGATTGTACGCGGAGGGGATCACACGTTATCGGCAAAGCTGCCAAAGCCGGGATCATACCGAACGCCTGATGCAGTATTTCGGCATAGATATTCAAACCGAGGGCGATGTTACTTTGCTGAAGGGAGGGAGTGCCTTTTCCGCTAAGGATGTAATTGTTCCAGGTGACCTGTCCTCAGCGGCTTTTCTGCTGGCTGCATACGCTATTCGGGGAATAGCGTGCAAAGGCAGCCTGTTGATTAAGAGGGTGGGTGTCAATCCGACCCGGAGCGGGTTCATCCACCTGCTTAGAGAGATGGGTCTTCATTTGACGCTGCAAAAGGAAGAGGAACTGATGTCCGGGGAGCCGGTTGCCGATATCCATTGTACATCCGGAACCCGCTTGTCTCCTGTTCTAGCTGAAGGCAACGAGCGAATACAGAGCTTGATTGACGAGGTTCCTTTGCTGGCTGCGGTATCGGCGTTCGCGGAAGGGGATACTGTGATTAGGAACTGCCGGGAATTAAAGGACAAGGATACTAACCGGATTCAGACGACTGCGGGGGTACTACGAGCTTTTGGTGTGGAAACCTCCTTCAGTGAAGACGAAATGGTCATTCATGGGGGGCGGCATCCATCACCTGCCATTGTTGATAGCTCTGGTGATCACCGGATCGCCATGACCGCCGCTGTTCTCGCCAGCAGTATGGATGAGCCTTCGATTATCCGCAACTGCAGCTGTATCGACGTATCCTACCCGGGTTTTGTAGAGGACCTTTCGCAGCTAGCTCATATTGATATTTTGCGTTCAGAATGATAATCTGTACTTTTTGCTGAAAAAGCCCACAGCACCGCATGATGCAGTGCTGTGGGCTTCTGTGATTTCGAGTAATATTATTTAGTGGTAATTGTATAGATTTCAGTCACAGGTCCATCTGAGAGCTTCAGCTTCGTTTTACCATCAGCGCTCATTTTATAGAGGCTCTCATTATCCTCTGCGTTATAATAGTAGATCCCTGATACATCGTTATAGATTACACTGTTATCCCAAGTCACGCCGTTCAATTTGGATAAGGATAAATCCGCTTTTACAGCATAAGCCTTGTCGCTTGCAAAAAACACGATTTGTCCGGCGGCTGTTCCATTCTTCAGGTTATAGACATCCGTCACATTGCTTAGTGCGAGTGTTTTGGTACTCGTTACTTTGCCGTTGGCTATAGTACTGATATAGCCTTTACCATTGCTGCCGACGTAGGCCAGCTTGTTTCCACCCATATCGGCAAGGCTGACAATCCCGCTTTGACTAAGCTGAAACGACTTTCCATTCTTATCTATCACAAAGCCTTTACTTTTGGAATACACGAAATTATCCTCATCGTCTACGGTAACACCTTTGTTATAGATATAATAGTCATTGGACCAAAAACCTGAATACGTCGCATTCATATCCAGCGGGCTTTTGGCATTCGCTGCTTTGGGATTTCCTCCACTAACCGGAAGGGTATACAGAACCATGGAGTTCAGAGAATAATATGTCTCTGCAGGTTTGGTATCTACCATGATAGAAGTTCCAGTCGGACCTGAATGGATATAGGTAGAAGAGATGATGGCCCCTTGAGCGATATATTGAACATTTCCACTGCCGTCCCGGGACTTCGAGGCTGCCCAGGTGTTTGATCCGTTCTTCAATACATTGTAGAAAATGCGCCCATTCTCGACGGAGAATCCTGGGAATTCCGTGTCTGCGTTATTCGCAATTTGCTTGATCTGGCTGTCATCAGCCGCATCAGCCAACGAACGGTAGATCACGCCATTATCATCCATGAAATAGAGGAAATCACCCTCGATCTGGTAATATAAAATATCCTTATCGCCGGCAAAGTTGCTGATCAGCGCACCTGGTTCGGTCAGAGACAAGCGCTGTAGCTTGCTAGTATCCTCATTATCAAAGAAATACAAATACTTGCTTGTTGCGTCTAGATAGGATCCCTCGAAATACTCAGAGATCATTTGAGCACTACCCCCGGCAGTGGGTACACGATATAATGATTCATCTTCTGAGCTATAATACACATACCCATTATCCACAGCCGCTGCTGAAGCGTGTGGAGTCAGCTTCCCTACCCCTAAGGCAGAGCTGATCAATACACCTGCAAGCAGGATGCACCCTAATCTTTTAGTTAACCTCTGAATCTTCTTCATTTGACGACTCCTCTTTAGATGAAATGGTATGAGTATAAAACTATACCTTACTAAGATATCGGATTAAACAGAGGAAAATATATGAAGCAAAAGAACCATTATTATTCTCTCGAATCATGAATTGAATGAATTTGGTAAGGGCTAAATGGCATGCATAAATGTGCAAACAAGGAAAACCCCCATAAACAAGAGGAACGGCCTATGGGGTTGTGAGTGATTATCCAATGGTTTTCACAACAGTTCCTTCATTGTCGGTGATATGAGTGGGTACGATCCGCACTGCAAACTCCGGCCAGTCTGAGAGATGATACAGTCCCGCTACCGGACGGAGAATTTCTGATATGGCTTCTGAGGCAGCCTCATCCAGCTTAAGAACTACGTTTTCTTTATGAATTTCGATGCTGCGAGCGCGACCTGTCTCGAAGCTGACTGTAACCTCTGGACCAGCCAAAGTTAAGGTTCGTCCTTTTAGAAGTCTGCCACGCAGCAGCTTGCCTACGATCTCAGCCTGCTTGGCTCCCAGCTGCAGAGTCTGGATGGAATCGTCTTTCAGGTTCTCCCAAGCTAACTGATCGACGTAAAGTGCACCAGTATTGGAGCCTTCGCGTTCACTGCCCATTCTTACGGCTTCGGCGATTGCAGGGAGTCTCAGGAGTGAATCCCGCTGTAGATCAGTCATATATAGCGGGATGTGCTCAGACATTTCCAACAAAACGCCCAGAGTATTCCAGACCTGCATTGCCAACAGTTCATCATTAGTGATGCCCACCAGTTGGAGGAATTCCACCCGGCCATTTGGGGTGTCTATCGCCGGAAGCAGGGGGTCTGTAATAAAAGCCAATGCTGTCAGTACCGTATCCGCCTCAAGGGCAATCGGGCCGTTTGCATCCATATAATCCCCGGAGCGGAACACATTCCCGCTGTTAAACACATAACGGCCCAGATTCTGCAGCAGGTTCAATGCCCAAGCCGGAGGCTCATCTTCTACAGCGGATTTGAATAGCCGGAAGGTCAATTCGAAGCCATATCCGCTGCAGTCTGGATCTTCCGTTTCTTTTTCATACAACTCCGAAAATCCATAGGTTACAAAATGCCAATGTGGCAGGGGTTCACGCACTTCGTATACACTGATTCCATTCAGCGGATCTGGTCCACCAAGCATGTAGGGTATGGCGGTTCCGTAATGCTTCTGCTCCTGTTCTCCATAGAGCTGCTCCAGTGCTTCATCTATGGCTTCCCAGCCATCTGCGTTCAATTCTTCTTCGCTCATATGTTTTCCCTCCCAGAATGTGGTCGGGAACTAGTTTATCATGATAGATTGGCAGACTCAAATCGGCTTATAGCCCGAGCGAATTGCCCCTCTCCAGACGCTGGATCTGCTGCTCGCCATTGTCGGCCAATTCGCGGAACTGATTGATGGTCTCGCGCATTCTCGGCAGTGCCTCCTGCTTGTAGGTACTGATGGAATCCAGGGCGGACAACACGTCGGTAAAGGCCTGCTTCAGCGTGTCCGGAGAGATGGTAGTTTCCATCGATTGTTTTTGAATCGCTGCACCTTGCTCTTTAAGCATTTTTGAGGTGCCGCTGATCAGATTGTCTGTCGTTTGATTCAGCAGCTCGATTTTTTTAAGTACAATTTTTTGATTATACAGTGCGCTTGCGACAGTGACGGAGATTTTGAGTGCAGATACGGTTACGTTTCTGGCTCTGTCAACGCCCCGGATCAGTTCTTTATTATTTCTGATCACTACTTCGATAGCCATGATGCCTTGTTGATTGACTACCTGCATCTGCTGCAGATCCATGACCCGCTGACGGAGAGGGAAGAGGACTTCTTCGGTAATGAATCTGATTTTGTCCCCGGACTCACTGCGCACCTTGGCAGCTTCAATCTGATGCTCGATTTCCTGGTCCATCAGCATGCCGAGCTGAATTTCCTTCTGCAGCTTTTTGGTGAGCTCCCGCAGGGTCTGCTGTTCGATCTCAAGGGTGGTGTTGTCGTTCTTCAAAATGGATTTGCCTTTATCCAGGGACAGGATGATATCGGAAATGACAGCGTCTGCTTTCTGGTACTTAGCGAAATACGTGCGCAGGGGATTGAAGAATTTGCCCAGAATCCCGTTTTTAGCAAAATCGACGGCACCCGGATCCAGATCCTTCAACTGCAAATGGAGCTCCGTTAATCCCTTGGCGACCTGGCCGCCTTCATCGCCTGTTTTGGACAGATTGCCTACGGACACCTGAAGCAGGGAGTTTTTATCGGAAGAGGATCGCATAGTATTCATTCCGAACATGTCGATTGATTGCAGCACGGACCTGCGTTTTTCCAGAGAGTCTATATCCAGGTCCAGAATACTTGCTACATTGCTCGCGGCCAGCTCCTTCAGCTGCGAAACCTCTGCAGGCTCCGGCTGAACTTGTTCTTCAATAACCGCTTTGAGCGTTTCCGTACTAGGGATTTCCATGGTAAATGACATAACAAGCCCCCTAAAAGTTTTATGAAGCTGTACTTCTTCGACTGTTGCACGCAATAATACTCGCTTTGTAAGCATATGCCCGGGTGGTAGACTGAGCTACATTTGTACGTTGAGCAGATTGCCGATTTTGTACACAACATCATCCGTATCCGCATTGATATTTGCTGCCTCATTAAGGCTGGAAATGCTCTCCAGTGCCTTGATGTTCGCATTGTAGCCTATAGTGTAAACCGGGATTTTATAAGTCTCGATTAAGCCTCTTATCTCATCCAGTGAATGCCCTTCATTCGTTTCACCGTCACTGAGGACGAAGATCACCGGCTTAACATCGGGATTCAAGGCAATTTGGTCCTGAAGCATTTTCATGGCTACAATGATTCCGTCGAACGTAGCGGTGCCCCCGGTAGCCTGCAGGCTGTTAATGGCCCCTACGAACATGGACTGCTGATTGGTGTCATATCTGGCAATGGGCAGATTAATGGTCACTTCACTGGAGTAGGAAACAAAGCCGATACTGTTGTCTTTACCCAGGAATTTCTGTCCTTTGAGCAGCGATTCCTTCAGATGATTGAGAGGTTCCCCGGCCATGCTTCCCGACACATCAGCAACAAATACAGCTGCAATCGGTTTGCTGCCATCCTTTTTCTCCTTCCAGAGCTTCTGGGCAGAAGAGAGGAGGCTACCATCAAAAGGGGCAAGTTCGGAGACGTATTCATTCAGGCCGTTGAAGCCTTTGTCTGAAGCCAGCTGTTGATATTGGTCCTGCTCAGTGAATTCGGCAAATTTCTTGACAATGTCCAGTTTCTCCTTGGATAAATTCCCAAGCGCGTAGAGCGGACTGTCGTGACGCACTCCAAACGGAGTGAAGACATAGCCACTCTTAAGATCAGGTGCATTGACATAGGTTTGATACTCCAGAACAAAAGCATCCAGTGCCCCTGTTTTAGCCGCATCACGCATTTGCAGCGTGGTCGAGGCGATGAACGGAACATTGGCTTGGAACCGCTCAAAGCCCTGCACTGCCTTATCACTTAGCAGATCAGTGCTGTCAAAAGTGCTGAGAGCGGTCACCAGGAAGTTCAGTCCGGTGGAGCTGGCGAACGGATCGGTGTAGCCCATCGACAGCTCATTCGCTGCGATAGCATCCGTTATGGTTTTGACATTCAGCGAGCCGTACTTGCCTACCAGTTCGTCATATTTTTTCTTGTTGGTTACCACGCCCGCCACATTGCCGGTTATACGTTTCGAGATAAGCACGGTAGGGGTTCCGTTTGCTTTGACCATCTCGCCCCATAGCTCGTTGGAGGGGGTAAAAGCATCCGGAATATACTTGCCGGACCGTATATAGTCAGTGGCCGTGCCTGAGGCGATATTACGGATCTTCACAGAAGCCTGCTTGCCGCCGATCATGATCTTCGCATCATTAAAGGCAGTGGCTACTTCATTCAGCCAGCCGTCATTTCCTGTCCCTGATTTCTCGGTGGAAGAGAAGATTTCCACGAAGCTGTCCGTTGTATTTTCTACGGAGATAGGGAATTTGGAGATGTCGGGCAGGGATTCGCCGATATCTGCGGGGGCCAGGTTGATTTGCCCCTTTACGGTTTCTGCGACTGTCACATTTATATTGCTGTATAGTTTGTTCAGCTTTTTACCTGCGTCTTCCGCCGAGATCTCCTTATCGGATTTGCCTAAATTTGCGGTCAGTGTGATTCCGAAATAGACCAGAGTAAATACGCATGCTGCAATCACTGCGAGTATGATCCCTTTTTTGCCTTTCCCGGCCATGTGCATCTCCCTTTCTAATTCTGATAGAGCTTGGTCTGCCCGATCAGGGCGTTAAGCTCTTTCATGCAAGGCATTTCATCAACTGCTCTGTAGTCCGTATGATCCAGCAGTGAAATTTCCAGCAGCAGCTGATCCAGCTTAAGCAGAATCTCCTCATTCGCCCCCAAATAGCCAGTCACGTGGGCAAAATATTCGTTATACAGCTCGTTTTTTTTCTGTACCAGCGTATCGGAGAAGGGCTTCGGCTTTTGCCGGCTGGTGAACAGGGTGAATTCCGAGGCATCGAACACACTGAGCTTGTTCAGAATCCCCCGCACATTCAGGTACAATAGCTTTTCAACCTCAACAATGACGGACTGGAACTTTCGGAAGCTTAATTCTGTGGGCTCAAACCGCTCCCCTAATAGATTCATCAAGGTAGATTTCTTTTTGTCGATCCGCTCCAATTGCTCAAGGGCAAGCAGAACATCGTTTTTTAGCGCCTTCACATTCCGATAGCGGCTCAACCCAGCGATGTAGTCTTCCCGGGTTTCCAAATTGCGTACAGAGGGAGTGGCCGGAGTTTTGAAGAGGAGGGTATAGCTCCCGTACAGCACGACAAGCAAACTAATGAATAACAGGGTAACGCCTGAAGCGGTCTCAAGCGTACTTCCGCCAACAATTTGAAGACCAAGCAGTCCAGGAGAAAGTACGGCTATATTCGACAGCGCAATTCCGGCAATGAGTCCTAACAGCTTGACGGGTCCAGAACGATTCAGAATGTACACCTCCTCTGCAGGTATATTTTTACAAGACGCCTTTGGATCCATTTTATCAGAGAAAAGAAGGTTTAGCTCCAATATATTACCAAATGAAGCCTCAGTCATTTTAATCCTCAAATTTTAAGAATTAAGGGTTGACATCAACTTACTTGCCATGTAACATATGAACAGTCGTCATACGTATAATTACATACTGTTCTCGTATAACCTCGCAGCCTTATTGGCATCAACAGGGCAAGGGTTTCTACAGGAAGCCTACTCTTCCTAACTACGATGGCAAGGATCATGCTCTTATGGTCCTCGTCCCCGGAGTTAGGTTTATTTGCGTATTGCGGCCGATTTAATAGATTCAGGAGGCATAAATGAAATGAAAGATTTGAAATATTTGTTATCGGTATTAATTGGGGCCATGAGCTACGGGATTTTATCCACGATCGTCGTATTGGCTTACGGAGAGGGTTACCAGCTTGGGGAAGTTGTTGGTACGCAGCTGCTGACCGGCTGCATTCTTGCCTGGCTGCTGGCATTATATACAAAGGTTAGACAGACTCGCAAACAACGCAGCCAAGGCATCCAGCCAGCTGCAGCACGGCAGGTATCACCTGCTCTTACCTGGAAGCAGCGGCTGCTGCTCATGATGGCTGGTGCGCCTACCGTGGTAACAGGATTAGTCTATTACCAGTCACTGCGCTATATTCCAGCTTCGCTGGCCATCATCCTGCTGTTCCAGTTCACCTGGATCAGTGTACTGATCCAGGCTGTCAGCAAGCGCCAGCGGCCCGACAAGGTAACCCTGTTGACGCTGTTGCTCCTCTTCGGCGGAACGCTCCTTGCAGCAGGAATTATGGATCAGGGTTCAGCGCATTTCAATGCTCTTGGGCTTACTCTTGGCCTGTTGTCAGCTGTAAGTTATTCCATGTTCATCATTTTCAGCGGCAAAGCGGTTCCCTCTGCACATCCGGCGTACCGGAGCGCATGGATGGTTACCGGAGGGTTACTGCTATTGTGCGTTATTTTCCCGCCGTACTTCCTTTTCAACGGACTTTTGTGGGGACAGCTACTGCTGTTTGGATTTTTATTGGGTTTGTTCGGTGCCTTTATTCCGCCGGTATTATTTGCGATTGGTGTTCCGCATATCGGGGGCGGCATGGCTGGCATTCTTGGTGCTGCCGAGCTTCCGGTTGCTGTATTGCTCTCCTCATTCGTGCTGCATGAGCAGGTAAGCGGACTGCAGTGGACAGGGGTTGTCCTGGTGCTCCTGGGGGTTGTGCTCCCTGAGCTGTACAAGCTGCGGTGGGGGATGGCCGACACGAGAGCTTCACAGGTCTAGCTACCTGCCGTCTAGATAAACCGCATGAACAGCGCGTACCGGGATCAGACGGTACGCGCTTTTTTTTTGTTAAATTCTAATTGAATGAACTCACACAGATTTCAGCACGCGCCCATCTTGTTCCCGATATTTCTTGAGTGAAACTAATAGTTGATGAATGGATCATGGAAATGAGAGGATGGAGATAACGGGGGGAAGTACATATGAATGGTGAGTTACATCAGATGTTATTAATCACAGCGCTTGGAAATGGGAATTTGATGAGTGGTACGGATGCCTCCAATACTGAATTGGAGCATACTGAATTCATAGAAGTGCGATTCATAGAGGAAGGAGGAGGGAAGGTCTGGAACTGGCCCGAATGGCTTGCAGAGCTGAAGAATAATGGATGCCAGCGGCTCATGTTAAACGGTATGGCTCCGGCAACTTCCTTGAGCGCGAGTGTTATTAACAGCATGCCCAATGGAGTGACCTCCCTTGGAATAACAGGTGAATCCTTGTGGAAGGCTGATTGGCGTATGGATCAGTACGGCTCACGGACAAAGTGGAAAGTTACCTATACTGAACAGAAGCTTAACGATGGACAGAAGGGTTATCGCGAGTTCCTTCCTTTATCTGTTTTATCAGAGAAGCTGGAAGCGGTGCTATGGCAGATTGGAGACCTGGCCAATGCGATAGAAGAGAGTTTCTGGATGGACCATTTCTTTGAGCCTGCTAAGAGTGTTCTGAACGGAACAGGTACTGCTGCGCAGCTGTCTTTTCACTTACCGGATATTTATAAGGACCAAGCGCGAGCACTGCTGAATGCAGTCTACAAAGCCTGGGTATTCGGTGGTATGGGTTCCTGGAATGACAGTCCTCCGTATTCTGCTTATCAGCATGACCGGGAGCAGGAGTTCAATGCCCTATCGGCCCGGTTATACGAAACGCTGGTACAATGTGCGCGGGGAGCCGTGAATTCTGTGGTACTGCTCTGAACCTTAGCGGGATTTAAAACCCATGCGTCGATAATTGTAGAAAGTTTTCTGGGTACAAGGAAGTAGGGGGTAAATGTAGTGACTCCTCTGCTCCTGAAGAACAAAGAGGTGAAGAATCATTTTAACCCGTTCTTGAACGGAGTACCGAAAAAATAGTATAAAAGTAACAGCTACCGAATTATTGAAGATTTCAAGAACTATTCGTATGTGTTTATTGACCCGGCATATAGGGTGAAAATCCCATTTATAGATGAGATAACTCTGATAATTTAGCTTAATGTGCCAAAAGTCTTATATTCAAAGATTCAGAAGTATAGATCTTTATTTTGTAAAATTCAATTTTCCCTTCACTTATTCCGATAAGTATAAAGGATTCTCCAGATTCTGGATGGTCTTAAGTGGAAGGAGAAATGTAGGAATGATTACATCCATCGATACATCTGGCCGGCTTGAAAAGGAAGACTACTTGTCATCGAATACGCAGCAATATAACCGAAATAATCCCCCCGATCAACTGCTAATTGAAGTTTTTCAGCACTGCATCTTTAATATTAAGGATCATCTAACCGGTACATATTTATTTCTGCTTACGGATAAGGAGGGAGTTCTGCTCGCGATGGATTACAGTCGTAATCTGGAGAGTGTAGTAAGCAAATCTCCTATCCATTTAGGAATGTTTTTTACTGAAAAATGCTGTGGGGTCAATGCGATATCAGAGGCCATAGCACAGGGTTGTCCCGTGTATTTACCACCTGAGGATCATGAAAGTCCCTTTTTTAAGAATTGGCATTGCTTTTCGGTCCCTTTAAATGTCGGTCATGAAATTATTGGTTATCTGGATGTCTCAACGATTAATGCCGCTATGAAAAGCGAACTGATCGCGATTGCCAAGCTGATTCCGGCAGATATGCTGATCAGTTACCAGGTACAGCTTGCAAGCCAAGCCGCTGGCCAGCTTCCGGCACAACTGAGTGAACGTCAATTAAAAGTACTCAAGCTCATTTCTCAAGGACTAACAGGTAAAGCAATTGCCTCAAAATTAAAGATAAAAGAATGTACAGTGAATCACCATAAGAAAATTATTTTTGATAAGTTGGGGGTCCAATCCAGCTCGGAGGCTGTTTCTGTCGCGACGCGGATGTTATTGTTTTAGCCATGACCTATAGTTTTATATAGGTGGTAATGATGACATTACATGTTAAACTTTTCTGGTGTACAAAAAAGAGAGAAACATCAGGAGGGTATTATGAAGAAAAAAGTTGGATTATTATCAATGGTGATGGTGTTAATGCTGATGGTGGTTACAGCATGCGGAGGAAAAGACAAGGAAGTTAGCTTAGGTGTGACTGAAAGTGGTACATACACAAATGACTATTTCGGATTGTCCCTTAACTTTCCCAAAGAGTGGGTCTTCCAGAACGCAGACCAGATGATGAAGCTTATGGAAGCCGGTCAGGAAGTTGTTGCCGGTGGTAATGAAGCCAAGAATAAAATGCTTGATCTGGCAAAGACCAAAACGCTGAATCTGCTGATGGCTTCGGAATTTCCATTAGACTCAGGTAAAAGCGGGCCTTCCGCTATCGCAGTTGCCGAGAAAGTAAGTATGCTCCAAGGCATTAAGACTGGGAAGGACTATCTGGAATCTTCAAAAAAATTGATGACGGACAGCAAACTTCCGTATGAATTTGAAGACATCAAGACTGTTAAAGTCGGCGGAAAAGATATGGACCTGATGAAGGCTTCCATTAATAATGGAGCTGCAGTAGTCACACAAGAGTATTACAGCACCATTATTGACGGTTATGCATTTAACCTCATTCTTTCCTACGTAGATGAGAAGTCAAAGGCTGAAACGGATAAAATTTTGGAATCTGTATCGTTTAAATAAGTTTACAAAAAAGGAGCACTCCCTTACGGGGAATGCTCCTTTTTTGTTTCTATCAACGAACCAAAATTTTACCTTCACCAGCCAGTGTGCGCAGCATTTTTGGCAGGCGATCCTTGTCAGTTTCAGGGATGTCCAATTGAATACCATAGTGGAAGGTGTCAGATTCCTCTTTATACCATTTCAATGTTCCTTCTAAGTACATAGATTCAGAGGAGAGGGCCATCTCCATGCCTACACGTACCAGGTTACCGTCCGGATTGACATTCAAAGGAATCGACAATCGGCATCCCGAACGGCTGATGTCATACAGTACGGCACTTACAGGTTTAGGCGGAACCGGAATTCCATTAATGGTAAGAATATGTAGATCAAATGTAGCAGGTTCTTTTAGAGTGTAGCGAAAGGGTTCAGTTCTGCGGTTACTGTTCATATACTCCTCCATACTTTTCCATGTGTATTCTAAATTTATCGACATAGAAGCAGGATTAGTGAAGAGCTAGGAGCTTGTTCACCCCAGTAGAATTCGTAATAGTGTTGTTGGTTTTAAGCCTTCAGACGAGAAGTCGTTGCAAAAGTATGTATAATCGTTGACGGCCTGCATTCTACGGAGAGAAACTTTTCTTTATACTGTGTATGTAAACGATTACAAATACCGATGGGGGGCATAATCTGTTGAATAAAAAAAGAGGAATGACACTGCTGTCCGGAGTGATAATGTTGTCGCTGCTAAGTGCATGTGGGAACAATAATGGTAACGGCGGAGGGAACGCGGCGGAGCCGCAAGCTTCAGCAGCCGCAACTCAGGCGGCGGGAGACAATACGAAAGCTGCTGGAGATTCCAGCACAGTGGATACCTCCCAGCCTGTCGCACTGAAAATGATCTTTGTGGGGCCTAAGCCGGTCGACTACGATACGGTATTCGGGGAGATTAACAAGAAATTGAAGGAGAAAATCAACGCTACTGTAGAAGGCGAGTTCTTGGACTGGTCGGACTGGGCGCAGAAATATCCGCTTAAGCTTGCGGCCAACGAGGATTTTGACCTCATTTACGCAGCGAACTGGGCAGGCTACAACGATCAGTCACTCAAAGGCGGATTCCTGGAACTGACTGACGAGATGCTGCAGAAGTACACTCCGATGACTTGGAAAGCGATGCCGGAGGTAAGCTGGGGTCAGGCGAAGGTGAATGGCAAGCTCTATATGGTGCCTCAGAACCGCGGGGAAACGGTCGAGAAGCTAATTCTATACCGGGAGGACCTTCGCAAGAAATACAACCTGCCGGAGATCAATAGCCCGGAAGCCTATGCTAACTACCTCAAGACCATCGCTGAGAAGGAGAAGGGTGTCACTCCGTTCGTACCGGAGACCGGGGACTGGAAGCTTCATAATCTGGACCGGGTGCTCTTGAAACAGCAAAACGAATGGAATATGCTTGACTTTGATCTGCCGATTGGCTTCAAGCTTGACGATCCTACTGGTAAAGTGTTCAATGTATACGAAACGCCGGAATTCAAAGACCTGATCTACTATTATAAAGATCTGGCCGATAACAACGCCTGGTCGAAGAGTGCATTGAACAGCAAGCTCGATCACCAGCAGGAGTTCCGGGCTGGCAAGACGGCGTCGATTACACACAATCTGGGTACACTTGGCGCTTTGATGACCGATATGCGGGAAAAGAAGTCGCCTTATGAATTGGCGCTGGCTGACGTTACCCCGGACAAGAAAAAATCGGTAGCTGTCTCTACACAGAACGGGATCGCCATTCACGCGACCTCCAAGAATCCCGAACGGGCACTGATGATGGTTGATTTGCTGCAGAACGACAAGGAACTGCATGATCTGATCATGAACGGTATCCCATCTGTTCATTACAATCCGGTCGGAGATGATAAGTACACGAACGCTGAAAAGAACGCCAACTATACCGGCTTTTCCAACTGGGGCTTTAACTCGCCGCTGAACCGGGACAACGCTTCCTTCCCGGAAGAAGCGAACGCGTTAACCGACAAATGGGAAGGGGAGGTTTACCACTATCCACTGGAAACCTTCGCGTTTAATAACAGCAATGTAAAAACAGAAGTTGCTAACGTCGGCAATGTGATGCTCCAATACGGCATTCCGCTGGAGTATGGAACAGTGAAGGATGTAGACAAGGGGCTGGCCACTCTTCAAAAGCAGGTAAAGGCTGCTGGAATTGACAAAATAATTGCGGAAGTACAGCGTCAGATCGATGAATTTTTGGCCAAATCGGGACAATAATTTTGTCAGGACGAAGTAAGCCGTTCCCGTCTATTCTAATACTGAAAGAACAAAGAGCCCGCGTAGTCAGCGGGCTCTTTGTTCTATATATTTCCCCTCTCCTTACAATTCAAACTCCATTAAATCACGGCCCATGGTGATGGGACCTTTATAGATCTCCTGCATGCCTATACTATACTCAGCTTCAGCTTCTGCCGTTTCTGCCGGCGCGGGGATGTGATGGGTGAGCACGAGATGCTTAACCCCAGCCTGTCGGGCCATTTCAGCTACTTCGTGTGTAGTGGAGTGATATTTGGCAGGGTTGGACAGGGAGGCAGCTTGATCCGGGAATTTTTCAATCAAGGCATCCAGCCATTTCTTGTTATAGGATTCATGGATTAGTAGATCCACTCCCCGGCTATATTTAACCATGTTGTCAACGGGAATGGTGTCACCGGAAATGACCACCGCCTTCCCGTTATATTCAAACTTATAGGCGATCGCCGGATAGACGGGTCTATGATCGACTTCAAAGGCAGTAATCTTAATGCCCTTCTGCTCATAAATAATACCTTCGTTACTTTCAAAATAATTAATATTAGCACCTTCGTCAGCGGAGAGGTTATAGTTAATTCGCAAATTGACATCAAAATCGAACGCCAAACGCATTTTGCCGATAATCTCTTGGGTGGTGGCAGGTCCATAAACATTCATTGGTGTTGAACGCCCCGGAAATACCTGATGGGCATTGACATGGGTGCGCCAGCTGGAGATGAATACGTCGAAGAATCCCGAGTTATGATCACTGTGATGGTGGGTGAAGAAAATGTCTGAAATCCGCTGCGGCATGACACCCGCCTTAAGTAGCTGATCTACAGTAGCACCCCCGCAATCCACCAAGAAGGTATGATCTCCGGCTAGAACGACAACCCCTGCTTTGGCCCGGCCCTGAAAAGCCCGTGGTGTGCCTGTGCCGAGTAAAATAACTTTTAGGTTTTCATGAAAGCTTGGTAATTGTCTGCTCTGATCTTGTATTTGCATGTAGGTTGTACCTCCTTATCTGTCCTTTTTCACTTCATCCAATAGCGATAAATCGATAAACTTGCTTAAGTCGAGCTTATCCTCTGTAATATCCTTGATATACCCGGCGTCAAAAGACACCTTAGCCATGCTCTCGATGACCTCCAGATGAACCTCATCCGTTAGATTCAGATGCTCTATGGCCCCTTTAATTAATTTAACATCCATGCCTTTACCGCTGAGCTCCTTGAGTTCTGCGCTGATTAATTCATAGGCCTCTTCAGGATGTGATTTGATAAAGTCAATTCCGTCCAGATTGGCCTCTATCGCTTTTTTGGCCAGATCACGATGCTTTTGAAGGAATTTGTCGCTGGCCACTAGCAGGGTTAAAGGATAGTTGCCGTTATTGGGCGGGATTTTGTCCCAATCGACCAAGACCTCGCCAGTGCCTTCCTCAACCAGCTGTATTCCCCAAGGTTCTGGAATTAAGGTAGCATCGATTTCTTTTTGACGCATGGCGACCAAAGTGTCTGCCGGAGCACGGGTGATAATCTGTACGCCTGAGGTATCCGTCGTTACCTTCAAGCCTTCCTGTTTTAAAAGCAATCGCAACGAGATTTCATTGGTGCTGCCTTTGGTGGGAACAGCTACGGTTTTGCCCACTAAGTCCTTCACGGAATGGATGCCGGCATCTTTGCGGGCAATGAAGACCGCACCTCCATTATTCGAACCGGAAATGATCCGAAAGTTCTCACTCTTCAGAAATTGGTTGATGGCTGGACCTGGACCCACAAAGCCCAGATCAATCTGGTGAGTTGCGATGGCGGTGGAGAAGTCGGAGCCGTTGTCAAAGGCCGTGACTTCAATCTTAACATTAGCCCCGAAGGCATCCTGAAAATAACCGTTCTTCAAGGCGATAAATCCCGGGGCATGGGTCACATTTTTTAAAAGCCCAATATGTACCGTCAGATTATCTGTTGCTGAAGTGTTCCCGCCATTATTTCCGCAAGCTGAAAGGACCAGAGTGAATACTAGTAACAAGACGATCGTTAATTTTCTCATGATTGTTCCCCTTTACCTTGGAGTGGATGATTTCAACTTATCTTTTGGCTGAATCTAAGCCGTAGCGGAGCATAATGCGATCCTCCAGTCTTTTGAAGCACAAATGATCCGACAGGGTGCCGATCACGGCGATGATAATGACAACACACAGGATGGTTGCTGTATCGCCAATGCTGCGGCTGTCCTGCAGTGTCTGGCCCAGTCCCAGTCCTCTCGCAATAAGCTCACCAGCGGTAAGTGCGCGCCAGGCAAATGCCCAAGCTACACGAACCCCGGTGATGAGATGAGGAAATGCTGCGGGAAGCATCACTTGAAAAAACATCCGAAACCCGCTGCCCGTCCCCATCATCCGCGCCGCTCTTAAATGGATGGTGGAGATATTCATAATGCCGGTTCGGCTAGCCATAGACATGGTCCAGGTGGCGCCGATGGTGGTGATGAAAATGACGGAGGTATCGTTAAGTCCGAACCAGATGATGGCGAAAGGCAGCCAGGCAATACTGGGAACGGTCTGCAGCGCAACGACCAGGAACCCAAAGGTTTCATCAAAATAACGAAAACGGGCGAACAAGAATCCCAGCAGTGTACCGATTCCAATCGCAAGCACAAACGAAATTAATAAGCGGCGAAGACTGGAAAGGGTGGCCTCCAGCAAATTCCCCTTCGTAAATCCATCATAAAAAGCTTGATAGGTCTGTATTGGAGAGGGGAATTTCCAGCCCCATTGAAACATCCGATAACCCAGCTCCCACGCAATCACTAGGATAATCAGAAATACTATTCTTCTAAATGCTGTATTCATGATCGATCTCCCCTTGGACGATCTTTTCCAGTTCATCTGTCAGAACTGCCAGAATTTTAGTCTCGAGAGAATGGATCAAGGGATCCTCCAGCGCATGTGGGCGGGCGGCCTGAACGGAGAACTCCTGTTGAATCCGGCCCGGCTGTGTAGACATAACTAGCACACGTTCAGACAGAAGTATAGCCTCGCGAATATTGTGAGTGATAAACAAGATGGTTTTCCGCGTTTTCTGCCATATCTCCTCCAGATCCTTTTGCAAAATATAGCGGGTCTGCTCATCTAAGGCGGCAAAGGGCTCATCCATTAATAAAATCTCCGGGTCCATGACCAGCGCTCTGGCGATGGCAACCCGTTGCTTCATCCCGCCGGAGAGCTCATGAGGATAACGTTCCACGAACTTACTTAAATGCACGGCTTTATCTGCTCATAGGCGAGCTCATAACGGGCTTTTTTGGATATGCCCCGCTGCTTTAATCCAAAGGCAACATTGTCGAGTACAGTTAACCAGGGAAATAGTCCATGCTCTTGAAAGACGACAACGCGGTCCGGGCCAGGAGACTTAATGCTCTGCCCGTTGACGGAAATTGAACCCTCATACGATGTTTCAAACCCGGCTATCAGATTTAATAAGGTGGATTTTCCGCAGCCGGAGGGACCCAGCAAGGATACAAATTGCCCGCGTTCCACATGGAAGGATACCTGATCCAGTACTGTGTAGGGTTCTCCTTTCCGCTGCATGAACACTTTGCTGACATTGTTGATTTCGATCACATGCTCACCTTCCTGACCCAAGCGCCTCTTTAAATATCTGTGAAAAAGCGGTTTGGATGATAAATGATAATTTTCTTATGGTTGTAGTCAATAAGTGCTTTCTCACGCCATTTATTCAAGGTCTCGGTGACCGTCTGTCTGCTGCAGCCAATAACATAAGAAATCTCTTCATGACTTAGCTGCAGTTGCAGATGGATCTGCTCATCTTTCTGAGTGCCCATCTGGAATATTAACCAAGCCAATCTCCATGCTACAGGCCGGCTAATTAACGTCTCAACCATGTTTTGGGTCTGCAATAGCCGATGGGCGCCGATAACCGCTAAGGAGTATGCAAACTCAGCGTTGCTTTTGGCTAAATCCAGAAAAATTTGCCCGTCTAACGTAATCATCTGACAGTCTACCAGGCACTTGGCATAACGTTTACGTTGAAGATTCGCCAGCAGCTCCGCGTTCCCAAAGATCTCGCCGGCATAACGAAGAAAGAGGGTAATGCCTTGACCTTCCTGGGAGGACTGTGAAATTTTTACTAAGCCTGTCTCTACATAAAAGACCGCATTGGCGGGATCATTCTCTAAAAAAATGAATTCATTTTTCTTATAAGATTTTGGGGTTCCGTATTCGTGAAAAGCTTGCAGAAGGACCTCCTTAATCTGCTTATTCATTAATAAATCCCTGGAATTTCCAATTGAATCCATAAATAGGTCACCTCTTATCGGCAGAGTCTATAGGATAATAAATCATAGTAATCATATGCGATATATGTATATTAGCACAATCCATTAGTAAAAAATGTCGTGCAGCTGACAATAGGAAGAAATATCAAGAATCTATTGACAATAACACAGTTATCCTATAGGATTTAAAAAAAAGACAACTGACTGACGAATCAATCGGGAGGAGGAAGATGGATTGCCCATAGATGACAACAACGGAAACATAGATCGCAGAACTCAGCTGATACAAATCGCTCTGGAGAAGTTTGCCAGGCTGGGATATCATCAGACGAAAATATCGGACATTGTTCAGGAAGCGGGTGTAGCGCAAGGAACCTTTTACTGGCACTTTAAGAGCAAGGAAGCCATTGCGCTGGAGATTATCGAAACGGGCAAGGAACAGCTGCTGCAAGTGATTGCCCAAGGTTATCGTCAAGATCCGGGAGATATAACGGATATGGTAAAAGCTTCAGAAGCACTGTTCCACCGGTTGTTCAATTTCGCCGCAGAGAACCGTCATCTTATGGAGATCCTCCTGATGGGAAATGGAGCCGATCAAACGATAAGGAAGCGTATTTCGGCTACCCGGAATGCAATGGAGCAAGCTTTTCGCCGCAATATAGAAAGAGCGATAGAGCTGCAAATGCTGCCTGAGGGTATAGAGGTTGAGCTTCGCGCTGCTCTTTTGATGAGTATGTGTGACGGCTTGCTCTCACGCTGGTTATTTGGCTCTGAAGACATTCATTCTAAGGTTGCAGAGGCCTCGGCACAGCAATTAGCGAGTGAATTGGCCAATTTTGAATTTTACGGATTGTTGGGAAAACTATAGATAAAGGGAGAGAAACAATAATGATAAAACGTAAATTTGCTATGGTTACAATAACAGCGCTGGCTGTGTTCGGTCTGGTTCTAAGCGCTTGCGGCGGTAAATCAGATTCGGGAACTACGGCATCGAATGAACTGGAACAAATTAAAAAAGCAGGTGTGATCAAGGTCGGTACAATGGGAACCTATCCGCCGTATACCTTTTTGAATGATAAGAAAGAAGTAGATGGCTTTGACCCTGATATCGCCAAGGAAATTGCCAAACGTCTTGGAGTGACAGCGGAATTCACGACTCAGGATTTCTCCGGGCTGATCCCAAGTCTGCAAGCGAAGAAATTCGACATCGTGATTAGCCAGGTTACGATAACTGATGAACGTAAGAAGCAAATTGATTTCACGGATTCTTACATCACGAACAATGTCAAAATCATCGTCAATACCAAAAATACAGATATCACGAAGCTGGAAGACTTCAAAGGGAAAACGATTGGGGTGGGGCTCGGAACAAACGATGAAACCTACCTTCGTACCGAAGTGCTGCCAAAAGTAGGTGATTTCAAGATCAAGACGTATGATGATGTCATTACCTCACTGAAGGATCTGGATGCAGGACGGATTGATGCGACCATTAATAATCTGTATGCCTTGAAGCCGATTGTGGATGAGAATGGCTTTCAGATTAAAGCGGTGGGCGAACCGATCAAATCCGATATGGCGGGTGTAGCTCTCCGCAAGGATAATGCAGAGCTTCGGGATGCCATGAATAAAGCCTTGGCAGATATGAAGGCAGACGGCACATACGACACTATTTTTCAGAAATGGTTCAATGAGACACCTGCAAAATAAATGTTGGAGCGTGCGCCCTATGGCGGGAAGGGGGTAGTATCTATGCAACTCGTATTCGACAATCTGCCCTTCTTGCTGAAGGGCGCCGGTTACACTTTACTGTTGACGATTGTCTCTATGTTCTTCGGTCTGATCATCGGACTAGTGGTGGCAATCGCCCGTCTCAAAGGGAATCCGCCGATTCGGTGGATTGCCCGTTTCTACGTATCGATCATCCGCGGGACACCGCTCCTTGTACAGATTGTGATCATATATTATGGGCTTGTAGATTATGGGATTACGCTTGGTTCCCTGACAGCAGCCTATATTGCGCTCAGTGTAAATGCCGGGGCTTACTTGTCTGAGACGTTTCGTGGAGCCATTCTGTCGGTTCCGAAGGGACAACTGGAGGCTGCATATTCAACCGGAATGACGCCATGGCAGGCGATGCGCAGAATTGTGCTGCCGCAGGCCATGCGTATTGCTATTCCACCTATGGGAAATACGTTCATTGGTATGCTGAAGGAGACCTCGCTCGTGTCGGTGATCACGGTCAGCGAACTGCTGCGTCAAGCACAGCTGCTCATTGCCCAATACTATCAATATATGCCTTTTTATCTGGGCATCGGAATAATGTATTGGATTATGAGTACGGGGCTGGCCTTCATCCTGGAGCGGTTCGAACGCAGATTAGCCAAAGCTTATTGAACATGGAGATGACGTTAACATGATAACGACTACAGGCTTATCGAAGCATTTTCAGGATCATGAAGTGCTGAAGGGCATTAATATACAGGTGGCAGCACAGGATATAGTCGTCGTTCTGGGACCGAGCGGTTCAGGTAAAAGCACATTGCTTCGCTGCTTAAATGGTCTGGAGGACATCTCAGGCGGCAGCTTTGAGGTAAATGGGATTGTGGTTGATGCCACTGCCTCCAGACGTTTGCGTCAGCAGGCCACCCGGAATATCCGCAAGCAGAGCGGGATGGTGTTCCAGCAATTTAATCTATATCCACACAAAACAGCGCTCGGCAATGTGATCGAAGGTCTGATCACCGTGAAGAAGCTGCCGAAGGAACAGGCTGTAGCTATAGGCCGAAATCTTCTGGACCGTGTTGGACTGGCAGATCGTGAAGAATATTATCCTTCCCGGCTCTCCGGCGGGCAGCAACAAAGAGTGGCGATTGCCCGTTCTCTGGCTATGGAACCCGCAGTAATGTTATTCGATGAACCTACTTCTGCGCTTGATCCTGAGCTTGTGGGTGAGGTGCTGAGCGTGATGCGTGAGCTGGCTCAGGAGGGCATGACGATGCTGGTCGTGTCACATGAGATGAAATTTGCCCGTGAAGTGGCGACCAAAATCATTTTAATGGCAGATGGTAATATTATCGAAGAAGCGGCTCCGCAGCGGTTTTTTGAAGATCCCCAAGAGGAACGGACACGCAGATTCTTGCGTCAAATCAACGAAATTTAAGGAAGAAGGTAAATATAATGAAAGTGTCGACCATTTGGAAAGGTAAACGGATGTTTGATTCAACAGGCCCTTCCGGCTATTCCGTGGGGATGGATGCAACTCCTAAATACGGCGGTAACGGCGAAGGCATGACTCCGATGGAATTACTGCTGGCTGGGTTGGGAGGCTGCATGGGCATCGATATCACGATGATTCTGGATCGGTTCCTGCCAGAAATCACACGACTTGAGATTGAAGCAGATGGAACCCGCAAGGAAGCGAATCCTTCTGGATTTACTGCGATTGATCTGTTTTTTCATATTGATGGGAATGTCCCCGATTACCGGCTCTGGAAAGCCATCCTGATGGCTGAGGAGAAGTACTGTGCCGTCTCTGATTCACTCAAGGCAGAGATTCACCCCCACCTAATCCTCAATGGAGTAGAAGTAGAGAAACCAGAGAAAGCAATCTAAGCTAGGATTGGACTGAACCATTCGTACAAATAATTATTTTATCGTTAAGCGGCCTTAATCCTGAATTCAATGGGACTAAGGCCGTTTAGTTTTGTCTATAACCATTCACTATTGTAAAAGGCGTCTAGCATTCCAACATCTAAGCAATGGAAATACACCCAGAAAAATATAAAACGAACTGCATTAATATCATTTTTATGCTGTAACCCTTAAAATTTCACTTCAAAATATCCATTATCGAAAACAACTCTATCGAACAATCGACAAATATCCGAAATATAATTATGAGCTAATTACACAAAAGTGAAATGGGGGGTTCTAATGTCACAGATCATAAAGAAAAGACGATTCAATTTATCAAGTATTGCAAATACTCTATCAATTGTGCTGTTAGTTATTATCGTTGTCGTCTTTTCCATCTTGGGAACATTTATGTTTTCTAGTACACGAAGTATACTTGTGGAGAACCAAGAGTCCATGCTTCGGACCAAGACACAGGCTCTCGTCAGTGAATTCGATGCTCTATTTAAGGAAAAGGGTTCACTGGTCAAACAGATGTCAACGAACAATATATTTAAAGAATATCTCGAAACCACTGAATCGCCTGGAATGGCCAAAACTTCTCCACATGCCGCTGAAGTAACAAAGACATTAGCAGCCATTGTGAAAGGAGAGCCCGCTTTTGCAGATGCTTGGGTAGCAAGTACTACCGGCAAAGGCTTTTACATCCTGAACGATGGCAGTATATCCGAGCCTACTTTTGATATAGCACAACGCCCGTACTATCAACCTGCACTCACAGCAGACGGTTTGTATTACTCTGATCCTTACAATGATATTACTACGGGTGATTTGTTGATGGGTATTTTTTATCCGATTAAGGATGACAACAATGCGATTATCGGTTTTGTGGTAGTTGATATAGCGTTTAAGGATATTCCTGCCATCATGCAGAGCTATAAGCTTGGCAGCACAGGTTATTCCATTCTGGTCACAAAAACTGGGGATATTATGTATCACCCTGATCCGGCTAAAATATTAAAGGAAAAGATTAACGAGAGCCCGGGTGATCTGGGGAGGATCGGAAAGAAAATGTTAGCTGGCGAATCCGGAGTAGAACTGATTAACGACAATGGAGAGAGCCGTTACATCGGGTACGCCACAAGCAAAGATACCGGATGGTCTGTGGGGTTGACCATTACAAAGCGTGAAGTACTCTCAGAATTAGTGAACTTCACATGGCTTACCATTATCGGATTCACTGCAGCTGCGTTCCTGCTCATTTTATTTTCATATATCACACTCCGTTATCTGCTCAGATCCATACCTATCCTTCTCACCAAAATCAAGCGGGTGGAAAATGGGGATTTGACTGTTCAGTTCGATGCTAATTCTAAAAATGAAATTGGACAAATTTCAATCGGAATCTTCAATATGGTCCGAAAAATTCAAAATATGATTCAGATGGTTGGCGCCTCCGCAGAGGTATTGAATCAGTCTTCCAAGGATCTGCAATCCATCTCTTCCCGGACGGCAATAACAATGAACGATACGGCTTTGGCCATTACTGAGATTGCCAACGCAACCAATTATCAGTCGATTGAAACGGATACGATTCTTCACAAAACCGGGTCATTATCCGGTCAAATCGACGAAATCACGAATGATGCCAAAGCAATAGAAATGATGGTACAAGCTTCTGCAGACCAAAGCGGGCACGGGTTAGGCGTTTTGGACCAGTTATCCAGATGGGCTGAAGAAAATCACAACTCCACTCAGGCGATTTCGTCTGCTATTCAAGATATTGATCTAAGCCGTAATGAGATATCAAGCATCGTAGACACGGTACATCAAATTGCCACACAAACTAATCTGTTAGCACTTAACGCGTCCATCGAAGCAGCGCGTGCGGGAGAACAGGGCCGCGGGTTTGCTGTTGTGGCAGGAGAGGTTCGGAAGTTGGCGGAACAGACCGCACGGGCCACACAGGAGATAGCCAGAAAGGTTCATGATATCGCGGAGAAAACCACCGCATCCGTTGAACACACTTCACAGGGCCTTGAAATAGCTGAAGAAACCGCGAAATCCGTGGAAGCTACGAAGCAGGTGTTCCTCAGTATTAATAAGGATTTAGAAGGCTTGAAATTACGCATGATTCAAATTAGCGATAATACTTCCATTGTTCATAACCACAAGGAAGAAATTCTACAGGCACTGGAAGTAATCTCTTCGACTACAGAAGAGAATTCTGCTTCGACAGAAGAGGTTAGTGCAAGTACTCAGGAGCAACTGGACAGCATTCAGCAGGTTGCAGGACTATCCCAGCAACTCAGCCTTTTGTCTAAAAAGCTACAGGATGAATTGAACCAGTTCCAGGTCAGCTGAGGAACAAGTCGGTCTTGGACCTCCGTCAAGTAGATATGAGTGGAAATAACAGTTTGAGTTAAGCAGGTGGCGGTTCTCCGGTAAGGAGGGCCGCTTTTTTGCATGTAGAGGACGTGTGAAGGACTTGAAGTCGCTTTACTTTTAACATAATTATGCGGTTTTGTGTGAAGATTCTTGTTAGAATAGGAGAGCTACTAGAATTTACTCGACTAAAGGAGAGGTCTTATTGTTAAGAAAGGGATTTATACTTGTGTTCTCGATATTATTACTTATGTCCAGTAGTATCACAGCATTTGCAGCGGAAAAAGTTAGCGGGGGAGCAGAGGCGGCAACCCCTTCCGGGATTCCGCTGGCCGGTTTGGAAGATTTTGTCGACAATTATGTAAAAGAATACATAGGGCAACAATCCGTAGGTGCGTCTGTAGTTATGATGAAGGACGGCCAGGTGGTTCTGTCCAAGGGTTACGGCTACGCCGACGTGGAGCAGAAGATCCCTGTCTCGCCGGATACGGTAATGGAGTGGGGTTCGATCAGCAAGCTTACCGTATGGACGTCTGTGATGCAGCTGGAAGAACAAGGGAAAGTTGATCTGAATGAAGATATTCGCAACTATTTACCGGAGAATTTCCTAACCAAGCTGAAATATGATGATCCCATAACGATGCTTAATCTCATGAACCACAATGCAGGATTCGAAGAGTATATGTTCGATATGGCTTATCAATCCCCTGAGGAAGTGCGATCGCTGGAAGATGGACTGCAGCTTGCCCAGCCGGCACAGATTTACAGACCTGGTGAGGCTGTTGCCTATTCGAACTATGGCAACTCACTGGCTGCGTATATTGTGGAGAGAATCAGCGGTCAGCCCTACCGTGAATACGTTCAGCAGCATATTTTTGATCCCCTTGGCATGAAGAATTCCATGGCATATTCCGTCATAGAGGACCGCCCGGAGCTGCTGAAGCATAAAGCTAAGGGTTATTTCTTTGAAGGAAAAGGGTCCTTTAGGCAGGGATCATGGAACTATATGTCCATGTACCCCAACGGCGGAAATAACGGCACTGCGGAAGATCTGGCTAAGTTTGCGATGGCATTCCTGCCTGCAGCCGGAGAACAATCCCTTCTGTTCGAGAAGCCCGAGACCCTGAGCAAGATGCTGACCCAGAGTTATGCCTCAGCTGAAGGAATGCCGGGCAATGCGCATGGATTCTGGGAATATCCCGGACGGCACCGGACGCTAGGACACGGCGGGAATACGATTGCCTTTGCCACCAATCTGCAGATCGTGCCTGAAGACCGGTTCGCGATCGTAATTATGACCAATCAGGCCAGCGAATCCAATATTGTTCATGGTCTGACCAAAGCAATCGTGGGTACGCGTGAGCAGGCGGATGCAGTCGATCTGCCGGACGCGTCAGCGGTTCAAGGTGAGTTCGTGGCTGCGCGCCGCCCTGGACATGGCTTCATGAATCTATTCCCCTATCTCACGCTGATGAAGCTTGAGCCGCAGGGAGCGGATCAGCTCCGTGTGTCACTTGCAGGTATGACCGGAAGCTATAAGCAGGTTCAGCCTTATCTCTATGAGAAAGTAAGCGGAGACTCGGCGCTCGATGCCTGGCCCATGCTGCATGCAACAGTTAGTGATGGTAAGGTAAAGGCGATCTCTGTGTATACCACTGATTATTTGCCGCTGCCTGCCGATAAATCGATGCCGGTGCTGCTCTTGAGTGCCGCGCTCGCGGTGCTGGCCGTCGTCTATTTCATTATCGCCCCAATTGTATTGCTGGTTCAGACGATCTTGAACAAGCGGAGAGCCAGAACGCACCCTGCTTCTCGTGCTGGCAACCGAAAGCTGGTGGCTGGCTTAACCTTATCGGGCACCGGCATTGTGGTGAACAATCTAGTTCTGGCTTTGCGGATGCTAAGCAACAATGAGCGTGCCTATGCCGAAGTGTATCCGCAGATTTTGGTTAACTATGGTCTGACTGGACTGGCTGCATTGTTCTTGGCAGCACTGTTGGTATCCTGGAAGAAGAAGCGTTCTGCTTCAACTGCCCGTGACAAGTGGTCTGCCATTTTGCCTGGGGCGATGATTGTTGTTCTGGTAGGACTGCTTGTATTCTGGCAATTCTACAATTAAGCTGGCAGTTCTGAACTGCACCCCGTCAAGTAGACAGCGTAAATAAAAGATCCTTAGGCGGCCTTAGTCCTGAATTCAATGGGACTGAGGCCGTTTAATTATGCTGCTTAACGGAGGAACCGGTCGAGCGGTGTGCTTTCCGCCGGAACTTCTTGTCCGTGAGTCTGTAAAGGCTCTGGAGGAGAGGAGCTTTTGATGAGATTGCGAAATTCCTGCCTATACAACTGTAAATCCCAGCACAAAAAGCCCGCGCCAAGCGCGGGCTCTGCATGTTGACTATTCATCAGCAGCAATCTAGCGGATACGATACTAAAAATAGGGTGTTGGTGCTAGCCGGAGTTCATATTCTGTTGTCATTTTATATGTAAGTGCAGTATGGCGTAAATCCAAGTAAAGCTCTGCCTTCGTGGCATTGATGTAGGGCTGAACGAATAAGACGCCGATGCCGAGTGCCAGCAGGCCAACCAGGATCCATCCAATAAAGCTCAGATCAAGCACAAACATGCGGAACTTATGTCCCTGTGTCATTTGCTTGCTTAATTCTACTGCACGGTTATATCCGATATTCGGATTGTCTGCAAGGATGTAAGGAACCTGACTGTACGCATAGGCTTTTACTATTCCTGGAATGATCAGTAACAGGAACCATAAGAAATTCAAAAAACCTCTCCAAAGCATAGTTAGAACTATAGCCCAATACCGTTCCATATTAAACGCATAGCCGATATTGCCCATACGGACTTCACCCTCGGCAGCCTGCTTGAAGTAACGCAATGAACCTACTGTGAGAGGAGAACCGATCAGGATATGAAATGCAATTCCAATTACTGCAAATATGCCAACTATGAATAATACGATAACAAGGAAGGGGCCTAAAAACCCCCAATCGATGTCATGAACGGAGTTGGACCATTCTGAACGAAGTGAGGAGGAACCCATTCTTTGAGTTAAGCTTGGGATACCTATGCCTTCTCCAAGTAAAACCAGTATTAAGCTCACCACAAATGCCTTCCAATACGAGGTTCGGAGCACATCCTTAGCCCTTCGCTTTATTTCCTTACGATCCCACATCATAACCTCTCCCTTTGTTTTGCATTTTGTTCATTGACTTACAATAGATACCATAGATTATGCCGAAAAGAAACAATTAAATGCTATTCGCACAAAAAAACCCGCGTGGGCCGCGGGCTCATTCTGTTGACTATTTACCAGTAGCTCCGTTTACTCCGGAGGCAGTATAGGACAGCTGCTGCAGTATCCATGATCCTCTCTGAGCTGATAAGCCAGACAGCAGGTCGCCTTAATAGATATAGTGTTGTGCGGAGGGTTGGGGTCTGTTCTGAATTTGGGCATGATGCGGAACGGATTGCCGCGAAGTCCGAATACCTCCGGTTCGAGTTCCCAGGTGATGGATTTGAATTGCTTAATGATAAGGTTGCGGGTGCTGTCATCTACCGCATCCCGGGATTCCTCTTCCATATAGGTATATAGCTGATTATAAATATGCTTCCATAGCATCACTGCTTTAGTCTGTGCGGATTTGGCAAGAGCAAGAATAATCGGTCTAACATCATTCTTATAGAACAAACCAAGCTCATCTAATACTTCATTCCCGGAAACACTTTTGTGGCAGAGGCCGTCCCGATTTTCATGGACATGAAAGGCGAATTCGGGGAACCCCTCAGTGCGGATGAGCTGTACAGACATGTTGCTCAGACACAAGGCATGAGCCATCGGGTGTGCAGCCGTGAGCAGTGTATATTTTGCCCCGCAAATTCCGGCGTACCAGCTGCAAAAGATGGCGGCTGCTATACGCTTGTCATCTGTTCCGAGCATGGAAGCATAAGCTCTGAGCAAATGCTCAGCATTTGCAGGCAGACATAATTCGGTAAGAGAAAAAGTAACCACCGCATTCTCCGCAGCCTCTGAATAGATGAAAAAACGTTCTCCCAATTGGATTTTTTCGGTTTCGCACATCCTTAAATCCCCTTTATTCCAAGTTACCCTCAAAGGCTTGGAGAACCGAATCAATCGCATAGCGGTTCGCCAGCGGAGACATGCCCACGTTAAACCAATCCTTGCCCGCCATCGTATACACCTGATTCTTCTTGACTGCATTCATGTTCTTCCACAGAGGACTTTCCAGCATATCTTCATAGGTTTGCTTAACCTCAACATTGTCCTCATTATTCAGCTGAATAATGAGATGGTCGGGATTATACTCGGGTAATTTCTCAAGTGATATGGTTAATGACGGATCTTTGGGGAAGTTCGGAATCATCTCCAGCCCAAGCGTGGTATGAATAAACTTTCCGCGATCGATCTGATCCCCATAGAGGATGAGGCTGTTGGGCATAACCATCATATACAACACGGTTTCGTTGCCAACCAGATCATCAAGCTTCCGCTTGGCTTCAGCTTCCTGGGCTGCCAGATCTTGAATGACCTTCTCTGCAATGTCCTTCTTGCCCAGGACCTCGCCTATATCCTTCAGTTCATCACGCCAGTCATCGCGCTGTGGCAGAAGAACCGTCGGTGCGATCCCGGATAACTGATCATAGTCCTTGTCAGACCACCAGACGGGAGCAAGGATAAGATCTGGTTCAGAGGCCAATATCATTTCAAAATTCGGGGTTTCTGCAATGCCCATTTTAAGAGTATCCTTGAGCGGTTCTCGCAGATAGGTTGGTAGATCCGTATGGTAGTTCTGTACTGCTATGGGTGTAACGCCCAATGCTTGCAGAAACTCCGGATAGACTACGGAGAGTCCGATGACTTTGGTTGGATTGGCAGGGATCTTAATCTCGCCTTTTTCACTTTTTACTACACGAATGTCCGATTCAGTTGTGGCGGCAATCTTGGCCTGTCCACTATTATTTGAGCAAGCTGCCATTACCAATACCAGCACAATAGCCATACAGAACGCCATTCCTGTTCTTATCTGTATCATTTATTATGTAACCTCCTGATTTTCGATACCTTAAATCTCACTTGCGAGTGAGAATCAATATCACTGTTAGGAGTATAAAACAATCTTCCAGATTCGACTATTGACAATCTCGCCATTATTTTATGTTCGATTACGCCAAAGAGACAACGCCAGGTCGAGAATCAGCTCCTGTGTGAACGATGTATACTCTGTCCATGGGAAGGGAGGGAGATGGTCAATACGCGAATATCCGGCGGGATCAGGATGCTTCCACGACTCCTTGTCTCGGAGCTCAGACCAGACGGCCTGCGAGTGGACATCCTCATCCACAATCAACAGGAGCCTGTCCGCATCCGCAGACCCCAGCTCTTCCAGCGTCAATGTCTGATGGCTAAGCTTGCGATTAACAACGGACGCCGGGAGCAGATGCAGATCATCGTAGAGCACTTCACCCAAGCTTCGATTAGACAACACGGTAATCTTCTGACCGGATATTCGGGCAATAAGAAGCTTGTCCTTGGCGAGTTCATGATCTATGTCCGCCCGGACAGCCTCGGCTTTGCGCTCATATTTGTCTAACCATGCCGCCGTTTCCTTTGCCTTGCCCAGGCATTTTCCAATGAATCTTAATTGCGTCCGCCAGTCCATTCGGTGCCAGGAGACGAGATAAGTGGGGGCAAGCTCTTGAAGCTGCTGCTGTATGTCCGGTCTTAGCGATTGCTCCAGCCCCAGAATAAAATCAGGATGGAGGAGGGCGAGCTGCTGTATTCTGGTATTGTCATCTTGGGCAAGAGGAAGTACCGCACCAGGCTCATATTTACGGCGGTAATATTCAGTCCAAGGATGGTCAGCCGGAGCTGCGCAGGGAACAATATTCAAAGTAAGCAGTGCCCCAATCAGGCTGCCGTGGTAAGCAACAATTTTCAGCTTGGCATTTCGCATGAATGTTGCTGGAGCAACACCGGTAATTTGCTTGAATTTGTGCCTGAAATAAGGGATGTCCTTATAACCGACGTAAGCGGCGATATCCTTCAATTCATAATTCGTTTGCGGCAGCATAAGGCTCCTTGCTTGTCTGATCCGGTATTCGGTCAGGTATTCAATGGCGCTGAGACCAAATTTTTGCTTGAACAGTCTGATGAAATGCCTTTCGCTGGTGCCTGCTTCGCCTGCCAGCAGACGGATGGTGAGCTCTTCACGGTAGTGTTGTTCTATATATGTCTTGACCCGCTCCATCACAGCGTCTGTATCGCTCAGCTGCAGCTGGCCGACATCGCTCAGCAGATTATACAGCAGCTCATAGAAGCCGCTCTGGGCATGCAGCCGCTGCAAGGGATTCATGCTTCCCATGGAAGTGGCGATGGCCTCACAGAGTTTGCTGTAAGTAATAGTTGATGCAATCGCTGCTTCTCCTTCCATGGGGAAGGGGATAATAAGCTCCGATGAGCTTGTCTGTTCGTGATCTTCAGGCAGATCACGCTGACCAAATACATCAAACCGAAGAATGTATAGCCTCTGGTCTCCTGAACCCTCTAGACGGGCTTCGATCAACTGTCCTGGCAGGCAAACAAAAACAAATCCCGCTCTGAGTTCAGCATATTTTCCATCTACCGTTATCCAACCCCGGCCAAATATTGGAATCAGGAGCATATGCGATTCAAGAAATTGCAGCCGAAGTGACCACTCTCCCTTGGGATTATTGTTCTGTGTGATGCTTCGAAGCCTGAACCACATTTGATCAATCTGTCCGAATGTTCCCGTATGGGGGATGCCATCCTTACTAATCATTCATCGCACCACCTTCCGATATGCAGCAACACGCAAATGCTTGCATCTGAGACCGCGGGTCACTGGGATAAAGTATCCTTTTCCCGTTTGAAACCAACGATTCTCTGAACAGAATATTTGCTGTTTACCGATGAGAGATTCATGCTGAATACTACTTTCCATTCAAATTTGAAACAAACACGGGACGTTTATATCTATTCGTATTTTATACTATTTTTTAATCCGCAACTAACTAAAAGCTCTTGTTAAGCATTGAACAGAGATTCAACTAAGGGACGAAGCTGTGCGTTAGATGACTGTGGGGAAAAGCTGGAGTGACCAGGATAGCTATGAAGGGAATGTTCGTAATTATTAATTACATCTCCAAGCGGCTTAGATGCATTGGCGATGTATTATTTCTGCCCCGAAGTTAACACGGAGTCAACGTTTCGCTTCGGAAAACATTTTCTGTTCTGAGAATGGTTCAGTCTTCAATATTTGGACAGCTTGAATACCGGCTTCATAATCATACGGATCCAATAAGCAAATACAGTCGTTCCGGTCCATGTGCTGCGCTTATTCTGTAGGTATTGATCGTTGATAATATAAGTCCTGGTGGAGGCAGGGCTCTTCAAACCGAGCTTTTCCCACTCCGCCGGGTCATTCGAACCTCCGAGCCTTTCAAGCATTTTTTCCGACGCACTATTTACTTTAAAAGGAATTTGCTCATAGGCTTCTGTGATTTGCGCATGAAATTCGTCGATCGGATTTCGGCTGGCAAGGCTCTCCAAATGGATGCTCTCGCGAAGGTAAGAAATGTACGCAAGATGTTCAGCCCAGAACTCGTCGATATAAAAAAGTCTGACTCGCTGCTCCGAAGGACTCATCGGTTTCTCACCTTTCAGAATTCGGAGCCGCTCCTCGTATAGAAGCCGCCTCTGATCCTCCACCATATCTGAATAGCAGTTCAATTCCTTGTGGATATCGAAGTTTTGGCCCATAACAATACGCTGAATACTTGTGATCTTGCTGCTGAGTAATGGTTCTTCAAGAGCCTTATCCTGCTTTGGATCGCGAACCGCTTTATGGATGCCGAAGCGAAGCAGTAACTCGTCCTCCATGCTTACATAAATAACAGAAGCTCCCGGGTCACCTTGACGGCCGGAACGCCCACGCAACTGGTCGTCGATCCGCACACTTTCGTTCACATGGGTGCCAATCACATATAACCCGCCCAGCTTAGCGACTAGTTCTGCTTGCGCGGGGTCGCCACCGCCGAGCCGGATGTCCACGCCGCGTCCCGCCATATTTGTAGACACCGTCACTGCGCCGATTTCTCCCGCTTTGGCGATGATGTCGGCTTCTTCTGCGTCGTTTTTCGCATTGAGAACATGGCAAGGTACACCAGCAGCCACTAGCGCCTCAGCAAGTATGGCAGACTCTTCGACGCTTGACGTACCAATGAGAATTGGACGTCTCGTTCGATGGACGGATGAGATTTCTTGTACGAGTGCCTTAAGCTTGGCTTCTTTATGGGTATAGATCCTGTGCGGATAGTCGATCCGGATGTTTGGCCGGTTCGGCGGGATTTGCACGACCTGCAGCGCATAAACATCTTCGAAGTCCAATGCGGAAGCATGTGCGGTTGCCGTCATCCCGCAAATCTGCGGATACAGGCTGATGAAGTGTTGAATGGTGAGCGTCCCGAGGATTTTTCCGCTGGTTGTGGAGTACAGCCCCTCTTTGGCCGTAAGCGCTGCTTGCAGCCCGTCCGGCAAATACCTGTTCTCCGCCACACGGCCGGTGTATTCTTCAATTAGCTCGATTTTGCCGTCCCGGACGATATAATCGATGTCTATTTTTAATATGGATTCCGCATGCAGCGCGCAATTTAATGACGTCAGCAAGTGACTGTTGTGGCTATCGTATAAATTGCCGCATCCCAGCAGTGATTCCGCTTCCGCAGCGCCTGCTTCATTTAAGTAAACATTCCGCTGGAACTCGTCGAAGTCGTAATGCTCTGCTTGCTTGAGCTGCCGAGCCACTTCTGCGAAACGAAAGCCGTCGCTCCTGGAAGGGGCCGAATCGCCGCTGATGACTAGCGGCACCCGCGCTTCGTCGAGAAGCAGCGAATCCGCTTCGTCGACGATGACGTAGTGGAAAGGACGATGCACGGTATAGGCTTCGCTTAGAGCAATTGTATCGCGCAAGTAATCGAATCCCGCTGCTTTAGCCGTAACATATGTTATATCCTTGGCGTATGCTTCCCGTTTCTCGTACAGGCTCATACCTGCTTGAACAGAGCTTACCGTTAACCCGAGGAAACGATAGACCGGGCCCATCCACTCCGCATCCCGCTTAGCCAAATAATCGTTTAAAGTTAGCACATGAACGCCTTTTCCAGTCAGTGCATTTAGATATACAGGCATAACAGCAGAGAGTGTTTTTCCTTCACCAGTATGCTGCTCGATCAGAAATCTCTCATGTAGAGCAATGGCAGCCATAATCTGGACATCGTAAGGCTGTAATCCGAGCTTTCTCTTCGCTGCCTCGCAGACTAACGCATAAGCATCGACAAGCAGCTCATCCAAAGGTGTACCTGACCGCGCTTCTTTTTGCAGCCGGAGGGATTCCTCTTGGAGTCGCCCGTCATCCCAGGCTTCCATATTCCGTTTCCTAATGAGCTCCGTTTTGTCCCGATAGACCTTTAGCTTATTCTGGGTATTACGGTCTTTGAATTTTCGCATGAACTTGACGGCTATATTCAAATGAATTTGATCTCCCCTCGGTCGACATACGCTTAGTTTTGAACAACATTTACGTTGATCTGTTGCTTGCCAGCAAACGCCAACTTTTTGAAAACCATGTGGTTGAAAGTAATGGCGAATGGAATTGTCATTTCCAGTTATTGGTTGGTAGGATTGTAGCTTATGTATTGCACAATGTAAATACTATTTTGCATTTTGGAAGCTTCATAGAATCAAATAGTAGAGTGTGAACTGTTGAATGAGCATCGCTGGAAGTTTTGCTTCAAATCCACATACCGGTCATCGATCCATAGAACATGCTCGTCTGTTATTATACGGTTGAAGGGGCAGCATAAAGCTGGTCTTGGAGGTGTGACCGGAAGAGAGGATTTAATGCGGGATCATCTTTCTCCGCTTGTGGTTGAATCCGCATTGACTTGACATTTTGCAGGGTGCTCTTTAGCACAAAAAGCCCACGCAGGACGCGGGCACTTCATGTAAACTATTCCCCGTAGCCATCGGATTCTCCTCATAACTAATCCAGTCGCTCCAGCTCCCTACATATAGATTCAAATTCAAATACAATAATACGCAGCCATCGCGGTGCAAGCTTTAATTTCTTGATCCATGAGCTATTCCACTCTAAATAAAATTTCGCTTTACGCCAGAAGAAGGCTGTTGATTTAGGTGATTTACGGTTTACAGATCCTCCCAAATTCAGGAAAAAGAATCCGGCGTCTTTACCCTCTACATTCTCCAAAAATTCACGCATGGACTTAATTTCCTTATCCGAGAAAGGATTTCTGGCAAACCCACTAGAGAACTGGTTGCTGGACCTTTGGGTCAGCGCCGGATCGGGAGCTAATAAAAAGCTCACTACTTGGGGAGTCGGTGGAAAAAAGATGTACCTGTTGAAAGGGTCTGTTGATTATGGAAATGCTGTTGTAACAACACAAGAGGTTTACAGCACAATGATTGATGAGTATGCATTCAATTTCATTGTTACATACACAAATGATGAGTCAAAGGCTGAAACGGATTAGATTTTGGAATCTGTATCTTTTAAATAAGAGAGGATGAAAATCAGTCAAGAGTTAAAGTTATCACTTACATATTTAATAAACGTCCCGATGGGGCAAAGGCTCCGTCATCCACCCTTGAGAGATAGAACGAATGAATGTAAGGGCATAGACCCAGTGTGACATGGGAGGGTAAACCCCAAGGGCGAATGGATTCACTATGCGATCATAATCAACTATCCACAGTTTTGGAATGAAACGATGCTAAGCTCTATCCCCGCCTACGCTCTTACGGAAAATCGTGGTGCAGACTACGTTCTCTACTAGTACCTCGCAAACTGTCAAGGTTGAAAAACTAAGAAAAAGCGGGTAAACAGGCGAAAACATCACTTTATAGTGAGAGAGATGTGTAGAGATGATGAAGGACTTTAATAAATGAAGCCTTCCCCCCGCGGCAATGGGGAGGAAGGCTTCTTTGTTGCGATGTCTGAACTTACATTAATTTAAACAATCCGTAAATGATAACTGCTGCTTGAGCGCGCGTTGCGTTGCTGGCAGGGGCAAATGTCCCGTCCACCATGCCGCTCACAATTCCGGCTTGTTGCAATGCTTTAATTGCTTGTGCTGCATAGACCGAAATGCTTGAATCATCGGCAAACTTGATTTCATTAACGGTATTTTGCAGCTTGATATTTGCCTTCGCTGCGGCACGATACAGCATAGCGGCCATTTCCTGCCTGCTGATTGCATCGTTGATGCCATAAGATCCGTCCGCTTTTCCGTTGACGATACCGAGCTGTTGAGCCGAAGCAATTGCTTGATAATTCCAGGTGCCTTCCTTCACATCTGTAAAGGTGCTGTTTGTCTTATCGCTGTTCAGATCAAGCGCATTCATCAGCATTTGGATGAACTCGGCTCTGGTAACCTGATTGTTCGGCGCGAAAGCTCCAGTTTCAACTCCTGCAACAATACCTCGCGCTTCGAGAGCTTGGATGCTTTCCACCGCCCAAGGTACATTGTTCACGTCTTTGAATGCGGAAGCATTGGCCTTGGCGACGTATTTGCTGAAGTGCTTCGGAGTAAATTCGACTTTGCCCGTCGCTGTTTTGTACTTCCCATTTTTGACGATTTCCAGCTTGCCGTTATCATCGATGTTATAGACGACGACATTGTTTGGATTTTCACCCGGCTTCAGGGTGTAACCCATGCTGACTTTAACGTCATTTCCGGTGAATTTCGAAATTTTTGTGCCGTTGATGCTTAAGTTGAAATTGTAGACGGTATTTCCGCCTACTTGGCTCCTTGCTGCGTCGGACAGCGACGCCGGGTCTACGACGGCCACGGACAATTGAACGTTGCCGGTACCGCTCGCGTCGTTGTGCTTCAGCAATTTCGGATCGATTGTAACAGTTGCCAAACCAGTGTCGATGACGATCGATTGGATCTGATCCGAAAGTGCTTGAACTTGATCTGCCGGCAAGTTGACTTGAACTTCTTTAACGCCGGCAGCGGGTTGTACTTGAATCGTCACGGATTTGTCTGTTGATTGACTGACTCCTTGATGGAAATCACTCGAACTGATGGTTACGGAAGCTGTACCGTTGCTGTCCGGATGAGCCTTTGCAGTGATATGATTTTTATCAACTGTGATGTCAGATCCCTGCGTCGTGGGCGTAGTCGTAGTCGTAGTCGTGGTCGTAGGCGTAGGCGTCGCAGCTTTGACTGTTACAACGCTTGTTGCTGTAAACCCGCTATCAACAGTCGTTGCGGTAATCGTTGCAGTTCCTGCTTTGACAGGAGTAACAAACCCATGGTTGTCCACAGTCGCAACGCTCGAGTCGCTGGAGCTCCACGTCACAGCTTTGTTCGAAGCGTTGTTCGGTAGAACTGTTGCCGTCAATGTTGCAGCGGTGCCCCCTGCTGTCAGCGATAAGGTCGATTGGTCAAGCGTAACTCCGGTTACCGATGTCGTAGTGGGAGTCGGTGCGGCCGCAAGTTCCAATGTGCCAATCTGGAATAGATCCTGATAAGAAGTCCCGCTAGCGTCGTTCCAAGCGTACGCGCCAATGCGCGCACCGTTCATCGCTTCGTTCACCTGAGTGTCAAAGCCGATCTGAGTGCCAATCGCGGGCGAAATTTGAATAAACGGAATCTTCATCTCGACGTTGTAGGAGTACGTATCCTCGTTGACCGTCGCAGAGGTCATCTTCGTTGCAATACCCTGATTATCTGTCATGCCTGCGTCTACCGACGCAAAGCCGTCATACCGAACGCGGTAATGTCCGGAAGCGTTCGAGTACATGGCGCTGGAGCCGTTCGTCAGGTCAACAACCACTTCGACTGAATCCTGTTCCCAAGGGTTTGCGTTCCCCTTGTCCAACGGTTCGGACGGATCTTTGGTCACCTGCGCGAGTACGTACAGGTTCGCGTTGTCCCACAACATGCGAGCGGTAGCGGCCGGCATGTGAGCATCCGCCTTCGTGTTACCTGCTTGCGTTACATTGATATTGATAGGCGTTGTCGAATTCCAAATGTCGTCTATTTTGCCGTCGATGTTGGGCGTTCCCTTCGCGGCTGTTGAGGTTTTGCCCCCAGCAGGCTTTGTCGGAGCGTGGTAATTCGCAAGGTAATTAGCCGGGTCAATCACAGCGTAAAACGCGTCTTTCGGGTACAGGTTGCCGTCGAACAGCAACGGGCTGCCTTCAGACAACCAGCTGTTGGTGTCTGTCAGCCCCCAGATGGAGATGCGCTGCACCGTGTCCTTGAAGTTGGGATCGGTATAAACCTGCATCAACCGCGCGTACTGTGCGGCTTGGGCTTTTACCTGCTCGGTTGTCTGCTGTTTGTTCGTTCCTGCGGAGATGTCCAGCTCGCTGATTGAAACTTTGACGCCGATATTCTTGAACATCTGTATCGTCTTTCTCTGATTGTTAGGGTTGGTGCCGAGGCCGTTATGCTCTTGCAAGCCGACACCCTGTATGAGCTGCTTGCCAGGGTGATCCAAGGCCCAACGGTCATTAATGTCTTTCACCATGTCGCGAACTGCTGCGGCCTTATTCTGGTCATCCATACTATAGTCGTTGTAGTACAACAGAACGTTGTAATTCGGCTCCGCCGCACGGGCGTACTTGAACGCCTGTTCGACGTAGTTCGCGTCCGTCGCCTTCAGCCACGGGGTGGATTTCAGGTAGCTGTGCCAGTCTGTCGGACTAAGAGAGCTGTCACGGACGGTGCCCCCCATCGCTTCGTTAACGACGTCCCACGAGATGATGTTCTGCGTGCTCGCGTTGAACTTGTCGTCAAAATGCGTTAGTACAGAGTTAATGTACGCGTTCATGTTCACATACGCCCCATCCGCGGTCAGACCTGGGTTGGATGGAGTCGAGTCGGAGCTGGAGATCTTATCGTTGTTCAGCCATGGAATCGATTGCCCTTCCCAGACGAGCGTATGCCCATGTATTTTTAGGCCATTGTCGATCGCGCTCTGAAGCTCTGTGTCCGCTTCGGTAAAGCTCAGATCCGCGACGTTATGCGTAGAGGCACTGGTGCCGATCAGCGAAGCTGGCTTCATCGCGTTCTCAGGCGTCACAACGCCGAACTGGGCTTTCAGGACGGGCATGATTGAGTCTTGCATGTAATATGGGCCGATGATATTGCCCATCAAATAATCCGGGTACGTATCCTTAATGCTTGGTAAGGTGAGTACATCCGGGTTAATCGTTGGTGTTGGTGCAGCACTAATATTATTTACAGTAGTTAATGTAGCCGCTCCACTTGATGTAAAGAGACCAACCGTTTGGTCGTCAAAGTTGGCTGTGTAAACAACAGTGCCACTCTCGTCTTTAATAACAAAGTTGTCGATGTAGTAAGTTATATTCTTGGCATCCGTATTTCCGCTATCACCTTTTTTAACATACTGGATATTGGAGCCACTTGTGTCTGTATAAGTATACGTCGCTGAATAGGAATTCCAAGCTGGGCTTGCCGCGCTTAAAGCTCCTGAGTCTTTAATCCAGTTGTAGCCGCTAGTTTGTAGAATAATGCCTGCCACATCTTGGTCAGAGGTGTATAAATCATATGAGAAGGTATAGGTTGTACCGGCAATGAGGTTTAAGCCGATTGCTCCTGTAGGTATTTGCACGCCATCCCACTGTTTCCCGCCTGTGGTTTGAACTTTTAAGACATAATTTCCGTTCGTACTTGCCGCACTTGCCTTTTGCGCGATCCCAAACTGCGGCAAAAACAATACAACCGCAAGCACTAACATCAAAATCTGCTTAATCCGTCTGTTCATCGTGTTACTTCCCCTCCCAAAATAAATATTATATAGCCTCCCGGCATTCGCCGAGGCTTGCGGCACAAGGGTTTTCTTGTACCACCACCCTGTCGATAAATTTGGCAACCTAGTTAAAGCGTTTACATTTTTACTGAAATATGTCCTCCTTTCGAGAAATAACAACTCAATAATAATGTAAATGAAAGCGCTTTACAGTACACATATTAAAGAAGGAACCACTAGAATTTATAGCTCAACTTTCGGTGCGACCAAGCTAGGTTGTGGAGTGTAGCAGGTGGAAATCCTGTTTGGAAAGGCTAAAGAAAGCCACCAATAGCGAGTCTTGGACGGTTGGAAGCAATTTCAGACATTACGCGTAGACAGTCAGATAGTAGGCCTGAAAGTGATTGAGCCTCGAAAAGAGTAAACCAGAGGGGTCGACGTTGTCGAAAGTACGGAAGACCATACTCATTCGTGCGCTAAAGGCAAGTAGGAATGAGTTCTCCCGGGGTCGGCATGATGGAGGGCATCGACAAGCACAGTCATGGCTACAAACGTCCTCAGGAAGCGCTTTGTTCGGCTCCGCGTGATCGCAGCCATGCTGGATCGAGCCATACAAGCGGGCATTTCGGCACCCTACGTACTCAAGGATAGTTGGTTTACGCATTCGCCGCTCATTCAAGAAGTAATCCGTCGCGGGTTGCATGTCGTTGGCATGGTCAAGAGCGATTAACAAGCGCTATCTCGTGGCGGGGAAGCCCACGCCACTAATACGCCGGATTGTTGAACCCATTCGCACTCGTGGTATGGTTCACCTCGATTAATTCTAAACGACCGCTATGATGGCTGACTTCGTGTTGAATCCTCTCACATAAGTTTAATGCGTTGACTTCTAATGAAAACTTGTTGTCAGTTTGAACCATCCAATGGTATACCATCAATTAATATTTAAATAGACCAGAACTCTCCAACGAGAAATTCTGGCCTTCTATTAGACATTACTTGAGATACGAGTATGCGTTCGGTATGGTATGCCGCCAGTATGTACTTTCAGCAACCGCGTGTTGACTTCGTGTTGATTAGAAGTCATAAAAATACAGAGCAATGGAGGTCATCTCACCATGCTTTGTATTTGGACTTAGCTTACTGTTATACGTTTATCGGCTTTTCTTCATCTCCGGTTGCTATGGGGTTGTACCCGTAGCTAATCCAGTCGCTCCAGCTCCCCGCATATAACCGTAAGTTGTTGAACCCTGTCTTCATAAGTGCCATGTCCTGGATTCTATTCGGGGGGACCTGCTAGGACAAATCAACATACAAATTGATTTGCAGAAATAGCGGGAAGCTGAGGGGAGTGTATTAGAACGATGGAAGATCGCGGGCGAAAGGGCTGGTGAATCTAACTGAGTGCTAATGAAGATGAATCAAGGATAGTGGAGCTGCTGCAGCACTTGAAGCCTAACGCTATAGCAGCTTCATTTTGGTATGAATGAATAGCAGATACGATACTGATGCCGAGTGCCAGCAGGCCAAGCAGAATCCAGCCGATAAAACTCAAATCAAGCACAAACATGTTGAATTTATGCCCGTGAGTCATTTGCCTGCTTAATTCTACTGCACGCTTATATCCGATGTTCGGATTACCTGCAAGGATGTAAGGTACCTGACTGTACGCATAGGATTTTATTATTCCTGGAATGATCAGTAACAGGAACCATAAGAAATTCAAAAAACCACTCCAGAGCATGGTTAGAACTATAGCCCAATACCGTTCCTTGTTAAACGCATAGCCAATATTGCCCATACGGACTTCACCCTCGGCAGATTGCTTGAAGTAACGCAAAGAACCTACTTTAAGAGGAGAACCGATCAGGATATAAAATGCAATTCCAATGACACGAGGTGCGGAGTACATCCTTAGCCCTTCGCTTTATTTCTTTGCGATCCCACATAAAAACCTCTCTCCAGTTTGCATTTTGTTCTTCGTCTTACAATTGATACCATAGATTATACGAATGCACAAACAATTAATTACAATAATATTTGACTGAGTACTGAAGATTGCAGAAATTATGCTGGAAACAATGTTAATGGCGGGTATCCATTGAGCCTGTATACATCGTGCTACGCACTAAAACCCGCATACTGTGCTGGCCTTTATCACTATTTTTTTCCAGTAGCCACCGGAACTTAGCCTAATCCATCTGCAATTTCAGTGAGACGTTCCTTAATTCATTCCGAATTTACACCAGGCTGCCTATATGATCCATGTCCTGATGGGTGATAATAAGCCCAATAAACGATATAATCTCCGTAAAGCTCCATTCTGGATAGAAAAGGTGAATCACGATATGAATCCATTTACTAGAAAAGTCAAAGTGCCTTACATCAGATTCCGCAAAGCCAACACCCTCCGAAATGACTCGACCCAGCATGACTGGCAGCACTGGGCGGGCTACCGGGATCAGATTCAGCAAGTTCTGGAGCAAACGCTGGAACATAACCGCTGCGGGCGCGGGCATATTTTACTGCTTGGGGCCGGGAACGGAAACGATGTGCCCATTTCGTACATCGAGTCAATATTTGAGCGGATCACAATCGTCGATATCGATGAAAAAGCGCTGGACCGCTTTCTGGCCAAGTCGGCGCACCCGGAAAAATACGAATGTGCTATCATTGATTTGACCGGAGTAGGAACGGAAGTGTCATCCCCGGATGACTTGAAAGCAAAGGTTGACCAATTGTTGCCCAACGTGGATTTCTCGCCGCTGCACCCTCCTTTTGATGTGGTCATGAATTTATGCTTCACGACGCAGCTCATCTCCGCCTTCTTTTACCGGAAGAAAAACAAGGTTACTCATACGCCAGAATTCAGCGCTCAGCTGGATCGGCTGCTAGAACGGATCCATATCAATATCTTTCAATCTTTGCGAGGCCTCCTGGCACCCGAAGGGTTGATTGTCCATTTAACCGATACTTTGCTGCTGCAGCACATCAAAACAACCGGCTATACCAGCCCGGCTGCTTTTAAGACTTTGGAGCTGACGGGAGGGAATCACCGGGAAAACTTGGACCTGATATACGGGCATCTGCCGGAGATGGCAAAACAAGGCTTGTGCCTGCCGGGGGCGTTTGTCCACGTTCATCCGCAAATTATGGGGTTGTATAAAGTTGAATTAAGGTTTTCGCTGCTGTGGGAGTTCGTCCATGACGAAAATGAAGACAGGGATTACTTTGTGAGCGCGCATGTGCTGACCAAGCTGTAGCGGAAGGTAACCGACCCGGCCTTTAGCTGGGACTGACAAATGGGGGACGGATCCTGGGGGAAGCGGTCTTGGCACTCAGTGAAAATTCTGCTGCGTTTATTTACAACTTGGATACAATTCGGCTTCAAGATGGATACAATCGGCTGTTAAGATAAGCTCGAACAAAGAAAACAAGACACGAAGGAGAGGAATCAAACATGCGTCACCCCCAATGGATCGCAGCTTCAATCGCCACAAGCATACTTTTCACAGGAATATCGGCTCAGCCGTCCTCGGCAGCCGGTAATACGGAAAGACAGGCAGCGTCTGTCGCTTCGAATTCCGTCGCAGCCTCCCAAAAGCTGAACTTCACGGTGAGCGATGTGCCTTATTCGTCCGCTGAGTACAAAAAGATCATTCAAGCCTTTGCTTCTTTCTACGGATTCGAAACCGCCTACGTGCCTACCCGGATGATCACAGGCGATTCCTTCTCAAAAGTAGGCGTTGCCGGCGACAGCGTTACCTTTTTCTTTAAATACATGAGAGTTTCCGTGTCCCCGCGCGATTATTCCCACAGCTATAAAGGCACCGTAGTCACATTGCCTGAATCCAATAATGTGAAGGGTAAATGGTATAAAGTAAACGGTACCGACATGCTGACGTTCCCTTTGAAGGACCGGTACGTTACCATCTTTGCTCCTTATCATTCGTTAAGCAAAACCAAGCTCGAGCATGTGGCCGTAGATGTCAGCAAATACGCGCCTTGAGTCTGTGCAGCCATTGTAACATGCGCGAATAGCTGGAAAAGCACAGGGAATCCGTGTTTTTTGAAAACAAGTTGCACCGCCAGTGTAGCGGTAATCAGCACAAAAAGCCCGCGTCGGGCGAGAACCCGGCGCGGGCTTTTGCATGCTTATGCCATTGTTCATTCCTCTCCCGTAGCCACGGGATTCTGCTCATAGCTAATCCAGTCGCTCCAGCTGCCGGCATACAGTTTCACGTTCTTGTAACCTGCCTTCTCCAGCGCCAGTACATTCGGGCAGGCGGTTACACCGGAGCCGCAATAGACGATGATCTCGGCATCTTTGTCCAACTCAGCAAAGTGCTCCTGCAGCTGCTCAGTGCTCTTGAAGCTTCCATCCGCATTCTGCGTCTCTTTCCAGAAGAAATTAACCGCTCCCGGAATATGTCCGGCTGTCTTGTCCAGCGTCTCATTCATGCCTTGATAGCGGTCATTCGCACGGGAGTCGATTAGAATCGGGAGGGCAAGGGCAGAATCCGCAGCAGAAGACGAAGCGTGCACTGCAGCATCAATCGTCTGTTCAGATATCCGGCGAACCTCATCAACGCCAGCCAGCATCTGGACCTGGACCTTTGGCACAAAAGTACTCGGAACGCGCACCGGCTGATGATCCGTGACCGGGAACTTCTCGGCTTTCCAGGCACTGAATCCGCCTTCCAGAATGAAAACCTGTTCATGCCCCAGATAACGAAGCAGCCACCAGAGCCGAGCAGCGTTCATTCCGTTCTCATCATCGTAGGCAACAACACGTGAATCGTTGCCTATCCCGAGTTTGGCTAGTCGTGCAGCAAGCACCTCCGGGTCGGGTAGAGGGTGGCGCCCGCCGTGCTCCCCTAACGGACTGGACAGATCCAGTTCCAAATCGAGATAAATGGCACCCGGAATATGTTCCTGCTCATAACACTCCCGACCAGCATCTGGTTTACCGAGCGTAAACCGGCAATCTACAATCGTCTGCTCTGGCTCATATAGCCTTGCCAGCAGCCATCGTTTGGAAACAGTTGCGTCCATAGGTATCCCATCCTTTGTGTATATCAATATGAAATTTATTATAGCGGAAAAATCAGAGGAGCCTCAAGATAAGCTCCAAATATTCTATTTCCGGTTCACAAACTTAGCTTTGAGGGCAGCGGTTGCCAGCAGCAGTCCCATGATCAGTGAAGTAAGTGTTTTTTGGCGATTTGACATAACCAGACACTGATTTTACAATTGCCCTTGAACTGATTAATATTTTTCACCTGAAAATACTGCTCGTAGATTTGTTCTACATCGGCCACATGTTCAACACCTTACATATAAGACCCGCTTACGGGAGATTCGTTACAAAACAATTAAGAGAGGGGCTTAAGCCTATGGAGAAAATGATAAGCCAGGCCTGGCCGGCTTGGAGCGGAACGCTAAGGAAGCGGAGCGGCGGCTGGAATAATACAACCTATTTTGTGGAAAATAGTACTCACCGTGCCGTACTCCGCATCTATGATACGCACAGGGACAGAGATAAAATCGAATTTGAGCATGCCGTGCTGGAAAAACTGGGAGGGCAAGATTTACCTTTCAAAGTACCGGTACCTATATGCACCCTGGATGGAGATACAGTAGTTCAGCTGAAGGATGCGGACGGCAAATTCGCCTGCCTGTTCAAATATATAGACGGAGATTCACCGGCGGAAGAGGAGAACGGATATTTCGAATCCTTCGGGCAAGCTGCGGGTGGGTTATCCACTGTGCTGTCTGACATCAATCTTGAGCTGGATCCGGTGTACAAGCCTTATTATGAGCTGAGGCAGGCTTATCCACTGTGCACCGCAGAAGTAATCCATAAGCTCTGTCTGAAGCTGCCAGTACCGTTTGCAGATCTTGCTCCAGAGCTGAACATGCTATATGAAGCTTACGACAACATCGCTGGTTCACTGCCCGAACTGCAAGAGCTGCCGCATCAATTGGTACATGGGGACCTGAATGCTTCCAATCTGCTGGTGGAAACAACCGATCACCGGCAAGTAGCCGCGCTGCTTGATTTTGAATTCTGCACCTTCGATGTCCGGGCGATGGAGCCGGCGGTTATTCTGTCCGGGCTGCTTGGGCATGCAGAGGAAAAGGCAGCAGTCCGGGATTTTTGCCGGGGCTTCAGCCGCCATATCCGTCTCTCTGAAGCAGAAATTGAAGCTATTCCAGTGCTGATGCTGCTTAGAAAAGTAGATGTTTTCCTTCATTTTGTCACCCGATATCTGGAGGGTACCGATGAAATACATGTGCTCCGGGAGCAGGTGAAACTTTTGTCAGAAGATATCATTCAGTTATCGGCCGGGACTTCTCTTATTCTGGAAATTCTAAAGGAAGAACAAGAGGGAGCTTGAAGCTGCTATCCTTTACTTTGAAGAATCTCCTTATAGGTTTCGATTGCCAGTGCCCGTGAACTTTTTAGATCAACTATGGCACCGGGGCGGGGCAGATGGATTTCTTTGTCCGACAAATCTGTCAGCTCCGGCAGCCAGGTGCGGATATAGCTTCCGTTTGGATCATGAGTCTGCGATTGGGTGACCGGATTCATAATTCTGAAGTACGGGGAGGCGTCAAAGCCGAGTGACGAACTCCATAGCCAGCCGCCCCGGTTCAGCACATTATCGTAATCGCTAAGCTTCAGGCGGAAGTACCGTTCTCCGTAAATAAACGGACAGCCCAGATTCTTAGTGAGGAACATCGCGGTAATCATCCGCAGGCGGTTCGGCATCCAGCCCGTTTCGTTCAACTGGTGCATAGCCGCATCGATTACCGGAATACCTGTGTTCCCCTGGCACCAGGCTTCAAAATGTCTGGTACCCAGACTAGTCAGATCAAAGACCTTCTCATAGTTGAAAAAATCAGCATCCAGACGGGCCTGAATCAAATAAAAATCCCGCCAGGCCAGCTGCCGCAGCCATTCTTCCGCTCCGCGTTCTTGCTCCGTCAGCCTTGTATAGATCATCCGTACTGAAATCGCCCCTGTATTTAAATGCCGGCTGATCCGGCTCGTACCATCCTCCGCATATTTATCGCGTCTCACCGTGTAATCCTGCAGATTCTCACTAAGGAAATGATCGAGTGTACGATTCGCGTCCAGGTCATTGGTCCGTGAGGATAGTTGCCAGAGCTGCTGGCTAAGCTCATCCGGAACCCTGAAGGCGGTTGTTACACTTTGCTCCAGGCTGGTCGTTTGCAGTTCCTTCAAGCTAATGGAATAGGGGGGATGGAAACGTTCTGCGACGAAGGTGCGCCAGCGGCGGTAAAAAGGTGTAAAGACCTTGTATGGCTCCGCCCGCCCGCTCCACTCCATGAAATCATCCAGGTCACAGAGCATACTGTCGGAATAAGTCTGAAAACAGATGCCAATTGAGGATGCTGTAGCATTCAGCTGCTTGTCCCTCTTTACAGCATAAGGTGTGTAATCTGCATGAACCATTATTTGCTCAATGGGATGGGTCTGTACCAGCTTCTTGACGACTGTATCTGGCTCACCGTACAGAATATGCAGCTGCTTGCCCGTCCGGATGTAGTCCTGCTGCAGCCTTGCAACTTGCGCGAGAAAGTTCAGGCCGCTGTGTTCAAGATACCGCTTCTTCCCCAGCAGAAAAGGATCAAGGATTAGTACATGCAAGCTGGCTACACCAGCAGAATGGATGGCATCAAAGGCCGGTAGGTCGATCGTCCGCAGATCTTTGCGGTGAATGAAGAGTATCATAATCGCGGTTTCCTTTCCGAAATAGACTGATCTTTTGATCATAGCGGGACCATACTGCTTCCGCAAGACAAATACTTTATTACCCGTAACATGCTGAAGGATATCAATGCCCTCCATTTGTAGTGCAGCTTTGTCTCCGGTCAATTGAGTCTGGAAGAATTAGGCTTTACAAAACCGATGAGTCGGTGTACTATTTAACTAACACACCGGTACAATAGAATATTCAACCGGAAACATTTGATTTTAAATCCAGGAGGGTGCCATGAATCAGATTGCATATCATGTTGAATCATCAAGTGTTGGGAACGCGCCGATCGTACTTCAAATGAATGGCGTCAGTAAGATCATCAAAGGGAAAGCGATTGTTGATAAGCTGTCCTTTGATATCCGTAAAGGAGAAATTGTCGGGCTGCTCGGACCTAACGGAGCCGGTAAAACAACCACCATCCGTATGATGACCGGCCTAATCCGTATGTCGGAAGGAGATGTGCTGGTTGACGGACACAGTATCCGCAATGACTTCAACAAGGCCATCGCCCACATTGGCGCGATCATCGAGAACCCTGAGTTTTATCCCCATCTGACGGGTTATGACAACCTGAAGCAATATCAGCGGATGAGCGACGGCATCACGGATGCACGGATTGATGAAGTGGTACAGCTGGTCGGCCTGCAGGAGGCAATGGGTAAGAAGGTAAAAGCCTATTCCCTGGGGATGCGCCAACGGCTGGGGATCGCCCAAGCGCTGCTGCAAGCACCAAAGCTGCTCATCCTTGATGAGCCTACAAACGGGCTGGACCCTGCGGGAATTCGTGAAATGCGTGAATATATGCGCACGATCGCTGAGGTGGAAGGCATATCGATCCTGATTTCGAGTCATATGCTTACGGAGATTGAACAGATCTGCCACCGAGCGGTTGTCATTCAGAATGGCCAACTGATCGCAGTAACTCCGCTGGGAGAAGAAGTGAAGGTTGGGGGCGAGATTCCCCTTGCCATCCGGGTAGATAAGCTGGAAGCTGCGCTTACGGTTATCAGAGCACAGTCAGGTGTTCAGTTCATTCGGACGGATGAGGCGAATTCTGAAGTCCTTATCAGCATGAAGGATAACGAAGTACCGGGGCTAGTAGCAGCTTTCAGCGAGGCGAGAGTAGGGGTCTATCGTATTACAGATAACAAACAAAGTCTTGAAGAAGAATTCCTGAAATGGACAGGAGGGAACCGCATTGCGTAAGATTTATAATCTGGTGCTGAATGAATGGATTAAATTATCCAAGAAACGTTCTTTCTTTGTTGCCTATGCTCTTTTAATCGTATTGCCGTTTTTGGTAGGGTACATTGTGCATTCCGTTGCGGCAGATCTTTTTGCTACCGGGCCTGCGTTTGCGGCGGAAATGATGATGCCGACGGCTATTGGCCAAGTGCTGAGTATTCTGGTCATTATCGGTACAGCGGGTATTGTCACCAAGGAATACAGTCAGGGCACGATTAAATTCCTGCTGATCCGTGCGCGTAGCCGTACTGCCATCCTGGCCTCAAAATATTTGACCGTCCTGCTGTACGCACTCAGCCTGACTGTAGTAACAACTTTAGCAGTGTATGCTTCTGGCAGCGTGTGGTTTGGAATGGGTGGAGATAGCCTGGGCATTGGTGATGTTCTCACTTCCGTACTCTACAATAGCGTGTATCTGGTGATGTACACTGCGCTGGCTTTTATGATTGGAATATTGACCACTTCTACTGGCGTAACCATAGGAAGCACGATGTTTGCTATTACAATTAGTAATTTGGTCATTTTCCGCGATTTCTACAAATACGTATTATTTCCCAACATGAATCTGGCTGCTTATGAAGGGGGAGGAGCACCGATTCCAGGAATGACGCTGCAATTCTCTATTCTGGTGCTGTCCGTATACTTTGTACTGTTTCTTCTGGCGGGATTTATGGTGTTCAGACGAAGGGACGTTGCTTGATGACCATAGAATTTGACAACAATCAGCCGATTTATCTCCAGATCATGAATTATATGAAAGGGGAGATCGTTACCGGAAAGCTGAAACCGAGCGACAAAATCCCCTCCGTACGTGAATTGGCCGCTGAACTACAGATTAATCCGAATACGGTGCAAAGAACCTTTCAGGAACTGGAGCGTGAAGAGATCGTGGAAACCCGGCGTGGGATGGGCAGATATGTGACCGGCAATGAACAGACTATTCTTACTATTAAAAAGGAGATGGCACAGGATGTGCTGGAACGATTTTTCCGCGGCATGCAGGAGCTGGGCTTTCAGAGTGAGGAGATCCTGACGGCTGTAGCGGAAAATATTGCTTCAAGGACTAAATCATAGGGGGATTGTTTCAGTGGACAGGATACTTCAAGTTGAAAATGTGACCAAAAAATACGGTTCCAAGCATGCCCTGAACGGGGTCTCCTTGGAACTCAGCGCCGGTAAAATCGTCGGCCTGCTCGGCAGCAATGGCAGTGGGAAAACTACACTGATGAAGCTGATTGCCGGGCTTGCCCAGCCGACTTCGGGGAAGATTTCCGTGTTGGGTGTTCCGGTGGGAGAAGCGAGTAAATCGCTAGTGTCTTTCATGCCAGACCGTCCCTTAACTGAATCATGGATGAAGGTAGGAGACGCTCTCAAGTTTCAGCAGGACTTCTATCCAGACTTTGATCTAAGCAAAGCAAAAAAAATGCTGGAATTCATGAAACTAAGGGAAAGTGACAAGGTCAATACCTTGTCCAAGGGAATGAGCGAACGCCTGCAGCTGACCATGGTGCTCTCGCGCAGAGCCAGCTTATATATTCTGGATGAGCCAATCGGCGGAGTTGACCCTGTGGCCCGGACAAAAATACTTAATGCGCTAATGGAGTTCTACGAGGAAGACAGTACGATCCTGCTCTCCACGCATCTTGTAACCGACATCGAACGAATATTTGATGAAGTGATCTTTATCAAAGAGGGTGAGCTTGTCCTGCATAGTGAAGTAGAGGAGATCAGGCTCCAGCGGGGAAAAAGTATCGATGAGCTGTTCAGAGAGGTGTATGCAGAATGTTGAAGCTGATGAAATATGACTTGAAACGCAGACAGGAGCGGATCCTCGCTTTCTTCGTCATTATGCTGCTTGTTCAGGCTGGAATATGGATTTCGAACAGCTCTATGGGGGTTGATCTGCTCTCCTATAATATGATGGCATATGGCGTTTTTGGTTGTACCCTGCTGCTCTTTGCCTTTTTCAACTATGTCCGTTACTTAAAGTCATATGCCAGAAGGCTTGTGCCGGTAGGTACTTTACAGAATGTTCTCTCACCGCTGTTGCTCAACTGGATTCTGCTGCTGCTGGTGACGGGGCTTGCTGCGATCCATCTAGGTCTATATATTCTGGTTTACTCCTCTGATTTTCTACCGGTGAATTTCTGGCGGGTGGCATCATGGTGCATATTCAATCTCCTATGGACCGCCGGATTTGAACTGATCCTCTTAATGTTTGCCATCACCATAGCCAAAAGCCTTCGGGTAAAGGGGACCATCTGGATTGCTATCGGTGTTTTTGTGATGATCGAGAACGGAATAAGCTCTATTGAGAATCAGTTTTGGGGAAGCTACATTAGTGCACTGAATAACGCATTCCAGTTTAAGGTTTATGATGCCTCTGCAATACGTACCGGACTGAAACTATCCGATATCGGAACTAACTTCTGGGCTCTGATCTTTGAGGCTGCTGTTGGAGCCATACTTATTTATGTAATGAAGCTGTTGATCCAGAAAAGGATTGAAGAATAAATTTATAGGTTCCGGGAATGTTCAAAATGGAATGCAATGGAGCGAAAGTATGGCCCTGGGCTGTGCTTTCGCTTTTGCGTATGTAAACTTCATCTACCTCAGTTCAAGTGAACTGACAACGCGCATATCTTAAAAAGACGTCCTCCTTGTGGAGGGCATCTAAGATGATGAGCCTGCTATAATCCTTGTGCTCTGCGAGTATTGGTCCAGATCTCCAATTCACGCAGCAGCTGCTCTTCTTCGTCTTCCTGTAAATCTAGACGGATTCCGTACTGGAACTGGCCCAGTCCAAACATCCATCCCCAACGCACGCTTCCTTCAAATTGCAGCTTGTCTTCCGCGAGCTGAAAGTGAATGATCAGCTTCGTATCACCAGAGGTAAAGCGGAGATTGAGCGAGGTGCGCACCTTGCAGCCTGAACGGCTAAGGTCAAGCAGCACTCCTTCTGTTAATTTTCCGGCACCTGGACCGGAATTGCTCGCGGGAAGTTCCAGCCAGCATTCAATGGGCTGGTTCATCACGTATCGGAACGGTTCTTTTCTGCTGGAGTCGTCCATTTGTACCTCCGCTGTTTTTTTTGCTATTATATCGAACTGCAATGATCTGGGCAATCTACTAAAGTGCTATTTTTAAAAGAAAAGATTTAAATTTTCTGAAGACCAACAGAAATACCCTCAGCCTCAGTTGAAAGAGGGAGGGTATTCAGAAATTAATGGGGGACTATGTAGGCTATTTAGTGGATTACAGATTGTAAAGGGAAGACATGCAGTCAACGAACATCTTGTTGTATTCAGACCGCGACAGGTCCCGTGATGAAGCGATATCTCTGCCCAGGAATTCAAACCAGGTAATTTCAGTGTTATCCTTTTTATAGAAGAATCTTTCATGCTCCATAGAAAAAACGGCATTGTCATATGAAGGGACATGCTCATACTTGAGCTCGGTACCCTGCTTCTCGGAAATTAAGGTAGCCAGAAGGATAAGCATCTTGAATGGATCATCATACATTTCAAATTGTTCTGACATCAGAGATCACTCCTTTTAATGGTTGATGAGCAGATTATACTACAGTGTCTTTATGTAAGCATTCCCAATCCGGCAACAAAGTATTATTTTGCTATAAGCAATGAGAAAAATGAAGAATGAGAATCATATACAAAATATGTATTTAATAATCTTGTATCAAGGGAATCAGTCTACCCGGTCTGTCGAGCTTAGTATCGGAGGTTCCCTCGCTGCAGAGGCCTATCAGATGTCCGAGAAACTGGATCATTTCATGTGGTCACGGACTGGAGAGGTAGAGGTGCTTAGCAAACTTAATGCATTTCAGATGCCCGTGGACAAAAAGGAAGCTGACGGCTTATTGAACCAATTAAAAAGCAGTCTGCCTGTGTTCACCTGGGGGATTTCTGGATTCGAAAGGGAATGTGCTCTCATCTACGGACAATATCCTGCTCAGTCAGAATATAAGCCAGCGCCCCGTGTTTCAAGAGGGTTCAAAGGGAACATACATCGGGGATGTGCACGATGCCGTTTTATTGTCGAAGCTATTGCCGAACCCAAGTGGTGAAGCCTTGCAGTTTGTGGACATAAGTGTGCCTGTCCATACCAGGGAAGGACTGGTGACAGGGGTGCTGGCAGCACATTTGAGCTGGAAATGGTCCAGAGAAGTAGAGAGATCCATAGTCACTCCGCTCAAGGAGCGTTTAAAGGATGTAGAGGTTTTTGTAGTTAGTCAAAAAAATGACAACATTCTTCTGGGGCCCAAGGAGCTGGTTGGTAAGAAAAATAGTGATCCTTCACACTTCTGCAACTAAACCCATGCAGGAGGCTGAGATTGTGGCCTCGCGAATTATTAACAAGATAAACCTGCCGATCATTCAAGGAGAAAATATCCATGTGGGGTGCAGCGTGGGGGCTGCAGTATGGTCCCCGGATGGTGCGGACACCATTAAAACGCTGCGTCTGGCCGACGAGGCCTTATATATCTCCAAACGCAGCGGAAAGAACCGGATTACTTTTGAGGCAGCCTGCTGATTTTGGAATAAGCAAAAATAGAGCTTTTCTTTAATGGGTCAAAAGAATTATTAAATCTGGCATGAAGAAAGGATTTATTCTTCCAGCGATAAGCTGGAACTGGCGGTATAAGTTAAGGTCAGCGTAATCTTTTACGCGGATTGGACCACCACTTAATCCATAGATATCCTTCGTCGTCTCGAAAAAATTTAACCCCGACCCAGCTTAGAGGTGTCCAAAATTCTTTGAAATAATATGAAGGCATAGGATATTAGACCCTCCTTAGTAGTTAATTATTACTATACTACTGTAAATATATGAAAATCACAAGAATTGTATGTTTAATATTACCAAAACTACTCTTACTTCTATATTACAGGGTGCTGCAAAAAAACGCGGGAGCGGATGCTCCGGCGTTTTTTTGCATTCAAACCTATTAAAAACAAGATATCCATAGGGAGCAGCACAAGCAGATTATCTTAACGAGCATTTTATATAGAGAAAGGATGTGATGAGATGACCGAGAAGGAATTTATTGCTGCCATTGCCTCCTTTGCAATAGCCGATATGCGCCGAAGCGGTATTGCGGCCTCCTTGACGATCGCACAGGCAGCGCTTGAATCCGGCTGGGGAAGTAGTGGATTGACGGTCAGGGCCAACAATCTGTTCGGGATCAAAGGCAGGGGGCCAGCCGGCAGCATCACGATACAGACAACTGAATATCAGAACGGGAAAGCTGTGCAGGTATCTGCGGCTTTTCGTGTCTATAATAACTGGGGAGAATCGGTTGCGGATCACTCTGCACTGATCCGGGACGGGGTTTCGTGGAACCGAAATCTGTACAGCAAGGTGATTGGTGTAGGCGGAGCCGACGCTGCAAAAGAGATCGCTGCGGCAGGTTATGCCACGGATCCCGGTTATGCTTCGAAGCTTATTCAAATTATGAATGCCAATAATCTGTTTCAATATGATGAGGTGGAGGAGGATGATGAGATGTCGGCAGAGGATAGACAGAAGCTGGCCATTCTGGAAGTGCAGCTGCAGGAGCTTCAACAGCTTGTCAATGGACTGGGAGCAAGCAGGGATACGCTAAAGACAGGAGTTCAGGAGCAGGGTCAGACCCTCAAAGACGTGATTGAACGGCTGGCAGCCATAGAAGGACGTTCAACCATGAATGTTCCGGAATGGGCGCAATCGGCCGTCAGCGCCGCAGCGGCTGCGGGACTGTTAGATACACCTTCCCAAGGCAGTTATGACTTCTATAGAACGCTCACCGTATTATACCGGGCAGGCCTCATCACAGCGAAGAAGGAGGGTTGATGAACATGGTGAACGAGGCGCTGAATAATGTTCTTGCGTTTGCTTCAGTCTTGGCTGTTTTTGTTCTCGCGTTGGTTCAATTGGTAAAGAGCACCGTGAACCTGCCACGAAACCTGGTTCCTGCCGTTGGGCTTGTGATTGGCCTGTTTGTCGGTGCTGTAGCTTACCCGTTTACCGAAATGAATCTGATTCTGCGCCTTTGGGCAGGTGGACTTGCCGGATTGTCCGCAACCGGACTTTTCGAGCTTGCATTCAACAAGAGGGATGGTTCAACCAAGGACTGAAACCCGTTTATCATTTAGGCCTTGCTCACAGGCCAGTAGACCAAGCAATAGATAGCGTTCCGAAATACAATAAGGAAGGAAAGGAGGTGCTCATATGGGAACTTACTTGGATGCAAGAACTTCACAGAATGCCAGTACTGCCAATTCCATTGCCATTCCGATTCTGGTGATCAATACGCCTCAACTATTCGGTCAGATTGGCCTGATTACTGAAGGAATTACGACGAATCCCCGAGTGCTGCTCAAGGGAACTGTATCTATCCAGCTTCCTCTCGCTTTAGTAGGTATTACTATAACAATTGTCAGAGGGACATTGCCTACAGACCCGGTAGTATACTCAGCGACCTCCACCTTTAGCTTAAGTGTCCTGGCACCACAGGTGATTGCATTCTCTGCTGCTGATTTTTTACCACCGGTTACACCTCAACTTACGTATACTGCATTTGTCTCCTCCAATCTTCTGGGTTCAATTCGTGTCGGACCGGAGAGCTTTGACGGAATTCTGGCATCGGATTAATGAACGGCATCCTGCCCTTTTTGAAAAATTCACAAGCAGCGGCCTAAAAATAAACCGTTTAGCCCAATCTGTACGGGGTCCGGGGACATATTCTGTTGTGTAGTGATCAAATTGGAGGAGGTAATCTCATGGGTGCAGATTGTGGTTATGGCGGTAATGTGGGTGGCGCTAATGTTGGCCCTGTTGTAAGTCCTTTTACTTCGACAGGTGCGATTCTGGTGCTTTACATCCTTCTGGTTATTATTTTGAGTGCCTGCTTCATCTAAGTACAGGAAATGGGCGCGATCTCTGAGCAGAAATGCCGGGTCGCGCTTCTTTGCCCAGTTGTGAAGGACAAGCAGTGTAATATAGAGGAGTAGTGTAGAATAAGAGGGTACAGTTTTGTGTGTGAAGTACATTATTTATGAGAGTGGTGAAGTTATGGAAGAGAAAGAAAGAATTTATATTGTACTCAAACTGATTGAAGCGGGTGTACCTCTGGAGAAGGAGGCGCTGGAATTGGGTGAGGAGGATTTTAATGAAAGAATGGAGGAAATTTTTGATGACCGGCTGGTAGAGAATATCATTTTCACAAGGTCCGGCAACAGGCTGCTTGGCGTCAACACACAAGGTGTGAGATTGACCCGGCGCGGCAAAGATTTTATTTTCCTGAAAGAGGCCGGAAGGATGTGAGTGAATAAAAGGTCAATTCCATGAATTAAATGTAACCATTTACCATCTGGTTCGTATTAGAAAAGGATGTGATAACAGAAAGGAGATAATAATATGAGAACCAAATTATCGTTCGTATTGGCTTGTGTGCTGCTGCTGGGTGTATGGTCTTGGTCGGCACCGGCGGCACATGGAGCAGCACTTAAAATAACATTTAATGTGAACAATGAAGTACTGAAGTTTCCTGTGAATGCGGCTCCGTTCGCAAAAGGCAATACGGTACTGGTCCCTATCCGTAAGGTAGGTAAAGCGTTGGGTCTGGAAGTTAATTACATAAAAGAACAAAAAGTACTGCAATTAAGCCGTAACGGCCAACAGATTACAATGAAACTTGGTGCAAATGAAGCAATATTGAATGGGAAGGATAAATTTGTGATTGAAGAAAAGGCGGTGCTCCAAGGCAATCTTATTTATGTTCCCATATCCTTGCTGAATGCCATGGGGTTAGTGGTCTCCTATGATTCAGCCCTGGCTCAAGTTACTGTGTATACTCCACAGGTTTTCGCTGAGAAAGTAACAGGCCTGCTTGCCTCTAATCAGTATGAAATGTTATGGCAGCAGTTTTTAAATGAGTCGAGCCAAAAGGCTATTACTGTTGCCAAGCTTCAGCAGGTTTGGCAAGGAATAACCGATACCTTTGGCGAGTACCTTAAGATTGATTCAGTATCAAGTCATCAAGTGAATCATGAACTGACTATTGCCTCCACAGCTATTTTTACAAAAGGAAATTTGATTGTAACGATAACCACAGACAGCTCCGGCGAAATTAAGGGACTCTGGTTTGCCCCTGCTGCTGCAGCAGCAACGCAATCTAATGCTCCAGAGCTTAAGCTTCCCGATGGAGTAACCGAGGAAGAGGTGGTTGTTGGTGCCGGGACATCACATCCGCTTAAAGGGCTGCTGACGCTTCCCAATGATACGACTCATCCTTTGGCTTCTGTAGTGCTTGTACAGGGTTCAGGAGCTTCAGACCGTGACGAAACAGTATTTGCTTATAAGCCTTTCCGGGATATAGCCTATGGACTTGCCAAACAAGGCATCGCAGTGCTTCGTTACGATAAACGGAACTATTCTTATCCGGAGCAGTTTATGGGAGCTGCAGCTCCAACGATTAGTGTTAAGGATGAAACGGTTGAAGATGCAATTGCCGCATCAAAGCTGCTCAAGGCTGACAAACGAATGGATCCCGCACAGGTATATTTGGTTGGTCATAGCCTTGGAGGTATGCTTGCTCCGAGAATTGATGCTGACGGCGGTAACTTTGCAGGACTGATCCTGCTGGCGGGTTCGCCGCGCAGTTTACTGGAGATTATTTACGAACAGAACATGGCTTCCATCCAAAATTTATCAAACACCGATCCGCGTAAGGCACAAACCGTTGCAGCCATCGACACCGAACACTCCAAAGGAAAAGCACTCACTGCAATGACCTTAGAGCAATCCAAGGCAGCGCCTAGCATATTTGGTGTTCCGGCTTACTATTTTAAAGAGATGGATATGCATCCTACCGGGGAGTTGGCTCGCAAGCTTACCAAACCGGTACTTGTACTGCAGGGTGCCGATGATTTTCAGGTCTATCCGGACAAAGACTTTCCGCAGTGGAAGGACGTTTTAAAAGGGAATCCTGCAGCTTCCTTTAAGCTTTACCCAGGTCTTAATCATTTCTTCGTGAATGATGAAGGGAAAGATGCGGGAACTGCAGCGGGATATAACAAACCAGGAATGGTGGATGCTCAGGTGATCACTGATATGGGGCAATGGATTTTAAACTTGTAATTGGGCTAGGACGATGAATCCGCCGCCGGGTAACGTTTAGGCTATAGGTGAATATCCTGTAACTAAGTGTTCCTAATTTAGTAAAGGCGGTGTCGCCGTGAATTATCAACCGTATTTCGCTCCAAATTTCCAGTCATCCAACCGGCTTCTGTCCCGCAATGACGAAATGGTCCTCCAATTGATCCAGCAGTCAATTCAAGGAGAACGGAATGATGAGCTGTTTTATGACTTCCTTATTAAATTGGCTCCTACAAGGGAAGAACAAGAGATTATTGCAGGCATCCGCGATGATGAGAGAAAGCACCGGAGCATGTTCAAGACGCTTTACACACAGCTGACCGGAATGGCCCCCAAGGTTTCGGATGAAGGGACAGAACCTTTGCCGGTCAGTTATCTGGAAGGTATTGAAAAGGCACTGATCGGCGAACTCAAAGCATTTGAAAAGTATCGCAAGCTTTATTTGCATATCAATCCCCAATACCGGGACTGGATCTTCGAGATCATGACGGATGAGATTAAGCATGCCAGCTACTACAATTGGCTGTACACCAAAAATAAGTAATCAAGAGATCAAAAAGCACCGGGCAGGGTGCTTTTTTGCTGTAAAAAGACTTTTCTTCTGACATAACACGAATGTGAAAATAAATAAATAGTGTACGCATCCCAAGGGACAGATATATAATTAATGTAATGAACGAAATTTAGAGCAGGCGGTGTTGGAAGTTGTCGTGGGAGCCGGCAGGATTTATGTTTTTCTCGATTATAGAAACGATTGGCGTATATTATTTGGTTATGGCGCTCTTCCGTTTCAAGCCCGGAGATTTTGTCTGGGAAGCTCTAACCGTAAGCCTCTTGATCAATTTGCAAAGTTACATACTTAGAAATGAACTCTCATTAGCGTACTTAGTACCAATAATTACGGTGTTGATCTTTATCTTTTTCTTTTCAGTTGTTGTTAAGATTCCTCTGGTATGGTCATTGATCACAACAATCCTTGGATATGCAATCTATGGATTTTTGCAAACCGGTTTGGCGTTTCTTTTATTTCGTTCCATCGATGCTGCCCAGGCTAGCCTAACCAATGGTTATCTTTTGCAATTTTCCTCAGGACTGATAAGTGTGATTCTCTCCATCTGGCTATACAAGATTGGCTGGGGTTTTAAATTCGATTTTGAGCGGCTCCGCTTTAAATTCGAGGACATTCTGATTATCGTGCTGATTGTTGTATTTCTGGGTCTGCTATCTGTCATCGTCTACTATGAGCAATTGTTCATTCTCATTGCATTTTTTGCAGTTACAGTTATATTTTTGTTATATTATGCTATTTCAAAAGAGCGGGGGAAGTAACGGGTGGAATCTCCTTCGCCTTTTTCTATCCTACCGGGTGAAGCGGGGTGAAGCAGAAGTGATGTGTTTCCTGAAAAAGGCATGTCACCGCATCAATTACCGGATGGCTTCTTTCCTGGCTCTGACAGCAATGTTCATAGTAACTACAGATAGTATCCTTTTCATATATAAAGGTGAGACAACGGAAGAATTGCTCAAGTAGCTTGGAGGCATAATATGGACACCATAAGTGTAACTAGAGATATTGAGGGGAAGACGGGCCTTATAACTGTTAGAATTGATGAAATCATCTACCTGGGAACGGACAGCCGCACAGCGATTTTGTTGCTGCACACGCTGGACTCCGTTTATTTTACAGCCGGGACTTTAAAATATTGGACACAAGTACTCAATGCATCAGGTTATTGCTTTCTGCTCGCTGACCGAAACAATAGCATTAATATACGGAGGATCGTAGAAATCAACAAGCTGCTGAAAGTAGCCTACTTCGAACCCGAGTCGGAGAGGAACAAAGCTTCAAAATACAGCACCATGTCCAAAAGCGGCCTTAAAGAGGTGCTTCAGGTTATAGCAGAACTGGATTCAACAGTTGTTTTTACATGAAAAGCTACCTCTTGTGGCGGCTTTTTTTTGTTTTTTCATTTGGGGAAACTGTATTATCGAAGTGTGTTTAGAATATAAAAATCGGGCGCCTATTTCTAGGCGCCCTTTCATGGGAGAGGAGAAACCGGACGAAGAGCTTATGGGGAAACGTAAGCCTGCTCCGCGGTTGTCTACGACATCTTGCAATGTCGATAATTACATGATGGCCCTGAATGTCCAATTTTATACACGAGCAGTCGGAAAAATTACCCGCCTCAATAAGACGCCTGCAGACATTTTTTTATTTCAATAGACAATTGTGGTACTATAGGCTTGGACTTATGCCCTAAACGGCATAACTAACAGAGACATAAGAGCAGGTGAATGAGCGGTGAGAGTTGTATCGGGAAGTGCAAAGGGCAGACCCCTGAAAAGTGTTCCGGGGAGCGGAACGCGGCCTACAACCGACAAAGTCAAGGAAGCGATGTTCAGTATGATTGGCCCTTATTTTGAGGGGGGGGCCGCGCTGGATTTGTTCGCAGGCACGGGCGGGCTCGGAATTGAAGCCTTGAGCAGAGGGATGGAACAGGCTGTTTTTGTGGACATGGAACAGAAGAGCATTGATACGGTGCGCGCAAATCTGAAGGCGGCCAAGGTGGAGCAACAGGCAGAGGTCTACCGCAATGAAGCGGGCAGAGCGCTAAGTGCGCTGGAGAAACGTGGGCGTTCGTTCGATCTTGTCTTCCTGGACCCTCCATACAGGCTGAAGCATGGGGATGAACTGATGCTGGCCATGGTTCAAAAGGGACTGCTGCGCCAGGATGCGGTGATTGTACTAGAACATGAGTCAGGCTATGAATATCCGGAGGACATCCCGGGATTCCATAGAACACGGCAAGCTGTATATGGAGAGACGACAGTCTCTATTTATAAGTATGAGGCTGCCTCCCAAGAAGTACAGGAGAGCAGCAAGGAGGGTAATGATGAGTCTGCAGATTAGAAAAGAACGTGTCGCCATTTATCCGGGAACGTTTGATCCGGTGACGATGGGGCATATGGATATTATTAACCGTGCAGCCAAACAGTTCGACAGACTGATTGTTGCCGTCCTTAACAACTTAAGCAAAAATCCGTTATTTTCCGTAGAAGAACGTACCGATCTGCTCCGGCAGGCCACCCGGGACATTCCCAATGTGGAAGTAGACAGCTTCCGTGATCTGCTGGTCAATTATGTCCGGCAAAAGGATGCCCAGGTGATCGTCCGCGGAATCCGAACGGTTACCGATTTTGAATATGAGCTGCAGAATGCCTCGATTAATCATAATCTGGACCCCGATGCAGAAACCATTTTTATGATGACTAATCCGAAATATTCCTATTTAAGCTCGAGTGTCGTGAAGGAGATTGCACACTTCGGCGGGAACGTCTCCGACTTTGTGACGCCAGAGGTAGAGCAAGCCATGAATCTCAAATTTAAGCGGATGGACGGCGGAATGAAGCCGTAATATAAACAGCTGCAGACAGTGCTAATAATAGGAGCAGGATCAGAGCCTGCAAGCCCGCTAATTGTGGAATGGAGCGCCAGACCGTTACGGGGTTTAGCGTGACTGCAGGCAGGTGCTCATCCGGCACACTTATTGCTGGCTGCACATTCGTCTGAAGATTAAGCAGCGGTTTCCATAGGAGAAGCGTGAATAAAAAAGCGTACATGCCGTGCATCAATCGAATGGCAGCATAAGACAGATAACGCACGCCTGCTTGCTTAAGCAGAGTCAGCGCCTGGAGCTGTCCGCAGATTCCGCTCCAGGCCAGGGCCGCCGATAACCAGGCCGCTGTGAGAGTGTTCATTGAATTTAAGGCAGGAAGGGCTGCTGTTCCTGTAGTAAGCGTATAAGCCCCAAGGTGAATCTCAAGCAGACTTGAAACCAGTGCCGGTGGAAGCTGTGGGAGCGCTGAAGCCGCTATATGGATTACAACTGCGAAGATGATCATATAGCCGCCGACGATCATCAGGTTCTGGACGGCAGAACCCACGGAATCACCAAGCAGTCTTCCGAAGCTGCGTCCATCCTGTGCACGTGCGTCCGCAGCAGCACGATAGACGCGTGTCAGCAGAGAGGTTTTTTTGCGGTGTGCCTGTTCCTGGATTGCGGTTGATTGGAGCTTAGAGCGTCCGGCAAACAGAGCGGAGGTACAACCGGCGGAAAGCCCGGCAAGCCAGTGAATGGCCAGTAGCGCGTATCCGGAAGCGGGACTGTGCAGAAAAGCTGCGCCTACAACGATCAGCACAGTCACCGGGCTGGCATAGTGCGCCAGGGAGGCCAGTCTTCCTGCCTCCTTGTCCGTAATACGGCCCTGCTTATGCAGCTGCATAACTGCTCCTGCCCCGGCGGGGAAACCTGCGGTCATTCCCAGGGCAAGTGTCCATCCGCTGGCTCCGGGCAAACGGAATACTCGCTTCATAAGGGGTTCAAGCATTACACCGAAGCCGTGGACTGCTCCGGAAGCCGTAAGCATCTCTGAGAGGATCAGAAAAGGGAGAAGTGCCGGGAAGACGAGTGTCCACCATAGTTTAAGGCCTTGCAGGGAGGCCGTGAAGGAAGCCTCCGGTGCAGATACGATAGCAATAGCCAGCAGAATGGCTGCCGCCCCGCCGGCGAATGGAGCGGCACCTGAGGTTATTCGTTGTATTTTTATAGGACTCATTTTGAGCATCACCTCTTCATAGCTTAGGACATAGGCTAAAGACTGTTATCAATTTATGCAGAGAAGACAACCGTCATGCCTCGTTCCAACCGGCCGCTTCACAAGATCATTCCAAGTGTATAGTCCAGTGCTGAGGGAAAGAAGGGAAAAGCAGTGAGGCAACTGAAACGCCGGGTAGGATTCCGTGCCACAGCCTACTTGTTCACATTTGTGGTGATTCTTTATGTTGCTGTGTTTATGAATACGCCCTATATTGTCTATCAACCCGGCAGCGCCTCCGAGGTAGCGCCAATGATTCAGGTTCAGAATGCAGATAAGGATGAAAAGGGAACCTTTATGATGACCACAGTATCTGCGAGCTACGCCAATGTTGCACTTCTGGTAGCTTCAGTGTTCAATTCCAATGCTGAGGTTGTCCTGAAGGAGACCCGTCTGGGAGATAAGACGGAGCAGGAGTATGCGGCCGAGCAAGTATATTACATGAACAGCTCGCAGTCCTATGCCGTACAGGCGGCTTATCATGCGGCGGACATTCCTTATAAAGATGTGGTGGATTATCTGTATGTGTTCTCAGTACCTGTGACGGGCAACCAGGAACAGTTCAAGCCCGGTGATAAAATCATCAGTGTAGAGGGGCAGACTATACCCGATCCGGATGCGTTATCCAAGCTTCTTTCGACTAGAAAGATTGGTGATCCTGCAGTTGTTGTGCTGCAGAGGGAAGGCAAAAAAGTTGAGGAAACGGTCAAGCTGGTAGAAGTCAAGAATCAGCAGACTGGAGTGGTGAAGCCCGGTCTTGGGGTAGTGATCGGAGCGGTACAAAAGGTAAAACCTGAGATGGAAGGCAAAATGGTAAGCTTTGTGAACACAGATGTAGGCGGGCCTTCAGCAGGTTTGATGTTTACCATGGAGATATACAACCAATTGACTCCCGGTGATCTGACCAAAGGCCATCGGGTTGCAGGTACGGGCACTATTGATCCGGACGGAAAAGTGGGGGCAATTGGCGGAGTTAAGCATAAGATCGTTGCAGCTGACCGGAAAGGGGCGGAGATCTTTTTCGTGCCCGTTCAAAATTATGAGGAAGCCAAGGCGAAGGCTGATAAAATCGGCACGGACATGAAGCTTGTACCGGTATCGACCCTTGCCGATGCACTGAAGTATATGCAGGAGCTGCCGGTCAAATCCTGACCGGAGGCTCCAGATAGTCGCTGTAAAGATCTGTTCGCAAGGGGTTACTGAATGCTCCCGCATAAGCAGCAGCTGCTTGCAGATCTCTTTCAAGCATTGGATGAGAGAATTGCGCCGGACTAGTCACTACGGGCCAGCTGGCACGGTGCTTCATCTGCTTCAGCAATGGGCGTCCGCTTTCCCGGAAGCCGAGGACCCGGATGTAACCGGGCCCCTTCGCGAGGATAGCCGGCGCCATTTCTTCCTTGCTGTGGTTCAGCAGGGCATGAATCAGTAAACGCTGCAGCCTGGTGCGTGTATAACGCTTGCTTTTCAGTGCCTCCAGTACTGCGGATACAGTGAAGCGCGGAAGAACAGGCAAAATCCGCAGTAGCCGGTTCTCCAGACCTTCATTCATGTCCTGCAGGCTCTGCAACTCGGCCGCTGTCCTAGTGGAGAGCAGGTGGCGGAGCTGAATCCCAAAGCTTTCAAGATTCAGCGGGCCTCTGCCCGCCGCATGCTCTCTTTCCAGGATGGACATGCTATAATCTGGCATGTAAGCTGCAGGTGATCCGCCTTCTGAGAGCGCCTGGCGTATCGCTGTGGCACTTGCGATTCTCGACCCGCTCTGCAGCGGGTCGTGGAAGCCTGCGCCGGTGCGCGGCACAGTGAGGGGCCTGATTGCGCTACCAAGCCGCCGCAGCGCGATTAGATAGTGCAGGCCGAGGCTGTTGTTCGGCTGGCGCAGCAGCCCGGCAGCATCGAAGTCTCTCTCCTCTCCCGGGAGAGAGACTTCCCAGACGGACGCCGCAGCTGCGCTGTACGCGGCGGGGAAGCTCGCTCCGAGTGCCATGCGGCGGCGAATCTCGCTCTTAAGCGCGCTGCTTTCTTTGGCCAGAAATTCGGCCAGCGGCTGCAGCACGCTCAAAGTGCCGGCTTCGGAGCCGAAGCACAAGCTGTCCACGACCCCGGTCGCTTCCAGCAGAGCTACTGCTCCGAAGGCGAACCACTCTGCCGGCTGGACGGCATACGCCACCGGCAGCTCAATGACGACGTCGGCGCCCATATGAAGCGCCATCTCCGTGCGTGCCTGCTTGCTTACCGCCGCCGGTTCGCCGCGCTGGGTGAACGGCCCGCTCATGATCACAATAGAGTGATCTGCCCCGGACAGCCGCTTGGCCTCTTCGAAGTGGTGGACATGTCCGTTATGTAAAGGGTTGTACTCTGCAATAATGCCGACCGTAGTCACTATAATTTCACCTCATATTCTTGATCATTAGGATTCCAGATTAGTTATATCATAATTTGATCTGACCGCTGAAACAATATAAAGGGAAAATGGTTGACAAAGTTAGGTAATACTAGGTATAATAAATTTTGTTTGTTTGGAGTGATGAATATGAAGATTCACTTTCGCAAATTGGCTAATGCCGACGAGCCTCTGCACATTCAGGAAACGCTGGATGTAACCGAGCTTGTCAAAGGGCGAAAGGATATACTTGCTGTTGCACCACTTTCAGTGGACCTTAAAGCGCTGCCCGCGGACACCGATTGTGTGAATGTGGTGGGGAAATTGAATGGGAATGTGGACATGTTATGTGCGCGTTGCCTTACAGAGGTTAACAGTGAATTGAACATTCCTTTTGCTGAGACTTTCAAATGGCTTAAGCAGCCGCTTCTTCCCCAAGATGAAGATGAGGAACTCATTTACATCGAGGATGAGATTGTGGATCTTGTCCCGTTTGTGGAGGAAAATTTCGTACTGCACTTACCGGATTCGGTATTGTGCAAGGCAGACTGTCTTGGTCTTTGTCAGAAATGCGGACAAAATTTGAACGAAGGCACCTGCAGTTGCGACAACACAGTGATCGATCCTAGACTCGCTGCGTTGAAAGGATTCTTTACCAAGCAAGATGACTAAGAACAAATCCCGGGTGATAACGGGTTAAAACAGAATTAGGAGGTGTAACACAATGGCAGTACCTCAACGGAGAACGTCCAAAACACGCCGTGACAAACGCCGCACCCACTTCAAACTGGTTGTGCCGGGCATGGTGAAATGTGAACAATGCGGAGAGCTGAAACTGGCTCACCACGTATGCAAAGTTTGCGGAACTTACAAAGCTAGAGAGATCATCAAACAATAGTTTCCAACGAAAGGTAGCACTTCATCTGCTGGTGAGGTGCTATTTTTTTTGGGAATATACGATTGTATTGGCTGTGCAGGCCCGTTCTACATAAAGAAATCTGCTGCGCCTTCCGTTAAAAAGCTTATGTGCCAAGTTTTACAGGTGTGGCTTATTAGGCGGGACGGATGCCTGCGTAAGCAACTCTGGAAGTCAACGCTTTATTTTTGCTTCTGCATGCTTTATACTACATATTAGTACCTGGTTCTAAATATATTCTTAAGAGTTATAGCAATGATGATAGCGGCCATCTCAAGGCCGGATGCTATTTTCAAAATATAAGGATTGTATGTTATCCACCCATTACCCTTATATTTCCTGCTGAAACGGAACCTGTCCATTTCATGGGCGCTGAAGCCGTTTCCGCTTGGCATGTGCCAGGAGGTGAGCCGCCATAGAGCGGATGTCCAAGAAAGAGCGTCAGCAGAAGCTGCTGCAGATCATAGACGGCAACCCTTTTGTGACTGACCGGGAACTGACCCGGCAGCTCAAGGTGAGCATACAGACGATCCGGCTGGACCGGATGGAGTTAGGGATTCCCGAGTTGCGTGAGCGGATGAAGCAGATGGCAGAGCACTCTTATGATCAGGTGCGATCCTTGCCAGCAGATGAAGTGGTCGGTGATATTGTAGACCTGCAGCTGGACCGGAGCGGGATTTCCATCTTTGAAATCCGTGAGGAACATGTATTCTCCAGAAACGGGATTGCACGTGGACACTATGTGTTTGCCCAAGCCAACTCACTGGCGGTAGCCATTATCAATGACGAGATTGCCCTGACGGCTTCCGCCGATATTCGTTTTGTCCGAATGGTGCGGCTTCATGAGAAATGTATTGCCAAAGCGCAGGTGCGTTCACTCGCGGGCCGAAACGGCAAAGCGGAAGTGGATGTATTTACCTATGTCGGTGAAGAATTGGTTTTTCAGGGCCATTTCATAGTGTACCGGTCCGCAATTGAAGAATACAGCGAAGGGGGAAACCGCAGTGCTGATCGCCATTGATGCGATGGGTGGGGACAATGCTCCTGAATGTAATGTCGAAGGTGCGTTATCCGCAGCTGCAGAGTGGAGTGACACGCAGATTGTGCTCGTCGGCGATGAAGCCAGACTTGAGCCGCTGCTGAAGAATAAGCCGTCCAATGTGACTGTGCGTCATGCGGGGGACGTCATTGGTTCTGATGAAGAGCCGGTAAAGGCGGTCCGCCGTAAAAAAGATTCGTCCATGGTAGTTGCAGGCCGTATGGTTCGCGAAGGTGAAGCCGATGCCATGATCTCATCCGGGAATACAGGAGCCTTAATGACTACGGGGCTGCTGGTTGTGGGGAGAATGCAGGGGATTGAACGCCCTGCACTGGCGCCAATGATTCCGACCCTGGATGATGTCGGTGTGCTGGCACTTGATCTGGGTGCCAATATGGATGCCAAGCCTCAGCATCTGGTGCAATATGCCCTTATGGGCAGTATTTACCGCAACAAAGTGCATGGCATTGCTAAACCGCGCGTGGGTCTACTGAATGTAGGCACTGAGCCTGGGAAAGGCAATGAACTGACGAAGGAAGCTTACCCGCTGCTTGAAGCGCTGGAGGGGATTCATTTTGTCGGCAATGTGGAAGCACGGGATGTGCTCTCCGGCAACTGCGATGTACTCGTATGTGACGGATTTGCAGGGAATATACTATTGAAGACACTGGAAGGTACAGCGGGTGCGATGTTCTCTCTGCTGAAGGAACAGTTCAGTAAGTCTCTGAAGACGAAGCTGGGGGCGGCCATCCTGATGCCTGAGCTCAGAAGCCTCAAGGGTAAAATGGATTATAAGGAGCATGGCGGGGCACCGTTGCTCGGTCTCAGCGGGTTGGTAGTGAAAGGACATGGCTCATCTGACGGGAATGCTGTCAAGAATGCAGTCAGACAAGCAAGAATTGCGTTGCAAGCGGATTTGGTATCCAGTATATCCAAGGAAATCAGCGGGAAGTGAGTGAGGACATGAAACAATTGCGTCCGGTAGGAATAATTGGGACAGGGAAATATGTGCCTGAGAAAATATTAACCAACAGTGATCTGGAAAAGATCGTCGAAACTAACGATGAATGGATTGTCAGCCGTACAGGGATCCGGGAACGGCATATTGCCGCTCCGCATGAAGCGACCTCGGACCTTGCATACGAAGCAGCGCTCAGAGCGCTGGATTCAGCGGGAATGAAAGCAGAAGATCTCGATCTGATTATTATCGCTACTGTAACGCCGGACAGTGCATTTCCGTCCACAGCCTGCATCCTTCAGGACAAACTGGGTGCAAAAGGCGCGGCGGCATTTGATTTGTCGGCGGCTTGTTCAGGCTTCGTATACAGCTTGGCTACGGCAACCGGATTTATCCAGAACGGAATGTACAACAATGCTCTTATTATCGGTGCTGATACCTTGTCACGGATTACCGATTACACAGACCGTAATACCTGTGTTCTCTTCGGTGACGGTGCCGGAGCCGTTATTCTTGGGGAAGTGCCGGAAGGAAGAGGATTCCAGTCTTTTGATCTCGGCGCAGAAGGTTCCGGCGGAAGTTTGCTGAAGATGGAAGCAGGCGGTTCGCGTCTCCCGGCTTCGCAGCAAACCGTAGAAGATAAAAAACATTTCATTTACATGAACGGCCGTGAGGTTTTCAAATTCGCAGTACGGATTATGGGTTCTGCTACGGAGCGCGTGCTCACCAAAGCGGGAATCTCCAAAGAAGATATTGATCTGTTTGTACCGCATCAAGCGAATATCCGCATCATTCAATCTGCGATGCAGCGTTTGGATCTGCCGCCGGAGAAATGCGTAATCAATGTCGATAAATACGCAAACACTTCTGCAGCATCTATCCCGCTTGCACTGGTTGAGGCAGCGGAAGAAGGCCGGATGAAGGAAGGCGACACCGTTCTGATGGTAGGTTTCGGTGGAGGTCTTACATGGGGTGCTTCAGTCCTGATCTGGTGAAGCCACAGGGCCTATAATATAGAAGGAAGTGGCGGCAGAACGGCCGGAGCAGGCTGAATGCCTCACTGTTCAACGAGAAGGAGTTCAGACTGATGGGTAAAATTGCGTTTGTTTTTCCTGGCCAGGGTGCACAGGCTGTAGGGATGGGTAAGGATGTATATGATGCTCTTCCGCATAGCCGTGCGGTGTTCGAAAAGGGCGATGAAGTGCTTGGATTTCCGCTCAGCCGCCTTGTTTTTGAGGGGCCGGATAGTGATCTAAAGCAGACTGTTAATACACAGCCCGCACTTGTTACAACTAGTGTGGCTTACCTGGAAGCGCTGCGGGAACACGGGGTGAATCCTGACTATGTTGCAGGACACAGCCTTGGGGAGTATAGTGCCCTTGTAGCTGCCGGTGTATTGTCTTATGAGGATGCGGTGAGTCTGGTACGTCTGCGTGGACGCTACATGGAAGAAGCAGTTCCCGGCGGACAAGGGGCAATGGCAGCTGTGCTTGGTGCGGAACGTGAAGCCTTAACTGGGCTCTGCGGCCAGATATCGGATACAGGTCATGTCGTGGAGCTGGCCAACGTGAACTGCCCGGGTCAAATCGTTGTTTCCGGTTCCAAGCAGGGTGTTGAAGAAGTGGTGCAGCGAGTCAAGGAGATTGGCGGTAAACGGGCCATTCCTCTTGAAGTAAGCGGACCGTTTCATTCTTCCCTGATGAAGGAAGCTGCTGAACGCCTGGCTGTTGAACTTGGAAAAGTGAACTTTAACACGCCTTCTGTGCCGGTGATTGTCAATGTGAACGCGACAGCGGTCACAGAACCGGATGAGATCCGTGAACTTCTGGTTCGGCAGGTGTTTTCCCCTGTGCTGTGGCAGGATAGTGTAGAATGGCTGATTGCAGCTGGAGTGGATACCTTTGTGGAGATTGGTTCAGGAAATGTGCTAGCAGGATTAATCCGCAAGATTGACAAAACCGTTAAAGTTGTCAATATTAATAGTCTGGAAAGCGCGCAGACAGGCTGGTAAATTTCGGCATAGGCAAACGATGTGGAATGGATGAAAGGGGAATATGGCATGTTCTCAGCATTAAAAGGCCAGACAGCTCTCGTCACAGGCGGATCGCGCGGCATTGGCCGGAGTATTGCGCTTGCGCTTGCGGAGTATGGTGTGAAAGTAGCCGTGAATTATTCCGGCAATGAAGCGGCTGCTCAAGAGACCGTCGCTCGTATCGTCGAACTTGGCTCAGAAGGGATTGCCCTGAAGGGCGATGTCGGCAACAGCCAGCAAGCGGATAACCTGGTGAAAGAGGTTATTAACACCTGGGGTAAGATTGATATTCTGGTCAATAATGCCGGTATTACCCGGGATAATCTGATCATGCGTATGAAGGAAGAAGAATTTGACCAGGTGATTGAGACGAATCTCAAAGGCGTGTTCAACTGTCTGAAATCAGCCACCCGCCCGATGATGAAACAGCGTTATGGCCGAATTATCAATATTTCTTCGGTTATCGGTGTGATTGGGAACGCTGGGCAGTTGAACTACTCAGCAGCCAAAGCAGGTATTATTGGAATGACCAAGTCAGCGGCACGCGAGTTATCCTCACGGGGTATCACAGTGAACTGTATTGCCCCGGGTTTTATTGATACCGAAATGACACACCAGTTGTCCGATGAAGTCCGCAGTGAGTACGAGAAGGGGATTCCCCTTGCACGTCTTGGGCGGCCGGAGGACATTGCCATGACGGTTGTATTTCTAGCCTCGGAAGGGGCAGCCTACATGACAGGTCAGACACTTCACGTGGATGGCGGAATGTACATGTAAGGCCAACTAAGCTGTAAAGTCTACAGTGGATGAGAATTGGGGCGGCCGGAAAGCGTTTTTTGAGCTCTATGGTATTTTGACTTCATATCTCGTATAATACCAAAAGAGGAGGTGAACCGGATGTCCGATGTATTGGAGCGTGTAAAACGCATTGTCATCGACCGCTTAGGTGCCGATGAAGCTGAGGTAACATTAGAAGCGTCTTTCAAAGATGATTTAGGTGCTGATTCTCTTGATGTAGTAGAATTGGTTATGGAATTGGAAGATGAATTCGACATGGAAATCTCTGATGAAGATGCAGAGAAGATTACGACCGTGGGTGAAGTTGTGAAGTACATACAATCTCATACCTAGAGTCATATGATTGAGAGTCCCGTTCCTACAGAGGGCGGGACTTCTCCTCATTTTACAGCATTTATGCGATACCAAAGGATGCCATATGCACCTTTACGGGGAAAATAACTGGACCGCGCATGGAATGACCTTGCGGCGATTGAAGTTTATATAGTTTTTATAACAAGAAGATACAGCCTACAGATGGGGTGATTGCGTTTGAGTCATAGAGTGGTTGTTACAGGAATGGGCGTAATAACGTCGCTGGGCACGGATTTGGACACGTTCTGGGATCATTTGATGAGCGGCAAATCCGGAGTTTCGACGGTGGACGCTTTTGATGTCAGCGAGTATACGACCAAAATAGCGGCATCAATTAAAGACTTTGATCCGGAGGCGCGGTTTGGCCGTAAGGAAGCACGCAAGATGGACCGTTTTGTCCAGTTTGCAGTCGCAGCAGGTGAAGATGCGCTGAAGGACAGCGGACTTGTGATCGGTGAGGATATCGATGCGGAGCGGATCGGAGTATCCGTGGGTTCCGGTATTGGCGGACTCGGCACTTGGGAAGACAATCATAATCTTCTCTTGGAAAAAGGTCCCAAACGGGTTAGCCCGTTCTTTATTCCGATGATGATTGCCAACATGGGATCCGGTCAACTGTCGATTAGTTTAGGTGCCAAGGGCCCGAATACTACAACAGTTACAGCCTGTGCAACAGGAAGCCATTCCATTGGGGAATCTTTCCGCTTGATTCAGCGCGGAGATGCGGATGCGATGATCTGTGGCGGTTCGGAAGCCACGATTCGTCCAACGGGCATGGCAGGCTTTTGTGCAATGAGAGCGATGTCGACACGCAACGACGAGCCTGAGAAAGCCAGCCGACCGTTCGATATCGACCGCGACGGGTTTGTTATGGGTGAGGGAGCCGGGATTTTGATTCTCGAATCACTCGAGCATGCCGAGAAACGCGGAGCCAAGATTTATGCCGAGATTATTGGCTATGGTCTCAGTGCGGATGCCCACCATATGACAGAGCCTGATCCGGATGGTGCTGCACGTTGCATCAAGATGGCGATCCGCGATGCCGGAATTGCTCCTGAAGAGATTGATTACATCAATGCTCATGGAACCTCGACACCTGTAGGTGATAAGTCAGAAACATCTGCGGTGAAAATGGCTTTAGGAGAGCACGCATATAAGGTTGCGATCAGCTCCACCAAATCCATGACAGGCCACTTGCTTGGTGCTGCCGGAGGTGTGGAAGCCATAATTTGCGGATTGTCTCTGCAAAAAGGCTTGATTGCACCTACTATTAATTTGGACAACCCCGACCCGGAATGCGATTTGGATTATGTTCCGAATGTTCCGCGCAAAGCGGATCTGAACATCGTTATGTCGAATTCATTCGGTTTCGGTGGACATAACGCGACGATTATTCTCAAAAAATATAATCAGTAAGGGAGACAGTGCAGTGAAAGGAGACCTGAAGCAGTTACAGAGCCAACTTCAAATCCAATTTCACGATGCTGCACTTCTGAAGCAGGCCTTTACCCATGCATCCTATGTGAATGAACACCGTTTCAACCAGCATCAGGACAACGAGCGTCTAGAGTTTCTTGGCGATGCTGTTCTGGAGCTTACGGTTTCTGAATATTTGTACAATCTGCTTCCGGACAGACCTGAAGGTGAATTAACCAAGCTGCGGGCTGCAATTGTATGTGAGCCCTCCTTGGTCAGATTCGCAGAGAGTCTGGGCTTTGGACGCTTTGTATTGCTGGGTAAAGGGGAAGAACTTACGGGCGGCAGAACCCGCCCGGCCTTGCTGGCCGATGTGTTCGAATCCTTCGTGGGAGCGCTTTATCTGGACCAAGGGCTGGAAACAGCACGGCGGTTTCTGGATAATCACGTATTCCCGCTGGTGGAGACGGATGGCAAGCTGCAAATGCAGATGAGCGATTTCAAGACGGAGCTTCAGGAGCTGATTCAGCATCACGGAATGGGCACGCTGGAATATCGGATTATTGAAGAACGCGGACCGGCACATGAAAGGGAATTCGTCTCTGAGGTCTATATGGCGGGCCGGTCCCTTGGCAGAGGCAGTGGACGCTCCAAGAAAGAAGCGGAGCAGCAGGCAGCAGCAGCGGCACTATTACAGTTGAAGGAAGATGGCGCTTAGTTCCTGTCTGAATAGTAAGGGTTTGCTTTTTTTTGAATTCCTTGAACTTATTAATTGACTTCAGGATTGCTCCACATCGTGGGGGAGTCCAGCGGAGGAGAGCAGCAATGGTCTGAATGCCGGCGTACAGGCGGAGGTCAGACTTTTGCTGCTCTTTTTCGAGGAAATTACAAGTATTTTAGAACGTGAACTTGAGAATGCAAGCTCATAATTATGAGCTATTTTAGGCGGTGAAACGCTATGGTATAATGGGGCAGAGGTGAATAACAGGGTATGTTTTTGAAACGGATTGAATTAGCTGGCTTTAAATCTTTTGCCGACAAAACGGAAATGGAATTTGTACGCGGAATTACTGCTGTAGTCGGCCCGAACGGCAGCGGCAAAAGTAATATTTCCGACGGCATCCGCTGGGTGTTGGGTGAACAAAGCGCCAAATCACTGCGCGGCGGCAAGATGGAGGATATCATTTTTGCCGGAAGTGATGCGCGTAAAGCCGTGAATTACGGGGAAGTCTCGCTGACACTGGATAATGAGGATCATGCACTGCCCCTGGATTTCAGTGAGGTGACCGTAACACGTCGTGTGCACCGCAGCGGGGATAGCGAATACTTAATCAATAAGCAAGCTTGCCGGCTGAAGGATATTACAGAACTTTTCATGGATACCGGTATCGGGCGCGAGGCATACTCCATTATTGGACAAGGCCGGATTGAAGAGATACTCAGTACCCGTTCCGAGGATCGCCGGGGTATATTTGAAGAAGCCTCTGGAATAGTTAAATATAAATCACGCAAAAAAGATGCCGGGCGCAAGCTCGATGAAACGGAGCAGAATCTGCTGCGCATTCATGATCTGATCAGTGAGCTGGAAGATCAGGTGGGACCGCTGAAGGACCAGTCCGAAAAGGCGATCCGTTACAAGGAACTGCGAGAGCAGCTCAAACAATTGGAGATTGCTGTGTATGTTCACCAAATTGAAGGGATACATACGGCGTGGAAGGAAGGTAATGACCGGCTGGAAGTGCTTCGTAACGAACAGCTCCAGCTGTCTACTGTTGTATCTGCCCATGACGCGAAGCTTGAAAGTGGACGTGCCGAGCTGCGGACATTGGAAAATGAAGTAGAGAAGCTGCAGGAACAGCTGCTGCGATATAGCGAATCCAATGAGAAAAGCGAAGGCTACGGTGAACTGCTAAAAGAGCGCAGACGCAATTTGGAGAGCAACCGGGAACAGCTGATGACTACGCTGGGTTCTGTTGGCGAACGTTCTGCTGACCGTCAGCGCGAGCTTGCGGAGCTGGAGCATAAGCTTCAGCAATCCCGGTTATCACTCGAGGAGCTGCGTAAGCAGCTGGCAGACGAGGAGTCCAGGCTGGAGGGCGTTGCCGGTGGTATTAGCCAGAGCAAAGAAGAGAAGCTTAAGAGTGCTCTGCTGGAATTGATGAATCTGATGGCCCAGGCCCGGAATGAAATCCGCTATGCGGATCAGCAAAAAGAAAGCCTGGAGCGCAGAATGAGCCGCAGCCAGGAAGAGAGCGGTAAATGGACAGCAAAGCTGGAGGAATTAATTACTGCACAGAGTGGGCTGAAGGATAGAATCTCCGGCTTGGGCAATGAAATTGGCGCGCTCCGTAATGCTTATATCACCGAAAGCGAACAGACCAGCAAACGCCAGAAGCTGCTGGAGGAGACGCAGGGTGGACTGCGCAAATGGGAGCAGAAACGCGAAGCCCAGGTGTCCCGGCATGAGACCATGAAGGAAATGCAGGATGATTTTGACGGATTCATGCTTGGGGTAAAAGAGGTGCTCAAGGGTGCGCGCAAAGGGCAGCTTAGTGGTGTACACGGTGCTGTAGCGGAGCTGATATCCGTTCCCGAGAAGCTGGAAATGGCTGTAGAAACCGCGCTGGGTGCTTCACTCCAGCATGTGGTTATGGATAACGAAGCCGTATCCCGGCAAGCGATTTCCTTTTTGAAGCAGCGTCAGTTGGGACGTGCGACTTTTCTGCCGCTGGACGTTATCCGTCCACGGCAGATTGGCGGAAGCGACCGCGCAATGGTTGAAGGGGCAGAAGGTTTTGTCGGAATCGGCTCTGAGCTGGTGGGATACGAGGATAAATACGCGAGTATAGTCGGAAGCTTGCTGGGTAATGTGGTTATCGCCGAGAGTCTGGAGCAGGCCAACCGTATCGCAGCCAAGTGTCAATACCGTTACCGGGTGGTGACCTTGGAAGGCGATGTTGTCAATGCGGGAGGTTCCATGACCGGGGGCAGTCAGCATAAGAAGAACAACAGTCTGTTAAGCCGCAAACGCCAGCTTGACCAGCTCTTCAGCGAGATTGAAGAGAGTGAGCGGCAAATTGCAAAGTTGAAGCAGGGCATCAGCCGGTTGCGGCAGGAGCAGGAAACGGCTTCACTTAAGCTGGAAGAGCTTCGACATGGCGGGGATGAGAAACGGCTGGAGGAGCAGCGTGTCTCCGGTGATTTGAAGCAGCTTGAGCAGGAGCTGCGCCATGTGCAGGAGCAGGTCGATGGAGCCGGTGCCGAACGCAGCGGCTTTGAGAGCGAAGTGAGGGCACTGGATGAAAGCCGCAAGCATGCGGTTTCCGAGCTTGAACGGCTGGAGAAGGAAGAGAAAGAGGCCCATGAGGCGATCCGTAATGCGGAATCGGCACGCAAGGCAAATGAATCGGCAAAAGAAGAGCTGCAAAGCAAGCTGACCGGGATGAAGGTAACGGAGGGCAAGCTGGACCAGGAGATTTTCTCTCTGGAAGAGCAGTTGCGGCGCATGAGACAGGATGCGGGATCGCAGGACAAAGAACTGCGCCACAGCCGCAGCCTGCTGATCACGATTGAGCAGGATCTGGAAGAAAACGCAAGAGAAGCCGTGAAACAGAAGGAAGACCTGAACAACTTCCGCCTGAAAAAAGAAGAGACTGCAGGCAAGCTGGATCTGGCCCGGGCTGACCGTGCCGCCTTGACACGCAAGCTGGAGCTTGCAGAAGGCGAAACCAAGGATCAGCGTCAGGCCCTGAAGGCAGTCGATGATAAGCTGAGGTCAACTGAGGTTGCAGTAGGGCGTTTAGATGTTGAACTGGATAATATCCTGCGCAAGCTGAGTGATGATTACGAGCTGAGCTATGAACTGGCCAAGCAGCGTTATCCAGTACCAGAGGATGTGCCTGCTGCCCAACTGGAGGTTCAGCGACTCAAACGCAGCATTTCTGCGCTGGGAGAGGTCAATCTGGGAGCGATTGAGGAATATCAGCGTGTACATGAGCGTTATACCTTCCTCAGCGGTCAAAAGGATGATCTGGTAGAAGCCAAGACTACGCTGTACCACGTTATTCATGAGATGGAAGAAGAGATGTCCAAACGTTTCAAGCAGACCTTTGACGCCATCCGCCGTGAATTCGGTACCGTCTTCTCGAAGCTGTTCGGCGGAGGCAGAGCAGACCTTATGCTGCTGGACCCTGAACATATGCTCGATACAGGCATTGACATTGTGGCCCAGCCTCCAGGTAAAAAACTGCAAAATCTGCAGCTGTTATCCGGAGGAGAACGTGCTCTGACCGCGATGGCACTACTGTTCGCCATCCTTCAAGTCAAGCCGGTTCCGTTCTGCGTACTGGATGAGGTCGAAGCTGCACTGGATGAAGCCAATGTGGTACGCTTTGCCCAGTATCTGCGCGAATTCTCGGAGCAGACGCAGTTTATTGTTGTCACCCACCGTAAAGGAACCATGGAAGAAGCGGATGTACTCTATGGGGTTACGATGGAAGAGGGCGGCGTATCCAAACTGGTTTCGGTTAAGCTGGAGGATGAAGAAGCGGAGATCGCATAGGCAGGCAGATGCTTATAAAGTGAGTTTGTACGAAGTAAATGCAGGAAGTAAGGCTATACAAACTAAGCGTATGCTTACGAAGCTAGTTTTGTACGAAGCCTAAGCAAGGAAGCAACTGCTCACAAAACTAGGCAGATGCTTCCGATGTGAGTTTGTACGAAGTAAATGCAGGAAGTAAGGCTATACAAACTTTTAGGAGGAACCATATGAGTTTTTTTCGAAAATTAAAAGAAAGCATCTCTGGTAAAACGGAGAGTGTAACGAAACAGTTCCGCGACGGTCTTGAGAAAACCCGTAAAGGGTTCGTAGAGAAGGTATCTGACCTGATCATCCGCCGTAAAAAGATAGATGAAGAGTTCTATGAGGAATTGGAAGAAATTCTGATCGGTGCCGATGTTGGAGTCAACACGGTGATGACGCTGGTTGAGGAGTTAAGAGCGGAAGTGAAGCAGAAGCGCATTGAGGATGCTTCCGAGCTGCAGCCGATTTTGTCCCGGAAGCTGATGGAACTGCTGCGCGGTGATGATGACAATAGTCTGAAGGAGAACCCTGACGGGATCACTGTCATTCTGTTCGTCGGCGTAAACGGGGTAGGCAAGACGACCACTATTGGAAAGCTGGCACACCGTTATAAGCAGGAAGGTAAAAAGGTTCTGCTTGCGGCTGGCGATACCTTCCGTGCGGGTGCTATAGAACAGCTTGAAGTTTGGGGACAGCGCGCCGGTGTGGATGTTATTAAGCAGCAGGCGGGCTCAGACCCGGCTGCGGTCATGTTTGATGCCGTTCAAGCTGCCAAGCAGCGGAACGTGGATATATTGATCTGCGACACGGCAGGCAGACTGCAGAACAAAAGCAATCTCATGGAAGAACTCAATAAAATCTTCCGTGTCATCCAGCGGGAGATTCCGAGCGCCCCACATGAGGTGCTGATGGTGCTGGACGCTACTACCGGGCAGAATGCATTAACTCAGGCCAAGCTTTTTGGAGAAAAGAGCGGTGTAACCGGCCTTGTTCTTACCAAGCTGGACGGAACAGCCAAAGGCGGGATTGTTGTCGCTATCCGCCAAGAAATGAACTTGCCTGTTAAGCTTGTGGGTCTGGGAGAGAAGATGGAGGACTTGCAGCCATTTGATTCTACCCAATTCGTACACGCCCTCTTTGCCGGAATGATTGCCGAAGAGGAATTGGACGAAGAGCAGGACTAAACCAGTACCCTATAGAATAGTACGAGAATTGGTGCCATGAGCGGCTGTGCTTTTTATAGAAGCAACAGCTGCTCTTTTTTGTGGTTCTAATTGTAAAAATTCAATATATGAAAAATTCATAATAGTACTGCTTGTCAACTCTCCCGCATACAATTCTATGTATTCCTAATACGCATACCCCTGATTAGCACTCCCTTGAGAAAGGAAGCGATTCCACAATTGCCAGGGTGGGTTATAAACTCCATTCTGCTGTTATATATATTGACATGAACATTAGCGTTTACGTATTATTAAGGTATATTTCAATATTTTCATCTCTTTATTTCAAAAATAAGGACGGTTTGTTAACAAACATAACACATCATATTGATCCGAAAGGAGTCGGGCTCATGTCCAAACTTGATCCTCTGCCCGGGCTGTCTCCATATCCATTGCAACATTTTTACGACGAAATGTATGCCGATGAACGGAGCGTCCGGCCGCATTACAAACATGTGAACCGCATGTTTTCCGGGATGAGCCCCGAAGAGCTGCAGGGCAAACAGAATCTCATGCAGCGTCGGATGATGGAAGAGGGAATTACCTTTACGCTGTACAATCCTGCACAGGATCACCCCATGGAGCGTACGATTCCCTTTGATATGATTCCGCGGATTATCCCCAAACTGGAGTGGGAAAGGCTGGAAGCCGGTATTATTCAACGTATTACGGCGTTGAATCTGTTCATTCATGACATCTATCATGAGCAGTACATTGTCAAAGACGGAATCGTACCGAGACGTATGATCATTTCGAACTGTTATTTCCGGCCGGAGATGTCCGGCATGAGGGTACCCGGCGGAGCTTACGTTACTACTTCGGGAATCGATCTGATCCGCCATCATGATGGTGAATATTACGTGCTTGAAGACAATTTGCGGACGCCCTCAGGATTTTCTTACCTATTTAAAGGCAGATCCCTGATGAATCAGCTGTTTCCCGAATTGTCATTTGCCAGCTCCATCCGCGATGTCGACCACAGTTTGAACCGGTTTCTATCCGTGCTGCGCAGTCTTTCACCGTCACGGACGAAGGACCCGGTCATTGCTCTGCTAACTCCGGGCGAATACAATTCAGCTTACTACGAGCATGCTTTTCTAGCCCAGCAAATGGGAATATACCTGGTGGAAGGCAGGGATTTGGTTGCCCAGGACCATAAGGTGTATTTGAAGGAAATGAACGGTCTCAGACGTGTGGATGTACTGTACCGCAGATTGGACGATGATTTCATAGATCCGCTGGCGTTTCAGCCGAATTCACTCCTGGGTGTTGCCGGGCTGATGAACGCCTACCGGGCAGGGAATATTGCCATAGCCAATGCTCCGGGAACCGGAGTAGCTGATGACAAAGCGATGTATGTATACGTACCGGATATGATCCGGTATTATCTGAACGAAGAACCGATCCTGGGAAATGTGCCTACTTATCTGCTGTCCCGTGCACAGGAACGCCAGTATGTGCTGGATAATCTGCATGAGATGGTTGTAAAGGAAACCTCCTTGTCCGGAGGATACGGGATGCTGATTGGCAGTGAAGCGACCAAGGATGAGCTTGCCGATTTCCGTCTCAAGATTCTTGCCGATCCGGCCCGGTATATCGCCCAGCCGATTATGTCACTGTCTAGAGCTCCAGTGCTTTCGGGTGGCAGTATGACGCCTCGGCATATTGATTTGAGGGCTTTTGTGCTCATGGGTTCCGACCGCAAACCGCATGTTATTCCGGGTGGTCTGACACGGGTAGCCATGAAGGAAGGCTCGCTGGTGGTGAATTCGTCACAAGGTGGCGGCGTGAAGGATACTTGGGTAATGGTTTAGTGTATACAGCATAACGCTTCAGAATTAACAAAGTGCGGCATCAATTCGTTATATGAAGGAGTGGCTACGATGCTGAATCGCAATGCGGAGGCTTTGTTTTGGATTGGCCGGTATATGGAGCGGGCGGAGAATCATGCCAGGCTGATCGATGTGCATTATCATATACAACAGGAAGAGGACTTCCAGGCTGAAGGACATAAATGGTCACGGCTGATCGATGCGCTGGGTGTCAGAAATGAATATCAGCAGCAATTTGACAGCTTTTGCGAGCAGGATGTCTTGTCCTTCATTACCCTGGACCTTGGCAATTCCAATTCAATATTCTCTTGCGTCCACCAGGCGAGAAATAATCTGCGGACGCTGAGACAGCATCTTCCCAGTGAGTTGTGGGATATTGTCAACAGCTTCAACTTGTGGCTCGGGGAACAATCCCTTGCAGATATTATGGTCGGACCTCATCAGTTCTATCAGCATGTCAAAGAGCGTGCTGCCATGTTCCTCGGTGCTGAGCAATCCGTTATGCTGAGAGCCAATGAGTGGCGCTTCATTGAGAGCGGACGCTTCCTGGAGCGGGCAGAGAATACGACCCGGATTCTGCAGGCTGTTACGGTGTCCTGTAAGTCCAAAGATATCAATGCTATTTATACACAGCTGCAGGCGGTCCTCAAATCAGTGAGCGGGTATCAAGCCTTCCGACGCTATTACGCCGATGCGATGTCCCCGGAGAGCATATTGGAGTTTTTGATTGTAAATGCGTATTTCCCCCGTTCGATCCGCTTCTCGTTCCACAAGCTGGAGGAGCATTTGGCCAAACTGGAGCTGGATACTTCTGAGAAGGGCTCCGGTCACGAGCGGGTGATCCGGCAGGCCGGCAAGATCAAGGCAGAGCTTGACTATATGGAAAAGGAAGAGATGTCCGGCGATCTCGTAGAGGATGTATTGCAATCACTGATGATCTCCTGCCAGAAGCTTGGTAAAACGATGGAAGGCGCCTTTTTTCGCCGTGAAGGAGTCTCCGCATGAAAATTCAGATCCATCATACGACCACATACAGCTACCCGGAGCCAGTTACAGACAGTGTCAATGAGATCCGGCTGACACCGAGGACGAATTACCGTCAGTCCTGCTATCATCATGAGGTAGAAGTGTTTCCTCCAGCGAACCTGCTTACCTATGAGGATTTTTTCGGCAACCGTGTGCATGCCTATTCTGTGAATAAACCTCATACGGAGATGGTGATTCATACCAAGGCCACCGTGGTTACACTGGATAAGGCGCAGGGCGCCGATCTTCCGCATATTCCGTTGGAGGATCAGGTGAAGCTGCTGAACGATGATAAGTTCCAGAACCGGTACGTGGAGTTCATTTTACCTACCCGATATACCGAAGTAACACCAGAGCTTGTCGAGTTTGCGTCACAACATCCCTTTGATGAAGCAGAGGATATGTACGAATGGATCAAAAAACTGTCATCGACAATCTACGAACAGTTTACCTATGATCCTGAAGCGACAAGTGTGAACACTACTGTTAAAAAAGCATTAAAGCTCAAACGCGGCGTATGCCAGGATTACGCCCATCTAATGATCGCAGTATGCCGCAGCGTCGGACTGCCTTCCAGGTACGTCAGCGGCTACCATTTTGTCGGTGACCTTCAAGGCGGTAATGCCAATTTCGAGCAAGCTTCGCATGCCTGGGTAGAGACGCATATCCCTGGCACTGGATGGCTTGGCTTTGATCCGACGAATAATGTGGAAGTGAACTGGCGGTATATCAAGCTTGGACATGGCAGGGATTATAAAGATATCGTTCCGGTAAAAGGAGTATACCGCGGTGTATCCGGTACGTTGACGGTCAAGGTGGATGTGCGCAAGCTGGAGAATTGAAGGAGTGAGGAGAGCCCTGCGGCAGCGGGGCTTTTTTCGATTGCACCGTAGGCAATTTACCCATTCGCTTTGCCCTTTTGGGATGTGTCTAGCAGGTAATGAATAGGTGGTTGTTTGTAGTTGCAGTGTGCATGCTGCATCAAGTTTGTGCAAATTTTGCATAAAATGATTATAATCAAGGCTCATTTGGGTAATCTTGAAACAGAGCCACTAAGTTGGACGAATTGGAAAGGGAGTGTACATATGAGCCCGAATATAGCAAAAAAGCAGCGTTTCCTCGGTAAAACAGCCATAATTACAGGCGCGGGCTCTGGGATCGGCAGAGCGACAGCGATTCAGATGGCCCGTGAAGGTGCAAATGTAGCCTTGTTTGACCTGGTGAATGAACGTACCTCCGTCCTGGAGCAGAAGCTCAACAAACAACGCAAGGACTGTGCACTGGCTATTGATGTCGATACTTCGGATGCCGGGCGCATGGAAGAGGCAGTACGCAAGACGGTGGAGCATTTTGGCGGACTGGATATTGTTTTTGCCAATGCCGGAATCAATGGAGCGGTAGGTCCTATCGAAGAGCTGAGCCTGGATGATTGGGAGCGTACGATATCCGTGAATCTGACAGGAACCTTCCTTACGCTGAAATACAGCATTCCTCATCTGAAGGAAAAGGGAAAAGGCAGCATCATCATTACGAGTTCCATCAACGGCAACAGCCGGTTTGCCAGCTTTGGCTGGTCACCCTATAGTACCACCAAAGCGGGGCAGGTTGCTTTTGCCAAGATGGCTGCCCTGGAACTGGCGAAGTTCAAAATCCGTGTCAACGTCATCTGTCCGGGAGCCATCTCGACCAATATTGATGAAAGCACGGAATTTAATGAAGAAGTAGAGGCCATTGTGATCCCGATTGAGTTCCCGGAAGGTGCACAGCCGCTTGCTGACGGACCAGGTAAACCGGAAAATGTTGCGGATCTGGTGTCTTTTCTTGCCTCGGATGACTCGATTCATATCACGGGAGCACAGATTGTGATTGATGGCGCAGAATCATTACTCTCCTGATATACTCACTCAGTAGGATACAGAATCCCTGAGAACAAAAGAGCCTAATCCGCTGGTGGCCATGGATTAGGCTCTTTTTGTATTATGCCTCTATTCTTAACCTGATCTCAAAGGCGGTTCTATGATCTATGCTGCTTACAGTAACTGTACCGTCATGCAGCTCAATAATACTCTTTACAATAGCAAGCCCCAGACCTGATCCATTGGTCTGTCCAAAGCGTGATTTATCAGCTTTATAAAATCTTTCAAACACAAAGGGCAAATCCTCATCTGAGATCGGCTCCCCATAGTTAATAATACGTACGAGCGCTTCATGATCAGCTTTACTTAGCTCAATATCAAGGTATTTCCCTTTACTTCCATACTTGATAGCATTACTAATAAGGTTATCAAATACCCGTACCAATAGAATCGGGTCTGCATTAATCATGATTTTTTCATTGCTGTAAAATAGTCTATACTCCATTTCCGCCTCTGTCAGAGCAGGAATAAATCCAAGAAGCACTTGCTCCAAAAGTTCTCCCAGATTTAGCATGCTCTTATTGATGGTTAATTCCGAATTCGTCAGCTTTGAATATTCAAAAAGATTGTCAATCAGGACCTTGAGTTCATTACACTTTTGGAAGGTTATACCTGCATAGTGCCTTATGCTTTCTTCATCCGTGTATTTGACATCCGCAATCAATTCCATATACCCAAGGATAGAAGTCAATGGTGTTCTTAAGTCATGCGATAAATTTGTGATCAAATCATTTTTTGTTTTTTCCCAGCTTTTTTCTTCTTGCATCAATTTTTTTAGTTTATGAACCATGCTATTGACGGTGGTGGCTAATTTTCCGAGCTCGTCAGAGCTTTTTACCGGAATGTTGACTTCTAAATCACCTTTAGAGATGGTTTCCAGTGTTTTCGTTATATCTTCGAGATATGCGATGCTCCCTCTGGTCATCAGAAGAAGAAATCCAATCATCAGCAAGATAAGAATGACAAATAATAGCAGGGAAAATATAATTAAATGCTGCATGAAAAATACCGCGAAGGGGTGGTTTTTGGACGCCTCAAGTAAGGCAGCAAATATCAAAAGCATACATAAACCGGTCAAAGCAGCACTAGTGAAAAAAACTAGTATCAACTTATAGCGTATGGTGCCCAGTTTATTTTTCAATTTTGTAGCCAACTCCCCACACGGTTTCAATGATATCAGGTGCTTTTGGCGTTTTCTCAACTTTCTCCCTAAGTCTCCAAATATGAACCATGATCGTATTATTAGATTCATAATATTTTTCTTTCCATATCGCTTCAAATATTTGTTCTGCACTAAACACTGTGCCGGGACTACTGGCGAGCAATAACAGTATTTCATATTCAGTTGGGGTTAAATTGATCTCACCGTGGTCAGTAGAGACGGAATGATTATTTTTATTGATCACTAACCCTTTGATATGAATGACGCTGTCTTCATTCTTGTGTTGGCTCGGTACATTTAAAATGATATAACGTCTTAACTGTGATTTGATCCGTGCAATCAGCTCCATTGGATTAAAAGGTTTGGATAAGTAATCATCTGCACCAAGTCCAAGCCCAAGGATCTTGTCCATATCCTGTGATTTGGCACTCAGCATAATAATAGGTAGGTTCATGGTTTGCCTTATCCTTCTGCAGGTCTCCATTCCATCCATTCCTGGCATCATGATATCGAGCACAACCAGATCTATCTTCTTATGGTTCAGAATGTTAAGGCCCTCAGTTCCATCAAATGCTGTTAATACCCGATACCCTTCATTGACAAGATAAATCTCAATTAACTCAACAATTTCCTGTTCATCATCAATAATTAGAATACTATATTGCTCCATAGTAGATTCCCTTTCAAATGACGCTCTGTAATGAATATGTTCATTCATGAGTTATGCACTTGAAGTCCTACACTTCAACATATAGAGCTTCGCTTGATGAATAATAAGACGTCAATTATTTTTTATAAATATCCGGCAGTCGATTAGTGAAGTGAATTCAGATATTCATTTTCGATAATCACTGTCAAGTATACAGTAGAAGAATTGATTTACCCATTTACCTTGCCAGTGTAATTCTTCTCTGAATATACCTTCTCTGACCATTCCTAACCTTTCCAACACCTTGTATGAAGCGGTATTGAATTCATTACACATGGCAACGACTTTATGCGCATTCCAATCTTCAAAAGCATACTTCAACGCTATTTTTGCAGCTTCAACAGAAAATCCTTGCCCTCGATATTCAGGAAAAATACAATAACCCAATTCCCAACTTTCACGCTCTTTTACATACCAATGAATATGCAATTCTCCTATAGCTGTTCTTTCTGGATCATCAAGCTTTATTATGTATTGCTTATACCAATCACTATTAATTTTCTCTATTACATTCGTTCTAACTGCTTCCTTATCGGATGAAATAAAATCTTCGAAAGACCATAAGGAAGTACTAGTTTTTTTATCAACAATGAATTCTACATCGTCTAAAGTAGCCAGGGATAATAAAATTCTTTCTTTCATTTCCTTTTCACCGCCCAATTATAGTTATTATTTCATCACAACATAATTCTGGTTAGAGGCTGCCTTAACTCACGTGGATATACATCCATGTATTTGTCCATTATAGCTGTAGGCAAAAGTTAACTCTATGCAAAAGATCCATGATCTTCAGAAGGTGTTACTTTTCGGATGATAATTAGTCCATAAATAAATAAGGGCAGAGTGATCAGAATTGAGCTTACGGAGTTACTGACAGTCATAGTAAGATAGGTTTTGGTCAAACCGCCACCAACCGCAATTGCTTGAAAGCTGCCAAAGATATCAAGTACACCATGAGCAAGCATTGCCGGAAAAATGCTCTTGTTCCTGATAACACAGGCTGCAAAAAACACTCCGATAAATATTCCATAAGTCATTTGAGTTAACGTAGCAAGCAATGAAGAATCATGAAGAAAATAATGGATGATATGCGCGGAACCAAACAATACACTGGATATGATCACCGCAGCATAACATCCTCTTCGGGTTGCCCCCCATTTACGCAGCATTACGGACAATACAGCACCGCGGCATAACACCTCTTCAAATAATCCCGAGGATAGATAAGTTAAGATGAACAGTACAATTACAACGGGTTTTGAGGTATCTATAACAATATTGCCAAATATAAAATCTGACCCGTTGAGTAATATTAACAAAATCATAGGCCAGTAAATCCACAATCCCTTCCAGTTCGGGCGGGTAAATCCTGCGCTCTTCAATAACCCCCACCGTTTCAGAACCCACATCAAAGCAAAACCAACCAGTACCTGCTCAATTAAACCTGTTGCATATTCACTAGATTGCTGACCTAACAAAGACACAAACAAAGGATCTAAAGGTATGGACGTAAGGGCAATCGTCACAACAATCAAAATAATTGAAAACATTACAGGCCGACCAAAAGCATAAGTTTTTAACTTTTCCATATAAAACTCCCCCTTGTAATAAAACTGGATACGACTCCATAAGTGTAGATGGAAATATCCTATACGATTTAACTAATTACTTAAGGAATTCTAACGGAAATCTTAACATTTCTTAGCTGCTGTCCATTGTTATGGCAGTTTTTTTGAAATTTTATAAACAATGTAATTAGATGATTGTAAAATAACAAACAAAATGATAATATGTCTATATATTAGTGGAGAATTGGGTGATTGAGTTGGCGGAAGGTAATGAATCGGTTAGTATTTCGGAAAAATTCTGGAACGCCTCCATTAGTGAGCTGAAGCAGGGATATCTTTTTGAGATGCGCGAGCATTCAGGTTACTATACATGTCTGGTCTGTGGAGAGGAATTTGAGAAGGGTTTGATCTACAAGAAAGAGAGTCAATATTATGAAGCCGGCAAATATGCAGCACTTCATGTGGAACAGGCACATGGAGGGATGTTTCACTGGCTGCTGGGACTAGACAAGAAGCTTACCGGTCTGACGGAGCTACAGAAGGGGCTGTTAAATGCTTTTCGGCACAGTTTGAGTGATGGAGAAGCAGCCAAGGAACTGGGCATTGGCAGTACCTCTACGGTGCGCAATCACCGGTTTACTCTGCGGGAAAAGGTGAAGCAGGCGAAGCTGTTTCTCGCTGTAATGGAGCTTGTCGAAGAGAAACCTGGGGCGGCCTCGCCTTTTGTCAGTATCCCGCGTTCTGCCGCCATGGTTGACGAGCGGTTTGCGATTACCGAGGAGGAGAATGCCGAGATCCTGAACGCCTATTTTAAGCATGGCCTGGAAGGTCCAATCTCGGAGTTTCCTAAGAAGCAGAAGCGCAAGGCCGCAATTCTCCGCCAGCTGATTAAGCGTTTTGAAGCCGGCCGCAAATATACAGAGAAAGAGGTTAACGCCATCCTGAAGGAGGCTTTTGCGGATTATGTTACGCTCCGGCGGTATTTGATTGATTATGGGCTGCTGGACCGTGAGCCAGATGGAAGCAGCTACTGGGTTAGTTTATAGATGAAGGAGAGAATAGCAAACATGGAAAAGTCAAAACGTAAAGAATTGGCCTATAACTACGCTCATACCCACCGGCCGATGGGAGTATACCGAATTGTTAACACCTTAAATGATAAGGCCTTTGTAGGCAGCAGCATTAATCTGGATGGAGTCTGGAATAAGCATAAGTTCATGCTGGACATCGGAAATCATGACAATAAAGCGCTTCAGGCAGATTGGAAGGAATTCGGAGAGAAAGCATTTGTTTTTGAGATTCTGGAGCTGATTAAGCCTGAAGAAGATTTTGTGGCAGAGGTAACCGAACTCTCCAAATACCGCAAACAGTTGCCCGATTTGGAGAGCAAATGGCTGGAGAAGCTGTCGCCTTACGGAGAACGGGGTTATCTAAAACAGAAATAGTGAACGGGTGATTTCACTCATCCCCTATGCTAAACTATAGGCAAACGGCAGCACATCGGCCTGATATCTTGATTGGAGCCTTGCAGTAGAGGAGAGAGAGTGGATATGACGATATTATCTTGGCTTGCGGAACAGAGGATACAGGAAGCTATACGTAGTGGCGAGTTCGAGGATCTGCCGGGGCACGGTAAACCTCTTCAGCTGGAGGATCTGTCCGGGGTGCCGGAAGATTTGCGGATGTCCTTCAAAATCATGAAGAACGCCGGTCTGCTCCCGGAAGAAGTCACGCTGCACAAGGAATGTGTAACCCTGGAGAAGCTGCTCGCGGCATGTCACAGCAATGGAATCACCACGGATGGCGAACAGAAGGAGCTTAAATCCCAACTGACGCTGAAAAGACTTCGCCTACAGGAGCTGATGCGGCAGCGCGGATTCGGGAACAGCAGCGCGTTCTCTGACTATGGAAACAAGATTCAGGAGCAGCTGACGCGGGAAGAATAAATGAATCGAGTTATCCGGCCGAAAGGGCAGGGTAGCTCTTTTTTGTATGCAGAGAGCTTGAAATTTGCTAGGGTTTCGCCCATCATATTAGGAATACTAGACAATAAGAATACATGGAGAGATTAGATGAGACAGCTTCCCATTGCACAGGTGCTCCCTGAGCTGAAAACCATATTGAACACTTCAACCGCTGCTGTTCTGCTAGCCGAGCCTGGCGCGGGGAAGACAACCGGTACGCCTCCGGCTTTTTTGGAAGAGGTTTGGCTGGCCGGAAAGACCATACTTATGCTGGAGCCCAGAAGGTTGGCCGCCCGATCGGCAGCGAGCTATATGGCATCTTCCATGGGCGAAAGTGTCGGACAAACGGTAGGCTACCGTATGCGGGGTGACACGAAAGTAGGCAAAAATACCCGTATTGTCGTTGTCACAGAAGGGGTATTGACCCGAATGCTGCAAAGCGATCCGTCGCTAGGCGATGTTGGGCTTGTGATCTTTGATGAATTTCATGAGCGCAGCCTTCACGCAGATCTGGGACTGGCGTTAACACTGGAAGCACAGGCTGTGCTCCGCGAGGATCTGCGGATCCTGATCATGTCGGCAACACTGGACGGCGACAGGGTATCAGCTCTCCTCGGAGGTGTGCCTGTTGTGGATTGCCCGGGCCGGACCTTTCCGGTGGAAACGGTCTATCTGCCAGGCTCCGGAGACAGGCAGCTGGAACAGGCAGCTGCAGCTGCCGTCCGCCGTGCGCTTGCCGAGCAGCCGGGAGATGTGCTGGTCTTCCTGCCTGGGGAGGCGGAAATCCGCCGCACTGAGCGTGAACTGCAAAATGTTGCTCTCCCTCCTGGTACGGTGCTTCGTCCACTCTATGGGCAGCTGCCACAGACGCAGCAGGATGCCGCGGTGGCAGCCTCAGTACCTGGTGAACGTAAAGTAGTCCTGGCGACTTCGATTGCCGAAACCAGCTTGACGATCGAGGGGGTACGCACGGTGATCGATACGGGGCTGCGGCGGACTCAGGTGTTCTCGCCGCGCACGGGCATGCCCCGGCTGACCACGGTGCCGGTCTCCAAAGCTTCTGCCGACCAGCGGCGGGGCCGTGCGGGACGCACCGCGCCGGGAGTATGCTACCGGTTGTGGAGCCGGGAGGATCATGCCCGTCTTCCGGATGACAATGTGCCGGAGATTATGGAGACTGACCTGGCGCAGCTGGCTCTGGAGCTGGCGCTGTGGGGGGCGCCTTCCCCGGCGGCGCTGCTCTGGCTGGACGTGCCGCCTGCTGCGCCATTTGCGCAGGGCTCAGCGCTGCTGCGCCAGCTCGGCGCGCTGGACGCCGGCGGCGCCATTACGCCGCACGGCCGCAGCATGGCCGCGCTCGGCGCGCACCCCCGCGTCGCGCACATGCTGCTGCGCGCGGCAGAGCTGGGAGCAGCGCCGCTCGCCTGCCGGCTGGCGGCGCTGCTCCAGGAGCGGGACCTCTGGCGGGGTCCCGCGGCAATGGACAGCGACCTCACGTTGCGCGTGGAGGCGCTGCTGAGGTTCGAGCGCTCCGCTGCGGACAGCGGCGGAGCGGACCCGGCATCTCTGCGCGCGGTGCAGCGCGAGAGCCGGAGCTTCCTGGCGCAGCTGCAGGCTGCGCCGGGTGCACTGCCGGACAACATCAGCCTCACCGGGCTGCTGTTGTCGTTCGCCTACCCCGACCGCATCGGGCAAAAACGCGGCGATGGCGCGTTTCTGCTCTCGGGTGGCCGGGGGGCGGCCATGAGAGAAGGGCAGCCGCTGACGCGTTCGCCCTATATTGTAGCGGCCGGCATCGATGACCGCGCCGGCCAGAGCCGGATTATGCTGGCCGCAGAGCTGCCTGAAGCAGATTTGCTGAAGCATCACAAGGGCAATATGATAGATGAGCGCGAAGTCTATTGGGATAATGATAGCGGAAGTGTACAGGCGCGCAGGCGGACCCTGCTGGGTGCATTGATCCTGAAGGAAACCTCGCATGAAAGACCAACCGCGGAAGAGGCAGAAGAGGTACTGCTTCGCGTAATTGAAGGCAAGGGGCTCGAACTGCTGCCCTGGGACAAAGGCACGGTCCAGCTGAGACAGCGGATGGTATTCCTGCACGGGCTGCGGGCAGATTTTCCGGATGCTTCGGAAGAAGCCCTGCTGTCCTCCCTTCAGGAATGGCTTCAGCCGTTTATTCAGGGGATGCGCAATCTCCGCGACCTGCAGCGGGTGCCTGTATCCAGAGCGCTGGAGGGACTACTGGATTGGAGCAGCCGTCAGATGCTGGACAAGGAAGCGCCGACGCATATCACCGTCCCCAGCGGTTCACGGATTCCGGTGGACTACAGTAACCCGGAGGCACCGGTGCTTGCAGTCAGGCTTCAGGAGTTGTTTGGCCAAGTAGATACACCAAGGATCGGGGGAGGCAAGGTTGCGGTACTGCTGCATCTGCTTTCTCCGGCAAGGAGACCCGTGCAGGTGACGGCGGACCTCGCCAGTTTTTGGCGCAGCACCTATTTTGAAGTCAAAAAAGATCTTAAAGGACGCTACCCCAAGCACTACTGGCCGGACGATCCGCTGCAGGCAGTCCCTACAAACCGTACACGGCCTTCAAAATAAACGATCTTCCCTGCTTACATCGTCATTTCACTGAAAATGCTTACACCCTGTTTGGGATGTATGTGATCGGGTAATAATGTAGCGAACGACAATTACGAAGGAGGGCTTCAAGTGACCGACAAAATCATAGGTGTATTCAACACAGAACAAGAAGCGACCAGAGCAATTGAAGAGCTGCAGCGACAAGGTGTAAGTAATGACGAGATCTCAGTGATCACACGTGACCGGGATGAACTCAAAAATATATCGGATGATACAGGAACCATGGCACCAGAAGGTGTAGCAACCGGTGCCGCAACCGGAGGAGTAGTTGGCGGTATTACCGGACTGCTTGCAGGAATCGGGGCACTGGCTATTCCGGGGATAGGTCCTATTCTGGCGGCAGGCCCTATAGTGGCTACTCTTACAGGCGCAGCAATCGGCGCGGGTGCGGGCGGTCTCGTTGGAGGATTAATAGGACTGGGTATTCCTGAGGATGAAGCCAAAGAATATGAAAGCTACGTGGATAGCGGGAAAATCCTCGTACTGGTGGATGATAATGGACGCGGACGTGATATCCACAGCGTATTTTCGGGCAACCGCTCTTTGAATGCCGGCAGGTATAACAGCTTGTATGGCGATGGTACGCTGAATGATCCCATTACGGACCGGGGAGCAACAAACCCGGATGTTATCAGGGATGAAACGACAGTGGGAAATTCAATGGGCAACAGAGGTTCTATGAACGCGGATGTCGACCCGGACCGCTACAACGGCAACCGGATGTAGGCCAGCAAGGCTTCGAAGTATCTTTTTGAAGCCATTGGGCGAAGCAGTTTGATAAAATAAATTCAAAAGACTGCATTTCAGAAAATATCTGAGGTGCAGTCTTTTTGATTTGTCTTTAGAAAATGAAATCTGATAAACACAAGGCGAGTAGAAAATATAGGAGGAAAAGTTACTATTACCCTTACTACATTATATGAAAAATTCACAATAGAAAAACTTAAAAACATACACTCTCTAGGATCAACGATTTCACTCAAACTATCACAGTACTTATACCCTTATAACAGGTTTCAAGGAAGGGGATTATCTCGGATTTTCTTATTGTGAAATCAGGGAAATAGTGTTTATACTGGAGTTGTGCAGGAAAGATAAGGAAACACATCATTAGGAGGTGTCCCATGGCGTTTATGATTGCCCAACGGGCTTTTATCAAAGTATATCTGATTACAATGGTCGAACAGCACAAGGGGTATGGTTATCAGATGCTTGAGGATTTGCGGAGAGATTTCAAAACGCATGGCTATTCCCCTCCTCAGAGTGAAATCTACCGGGCACTGCATGAACTGGTACAGCAAGGGATTCTATACCGGACCAAGCAGTTGAAAGGCAATGATCCCAAGGTGGATTTTCAAGAGATCGTCCTGTATCATTTCACCACAGATGGAGAGGAGAAAGCCAGATTGTATAAGAAGCAGGTCAAGACAGATCTTGACCGCTGTCTAGGAATTCTGAACAAAGCTGTTGCGGATAATTTCTAGAATCATATCTCTTCTTTCTCAGGAACTACAACCTAAGTGATATTTCCAGGTTGCTTTTACCCTGTTATAATGATTACTGCCAGATGAAACGCTATATACTTGGAGGTTACTTACATGGATGAACACATGAAACGCAGACTGGATAAGCAGAGAAAGCTGTTCAGCCAACTAGGCATTACACTCGACGCACTCACCATACATGAGAAAGAATTCAGTATGAAGCTTCGCGGCTATGATGCCGAAGAGGTAGACACGTTTCTGGATAGCGTGATCAAGGATTATGAGCGCTTCTATGCTACAATAGCTGATTTGATGGATAAATGGCAGGAGCAGCAGATTGAGCTTCGCGAAATGAAGGACAAAGCCCAAAAGGCAGAAGCTGTTCCGGTACCCGCACCGGTCATCCGGGGGATTGATCCGATGGACCTGGAAGATGTGATCCTGAAGCTGGAAGCTAACGTAAGACAATTAAAGGACAGACTGCCCCGGAGCGAAAGTTATCTATAACAGCGTTTTATAGCAAATGGACCCCTTGTTATCTGATTTGCCAGCATTTACAATTATAGAATAACTTGTGTAAATGGATTATATATTGGAATGCCAGATGGAGGTTGGACCATTGCTTGATAAGCGAGGTTTACGCCTGAAGATCCGCGGAAAAATTGCTCTTGGTTATGCCATGATCCTGCTAATGCTGGGATTGTTTCTGCTGGTAGTATCCGGTAGGATCAGTGCCTTGGAGAAAGAAACTGTTTTTCTGAGCGATCATGATATGAAGTTGCATGAGCTTACCTATCAGATTGAAAAAAATGTGCTGGACATGGAGACCGGTCAGCGGGGTTATGCCCTTACTGGAGACCCCAGCTATTTGGCTCCTTATGATAGCGGGACTACAGAGTGGAAGATTAATTACACCAAATTAAGCAGTATGATTAAGGATAATCCGGATCAGCTATTGAACTTGAGCGATATCCAAGAGAATATTGTTCAATGGATCAAAACATCGGGACAATATGTAGTAGACCTAAAGCGTAATGAGCAGAATGAGGCGTTGAACGCTTTTTTTCGTAATGACAGCGGCAAGCTGATCATTGATTCCATACGCTCCCAGTTAGAGTACTTCCGGGATAACGAGCGGAAGCTTACCAGCGAACGTATTACCAATTTGAAAGCAAGTAACAATAAGCTTTTGATGATCATGTATGTTCTGTGGACCATGGTTGCGTTCTTAGCAGCTCTTGTGACCTACCTGATCTCTGCCAGTATTGTCAATCCACTCCTTAGTGTCATACAGGCGATCCGGAGTATTGCAGGCGGAGGAAATATGTCCGAACGGATCAAAGTGAAGACCCTGGATGAAATCTATGATCTGGGGAACGCAACAAATGAACTTCTGGATACTGTGCAACGGGATCACTGGAGCAGTGCACAGATATCTTTAATGTCTATAGCGCTTCAGGAAACGACCGATTTGTCGGTAGTGTGCAGAACATTTGTGAATAGATTGTCCTTTATGCTGGAGATGCAGTACGGAGTCATTTATGTTCTGGGTGAGAATGATCAATTTGAACTGAAGTATTCTTATGCCGGTTCGGAGAATCAGGAGTTCGGGAGCGGGAAGACAATCATCCGCCCGGGTGAAGGCCTCATTGGCCAGTGTGCGATCGATAAAAGGCTGAGCCGGATTGAGAATTTACCAGAGGGTTACATAAGTATTAACTCCGGCCTTGGAAGATCCGCACCCCAATTTGCTGTTATTGCTCCTGTTTTGTTCGAGAACAAAACTGTAGCCGTTCTGGAGGTGGCTTCACTTACCAAATGGGCCCCATACCATCTTGAGCTGTTTGGCGAGTTACTGAACATGTTGGGGGTCACCTTGAATTCTGTTTTGACGCGTATGGAGATCCAGCATTTGTATAAAGAATCTCAAGTTATGAACGAAGAACTGCAGATTCAATCTGAGGAGCTTCAGGTACAGTCTGAAGAATTGCAGGTACAAACTGAGGAATTGCAGAATCATACACAGGAATTGCTGACTATAAACCGGGAGCTGGAGAATCAGAAGGCCGTTGCCGAGAATGCTGCAGTTCAACTGGAAAAGTATAATGAACAATTGGAGCTAAGTTCCCGCTACAAATCTGAATTTTTAGCTAATATGTCTCACGAGCTGCGCACACCGCTTAATAGTATGCTTATTCTCTCACAACTGCTTACAGAGAACCGCAATGAGTCCCTGTCGGAAGAAGAACTGGGATATGCAGCGGTCATTCATTCGTCCGGCAGTGAGTTGCTGTCAATGATCAACGACATTCTGGATTTGTCCAAAGTAGAAGCAGGCAAAATGACGGTAGAACGGGATGCCGTCAACCTTACTGAATTGCCATCCATGCTGAAGGGTTATTTCAACAAAATTGCTGAGCAGAAGAATATAGACTTCAAGGTAACACTTCAGAATGATGTTCCTGATTTATTCTTTACAGACGAAATGAGATTGCATCAAATCCTGAGGAACCTACTTTCTAACGCTTTTAAATTTACGGAGAAAGGTTTCGTGGAGGTGAACATTCAGCGGGTTGAACCCTTAACGGAGTCACAGCTTCTTACAGCTGAACCTGCAATCGCCTTCGCCGTAAAAGATAGCGGAATTGGTGTCTCGGAAGCGAACCGGAAGATCATCTTTGAAGCGTTCCGTCAGGCTGACGGCTCTACAGCCCGAAAATTCGGCGGTACAGGCTTGGGATTGTCCATATCCCTTCAGCTTGCCAGACTGCTAGGCGGCACTATAACGCTTGATAGCAAAGAGGGGACGGGCAGTACCTTTACGTTGTATCTCCCTTGCCGTGAAGAAGATGACGGGTTCGATACCGTTATTTCAGATGTCTGGAGTACCCCGGCTGCCGCTGCTTCGGAATGGGGAGTACAGCAGGAGATGCCCGTTAAGAAGGACAGTACACCATTCGACAGAGAATATTTGAAGCTGCATGAGAAAACTGTTCTGATCGTAGATGATGATATCCGTAACATCTATGCCTTGGAAAAAGGGCTGGAGCCCTATGACATGAGGATTATAACCGCTCAATCTGGATTCGAATGCCTGCAAATAGTCAGAGAACAGCCTGAAGTGGATATTGTGCTCCTGGATATCATGATGCCGAACCTGGACGGTTATGATACACTTTCGATTATCCGAGACGAATTGCAGTTGCCTGAACTTCCCATTATCGCGATTTCAGCCAAAACGATGAAGGAAGACCGTGAGAAATGTCTGGCTGCAGGAGCCTCGGATTTTATCAGCAAGCCTGTGGTGATTAAGGATGTGGTTACACGGATGTGCCGATTGTTGGATGGATTTGACTTTTCAAAAACCCATTGACGGAAATATAGGTTTGATTTATTATGGTTTTATAAATGATCATTTATATGCAAGCGGCGTGTTACCTTTAAGGGCATGAGCCAAGAATTGATCTCATTCATTTGAGTCTTTCTTGGCTCTTTTTGATGCAAAAAAATCTGACAATGAATGGAAAGGAGGGGGACCTTGGCCAAGGAAAATGAGCAGTTTGAGGTACTACGGGTGATCGGCAATAACGTTGTAATGGTACAAGGAGGCAGAAAGGGCAAAGAATATGTGATTATTGGCAAAGGGATTGGATTTGCGGTAAAAGATTCAGGAATCATTGATGTGAATGACCAGCGGATTGAGAAATTGTTCCGGTTGGAGGATCGTGAGGAATGGAGTCAATATCAGATTCTGCTTGAAGATATAGATCCCAAAGTGATGAGAATTACGGATGATATTATTGCGAATATTGCCCTTGAATTTTCCGGCAAGTTGAATGACAAGATCTATTTGGCGCTCCCCAGCCATATCCAGTTCACCATTTACCGTCTCCGGAACGGAATGGACATTGTCAACCCGTTCCTTCAGGAGACCAAAATGTCCTTTCCCAAGGAATTTGAGATCGCTTACAGGGCGGCAGAAAAAATCAGCGCGGAGTTTCAGGTTCAGATTCCAGAAGACGAAGTGGGATTTCTAACCTATCATGTGTATTCTGCGGTCAGTAATGTGTCGGTTGGCCAGTTGGTGAAAGCCTCAAATATCGTCAGCGAGTTGCTGGATATGATTCGGGTAGAACGTCAGCTAACCTTTGCACATGGCAGTATGAACCACATCCGGCTGATGATTCATCTAAGATTTACGATTGAACGGATTCTGCAGGGTTCGCTCATCGACAATCCGTTCGTAAAGCATATTCAGAAAGAATACAAAGAGGAATACAAGCTGGCCCAAAAAATGGGCAAGGTCATGCAGGAATCCCTGGGTGCAGAAGTTCCGGAAGAAGAAATCTGCTTCCTCGCTATGCATTTGCGGCGTTTGTTCCAGACCTTAGACAAACAGCAACAGTGAGGAGAGAGAAGCAATGTTTGCTAAATGGAAATCGAAAAAAGAAAAGAGCCCTACCGAAGTGAAGGCACTGGAGATTTATGCTCCGGTAAGCGGCCAGGCCGTTCCATTATCAGGTGTGCCGGATGAAACCTTCGCAGGTGGACATATGGGAAAAGGAATAGCTATAGAACCTAGTGAGGGGAGATTAATGGCCCCTTTTGACGGAAAAATCGCCCATGTGGTCAAATCCAGTCATGCCGTGATTATTGAACATTCATCCGGACTCCAGCTGCTGCTGCATATCGGAGTGGATACCGTAAGCCTGAAAGGGAGCGGATTCATCAGTCATATTACCATCGGGGATGAAGTAAAAGCAGGGCAGACACTGATTGAATTTGATATCGCTTTCATACAGGCGGCAGGCTATCAGACCATAACACCAGTCATTGTAACCAGCAACGAAGAAACGGATATTGAAATGGATTACCACTATGGTCCGGTTGCTGCTGGCAAAGACATTATTCTGACTGTGGCATCCAGGTAATAAAGCATACAGATTCACGGTAGCGAAATAAAATACGAGACAAGGGGATGATTGGAATGTTGGCTTTTCTGCAAAAATTGGGCAAGTCACTGATGCTTCCGGTAGCTACACTGCCGGCGGCGGCGATTCTGCAAGGATTAGGACTGCTTGATTATGAAAAGGATTTACATTTAGGCAGTGCCATTGGAGGTTTTCTGAATCAGTATATTGCCCCCTTTCTGAACGCCGGTGCAGGCGCCATCTTTGGAAATTTGGCACTGATCTTTGCTGTTGGTGTTGCTATCGGTTTTGCAGGGGATGCCGTAGCTGCCTTGTCCGCATTGATTGCCTATATGGTACTTACGAAAATATTGGGTATTGTACCGGCCACCTTCGGTTTCATTGGGGATGATGTTGTGCTCGATATGGGCGTGCTTGGCGGTATTTTTGCCGGGGCGTGGGCAGCTTTCCTGTACAAAAAATATCATAACGTCAAAATGCCGGATTGGCTTGGATTCTTTGCCGGCAAACGTTTTGTCCCGATTGTAACGGCTGCATCGACTATGGTCCTGGCTGTCTTGATCGGTATGATCTGGAGTCCGGTACAGGATGTAATCAGTGATTTCGGTAACTGGGTTGTAAGTCTAGGCGCATTTGGGGCATTCGTCTTTGGTACAGCAAACCGTCTGCTTGTTCCCATCGGTCTGCATCATGTAATTAACACCATTGCCTGGTTTCAGCTTGGTGACTTCACAAATGCTGCCGGGGAGGTTATCCATGGTGATGTATGGCGTTTCCTTGCAGGTGATAAAAGCGCGGGGATGTTCACAACGGGCTTCTTCCCAATCATGATGTTCGCTTTGCCGGGGGCTGCATTGGCCTTTATCCACACGGCAAAACCTGAAAAAAAGAAAATGGTAGCCTCGATATTTATTGGTTCAGCTATCGCTTCCATCCTTACCGGTATTACCGAACCCTTGGAGTTCTCGTTCATGTTCGTCGCTCCGCTTTTGTACTTGGTACATGCGCTTTTAACAGGTCTTTCAATGGCCTTAATGTATTTGCTGGATGTAAGACTTGGATTTAGTTTCTCTGCGGGTTTGATTGATTACCTGACAAATCTAAAGCTTTCCACCAATGCCTGGGTCCTGCTTCCGGTCGGACTTGCGTTCTTCGTACTATATTATGTCTTGTTCCGCTTTGTTATTGTGAAGTTCAATTTGAAAACACCAGGGCGTGAAGATGAAGCTGATGACGAAATCCTGGAGGCTGATGTGAGTGGAGCAAAAATCTCCGCATCCTCCAGAGCAGTCAAAATCCTGGAGAATATCGGCGGACCGTCCAACATCCGCAACATTGATGCCTGTATTACACGGCTGCGGCTGATTGTGAATGATGAGAAAGCAGTCAAGGACGCCGCGCTGAAGCAACTGGGAGCATCGGGGGTAATGAGATTGGGTCAGGGTGCGGTGCAAATCGTATTTGGTCCACAATCGGAGCAAATCAAGGATGACATCAAGAAACTCCTGTAAAAATAGGGTGTTTTAAACGTCAATGTATTGTTGGGTTTCATTTTTTTCATCATCATGTTTTCCATGATCGGATATAAACTAAGAACCCGCACAACCACAATGGTTATGCGGGTTCTTAGTAATTTCAGGATCGGGGATATTCTTAAAGTGAATCCGAACTTTGTCACTGGCGGTTCTCTTCTTACGTTCCGTCACAGGAGCATGAGTAAATCTCCCCACGGATGGAAATAGGTATAAATAATCTTTACTTTGTTTGTGAAATATCTCCTGGTTATAATCAAAGAGAAACACATTTTTTATTTATCCGCTTTCCATTAAATGATGAAAGGATGATGTTAGATGATTAAATATGACAGATTTGTCCACCTGCTTTGTTTCTTGGAGGGTGACTATAATTTAACCCTCCTATAAAAAATGGAGGTAAACCTGTGAATAGAGAGTTTATTGCAAAACATTGGTATGCTAGTGTGTATGAACAGTTTGAAAACCAGACTCACGACGTGAATTTTCTGTTGAAAGTACTTACAGAGCAAACAGACAATCAACCACTGAATATACTTGAAGTTGCCTGTGGTGGTGGTAGGATCTGTGTTCCTCTAGCAAAGGCGAATCATTTCGTTACAGGCTTTGATTCCGATGAACATATGCTCCTGCGATGTTATCGCCAAATGTCGGGTTTAACGAATATTCGCTGTTACCATGCTGATGCAGTAATTGCCGGATGGGGTGTCGGTTATGATGTCGTAGTCATGGCAGGTAATGTCCTGATTAACATTGAATGCGAGATCGATTACAAAGATGCACAAAAGACTCTTATTAAAAATGCTGCGGCCGCGCTTCGCACGGGTGGACATCTTTATATTGATTTTGACCTTCAATATGATCCAGCAGCCCGGTTCAATAGGCTGAACGAGAGTAGCTCTTTCATAGGAACAGACGATTTGGGCACGACAGGCCAAAGTGTTAGCTATGGGAGCGTGTATGACCCAATAACCCAGATTTGTACCGGAACCGGTCACTGGGAGCTCACCACAAATAGCGGTGAGCAGATCATTTTACCCAAGCGTTGGTATAAGCACATTCCCACGCAAACGCAAGTTTACGATTGGCTATCAGATGCCGGGTTTACCATTGAGTGTACTTATCAAAATTATTCTGCTGACCCGGTTCCTGAGCCGATTGTTGAAGCTACAAATCGCGCTATTATATGGGCAAGAAAGTTATAAATTTTACATGCAGGTACGACAATCCTTTTCGCTGTTGAATAAAACAAGATCAAAGAAAGGGTCATTCCTAACGGATGGCCCTAAAAGCTTCACAAATAGTAACAAGTTTATATAAGCTTAATTCTGACCCTATAAGATCAAACTCGCAAGACAATGAATCCCCTTCTCAATTGATGCTTCATCTACTTGTGCAAACCCCAACACCCATCCCCTTCGTTTGCTCTCCAGACAATAAGGTCCAAGCGGGTATATACGTATCCCCTGTTGAATGGCTAACGTTGTGATGGTTTCTTCGTCGTATGACTCTTCAGCTTCTAGTAACATATGCAATCCTGTTTCTACTCCACTTAGCGTGAAACGCGCTCCTAAACCACTAGCCATAATAACCTTTGTCATCGCTTCGTGTCTTCGCCGGTACACATTTCGGACTCTTCTCATATGACGCATAAAATGCCCGTTCTTGATGAAGTGGGTTAGCGTTAGCTGATCCATAATCGGCAGATGGCGGTAGGTCAGCTCCTGAACTTTAGCTAGCTGGGCAATCGCTTTGACAGATCCAACGATAGCCGAAATACGAATACCTGGAGCAATCATTTTTGAAAAGCTCATCAGGTACAAGGTATTCTGAGATGCTTGGCTAAACAGCGTTGGAAGCGGTTCTCCACGATATCGAAATTCACTATCATAATCGTCTTCAATGATCCACAATTGATCTTTAGTGGCCTTATGTAGCAATTGTTGCCTGCGTGGCTCCGACATAACAACCCCGATGGCGCACTGGTGTGAAGGTGTCACAAAGATTAGTTTGGATTGGGGATGAATACGCTCAACCACAAGACCATATTCATCAACAGGTACAGGGACTACATTCATACGCCGATATTTCATCGCCATCCAGGCAGCTGGAAAACCAGGATCTTCTACAGAGACAGTATCCCCGTCAGCTAAAAGCGACTGTGCGATTAAGTCAATGCTATGTTGAGCTCCTGAGGTTAACAGAATCTGATTGGTTTGGATATGAATGCCTCGTTCAAGTGATAAATACCGCTGGATTTGCTCACGTAATGGTGTGAAACCATAGGGGTCACCGTAAGCCCAGCTTGATAAATCCATTTCAGCAGATGCATGAATGAGCGATTGTCGCCAATTTTTTTGAAATTGCCCATCCAAATAGGGTTCGTGTGGACTAAAATCAATATCTACTTCCAACTGTTCTTTGCCTCTGAACCAGCCATGTAGCTGATCAACCGCTGAGCTCAACAAGGGAAGCGAGGGGGGAATGGGGCCATCTGCTATTATTTCCTTCGTTGACTCGGTGAATAGATTTAATTTACTAACTCGCGTTCCGCCTCTGCGAGATGTAACCGTATAGCCTCGACTTAGCAACTCTTCATAGACGATCTGTATTGTTGAGCGAGAGACACCTACCATGTGAGCGAGTTCGCGGGAGGGAATTAGCAATTCTCCCGGAGCCCAGATTCCGTTTGTGATATTATGAATAGCTTGATCAAGCAATTGTTGCCAAATGGGTCTTTTATCATTACGTTTTACTTTCATCATCGAACATACCCCCCAAAAAGAAGATTCACTCCTAAAACATTAATTATGGATTGTGTATAACCGTAAAGTTTGGATGTTTTAATGCAATCCATTCATTGATATACTACCGTAATAACACGGGTATTTACAATCTGGTCGTTACCGCACTCTTTAAGGAATAGAAGGGAGAAATATAAAAATGGATATGGTTCGTTACAAAATCAGAGAATGTGGGGATCAAGAGAAAATTGATCGTTTCCTACAGCAAGCGAAAACGGGGTATCTGGGATTGGTTGACGGGAATCTTCCCTATGTCGTACCGCTAAATTATGTATGGACGCAGGGGAAGCTCTATTTTCATGGGGCCGGAGATGGAAGACGCAATCAGGTCATGAATGAAAACCCAGAGGTTTGTTTTACCGTATGTGAGTCATATGGAACCATCACGGATCCGGTACCTGCCAAAACAGATACGGCTTATATGAGTGTAATGATCTTTGGACAAGCAGAACCGATTACGGATTTGGACGAAGCCACTCATGTGCTTCAGGAAATGATAAATAAATATGTGCCCGGCTATTATAACCGCCCTTTGCCCAAGCAGCATGTGGATAAATATAGGTCGGCTGTATTCGGCGGACCGGTTCAGGTTTGCAGAGTAATTCCACACCATTTGACAGCAAAAGAAAGTCCCGTAGAAGCAGAAAAAATGTATAGAACAGACATGAAGGCAGGACGGGGGGATAAATAAAATAAGGGTGCTTGTGGTCAGACATGGTAAAAGCCTAGTCAAGTGATTCAAATGGAATATGATTATGGTTGGATCAAGATAGATGACGTCATAAATGTGATTACATAAACAATTACCTCGCTGGAACGATTCTAGCGGGGTTTATTCGTCTTGTATCTACTTATTGAGATACTGCTTTTCTGCATTTACAACTGCAATAAATTAGAAATGTTATGATAATTGTACTTAACTCTGATACAAAATCGTTTTGGCGTTCGTCTTACTTATAGCTGCAGCTGATAAGGAGGATTTACACAATGGAATTTCCGGAAACTGAAATGTTTCGAACTATATTTTATGAACACTATCCGGTGGTGCGGCGGAAGTTGGCGGCGCTGGTACGGGATGAGTCGGCAGCAGACGATTTAGCCCAGGATGTGTTTCTCAGACTATACCGCAACCCGCCGGATGATCCGAATGCGCTGGGTGCTTGGCTCCATAGAGTACTCACCCGGATCGGATATGACTATTTGAACAAAAAGACCAGGGAGCGTCGGCTCCAGGATAAGCATGAGCTGCTGTTCAGCGCCGAGGCAGCTCCGCCTTCCGGCGAAGAGGTTGTACTCAGCAAGCTGGAGCAGGAGGATGTCCGGGCTTGGCTGGATGGTCTGCCCGAGAGAGACAGACAGGCGCTGCTATTGCGCTACTCGGGCTACAGCTATTCGGAAATTGCCGGGCAGCTTGGCATAAATCCACCGGTTGTCGGAACACTGCTTAACCGGGCAACCCATAAGCTGAGACAGCAGGCGGTTAATTCATACCCACAGACCGATTGATTCGTGTACGAAGCGAATCCAGGCAGTTAATGTACATCAAACTTTTAGGAGGAACCATCCAATGACCAATCCTTTGAAATATGATTCCGATAAACAACTTTCGGATGAAGCCTGGGCGAAGCTACAAAATAAGCTTGCTGCTGAGCCGGTGAATCCGGTATGGGCATCATGGGGGCAGGATGTCAAGAAGGTTAGCATAGAAGAAGACCATGCGGCATCCATAGCGGAATCAAGTGATAGGAAGAATGAGGTGCAGCCTTTAGTGAGTCCAGCGGACATCGCCGGAGCACAGGCAAAAACCAATAGCCGGAAGCCGCGGCGGTTTGCCATGAACCGCCGCCGGAAATGGGCAACTGCTGCAGCGGGCGTAGCCATATTTGCAGCCGTACTTGCCACACCTGTAGGCAATACGGCCATGGCCGCCATATTGGGTCAATTCAGAATGCAGGAAGTAACGGCTGTCAATGAAGATGATCTGCGGAATTTGTTCTATCAGGTCAGCGGGGAAGACAATATTAATGAAGCTGTTAACAAATTTGGCTCATTCAGCTATTCATCCGGTACGTTAAGCGGAATGGTGCCAGTGAATGCATTGCAGGATAAATTGGGCTACCCTGCGCTGACCGGTGGAGCTTTTGATAAGGTTAAAAGCGTATATATAAACTCCTCACAGCAAATTACACTGACTCTCAAGGTGGATGAGGTGAATAAGGCGCTGACACGTCTGGGGGCGAAAGAGCTGTTGCCTGAATCCATTGACGGCAAGCCGCTCACGCTATCGGTTCCAGAATCCGTAAGCTATGATTTTTCTACGGATGATCATTGGGCGAATCTGATGCAGATGAATACGCCTGTGGTGAATGTAGATCCTTCAATTAACGTAGAAGAGGCTGTGCGGGCTGTCATTGATTTCCCGCTTCTTCCGGATGAACTGAAGTCCAGTCTGCAGCAGAGCAGTATTCTGGCCGGAGACCTGCCTATGCCAGTGATCAAAGGGAATCATTCCGAGCAGATTGAAATGAACGGTATAAAGATTATCATGGAAACTATGGAGTATGGCGATGGGCCTGCTTATAGCGCTACATGGGTGAATAATGGGCAGCTGTTCGACTTTTCCGGCGGTTCACTCTATCAGGACAAAGAGAAATTCATGAAGCAGCTCCAGGAGTTGATCACGCAATGAATGTACCCGCAATCCAAGCGCAATTACTGACTAAAGAATATAGTAACGGACGCGGCTGCAGAGATGTAACTATTACTGTTGAGAAAGGGGAAGCCTTCGGCTTCCTCGGTCCCAACGGTGCCGGTAAAAGCACCTTTGTTAAAATGCTGGCAGGCTTAATTCGTCCGACCAGCGGAAGTGCTACTCTTTTTGGACACCCGATTGGAACTCTTGCAGCCAAGTCGAAGATAGGTTATCTGCCGGAACTTTACCGGTACCAGGAATGGTTGAGTGGAGAAGAGGTAGTTAGACTCCATGCCCGATTATGCAATATCGAGAAGTCTGTAGCAGACCGCAAAATACCAGAGCTGCTGAAGGAAGTAGGGTTAGGACTGCGGGGCCGTGACCGTGTGAAGCATTACTCCAAGGGAATGCAGCAGAGGTTGGGTCTAGCCTGCGCACTTGTGAATGATCCGGAGCTTGTTTTTTTGGATGAGCCGTCATCGGCACTTGATCCAATCGGCCGTATGGAAGTGAGGACTATACTGGAAAGGCTAAAGCAGCGGGGTATCACCATTTTTCTCAACTCTCACCTGCTTGAAGATGTTGAGGTGCTGTGCGACCGGATGGCGCTGCTGAATAACGGCGAGATCCTGCGGCACGGCAAAGTCTCAGAAATATTAAACAAGCGAACAAGCTGGCATTTTAAAGTGGGCGGCTTTTCGCCTTTTTTGCTGTCTTGGTTGAAGAATCATTCGGGATTGCAGATCAGTCAGGCAGCGGTAGACAGGAATCAGGATGAAGAGGGCATCATTGTGTCTTCTACCATCGAAGGAAGCACGGTGTGGCTGGAGGCGGAAGTCGAGAGTGAAGAACAAGTGGGCTGGTTAAATTCACTGATGATTGAACAGGGTATGACCTTATATGAGGTTTCGCGTAAAAAAGAACGACTGGAAGAATGGTTCCTGGATGCTGTATCCGGGCTCAGCCATAGGGGGGAGCAGGAATGAGAACCATACTGGGAATGACCTGGAAAGAACTGCTGCGGAAGAAAGTGATGCTCATGACTCTGGTTATGACTGCTGTCTTTCTGATCGCGTTCTGGTTCGTTGCAGCTATTGTCGGGAGCAGCGAGTCTGGAAGTGTAACCAGCATTGAGAATGGGAGAAACCTGATTGAAAGCTTTACGACAGGTACTTTTATTTTGACCATGGGGTTTTTCTTCGGGGCTTTTGTTATTGCATTTCTGGCTATTTTTAGTTCTTTCTCCTCCATAGCGGGAGAAGCGGAACAGGGGATCATGCAAGCATTATTGCCTCGCCCATTGCCGCGGTGGAAATGGTATCTGGGGCGCTGGCTTGGGTATGTCACCTTAGGGATTTTCTATGCTTTTCTTTTGTTTGCAGCGATTCTAATGATAGCGGATGCACATGCTTCTATCCCTAGAGACGGGGCTGCGCTTATAAAAGCTTTTCTGCTCTTTGCTTCTCTAGTTCCGTTGCTGATCAGCTTATCCATGCTTGGGTCGGGTTTATTCTCGGCACTTGGCAATGGGGTTTTCATGACCATGCTCTATGGAGCAGGCTGGCTTGGAGGGATGATCGATAAATTGAGCAGTTCGCTAGGCTTGAAGGAAGAAGCAATCCATACACTGCATAATCTCACGGGGATCATGTCTCTTCTCATGCCGGCAGACGGACTGCAGCAAAAAATGACAGCGGAGCTTTTCAGTCTGAAAGATTTGGGTGGGATGGTGAATATGAATACAAGCTCCTTTCCACTATTAGACTTTAATTCCGTTCCTTCGGATTCATTTGTGGTGTATGCCGTTCTGTATACGGTTGTGGTGTTTGCGATAGGACTGCTGCGGTTTCAGCACAAGGATTTGTAAACATGTATTTTCAATAATTGATACAACAAATAGCGCCCTGCTGGATTCCGTAGATGGAACCGGCAAGGCGCTATTTTGGATGCAGACTGGACTTCACTTGTTTGCACCGATCTCGATCCAATCGGTGGACCAGTTGCCAATTTCACCAAGGATGGGTGCCAGTGCAATTCCTTTGCTGGTCAGAGAGTATTCAATCCGTACAGGCATTTCAGGATACACCGTGCGCTGGATGATGCCCTCGTTCTCCATTTCCTTTAAACGGTCGGACAATACTTTGCCGCTAAGATTGGACAGACAGCTCTCAATTTCACCAAAACGGCGGGGACCTTTCATAAGTACGAATACTATAAGCGCAACCCAGCGTTTGCTAAGCATATCTACCGCTTTTTCAAAGCGCGGACACATTTCGAAATCATTCATATCGATCACCTCCGCATTCATTATATCATAAACTTACAATAAGTAATCATTAATATTTATATATATATTATAACTTGACGAAGTTATATTACAATGATAAACTAACTTACAAATAGTTACTCGACTTAAATGGTTGGAATAAAGTTGGAATATTAAAATTCACACTATATGTTTAGGATGGTGCAATCATGATCAAACCAGATATCGTATCTATACTACAAAATAAAATTAAGCGGATTACCATGGATGATTCCACTAATATACTCGTTGGTCCTATTACTCTGCCAGTGAATCTGGACGGGGAAACCGTCACATTCAAATGGTACAGCTGGCTGAAAGCCACAGACGAGGAATTGCAGGGTGGCGACAGCAAAGAAGCAACGGAACTGCTGATTTCCCGGCTGTCCTCCATGAATCTGGCTGAAGGGCAGCAGTCAAGCGTGCTCGTGTACGGTGATTTTGAGGATTCAGATGAAGCGCTGATCCGGATGCACAGCATTTGCCATACGGGTGACATCTTTGGCAGCAAACGCTGCGATTGCGGTTTCCAGCTCCGCCAGTCAATGAAAATGATTGCGCAGCACGGATCAGGTGCCTTGTTCTACCTGGCTAATCATGAAGGAAGAGGGATCGGGCTGTTCAGCAAGGCTATGGCATATATTCTCCAGGAAGAAGGATATGATACTGTAGAAGCCAACCTGGAGTTGGGCTTTGCCGATGATTCCAGAGACTACAGAGATGCGATCAGCGTCTTGCAGCATTTGCGCAGCAAACCGGTTACCCTGATTACGAACAATCCCAAGAAGATGGAAGCCCTCAAGGCAGCCGGGATGAATACCGGGAAGCGAATCCCATTATGGGGCGACGTATCCGTATTCAATGAGAAATACCTGCGTACGAAAGTGGCCCGTTCCGGCCATCTGGAGGCGGTGCCGAACACTGATTTTTTTGATGGACGAGTAGCCAAATAATTCAGAGATGTTATAATGGGGTACTGAACTTAATAATTAGATTAGTGAGGTACAATATGAATGCCATTCAAGTGCAGGACTTGCGCAAAACCTTCAAAGTCCAAAAAAACCGCGAGGGCCTCAAAGGGGCCTTCGCTGATTTGTTTAAACGGGAATATTCCGAGGTTACAGCTGTAAAGGATATCTCCTTCTCCATTCCCCAAGGCGAGATTTGCGGCTATATTGGTGAGAATGGTGCGGGTAAATCCACGACGATCAAGATGCTGACCGGCATTCTGGTTCCAACCTCGGGCAGTCTTTCTGTGGGAGGCTATATACCCTATGAGGAACGTGAGAAATTTGTGCGGAATATCGGTGTTGTGTTCGGACAGCGCAGCCAATTGTGGTGGGATATTGGTGTGATTGAATCCTTCCAGTTGCTCCGCAAGGTATACCGTGTACCCGAACTGGATTTTAAGAAACGGCTGGATGAGCTGGTTGAACGGCTGGAGCTGCAGGATTTGCTGAATCGTCCGGTCCGCAAACTCAGTTTGGGGCAGCGGATGCGTTGTGAGCTGGTTGCAGCACTCCTGCATAATCCGTCCATACTGTTCCTGGATGAACCTACAATTGGACTGGATATTGTGGTCAAGTCGGAAATCCGCCAGTTCTTGAAGGATATGAACCGCGAGCATGGAACAACTATTCTGCTGACCACTCATGATCTTCAGGATATTGAAGCGCTCTGTTCACGGGTAATTATGCTGGACGATGGACGCATCATTTATGATGGCGGTCTGGAGGATCTGAAGCAGCGCTGGGGTACAGGGCGTGAGGTGCAGTTCCAATTCGGAGCTCCAACAAAACTTGAGCTGCTTATGCAGTGGACAGAAGAAATGCCGGTGACCTGGTCATCTGAGAATGATCTGGGTGCCAAGGTTTGGATTCCGCTGGAGCTGAACGTTTCGGATGTACTTGGACGAGTTGTGGGTCAAGCAGACATTACCGACATCAAAATCATTGAAACCAATACGGATGATATCGTCCGCAGCATTTATCAATCAGGTTCGGCCGAGAAACCGGAAGAGAAGATTCTTGCGCTTAAGGATGAGAAAGAGGTCATCCATGTCTGAACAGCTTAGATCCGCTGCAGCCACTTCATCATCTGGAGGTTCTTCCGCTGACGGACCTCAGGAAAAAGGATGGAGGCTGCTGCTGGGTGCTTATTTCGATTTCATCCGCATCCGGTTTCTAACTATGCTCGCTTACCGTATCAATTATTATTCCGGTATTCTGATCTATACCCTAAATATAGGTGTCAACTATTTCACCTGGAAGGCAATCTATGGGGACGGGGAATCCCTGGGCGGGTTTACAGGCGCCCAGATGACGACGTATGTTGCGGTTTCCTGGATGGCTAGGGCGTTTTATTTTAACAATCTGGACCGGGAGATTTCTACAGATATCAGGGACGGAAGCATCGCAATCCAGTTCATCCGGCCATATAACTACGTGCTGGTCAAGATGATGCAGGGGCTTGGCGAAGGCATGTTCCGCTTTATGATGCTGATGATCCCGGGTATGGTGATTGCTATTCTGCTGTTTCCAGTGCATTTGCCGACAGAACCTTCAGCTTGGGCCGGATTTCTGGTCATGCTCTTTTTTAGCTTCCTGATCAGTTCACAGATCAATATTATAACGGGCTTATCGGCGTTCTTCGTCGAGAATAATGAGGGTATGATGCGGATGAAGCGTGTCGTGGTCGACCTTTTCTCCGGCCTGATCGTACCGATCACCCTGTTTCCGGACTGGTTATCTTCTATCCTTAAAGTTCTGCCCTTTCAAGCCATCACTTACCTGCCGGGTTCCGTATTTACGGGACGTGTGCAAGGGGTGGGCATTTGGAACGTGCTGGGTATCCAGGTCATCTGGTTCGTAGTACTGCTGGTTCCAATTGTCTGGCTATATCACGCGTCGCGTCAGCGGCTGTTCGTGCAGGGGGGGTGAGTGAAGTTGTATTACTTGGGTTTATTAGTTGAATACATCAAAAACTATATGAAGACACGTCTGACTTACCGTGCTGATTTCTGGGTGGAAGTGGTGTCTGATCTTCTTTTTCAAGCAACCAACTTTATCTTCATTCTGGTTATCTTCATGCATACCAATAGTCTGGGTGGTTGGAGCCAGAATGAAGTGGTGTTCGTATACGGCTTCTTTATGGTGCCTTTTGGCGTCTTCAGCTGCTTTGTGAATATGTGGGGGTTCAGCGAGCGCTATATCGTGAAAGGTGAAATGGACCGCATCCTGACCCGTCCGGCACATAACTTGTTCCAGATTTTCCTGGAGAATGTGGACCCTCCGGCATTGGTAGGTTCGTTTATCGGTTTGATCATTATGGGAATTAGCGGCAGTAATCTCGGTCTGCCCTTTGAATGGTGGACCATACCCATGATTATTGTGCTTACGCTTAGTGCGGTTGCCATCTATACAGGGATATATACGACTTTAACCTCATTGTCGTTTTATTCGGATGCTCCAACCGGCATTCTGCCGCTGATGTACAATATCCAGACCTATGGCCGTTATCCGGTTACGATCTACAATCGCGCGATTCAGGTACTGCTTACTTGGATTATTCCGTTTGCTTTTGTCGGAGTGTACCCGGCGGCACTGTTTCTGCACCGTGAGGAGATGCAGGGTATGGCACTGCTTACTCCGGTGGTGGGTGCGGTATTCCTGGGGATTGGGCTTTTATCCTGGAATTACGGTGTCAAAAAGTATAAGGGAGCCGGGTCATAGGTCAAGCTTCTCTCCGATAGAGTTTAGGACAGACTGGTGTTCATTGCTGGTCTGTTTTTTCTATTTCCCCTAAAGCTTCCGCCAGAAGTTCCAAAAGTAATATAAGATGTTATATAAATCGCTTTTCACTTATACTGTGTTTCCTCATAATGAACACAGAGATAATTATTACTGGAGGAGTGTAAAATGAAAACGCATACTATCGGTGTGGATTTAGGCGGAACCAATATCAAAGCAGCATTATTTGATGCCGGATTCACGGCAATTGGAGAAATATCAATACCCACGGAAGCTGCCGAAGGACCGGAACATGTGCTTAAACGTATCCGGCTGGCTGTACAACAGTTGAACGAAGACACCGGGATTGGTCTTCAGAGTATTGCCTGCATGGGAATGGGGATTCCAGGGCTGCTTGATCCTGATGAGGGTTTGTCCCTGTTTTCTCCAAATTTCCCGGGTTGGGAACACGTACATATTGTGAATGAAATGAAGCCATTTTACGATTTCCCTGTGTTTATTGATAATGATGTCAGGGTGAATCTGTATGGGGAATGGCAGTATGGAGCAGCAAGAGGGTGCAAAAACGTAGTTCTGCTGACTCTGGGAACGGGACTCGGTTCAGGAATTATAAGCGACGGCAAGGTCGTGTACGGCACCACATTCAGTGCAGGGGAGATCGGCCACATGAACATGTTCAGGCAAGGCCGTCCCTGCCGCTGCGGAAGCTCGGGCTGTCTCGGCAGATACGTATCGGCAGTTGGTATGGTGAATACGTTCAAAGAGAAGCTGGCGGAAGGAAGAACAAGTATCATCCAAACCTGGACAGGTGGGGACAATGAACGGATAACCGCGCTTATGATTTCAGATGCTTATGATCTGAATGATGCTTTGGCGGTGGAGGTCATGCATGAGACAGGGGTTTTACTTGGTTTTGGACTATCTAACATAATTAATTTGCTGAATCCGGAAACGGTCATCATTGGAGGCGGGATGTCTGCGGCAGGAGAACGTCTGCTGTGCAGTGTCCGTGAGACGGTAAAGGAGCACGCCCTGAAGCTGTCCGGCAGCAAGTGCAGTATTGTTCAGGCTGAGCTGGGGAGCCGTGCGGGCACGCTTGGTGCTGCGGCATATGCATACCGCAGGTTAAATGGAACAGAGTCGGATAAGGAAACCCTTGAATGATGTATCTGCTGCTGTAGCATGCTATGCTGTAGAGAGAATACGATAAGCAGGAGGCCAAAAATGAAAAGAGAGATACAGAACGTGCCTTTTGGCTATGAGCCACCGGCTGCGGAGCGCAAGGGAACCCTGGTGTTTTATGATTCGTTTGAGCATGTTTCGGATCAGGAGCTGGAGCAGGCTGCCCGCACCGCAACAGAGCGCAAGTTCACCAAGCTGGTGTTATACCCGCTGCATGAAGAAACTGTAAGACGGATGAGCAAGGAGCCCGTGAAGGCTTTTTACAAACGGGAAGACCGTCTGCACGAATGGAAAAGAGAGCAAGGCCGCTCGTTCGTTACCGTTGAGAGTCTGGAAGGCAAGCGGAAGAAGTATACGCCGCTGGACTCAGCGCTGCGTCACATCACAGAAGTGTATCCTTCGCCTTATTTTCTCTATATGACACCTGAAACGGCCAATCAATTTGCTTCGTATTCCTCTTTTGAGGAGTGGATTATCAAGCTGAGGCTGATACTGTCAGCAGCCCCCGGGTATGTTCACCCGCGTCTGGAAAAGTTCCAGCATCGCTGGGATGTTGCCGGAGAAGAAAAGAAGGAGTAAGAGCGCTGGATCCAATTCAGCGGATCACTGAAGGAGGCGGTTTTCTTGTCGGACGTTTACAGCTTTAATGTAAGTCTACAGCCTGTGGAAGCACTGATTATGGTGAAGGAGGGCATGCCCGCAGGTTCAGAGTTGCTACATGAAGAGTATAACGAGGTGGGGAATGGCTATGCGATTGGAACGCTGGTATATGAGCGTTATTTCTTCCGTTCGGGCAATCAGGCCGCACTGATCGTTATATCCGATAATCTGCATGGAGTGACGAATATACGGCTCATCGCGGCAGGAGCCTCGCAAGGCATAATCATGAAGATGGATTGGGGGGCTGGCAAAAGCTTTGCCTCCTCCGTAGAAAAGGTATTATCTGCTTATATTCTTGAATGATTTTGACCAGCAGACGTAGAATGCCCTTCAATATAGTAATCTCATTTATTAAATCCACACTATTCGCATTGAAATAAATATATTATATTTGAACTATTTTTGTGCAGTGATAGAAAGCAGGAAAATAAAATTTTAATAATTTAATGTTGACACATCACTCGAATTTATGGTTCTATTATGTAGACCGATTGTTATAAAAGCAAAGGAAGTGTCCCGCTTGTCAAACAAGCCTAATGCGCGTGAAGCGATTGTGGATACCGCTTCAAGACTATTTTTCACACAAGGCTATCATGCTACGGGTTTAAGTCAGATTATTAAGGACAGCGACTCACCCAAGGGATCGCTTTACTATTATTTCCCACACGGTAAAGAGGAACTGGCCTTAACCTGTATCAACAAAACGAGTGAGATTGTTGTAAGACAGCTGAGACAATATGTAGAGAAGGAAATAACTGTTATTGAGGCAGTTCAGGAATTCATTCATCAGATGGTCAGGGACGCTGAAGAGTCTGATTTTAAAGGAATGGTACCCTTCAGCTTCTGGGTAGCTGTAGAAACCTCCTGCATTAGCGAGGAGCTTAGAACAGCATGTCAGACTGTATTTATGGATTGGCAGGATGTTATTCTGCAGCGTTTACTTGAAGAGGGAGCCGATGCTCAACTCGCAGCCGATAAGGCTTCAGTGGTGGTCTCGTTGTTTGAAGGAGCGCTGCTGCAGACTTTGACCTGCCGGAGTACGGGGCCGCTTCTCGCCGCTTCTAAGTTGGTTTCCGTATTGCTCAGCTAAATAAGAAGCAAGAGAATAAATAGAGAGAAAAATCATGTTTTATCAGGAGGATCACAGAGTGGAAGCTACCATGACTGGAAAGAAACAAACCGAAGAAACAAAATTCAGGGTTTTACCGATTCTGATCTCCTTGCTGCTTGCCGGATTTATCGGCATGTTCAGTGAGACTGCGCTCAATGTGGCGTTAAGTGATCTGATGAAAGTTCTAGACATTACACCAACGACGGCACAGTGGCTGACCACTGCTTATCTGCTGACACTGGGTATTCTCGTACCGATATCCGGGTTGCTGCTGCAATGGTTCTCAACAAGACAATTATTCGTTGCCGCATTATGCTTTTCGATTCTGGGGACCTTCCTGGCCGCGATGTCACCGAATTTCGAGTTTCTGCTTACGGCCCGTGTAGTTCAGGCGATGGGGACCGCACTGCTCCTGCCGCTGATGTTCAACACCATCCTGGTCATTATCCCTGCTGAAAAAAGAGGGGCTGCAATGGGACTCATAGGGCTTGTTATCATGGTGGCTCCTGCGATCGGGCCTACGATTGCCGGGCTGCTGATTGAGAGCCTGAGCTGGCACTGGATCTTCTGGCTGTCACTGCCGTTCCTTGTGATTGCACTGATCTGCGGAATATTTTTTATGCAGAACGTTACCAAGGTTACCAAACCAAGGATTGATGTGCTGTCCATTGTGCTTTCTTCTCTGGGGTTTGGCGGAATCGTATTTGGATTCAGCAGCGCCGGTGAAGCCGAAGGCTGGGGAAGTCCAAAAGTCATTATTGCTATTGCAGTTGGTGTCGCGGCACTTATTTTGTTTGTGATCCGCCAAATCACGATGAAGCAGCCTATGATCAATCTCCGGGCATTCAAGTTCCCGATGTTTGTGGTTGGTGTGCTGATGGTTTTCATCTGCATGATGGTTATCCTGTCCTCCATGCTGATTCTTCCGATGTACCTCCAGCAGGGACAAGGATACTCGGCCTTCAAAGCTGGCTTGCTACTCCTTCCTGGTGGAATTATCAACGGTCTGATGTCACCGATTATGGGAAGGTTGTTCGACAAATACGGCCCGAAATGGCTGGTTATTCCTGGCCTGGTTATTGTAGCGGTATCGCTGTGGTTCTTCTCCAGTATCACGGCTACTTCTACCGTAGTTTTCGTCATCGTACTGCATAGCGCACTAATGGTAGGCGTATCGATGATCTTCATGCCTGCCCAGACCAATGGGATCAATCAGTTGCCAATGGAACTGTACCCAGATGGTACTGCGATCATGAATACATTGCAGCAGGTAGCAGGAGCCATAGGTACGGCACTGGCGGTTAGTATCATGACAGCAGGGACGAAGAGCTATATGGAATCTGCAAGCAATCCTGCCGATCCGGCCAATTTGCTGCCGGCCTTTACACAAGGCGTACAGAATGCCTTTGTGTTCGGAATGGCCATGGCGATTATCGGTTTGGTGATTGCGTTCTTCCTCAAGCGTGTCATTGTACATCATAAAGCACAGGTTTCAATGCACTAATAAGCTAAGTGCATAGGAATCATTGTTAAAAGACACATCCGTTATGCGGATGTGTCTTTTTGCATTTATTACAATTATTGGTCAAAAAGTGGTAGAATACAAATTACACTTTGGAATACGATGTACATTTATTCGTAAATCGTAACCGGAAGTAGTCTAGTCGGCGTTTATGGAAGAAAGGGGATTGGGAAATGAGAATCAGCAAGGATAGGCTTAAACGAAGTACGGGGATGCTGATTCTTCCCCTTTCACTCATCGTCTGCTTGAGTGCTGCGCTTATGCCTCATAGAAGCTTTACTTCCGCTAAGGCTACGGAGGAACCGGGACAGAAGGTGAGTGCTTCTGCATCCCAACAGGTTAAAGTGCAGAAAAAAAACAATCTGCCTGAAGGATTCGTATACCTGGATGAGGTGATTCCTGCTGCGCAATATGAAATACGTTATTTCAGTGAGAACAATTTTACGGGATCACGCGTTGAAGGATACAAGGCGCCGCTGGCGATCTTTTCACAAGTAGGGGCCAAAACGTTGAAGGCAGTCAGTGACGACCTGGCCCGCAAGGGGTTTATCATAAGAATCTATGATGCCTACCGTCCACAAAAAGCAGTGGATGATTTTGTCTCATGGTCCAAGGATGCAGCTGACATCAAGATGAAGCAGCAGTATTATCCCAATCTGGACAAGCGCAACCTGTTTAAGCTGGGCTTTATAGCTAAGAAGTCAGGGCATACCAGAGGCGGAACGGTTGATTTGACACTGGCATATGCCAAAACGGGCGTTCTTGTGGATATGGGCAGCCCGTATGATTTTTTTGGCGAGATTTCTTATTACAATACTTCTCTCATCAGCAAGACACAGCAAGCCAACCGTAAAATCCTGAAGGATGCTATGATTATGCACGGATTCAAGCCTTACAGCAAAGAATGGTGGCATTTCACCCTGATCAAGGAGCCTTTTCCCTCTAAGTACTTCAACTTTGATGTAGAGTAAGCTGGGTAAGATTACTTAGCCATTATTTTCGGCAATTCTACAAGAAGACGTGTTCGTGTAATGATATCATCGAAATTCCATTTACTGTTGGCAGAGTAGGTATTACCGTTCTTGACTGCCGGGACAGACTTCCAGATGGGACTGCTCTGCAGTTCATCCAAAGCTGAAACAGTTTCCCCAGTCTCATCTCCTAGGATAAAGAGGTGCTCTCCTGCAAATGAAGGTAGAACTTCTTCCGAAATTTCGCTGAACAGCTCTCCTTGATCAATCAGTTGCTGAACCTTGGGATTTGGAGTGAATCCCAGCATGTCGTACAGTGATACTGATATCCCTTGATGTCCCATTACATATAACGTTTTTCCGAGCTGTAGGAACACTGTCGCAGTCTTATCCAACTGTGTATCCAGCTTTAATTGCGATTTGACCATTGCGGCTTCGGTTTCATAGGCCTTAATCTTTTGCTCTGCGATATCTTCCTTGCCCAAAACTTCAGCGATTTGCCTCAATCTTGCATATGTACCGGTTTCACCTATTACTACAACTGTCGGGGCAATATCCGCCAGTGATTTCAGTCCAGCCTCGTCCCAATCATTGAAAATGATGAGATCGGGGTTATGCGAGAGAACTTTCTCCGGCGAATATGGGTAGCCTATGTCATCAATACCTTCGAGCAAATCAGCATAAGCTACTTGTGATGCGATAACACTGAGGCTAGCTCCCACAGGTTTTACACCCAGTGCAAGCAGGTCACCCGGATCACTCCCGACATAGATTATCTTTTGGGGATTTACAGGGATTTCAACCTGCCGGCCCTTGGAATCGGTGAAATTGCGGGTAACGTCAGTATCTGCTGTATTCGTAGTACCAGATGAAATAGATTGTTCATTCTGAGCGGAGTTTGCACTGGCTGCAGTAGAAGCTGCATTTTGATTGCTGGTAGTATTGCCTCCGCAGGCGGTTACTAGCAGGATGAAAAGAAGCGTAGAACTCAGTAATGCACATGATTTGATTTTTAACATTAAACACAAAGCCCCTCTCAATAATAATGATAATCATTATCAATAAAATTATCACATTATAATGAAGTGTACAATAATAATGTTTTATACTTTCACTGAATTCGGAAGGGTTATAAAATCAATCCATTTGGGTAATGTTTAATGTAAGATCTATTCCTGCAGCTTGCAAACGTAATCAATCTAATACAGGAGAGGTGGAATCGATGTGAAGACCAAAATCGCAGCCGTAACCCTCAGTATTCTGTTATTTGCAGGCGGGTTAGGGTTATTCGTGCCCCAGCGCGCACAAGCCGCAGACCCCATTAAGGTCATTCTGAACGGACAGTTATTACAACTGGAGGAGTCAAATGCATACAAGAGCGGATCAGCCATTTTGATTCCACTCCGGGAAACAGCTGAAGCTCTCAAATATCAAACTACGTATAAAGGCAGCACCGGACAAGTCCAGTTGACGCGCGTTAAAGAAACCGTTGACTTCAAGCTAAGTGGCGATGAGGTCATACTTAACGGCAAAGACAAGGTCTCATTTCAAGAACGGATTGAGGTCAGACAGAAACGGATCTATGTCCCATTGTCCTTTTTTAATGCTATCGGGCTTATCGCCGCTTATGACGACAGCTCTGGACAAGCCGAAATTTATGCACCAGAGGTTGCTGCAGGAGCGGTAACCGGACTATTGGCTGCGGGCAAATATCAGGAGCTTCAGGAACGTTACCTGAGCAGTACGGCTGCACAACAGGCATTCCTGCCGGTGATCCAGCAAAGCTGGGAAGCGGTTTCGGTTTCGTCTGGCAATTATTTTGGAATAAAAACAACGGATAGCCGCCGTGCTGATGGGGTGATGACAATCCAGAGCGTACTCCTCTTCTCGAAGTCTGAAGCCATATTAACCTTAACAGTGGACATAAGAGGAAAGATTACCGGGCTGACTTTGACACCACTGGCTGCGAATGAGGCTGCAACTCTTCCAGTTAAGTAACTCGAATATGTAAAGAAGGCGATCTGAACCTTTGTCAAAGGGTGATCGCCTTCTTTTGTTTTCAATAAGCTATTGACAGGAGGGCTTTTAGGGAGTAAATTTAATTCTTGTTAAACAGTGTTTAAAACAGTGATCGGACAAAAAGTCGGGGAAGGAGGATACAGCCAAAGCTATGACTAGAAACAACAACATTGCAGAACCTTCAGACAAGGATACGAAACAGGCGATTCTTCAGGCAACTGTGGATTTGATTCGGGGAGAAGGGTTCAGTTGTGCCACCATGCGTAATATAGCTGCCAAGGCAGAGACTAATCTGGCACTTGTCAACTATCATTATGGCTCCAAGGATAAATTGCTGTCGGATGCGGTAAGAATGCTGCTCGCTTCTTTTGATGGCGCCTTTAAAGTACTGGAGGACGATACTTTACCTCCGAGGGAGCGTCTGAAGCTGTTTTTCACCCGATACATTGAGGAGCTCAAGCGCTATCCGGGGATGGCCAGACAAATGCTTGATCAGAGACACCACATTATGAGTTCACTGGATGAATACTCCCGTTACTGCAAAATGATGCGCCTGGAAAAGATTTTGCAGGCTATTCAGGAAATCACCGGTGAAGAGGACAAAAATAAGCTGATGATGATGCAGCTTCAGATATACGGAGCGGTAGTTGTTCCAGTGATTATGCTGTCCAGCATGCCTGAGGACAAAGCGGATTTCATGCCGGTCTTTAATCCTCCGCCCATTGAAGAGCAGATCGACGCGTTATTCGACCGTTATTTTCATTAAACCTATCCAAATAGAGAAAAGAGTGGAGAAAAGAATGTCAAACACAACCAATGCGAAAGGTGCGCCTGCTGAGCAGCCCTTCTCTCTAAGAGCTATACTACCACCATTGATGGCCATTATCGTAGGGATGATCATGGTTATTCTTGACGGTACAGTAGTCAATGTAGCGGTGCCTAAGCTGGTAGAATATTTCAATACGGACCTCAAAACCGTACAATGGGCAATTACAGGATATACTCTTGCCCTGGCTGCTGTAATTCCGCTTGCCGGTTATATGACGGACCGTTTTGGTTCGAAGCAGGTATTTGTATCAACGGTCGCCATGTTCGTACTGGGCTCCATGCTGTGCTCCATCGCACAGACTTCAGAGCAGTTGGTGCTCTTCCGGGTCATTCAAGGCTTGGGTGGCGGGATGGTTGCTCCGATTGGAATGGCGATGGTCTTCAGACTGGCTCCGCCTGAACGGAGGGGCTCGATCATGGGACTCCTGGGCATTCCAATGCTGTTGGCTCCTGCGCTTGGTCCAATATTGTCCGGCTGGCTGGTGGAATACGTGAGCTGGCACTGGATCTTCCTGATCAACTTGCCAATCGGAATCGTGGGAATTATTCTTGGTATTAAATATTTGCCCAAAACTGAAAAGAAGGGCAGAGCCCACCTCGACATTCTGGGAATTATTCTGGCTCCAATAGCCTTCTCAATGCTGGCTTACGGTGTGAACCAGGGCGGCGGCGAAAGCTGGTCCTCAACCGGTGCTATTCTAGGTTTGACCGTGGGTGGAGTAGCGCTCGTACTGTTTGTCATCGTAGAATTGCTTCATAAGCATCCGTTGCTTGAGCTGCGTGTATTCCGGTCATCTGACTTTACACGGGGGATTATTCTCAGCTGGGTGACACAGGCTGCATTATTCGGCTCCATGCTGTTCGTGCCATTGTATCTGCAGCAGATCCGGAATTATACTCCACTGGAAACCGGTTTGATCCTGCTGCCGCAGGCACTTGCTTCCGGAATCGGAATGCCGTTGGGCGGACGCCTGTTTGACAAAATTGGTGCGCGTCCACTGGTATTTGTCGGTCTGAGTATTATTTCAACCGCACTCTTCATGCTGTCAGGTGTCACAGTGGATACCGGGCTGCCGTTTATTATGTCTACCCTGGCGATGATGGGGCTTGGCATGGGTCTTTCGATGATGCCGGTCAACACACATGTGCTGAACTCGGCACCGCGTGAATGGGTGAACCGGGTAACGCCACTTACAGCCGCTGCCCAGCAGGTCGTGGTATCCTTTGCCGTTGCCGGTATGACCGGTTACCTGACCAGTCAAATTGCAGTTCATATGGGAAAAATGGCCGCAGGCGCTAACCCTCTGTCCGTTATGGTTCTCGGATTCAATGATGTGTTCTTCTTCTCAGCCTGCATCGCTGTGGCAGGTGTGGTGATCAGCCTGATTCTCCGCAAACCAAAGGTAGCTGCGACTCCGGCCTCACCGGATGCTGAAGCTGCTGCTGATCCAGCGATGATGATGGGACACTAAACGTATATGATTGAAATTCGTTAGTGGGTAGTATCAAAAGCCGCTACAGCTTTTCGCTGAGCGGCTTTTGCTGTTGATTTAGATTGTTTTATAAATTGACTCGCCGTTTCTTATGCAGCTTGTAGGTGACAGAAGTAAAGTGTGCTTTGCTGAGGAGTTCGGAGGCTACGATTCCCAGAAGCACCAGAGCCGCACCAGTGTAGCCCTGTATCGACAGCTGCTCGCCGGCAAACCAATAACCGAACAGGGCTGCGAAAACTGGCTCCATAGAGAAGATCAATCCGGTACGGGTAGGTGTTGTGTATTTTTGGGCCACGGGTTGCAGGATAAAGCCGCAAGCGCTACAGAAGATGCCAAGTGCCAGAATCGCGATCCAACTGGACAGAGTAGAGGGCAGAGAAGGGGTCTCGAACAAGAATGACAATACCAGTGCGAAACCTCCGGCGAAACCAAGTTGAAGAATGCCGATAGATAGACTGTCACAGGCTTTAACCGCTTTGGATGTAACCAGAATCTGTACGGCATAGAATACAGCGGACAGAATGCATAACAGATCGCCCGGCTGCATGTGCAGGGAAGAATTCAAGGTGAGCAGACCGATCCCGGCTATGGCCAGAACCGCTCCGAAGACTTGAGAGGGAGCGACTTTTTTTCTAAATACAAGCACATCGATCATCGGCACAAAAATAACAGTCAACGCCACAAGAAATCCGGCATTTGAGGTGGTCGTGGTCTTCAAGCCAAAGGTGATGCAGGTGAATACACCCAGCAGTAAAAATCCGAGCAATGCTCCATACTTCAGTGTTCTTACATCTACAGCTCTAAGGCGTTTGTGAAATAGGGTGGCTGCCAGGATAAAGGCAAGTCCGAAGCGCAATGCAATCAGATTGAATTCCCCGAGCGAACCTAGTCCCATCTTCATGAACATATAGGAGGAACCCCAGAACATGGTTACTATAAAGAGCATCAGCTCAGCCTTGAGCGGCTTCATACTGTCATCATCCTTCATCATTTCAAGTGGCGAACCACTATAGTATAATATGGTGAAATACATAAGTTAACTGAATGTTTATCATAGAATACATGAGTATTACTAATGTAAATCCGGAGGTGGCAGGCATTTGAGCATCAGTAAGTATGAAGTGTTCCTCAAAGTCGTTGAGCTGGGCAGTCTGACCCGGGCCGCAGAGGTGATGGGCTTCACCCAATCAGGCATCAGTCATACGATCTCCAGCCTGGAGACGGAATTCGGCTTCACTCTGCTGGTCAGGAACCGTTCCGGAGTCAAACTAACGGTGAACGGTGAGCAGGTGATTCAACCGATCCGTGAAATGATTAAATGGAACGAGCAACTGAAGCAGCAGGTTGCCGATATTCATGGACTGGAGACTGGAACGATCACCATCGGTACATTCACCAGCGTTTCTGTACACTGGCTGCCGGGAATGATCAAGCAGTTCCGCAAGGAGTACCCCTATATCGAGTTTAAGCTGATGGAAGGCGGCTATCTGGAAATTGAGCAGTGGATTGAAGCCGGAGTGGTCGATTGCGGTTTTTTGTCGCTTCCTACCCGGGAGAAATTCGAGGTTATTCCGCTCAAGCAGGACCGTATGCTGGCTATCCTCTCCAAGGAGCACCCCCTAAGCCAGGCACCGTATATGCCGCTAGCTCAAATCGCATATGAGGACTTCATCATCCCGAAGGCGGGTTCGGATTACGATGTCAGACGGGTGCTCGAAAAGGCGGCCATTAAGCCAAATATCAAATTCTCTGCCGGAGATGATTACGCCATTATTGCCATGGTAGAAAACGGACTTGGCATCAGCATTCTGCCGGAGCTGGTCATTCAGCGTCAAAAGCATAATGTTGCTATGCTGGAGCTCGAAGAGCGAAGCTTCCGTTCATTAGGCATCGCCGTTCATTCGCTGAAATATGCTTCTCCGGCGACCAAGCGTTTTTTGAAGCATGTCCAGTCCTGGCTAAAATAAGCTGCCTGATTGTGAAATCTTAGTTTATGGAATCTTATCGAATTACGGTTTTGGTGATTGACGCCAGCCGTTCTTCATGAGAAAATGTACGCGTGTACATTCGACAAAAGGCTATAGAAAGGATGATTGCTATCGCAAGCCGCAAAGAGGTTGCCGAGCTTGCCGGGGTTTCAGAAGCAACGGTCTCCCGTGTACTGAACAATGTCGGTCCGCTCAAAGAAAAGACCAAGGAGCGTGTGATTGCCGCCGCACGGGAGCTTGGTTACACCCCAAGCTCGCTTGCCCGCAGCTTTGCCCGCAAGCGCAGCGGAAATCTGGGTGTCGTCATGCCTTATCTGCCCAAAGCCCGGTTGTTCTCCGCGTACTATTTCTCTGAAATTCTAAGCGGAATTGGAAGCCGGGCAAGAGAAGAGGGCTATGATCTGCTGATGATCTTCCGGGAAGCCGATGAGCCGCTGGATTATTGCGGGCTCTTCCGGATGCGCAAGGTAGATGCGTGTATAGTGCTGGGGGCCAAAGAGGAGGCTGGAGAGCTTGAAGCACTGCGGCAGCTGAAGAAGGACGGGCATCCTTACTGCCTGATTAACCAGCATTATGAAGGGGAATCGTTCCATGAGGTGGATGCCGACCACGTCGAAGGCTGCCAGCTGGCGGTGAAGCATCTGCTTAGTCAAGGCTTCACCCGTATAGCCTTTCTGAATGGTCCGCAGGCTTATTCCAACAGCCGCGACCGGCTGGAGGGGTATATGCAGGCGCTTCAGGAAGAGGGGATTCCTGCAGATGCTTCGCTCATGTTCGAAGGGAATTTCAGCCGCAGAAGCGGAATGGCAGCCGCGCAGGCCATATTGCCTCAACTAGAGCATATCGAGGCGGTGGTGGTAGCCAATGACCGGATGGCTATTGGACTTCAGCAAGGCCTGCGTGAGCTGGGAGTCAACATGGACCGGATGCCTGCGATTGTCGGCTATGACGATTCGGATGCCGCAGAGCTTACAACTCCGGCACTCAGCAGTGTTCGGGTCCCCTTTTATCAGCTGGGGGAAATCGCTGCGGCCAAGGTCCTGGAGCTTCTGGAGAACGGGGGAGTGAATTCCGGAATTGAGATGATCCGCGAGAAGCTTCCTGCCAAGCTTGTGGTTCGTGCTTCATCATTAAGATCAGGAGGGATTCAATGAAACAGCTTCGCATTGGAATGATTGGATACAAGTTCATGGGCAAGGCCCATAGCAATGCTTACCGCAGTCTGCCCATGTTCTTCCCAAAGGCGCTGAAGCCGGAGATGTCTGTGCTATGCGGACGGAATGCCGACGCACTGAAGGAAGCCGCTGACCAGCTTGGCTGGAAGGAGACTGTAACGGATTGGAGAGAACTGGTAGGCCGTGACGATATCGATTGGATCGATATTAACGCCCCCAGTGATGCTCATAAAGAGATTGCGCTGGCTGCCGTGAAAGCAGGCAAGCATGTCTTTTGCGAGAAGCCTCTGGCCTTGACTCTTGCGGATTCCCGCGAAATGCTGAAGGCGGCAGAGGATGCCGAGGTTATGCATATGGTGGGTTTCAACTACCGGTTCTCGCCGGCGGTGCGGCTGGCCAAACGGCTGGTAGAGAGTGGACGGCTGGGTCAAATCTATCATTTCCGTGCCTGGTTTCTGCAGGACTGGATTCTGGACCCCGAGTTTCCGCTGGTATGGAGGCTGCAGAAGGAGATTGCCGGTTCCGGATCACACGGCGATCTCGGAGCTCATCTGATCGATCTTGCCCATTATTTGGTAGGTGACTTGAAAGAGGTTATCGGGATGAGTGAGACCTTCATCAAGGAACGCCCTTTGGCTGCAGAAATGACGGGTCTTAGTGCAAAAGCAAGTGCCGGCGGCCCTAGAGGTCCTGTAACTGTAGATGATGCCACATTGTTTCTGGCGCGTTTTGCAAACGGTGCCATGGGCAGTTTTGAGGCCACACGTTTTGCTGCGGGTCACCGTTCGACCAATTCTTTTGAAATTAACGGCAGTCTCGGGAGTGTGAAGTTTGATTTCGAACGGATGAACGAGCTGGAAGTATATCTGACCTCTGACGATGAGGATGTGCAAGGTTTCCGGCGGGTTCTCGCCACTGATCCGGCTCATGATTATGCTGAGGCCTGGTGGCCGCCGGGGCATACGATAGGTTTTGAGCATACCTTCATTCATGAAATCCTGGAGTTGTCATCCGCAGCAGCTGAAGGCCGTCAGCCCGTGCCGAATTTTCACGATGGGGTGAAATGCCAGGCGGTGCTGGAAGCTGTGGAACGTTCGGTGCAGGAGCGGCGCTGGGTAGAGTTATCCGAAATGTAATGATTCTGTGACTATGATGTTGGAGAAGGAGTGACAATGATGAAGAAAGCATTAATCGTATGGGGCGGCTGGGATGGACATGAGCCGGAGCAGGTCGCCGGAATATTTGCGGAGATTTTGCGTGAAGCACAGTTCGAGATCGAGGTATCCAATACGCTGGAAGCATTCGCTGATAAAGAGAAGCTGCTGGGACTGGATCTGATCGTACCGGTCTGGACCATGGGAGAAATTACTCAGGAGCTGGTTAATAATGTATCGGCTGCTGTTCAGAACGGGACCGGACTTGCGGGATGCCATGGCGGCATGTGCGACTCTTTCCGGACCAATGTAGACTGGCAGTTCATGACAGGCGGGCAATGGGTTGCCCATCCGGGCAATGACGGTGTCCAGTATACCGTTGAAATCAGCCAAGGCTCCAGCCCGCTGACAGCAGGTATTATGGATTTCGAAGTTACCTCAGAGCAGTATTACCTGCATATTGATCCGGCGGTGGAGGTGCTGGCGACAACAAGATTTCCGGTTGTGCAAGGGCCACACGCAACGAACAAAGCGGTAGATATGCCTGTAGTATGGACCAAGCGCTGGGGACACGGTCGGGTCTATTACAATTCGCTTGGCCACCATGCTGATATTGTAGAGCTTCTCCCGGTAAAAGAATTGATGCGCCGGGGACTCCTGTGGGCGGCAGAGGGCAAGGCTGAAGCAGCGGTAAATCTGGAGCAAACGGCAGGCGCCGGATACAGTGGCATGGCGGACAGCCAATTCTAGTGTGGGAGCGATCGTGACATGGATAAAGTAAAGGTTGGCATTATCGGCTGCGGCAAGATCAGCGGCATCTATATGGAGAATTGTCAGAAGTTCGAGATTCTGGAGCTTGCTGCTTGTGCGGATATGGACCCGGACAGAGCAGCAGAGCAGGCGGCCAAATATGGAATTCCTCTCATCTATACCGTGGAGCAGCTTCTGGAAGACCCAGAGATTGAAATCGTAATTAATTTAACTATCCCTGCTGCTCATGCTGCAATTACCTTGCGTGCACTGGAGGCCGGTAAGCATGTCTATGCCGAGAAGCCGCTCACGGTTACCAGAGAGGAAGGACGTAAGGTGCTGGAGGTGGCAAAAGTTAAAGGGCTCCTGGTTGGCAGCGCTCCCGAAACCTTCCTCGGTGCCGGAATTCAGACGGCGCTTAAGCTGATTGAGGATGGAGTGATTGGCCGCCCGGTTGCGGCGACAGCGTTCATGTTAGGCAGGGGGCATGAGCATTGGCATCCCGACCCGGAATTCTATTATGCTGCGGGTGGTGGCCCTATGTTCGATATGGGTCCGTATTATTTAACCGCACTGGTGCAGATCCTGGGGCCTATCCGCACAGTAGCCGGAATGACCGGGAAGGCACTGGAGGAACGTACCATCACAAGCGAGAAGAAGGCGGGACAAAAGATTCCGGTCGATATCCCGACGCATGTTGCCGGAACGCTGCAATTCAGCAGCGGCGCGATTGCTACTCTAATTACCAGCTTTGATGTGTTTGGCGGCAGCGAATTACCGCCGATTGAAATCTATGGCACGGAGGGAACCCTTCAGGTCCCGGATCCGAACACATTCGGCGGCATTGTCAGATACCGTAAGACGGGTGAAAATGAATGGCGCGAGCAGCCGCTCCTGCCGGGCTATGACCAGAATACCCGGGGAATCGGTCCGGCGGATATGGCTTATGCTATCCGCAGCGGACGCCCGCACCGGGCCAGTGGAGAATTGGCGTACCATGTGCTGGAAGCCATGTGGGCTTTTCATGACTCCTCCGATTCGCAGCGGTTCTATGAAATGGAGAGCACCTGTGTTCGTCCGGCACCCCTGCCTCAGGGCCTTGAACCCTATACCCTTGATTAATTTCGATAGCCTTTGTACGGCACCGTTCTCTGAACATGAACGGTGCTTTTTTCTGCAGCCTGATTCGTGAAAACCTGACAGCTGTGAGCTCAGCAATCCCTATTTTCTCGCGGCTGATGGGGTAAGCCCCTTGTACTGCTTGTAGAGTTTCGTGAAGTAATTGGGATTGTCACAGCCGACTTTGCCGGAGATTTCCGTAACCGTGAAGTCCGTTTCCAGCAGGAGCCGTTCGGCCTCATTCACCCGGCAGAGGTTTACGTATTCGACAAAGGTTCGTCCGGTCAGTTTTTTGAAGGTTTTGCAGAAATGATACGGATTGAGATTCACGAATCTGGCGGCATACTCAATCGATATTTTCTCATCATAATGCAGTTCCAGATATTCCAGCAGCGGTTTGAAGCGTTCCTGGTTAATGGATTGGCGTTCACTGTGATACCTGCCTAACATCTGCCGGGGCGGAAAAGTCCGTGAGAGCAGGGTGAAGAACAGATGCAGCTGGTTTTTGACAACCAATTGAAACGCAGGGCCCTTCTCCTGAACCTCTTGTATAACGGAGGCCAGCAAGGGGTAATAGGTGCCGCACACCGGGTTCTGTTCTACAGGCTTGACCGGGAAATGATACAAATTATTCAAGTAGGGGGCCACAAATAACTCATGCTGCGAATCCTGATTCCGGTCTTTGAATAATGAACTATGGAACACTATGGACACGTACTCGATATCCCCTCTGCTCAAACTGTAGCCGACATGAAGACCGCCGGAAGGCACAAGGATCACATCACCCGGTCCGGCTTCATAAGGCTTACTGTCAATATGGAAGATCGCTCTGCCTTGCTGCATCACAATAATCTCGAAATGCTCATGCCAATGTAAAAAAAGAATGTTCTGCTCTGCTTTGGCATCCCGGCATTGATTGAAAAACACGCGGAACGGGTAGGTCTTTTCTTCAAGCTGGGGATATTCCTTCAATTCCTTCGGGTAGGTCACAGCCACGTCAACTCCCACAATATTCAGCTATTATCGCACAAGATAAGAAGAGATTTCGCTACAGATGCGCTATATACTTGGGTTGCTGAACTTACTATAAACCAATATTGGAGTGGTATACAAGATGCATGAAGACATTAGAATCGGAACACTTGTCGGGGCAACGGATGCAGTCCGTGTGATTCCCCAAATCGTTAAGCATGGCTTTGAATCCTTCAGCCTGACATTCTGGCAGACTACAGGAGAAACGGATCTGGTGGAGACGGCAGCACGGGTGCGTGAACTGGCCGCTGAACATCATTTTATGATTTCCTCGGTAGGCATCTTCGGGAATCCGCTGACGGGAACAGGCGACAATGCCGACACCCTGGCGAGCTGGGAACGTCTGATTGACCATGCCCATTTATTCGGTACGGATATGGTCTCCGGATTCACAGGCAGACTGACCGGGCTGCCGATTGATGCATCGATTCCGAAATTCACAGAAGTGTTCGGTGAGCTATCGAAGCGGGCTGCTGACAAAGGGCTCCGAATTGCTTTTGAGAATTGCTCCATGGACGGAAACTGGCAGACGGGAGACTGGAACATCGCCCACAACCCAACAGCCTGGGAAAAAATGTTCAACGCCGTTCCCGCAGATAATCTCGGTCTGGAATGGGAACCGTGCCATCAGATGGTCGCGCTGATTGATCCGATTCCACAGCTGCGTAAATGGACTGACAAAATCTTCCACGTGCATGGCAAGGATGCAACGATTGCTTGGGATATCATCAAAGAATATGGGATTCATGGCCCCAAGTCATATGTATGGCATCGGACTCCTGGTTTCGGAGATACGAATTGGACGGATGTCATCACCATTTTGCGGCAGGCCGGTTACAGGGGCACCATTGACATCGAGGGGTGGCATGATCCCGTGTACCGCGATGAGCTGGAAATGACTGGTCAGGTCCATGCGCTCAATTATTTGAAGCATTGCCGCGGGGGGAGTATCATCCCAAATCCGGTCTAATGCAGAAAGCGGGGAAGCTTCTATGACAGCAACATATCGCGTAGCCGTCGCCGGCTGCGGAGGAATGGCCAATGAGTGGATCAGTTATGCTGTGAGGCGCACAGATGTCCGAATTGTCGCACTGGTGGATATCCGGCTGGAAGCTGCGGCGGCGATGGCGGACAAATATGGTTTGGACTGTCCTGTATTTATGGATATTGAACAGGCGATTGAGGATACTAGGGCAAACTTGGTATTTGATGTGACCATACCGTCCAGCCATTATAGGGTTGCCAGCACAGCACTCACACGTCAATGCGATGTATTCAGTGAAAAACCGCTGGCTGAGACCATGGAACAATGCAATGCCATTGTTGCTTTAGCGGAACGCACCGGCCGGAGTCATTCCGTCATGCAGAACCGGCGGTATGATTCGCGTATACGTTCCCTGCGCCAGCTGATAGAAGATGGGGAAATTGGCCGGATAGGCTATATCGGAGCGAGTTTTTTCCTGGCACCGCATTTTGGCGGCTTCCGGGATGTGATGGAGAGCCCGCTGCTGCTTGATATGGCGATCCACACCTTCGACCAGGCCCGGTTCATCAGTGGTGCTGATCCAGTAAGTGTATACTGTCAGGAGTTCAACCCGGCAGGGTCCTGGTATGCGGGGAATGCCTCAGCAGTATGCATTTTTGAAATGTCGGATGGTTCTGTCTTTTGCTATCAAGGTTCTTGGTGTGCTGAGGGAGCTCCAACTTCCTGGGAAGCCTCATGGCGGATACAGGGAGAACTGGGAACTGCGATCTGGGATGGCGAAGGAATGCCCTATGCCGAAAAGGTAGCAGACGGTGTTGCGGACGGTAAATTCATTCGTGACTATGAACGGGTTGAAGGAGTAGCTGTAGAAATGAAGGATACCTTCCATCACGGATGTCTTGAGGAAATGTTCCAGGCTCTGGCAGAACACCGTCCTGCAGAAACCGATTGCCGGGACAACCGCAACAGTATGTCGATGGTGTTCGGTGCACTGGAGAGTGTGCGGACGGGGAGAAAGGTGGAACTCGCCGGTTTTTTATCCAGTGACGAAGAACACCTCCAGCATAAATAGGGTGACAATACTTAGCGGGTACTGAAACCAACGGATGTATCAAATGCGCTTTGGACAGGAAGCTATTCCTCGCCAAGGCGTTTTTTACTATTGAAATAAAGTCATATAAATCTATGTTTTGTTGATTTCATTCCATTCCAGATAAATATAAAATAGATACAATACATAGGAGGAGGGAATTCCATGTCAAAGAATATAAGAGTCGTGATCGGCAGTGGCGGCGGTACGCATAACAAAGGTTGGCTACATACGGAGGAAGCGAATTTGAACCTGCTGAGGCCAGAGGATTGGGCAAAAAGCTTCACTCCAGGCTCCGTTCAAGCCGTTCTGGCAGAACATGTCTGGGAGCATCTTGATTACGAGGAGGGCATTCGGGCGGCACAAATCTGTTATCCATATTTAACACCTGGCGGGTATATCCGCTGTGCAGTTCCCGATGGGTATTTTCCAGATGAGGCTTATCAGAAGATCGTCCAAATCGGGGGACCGGGTCCACTTAGCCATCCCGCTGCTTCCCACAAAATTGTGCATAATTATGCTACGTTAAAAGCGATGTTTGAGACTGCCGGATATCAGGTCCGACTATTGGAATATTGCGATGAAACCGGCGAGTTTCATGATAACGATTGGGATGAAACCGAAGGCTTCATTTACAGATCCAAACGTTTTGACCACCGGAATCACGATGGGAAGCTAGGGTTTGTCTCCTTGATTGTGGATGCGGTCAAGCCCCAGTGATTGAGGTGACAGCCAGTGTATAAGCTTATCAGATTTCTCAGGCCTTACAGGTTCGTGGCCCTGCTCGCACCACTGTTTATGCTGCTTGAAGTGACCATGGACCTGCTGCAGCCCCGGTTGATGGCAAGTATTGTGAATGATGGTGTAACTGCAGGCAATCTGGGTCATATCACGCATACCGGCATACTGATGCTGTCCGCTGCGGCTGTCGGTTTATTTGGCGGGGTATGCAGTACGATTTTTTCTACTATTGCTTCGCAGAATTTTGGCGGGGATTTGCGGCAGGAGCTCTTTGAAAAAGTGCAATCCTTCTCGATCCGCAGCCTGGAACGCTTCGAATCAGGCTCCATCGTAACCAGACTGACTGGAGATATAGTACAGCTGCAGAATATGGTGATGATGTCGCTGCGCATGTTCCCCAGGCAGATATTTCAGTTCGCCGGCAGTTTGATTATGGCACTGTTGATCAGCCCGAGACTCACTGTGATTTTGCTGGTGATGATACCTGTGGTGCTCCTGCTTTTGGTGGTGTTTACCCGGATGTCCATTCCGCTGTATGGCAATGTTCAGGAGAAGCTGGACCGGGTGAACCTGGCGATGCAGGAGAACCTGTCTGGAATCCGGGTCGTCAAAGCATTTGTGCGCAGTGATTATGAAGAGCAGCGGTTCGGGAGCAGTAATACGCATTTTCTTCAGGCCAGCCTGAAGGCAGCAAGGCTAATGGCGCTGAATACACCACTCATGGCGATGATTCTTAACTTCAGTGTGGTTGCCGCTTTATGGTATGGCGGTATTCTCTCGGAGAAGGGACTGCTATCCGTCGGGGATCTGGCAGCGTTCCTGACCTATATCACCAAGCTGCTCTTCGCCACACTGGGTATGGGCAGCCAGCTGATGACGATTTCCCGTGCCAAGGCTTCGGCTGACCGCATTAATGAAGTGCTTGATACTCCCTCGGATAGTGGGGATAGAGAAATAACAATAAGTCATTCACAGCCACAGATAATTGACGCTATTAATGGCAGATTGGCTTTTGAGGATGTTAGCTTCAGCTATGACAGCAATCTGCGACATGCGGTATTGCGGGATATTGACTTCATCGCAGAGCCTGGGCAGACGGTAGGTATAATCGGTGTAAATGGTGCATGCAAATCAACGTTGGTGAGTCTGATACCAGGGTTTTACCAAGTGACCAAAGGCCGCATTACCATTGACCATGTGGATATTAACAAGCTGGCCCCAGAAAAACTGCATCAGGTGGTGGGGATGGTGCTCCAGCAGGCACTTCTTTTCAGCGGGTCTGTTCTGGATAACATCAGGTATGGCAAACCCGGGGCAACCATGGAAGAGGTCATTGAGGCTGCACGTTTGGCGGAGGCCCATGATTTCATCAGCAGGTTGCCGCAGGGTTACGATACCATTCTGGGGCAACGGGGGGTAAATCTGTCAGGTGGACAAAAGCAGCGGATTTCCATTGCCCGGACTCTGCTGCTGAAACCCGGTATCATTATACTGGATGACTGCACCAGCGCAGTGGATCTGCAGACGGATTACCGGATTCGATCCTCGCTGAAGCACGTGATGAAGAACAGTACCTGCCTGATTATAGCCCAGCGGATCACTTCCATACAGCATGCCGATCTTATTCTCGTATTGGAGGATGGGCAGATTACGGCGCGGGGTAACCACGATTCACTGCTGGCTGCAAGCCGGCTCTACCGGGATATTGCCGCATCCCAGCAGGGAGCGTGACATGAAGACGACTACTTCTACACTCGGAAAATTATCGCGCTACTTGTCCAGACAGCCGCTTCGGCTCATCTCCGTTCTGTTGCTGACGGTTGCTGCTTCAGGGCTAACACTTTTCGGTCCCTATCTGACCGGAGCTGCACTTGACCGATATATTATTCCCGGCCGTTATGCGGGGCTACTGCAGCTCTGTCTGCTTCTGCTGGGCATTTATCTGCTTGGTAGTTTAGTCAGCTGGCTGCAAAGCTATATACTTGCTGATATTTCTCAGCGGACAGTGTGGAGCCTGCGTAGGGACCTGTTCCGGCATTTGCAGCGGTTGCCGGTTCCTTTTTTTGCCGGTAAAAGCCATGGTGAACTCATGAGCCGTACCACCAATGACATTGACAATATCGCAAACTCTCTGAATCAGAGCCTGGTACAGATTATCTCCAGCATCATCATGCTTGGCGGATCCTTGACAATGATGCTGCTGTTGAATGGATGGCTTACACTTATCGCCCTGATTACAGCTCCGCTGATTACCTTGTTCGCCAAGACGGTGGCACGCCGGACCGGTGCCCAATTTAAAGCGCAGCAGCAGGAACTGGGCAAGCTTAACGGATTTATTGAAGAGACTGTATCCGGACACCGGGTGGTAACCCTGTTCAATCAGGAGCAGCGGATCGCTGCACAGTTCAGTGAAACCAACAGCAGGTTGAAGAAATCCGGAATCCGTGCGCAAATCTTCTCCGGAATGATGGGACCTTTTATGAATATGTTCAGTCACATTACGTATTTGCTTATAGCGGTGGTAGGTGGCTGGTTGGCCCTGCGGGATCTTACGACAGTGGGCGTAATTGTCAGCTTTCTGGGTTATTCCAGACAGTTCAGTGATCCTCTGAATGAGGTGGCGAATCAATATAATATGATTCAGGCGGGTGTAGCCGGGGCAGAGCGGGTATTCGAAGTGATGGATGTTCCTTCTGAATACGAAGGGGAGGAATCCCTGCCATCGCTGCGGCCGATCACCGGTAAGGTGGAATTCAGAGAAGTCGGATTTCACTATGACACAGGTAAAGAAATCTTGAAGCAAATTAGTTTTACAGCGAACACAGGAGACACGATAGCTTTGGTAGGACCAACTGGGGCAGGAAAAACGACGATTGTGAATTTGCTGGGCCATTTCTTTGATATTGACTCCGGCCAAATCCTCATCGATGATACGGATATCCGCACAGTGAACAAGAATAGTCTGAGGAAACAGCTCAGTTTAGTGTTGCAGGATGCTCATCTGTTCTCCGGCTCGATAAGTGACAATATCCGCTATGGCCGGTTGGAGGCTACAGATGAAGAGGTGAAGCAGGCAGCGGTGCAGGCGTATGCCCATCCTTTCATTTCCAGACTGCCGCAAGGGTATGAAACGGAGCTGGCTGCAGAGGGCGGTAACCTCAGCCAGGGACAGAAGCAGCTGATTACCATTGCCCGGGCGATCCTTGCCGATCGTGCGATTCTGATTCTGGATGAAGCGACGAGTAGTGTGGACACTCTTGCGGAGATACAGATCCAGAAGGCAATCAGACAACTAATCTCCGGCAGAACAAGTTTTGTCATTGCCCATAGACTAAGCACCATCCGTCATGCCGATACGATTCTGTTTATTCAGGATGGACGGATTGCCGAGCAGGGCACTCATGAACAACTTATCCTTCATAGAGGCCTCTATTATGAGCTGTTGAACAGCGGCAGCGATTTTGCTGAGAACGGTGAGTAACTTTAGGTCAGCAGCTTGTCTCTCTGCGGATCATAGAAATGCAAGACTTAATTAAAAGATGAAAAAGCTGTCACTTAAGTAGCTATTCCTACACAGAGACAGGAATTTATCATCATAATGTGTAAAAGGCAGTAAAACAGCGATCTTCCAAGAACCGGAGGATCGCTGTTTTGCGTTTTTGGTGGTACTTCCATATTACCAAAACGGGCGTTTTCTTTTTAAACGAGTGGATCGATGGGAACAACGTTCCGTTCCCGGAGCGTCCACCCAAGCGATAACAAACCTCTTGTTCCAAAAACTAAGGGGAATCCCAAGCACCATTTCATGACATTTGGGACTCCCACTTTTGCGGATTTCTGAAAAATTAACTTAAAAACCTTTATATTGCGGTTCCTCGTTCTCCAGCTCAGTTACCCGGGATTCTACCTGATTTACGATCTGCTGGGTTTGCTGAGCTGCATTGGTGAACAAGGTCTTGGCTTCCTTATTCTGTGTTTCCATGGCAAACTGCTCCAGGCTGGCCTGGGCACTCTTCAAGGAAGATACACAGGTTTTCACTTGTGAGGCTACTGTCATTTCTTTTCCCTCCTTCGAATGGTGGTGCGTATTACCGCGACATAGTATCTGCTGCGCTCTGATATTGTATTCCTGTTCAAAGGACCAGAAAATATTTCATGGTTAATCCCGCACCTTATGACAAATAATGAAGGTCGACAGACGTGAATAAAGGTGAAACGGGGAGGTTGCAAAATGCCGGAATGGATTGAGGTCATTTGGCGTACAGCTTTTGCTGTGGTCATACTTTTCTTTTTGACGAAGCTGCTCGGTAAAAGACAGGTTTCACAGCTCTCGTTCTTTGAATATATCACAGGGATCACTGTAGGCAGTATTGCCGCGTATATTTCCTTGGACACTGACAAAACATGGCATTTGGGATTGATAGCGCTGGCGGTGTGGGTCTCTTTCTCACTGGGGATTGAATTCCTGCAGATCAAGAGCAAAAAAGCCAGAGACTTCATCGATTTCAAATCGACCGTGCTAATCAAGGACGGGAAAATCCTTGAGGATAATATGAAAAAAGAACGGTTGTCGACTGACGAATTATTGGAGGAACTGAGGAAAAAGGATGTATTCAAGGTCGCTGATGTGGAGTTCGCCATTATGGAATCGGACGGGGCGATTAATGTCCTGCTTACACGGGAGAATCAGCCGTTAACACCTAAGCATTTGGGTGTGAAGGTAGCACCGGAGCAAGTGACTCAAGCCGTTATTATGGATGGCAAGATCATGGATGAGCCGCTGGATACCTTGGGATTGACGCGCGGTTGGCTTCAAGGGGAGCTGGAAAAGCTGAACCTGACAGCGGAAAATGTGTTTCTGGGACAGGTCGATTCGTATGGAGAACTCACCGTGGACTTGTACACAGACAATGTTGAGGTTCCACAGACGCAGGAAAAACCTCAGCTCTACGCACTGCTAAAGAAATGTGAAGCGGATCTTGAGCTGTTCAGCCTGTCTACCCAAAATGAACAGGCAAAGAAGATGTATGGTCAGTGCTCCGAGCAGCTGCAGAGTCTTTTGCAGAAGCTGAAGCCATTTGTCCAAAGCTGAGGTTGGGGTGATAGGATTATGAGAAAAGACCCGATAAAAACATTTTTTGTTTTTGCGGGTCTTTTCCCCGTTTAGCCATGCAAAGTCCGAATAGAATACAGGAAATCTCATGAAAACTTCAACAATTCACATATTTGTAATAATAAACTTAAAAAATATCTATACATTTACAAATATTTACTTATAGTGGAGATTAGATTGGTTACTGCAAAAAAATGAGTTTTGCAGTAATCTGCATATTATTGGTCAAGGGGGAGTGCGATGATCACTATAAGCTGTAGTATGTAAGAGCAGCAACAAGTATACGAGAATGCAATAGCTACAACTTGTTCAAAAAAAATAAAACACTCTGGAGGTAAATGTTAACGTGAAAATTAAAAAGAGATTTTCTTTCACCGCATGGATTGGTCTTTCTGCTGTCCTTGCTTTTGGCGGCTTGCAATGGGGTATTCCTTCTGTACAGGCAGCAAGCATCTTCAGTGATGATTTTGAGTCCGGCAGCGCCGGCAATTGGAACCATACGACAGGCACATGGTCTGTAGTACAGGATGGCAGCTCTCATCTATATTTTCATTCCGGCAGTTCCGAAGGACGTACCTCCGCAGGCAGCAGCTCATGGAGCGATTATAGTGTTCAGGCTGACATAAAGGTCGATAATTTCAACGGCAGTAACCGAACTTATATATGCGGGCGCTATGCGGACGGGAATAACTATTATGCCGCTTCGATCTCCAACTCGAATGGCGGTACACTCGAAATCCGCAAAAAGTCCGGTGGTGTAAGTACTACACTCGCAATGAAAACCGGTTATGCCATCACAACAGGAACCGTATATACGGTCAAACTAGAACTTAGCGGAGATTCGATTAACATGTATGTGAACAATGCTCTGCAACTAAATGCACACGATAACAATTTGGTATCTGGTGGTATCGGATTAATAGCATATAAGACCAATGCAAAGTTCGATAATATTATTGTAAGCGGTACCACTTCAACACCTACCGCTACACCCGTCGTTACAGCTACTGTTGCACCAACAACTAATCCTACAGCAGCACCGACGTCAACGGTAACGCCTTCGCCATCAGCTACGGTAGTACCTACCGCTACACCGACGGCAACACCAACTTCACCACCGGTTTCAGGCACGTTTTATGTTGCGCCTAACGGTTCGGAAGGTAATCCGGGAACGATTGGAAGCCCGACCACCCTCGGATCAGCGCTGACCAAAGTCGCTGCAGGCGGTACAATTTACTTGCGGGGCGGTACGTATTCCTTTGCTTCATCGGTTACTGTTGAGCGGGACAACAGCGGTACTTCCAGCTCTCGCAAAACTATTGCTGCTTACGGAAGTGAAAAGCCGGTGCTCGATTTCTCAGGTGAAAGCTTTGCTTCTACCGAGCGCGGACTGCAAATCTTTGGCCACTATTGGTCTGTAAAAGGTCTTGAAATCAAAGGAGCCGGCGATAACGGAATCTTCATCGGGGGGAACTATAACATCATTGAGAATGTCGAGACTCACCATAACCGGGATTCCGGACTGCAAATCAGCCGCTATGCCTCAACAGCTTCCAGTATGAGCGACTGGCCAAGTTACAACCAAATCATCGGCGTCTATTCTCATGACAATTTCGACCCGGACAACGGGGAAGATGCAGACGGTTTCGCCGCCAAGTTGACCATCGGACCCGGCAATGTATTCGATAAGTGTATTTCGGCCTGGAATACGGATGATGGATGGGATTTGTATGCCAAATCAGAGACAGGTCCTATTGGTGTTGTAACAATAAAGAACAGTGTCGCCTACAAGAATGGCCAAACTTCAGATGGCAATACAACCACCAACAGTGATGGTAACGGCTTCAAGCTGGGTGGGGATAAAATTGCGGTGAATCATATTGTAATGAACAGTGTAGCCTTCCAGAACAAAAAACACGGCTTTACTTATAACAGCAATCCAGGTTCGATTCAATTATCGAATAACACCTCATGGAATAATGGGGAGAGCAACTTTACTTTTGATTCGGGAACCCATGTATTTACGAATAACTTAAGTTTTGCCGGAACCTCTAGTGACAAAACAAGCGGCACCGATGTTTCCAGCACCAATGTATGGTGGAAGAGCAACGCCAGCACCAATGCCAAGGGCCTCGTCGCCAGCAGCGCTGACTTCTTGAGTCTGACTCCTTCGGTTGTCCGGAACTCCGACGGCTCCTTCAGCCTTGGTAATTTCCTTAAGCTTGCCACCGGCAGCGATCTGTTGGGTTCCGGTACTCCGAGCGGCACCAATATTGGCGCCACCAATCATTAGTAAAAGCGGTATACTTGAATAGATTGGTAATTATTATCTTTTCTATTTGGGAGGCGGCTGTCATCTATGGAATATGTAAAGCTTGGTTCTACCGGACTTGAGGTTTCAAGAATTTGCCTGGGCTGTATGAGTTACGGGATTCCAGAACGGGGAAATCACTCATGGACGCTGAATGAGGAAGAGAGCCGGCCTTTTATCCAAAAGGCGCTGGATCTGGGCATTAACTTCTTTGACACGGCCAATGTGTATTCTGACGGAACGAGTGAGGAGATTGTAGGCAGGGCGCTGAAAGATTTCACTGCACGTGATGAGATTGTGCTTGCAACCAAAGTACACGGAACTATGCGTCCGGGTCCCAACGGTGGTGGACTGTCTCGTAAAGCGATTATGAGTGAAATTGACCATAGCCTAAAGCGGCTGAGGACGGATTATGTCGATCTGTATCAGATTCACCGCTGGGACCCGGCCACGCCAATCGAGGAAACCATGGAGGCACTGCATGATGTAGTTAAAGCCGGCAAGGCGCGTTACATTGGGGCATCCTCCATGTACTCCTGGCAATTTCTGAAGGCGCTGCATGTCGCTGAACGCCATGGCTGGACCCGGTTCGTATCCATGCAGAATTACGTGAATCTGCTGTACCGGGAAGAGGAACGTGAAATGCTGCCGCTCTGTGAAGCTGAAGGGATCGGTGTGATTCCCTGGAGTCCGCTTGCCAGGGGACGCCTGACCCGGGATTGGGAAGATACCAGCACCCGGTCGGCATCCGATGAATTCGGCAAGCTCCTATACACCAAGACCGAAGAGGCGGACCGTGCTGTCGCGCTAAGAGTCAAAGAAATCGCCGAAGAACGCGGGATTCCGCGGGCCCAGGTTGCATTGGCCTGGGTGTTGCAGAAGAAGCCGGTAACGGCACCTATTGTAGGAGCGACCAAGATGACACATCTGGAGGATGCGGCTGCGGCGGTCTCGATCCGGCTGACCGAGTCTGAGGTGAAGCGGCTGGAAGAACCGTACATTCCGCATCCGGTAATGGGATTCAGCTGAATTCCAGGACCCTAAATAAAATAACAGAGCAGCGATTCCCCGTTTCATTGGAGAATCGCTGTTTTGCGTTTTGGCATACTTGGCACTCATCCGAGGGGTGTCGCGCATAACTATCCGAATCATTGGCAAACTAACTTGGATTCCCCAGGAGATTTTAGGAGGTGTGTGCGGTGACAGAGCAAAGAATATTGGAGGCTATAAAGGAGCAGCTTACTGACTGCAGCGATGCAGTATATCAGTCTATTCATGTGTACGGCCATGCCTGTATGCTGATCTACATTCCTTCTATTGTCGATACTCTAAGCCTGCAGGAATTTGTCTCCACACCGCTAAAAGCAGAGGCGAATGCAGAACCGGATTGGCCGGGGTTTCTGGAACGGCTGGATCACGGATCGGCTTTTGCTATTCCTTATATAAAGGCATATCAGGTGAACCGGGCAGTTGAGCTCATTGTCAGCGGCAATGCCGTGCTCTCGATCGAAGATCTTCCCTATGTATATTATTTTGAGATCACTCATTATCAGAAAAGAACGGTCTCCGAATCGCAGAATGAGCTGGTGGTTATAGGCCCTCAGGAGGCTTTTATCGAAGATGTGCAGACGAATCTGTCACTGCTGCGGCATAAGATCAAACATTCAGATTTGAAGACCCTCCATTTCTCCATAGGCAGGTATACAAAAACCGATGTGTATCTGGTCTATATTGAAGGGCTGTGTAAGCCGGAAATTGTGGAAGAGTTCAAGAAAAAGCTGGAAGACATCACAGTGGACGGTGTACTGGGGATCAGCGGAATCGCGGATCAAATAAAGAAGGGCCAGTACTCGCCCTTTCCTATATTTCAGTATACAGAACGCCCCGATTCGGTAGCGGCATCCCTGATGGAAGGACGGGTAGGGTTGCTGCAGGACGGGACGCCCTCGGCTTTACTGACGCCGGTAACCTTTTTTTCCATGCTGCAATCCTCGGAAGACTACTATCAGAGCTTTTATGCAGGAAGCTGGATTCGATTAGTCCGTTTCTTTTTCTCTATCGTATCTATGCTGCTCCCGGCATTATATGTGGCCATCACTACTTTTCACAGCCAGATCATTCCCTCTGACCTTTTAATAACCATTGCTGCTGCGAGAGAAAACATCCCATTTTCCGCCTTGACGGAGGCCTTGATTATGGAGCTTACGTTCGAGGCGCTTCGAGAGGCCGGGACCCGGATTCCCAAGCCCGTTGGGCAAACCGTATCCATCATTGGCGGGATCGTAATCGGGCAGGCTGCTGTACAAGCGGGAATTGTTTCGGCTCCCATGGTGATCGTAGTCTCTATTACAGGCATTGCTTCTTATATAATCCCTCACCTTGAGCTCGGTCTGACGTTTCGGCTGCTCCGCTTTGTGCTGTTGATTCTCGGCGGAACGATGGGGCTGCTTGGTGTAATAGTCGCGGCCTTTGCCATTTACGCACATCTGGCCAATCTCAGATCCTTCGGGACTCCTTATCTGCAGCCGGTCGCTCCACTAATATTCCAGGATTGGAAGGACACCCTGCTTCGTGTACCTTCTCCTTTTATGATGAAAAGAAGCACTTCGTTCACGAACACTAAAAATGAAATGAGGCAGAAATCAAAATGAAGCCCTTGAAGCTGGTTCTGAGCGTTCTGCTGCTACTGAATCTGGCCGGCTGCGGGTCCAAAATAGAGCTGGATGAACTTACCTTCATCTTTGGTATTTATATCGATGCCGGGAAAAAACCGGGAACGGTTGAAGTGTCGATCAGCTCCCCACTGCCCAACCGTCTGCTCTCCAGCTCACAGGCGGGGGGCAGGGACGGCAAATCCTATTCCATGGTATCCAAAACGGCCTCAAACATTACGGATGCGATTATTTTAATACAAAAAGACTTGTCCCGGAGGCTGGAAATCTCCCATATCAAGGTGATTGTCCTGGGAGAGGCGTATGCCCGTCAGGGAATAGATGAGGCGCTGGATTGGTTCAAACGGCAGCCGGAATTCCCTCTGGGGACTTATGTGATGACGACTCCGGGCAAAGCGAAGGAGGTCTCCCAACTCTCGGCAATATTTGAACAGCTGCCCGATCAGGTGCTGATGAATTTTTCAGAGGAGAATCTTCTATTTGCGACTACGGTAAGAGATTGCTTGCTGGCAGAGTCATCAAAAATGGGCTATGCCATGAATTATTTGTCATTTGGGCAGAAGAGCGACCTCTCCGATGAAGGTAAGCCAGTTCATTGGGCCGGTATCCAGGGAGCTGCTCTGTTTCAGCAAGCCAGACTTCGCCGTACATTGCATTTTCGCGAGAGCAGGGCGCTCGCTTGGGCTGCCGGACATTTGGCGGGTCATTTGGCATTGCCTGAATACACGATCACTTGGGACGAAGAAGGCTCGGGTAAAGCCACGGGACTATTTTTAAGCAATAAATCTTCAATTCGGTCGGAACTAACGGACGATGGACCTGTTTTCCATGTCAAGCTGAAGGGCAAGATAAGCATCACTAATTACCATGATTCCATGGGAAGGAAGGCTGTCCAACTCAGCTCTGTTATTCTCGAAAAGCTTCAAGCAGCGGTGGTCAAGGATGTTACCAATGCACTTTTAGCTACACAGGAGGCGGGAACAGATATTCTGCAGCTGGGTATGCGTGTGGAATGGAATTATCCAGCAGAATGGAAGAAACTTAAGGGGCGCTGGGAGGATTACTATGCGCATGAAGCAAAGATAAAGGTAACGTCTGCTTTTAACATTCAGGACTTGGGTTCAGTAAAATGAGGATGGGAGGTACTGGAGAATATATGCATACCACAAAATGGCAGTTGTTCAGATTCAGTCTGATCTATTTCAGTTCCCAGACCACTATTTTCCTGATTCCTATTCTCGTGGAAACTTCCGCCTACCAAGGATGGATCGCGCTGATAGGTGGCGGTTTTTTAAGTTTGTGCATTTTGTTCTTTACCATACAAGTAGGCAGATTAAAGCCAGACCAGGGTTGGGTTGACTTTGGCAAAGAGATTATGGGGACGTGGCTGCACCGGCTGATGGTACTCTTACTGCTGTGCTGGTGTATTTATTATGCTTCGTTTGATATTGAGAACTTTGTCCTTTTTTTTGGATCGAACTACATGCGGGGAACTCCCCCCATCTTCATACAAATCGTTATTGGACTGGTTATCATGTATACTGCGACGTTAGGAATAACTACTATCATTTATATGGCCGATGGGATTTTCCTGATTTTTTTCATAGCATCACTGGTTTCCGTATATATGTTTATGCCGTATGCGGATTTTTCGATGCTTCCTGCATTTCTGCATTACCATGATCCCAGGATTGCATTCAAGGACTCTATCTCGGTAACCGCATGGTTTGCGGAATGGATTGTTTTTCTCTTCCTGGCACCGGAGCTTCGAATGGGAAGCAAAATGCTGAAAATACTGGCAGTTTCCAGTATCTCTATCCTTCTGATTGTATTGACAGGCTGGATAATGACTATGCTTAACTTCGGTCCGCATCTGGGCAAAGAACTCCAATACCCGTTTCTGGAGATGATCCGCAGTTCTTCACACCACAATATTCTTGGCAATCTGGACCCTCTTCTTATCGGCATCTGGTCAGCCTCGATGTTTATTCATGCAGCCTTTCTCATCTATATCGCCTGTAAATGCGCTTTGCACTTGAGCAAGCAGAAGGGGAAAAGGCTGATGATCCCGATGTTGACGGTTTGCTCCACGATAATTGCTTATCTGTTTTCGCGCAATATTGTATTGTACTATAGTAATTTCAAATCGGAAATAATTATCGGCTTCTGGTTGTTTATCGAGTGCATTCCCGTATATTACTTCATTGCCGCATTCATCCGCTCCAAAACCGGTCGGGCTCTCAAATGACGGCTGCGACTTATCTATTATAAATTGGATGCGCTTTCTGGTATGATTAAGCTTTAGTACATACCTAAATATGGAACGGATGGTGTTATTCTTCATGATGCTTCAGGAAGCAAACGCACTAATACAAGCAATAAGAGTCAATCTTGGTAAAGTTATTGTCGGCAAAGAGGAAGGGGTGGATCTGCTGTTGACCGCCCTGTTGGCGAATGGGCATGTCCTTCTGGAGGATGTACCCGGCACCGGGAAAACAATGCTAGCCAAAACATTGGCTCGCTCACTGGATTGTTCCTTCAAGCGCATTCAGTTTACGCCGGACCTGTTGCCTTCAGATCTTAGCGGAATCAACTACTATAATCAGAAAACAGGCGAGTTCCAGTTCCGGCCCGGTCCGGTATTTGCCAGTATTCTCCTGGCAGATGAGATCAACCGTGCGACTCCCCGCACTCAGTCCAGCCTGCTGGAATGCATGGAGGAACGCCAGATTACCATTGACGGTCATACGCATGAACTGGAAGCGCCATTTCTTGTCATTGCTACACAGAATCCTATTGACAGCCAGGGGACCTTTCCACTGCCGGAAGCACAGCTGGACCGGTTCCTGATGAGGATCACCACAGGGTATCCAACCTTTGAAGAGGGAGTCCATATTCTTCAAAGATTCCGCGGGAATAATCCTTTACAAGATACAGCTGCAGTGGCTACCGGACGAGATATTCAAGACCTGCAGCGGCTTACCGCAGCCGTCACTGTCAGTGATGACCTTCTGGGCTATATGATTAGCATAGTTGAAGCGACGCGCAAAGCTCCTGCAGTCAAATTAGGCGCAAGCCCCCGTGCAGGCTTCGGGCTGCTTCGTGCTGCCCAGGGCTACGCACTTCTGCGGGAACGGGATTATGTATTGCCTGATGATATCAAGGCAGTAGCGGTTCCTGTACTTGCCCACCGCCTGCTTATGCAGCGCGGACCCGGTTCTCGTGAAGGGCAGGCAGCAGAGCTTGTGCAGCAGGTACTGCGCGAGGTTGAGGTTCCGGCTGAGCCGGTAACACCCGCCAGAGGTGGAAGGGTGGACTAGATCATGACACTGCCCTGGTTTATCATCAGCACGTTTCTGCTGATGCTGTTCATCTCGACGCTGTATCAGCGGAACGCTCTGAAGAAGGTGAACTATACCCGTTATTTCTCTTCGCAAGCGGTGTTTGAGGGGGAATCAGTGGAGATGGTGGAAGAGATCAGCAATGGCAAGCTGCTGCCGCTGCCCTGGCTTCGTCTGGAGTCCAGCATCGCCCAAGGGCTTGAATTTGGAAGTCAGGAGAATCTGGGTATCAGCAGTGGCGAAATCTATCAGAATCATTTGAGCCTGTTCTACCTTCGGGCTTACCGCCATATCAAACGGACACACAAGGTCCGCTGTATGAAGCGGGGGCTGTTCCGGCTGGATACAGCAACCATGACCACCGGTGATTTATTCGGACTCAGCCGCAGCACCCAAACCTTTCCCTTGCAGCTGGAACTGATGGTATATCCGATGATCGTAGACTTATACGATCTGCCGCTTCCTATACACAGCTGGCTGGGCGAGCTGCCCGTCAAGCGTTGGATCGTTCACGACCCGTTCCTAACGGCTGGCACACGTGAATACAGTCCTGGCGATTCGCTTGGGTCATTGAACTGGAAGGCCACGGCCCGTACCGGCCGGATGCAGGTTCACAAGAAGGACTTTACGGCTGATTCCAGACTTGTCATCTGCCTGAACATGGAGATCAGTGATTCCATGTGGAGAACGGTAACGGATGTGGAACGGATTGAGCTCGGCATTCGCTATGCTGCTACAGTAGCGGATTACGCGGTTGGGCATGGCATTGAAACGGGTTTTCTCAGTAACGGTAGGCTGGACGGAGAGGGTGCGAATGATCCGGTAGATGCTAATCCCATGGGACGGCTGGATGACATTCTAGGATTGCTGGCAAGGCTCCATCTGGATCGGACTATGCCAATGAGCAGATTACTGGAGCAGGAAGCGGAGAAAGGAAACACCGATACTGATTACCTGATTATTTCCTGTCACCTCGGCCCAGAACTACAGCAGGCAGCCGAACAACTGCGGCTGTCCGGGAACGGTGTAGAGTGGCTGGAAATTCCGGCCTCAGGGAGGAATAGTGCATGAAACTGCAAGCATCGGAACTCTTGAAATCGACGTATCGTCTCTGGTTGATTTGTATTGTGGAGTGGTTATTATTCCTCCCTGTGTGGATTGTGCTGCAGATGTACTTGCAGTCCGGTGCTGCCGCGCTGCCCTGGATCTATACCCTGCCGTTAATATCCATGGCGGGGGTAATGCTAAGGCAGAGCTGCAACCGGAAGTGGAAGCAGCTCCTGGCGGCACTTCTACTGGGGGGGCTGGCAGGAATTCTGGCTGGTGCATTTTCATTAAGAGAAATCCCATTGTATGCAGGTGCTGTCATATCTGCATATCTGGGTATAACTTCCGGTGGCCACAGCAACAGGCTCAGAATATATATTGCCGGGATTGCTGTATATTTTGTAGCCACTATTGCATTCGCCAGAATTCCGCTGCTTCAGCCTAGTGTTGCTGTATTGACCTGGAGCGGCAGTCTCTGCCTAATTCTGGCCCTTCTGGACTCCAACACCAGCCACTTGCATTACAGCTCATTCACGGGGGACGGTTCTCCGCTTCCGAGGGGAATTCGGCGGCATAACCGTCTGTTTGTGCTGTTGTTCATCGCGGTGGCGGCTTTGCTTGCGGCTGGTGCAGGCCGGGCATTGGGACTGTTTTTCTGGCATGCCGCGCAGGCCTTCTTCGGCTGGGTGAGCCGGCTGTTCTCCGATTCAAGTAGGCCAGAGCCACCGCAGGAAGCTCCACCGCAGGCGATGCCTGAGATGCCGCCGGCTGAAACCCATGAGCCGGGGCTGCTGGCGATGATCCTGGATGTTGCGTTTTATGCCATCGGAGCGGCGGCGCTGATCGTAATCCTGTATTATGGCCTTCGTTGGTTGTATCGCAATTCAGGTGGAGTATGGCGGAGATTCATCGACTCTCTGTTATCCTTGCTCCGCAGAGAATCACCGCAGAACAATACCGCTTATCAGGACGAGGAGAAAAGTATTTTCACCTGGGAGAAGACGGTTCAAGGCGTAAGAGAGTACTGGCGGAGCCGTACAACCTCTGCTTCCAGACGGGACCGCTGGGAAGGAATGAACGGGGGGCGTGAGCAGACCCGCTGGCTGTACCGCCATTGGTTGAAGAACAAACGTGCCCAAGGATACTTGCAGAGGAGCTATCTTACCCCTCAAGAGACTGCGGTGGATGTTGCAGAATGGAATGAGAGCAGGAAACGCCAGCGTAAGACTCAAGTGACTGATGCAGACGCCGCGTCCGCTCAGCTTCTCCGGGTCTATAATCAGGCAAGGTATGGAGGGACTGAGCCTTCGGAAGCTGAAGTCGGGCAGTTGAAGGAAAAGCTGAAATTATAGCCGTTATAGGTTCAGCAAGAGGAGAAGAAGTACATGGTTACCTATTTACGAGGAGAACTGGCAAAGGAAGCGAAAGTCAATATTGAAACGCTGCGGTACTATGAGAAGCATGGCTTGCTTCCCCAGCCGCTGCGGACGACCTCGGGTTACCGTATGTATACAGAGGAGGCACTCACCCGGATCGCTTTTATACAAAACGCCAAAAAATGTGGATTCACCCTGCGTGAAATTAAAAAAGCGTTGGTTAAGTCGGAGAACGGAAGTATAGGCATTTCTGATTTCATTATGGCAATTGAGCGTAAGATGATCGCTGTAGATCTGGAAATAGCGAAACGCGAGACTACCAGACAGCTTCTGAAGGATCTGAAAATAAATCTCGAATCCGCAGAACGGCATCCTGGGGTGAAGGAGACATTACAAATTCTCAGGATGGAAAAATAAACTTTGGCAATGTTCCAAATGCGTTATGGTGTTGTTCCTGCCTTGACTCTGTACCGTAGTACAGGGTTTAGAATACAGGTGTCAAGCCAATACCGGGAGGAATGAAAGATGCCGAGTTCAAAGGAAATGCTTCAAGCGATCAGACAACATTTGCAGCAAAATAATCAGACCGCAGGGAAAACAGCAGCACAAATCCGTCTGGAGATGGCGGAATCCGCCAAACGATTGCCGCTGCTTCCTGAAGTATCCGCCGAAAGGGTTGATATGGACGGGGTGGAAGGAGAATGGCTGAATGTTAAAGGGGAACGCTCCGAAAAGGGGAAGAGGAAGGCCATACTCTATGTGCATGGTGGAGGTTTTATCTCCGGCAATTGTGAGATCTACCGTGATCTGGCAGCAAGAATAGCTGTTGCCAGCGGTGTGAGGGTGTTTACCTTAGAGTATCGTCTTGCACCCGAGTATGTATATCCTGCTGCCAATGAAGATTGTCTTGCTGCATACCGCTGGCTGCTGCGAACAGGCTTCCAACCGGAAGACATCATACTGGGCGGCGATTCTGTAGGTGCCTCTCTTGTACTAATGACGCTGATCACACTGAGGGATGTTGGGGATAAACTGCCCGCAGCTGCATTTCTTCTATCCCCGCATAGTGATCTCATCCATCTGGACGGCGAGTCCTATGACAGCAGGGCTGAACTGGACCCTACGGGAAGCCGGGAGAGGAATCAGAGAATCCTGCGGGATTACCTGGGCGGCTATAACGGTAATATGCCTGTGCTGCTCTCGCCGCTAAGGCTCCGGCTGGATGGACTACCACCCTTATTGATACAGGCCGGAGATCAGGAAGTGCTGCTGAGTGATGCCGAACGGCTCGCAGAGCGTGTACGTGCTGACGGAGGTGAAGCCACACTTGAAATTTGGGAGAACCTGTGGAGCGTCTTTCAGTTGATGTCCGCGTTGCTCCCGGAAGGGCAGGAAGCGATCGGGAATATTGGGAGCTTTGTCAAAAGGATCTGGAGCTTATAGGTGAAAGTTAAGTGAATATGCAGAATATCCAAGGGATAAATTCCCTTATTCCCTAAAATAATGATTTTCAAAAACCGATAATTAATATACTTACTCTTCTGAATCGAGATAGTGATCAATAGAGTAGAATTTATACTGGGGGAATCATTATGCCTTACACAATGGAAGTAAATGTAGCCAAAAATCAAGTGGTTGTAAAAGCATTTGGTCTGACTGAAACGGATGTGCCTGCTTATATTTCTGATTTTGAAGCAGCTATGGAGAAACTGAAACCTGGCTTTACTGGAGTCACCGATGTAACCGAGTCTAAATCGATCCTTACTCCCGAGGTGGCTGCCATGCTCGCACCTACAGGTGATATTGCGGTTGCACATGGAGTGGGCGGATGGGTGTATGTTGCAAACTCTCCCGTGTGGAAGATGCAGATGAACAGACTTTTCGGGAAGTTTGCTGTACACTATCCGACGTATGAAGAAGCAGATGCATATCTGAATAGCTTGGTGAAGTAGTCACTGACATATGATTATTAGAGACGGTTCTTCGGAACGGTCTTTTTTTGATTATTTTATCCAAATAGCAACCGCAGAAGCATCAACGATAGGATTCCCGCAACAACGGTTCCCAGCAGACTGCGGGTTTTGATGGCAATCCATAGGGTTGGCAAAGCTGCTATCCATTCTACATTGGTGGATAAAGTGGTGAAATGACCATCCGTGGTGAACAGTTCCTGGGCGACCAGTGCAGACATGACCGCTACGGGTACATGATTCAGCCAGCGCATGCCCCATTCCGGAAGCGTAATCCGGCTAAGCAGCATCAGCGGCAGCACCCTGGGAATGAAAGTAACCAGAGCCGCTCCTATAACAATGATGAAGATATCCAGCCTTATTTCCATTTCTCGATTAACACTCCTATCGTAGCGGCTGCTGCCGTTGCGAAAATCACACCCATACTGGGTGACCAGAGAACCGATATACCGACGGCAATGAGCATAGCGGCAGCTCCAACGAGAATATCCGTCAGCAGCTTGTTTCTGCTCTGGATGGTGAGTACGAGCAGACCAATGAACATCGCCGGGAGGGCGAAATCAAGCCCCCATTGCTCGGGGTCAGCGATCCATTGGCCCAGAAAAGCACCGGCGATATTGGCCAGAATCCAATTGAGATAAGCGGTAAGGTTCAGACCGTGCATCCATTTTTCACTGATAGCAGAGGAACCCGTACTTCTCTGAATCGCTACTCCAAAGGTTTCATCCGTTAGCAGCGCCCCGATAAGCATGTTGCGAAGCGGGTTTAAATGACGGAAGTAAGGTGAAACCGCCGCGCTGAGCAGCAAATGCCGTAAATTCACAAGCAGGATGGTAACCACAATACTGGTGATTGTACTTCCGGCAGTGATCATGCCGGCAGCGATAAACTGGGCAGAGCCGGCATATAGGATAACAGAGATCATGGCGATTTCGGCAATCGACAGCCCGGCTGTCTTTTCTACAACTCCGGCAGCAAAGCCGATGCTCAAATAACCCAGCAACGTTGGCAGACAGTCTCTAACCCCTTGCAAAAAAGTATCTTGTGTATGCTCCCCGTCTGATTCAACGAATGTTTCGGCCGGGGCATGTTCAAGCTTCAAGAATGATTCCTCCTTGCCCAAAATATAGATTAGCTAAATATCCTACAATTCACAGTGAAGTGCAAGGGGGATTTTTAGAATTGAAGGATCCTATGACTATTAAAGAAACCTTAGAATTAGGCTCTGTTAAGGGTTAATGTTGATAAACAGAGGGATTAGCAACGAACAGGTTTGTGTTCTCGTTGCCAGAGACCGAACAATAGCAACCGTCTCCAAAGTTGCTTGTATGGGGTGTATTATGTAAAGTCAAAAGTGGATAGTATGTCTAACTATTTTAAGGGAGGCGTTAATATGGATGAAAGATTAATTTTGAATTATGAAGAACGACTTCGAGAAGCGATGCTAAATGGCGATATTAATAGCCTTAACAATCTGATTAGTGATAACCTTATCTTTGTGAATCACTTGGGACAAATATTAACGAAGGAAGCCGATATTGAAGCACATCGTTCTGGAGTATTGAATTTTACTGGTATCAAAATTTTAGACCAAAAAGTGATTCTATTAGAAAATTCTGCTGTAACTGTAACACGAACTGCTCTAGAAGGGGTATTTGGTATAGAGCCGATTGATGGTGAAATGTGTTATTCACGAGTTTGGCAAATGAATGGAGATAAATTAACAATCGTGTCAGGTCATTGTAGTTCAGTTCAGAAATAATTTTTTTACGGGTAAGTTTCTTCAAGATGAAGGTCGCCTTTCTTCTTATCCCACTTGAAGGATTGTGAACTATTATACTTCAACTATCGTTAGTTGAAGGAGTATGGGGAACCTAGACAAATGAAGGTTCCCCTAATTACTATATAAAATCAACATTTAAATTGAACAGAGCCTAGTCTTAAAAAGACTCCTCATACGCAGATAACTGCGGTATGTAGGAGTCTTTACTGTCTAAATAAAAGTTGTATGAGCCACTGAAGTAAGATCAGTTACTATACAGCTGTATCCTCAGTAGAGTACCAGTACCCCAAAACCTTCGAGTGTGTACGAACCGGAGAGAGTCGCGCCGGTCAGCAGATCGGTTCTTTGCTCATTGAGCTGGATGGTCGCAGGTTCTTCACTGAAATTCAGCAGGAACGTATAGCTGTTATTCTCATCTTTGCGGACTTGCAGCTCTACTTCTGAAGGAAGCTCCAGCCACTCTGCTACAGGGGAGTGAAGGTGAAGCCTGTCGATGATTTTAAGAGCTGCATCTGCATTAAATACAGCTCCGAAGTACCATACCTCGCCTTTGCCGCGTTTATTTCGGGTGACTGCCGGTTTGCCGGCATAATAATCGGTTGCATAAGTCCCCATAACCTCGACAGTGTCCTCTTCGACATGAAGAATATCATTGAACGCATCAGCACCGGTAAGAGCCTCAGGATCACTGCCCCAGCGGATGGATGTGGGAAGACGGGTGCCTTTGACCATAGTGAATTCCTCAACGCTGATGCCACACAGGTCCCTCGCAGCACCAGGAAAAGGCCGCATATAGCATTGTCCGCGAGTATCCTTGTATCCGGTCCTGCAGCCGAAAATCAGCGTTCCGCCTTGCTGCACATATTGGTCCAGAAGCTCTGCAGTCTCATCGCTCATAATGGCCGGATGCGGATAGACTAGAACCTGATAAGGAATCAGGTCATCTAGAGTGGTTTTGCTGCGCATGTATAGGATGTCGTTCGGGATTTGACGCTTCTGCAGTGCCTTGAACCATTCCTTGTTGCTCTGCCACATAAAAGGTCCGTGCCAGACATCGTATTCACCATCCCATTCATTGTCGTAATCACGCAGAATGGCGATGTCCGCCTTTGAGCGGGTACCCACAATATGTTTGCCTGCTACAGCCAGTTCCCGTCCAATCTGTTCTGCTTCCCTGACTCTGCGGTTCGGTTGATTATGATAGTCATTGAGGCCATGCCAATATATTTCATTGCCCATCGTTGCCGTCCGCCAGCGGAAGTAGAGCAGCTTGTCCGCACCATGTGCAATGGACTGATATGTCCAGAGCCTCATCTGACCAGGCTTGGGTGAAGGCATATCCATGCGGTTCACCCAGCCACCCGGTCCGGATTGCTGCTCCATGATACAGAAATTAGGGCTAATCGAACGAATTGCTGACAACGAGAGACTCCAGCTCCGGTCCAAGAGTGGCTCTGCTTCTTGTGGATCGGTACTTATGCTTGCGAACTGCGGATAGGAGTCATAGCTGAAGAAATCAAGAAGCTGGTCATTCAGCTCATGGCTGTCGAGATGTCCGAACAATCCATTGGTAGTTACCCATTGGGAAGGAGCCAGTTCCCGGATAATATCAGCCTGGATTCTGGCAAAAGATATGGTATTGTCGGAAATGAACCTCTTCTCATCCAGCGCCTGATGCGGATTAGGCTGCATGGGTGACGGCGTGGGACGTGGCAGAAAGATCTGTGACCAGCTATTATAGGACTGATTCCAGAAGACAGTTCCCCAAGCTTCATTCAGCTTCTCCAGCGTTTCATATTTGGCTTGTACCCACTCCCGGAAGGCCCGATGATCGCTCTCCGAATAGAACACATTAATTTCACAATTCAGTTCATTGTCAATTTGCCAGCCAGCCACACCCGGGTGATTACCATAATGCTGCGCAAGCTGCCTGGTGATTCTGGCGCAGAGCTCCCGGTACTTCGGACTGCTGTAATTATAGTGACGGCGCATGCCGTGCTGTAGCGTCACTCCGTCATAGGTAACATTCAACACTTCAGGGTAACGCTCGGTGAGCCAAGCGGGAGGTGTAGCCGTGGGTGTTCCCAGAATCACCTTAAGACCGTAGCTGTGGGCCAGATTGATGGCTCTGTCGAACAGATCGAACTGGAAGACACCTTCCTCAGGCTCAAAAAGGGTCCAGGCAAATTCAGCCATCCGGACAATCGTGAATCCGGTTTCAACCATACGCCGGTAATCGTCGGCCCAGAGTTCCTCCGGCCAGTGCTCAGGATAGTAGCACACGCCAAGCTCAAAGGATTCAGTAGGGGATATAGTATTCATTTTCAACCTCCAAGTGTAAAAATATGCTTTAGGATCGTTATGAATCTATTGTATTATCAGGTATACTGATTCTTATATAACACAATATTGCTATTGTATAACTATATTGCGTGCATGGCTTATATAGAAAGGACCCCCTATGAACAAACAATGGGTTTTACCCGCGCCGGCCTATATGCATTACGTCTGCTATCCGGAATTTATTGGGCATTATTCGGATTTTCCACAGCATGCGGAACGCAGAAGTGAGGGCCTGCTGAATAGCTATAATCTGCATCTTGTTTTTGCAGGAGAAGGATATGTATTCCAAGAAGGTGAACGCATTCCTATGGGACGGGGCAGAGGATTTCTCTTCCCGAAGGGGGCTTACCAGCAGTATGGGGCCGATCCTAATCACCCATGGGAGGTTCGCTGGATCCATTTCGGCACAAGCATCTCTTTGCCTCTGCTGGAGGAGGTGGACCAGTCGCGCGGCTACTTTTTTACGTTTGATCCCGATGCAGGGCTCATCCCTGTTTTTGAAGAGATGTACCGGCTTAGTGAATCCTTCGAGACCTCCTGCGAACCCCGCTTCTCAGCTTTGCTCTATGAAATATTGATTACGCTGCTACAGAATTCCGAGCCGCTGCATGGATCGGTTCCGCTGGAGATCAGGCACTCGATCCGCCGCACTGCCGATATGATCCACCGGGAATGCGAGCGGCCGTGGACGCTGGAGACTATGGCCAAACTTGCGGGCTACAGCAGTTATCATTTCCTCCGCCTGTTTCGTAGCATTATGGGCAAGACTCCGAACCGCTATTTAACCGAATGCCGTCTTGCCAGAGCCAAGCTCCTGCTGGCCTCCACTTCCCTTTCCATTGCTCATATTGCCCTGGAGTCCGGTTTTCGGCAGTCCAGCTACTTCATAAAGGTCTTTAAACAGGTGGAGGGGATTCCGCCTAATCAATACCGGAGAGCTTTTAGCTCATAGAGGTCCTTAGATAACAAATAAGTTACATTTTCCAAGCAAGAGTAACAGTTTGGATACATTTCCCTCTTCAGCTGCTACTATAATGGATTCTAGTAAAACACCTGGAGGGAAAATAATGAGATTGTATAAAAATACATATGCGGCAGTGCTGGCAGGCACATTTGTCATCGGCCAGCTGGCGGCCGGTCTGGCACCTGGAACGGTACAGGCTTCAGCAAGCTCTATGCCTTCTGCCAATATGGCTGCTGCAGTGATGCCCAAGATCAGTTCCATAGTCATCGGCTCGGGAGTAACAGCATCGCTCGAAAATGTAAACATATGGACACAAACGGGCGGCAATATTCTGACGTACACAGTGAAATATTCAAATGCGGGGGGAACAGGCGCCAATCTGCTGCGTTACTTCTCTCGGGTCGTGACCCCTGAAGGTTCAGTGATTCCGGGTACTCCTGTTACAGCAGATGCATTGAAGAAGAAAGTGGGCGCCAATGAAACACTGCAGGTGACGTACTATGTCAATGTAGGCCAGAGCAAGTCTCTTCAAGGAATGAAGATTGCAATGTATGTCTGGGACCCTAAGGCCAAGGGCTATCTGCGGCAGGCAGGTACCTTTGCGGTTCCGGCTAATTATTCCACCACTGTGGCAAGCGGTAAAAGTCTGAGCACACTAATGAACGATATCCCCGTTACAGCAGCAGCAGAATCCCTGCAGATCTTCAAATTCAGCGGCAAGGTATATGCCAAGGTAGGGCTAAGCCTGACCAATAAAGGCAGCAAGGTGCTTGGCGATCCCGGTTACACAGCCTATCTGGTTTCAGCCAGCGGAACCTCATTTGAACTGTCACTCAGCAGCACCCAAGACGGTTATAAGATTCAGCCTCAGGAAAAGAAGAGCATCTACTACTTAGCTGAAATCCCCGCCTATCTCAAAACCGACAACATGAAGCTTCTGTTCACGCAAAAGGATGTAACCCTGAAGCTGGAGCTGCCCGGTGCTTCGTTTAAGCTTCCGGCAGCGACAAGTCCAAATCTGGTTGTGGGCAATGGAGCCATCAAGACCATCATAGTTAACAGTAATACTATCGAAACCAAGCTCAGCAATGCCTCGGTTTATGCCGATAAAGCATCGGCTGCATGGTCTTTTCAGCTTGAACTGAAGAATACAGGGAACAAAGCGGTTACCCTGCCCACCTACGAGCTTGCTGTCAAATCGGCAAAAGGAAGAACGTTCCCGGTCAATGCCAAAGCCTTAAACGGAATAACACTTAGACCGCTTGAGGTAAAAGTAATTCCGCTTACAGCGGCAGTACCGCTGGAGGTTGAACAGGGTACGCTTCAGCTGCAGATGATCGAAGCCGTGGGGCAGGAGGCTCCTGCTCCAACTGCTGGAACGGAAACTGGAGGAACGTCCGGTACACCGGTTGTCAGCGGCAGTGCAGTTGCCAAGCTGACTTTTCCTATTGCTTATTTCACGATCCCTTATACGCTTCGTTACAATATCCAGCAAGGACAGGAATACAGAACCACGAATCCGTACGGAACATTCTCGTATAGTATCCAATCCATTCAGCGCTATCCGTGGAAGGATGATGATATCGTTATCGCCAGGCTGAAGCTGACCAACACGCAATCTGTAACCCTGTCCCTGCCTGAGCTCAAGGGGGCGCTCAAATTGGATAATCTCGATCTGACTTCGTCTACAGAGATTCTCATGGACAAAGAATCTGCAGAGCTTGCTCCGGGCAGCTCCGCCGAAATAGATGTGCTGACCAAGATTCCGTACGCTGAAGAGTTCTCAGCGCTAAATATCAGCTTGTACACCACTGAGAACGAAGAGAAGAAGCCATTCCTTGCACTGAGCACGAGCAGTGCTATGAACGGTGTTACGACTATTGAGCGCGGCGGGAACTATATAGTTGCTGAAAAGGGTAAAAACTCAAAGGTTCAGGAGAACAGAACCACAGTCTATTCGAGCTCAAGTACCTCCAAAATTATCTACACAGAGCTGCTCATGAGCAATGAGGAGAAAAGACAAAGCTCGCTTACGCGGCTGAAAGCCTATTACCGCACTACGGATGGACAGTTCTATGAAGCACAGTCTTCTCAATCTGCCGGCCTTGCCGCTCCAGGCGGGAAGCAGATGGTTACCTTCTGGGCGAAAATTCCGGGGGCCTTGCAGACCAATGACATGTCACTCTACCTCGGAACCGGCATTACAGGCGGTAAGCTGAGTGAAGCTGGGCAGGAAGCGACAGGCTATGTCAATGTTGCATCGCTCAAGCTTAATCCGGTAACGCCTGTACCTGTGCAGAACCTTGGCCAAATCTCTATATTCCCTTACAACTTCTCGGTGATCCGTTCAGAAGGTCAACTTTCGGAGGGTAGCGACATCATGAGCATCGGGGTCGATTACAAGCTCACGCAGGACCACTCTTATGATACAGATGCGCTGGATCACAAGCTGGTTGTCAAGATTACAGATCCATTCGGCCTGACGCAGGAAAAAACATTGACGTTTGGCACGGATCTGACGGAAGGTGACAATAACACGTACACCCTTGCCATCACCAGAGGTCTGTATAAACAGCTTAAAGGCGGCTCCTACAAAATCACCTTGTACGATGAGTTCCAGGGCGGACGGATTGAGCTCGGACAGCAGATTTACTACTTGATCTACAAGCCGCTGCCCGTCATTGTTAAAGACGAAAAATAACGGAACGATCTATCACAGGACAAGAAGGAGCGGCTTCCATGTTGCGAGTCGAAAAAATTACACATTCCTTTAAAACCGGCAACGAGTGGACCAAGGTCCTTCATGAAATCAGCTTTGCTGTGAAGCAGGGAGAAATGGTTGCTCTCCTGGGCAGCTCCGGTTCCGGTAAATCTACGCTGCTGAATTTGATGGCTGGCCTGATGAAGCCTACCGACGGCCATATTTTCATTGCTGATCATGACATCGTACTGATGGGCGAAAACAAGCTCGCCGAATTCCGGCGCAAGCATATCGGATTTATATTTCAAGCCTATGAATTGATTACCAGCCTAACTGTGCGTGAGAATGTGGAGCTGCCGCTGGTTTTCCAGTCGGTGTCACCCTCTATCCGCAAGCAGAAAGCACTGGCTCTGCTGGAGCAGGTCGGATTACCTGACAAGGCTGACCTGTTTCCTTCACAGCTGTCGGGCGGTCAGCAGCAGCGCGTAAGTATCGCCCGGTCTCTGATTACAGAGCCTTCCGTTATTTTTGCCGACGAGCCTACCGGAAATTTGGATTCCAAAACAGAGGAGGAAATTATCAGCATTCTGCTGAAGCTGAATCAGACCATGAAAACGACATTTATTGTGGTAACGCATGAACAAGAAGTGGCTGAGCAGATGCAGCGGACCTTCTCACTCCGGGATGGATTTTTGATTAACGGCCAGCACACGGATGTTCAGCCGGCACCTACAGAGGAGGAGAGTCCGTGAGGATCAGGGATATCTCCCGTATGGCCTGGGATCAGGTCAAACGGCGAAAAGTGGTAACGGGCTTGTGCATGACCGGGATTTCCATTGGTTGTGCGGCCATTATCGTTGCGCTCAGTGTTGGCCAGTCCGCACAGGTCTATGTGACAAATGAAGTGAACCGTAATTTCAAAATGGATGAAATCACCGTATCTCCAGGCGGAGGACTCCCATCTCCAGGCGGAAAGGGAGGTGGAGGCGGTTCATCGTCCGGGACCAATAGCAATCTGGATCCGGGCAAGCTGACATTTCAAAAACTTAAGATCATTCAGGGACTGAACCATGTCGTTGCTGCAGCGCCTTTTGAAGATAATGGGTACAGACAGATGATTACGGTTGACAATAAGATCGCCGATGTTCAGGTTATTGCAACGGATCTGCGCATGCTGAACAAATTCGACAAGACCTTCAAGCAGGGCGGCGCTTCAGATATTCCCGGAATGGTGGTTCTGAACTATGGTGCCACACTCGGTTTGATTGATATAGAGACCCGGCAGAACATTTATGACCGTATGAATTCGGATCCTTTCAATCAAGAGGTGTCAAGCCAGTATAATAATCTGATGCTGATTCCCTCGGAAATGTACCGCCAGCAGGTTCAGTTGCAAGCACAGGATTACAGCGCCAGCGCCCCAAACGGTACAGGGCCCACCAAACTCAGTTCACCGCTCCAGGTAGGCGGGATTTTGGCCAATCCTCCCGGTACCAGTGATGATCGTGCTACTTATGAAAAGGTGATGTATGTGTCACTGGAGACTGCTGCACAGCTGCAGCATGAACTTAGCTTCAATAATGCAAACGGGACCGTTCCAAGTCTGGAAGAGGGCAGCTACAATTCCGTCACGGTGAAGGTCGACAGCGTAGATAACATCAAACCGTTGGAAACATTAATCCAGAAGCTTTCTTTGTCGGCTAACGACAACCTGTACCAGCAGGAACAGTTGAAAGAACAATTCGATACGATTAAAATGGCTGCTCTGGGTATTGGTGTGTTCATCCTGGTTATTGCATCAATCTCCATCATTGTAGCCATGACCATGTCCACACATCAGCGCAGGCGTCAAATCGGGATCATGAAGGTGCTCGGTGCGAATATGGGCCAAATCCGCAATATGTTTATAACAGAAGCCGCCCTGCTCGGACTGCTCGGCGGACTGCTCGGTGTACTATTCTCTTATCTTATTGTAATGGCGTTGAACAAACTTGTGGGTACTGCCGGAGAAGGCCTGACTTTCTTTATTCCGCTTACGACCCTTCCGATTGGGCTTTCGTTTGCGATTATGACTGGTGTACTATCAGGTATCTATCCGGCCATCAGCGCTTCCAGAACCGATGCACTTACAGCTATCAAGCGGGATTAGCCATAAACATATACAATACCGTATTTCCATTTGAAAGGAAGCCAAATCAATGAAGAGGATATTCAAGAGGACGCTGAAGTGGGTTATCATCATTGGCATTATTGCCGCCGCAGGCTATATTCTGTACAGCAAAGTATTAAAAAAGGAACCAGAGGTAGTGATGGAACCTCCTCAAGTAATCAGCTTCCCGGTGACACAAGAGCCGATGACAAGCACGGTTCAGGTCAAGGGGAAATCAAAGTATCAGGAGGAAACGCTGGTATATGCTCCATTTGCCTCCAAAGTCACCGCCTGGAAAGTCGAAAATGGCGGTCAAGTGAGAAAAGGGGATGTCCTGTTCACGCTGGACCAGTCCACCTTGAAGAACGAAATTGCCACGACAGAAGCAACCATCCGCAAAGCAAAGCTGGAATCGGAACTGAATACCTTTGTCAGCCAGCAGGATGAAGATGCAGCCGTTCCGGCAGGGACGGAAGCGGAACGACTGAAGGCACTTGCCGCCCAGGAGACCGCTCGTATAAATGATGAGCTGAATCAAGTGAATGCAGGCATTCAGGAGAAGGAGCTAATCGACAAAAGAGCCAAGCTTAATTCTGCCGTGTACCACGCTCCGGCTACCGGTATCTTTCTCTATGACAGCAGCAGTGAGACTGGTGAACGGCCGCAGATGGTGACAGACAATCAGTACATCGGCAAAATTGTGGACTTAAGCAAGCTGGAGTTCATCGCGCTGGTAGGGGAGCAGGATATCTTCCGCATCAAGCAGGGGATGAAGGTTCAGGTGAAGATGACTGCGATGAAAGATTTGATCCTGAAAGGCGTAGTGAAAGAAGTGTCGAAATTCGCCACAACGACTACCGGCCAGAATACGGCGGGGCAGGTGCCGCAGTTCGAGGTTATGATCTCTCTGCAGCCCGATAAGCACTTGATTGGAGGCCTTAGCCTAAGCGGAGATATTGAGACCTTGCGCAAGGACAAGACCACAGTGGTGTCCAGTATCGCTGTTATTCACGAAGGGAATCAGGCTTTTGTGATGCTGGATAAAGGAAAGGGTCAGTATGAGCGGAAAGAGATCAAGATCGGAATGGAAACCTCTGAGAAGACTGAAGTTCTATCCGGACTGAAACCTGGAGATACTGTAGTTCTGCAATAGGAATGTGAAGCGTGTAAATAGCGTGAATACAAAACAGCAGCAGCCAGTTATAGCGGAAAACACCGCTGCAACTGGCTGCTGCTCTGTTTTCAGACACTCTGAGGGTTACTTTACAAAGGAGGTACGCCAGGCTTTGATATCCTTATTGAGCTGGGTGAGGTCTGGAACGTCAACAGGTGTATCTTTCAACTGATATTTATGTTTCATTGACAGAATCCGATAGACACTCTCATCAATCCTGGCTTCGGAAATCTTGCCGTGCTTCACTGCAGCCAGCAGTGCATTTCGCGTGGTCCGCTCATTGCTGTATTCGTGGGCGACCAATAGTATATCGCTGCCCGCGAGTACTGTATTCACAGCAGCGGCAGCCAGGCTGTAATTCTTCATAATTGCACCCATGGTCAGGTCATCGGTAATGACCACTCCCTTGAAGCCCATTTGTCCCCGTAGAATTTGACTGATGATGACTTTGGACAGGGAAGCAGGCCGGTCAGGGTCCAGGTTCGGATACAGAATGTGGGCAACCATTACTGCGTCTGCCTGCTCCTTAACCGCTGCTTGGAAGGGTCGCCATTCGAGCTTCGCCAGCTGGGCTTCCGTCTTTTTCACTACCGGAAGCTCCAGATGGGAATCGACAGACGTATCTCCATGCCCGGGGAAGTGCTTGACGACAGGTACGATGCCCTCACTCTCAATCCCCTTCATTTCTGCAATGCCAAGCTCGATAACCTTTGCAGAGGTGTTGCCGAAGGAACGGTCCCCGATCACCGGATTGTCCGGGTTGCTGTTGATATCCAGTACCGGGGCAAAATCCATATTGAAGCCAGCGGTTTGCACCTCTCTGGCCAGCAGCTTGCCCATCATGTTTGCTGCCTCCGCATTACTGCTTGCACCAACTGATCCACTCGCCGGAATCTTAGCATACTCGTCCGGCATGCGGCTGACCTTACCGCCTTCCTGATCGACACTGACGAATAGCGGTGCGGGGTTTCCGGCATTGCTGCGTTTCAGTTCATTGGTGAGGCTGACCAGTCCCTTCAGGCTCTTTATATTATCCGCATACAGGATGATGCCGCCAACCTTGTCGTTAGTGATCATGGTATGCGTCTGCGAGCTTACTTCTGTACCGTCAATCCCCACGAGGAGCATTTGGCCGATCTTATCTTCCAGCGGCATGGAAGCAATCTCCTGTTCGATCACATCTACAGGGCCGCTTCCTTCAGAGACGGCAGGCACTGGAGAAGCGGCAGGCACTTGTGGTGTGGACTGAGCCGGAGGTGAGGCAACGTCCGTTTGCCGGGGTGGAGGATTTTCAGAAGAGGAACCTGCTTTTCCGCTGCAGCCGTTACTAAAGAGGAGGCAAGCAATGGTCATAGCTAAAGTAATCCTTTTATAGCTTGGAACAGCAGGGTTACCGTGTTCGTTGAACCGGGTCATTGTACGCTGATCCTCCTTTCTGTTTGCTGGATCACAAGTGCAGATGTTAAGATGAAGTAGACATTTGCTACATAAGCTTAACTACTTTGCACACAAAATTTTTAGGATGAGGTGAATTTGATCATGAAAGAAGAATTGGTAAATGCGCTAAATGAACAAATGAATTTTGAGTTTTATTCTGCACATGTGTACCTCGCGATGGCTGCATATTGCTCCGGTGAAAGTCTCGACGGCTTCGCTAATTTTTTCCTGATCCAGGCGGAAGAAGAACGGTTCCATGCAATGAAAATCTACAAATTCCTGAATGACCGTGACTTCCGGGCCACACTGGCTGCTCTTCCCGAGCCGAAAAATGAGTATACATCCATGCTGGACGCATTTGAGCATGCATTCGCCCATGAACAGCAGAACACCTCTAGATTCTATCATTTGGCTGACTTGGCGCTTGATGAACGTGAACATGCGACCATCTATTTCCTGAAATGGTTCATCGATGAGCAGGTGGAAGAAGAGGCATTATTCAGTAATATTATCGCCAAGCTGAAGCGGATTGAAACCGACAGCAATGCCTTCTACATGCTGGATGCCGAGTTCGCAGGACGCACCTTCACAGCACCGGCTGAATAAGAAACTGCGTAGCTATTGAATCGCAGCAGGCAGCTTGACACCCAGCATCTTCCCTCCGCTGCGGACAATAAGGATATTCCCTGTTTTGAGTGAAGGCTGGAATTCACGGGAAGCGGTTTTGACAGTGAACAACGGCTTCTGGCTGATGAGATCATAAGCATGAAATAATCCGTCGGATTGTCCTGTATACATGGTCCGGCCGAAGATATCCATTTGTACCGAGGGATTTTCCCCCTGCTTCGTGCTGATCACTTGTCCATTTGCGAGCTTCATGGTAATCAGTCTGTTGTCGCTGTAATTGTAATACATCAGACGATCCTGTATCACCTTGTACAGTGGGAATACATTGTCGGAAAGCGGCTGGTTCCATTGCTTCAGAGGTTTCCCATTCTCTGTATAGTTCCAGAAGTTATACTGGGCAACCTTTTGCCCTTGCATAACATACAGGTTGCTGCCATTCAGAAACGCTGAACCATACACCCCTCCGGACCGGAATCCCCCGTCTGGAGGGGTGTTGTTGTCTGTCCAGCGGTAATTGCGTTCGCCTTTGAGCTGACCGGTCTGCAGGTTGAATATAGATACCAGAACTTTACGGTTCACCGGGTCTTCATCCAGCATTTCCAGTGATTTGATGGAATAGACCAGACCATCGCGGATGGTCAACGGAATGCTCTGGCGATATTGCTCCCATAACTTCTTACCCGTCTTTGAGTCATAAGCTATGATCGACGGGAAGGTTAAGACTCCAGCACTGGTATAGAGGCGGATCAGCACTCCATCCACTTCTGTCAGGTCTGTATAGCCCTCATAATTGCTGTTCTCGGCAGTTTTCCATTTGAGCTTCCCGGTGGAAGCATCCACAGCCGCAAGCTGTCTGCCTTGAGTCACATAAATCGTGTCTCCCAGAGGATGTATGCTGGATGCGTTAGAAAAAGACAAAGCAGTATTCCATACTTTCCGTCCTGACTCTGCTACGGCGTATAACGTGCCGGCTTGCGTTACTCCATAAATGATTCCTTTGCTGTAGGTGTACAGCGGCGCCAGGGCGCTGCCGTATTCCCAGAGCTTTTTACCTGTAGCTGCGTTCAGCGCAGCTAATGTGAAGTTCTTCTGGAGCGCAAAAACCTTGCCGTTCTCTGCGAGAGCAGTAATAGATTGGGCCGGGAGACTGCTCTGAATGGTGGCCGTGGAGAAAGACCACAACGGCTTAAGAACTGGGGCTGTGACTAGAGTATAAAAAGGATTTCCGATACTGACCTCTGCCTTCTCAGCCGAAGCGGCTGGGAGGAGGACTCCGGCATACAGGGGCAATGCTACACTAATTCCGGCGAGTACTGAAGTGATTTGTTTAAGCTTAAGTCTGTTCATTTTATCAATGCTCCTTTTGTGCTAGAAGTAGACTCCATTTCTATTGGAACTGAACCTTACTACCTTTAGACTGGAAAAATAGAAAAAAGTTACAGTTATATATGCTGAACTTAGGAATACTAGCCGGCTTGCTTGACGAAACCCTTGCGAATCTAGGCATTTGCCAATACGGCAAGTTATTCTTGAGTTCTGAAGTTGAATAAGGGCAAACATTGTTGCATGCGGCAAAACACTTCCGGTCTGCCAACTCTATTTGGCTGGGCGAACACTTGCGCGGCCCGGCAACACTGTTTCTCTAGACCCACCCGGTTATCAGCGTGTAGTATAGAACGATACGATTCTTTGGAGGTTCTTTGCTTGGAAAACTATAGTGATATCAAACAAAGTGAAAAAGGGGCCTGGCTGAGTCTTTTTGCATATATCCTGCTATCTGCCATCAAGCTATTTATTGGTACAGCTTCAAGCTCTCAGGCACTTCTTGCCGACGGTTTGAACAACAGCACGGATATTATTGCCTCGCTGGCCATTCTGGCAGGGCTTAAGATTTCCAGGCGGCCCCCGGATTCTAATCACAGCTATGGACATTTCAGAGCGGAAACCGTGGCTGCACTGGTCGCTTCTTTCATAATGATCGCTGTAGGGCTTCAAGTCCTGTATCAAGGTGTGAACAAATTCATTCAGCCCGCACTCGAGACACCGGATCTTGTATCCGCATGGACGGCAGCAGGCTGCGCTATAGTAATGTTCGCTGTTTACATGTACAACATCAGACTTGCCCGCAGACTGAACAGCAATGCCATGCTTGCCGTTGCCAAGGATAACCGGTCGGATGCTCTTGTAAGTATTGGCGCTTTTATCGGGATTGTCGGCTCGCAATTCGGCCTGCCTTGGCTGGATCCGTTGACTGCTACTATTGTCGGGGTCTTGATCTGCAAGACGGCCTGGGATATCTTCCGCAAGACAACACATGATCTTACCGACGGTTTTGATGCCAATGAACTTGAGTTGATGAAACAGACGGTTGCCAAGATAGAAGGGGTAGAATCCATCAAGGATATCAAGGCCAGAATCCATGGGAATAATGTGCTGGTGGATACGACAGTGCTGGTTGACTCCAACTTAAATGTAGTCCAGAGCCATGATATTACGGAGGAAATTGAGGATCAGCTGAAGGACCTTCATCAGGTCGCTAATGTTCTGGTACATATAGAACCCATGTAACTGAAGCTCTTCTGTGACGTGGAACTTCAAGTAGTTCGACGCCACCGATTTGTAGTATGCTTAACTCAAACTGGAGGTGGGCTATAGCATGAAGAAGGTAAACCTGGAAGGCCTTACATTACTCGCTGATGACGTTGCCCGATTGGCACGGTTCTATCATGAAGTCCTGGGATTTGCAATCGTTGTAGAAGAGGCGCATTACGTAGAATTCAGCAATTCAGGAGTCCGATTAGCAATTTGTTCCAAATCTCTTATGGCGGAGAACACCAACGATCATTTTTCCTTCAGAGAACAACGAAGCGGACAAGCCGCCGAGCTTAATTTCCAATGTGATTCACCGGATGAAGTTTATACTTTGTACGATGAATTCATTTCAAAAGGAGCCATTGACATCATGACGCCGCAAGTCAAGTCTTGGGGCCATACTACTGCATTCTTTGCCGATCCCGAAGGGAATATTCATTCCTTATTTGCGATAAATCCTGCGTAAGCTGAAGATCGAGAAGCAAGAATAGCGAGAGGCGTAACCAGATTGGGGGTTACGCCTCTTCGCTATGATCATTTTTATGGCCGCCAAAAGGTTGAACAGTCTGCTTTATCCAAAATATTAAAGTCAATTAATGTCTCGAGTAATGAGAAATCAACCGGTTTATCCCACTGAATACGCACCAGCTGCTGGGTGTGATTATAGCCAGCCTGCACAATTGTATCGGAAAAATGATTAATCACTGCCTTTTCAGGAGCAACGGCCAAATGATGTTTGGCGATGCTGAAGCCAATAATAAAGGTGCCGTGATCGGTAAACATAGGCTGATTCCACGCAATCTTTGGCACTAAATTCGGGAATTTCTTAATGACCCAAGTCAAAACCTCTTCCGTTCGGGCCCGATGCTGCGGGTTAGCAATATTCGCTAAATACTCTGCAAATACTTCCATGTTGTTCCCTCCTAAAATTTATATCATGTCATTCTGAGAAATTCCTCAAATCCTGTATGCAGACTAAGTATATCGGTGAAACGCCCGGCTTGCCAGAACCGCGGCTTCACCGGATTGTGTTCATTGTACTTTTCTTTAAGATAAACGCTTGACTTTACTAACGGGATTGGGTATATAATAACACTTAGATAATAACACTTAGATAATATCTAATAAGCTCACATAGTCTCAATTCTAAACAAAAGGAGTATCCACATGCCCAAAGAACCGGTCACTGACCGCAATGGCTTAACCGAGGAACAATTTTTGCAGGGCTATGATGCCGGGATGTATGAGCGCCCGTCCGTAACAGTCGATATGCTGATCTTTACCGTAATGGAGCAGGAGCAGGATAACTACCGCAAGCTCTCCGAAAAATCACTTCAGCTGCTGCTGATTCAGCGCGGCGAACACCCGTACCTGGGCCAATGGGCACTGCCAGGAGGGTTCGTCTCTGTTGAGGAGAGTATTGAGGATGCAGCCCGCCGGGAGCTGTACAGTGAGACAAATATCGATAATGTCTATATGGAGCAGCTGTTTACCTGGGGGGATGTGAATCGTGATCCGCGCTTGCGCGTCATCAGCAGCTCATACATGGCACTCGTTGACCGGACTACGCTAGATGTGCAGGCAGGAGATGATGCTGACGACGCGGGTTGGTTTGAAGTCACATACGATGTTATGGAGTCTAGCCGTAAAGAGCTTGCAGGTGGCTATGAACAGGAAGAACGGATTCGTATTACCCTGCAGAAAGGGGATATTGTCTTAACCGGTGAGGTTATCATTACCGAAACTGCGCATGGACATGTCCGGCGTGTGCAGAGGGAGATTGCAGAAAATCATGGCCTTGCCTTCGATCATCTGAAGATGATCCAGTATGCGATTGAACGCCTTAGGGGGAAGGTGGAATACACTGATATTATTTTCAATCTGATGCCCCCCTTGTTTACACTATCCGAGCTTCAACGGGTCTACGAAATTATACTTGGCAGAGAACTGCTGGCACCCGCCTTCCGACGTAAAATGGCCGACCGTGTGACCGAAACCGAGGAGTTCACCAAAGATGCCGGTCATCGGCCTTCGAAGCTGTACCGGTACAGAGTGGACCGTGATGCAAATTAAATATTGAGTAAATACAGAATGGAGAGTTACAAATGGAGACTTTTACTTACTTTTACCGCAGCGGTTCGCCGTTCTCACAGTGGTATCCTTGCAATTTCACTGTAGATGAGATGAGCTTCAACTGCGCAGAACAATACATGATGTACGGCAAGGCGCTTTTATTCAAGGATGAAGGCACGGCCAGACAGATATTACGCGCAAGAACACCCAGGGAACAAAAGGAGCTGGGACGTAAAGTGAGCGGCTTCAATGACAGCGAATGGAATGCTCACTGCAAAGACATTGTCTACCAGGGGAACAGGGAGAAATTCCTGCAGAATGAAGAGCTACTGCAGCTATTGCTGAATACAAAGGGAACAACACTGGTTGAAGCTAGTCCGACAGACCGCATTTGGGGTGTGGGCTTGGCCGAGGACGACCACCGAATCCGCAGCAGAAGAACCTGGAGGGGCACCAATTGGCTGGGAGAAGTACTTACGCAGCTTCGGGATGACCTGTTACAGGAATAACCAACCCCGGTACTACTCCGGGATAAGGAGTGAACATATAGGATGAACAACCTGAATTCGAGGAATAAAAGAGCAGCAATTGCGCAAGAAACTCTGGATATATTGGAAAAAGAAAATTATGTTAACCGGACGGGCCGGCTTGTTGACATTGCAGAAGGTGTTAGAGCAGCCATCTTAAATACCCGGCTATATGCACCGGAGGAGCTGCCACAGCTTAATGAGACAATGGTGGAACACATGAAGGAAGGTGCCAGGCAGACCGCGAAGCTGGCAGTCACCAGCGAGTCCACTTTGGCTGCTGCCTATCGATTAGTTGTAAAAGAGGGCCATGACCAGACGGTATGCCTGAACTTTGCTTCTGCCAAGAACCCGGGAGGCGGCTTCCTGGGAGGAAGCCAGGCGCAAGAGGAAAGTTTAGCCCGTGCTTCTGCACTTTATCTGTCCATCGCCCCCAAAAATGAAATGTACCAATACAACCGCGGCCGTAAGACCTGTCTGTATTCCCATTACATGATTCATTCTCCACTGGTACCTGTCATCCGTGACAGCCAGGATCAGCTGCTGGACGAACCGTACCTGGTGTCGTTCATTACCGCGCCAGCAGTGAACGCGGGAGTCGTCCGTGAGCGGGAGGCTCAGGAGATTGGAATGATCCCAACCGTTATGCTGGAGCGCATCCGCTATATTCTGACTGTGGCCGCTGAAAATGGACACAAGACTATCGTGCTCGGAGCCTTTGGCTGCGGAGTTTTCCGGAATAATCCGAGTGAGGTGGCGGAATGGTTCAGACAGGTGCTGCTGGATGAAGGCTATCAAAGCCTGTTTGACCAGATCGTATTTGCTGTGTTGGATCACTCTCCGAATCACGGTGTGCTTGGCGCTTTTCAGACAACCTTCAATGTGTAAATAAAGTGTATACAATAATGATTAATAAACCGAGCATTATGAACCAGGCGGCTGGATGATGGGGATTGAGACCCCAGCCAATACCTGAGCTTTTGCGGATAAACAAAGGACGATCCGGTTTCTTTTCTGACCACTTACCCAACATAATAACCCTTCTTTCAGCTTAAGCATTGGCATCTGTCAATGCTTTTTACCAGTTTACTCTTTCATAGGCATGAATGTAAGTACTGTATATGCTGTATGGCGACTTTATCTCTTATTTGATCCAGGGATTCATTCGATATTTGTTACATTGTGTCGTGTGATGTTATTAACAGAACTTTTATGCTGAAAAGTAGAAAATAAAATAGGTTTTTCATTATGTAAAATATGGTAAAAGGTAGGGTGAGTCAATGATTAACTGGAAAGATTCATATGACATCGGAGTGGAGAAGATTGACTGCCAGCACCGACAGTTGCTTGTGAAGCTGAATGAATTTTTTGATGCCTGTACGAACCAGCAGGGCAAAGAGAAGATTGAAGAAACCCTGAAATTTCTCAAGGACTATACGCTTGAGCATTTCAGTGATGAAGAGAAATTAATGCAGGATATTGAATTCCCGGAATTGACCGAGCACCGCAAGACCCATGCCGAGTTTGTCCAGACTGTGCTGGACCTTGAAGAGAGCATTAAGACCAAGGGTGTTTCTGTGCTTTCGACCATCAAGCTGAACCGCACATTAACCGACTGGCTGCTCAATCATATCAACAAATGCGATAAACTGATTGGTCAATGCATGGCCAGCAAAGGGAATCAAGCGATATAGATTACAGCGTGTATATTACATATTGAAGATGAAGATGCCGCAGGGCATTTTCTTTTTTTTGGCCTTTATTTTCATTGCCGGAGCAGAGTTTATACTACTCGAATGCTTTGTGTTATCATTTGAATTAGTGATTCAGATAAACTGCAAGGCAAGGGAGTGGAATGATGAAAATATTGCGTATGCTCGCTTCGGGTCTGGTCATGCTGCTTGTGCTGGGACTTGTAAATTTCTACATTGGGCTGCATCTATGGGTTCTGCTGGTAAAATGGATGCCGGGGATTCACGCAGGGGTATTTTGGCCGCTGTTTCTGCTTATTGCTTTTGCTTATATGATTGGAATGGTTCCTTGGCCTAAAGCTGTGAAGCCGGTTGCCCGGCTGTTCAAAGTGATTGGTTCCTATTATCTCGCCTGCATGGAATTTGCCATTATTGTGCTGCCGCTTACGGATTTGCTCTACTGGGTGCTTGGTCTGATGGGGGTCGAGCGTGCAGCGTTTACTTCGGAGGCGGGTACAACACTGGTTCTCCTGCTGGCTGTCTTCCTAATCTGGGGTTCGCGCAATGCCTGGAGTACAGTTGTGCGAAATCACCCGATCCCAATTGATAAGTCAAACGGAACCCGTGCACCACTGACCATTGCGGTCGCATCCGATCTCCATCTGGGCAACATTGTCGGCAACCGTCATCTGCGCCGCATGGTGGCAGAGATCAACCGGATGCAGCCGGACCTGATTCTGCTCGCAGGGGATGTGCTTGATGACAGTATTGAGCCGTTTATCCGCAACGGGATGAGTGAAGAGATCAGAAAGCTCAAAGCGCGCCACGGCGTATACGCTGTGCTGGGCAATCACGAATATTATGGAGGTTCCATTAAACAATACACAGAGCTGATGGACAGTATCGGGATCAAAGTCCTGCAGGACGATGTAGTAGACACCGCTGGTCTGTATATTGTGGGGCGTAAAGATAAAACCGCCGAGTCTATGGAGGCCGGTGGCCGTAAAAGCGTGGAATCCTTGCTGGAAGGACTTGATCTGTCCCGACCGGTGATTATGATGGATCATCAGCCCACCGGATTTGATATCGCCGCCAAGGCGGGTGTGGACGTATTACTCTCGGGACATACGCACCGGGGTCAAATTGCTCCGAACCACTGGATTACCAGACGGTTATTTGAACTGGACTGGGGCTATCTGCGAAAAGATAAGCTGCATGTGATTGTTTCCTCCGGTTACGGAACATGGGGACCACCCATCCGTTTGGCCAGCCGTTCCGAGCTGATCAAACTTGAGGTTAGACTGGAGGGCAGCAAGCGCTACAGTGAAGAGCCGGTTCACGGAAATCCTGTTCTGATATAATAAAAGATAAGCCCCTGCCTCTCGTATTTTGAGGTGTGGGGGCTTATTTTGTTTTGACTTTTACAGCAGCATCCGTTATGTTAAAAACAGAAATAGTTAAGCCATTAACTAAATGGAGCTGAACAGAAAATATGGACGATCTGCAAGAAGGGAATTTACCGCAAGAGGTACTTCAGGAATATGTGCTGAACCTCCCGTTGCCGAATGAAGCTTTTTTTACATTGGTTGAAGCGACCGCAGGTCTGGTGGCTGTGTCTGAGAAGTACTGGCAGTCTAAGGGATTAAATGGTGCAAGAATCCGTGTACTCGTGGAGATTGCCAAGCAAGGCGGAACGGTGCTCCCTTCGGTGCTTGCCGGGAAAATCGGTGTAACCAAGGCCAATATCAGCCTTTTGTTGACCCCGCTGGAACGGGATGGCTATATCACCAGGACTGAGCATGCCCAGGATGGACGCAAGTCAGTGATTTCACTTACGGATGCCGGCCGTATTCTATTAGCAGAACAGCTTCCCGGTAACCGCGAGGCCGTTGCTGGAAGGATGAGCCGTCTGAACGGAGAGGAACTGCGCCAGTTAACAAAGCTGCTGCAAAAACTGAACCGGCCATGACAGCATGTAGTCAATAAGACACGAAGCTGCATGAACGGTGAAACAGAATTTTGTGGCAAGCTGTAGGCTGAATCGGTACATTCTCGGGATGTCCATCCGTCCCATGCTTCGCCTATATAGTTAATAGCTTAACTATTGTTTCGAAATACATTAGGCCCATTTGAGGAGGATGAATGAAAATGACCATTCTGATTACCGGAGCTACAGGGCAACTTGGCAGCCAGATTATAGAAAACCTGCTATCCCGCCACTCAGCCAGTAACTTCGTTGCGGGGGTACGGAATTTGGATGCAGCCGCGCAATTAACCGGTCGTGGGGTGGAAGTCCGGTGTTTTGATTACGATCGGCCGGAAACACTACAGAATGCTTTGGCCGGAGTGTCCAAGCTGTTGTTAATCTCCAGCTCACATACGGATGATGCTGTAAGGCTGGCAGGGCACAAGAATGTAATCGATGCGGCCAAGACAGCCGGAGTTGCACATATTCTCTACACCAGCTTCGCTTTTCCGCAGGCAGGTCATAAGCATCCAGGCAATGTTCATGCGCTTACTGAACAAGCGATATTGGAGTCGGGGATGGAGTATACCATTTTACGCAACGGGTTGTACATTGATTTCGTAGGAGTGCTCGGATTGAATGAAGCGATCCGCAGCGGTTCGCTGCGGACCCGTCCCGGTGATTGGCGGTTCAATGCTGTAACACGAGGCGACCTAGCACGGGCAACGGCAAATGTTCTTACCGGAACCGGACATGAGCATCGGGTATATGAGCTGGCTGCACCGCAGACCTGGTCTTTTGACGATCTGGCAGAGGTGCTTACTGAGATTGCCGGCAAGCCTGTAACTCATACTGAAGATATGTCTATACAGCACTGGATTTATCATTTTCTTAGCAGTATCGACACCACATCTACCTCAGAGGATCTGGAACACCTAATGGGCCAGCCAGCCGCTTCACTAAAGGAGAGCATTATACCATTTTTAAATTCGAGAGATCTGTAAAATATGGTCCTCCCGCCGCCAAAGTTGTCTAAACTCCTTAATGTTGCTACTATGATGACAGCAAAAGGGAATATCCGGGGAGTGATTGAGTTGAAGAAAATAGTAGTGGCCGATGATGATATGAATATCCGCACCCTATTGCGGCATGTACTGACGAGGGAAGGGTATCAGGTGCTGGAAGCTGCCGACGGCCGCGAGGCGATGGGTCTGATGAAGAAGAGTACAGTAGATCTGGCCGTGGTCGATGTGATGATGCCCTATATGGACGGGCTTGAGTTGTGTGAGTACATCCGGGAGACCTACGATATTCCGGTTATCCTGCTTACCGCGCGCCAGCAGCTCAGCGACAAGGAGCAGGGATATTTGCACGGGACCGATGATTATGTGACAAAGCCGTTTGAACCGGAAGAGCTTTTGTTCCGCATCAAAGCGCTGTTCCGCCGCTACTCCGTGGCTGCAAGCGACAAGATCCGCCTGAACTCATTGGTGATTGACCGCAAGAACTATGAGATTAGTGATGGAAATGATGTGCTTTTACTGCCGGTGAAGGAGTTCGAGCTGCTGGCTCAGCTTGCGCAGTATCCCGGGCGGCTCTTCTCGCGCAGCGAGCTGATCGAGCTGGTATGGGGCGCGGATTACGAGGGGGATGAGCGGACGGTGGATGTGCATATCAAACGCCTGCGCGACCGATTCAGCGGATACAAGAATGACTTCACCATCCGCACGGTCCGCGGCATCGGCTACAAAGTGGAAATGGTGAATCTATGAAATCCCTGTATGTAAGAATGAGTATATTGTTCTGCTCGGTGATTGTGATCAGCAGTGTGCTGGGATTTCTCATGTCCAACGCTTATTATCAGGTCAAAATCAAACCGCAGAACGATGCCAAGCTGACCAAAATGGCCATTGGACTGCAGTCCTTTATAGAAGATCATCCGGATGCTGTGGAGGAATATCTGCTCAGTACGGCCTCCTTGGGATACAAGATGTATCTCTCAAACGATCAAGGAGATGAACGGTTTTATGGTCTGCCTTTCCGTAAAAATGATCTGAAGGAAGGCGAGCTGCAAAAAGTGCTGGCCGGAGGCATCTACCATGGTGTGGCTGACTTTCCCAGTCAAATGTTCGTTACAGGCTTTTTTGATAATCAGCTCAGTAATTCGATAGGCGTTCCCATACATATTCACGGCCAGACCTATGCGCTGTTTATGCGTCCGGATGCCGAAGTGCAGTTTGGCGAGCTTCGGATCTTTTTTGCCGTGCTGATTGCGGTTACGATTCTGTTCAGCCTCTGGTTTGTTCTGATTACTGTCTTTCATGTGGTTAGGCCGATCACCCGGTTGACGGAAGCTACGAAAAAAATCTCCAAGGGCAGATATGACATCAAGCTCTATACGGCACGGCGCGATGAAATCGGCCAGCTGGCATCCCACTTCATGGTCATGAGCCGGGAACTGGAGCGGACGAACCGGTCACGGCAGGAATTTGTCGCCAACGTTTCGCATGAGATCGAGTCGCCATTGACCTCTATCCAGGGGTTCGCCCATGCTCTTAAGGATGCTACGCTCCCGGATGAGCAGCGGATAGAGTACCTGTCCATCATTGATGAGGAGAGCCGGAGGCTGTCGATGCTAAGCAAGCAGCTGCTTACCTTGTCATCGCTCGATTATGACGGGAATGCGCTGGACAAGAGGAGCATAGATCTCCGGGCGCAACTGCGCCAGGTTCTACAGATTATGGAATGGCGGCTGACGGAGAAGGAGCTCGCAGTACGGCTTCATGTGCCGGACATCACCCTTCAGGGCGATTCCAATCTGCTCTATCAGGTATGGATGAATCTGTTGTCCAATGCGGTAAAATATACGCAAGCCGGCGGGTCGATCTCGATTTCGGCGGAAGTCTCTGACCACAGCTGCGTCATAAGCTTTGCGGATAATGGCGAAGGCATTCCGGAGGATCAGCTTCCGATGATATTTGACCGCTTTTATAAAGTGGACCGCGCGCGTACCCGTGACAGTAACAGTACCGGACTTGGATTATCCATTGTGCGTAAAATCATCGATGTACACGGAGGGACCATCGAGGCAGAGAGCCATCCCGGGCAAGGAACGACTTTTACGGTAACGCTGCCGCTTCTGTAATTTTCTATTCATACTCCGTTCATTTTCATCTTCTAAACTGTGGTTATACAGATTAGAAGGAGTGGTTACATGTTTTTGGCATTGAGGGAGATGAGGCACTCCAAAGCACGCTACAGCCTCATTATGGTCATTATGCTCCTGGTCTCATTTCTGGTCTTGTTCGTAACCGGGTTGGCGCGGGGGCTTGCTTATGCCAATATATCCGCTGTGGAGAATATGCCTGCGAACTATTTTGTTGTTCAAAAGGACGCTGACCATACCTTCAGACGTTCTCAATTGAGCGAGACAGAGCTTGCTGCCGCACGTTCGATTGCCGGGGAGCTGAATGCTTCTCCACTGGCGGTGCAGATGAGCACAATTACCTCAGATAAGGCAGATATCAAAGCGGACATTACTTTTTTTGCCATAGATATGGATGGCATGCTGGCGCCCAAAGTGGCCCAAGGGAGCACCATCACCAATGAAACTCAAGGCAGTGTCCTTGCAGATTCGAAGCTTGAAGATTCGGGGGTAACGATCGGCAGTTCAATTAAGGATCAGGCGACCGGGTTGGATTTTAAGGTGGCGGGTTTTGTGAAAAACAACTCCTACAGCCATACGCCTGTTGTTTATATCAATAATCTGGATTGGCAGGCCATGAGGCAGGGAGCCGGTCAGAGCAGCAAGGATGCACAATCCGTTCTTTATAATGTCGTGGCGCTCCAGGCAACCTCCAGTCAGGCTTCTGACATCATGAACAAGCTGGACAATGTGGAAGTCATTACGCAAAAACAGGCGATTGCCAGTATTCCCGGCTACTCTGCCGAACAAAACTCACTACTGATGATGATCGTGTTCCTGTTCGTCATTGCTGCATTTGTTCTTGCTGTTTTCTTCTATGTCATCACGATCCAGAAGACCAGCCAGTTCGGCATCCTGAAGGCGATGGGCACCAAGATGTCCTACTTGGCCTGGAGCGTGGTCGGTCAGGTAATGATTCTCTCGGTAGCCAGCCTTGCGGTCAGTCTGCTGCTGACCTTTGGCATGAATATGGGCCTGCCCGATTCCATGCCGTTCCAGCTCGAAGGCAAAACGATCCTTCTCACCTGTGTGCTGTTCGTCGGGATGTCACTGCTGGGCTCGCTGATCTCAGTAGCCAGAGTGGCCAGAGTAGATGCTTTGGAAGCGATAGGGAGGACTGGAGCATGACTAGTGCCAAGTTAATGATGAAGCAAGTGACGCAAACCTACGGTGACGGTGATGGAGCCATGACCGTTCTGAATCACCTTGACCTTACGGTGAACGAGAGTGAATTTGTGGCTGTGCTGGGACCTTCCGGCTCGGGCAAAAGTACCTTCCTCTCCGCAGCCGGTGCGCTGTTAACTCCGACCAGCGGTGAAATCTTTATTGATGGAGAGCCGCTGGGGAACAAGGATAAACGCGAGCTGACCGAGCTTCGTTTGCAAAAGATCGGTTTTATGTTCCAGAGTGCGCAGCTGCTGCCCTATCTGAAAGTAGAGGAACAACTGCTGTATGTGGCTAAACTGGCGAAGCTCAGTACAAGGGAAGCCAAGGAGCGTTCAGCCTACCTATTGAAGCGGCTGGAGATTTGGGAGCGCCGGAATCATTATCCCGAGAAGCTCTCCGGCGGCGAGAAGCAGCGTGTGGCGATTGCCAGAGCCTGGATGAACAAGCCGGCGATTCTGTTCGCGGATGAGCCGACAGCCAGCCTCGATTTCAGCCGTGGCCGCGAGGTGGTACGGATGATCGCAGACGAGGTGAAGAACGAAGGCAAAGCCGCGGTCATGGTGACCCATGACGAGCGTATGCTGGAATGGTGCGACCGGGTGTATCATTTGCAGGATGGCGTACTGGCCCAGCAGGGGCAGTAAGGTTCCGGATTGTCACCAAGCAATGACAGACTGTAGACTGGGAAAATAAAGTATTAGACTGACAATGCTACATTTAAGCTAATTAGCAGGATAGTTCAGAAAAGGCGTGAACAGTAATGGAAAGTGTAATTAATGAAATCATATCCCCAAGCGGGGTCTATAAAGCGCAGATAATTAAACGCTCTAAGGATGGTTTATTTACATCACAGGTCTTCAAATGGATTGAACATGATGAAGAAATAAGCGAGATAATAGGGGAGAAGGGTTTTTGGGGAGTTCTCTACTCTACAAATTCATTAACAGATACAGTGGAAAGCTGTATGAAAGTTACTATCGAGAATTTAACTAATGCTTCAGCAGAGAAGATCATTATATAACGGGAAACGTTAGCGCAGAAAACACATCATGAGGCCGCCGCAGACCACCTCGGGCGACCTCATTACGAACGGGCAGGATAGTTAAGAACAGATTGTTGATCCTTTCCTGATAGGGTAGTATAATTCTTCCAAATCTGATGAGTGAGGAGATTGAAAATGACTGAACAAACAGTAGCCAGTAGAATAGCAACATTAGGAATCGTACTCCCCAATGCAAGCGAACCAGCAGCTAAGTACGCAAACTTCATAAAAGTAAACGGGTTATTGTTCGTTTCAGGCAAGGGACCTACTGGAACACCTAAAGGTAAGTTAGGTCAGGATTATACAACCGCAGAAGGTTATCAGTTTGCACGACAAACGGGGATTGAAATTTTGGCTGTACTAAAAACTGCTTTAGATACTCTGGATAAAGTGAAACGAGTGGTTAAAATTCAGGGTTTTGTTAATGCGGACGCTAATTTTGAAGAACATCATAAAGTGTTAAATGGTTGTTCTGATCTTATGCTTGATGTTTTCGGAGAAAAAGGTGTCCATGCACGTTCAGTCTTTGGAGCTGTTTCGGTTAGAGACAATCTTCCAATCATAATTGATTCAATATTTGAGGTTGAGGAGTAGAGGAGTTTTTTACGCTAACGGGATACGTTAGTTCAACGACAACAGCAGCAGTCTAAGACTTTATTTATCAAGTCTGGATTCGCTGCTGCTTTTATTTATGGATCAGTCTAAAACTTATTTTTCAAAAGCTAAAGATTCTTTAATTCAAAAACCGCGTTGAATCAATGACTCCAGTCTAATACTTTATTTTCACCGAACAGCGGGTAGATGTCTTCTTTTTTGTCTGAAGGGATACGTAGCTTGCAGCAGGGAAACCCATACAGTACACTTTCTTTATCCAGTACGATCTAAGATCACTTGAGATGAGTATTCTGAAAAAAAGGAAGTGCTAAGTAATGGATGCAGAGATGGTTATGAAGGAACTTGAAGCACTCGGCAAGGAACGGACCAAGAAAATATACTGCTCAAATGGAGCGCAGGAACCGCTTTTTGGCGTGGCTACCGGCGCGATGAAGCCTATTTTCAAGAAAACCAAAATCAATCAGCCTCTGGCTGAGCAGCTTTATGCCACAGGAAATTACGATGCGATGTATTTTGCAGGCATTATTGCCGACCCCAATGCCATGACGGAAGCCGACTATGAACGGTGGATGGATGCGGCTTATTTTTATATGTTGTCTGATTATGTAGTTGCAGTAACCTTGGCAGAAGCGGATATTGCTCAAGAAGTTGCCGATAAATGGATCGCGAGCGGGGAAGAGCTTAGAATGTCAGCGGGCTGGAGTTGTTATTGCTGGCTGCTCGGCAACCGGCCGGACGATGAATTTGCCAACAGCAAAATTGCCGGTATGCTTGAGCGCGTGGAAAATACGATTCATGATTCTCCGGAACGCACCAAATATGCGATGAACAACTTTTTATACACAGTGGCGGTATCCTATTCCCCTCTCCATGATAAGGCGTCCGAGACCGCAAAGACTGTAGGCCAGGTAGAAGTCAATAAGGATAAGGCAAACAGCAAGTTTCTTCACGCTTACGAAAATATTCAAAAGGCAGTCGATAAAGGTAGGGTTGGTTTTAAACGCAAACATGTAAGATGTTGAGCGGTGACAAGCGTTAATAACTCCATCAGAGTCTTTCGACTATGTGGAATTCTACGTTTATCGTACCTTGACTGGTAACCTGCAGCAACGCTAAGAATGATATCTCTAACTTAACGAAGCCTGACTCACTAATTGGTGAATGTCAGGCTTTTTAATAAGTAATCGCTTGAGAATTGCCTTTCAAAATAATCAGGGAACTGAATCCGATGGCCGATGAAATCGTAATGGCTTTATGCATATATGAGGAAGCCACTCGAATTAGGCTCATGCGCTCTGGGTTGGTTTCTTGCGTATGCTAGTAAGTTCAAAAGCCTCTTTAGGAATTCCCATTTCATGAGCCTTCTTCTTTTTAATCACCATAGCCTGTTGTAGGCTTGTGGCTTGAAATTCAATTGTGGTGCCAAGCGGCTCCTGAAATGCATAGTAACTTTTTTTATTGGACATTACTTGTGCCTCCTCACGTATTCTCGATTAATTTTGCCAAAGGGCATAAGTATATTATCTTGGCTGTTTCCCGGATAGGGCATATCACCTGAATAGTGTGCGTCTCATCTCAAAGAACTATGCGCGAAAGACATCCAGGCTTGGATTCAATAATCTGAGTTTCACCTTTTAAAGATACGGGTATATAACCTATGTTTTTGAAATATAAACGAGAAGAAATTCCACAAGTTGGAAGGTGAGGGAACTCATGAATTTTCCAGTTAACATCCTGCTCGTAGACGATCACCCGGAAAACCTGATTGCCATTGAGGCGATTCTCAGCGGAGAACCCTATCGTTTGGTTCGCGCATATTCCGGGATGGAAGCTTTGCGGTGTTTATTGGAAGAGGAATTTGCTGTTATTGTCATGGATGTGCACATGCCGGAAATGGACGGGTTTGAGACGGCCAGTATCATCCGTACCCGGGAGAAAAACAAATACGTGCCTATCATTTTTATGACGGCCACCAGTAATACAATGGAGCATATCATCGCCAGCTATTCCGTCGGCGCAGTGGATTATATGACGAAACCCGTTATTCCGCAAATTTTCAAATCCAAAATTGAGGGTTACGTCAGCATGTATGAAGCTAACAAGACCCTTCAGATACAAAGTGAAATGTTGCAGAAACAAACGAGACAGATGGAAAAAACCAATCAGGCGCTTAGTAAGGCTAAGGAAGCTGCGGAAATCGCCTCCCGTGTGAAATCGGAATTTCTAGCCATGATGAGCCATGAAATCCGGACTCCACTGAATGGAATCATTGGCATGTCGGATCTGCTTCAGGCCTGCGATTTGCCGGAAGAATACGCTGAGATGGCAGGGATTATCCACAAAAGCGGCAATGCACTGCTCTCTGTCATTAACCATATCCTCGATTTTTCCAAAATCGAATCTGGAAAGATAGAGCTGGAGGAGGCACCCTTTTCCCTTCAGCACTGCCTGAATGAAACCATCGATTTGTTTACGGCTCAAACCAGAGAACGGAATCTGGAAATGATGTTGATGGTTGATCCATTAGTGCCATCTTGCATAAAAGGGGATATGAACCGCCTGCGTCAGGTGCTGAATAATCTTGTAGGCAATGCAGTAAAGTTTACACCTGAAGGCAGTGTATACATAATGGTTAACAAGCTCGCGGAGACGGCGAGTTCGCTTACACTTGAGTTTATGATCAAAGATACCGGGATCGGTATCCCTCCGGATAAAATAAACGAACTGTTTCAGCCATTCTCCCAGCTCGACGCCTCAACCACACGGAAGTTCGGAGGCACGGGGCTTGGATTATCGATCAGCAAATCCCTGGTCGAGCTAATGGGCGGATCGATTTGGGTAGAACCGTCGAATGGACCTGGTGCAACGTTCATTTTTACGATTGAAGTCAAACCGTACCTCTCAAAAATATATGACTCAAAAGGAGCAGGCTACCGTATATGAAGGATCAAAACCAAATGAACGAAAAAAACGATGATCAAATTGACGCCGGTGAACTGCTCAACGCCTTAATGGCAATGAAGAAAGGCAACTTCTCCTATAGAATGCCCTATGACCGCACGGGTATAGCCGGTAAGGTAGCGGATACGTTTAACGAGATCATGGATATTCAGGAAGGTCTAGTCTATGAAGTTCAGACCGTAGCCAAGGTTGTTGGTAAAGAAGGCAATCTGTCGAGAAGATTTGTGCTGAAAAATCTGGGTGGATCTTGGGAAACGATCACCGATTCGCTCAATGGACTGGTCATTGATTTGATTCAACCGACGAGCGAGATGGTTCGGGTGATTAACGCCGTGGCCAAAGGCGATCTGTCCCAGAAGGTGGAACTGGAAATCGAAGGAAGACCGCTCACCGGGGAATTCCAGAGAACGGCAAGCAACATTAATATGATGGTAAATCAGCTCAGCACCTTTGCCTCCGAGGTTACTCGTGTGGCGCGTGAGGTTGGTACGGAGGGGATTTTAGGCGGGCAGGCAGACGTCAAAGGTGTTTCGGGGACCTGGAAAGATCTTACGGATAGCGTGAATTACATGGCCACGAACCTCACAGATCAAGTTCGTAATATCGCGGCAGTAACAACGGCCGTGGCCAATGGGGATCTGTCGAAGCAAATCACGGTAAATGCAAGGGGAGAGATCCTCGAACTGAAAAATACGATCAACACCATGGTGGACCAGCTCTCCATGTTCTCTTCGGAGGTTACTCGTGTAGCGCGAGAGGTCGGCACGGAAGGCAAGCTCGGCGGGCAGGCTGACGTTAAAGATGTATCCGGGACCTGGCGGGATTTAACCGAAAGCGTAAATTACATGGCGTCCAATCTGACCAACCAAGTGCGCAACATCGCGGTGGTTACAACAGCGGTTGCAAATGGCGACCTGTCAAAGAAGATAACTGCGGATGTACAAGGCGAAATTCTGGAGCTCAAGAACACCATCAATACAATGGTGGATCAGTTGTCGACCTTTGCTTCCGAGGTGACCCGGATGGCGCGCGAAGTCGGTACGGAAGGGATACTCGGCGGGCAGGCGGATGTTAAGGGCGTATCCGGGACCTGGCGGGATTTAACCGAAAGTGTAAACTACATGGCGTCTAACCTGACCAACCAGGTGCGTAACATCGCAGAAGTAACAACCGCAGTTGCTAAGGGCGACTTATCCAAAACGATTACCGTTGATGCGAAAGGCGAGATTCTCCAATTGAAAAGCACCATCAACATCATGGTGGATCAGCTTAGCAACTTCGCCTCAGAGGTTACACGGGTGGCGCGCGAGGTATCTACGGAAGGGATTCTGGGCGGTCAAGCGGATGTTAAAGGGGTATCCGGCACCTGGAAGGATTTAACGGATAGTGTTAACTTTATGGCCGGTACGTTGACCGATCAGGTGCGTAATATCGCCGAAGTGACCACAGCGGTTGCAAAAGGCGACCTGTCCAAGCAGATCACGGTGAATGCCACGGGCGAAATTCTTGAGCTTAAAAACACCATTAACACGATGGTGGAGCAGCTCTCTACCTTTGCTTCCGAGGTTACGCGGGTGGCACGGGAGGTAGGTACCGAGGGCATGCTGGGCGGACAAGCCCAAGTTAAAGGTGTTGCCGGGACCTGGCGTGATTTGACCGAGAGCGTAAACTATATGGCTTCGAACTTGACCAACCAAGTACGTAACATCGCCGTCGTGACGACGGCAGTGGCGAACGGCGATCTGTCCAAGAAAATCACGGCGGATGTGCAAGGCGAAATCTTAGAGCTCAAAAATACGATCAACACGATGGTGGATCAGCTCTCGATGTTCTCCTCCGAGGTTACGCGGGTGGCGCGCGAGGTTGGTACGGATGGGAAACTGGGCGGACAAGCTCAGGTTAAGGGGGTCGGCGGGACCTGGAAAGACTTGACCGAAGGCGTTAATAACATGGCCCGGAATCTGACGGACCAGGTGCGGAATATCGCGGACGTCACCACGGCGGTCGCGAAGGGGGACCTGTCCAAGAAAATAACCGTCGATGTAAAAGGTGAGATCCTGGAACTGAAGAATACGATCAACACGATGGTGGACCAGCTCTCGACCTTTGCCTCCGAGGTTACGCGAGTAGCCCGCGAGGTTGGCACCGATGGTAAACTGGGCGCGCAAGCAGAAGTTAAGGATGTCTCCGGTACATGGAAAGATTTGACTGATACCGTTAATTACATGGCCAGCAATCTAACTATTCAGATGCGTAACATTGCTGGTGTTACAACGGCGGTTGCGAACGGAGACCTGTCCAAGAAAATTACTGTAGACGTAAAAGGCGAACTATTGGAACTGAAGAATACGATCAACACGATGGTGGATCAACTGAATTCATTCGCCTCGGAGGTTACGCGTGTGGCGCGCGAGGTCGGTACGGACGGAAAACTGGGCGGACAGGCCCAGGTTCGCGGCGTCGGGGGGATCTGGAAAGACCTCACCGATAACGTTAATATTATGGCGACCAACCTGACGGATCAGGTGCGCGGAATCGCCAAGGTTGTGACCGCGGTAGCGAACGGCAACCTGAAACAAAAACTGACCGTGGAAGCCAAAGGCGAGATCGCTGAACTGACCGATACAATCAACAATATGATTGATACACTGGCGACCTTCGCCGACCAGGTGACCACCGTTGCACGGGAGGTAGGCGCCGAAGGGAAACTGGGCGGACAAGCAAGTGTGCCTGGAGCAGCCGGTACTTGGCGTGACCTGACTGACAACGTTAACTACATGGCGAGTACGCTGACCACTCAGGTACGTGCCATCACTAACGTCGCAACAGCGGTAACGAATGGCGATCTGTCACGTGCTATTGACGTATCTGCATCCGGAGAAGTCGCGACGCTCAAAGACAACATAAACGAAATGATCCGGAACCTGAAGGAAACGACCCGTATCAATACAGAGCAGGACTGGCTCAAAACCAATCTCGCCAAATTTTCACGGATGCTTCAAGGACAAAGAGATTTGTATGCGGTCAGCCGCATGATCCTGTCCGAGCTGGCTCCGCTCGTGTCTATGCAGCATGGTGTTTTCTATATCAATGAACCAGTCGATGGTGAACCGGTCCTAAAGCTGTTTGCCAGCTATGCTTATCAGAGCCGCAAACATTTAGCGAACGAATTCCGGGCTGGGCAAGGGTTGGTTGGCCAGTGCCTAATCGAGAAGCAGCGGATCCTTCTTACCAATGTGCCAGGTGATTACGTCGTGATATCGTCCGCTTTGGGAGAAGCTACACCTCTCAACATCATTTTGCTGCCGATCATTTTTGAAGATCAGGTGCTCGCGATTCTGGAACTCGCAACTTTTCGTCCTTACAGCGATATCGACATTGCATTCCTGGATCAGCTTACGGAATCCATCGGAATAGTGATTAACACCATGCAGGCGAACCAACGTACGGAGGAGCTGCTGATCCAGTCGCAGTCCCTTACCGAAGAACTCCAAAAGCAGCAGATGGAGCTGCGGAATACGAATGACGAACTTGAGGATAAAGCAAAGCTGCTCGTGCTGCAGAAAGCAGAAGTGGAGAGTAAAAACCATGAGGTTGAGGTGGCCAAACGTTACCTGGAGGAGAAAGCGGAACAGCTTGCTCTCACGTCCAAGTACAAATCCGAATTTTTGGCCAACATGTCGCATGAACTTCGTACCCCTCTGAATTCCTTACTGCTGCTCGCGGAACAGCTTGCCGAGAACCCGGATGACAATCTTCATGAGATTCAGGTGAAGTTCGCGAAGACCATTCAGGACTCCGGACTCGAATTGCTTAACCTTATTAATGATATTCTCGATCTGTCCAAAATCGAATCCGGTACCATAACACCAGATTATAGTGAAGTATCTTTGGCGGAACTGACAGACGGGCTGGACCGTACCTTTCGTCATATGGTGGATGCCAAGAAGCTCGACTACCGGATCAAACTGGATCCCGGTGTGCCGGCTAGTGTAATGACAGACTTCAAACGGCTTCAGCAAATTTTGAAAAACTTGCTCTCAAATGCCTTTAAGTTCACGGAACAAGGACAGATCATGCTTCAGATCCGGAAAGCGGGCGAGGGCTGGCACCCGGATAATGAATCGTTGAACCGTGCCAAAACGGTCATTTGCTTCTCCGTAAGCGACACAGGGATCGGCATCCCTCATGAAAAACAGCAGATCATTTTCGAAGCTTTCCAGCAGGCCGACGGCAGTACGAATCGGGAATACGGAGGAACAGGCTTGGGCCTTGCGATATCACGTGAGATTGCCGAGATGCTAGGCGGTGAAATCACCCTGTACAGTGAAGTGGGCAAGGGGAGCGTATTTAATCTGTACCTTCCAACGGAAGCGGAATTCACAGAACTGGAGCCGAAAAAGGCACATGTTCCAGAGGTGATCGATATCACCCCGCCGAAACGCAGAAGCAGCCTGGCTAAAGCAGAAGAAGACGCTTTGATGGATGACAGGGATGACATTGTGCCGGGAGACCGTGTATTCCTGATTATCGAGGACGACCAGAAGTTCAATGAAATCATTCTTGATCTTCTCCGCAAAAGAGGCATCAAAGCTGTCATTTCGGCCAGTGGCTATGATGCCCTCGAACTCGTTCATAAGTACCATCCGATCGCAATTACGCTGGACTTGCACCTTGGCGGGGATTCCAACGGTTGGCTCGTTCTGGAGCAGTTGAAGAACGATATCGATGTGCGGCATATTCCGATTTGCGTCATGACCGTTGATGAAGATGAGTTGCTCCTGCTGCAAAAGGGGGTTCACGATTACTTCCGTAAACCGGTGACGAACGAGGAACTGGAGAATGCCCTTGATCGTCTGAACCAATTTGCGGACCATAAGGGCCGTAACCTGCTGGTGGCCATTCATGATGAGCAAGAGCGCAAGCAAATCGTCGAATTGCTAAGCAATCAGGATCTCAAGCTCACGGCAGTGGACACAGGGCGCAAAGCTTTGAACCAGATCAACACCAAAGATTTCGACTGTGTAGTGCTGGACAATAACTTGCCGGATATGAATCTCATCCGTTTAGTCCGTGACATGTACAAGAACGCCAAAAACAAAAGGGTTCCCGTCGTAGCCCGCCTGAGCAAGAAGTTGACGGCAGAGGAGGAGAAGGAGTGGGATGAGCTCTTTAAAATGGCGGTTCTCAAAGAGGTGAAGTCGAATATCCAATTGATTGACGAAACGACACTCTTTTTGCACCTCAAAGCGGAGGAGCTGCCTTCCGGTTTAAAGGACAAACTGGTTAAACTATATAATTCCGATGAAATGATTGAGTATAAGAAAGTGCTTGTTGTGGATGATGATATCCGGAACATTTTTGCACTTACCTCCATTTTGGAACGCCATCATATGAAAGTCATTCCTGCAGAGAACGGCCAGGATGCTATCCATCTCCTGGAAGAGACACCTGACATCGAAATCGTGCTTATGGATATTATGATGCCGGGAATGGACGGTTACGAAACGACCCGCGCGATCCGGCAGAACGTGAAATTCAGGGACCTTCCTATTCTTGCACTCACGGCGAAAGCCATGAAGGGAGACCGGGAGCTGTGCCTTGAAGCAGGCTGCTCGGATTATATCACCAAACCGGTCAACAGCGCGCAGTTGTTATCTATGATGCGCACATGGTTAGACAAGTGAACCCTACTAAGTTCTAGAATCAAGTGGAAATGGCTTTGCCCTGCTTGGGTCAACCCTTTTATTTATTAGTCATGGACCAAAAACATAGAGCAGCGTCCTCCGATGACGAGGAGCGCTGCTCTATTGAATTTTATGCTTTTAAAATGGATGGTGGCCTGTCTCCGCTCGTAGAAAATCCACTTTTGAGACAGCCCCTTTTCCATCTTCCTTGCTCAGCAATAGATTTCGTTGCTCGCAGGGATGCACGTAAATGCAGCCTGAAGGTAAGCTTAAGTAGTATGCAAGTAAGAAAGGAGGTAAGGAATGTGGAAGGAAATTCATTCAAACCGGAGCAAACCTGGTCACCGGCTACACTGGGCGGGGGCGGTTATATTACAGGGTTGATTCAGCATCCCGCAAAAAGCGGTGTGTTGTACGCCCGCTGCGATGTGGCGGGAGTCTTCGCCAGTATTGACGGCGGCTTCCGCTGGGAAGCCCGGAATGCCGGACTCACCAAAGCGTATCACCACCAGGTGCAGAGCTTTGCCATTAATCCCCATCACCCGGAGGTGCTGTTCCGCTGCTCAGGGGAAGTGCGAAGCCATAAGTTTTACGGCTCGGTCCATAAATCCGACGATGACGGTCATAGCTGGAGAGAGGTCTGTACTGGCATGGGGTTTTACGGTAATGGCCCGACCCGGATGTACGGTGAAATCATCGCGGTAGATCCTCATCATCCGGAAGTTGTTGTTGCCGGCGGCTACACGGGTGGTTTATGGATCAGCAGGGATGAAGGGGAGTCCTGGAAACCGTCTTCGCTGCCGGAGGAGCGGTTTGGCTGCGTCACCTTCCATCCCGGCATACCGGGATTACTGTATGCAGGAACCATTAGCGATGAAGATCTCAATATGGATTATGTCGAGACAGACGGCGGCGGGGTGTTGGGACTGCTTCAGGACCCGCCCCGTGGCAAGGCTGGCAGGCTGTATGCCAGCAGCGACCTCGGTGAATCCTGGGTACTGCTGCATGAAGGCCCAAGCTTTGCCGAGCTTGCCTGCGATATCCGGGATCCGCAGCGCCTGCGTGCTGCCTGCATATGGAATGGCATTCTCCACAGTCAGAATGGCGGGCAGACCTGGCAGCCGGACATGACAGGGCTGCTCCAGGATGGGCATAGATACGGGACGGTAGTACAGGATATCCATCACCCGCAGCTGTGGTATACAGCCCCGGATGCCCGGCCCCACATGAAGACCGTTCCGCCGATTCCACTGTATGTATCCGGTCTAGACAGCGGCGACACTGAACCATGGATGCTCCTCCGACAGCATAAGGATGAGGATTTGAGTGGATTTCCAGCCTATATGGATCACTTTGGCAGTGGTTCACGAGCCGAAGCCACAGGATGGGCAATATCCAAAATCCTCGTTGACCGCTTCATTGAGGAACGCCTCTATCTGACGAATTGGTACGGAGTTGCAGTTAGTACCGATAGAGGAAGGACATGGCGGGCTGCACAGTTTCAGGGGCTGGAAACGACTTGCATGGAAGCCGTCACTTCCGATTCGGAGCAGCCGGGCAAGTTCTGTGTTACGATGGCTGACCACCCGCCTAAGGTTACAGAAGATGGCGGCAAAAGCTTTTGGAATCTCCCGGGTCTACCAGGTTATTCAGGAAGTACTGCAGCTGTAATACCGCGAACATCCCATCAGAGTTATCTCTATGGACTAGTCGGTCACGGGCGGACCGCATGTATTGCGCTCAGCCGTGATCATGGAGAGACTGCTTCAGCTGTACTTACACTGGGTCCGGGTATTTTTGTGCAGGCTTTGCAGGAGGACGGAGTGAATGCAGACACCTTTTATGCGTATATGGATGGACCAATTGCTTCGGGGGCTGGAATCTACCGCTCTACGGATAGCGGAATGACCTGGGAGCAAACTGCTTTTCGCCCTCCCGCCTACATGACGGAAATACCGCATATGAAGAACTGGATCGAAGCCGACTTGCTGTCTGTCGTTGTCTATCAGGTCAAGAATGCCTGCGGGGCTAATCAGCTGCTGGCGGCAAGCCCTTTTCACGAAGGCCGGATACTGGTGGGTGAATGGACCGAAGGGATCTGGGAATCATTCGATGGCGGTGACTCCTGGGAATCCATTGGAGATGGTCTGCCTTTTATGCGAAGAGGTCCGCTTTCTGTATTGAACACTTTAGCTTATTCTCCAAGTTACCCGGATACGATATATGCCGGCTTCATTACAGATGGCTTATGGCGCAGCACCGATGGAGGGCAGTCCTGGAGTAAGCTGTACCCTGCTGAAGTGGATAGGGTCTTTAATGTATCCGCAATGACACTGGGGATTGGTGACCATGGTGAGGATCTGTTAATCCTTGCCTGTGAACCCATGGTGATGAATGGTACAGACTCTCAAGTGATGTGCAGCCGGGCTGGCGGTGAGAGCTGGGAGGCTTGGAATCAGACGGAGCTGGGAGCGGTTCGCTGGAAAGGAATTGCCCTTGATTGTGCGGGAGAACAGGTGCTTGGCGTTTCCTGCGGTAATGGTGCCTACCGTTTACTCCTGTAGGACAAAATATAATTCGGCACAAAAACCGGACATCGTTGCTGCAGCATAGTTTTCGTTGCTGCTGTACCTTGTTGAGTTTTGTGGAAAACGCTTACATTGGAGATGCCGGACGACGTTATAGTCGTAATTCCACCGGCTAATGTGAGTGGAGGCCTGATTGAAGTGGTACCACGTATGAGGGGGAAATGGTTCCATGGTTGGCTGGCCGTAGTTCTGATCTTTGCTTCATTACTCGTTCCCAGTGTCCCGGTGCAGGGGGCTGGAGAGAATTTGCTGGGCAATCCCGGGTTTGAGTCGGGAGATACGCTGTGGGAGAAATGGGGAAGTCCGGTTGTGACAACCGCTGAGAAGCACGGAAGAACAATGAGTCTTCTGGTAAAACGCAGTACAGGGGGGGCATCAGCATCAGTCGCAGTTCAGCAGGGGAAAACCTACCGGGTTGGATTATGGGTTAAGTTTGCCGCTGCTGGAGTCACGAATGCGACGATAGATATGGACATATTCGGCACGCAGCAATCGAAGGAACAGCTGCATTTCTCGGGTTCTACGGAATGGGAATACCAGCAGCTCCTGTATACACCCGGGCCAGGTGTGCAATATATCCGCTTGTCGTTCTGGAACGGTACGAGTAAGGATTATTATATCGACGATGCTGTCATTCGGGAGAATGTGGATATTGAACGCCCAACGACTCCGGGTGTATGGCAGGCCCAGCATGACTCCAAAGCGCTGAAGCTAACCTGGGCGGGGTCCACGGATGATATGGGGGTTGATTCTTACCAGATTGTTTACAAAAGAACAGATGCTGCTGACTGGAATACCGTGGCTGTCCCACATCAGGAATCTGTCACCCAGTACACGTATACTCTCAATAATTTGGATCCTTTTTCAGTGTATGCAATTATGCTGCGGGCCAAGGATATCGCGGGCAATACCTCCGATGCTGTGATGGGACTGGAGGCTACGCCGGGACCCAATCTGGTACCCAATGGGGGCCTGGAGACTGGACACATCTTCCCGTGGTATAGAACAGGGACTGTACAAACGACAACTTATGATCCCTATTCAGGAATGTATGCGCTGAAGCTGAAGAATCTATCCACAGTCAAAACGTCATTAATCCCCGCTAACAGCAACACTTCCTATCTGGTATCGTTTTGGAGCAAATTCAATACGGTACTGCCGGGGACATTCACGGTAACACTGGATGTATACCAAGGTTTCTCTGTAAATTCCTATCCGTTCTATACTAACGCCACAGCAACATGGTCCCGTTCGGAGCAGCAGATTCAGACCGGTAACAGATTGGCTGGCCTGCAGCTGCGGGGCGGTAATTGGAGCGGCGGGGATATGTACCTGGATCAGGCTTTTATTGGCAAGATGCCTGTAATTCCGACTAACCTTAGTCCAACTGCACCTGCGGGTTTCAAGACTGGAACCATAGACGGGGTATCTGCAGAGCTGGAATGGGCAGCCTCCACAGGACCCTTTGGAGTGAGAGAATATAAGCTGCTGTATAAAAAATCGTCTGACAGCGAGTGGAGCAGCCTGACAGTTCCTTATGTTTCCGGGCAAACAATGTATACTTACAAGCTGGAAGGCCTGTCGCCTGAGAGTCTGTATGACATTGAGGTTAAAGCAGTTAGTGAAGGGACCGCAACCTCTGCCCCGAGCACGCTTCAGGTGACCACCGGCAGGATGGCCCCGGTTAACCCGAACGCTTCCGTTGAAGCGACAGCGCTACTCGACCGGCTCTATGCAACGGTGGGGAATGCTGTCTATACGGGCCAACATAATTATTATGAAGAGCCCGCGAAATGGTACGACACGGCAGCAGAGCTGACCGGATATTATCCGGCATTATGGGGCTCGGATTTCGCCTATTATATCGGGGGCGACATGGGTGAGCTGCGCCAATCCATGATTGACGAGGCTGTTCTTCAGGGTCAGGCAGGAACCATGGTGACTTTAACCTATCACCAGACCCGGCCTATGGACCCGGCTACCTCCGGCTGGGAGAGTGTCACGGGTGATGTGACAGAAGCCCAAATGACAGAGATTGTCACTCCCGGCACCGCACTGTACAACCAGTGGGCTGCCCAGGTGGATGAGATCGCGGGATATCTGGAGCAGCTGCAGGAAGAAGGTATTCCTGTATTATGGCGGCCATATCACGAGATGAATGCTGAATTTTTCTGGTGGGGTGCAAGACCGGAGCTGTTCAGACAGCTATGGCACAACATGTACGACCGCTTAACTAATCTTCATGGTCTGAATAATCTGATTTGGGTGTGGAGTCCGAATGCGGAGAGCTCCTGGGCATACGATTCAACCCCCTATTATCCCGGGCACGATATGGTGGATGTGCTGGCCATGGACATCTACAACAACGATTACCGTGACACATATTACAACAAGCTGCTGAAGCTCAGTGGAGGCCGGCCTATTGCCATCGGGGAAAATGGTGAGCTGCCGGATATGCAGATGCTTAGGGAAAAACAGTCAAGATATGTGTATTTCATGACCTGGTCCCAGTATTTAACCGACAAAAATTCGATTAGCGGCATTCAAGCGCTCTACAGCGATCCACGGGCGCTCAACAACGGAGAAACCGGAAATGGACCGTTTATTCCGCCCCCGGTGGACTTCTATTTGATCGATGATTTCGAATCCTACGGCGGCTCGAATGGAAGCCTGCGCTCCAAATGGCAGCGCAATGTCTCCGGCAATGCTGCGACTGTAACACTGGATACGTATCAGCTGAACAGCGGAAGCTATGGGCTTAAGCTGGATTATACGGTTGGCAATCCAGGCTATGCAGGTGTCTACCGAAGCATGGGCAAGGAATGGCCGGGCATGGGAGCGATCACCTTCTGGCTCCAGCCGGATGGCTCGAACCGCCAGCTGGCTGTTCAGTTTCATGAGACGAACGGCGAGGTCTGGGAAGCCGGAATCAAGATTGAAGGCACCGAGGCAAGGCTTGTAACCATTCCGTTTACGGACTTTGCAAGGCCCGGCTGGTCAACCGGCGGCAACGGGGTCATTGATTTGGGCTCCATTAAAGAGTTCGCCTTCTATGTGGCCCAGGGCAGTGGTACCCAGGGCAGCGGGACGATCTACTTTGACGATGTGAAGGCCATTAAGCTGTAATCTGCTCATCATTGCTGAACCACACATTTCGTTGACCACGGTACTGGTTACACCTTTCTGAACTGAATAAGATTAAGGTGTAGAGCAAAGAAACAGGAAGGATGACAAACGTGGAAATCGAACGAAAGGTCATTACCAGGGCGAAAGGTAAGCCGGTATCATGGTGGACCAGGTGGTTCAGGCAATGGGATATTCAGCTGATGGTTATACCCGCTATGCTGTTTATCTTCGTCTTCAGCTATCTGCCCATGTATGGTGTACTGATGGCGTTCCAGGATTATCAGCTGTTCGGCGGTTTTTTTCACAGTCCCTGGGTCGGGCTGAAGCATTTTGAAGCATTCTTCAATTCGCCCGACTTCTGGACGGTCATGCGCAACACCATTGTAATCAGCCTGCTGAAGCTGTGTATCGGGTTCCCGGCTCCAATCCTGCTCGCGCTGATGCTCAATGAGGTTCGTCTTATGTTATTCAAGCGGATCATCCAGACCGTCAGCTATCTGCCGCATTTTCTGTCCTGGGTGATCGTCGGTGGGTTCGTGGGCTCGATGCTTTCGACTGATAATGGAAGCGTTAACATGCTGCTTATGAGTCTGCATCTCACCTCAGAGCCTATCAGCTTTCTGTCCGTGCCGGAGTACTTCTGGGGGATTCTGGTGGGAACAGGCATCTGGAAGGAGATGGGGTTCGCAGCCATCGTCTATCTGGCGGCAATTGCCGGAATCGACCCGCATCTCTATGAAGCCGCTTCCATTGACGGTGCAGGGCGCTTCAAGCAGATCCAGCTGATCACATTACCCTGCATCCGGCCGGTCATAATCATCTTTCTCATTCTGGCTGTGGGCAATATTCTGAATGCCGGATTCGAGGATATCCTGATCTTGGCCACCAATCCGATCCTGCGTGATGTATCCGACGTAATCGATACGTATGTCTACCGGATGGGGATTTTGAACAACCGCTTCTCTTATGCGGCGGCGGCGGGACTTTTCAAGGCAGTAGTGAGTATTGGACTGCTGGCCCTGGCGAATAAGGCAGCCAGAAGAATGGGTTCAAGTTTATGGTAAGCAACAGTGAAGCAAAACAAATGTGGAGAAGGAAGGCGGGGGTCAGGTTATGATGAAGATGTCGGCTGGAGACAAATTCCTACAAGTCATTATATATGCAACGCTGCTGCTGCTGGGTTTCATCACCCTATACCCCTTCTGGAATTCACTCGTGATTTCCTTCAATATGGGCTCGGACACGGCGCTTGGCGGGATTACGTTCTGGCCGCGCAGCCCAACACTGGATAATTACGAGGTCGTGTTCCGGGACAGCCGCATCGGTCATGCGTTTCTGATCTCCATCATGCGCACTATCGTAGGAACCACATTATCGGTCATGTTTACCGCCATATTGGCCTACGGACTCTCCCGGCATGAACTGATGGGACGCAAAATATATATGGTATTCTGCATCATAACGATGTATTTCAGCGGAGGATTGATTCCCACCTTCCTGCTGCTCCGTGAGTTTGGGATGATGGATACCTTCTGGGTGCTGGTCATTCCCGGGATGATCAGTGTCTACAACATGATTATTTTCCGGACTTTCTTTTTGGGGCTGCCGGCGGGGCTGGTTGAATCGGCGCGGATTGACGGCTGCAACCATATCGGAGTGCTGACCCGTATTATTTTGCCCATCTCTGGTCCTGTTGTGGCTACCTTGTCCTTATTTACGGCCGTATATCATTGGAATGACTGGTTCTCGGCAAGTATTTATATCAATAATCCTGATCTGATCCCGATTCAGACCCTGCTAAAGCAGATCCTGAATTCCAATATTGTGACGGATCAGCTCCAGAAGGCCATCGGGAGCAGTGCAGCTGCTCAAGACCGGCTCGCGCTCGTGCAGTCGGTAACCAGCAAATCGCTGATCATGGCAACCACCATGGTCGCGACGCTGCCGATTATTATGGTCTACCCGTTTTTGCAAAAGTATTTTGTGAAAGGTGTGTTAATCGGGTCGCTTAAGGAGTAGTGAATGAACATTAGAGAGGGGTTACTCATTTGAAATCTACGAAGAGTTTTCCGCTGCTGAGTGTTGTGTTATGTTCGGTACTTTTGATTGCAGGTTGTGGAGGGGGGAACAATGCTGCTGCGCCATCCGCTGATCCTACCAAAGAACCGGTGGCAACGGAGACAGCAGCGGCAAGTGTAAGTCCTGAAGCTACATCAGTAGCTGTAGGAAGCACGGTGAAACCGGTCTCCTTCACGTATTACAGTAATTACGATTGGGATACCACGGAAGAATGGGGAAGGGATTCGACCACGAAGTGGATTGCCGACACCCTGAAGGTCAAGATGACCCCGGTTCAGTCCAGCGGTGCTGCCGAAACCAAATTCAGTACTATGATCGCCTCGGGAAGTCTGCCGGATGTCATTATGATGGACCGCGGAGCGAATGTCGAGCGGCTTCGTCAGCCCGGGCTGCTGGTACCCTTCGATGATTATCTGGACCGTTATCCTAATCTGAAAAAGAACGCCGGTGAAGCCACACTGAACATGCTGCGCTCTGAAGACGGCAAGCTCTACCAATTCCCCAACTGGTATACGTCAAGCCCGAATGGCAACGGCGGCTGGATTATTAACCGGAAAATATACAAGGAGCTGGGTTCACCGAAGCTGGAAACCTACGATGATCTGTATGCCTACCTGAAGCAGGTGAAGGAGAAGTATCCCGATGTGGTGCCGCTTGAAGTGGGAGCCAAAGGCCGGGGACTCGAGACGATGTACGGCGGATTTGCTGAAAATAAACCGTATCTGCCCAAAGCCAATCCGGTGGGCAACACGCTGCAATCGATTTTTGAGGATCAGGTGTTCATCGAGAATATGCAGTACGCCAGCAAGCTCTTCCGTGAAAAGCTGATCACGCAGGATCTGTTCACCCAGACCGGTGACCAGATTTCCGAGAAACTCAAAACAGGCCGCGTTGCAGTATATGTGGACGGCGATGTGGTGAACCCTGGACGGGGAGCGGATACCGCGCTGCGTACAGCAGACCCTGATGCCGGCTATGATATCATCTGGCCGATTCACAAGGCGGGTCTGGATGCATCTAAAATTACACCCAACAATTACAACTCACTGGGTTGGAACGTGCTGGTCATCACGAAGAACGCCAAGGACCCGGAAGCGATCTTCTCCTACCTCGACTGGGTGACCAGCGAAGAAGGCCAGCGGATTTTGAACTTTGGCCGTCAAGGCCTGTATTGGGATGAGTACGATGCAGACGGCGTGCCTATTCTGAACGAGGCTGGCCTGAATACACCACAGGGAGACAAGGATAAGGAAAGAATCGGCCGTTTCAACTGGGTTGGCAACACCACCTTTATTGACCAGACCAAAGCCAAGATGGATGCGCAGCTTCCGGCCGACAAGCAGAACTGGACTACGCTTGCCCAGCAGAAGGTGACCTGGAAGACATCGAAGAACTTTACGGAATTCGTCAATCTGGACCCGCTGCCGGACTCGGAAGAAGGAACGATTGCCACGGCGGTTAATGATATTTATCAGGAGGCTTTTGCGAAAACCCTGTACGCCAAAAGTGATGATGAAGTTCTCAGTCTCTTAAACAAAGCGAATGAAGACGCCAAAAAAGCAGGCTACGAGAAGCTGCTGAAATTCCAAACCGCGAAATGGCAGGACAATCTGAGCAAGATGAAATAAAGCTAGAGCCAGCCTAAACCGTGGGGTATACTGAATCCAAGTGTACCCCTTTTACTATTATATGGCATTCACCGCAAGCACAAGTTGCCGGGGGGCGGATTGAATTCATGAGTGCGAGGGTGGGATGGAATGTACAAGGTGCTGCTGGTCGACGATGAGCTGCTGGATCTGGAGGGTCTGCAGCGCTTCATGAACTGGGAAGGTCTTGGCATGGAGGTGTGTGCAGCCGCGAGCAGCGGCTTTGAAGCTCTGGAGGTGCTGGATTCGCAGGCTGTGGATATTATGGTCACCGATATCAGAATGCCGATCATGTCAGGGATGGAGCTTGCCCGCAGAGCCCTTGAGCTGAACCCGAAGCTGAAGATTATTTTTGTCAGCGGCTATGAAGACTTTCAATATGCCAAGCAGGCCATATCCATGAGCGCATCCGGTTACGTGCTGAAGCCTGTAGACGATGACGATATGCGCAGATCACTGGAAGAGGTTCGGGAGACTCTGGACCGTGAGCGTGAGCATTCCCATTTAGAGCGTTATTTCTCCGAATCCGAACCGCTTCTGCGCAGAGAGCTGTTCATGCAGCTTCTTGATGGTACACCGGATGAAGAAAAGATGCTGTCCCTGCTTCAACGTGTCGGCATTAACTGGAATGGGGCGAGGCTGTACACCGCGCTGCTGGAGCCCGATGATATGTCCTGGAAGCTGAATGGCTTCAGCGATGGGGCTAAGGCAGAGATGGAGAACAGGCTGGAGATGTCGATCGAGCGGTACTGTGCCGAGGAACAGATACAAGCCTGCCGGACGGAGCGGTTCCATTACGCACTGATTCTGGAAGAAAGTGTGGGACGTGAAAGACTCCGCAGGCTGATCCATCAGGCGGCGGATGGAATACCGCTGACAGTAACCATAGGTGTAGGGCCTGCCGTTAGCCATTTGCGTGAGCTGCGGGATTCCTTCCGGCAGGCGAGGAATGCGCTGGGACTGAAGCTGTTCCTGGGTAAAGGCAAGCTCATCCTCCATTCTGATGCCAGAGGGCCGATCTCGGCCTCAGCCAAAGATTTGGACAGTATTCTGCAGGCCTTGTTCGCGGCGGTGTCCTCTTACCGTCTGGTCGATGTGGACGACTGCAATGAGGAGCTGTTTGTTTGGGTGGGCAATATGGAGACCAAGCTGGAGATTTACCAGCTCTTCCTGCACATCGTCTCCAGGCTGGATGCGTATTTGCATACGATCAATGAGGATTTTTATGAGCTGCTGGGGCTGGAACGGAAACATCTGAATATTTTATATGATCTGGAAACCATTGAGGATATGAAATCCTGGCTCCGCCGCCGGATGTTCGAGCTGTCCGAACGGCTGCAGCGCAAACGCCAGGGGAAGAAGCGGAAGCTTGTGGAGGAGATCCAGGCGTACATTGAAGAGCATTTGGAGCATAATGTCATGCTGCGGGATGCAGCCAACCACTTTTCCTTTTCACCTAATCACTTGGGTCAGATCTTCTACGAAGAGACTGGAGTGTATTTCTCCGATTATGTGGGGCTGAGGCGGCTGGAGCGGGTCAAGGTATTGCTTAGTGATCCGAAGCTGAAGGTCTATGAAGCCGCGAACCGGGTGGGCTATAAGAATCTTTCCCATTTCAGCAAGCAGTTTAAGGAATTTTATGGTGTGAGCCCAGGTGATTACAGGAGACATTTGTGATATGCGGCGCATGGGGAGTATTCCTTTTGGATACAAGCTCATTCTGCCTTATGTGCTGTGCCTGCTGATTGCCGTGCTGACGGTTGGCCTGTTCGCCTATGCGCATTCCGTGAATTCCCTACGGGAAAAAACGCGGGAGAATCTTCAAGGAACGCTCAGGCAAATGCGCGACAATATCCGTTACCGTACAGATGATATCGAACGTATCTCGAACAGCCTTTACTATAATTACAGTCTGCAAAATGCGCTTCGCCGCTATGATCAAGGCTGGTACAGCTATGAGACCATGACCAGGACACTCATGCCGGCGCTTGAAAATCTGCTGAATTACACTGCCAGCAATATTGGCCTGTCCCTGTATCTTCAGAACGAAACGCTGCCTGAAGTGTTCTATAAGGACGGGGGGCTGAATCCGCTGCTCTCCACGAAACGTTACGAGATCTATCATATGCAGCGGATACAAGACGCAGATTGGTACCGCATGCTGGAATTCTCGGGTAACCTGCCGGGTCTCAGCCGCTGGCAGCAGATTCTGCGCGATCAAGAGGATGGCAATATTTCGCTGCTGCAGCGTCTGGATGATGTGCAGAGAGGGAAGGAGATTGGTCTTGTCCGGGTAGCGGTACAGATCAAGGATCTGCTGGATTCTGTGGATTACCGCAAAATTGGCGAATACAGTACGCTTGTCGTGCTTGACGACAACGGCAGGATTGTGATGCAATCTTCACCGGAAGGCACGGAAGGGTCGAGCAGCCGGACAGAGCCCGGAGAGCTTGTCCTTAGTGAATCTCTGCACGGTCTGGGCTGGCAGTTGCAAGCCTACATTCCATACAGCCTGTTCGATCAGAGCGCGAACGAGGTCCGCCGGATGACACTGCTGGTATGTCTGGTCAGTGCCGTTGTCCTGGCAGCCTTGGGGATCTGGGTATCCGGGTACTTCTCACGGCGGATTCAGAAGATCGTGGGGTCCCTTAATGCTTTTCATGACGGGGATTTCCACAAGAGAATCCGCTTCAAAGGCAATGATGAACTGGCGCAAATTGCTATCGCCTTCAACCGGATGGGAAGCAATATGGAAGAGTTGATCCATAAAAATTATGTTGCCGATCTTCAGAAAAAAGAAGCAGAGCTGGAGTCGCTGCAGGCGCAGATCAATCCTCATTTTCTCTACAATACACTCTCCTCTATTAACCGTCTGGCCCAATTCGGCGATATTGATAAACTGCATATTATGGTACAGGAGCTGGCGAAATTCTACAGGCTTAGTCTGAACCGCGGAGAAATCCTGACCACTGTGGGCAAGGAAATCGAACATGCCAAAGCCTATGTGGCTATCCAGTGCATTAAATACGGTGAACGGCTTAGTGTATATTATGACATTGATCCGGAAGTTCTGGAGTACGCAACGGTCAAGCTGATTCTGCAGCCGCTGATTGAAAATGCGCTTGAACATGCCTGGTTCGGAGCCACCTTGGGCATACGGCTTGTCGTAGCGAAGCGGGATTCAGAGATTGTGTTCAAAGTGATTGATAATGGGGTGGGCATGAATGCAGATATCATCCGGCAGATTATGGCCCCTGAGGGTCCCCGCATCGGCTATGGCATCCGTAATGTGGATTCCCGGATCAAGCTGCATCATGGCAGCGGCTACGGGGTAATCATTGCTAGCCGCTCAGGGATCGGGGCTTGCATACAGATTTCGATTCCCTGCCGGATGTAGTATTGAGCATTCAATCAGACATATCCGGCAAAAAGGAGCTTAGAAGCTATTGAAAATCATACTTAGCAATGGCTGGGAAATGAGGCTGGAGGGGCAGACCGGAACTTTTGCCACCTCTCTCTCTTCCTATGTGGATGTCGCTGAGGCAGATGTAGAATATATTCGGCTTATTCTGGATGCCTCTAGTCCGGCTGTTCTACCGGAAATATCCCTGAAGTGGAGCTGTGCAGCAGTGGATGTGCAAGGCCTGTGGCATCCATCGGTAGAGCGGAGCCGGGGGCTGATTCCCGACTGGTGGCAGGGCTTCCCGTCAGGATCTACTTCTTCCGCCCCGGTTATCAGTCTCTATGGGAACCGGGGCAACAATGTGTTGACCTTTGCCTGTTCGGATGTAATAAGTCCTGTGGAGCTTCATGCGGGTCTAAATGAGGAGACATCAAGCTTCCATTGTTACGTAACGCTCTTTGCAGAGCCTGGCCCACCCGTACACCATGTTGAGGTCATATTGCGATTGGATACGTGCAGCCATCCCTATTATGAAGCGCTGAAAGGGGTGGGTGAATGGTGGGCCGGACTTCCCGGTTGTGACCCTTCACCCGTTCCGGAAGCGGCCAGAGAACCGGTGTATTCTACATGGTACAGCTTTCATCAGCAGCTTTCGCCTGATGCAGTGGAAGCCGAGTGCAGAGCAGCTGCCGCAGTGGGCTGTAAGACGGTCATTATGGATGACGGCTGGCAGACCTCAGATGATACCCGGGGTTATGCCTATTGTGGAGACTGGAAGGTGAGTGTGGATAAAATTCCTAACCTGAAGGCACACGTAACCCGAATTCATGAGCTGGGTATGAAATTTATGCTGTGGTATGCGGTTCCGTTCATCGGGAAGCACAGTCAGGCCTGGGTGAGGTTCAAGGATAAATTGCTGTATGTAAATGATGAGCTTGGAGCAGGGGTGGCTGATCCCCGTTATCCGGAAATACGGGAGTATTTGACCGGAATCTATGAGCAGGCGGTACTGGAATGGGATCTGGACGGGTTTAAGCTGGATTTCGTTGACAGCTTTTATTCCAAAGGGGATCAATATCTTCCCGCTGATGGGCAAGACACGGGGTCGGTACCGGAAGCAGTGGATAAGCTTCTAAGTGGGATCATCTCCCGTCTGAGACAGTTGAAGCCGGATATTCTCATCGAATTCCGCCAGAATTACATTGGACCGCTAATGCGTAAATACGGGAATATGTTCCGGGCCGGCGATTGTCCTAATGACGCGCTCCAGAACCGGATCAGGACGCTCGATATCCGGTTGATTTGCGGCATCACTGCGGCACATTCCGACATGCTGATGTGGAACCCCCAGGAGTCTTCGGCGGCGGCAGCACTTCAGTTCATAAATGTGCTGTTTTCCGTTCCCCAGATTTCGGTCCGGATCGACCGGCTACCGGAGGAACATACTGCTATGCTGGCATTTTGGCTGTCCTTCTGGCGTGAGCACCGGGACGTATTGCTGGATGGCCGCCTGGAGCCGCAGCATCCCGAGCTGCTATATCCATTAGTTACGGCCCGCACCACCCGGAAATGGGTGATTACTGCTTACCATGATACGGTTATCCCTTTAACCGGGAATATGCCAGAGCTGGTGATTATCGTCAATGGAACGCTGCTCACCCGCTTGATACTGGAGCTGGACCGTGACACGGGTCCTCTGGAAATAAGTGTCCGAGATTGCCAGGGAACAGTAACGTCAGAGGATCATCTGAGTTGGAACAGCGGGGTACACATGCTTAATGTGCCTGCGGCAGGAGTAATTACACTGCAGACTGTCAGCAGGAAACAATGAATGCCCGAGAGGTCATCCATGCTGCTGTTCCCGCATTGCTGTAGCTGCTGGCTCTGACCTTCTAGCAGCCATATAGTACGTCCATAGCCGCTGCTCCCAATTGTATTCGGGTCAGCGGCTTTTCTCCGTCAAGGTCGATTTTATATCGAAACAACGGCAGAAATGCCGTTGTTGAAGCACCGCAGGCGGGTTTGACCGGAAACAACGGCAGAAATGCCGTTGTTGGAGCGCCGCAGGCGGGTTTGACCGGAAACAACGGCAGAAATACCGTTGTTGAAGCCCCGCAGGCGGGTTTGACCGGAAACAACGGCAGAAATGCCGTTGTTGAAGCACCGCAGGCGGGTCTGCCCGGAAACAACGGCAGAAATGCCGTTGTTGAAGCGCCGCAGGCGGGTTTCCTAGCGTTACGTTCGGGGTACAGCGAGCAGCTTCTCAATAAACATCTGAACCGCCATACTCTCCGGGTTGCCTTTGTGCCGGATGATCAGAAATTCACGTTCCAGCAGTCTTTGTCTGAGCCGCAGCTCGCAGATTTCGCCGCCCGCCAGCTCTTTGCGCACGATCCATCTGGATAGGATTGCCAGCCCCAGTCCGGCAGAGACGGCCTCCTTGACACCCTGACTGCTGTTGAATACATACGATCTTTTCATGGATACTCCTGATTCCTGCAGAAAATGATCGCTGAAAGCACGGGTACCAGAGCCATGCTCGCGCAGGACCCAGCTCTCCTGCTGAAGCATATCCTTTTCCACCGCAAGACTCTCAGCCAGCGGATGTCCTGGAGGGGCGATGACGATCATCTCATCCTTCATGTAGGGAATGATCACAAGCTCGGGGTCGGTGGTTTCACCTTCGATAAAGGCCACATCCAGCTGGTTCATTCTTACTGCCGTGATAATCTCCTCCGTATTGCCAATGGTCAGCTGAAGACTGACCAGCGGATACTGTTTGGCGAATGCAGCAAGCCTTGCCGGTAAAATATACTCCCCGATCGTAAAGCTGGCTCCGATATGAAGACTTCCGGTTACTTCATCCCGCAGCAGACGGATTTCCCGCCCAGCCTCCTCATAATGGGATAGAATCTGTTTGGCATGTTTATAGAGTATCGTTCCAGCTTCCGTCATGCGGACCTGCTTCGGCGACCGGTGGAGCAGCTTGGTTCCCATTTCATTCTCCAGATTGCGGATATGAAGGCTTACACCAGGTTGTGACAAGCCCAGCAGCTCACCTGCCTTAGAGAAATGACTCTGTTCCACAACGGTAACAAATACATTCAGCGCATCAACAATCATATGAATCCCTCATTTTAGATCGGCAAAAATGCCGGAATAGCTTTCATATCATGCATTTTATCATATCGTTTACGTTCAATCATAACAAAAACTGATGCTAAGAATAACAAAGCTGTATTTCACTTTCACATGCGAGGCACTTATAGTGAAGCTATCAAGACTTAGCCGCCGTGAGCGGTGGACGGAGAGTGAAGCAGATGAACCATACACATAAGCTGTATCCATATACTGTGAAGCACCCGGGGATGACCTGCGGGATTGGAATCACACTCCTGCTCGCCGTAGCAGCCAAATATCTTGCTCTGCTGCCGCTGATGAATATTCTGGGGCAACTGGTGCTGGCCATTCTGCTGGGTATAACATTCCGTGCAGTGGCTGGCGTCCCGCATAGTGCGATGGCAGGCATTCAATTCTCCAGCAAAAGACTGCTTCGGGCGGGAATCATTCTGCTGGGGATGAGATTCAACCTTGCAGATATCCTGGCTGCCGGCCCGAAGGTATTTGCCATTGCAGTAATCAATATCGTGTTCACTTTGTTCACTGTGTACGGTTTGGCGAAATGCTTCAGAATCGACAGAAGATTGAGCCTGCTGACAGCCTGCGGTACAGCCATTTGCGGAGCGGCAGCAGTCGCGGCAATTGCCCCCCAAATCAAGGCTTCTGAACATGAAACGGCTGTCGGTGCAGCTACTGTAGCGATACTTGGCACGATTTTTACATTGGTTTATTCACTGCTGTATCCGTTCATGGGATTAAGTCAGGCAGGCTACGGGATCTTTGCAGGAGCTACACTTCATGAGGTGGCTCATGTGATTGCTGCCGCCGCTCCGGCGGGCAGGGACGCTGCGGATCAGGCGGTCATTGTGAAGCTGACCCGTGTGGCGATGCTGATCCCTGTCGCTATCCTCATCGGGAGCTGGGAAGCCTACAGAACACGTAAGAAGGAAAGAGTGGAGAATCCTGCTGAGGAAGCGGAGGCGCGGGAGATTAAGAAAGCCATAGAGTGGAAAAAGCTGCCGGTCCCTTGGTTTATCCTCGGCTTTCTGGTGATGAGCGGAATTAATACATTAGGTATTATCCCGACAGGAATCACAAGTGAGCTTGTTGTTCTGGCTTACCTTTTGCTGGCAATGGCAATGGCGGGGATGGGTCTGGGGGTTGATCTGAGAACCTTTGGCCGGATGGGGAAAAAGCCATTTCTGGCTGGACTGATCGGATCTGTTCTGCTATCCGTGCTGGGGTATATACTGGTGATTGCTTTTGGATTGGCTTAGATGAAGAGGGCTGGCCGTACAGTAAATAGACGCCTCTCGATAAGATCAAGAAGCGTCTATACCCGAAGCATATTTGCATCAGCTTACTGCTGGTCCTGCTTAGGCACTGTAGTGATCATCCAGAGGATGCCGAATTTGTCCTGAACATGTCCGAAGAGCGCTCCCCAGAATGCAGGGTTCAACGCTTCCTTGACCACACCACCCTCTGCCAGATTGTCAAAAGCTTCACGCGCTTCAGCTTCTTCCGCGAATTCCAGGTTTAAGTTGACTGTATTCCCATAACTAACCGGTTCGAAGACGGAATCGGACATCATAAAATGGACTCCTGCAGCCATAAAACTGAGGTTGATCACCTTGTCCTTCAATTCCTCACTCGCATTAGGCAAGTCTCCGTGTTTGGTAATAGAGTTCATTTTGCCGCCAAGCGCCTTAATGTAGAACTCCGCTTGCGCTTTGGCATCCTCCGACATTAGGTAAGCCGTAAAAATGGCCATGTGAACAACATCCTTTCCAGGGTTGATATATGGTTCTGTCCTGTCCATTGTATCAAACTTCTTCAGCCGTATTTCTTATGGATTGCTGTATTATGGGGCTAAGTTGATGTAATCTATACCCCCGAATATGCCATAAATCCGCCGTCGACCGGAACAGTAATCCCCGTAACAAAACCCGACATCTCTTCGTCCGCCAGCCAGAGCAGGGTACCCAGCAGATCCTCCGGTTTCCCGAAGCGGCGCATCGGAGTCTGGGAGATGATCTTGTGCGATCGTTCGGTCAGTTCTCCGTCTTCCCGGAGCAGGAGCTTCTCATTTTGCTTCGTCAGGATAAAGCCCGGTGCGATAGCATTAACCCGAATTCCGGACTCAGCCAGGTGGACGGCTAACCATTGGGTGAAGTTGTTGATCCCTGCCTTCGCCGCACTGTACGCTGGGACTTTGGTCATTGGCGATGCAGCGCTCATGGAGGAGATGTTAATCACGGATGTACCCGCACGCCCAAGCATTTGCCTGGCGAAAACTTGCGTGGGTAGAAGTGTGCCCACCAGGTTGAGATCCATCACCTGACGGAAGCCGGATGCTGAAAGATCGAAGAAAGAGGTAATCTTGAACTGCACCCCGTCAAGTAGACAGCGTAAATAATAAAAGATCCTTAAGCGGCCTTAGTCCTGAATTCAATGGGA